>NZ_JAGXJX010000002.1:0-1086764 GCF_019091125.1 Paenibacillus sp. GbtcB18
ATCCTTATATTCTGCAACAGAAATGGGACTGAGGGCTTCGGAATACCCGAACTGTCGGTCATGCTGAATAAGGTTTGAAATGCCGCGTCCAATATGCTAGGGTGCAAATAATAAGCATGGGTGAAGCTCGAATCGTTAACGGGTAAATTCAGTTCCGCCAAAGCCATGTTATTTCCTAGCCATAACGTCGTTATTGCTTGGAAAGAAGGACCGTATTCGATTCCAATCTCATTGAATGCCCTATAATACTCGTCCGCGGAAACGGCTTTCTGCTTCGAGCACTTCTTTTTGATTTCCTCCATGTCCATCGTCGGGCTTAAGTGATCCTCCATGAGGATCGCTTGGCCTTGAGCCAGCACTAGATTCGTTTGGCTATTAGATTCTTGACTCACTTCAAAACGAATTTCCCCCTCTTGCTCGAGGTAGAGCGACAGGCTTACTCTTTCCGGTTGATCATTGACTACAAGGGGGTGTTTCCATATGATTTTCTTAAGTTCAATCCTTTGTCGGCCCGTAATGCATGTTGAATACGCGATTGCTGCACGTACCATTTCGATATAAACGGCTCCAGGCAACACCTTTCGTCCATTTATTCGATGGTCCAATAAAAAAAACTCCTGACCCGTGAAGGTAGAAGTAAACCGCTGCTCCATAAAATTCGAATTGTTCGAATGCAGCACCGGATGGAGGGTTGTAGGCTGAATTGTTGAACTAATGTTCCTCTCGCTCGGTATCCAACATAAAACTCTTTCAAAAGAATAGGTAGACATACTGATTCGATTCGGAGTCAATCCGTTATAAAGATTTTCCCATTTAACGTTACTACCACTCACCCAATATTTACAAATCTCATCATAACTATCGCTTAGGTAATTAAACGTTTCCTTATCAATCATCCTTTCAAATTCTCCAACGAACAAACCCTCTATTTCTTGATGCCCATTTATAAAACTTTGAAGTTTTTCCTTCATTTTTTCCAATGATTCCACAATGATTGCCAAGCGATATTTCATGGCATTACGACCAGTTTGTAATGTGTATGCTATATTAGCCATATCTAGATTTGAAAATTTATCTCTATGAATAGCGTCTACCAATTTTTCTGCATTCTTCTTTAAACTCCACTTACTTTTGGCTGAGAGTACAATAATAACCGGCTGTATTTGAACACTACTATTGGGTTGTTCCGGTACGTCATTCATATATTCCTCAATGATCAAATGTGCATTTGTTCCTCCTGCACCAAAACTACTAATACCTGCCCTACGCGGTTGCTCTTCACCCTCAATGACAGGTCTCTCCCAATTTCGAAGTTCATGATTCAGCATAAAGGGTGTATCTGCAAGATCGATTTCTGAATTGACTACTCGCGAATGTAAAGTGGGCGCAATTTTCCCATGACGCATCTGATTCAATACTTTTGTAATACCTGCAATACCTGCCGCAGCTTCACAATGCCCAATATTTGATTTTACTGAACCTATCCAACAATACTGTTTTTGGTCCGTAAATTTTTCAAAAGCATTCTTAAGCCCCTGAATTTCAATAGGATCACCTAGCTTTGTCCCCGTACCATGAGCCTCAATATAAGTAATACTTTTTGGATCGATCTGGGATTCAATTATCGCTTTTGAAATAACATCACTTTGAGACCTTATATTGGGAACTGTATAACCGCCTGATCTTCCCCCATGATTAAGTGCAGCACCTTTAATAACCGCATATATGTGATCTCTATCCCGTATTGCATCCTCTAATCTTTTTAAAAATAATACGCCTACACCTTCACCCGGTATATATCCATCCCCGCCATCACCAAAACTAGCACAGCGCCCCTTTGGAGAGATGAAATGTCTTTGACTCAACATCAAATATTTACTGGGGTGAAGCGATAGGTTAACGCCACCTGTAAGAGCTGCATCAATTTGCTTCTCCTTCAAAGCCTGGCATGCTAAATAAATAGCGGACATGGAGCTTGAACACATAGTATCTACAGCCATACTTGGTCCAGAAAAATCAAAGAAATAAGAAACCCTGGTAGCAATAGAAGAGGCTGCTCCCCCCATCCCAATCCTATTTCCATCCATTGTTGACTCTGCAGCCAGCAAAGGGTATTCGTGATGCATAACCCCTACATATACACCAACTTGGGATCGAATACCGGAGTCAGAACCAAGCATTTCTTTCGTATAGCCTGCATCCTCCAACGCCATCCAGCAGTGCTCCAAATATAGTCGTTCCTGGGGATCCATTAATTCCGCTTCTCGTTGTGAAATGTTAAAGAACCGAGAATCAAACCGATCTACATCCTCAATAAATCCTCCCCATTTGCTGTGTATCCTCCCTGCTTCGGATAAATCAGAAGTATACAGGCCTTCCCAATTCCAACGTTCCTTGGGGATCTCGGATATACAATTTTCGCCTGCAGCAAGTTTCAGCCAGAAATCTTCAATATCATAAGCCATCGGATATCTGCCGGAAACTCCAATGATAGCAACATCTAGAGGCGTTTCTGTACCTTGTTGCCCCACCACTTTACCCCCCTTATTTTGCAACGAAGGTAGAGGAAAAGAAGCATTTTCAAGTTTTTGCGGATTGCTTGCCTCTTTAAGAGAGGCATTAATTATTTCTGCAAGTATAACACCATCTTGATTGGTTATTAAGGCATCAAACGAATGGAAATCTGACTTCTCGAAACGTGATTTCTTAATTATGTAAACATTGTTGGATAAGGTGTTATAAATTTTTAACTTCTCTATCATGAATGGCACATAAATGCTATCCTTGGTTTTAAACTTGGGATCACTATTCATCATGAAACAGGCATTTAATAGTAAAGGGTCGAATGAAAAATCAACTAGCTCCCCTTTCTTTTCCTTCCATTCCAAGCAAACGTGGCAAATAGTAGTTAATTTGTCATACTGGTAGGCTGATTTAATAACCTTTAACATCGGGCCTATATTAAAATTGTTAAAAGCTTCATACCACTTAATAACGGTATCATTATTTAGTGGTTTTGCGTGTTCGATTAATTCTTTTATGTCTAATCTCTCAGCACTTTCATTCATGGCGCCGATATATTCCCCGGAGCAGCAAGTTTTTAAATGGGCAGGATTATCTACAAAGAAAAGGGTTTTAAAGGTATCCTGATTGTTTTTCTCCTCAAATTCCACCTTAACAGTGACAGTTTCGTTATCTTCCAACGTTATTGGGCCACCCTGAAAAATAATATTTCTTAGTTCAAGAGGGCAGGAAATTTCTTTTTGCGCTAATAAACTTTCGATTGCCAAACATGGATGAGTGACTCCCATCAAGGCCGGTTTACCATAAACCAAATGATCATGTAAAAATCTTTCGTTTACATAAAACATATATTGATTCATGATTGATCTCTGCTTTGCCGATATCGAGTCTTCTTCATCCTTTTTTTGAATCATCTCAGGAACCCTACAATCAAGCACATGATCTAAATAGTCTACTAATTCTTTCAGATTACTATATTCGAATAATAATGTGGGACTTAGTGATAATTGTAATGTGTCTTCCAAATCATTTACTAGGCTCAACAATTGCTGTGATTCCATCCCAGATTCAAAAAATCCCGTTTCCAATTCAATTTGATAAGCTAGCTCATCCATGTATTTTGACAATATTTTCCTGACGATGCCCTCGCAACCGTTTTTCGTATCATCCTTTACTAGTTCAAATCCGAAATCTTGAGTATGTTTTTCAACATCGCTTTCCGTAATAAAATGATTGAACTTCCTTACTTTCTTAGCGGTCATTTTTTTCAGCATTCCAACTTTTAGCCCTTTTGAATTATAAAGTTCCATGTCCATGGTCAATATATCATTAGCTTGGCTTAGGGAAGATAGTTCAATAATCGCATAACAATTTGATTTTAAAGCTTCCGAGCATGAAAATGACTCAAAATATAGCGGCAAAAAGAGGTCCGTATTATCATAGGATCCAATCCTGCTTTCAATTTCCCCCCATGCCATAGCAGCTCCATCTAACAACGTCGGATTAAAAATAAACCCTTCTGATTCATCCAAAAACTCATCACCCAACTTAACTTCCACCAAACAATTTTGATCAGTAATATAAACTTTTCCGCATGCTTTAATGATCCCCTGATGAACTAATCCTTTTTTTTGGGCACTATTATATACATCATCTAAATCAACGATCTTATTCGTGTTATTCTTCAAATGAAAGAGATCCTTTTCTCCCTTAACAGACATATGTTTAGGATGAAATTCTGCCTTAATATACGTCTTAGAAATCCCTTCGTTAGCTTCCGGTCCGTTCCCTACACTTGTTACCTTTACATTCCAATGATGGGTGGATTGTTTAAACACAACTTTAAGATGAACTGATGACTGCTCATCGATCAGCATCGGATTGTAAATGGTTAAATGGTTTAAACTATAGGTATAAGGTTCTATTCCTATAACTTCCCGTGCCAATTGATAGAGCAAATCAATGTAGGCTAATCCCGGGAGTACACGATTCCCATACACTTTATGGTTCCCAATTATAGGATGTTCCTTCGTAAAACTTAGATTAATTATTTTTTCCATAGATATCTCCCCAAATGTTTTTTTTCCTAGGGAATATTCCGAAATTCTCTTTAATCTTTTCAAGGCCTGTCTCTTCAGAAGCGTTATTAACGCTCGTCTTTTCCGTGAATGAGGCGATTTGCTTTGCATCAAGTTGACAGAGATTAATTTTATCCAGAACGGGTACTTGCTTCGGAAAATATCTCCTTATGTAACTTCCATCCGGGATAAATTCACTTATTATCGCATGACAATTCGTACCCCCATCAGGAAAAGAGTTTAATGCGGCAATTCTTTTCTTTCCTTCGCCAACCTCCCAAGGAATAGTTTCTCTATTAAAGGCGATTCGCGATGTTGAAAAGTTATAATAATCAAATGGCTCCACAGCCGATATAAAGGGGGGAATCTTCTTGTAGTACACACTTAAAATACATCTGATTAAACCGGCTATACTGGATGAAAGAAGTAAATGGCCAATGTTGGGTTTAACAGATCCAAGATAGCACTCTGACAATCCAGTATTCTGCAATTGATAGACTTCATTAAGTGACTTTATTTCGGCTGTATCTCCAAAATGAGTTCCTCCTCCATTTACTTCAATGTATCCAACCTCTTCGAGATCTACGCCTGACATTGAAAGCGCTTGAGACATCACTTGCTGTTGTGCTTTCATATTGGGAGAACCCGGGCCTAGTGTTCGTCCATCATTGTTAACCGAAACGGCCTTTATTACCCCGTAGATGTGGTTCCCCTCTTTAATGGCATCTTCCAGACGTTTTACGATAACTACACCGGTACCCTCACCTAAAACTTCACCATCAGAACGTTTATCAAAAATATGGAATTCCCCGTTACTGCTTAAAATATTTCTAGCCGAAAATAAATCGTGCGCAAACGAGTCCTTAATGACATTTGTGGCACCTATTAGCGCCATACTAATCCGCTTTTCGCGTAAAGCATCTGAAGCGATCTGAAGAGCGGTTAGACCTGAAGAACAAGCTGAATCAATCACAAGGCTGGGACCGGCAAAATTAAAAAATCTTGAGATGTTAGTCGCCATATAATTTTGTCCTGCCCCTAATATTGGATTATTAGCTTTCAGTATTTCTGATTGATTGTTCATTTGATGTCGTCCACCGACATACACACCAATACTTTGGCCAGAAAGCTCGCCTCTCTCGTACCCAGCATCCAAAAATGCTTTCAGGCTTTCCTCAAGGACAATTCGTGCTTGTGGATCCATGACACGTGCATCTTCTGCCTTGATACCAAAATACTTGGTATCGAACCAATCGATATCATCTAACCACCCAGCGTATACACCTTGTATATCGTCAGTCTTCCGTTCACTATCATGCATGGAGTGAATCGCACGTTTTCCTTCGCATAGCAATTCCCAATATTCTTTTTTCGTAGATGAACCAGGAAAGCGGCAAGATAACCCTACTATTGCGATATCATTATTAGTAGTGTGTTTCATATTTTGAAATTGGTTGTTCGACTTTGTTGGCATTCCAAATGGAATCTCATTTGGGTTTGTAGTCGATGAAACTTGCAATGTAATTTCTGTTGCACCTTCAAATTTTGCAATTTGATCAACATGATTTGACAAGAAATATTTAACTAATTGTCTTAACGTATTATATTCAATAAGTATTGTAGGTTCTAATGTGACATTTAGTTTTTCACTCATAGTTTGAATCAACTGTGCAATAATAATAGAGTCGATTCCATAGTCATCAAAAGTTTTGTCATCCTCAATTTGATCCTGTCTCAGTTTCAACTCGGAGACAAATATGTTACTAATCCAACTTTTTACTGCCGCTTCTTCTGGTAGCGATTTCCAATTTTTCGGATCTTGTATTTTACGGTTTGCTTCCGAAGAGTATGGCAGTGCCGGGTTATTCTTTAGGAAATGCCCGTAATCCGTCTGCTCTTTTTTCATTATGCAGGGTAAGCTTACTGCGTTTCTACTTCCAATAATCCAGTCGACAAAAGACAAACCATCCTTGGTTGATAGCGATAATATCCCTGTGTTTTCGTAGACGCTTGACTGATGCTTATCAGCTGCCATCCCCACTTCTCCCCAAGCCGGCCATTGAATAGATCTAAAGGAGGTTTTTCCATGGTGAATTTGATGCATTGCATAATAATCCATGTATGCATTCGCCATAGTATAATCACTCTGCCCGGAAGCCAGTGTCAAGATTGTGCTTGAAAGTGAAGAACACATGACAAAAAAGCTTAATGGCTCTTTTATTAAAGCTTGATGTAAATTTACAAGCCCCATAATTTTGGGTTGACATACAGCTGCAATATCCGTGATTTTTTTCTTTATGAATGCTGGATTTTTACCTGCTATTCCCGCACAATGAAAAACACCGCTTATATGTCCAATCTCTTTCCCTATCTCAGCTATTATTTCTTTTAAGTTATTCAGATCAGACAAAGACGTAGAATAATAACGAATCGAGGCACCACTATTCACTAAGTGTTGCAAATTTTTTAATCTTTGAATGATCTGCGACGATGTATCATTATGTTCAATGATTCCCTTCCATTCCGATTCGGGAGGTAATTCCTGCACACCCATAACAATAAGATTTTTGACCCCTTGTGATACTAATCGTTCGGCAATGGAAAAACCTATACCACGAGAACCTCCCGTAATTAAAATAACATCATTATCCGAGTATTCCCTTCTGAAATGTAGATCAGTATCATTGATCTTTGTTACTTCCAAATCCGGTTTATATCGAACACCTTGACGATAGCAAAATTCTGTATACTCATGAACAGTAGCAGATAGAAACTCCGATTCGATTAACTTGCTTAAAAGGTCGATAGAATGTATGGAATAATCCGTATCCATTGTTACCGAAGTTATCTGTTTATATTCCGTTCCCAACATTCTATAAAGCCCAGCAAGTCGAGCTCCCTGTAAGGTCGTCTGCGGCACCATAAAACTATTTAGCCGATACGTCACCTGTAAAATTTTGAAACCGCAAGTTCTCTTATGCTCAATAAATTCTTGGATAAGCTTGATTTTCCCGCTTTCAATCCATAGAGATTGCTCATATTTTTCGTCAAATGATGTAATATCGACAATTCCCATGAATTCGTATGCGTCTAATAAATGACTAATCTGCTGAAACAGGATTTTTCCAGCAGATTCAGAGTAGTAGTCACATGGCAGATAAGCGGGCAAATCGCAATCTCCATGGATAACATGAATTAACTTGACTGAAGTCATTTTCTCAAATAACTTTGTTGCTAACTCTTTTGTATTTGCTGTACCTAAAATAACAACAATTCCTTTTGCTTCCTCTTTCACGATGTCCAACTGACAAGGTACCCAGTTTTTGGTTAACATTAACTTCTTATTATCGGCTTCTCCCGATTCATTATCAATAATCATGTCCAGATGATTGGATTTTTTCAAGAGATCTGTGCGTGGCGCCCAATATCGGTCCTGCGCAAAAGGATAAGTAGGTAAACTTATTTTCTGCGGTTTCATTTCCCCATATAGATTATTCCAATCAAAACTAAGACCCTTTGACCATAAATTTAAAAGCTTTGAATATTTTCCACGGAGAATCCACTTGTTAATCCCTTCCATTAATTCTTCATCTGATATAAATAAATCCAAAGTCTCTTTGTTTTCCCTAATTTGTCCTCTGTACATTTCTTCGTTTTCTACGTTACCTGCAATGAAGCTGCTCAACATGTTCTCAAGTTCATCGTGAGATTTTATAACAAACGCTAAACGTTCTTCCATAGCCTCGCGCCCGACTTGAAGAGTATACGCAATGTCTACTAAGGATTGATCGTTACCTTCCCGAATATATTCTACTAATTGCCGTGCCCTTTCTTTGAGCTGTTCGGCTGTCCTTGCTGATAACACTATAATTATTGGAATATCACTAAATTGTTTTTCTCTTGTCTTCCTAGGAATGAATTCTTCGAGAATGATATGAGCGTTTGACCCTCCCGCCCCAAAAGATGAAATTCCCGCAAGCCTAGGATATTCTTTCATTTCCCCTTCAATATTTAGTAGAGGTCTGTTCCAATCCGCAAGTTTTTGTTGAACAACAAAAGGAGACCTAACGAAATCGATATTAGGATTAAGCGTTTGCGAATGTAGAGAAGGTACAAGCTTCTGGTATTTCATCTGCAACAATACCTTTGTTATGGCTGCTATGCCTGCTGCTCCTTCGCAATGACCAATATTTGACTTTACAGATCCAATTGAGCAATAGTGCATATCTTCTGTATATTGGGTAAACGCTTTCGACAATCCTGTTATTTCTATAGGATCTCCTAGTTTCGTTCCGGTGCCGTGGGCTTCAATATAGCTTATCGTCCTAGGGTTCACGTTTGCCCGTTTTAAAGTCCGGCTAATCAAAGAGGCCTGAGAATTGGGGTTCGGAACAGTATATCCGTTGGTTTTGCCCCCATGGTTTATTGACGTTCCCCTAATAATTCCGTAAATCTGATCCCCATCCGCAATCGCCTTCGTCAAAGGTTTGAGCAGGATTGCTCCAACTCCTTCTCCCGGTACATATCCATCTCCACCTTCTCCGAAACTTTCACATTTCCCATTACTGGATGCGAAATTCCCTTGAGAAAGGAAAAGATATTTATTGGGATGAATGGAAACGTTTACTCCTCCCGCAATAGCTAGTTTACAGTCTCCCATTTTCAAGCTCTGATAAGCTAAATGAATCGATGTTAATGAAGATGAACACATTGTATCAACAGCTATGCTTGGCCCATTAAAATTACAAAAATATGAAACCCTGTTGGCAATTGAAGATGGGCTTCCCCAAAGTGAAAGAGATCTCCCCTGTATTTGTTCCTGGGCTCCGTAAAGTTGATATTCTTCATACATAACACCTGCAAAAACGCCTACATTCCCGCCAATCTCCTTACTAGCCAATACTTCTCTAGTATACCCGGCATCTTCTAAAACCTCATAAGAACACTCTAAGAAGAGACGTTCTTGTGGATCCATTATTTCTGCTTCTTTTGGTGTAATATTAAAGAAAAGGGGATCAAAACAATCAACCCCTTCCATAAATCCTCCCCACTTACTGTAAATTTTCCCTGACTTCGTCTTATTAGAATCGTAATACATTTTATAATCCCAACGATGCTCGGGAATTTCAGTTATGCAATCTCTTCCTTCTTTTAAAATCTTCCAAAATTCTTTGATATTTTTAGCTTGGGGATATCGGCCTGACAATCCAATTATCGCTATATCGAAATCTTTTTCACTTTCTTCAGACTGGAGAATGGAGTAGTTACCATCCATACTTCCTTGACGTTTGATGTTTGATTCTATAAGTGCTTCTGGAGCAGAAATTGCTGTACCCTGTCGAACCATTTCTTTTGGATCAATATCCAGAAGCTCTTTAAGTTTAGATCCATGGGAACTCATCAAATAATCTGATAATTGATTTATCTTCTGATATTCAAAAAATAATGTCTTTGACAAAAGTCCTATATCTTTCTCTAATTCATTTACCAATTGCATGGCTAAAATCGAATCCATCCCGTATTTATCCATATCCACATTTGCTTCAATCTTACTTTTTGGCAATCTCGTAACTGACGATACAACTCCCTTGATATAATCAATTACTTTCTCCTTAAAGAAGTGATCTACTTTATTGCTTTCATATTCTTGAATTTTGTTCGTCTGTTCAGGAAATAACACATTACTTAGTTCTGTTATGTTTTTATTCAGCAAATACAATGAGAAATTTTGAAGGTTCTTTAAAGCGTGGATCGTTGTTGAGTTAATTTGAATGTTTAAATTCTCGTTTATAATATCTACAAATTTACTTATTAAAATAGGATCGAAACCCATTTCAACTAAATCAGCTTTTATATCTACATCTGTTTCTTTAACATTTATAATTTTTGATACGGTGTTAACAAGATAGGATTCTAAAATATTTAATAATTCCTCATCAAAAGCAGTCCCGCCTGGTTGTTGTGACAAAAGTTTTGCTCTAATCTCATCAGGTATACCTTCGATTACAAATACTTGATCTTTTCCTGATGCCAAGCTTTGATAAAAAGCTTGAATACCCGTCTTAGTTTTCATAGGTATCATACCAGTTTGGGTTCTTAAAGCCTTCTCAATCTCTTTATGAACACGCATACCGCCTTCTTTCCATAACGGCCAATTAATTGAAATTGTTCGACCATAACATTGATTCAGAGCAACACATTGATTGCGGTATGTTGAATATTCATTCATGTAAGCATTGCCTGCAATATAATCAATTTGTCCAGGATTGCCTATCGCAACTGAAATGGATGAAAATAAAATAAACAAATCAAGTTTAATATTTCTTGTTGCAATATCCAGATTAGTCAGTCCTGTTACCTTCGGTTCCAAGACTTCCAAAAACTCACTTCTAGTCTTTTTGATAATATAATTATCTTTAATAATCCCTGCGCTGTGAATAATACCATTGAGCTGTCCGTATTTTTCCAACAGACTCTGTACGTTATCAACTACCTGATCTAATTGTGTTACGTCAACTTGCCTATATTCAACAATGGCATTAGTTAGAGAGCACTCTTCTTCAAGGAGTGCTACCTTTTTCCTATCAATTTCCGATCTTCCAATCAAAATAATCTTCGCATTATTTGATTGTTTTATGATTTCCTTGGCGAAAATTAGCCCTAAGCCCCCACTCCCACCGCTAATTAGATAAACGCCTTCATCTTTCCACGGAATAGTAATTCCCGTTGTGCTTACCTCTTCCCAGGACGCAATCGACTTTTCGTCATTATGGTACTTCACATGAACAGACTCTCGAATAGTACTATTATCATTTATTTTTTCTATTATTCCGGTGGCATCATCTTGTGGCTCTACTTCAATTAATTGGCCAATCAATTTTGGGTTTTCTGAATGGGCTGTTTTTAACATCCCATATAAGGCATGCAATAGACATTGATCTGCATTGGATTTAAAAACAACCTGTACTAACACAGGTTCCATTGGATTCTTGTTAAGAATAGACTTGATATCTCCAAATAATTCTGCCGCATACTGTGAGAAACCCTCTGAAAGTCTTTCATTGACAGGACTATAGTTTTTGACATTCATCTTGTTTAAAGTTGTTTTAATTTTCTGAAAAACAAAATCACTAAGATTACAAAAAAATACATGATGGTCTTTGTGACCCCATGTTTCATTATTCCGTACAACCCTTAAAGGGCTTGGAGCAAATTTAGGATGAAACATTAACAACTGGGTATTAGCATGTTCGTTTAATTCAAACTGGTCAGAAAACACCTTTTTCACTATAACTTCTTTCATTTTTACGCATAAATTTCCGTCATTATCATAAATATCAATATTAAAACTCCTTACATTATCTACCGAAGCAACCCCACAATGTTGAATTAATGCCCAAACTTCATTTGAACATTCGGAATAAACCTCCAGGCTGCCCAATGAAAAAATGACTGCTTTTTCTAATAGGTCCACGTTTTGATTTTGATCATAATCCGCCATCAACAATAACGTAGCCTGAAGAGAAGAATCCAATAGACTCGGATGAAGAATATATTGATCTTTCGTATTCGAAATTGATGATGGTATCGCAAGTTTCGCCAATATCTGACCTGTGCGGGCATAAATCGATACTATTCCGCGATGTCCCAAACCATAATCGATGCCTATGCGCCTAAAAGAATCGTAGAGAATATCTGGACTTAACCCGCAAAAGAAAAATTGATTTGTCATCACGTCCAAATCTATAGAATCTCTTGTGGTCTTGCCCCCCAAAAATGCTGTTCCTTTACAGTGAATCACTTTCTTTTCCGTTATAATGGATTGACTATATATTTTGAAAGAGATATGGTTGTTCTCTTCTTGATGGAGACTAATATATAGGGTTACCTCTTCTGATTCCACTACGAATGGCTCAATCCAATTTACATCTCTGATTTGAATTTGAGTTAAAGACCCTTTAACTCTACCCGCAGCCTGCTCAATGGATACCCGTACCATTTCAAGATAAGCGGCCCCCGGCAATAAGTGCTTAGAATTAATACAATGATCTTTCAAGAAAAATTCTTGCCCGGAAAATGTTGACATAAATCTAACTTCCGTAAAATCAGATCTATTTTGTTGAACAAGTGGATGAATCATTTCAACTTCCTTAAAACATGCAGTAGTAGGATTCAGCACTTCTTTGCTTTGAACCCAGTAGCTCTCTGTAGAGAAGGGGTACTTTGGTAAAGATATTCTCTTATAATCACCTTTTCTAAATAATGGTTCAAATTCCAACTCGTATCCCTTCATATAAAAATCAGCTAATGCAGTGATGTGTTCCAAATAAGGGAGTTGATCAAAATCAATCTTTCTATGATCAATCTGTTGCGGCTCAAAATGTGCTAGTTCTTCATGCTCTTCAATAGAGTCATATTTATTTTTTAACCAATCATTTAAAAATCCTTTAAGTTCGGATATATTGCTTACTATAAATGCAATCCGTGAACGATGATGCATTCTTCCTAATAGTAAGGTAAAGCTCATATCCCCAATATTCACGCCAGGATTAATTTCACAATATTCCAAAAGTTGTTCAGCTATTGTTAATAGCTGCTTTTTCGAACGTGCCGATAGTGGGATCAGATATTTAGATTTGCTTTCGATATTTCTATTTAATTCTGGGGCTTCTTCAATGACGATATGTGCGTTCGTTCCACTTGCTCCAAATGAACTAACTACAGCGCAACGGTTCAGACCATTTTCAACTTTCCAATCGATTAGTTTCCTATTTACATAAAACGGGCTTCCCTCAAATTGGATATTTTGATTTCCTGATAAGAAATTAAGAGAAGGAGGAATTTTTTTATGTTTTAATGATAATAATACTTTGGTCAATCCAGCGATTCCAGCAGTAATTTGGGTGTGCCCAATATTTGTTTTTATAGATCCTATTGCGCAGAACTCTTCTTTATCCGTATACTTTCTAAAAGCTCTGGTTAATGCATTAAATTCAATGGGATCACCTAACTTTGTGCCTGTTCCATGTGCTTCAACCATTTGTATATGAGCTGGATTTATATGATAGGTTTCATAGATGTTTTGCAATAATCTTTCTTGTGAAACTGCACTTGGGGCTGTAATTCCGTTAGTCGTACCGTCTTGATTTATACCTGATCCTTTAATTACACCATAAATGTTATCTCCATCCGCAACCGCATCACTTAAGCGTTTTAAAATTACTGCTCCTGCTCCCTCTCCCGGGACAAATCCATCTGCTCTGTCATCAAACGTATAACAATGACCGGACGAAGACAGCATACCCGCTTTACCGGCAGAGCAAACAAAAGCAGGCGTACTTTGAACAAATACGCCTCCTGCCAAAGCCATTTCAGATTCCCTGGCCCATAAGCTTAAACATGCATGATGAATGGCCACAAGTGAGCTAGAACAAGCAGTATCAATTGAAACGGCAGCACCCTGCAGGTTCAAATAATAAGCAATTCTTGATGGTATAATGGAGACCATATTTCCCCAAAAAGCCTGTGCCGGTGCATTCTGGTCAAACAACTGATGATAATCACCGTTTGTACATCCTACAAATACACTACAATTACTCCCTTTTATACTTTTTCCGGCATATCCGGCATCCTCTAACGCTTTCCACGATTCTTCCAAAAACAGCCGCTGTTGCGGATCCATATATGTTGCTTCAATTCCTGAAATATTAAAAAACATAGGATCAAATGAGTCAATATTTTCGAGAAACCCACCTTTAGTATCATAGTGTGGAACGTTCGGGTAAATGGTAGTACCCCAGCGATCGATCTCTGAAATTAACTCTCTGCCACTCTCCAACTGTTCCCATAATTCATCAATGTTTTTCGCTTTTGAAAACCGCCCACTTACACCGATTATTGCAATAGGTTCTTTTCCAAAGGGATTAGTCGATTTTGAGTTGAATTTTTCATTATTACTATTGGCTTCATCATGGATCTTCCCATCTAACCCATTAATAATGGTACCTCTATTTAAAACATCCTCCTTGTTGTTTGACTGAAAGAAAATATTATCTTTATATTTTTTTCCTATATACCTTGACAACTGATTAACTGACGTGTAGTCAAACAAAATAGTGGTATCTAATGGAATCGATAGGGATTGATTCATTTTCTTTACTATATTGATTCCGACTATAGAGTCTACTCCATAATCAGCAAAAGGTTTATTTGGATCAATCCTATCGATACTCATACTTAGTGATTGTGACAATATATTTAACATTACCGTTGAGATATGATGAATGATGAGTATTTCCGAATTCGTATCCTTACTACTTTCTAATCTGTTATCATCATCGTTTTCTTTCAAAAATGAATAACTCTCATTAAATTTCGAAGCGGGAACAGCCTCATCATTAGCTGCATAAATAATCTGTTGGCCTAGATCATGGGCCTCATTCGCAGGAAACTGAACATCACAAAAACCCAGATCCTCCAACACTTCACTCCATTTTTTTGAGGATAATGCCGGACAACCTGCTATACGAAGTGAATGATCCTTAAATAGCCACCAACCTTCCAAGAGTCCAAAAGTCATATGTAAGAAGAGGGAGTTTTTACTGATTTCGTTCAATAAGAGAATTCCCTTCTCGCATAAATAGGACTTTACGTTTTGAAGCGCTAACTTAATATCCGATGTTGCATGCAGGACATTAGCTGCTATCACAATATCAAAATCCCCGTTAATTTGAGGGTTGGATGGCGTTGTTTCAATATTTAAAAGATCGTAAGTAACATAGGGGAATCTGGGTCCATAGTTTTCTTCAGCATACAATAAAAAAGCTTTTGAGATATCCGTATAATAATATTCTTCAATATCATTTTGATAGGGTATTAGCTGATTAAAAATAAACTTACTGGTTCCACCTGTTCCAGCCCCAATTTCCATAATTCTAACTGTCGCATTTGGGTCCCTTTTTTTCTTTTCGAGAATATATTCGATCACATGATCTGCCAGTATCCCATTAAAATAATCAGCGACAATATTGTCTTTGTAAACTCCCTCCACAAGACTGAGCGATGAATTAGGAAACATGATTTCCGTTGCAGGGACTTTTCCCATTATAATTTCTGGCAATCCTTTGATTGTTTCCTCAACCAAAGTAACCTGTGCTCTCATACTAGCTTCATTTATCCAACTCTGCTTTAAGTTTTTCCATTCCCTCCATAAATCACTCATATTTATATCAATTGGATTAATTATCGAATACTTCCCTTCCTCACAACGAAGCATTTGATGTCTTGTCAATATTTCAAGACTTTCTCTTAACCACTTCTTATAAAATGTGCCGGTTTGGAGCAAATCTTCACAAGAAATTAGATCATTATTAAATAACCCCATAGAATACAACTGTCCGTATAACATTTTTACAAGAATAGGTTCCATGCTCTTAACTTGCAAACCGCCTCTTTCATTCAACCACTTAAGATCATTTACGGCTTCCGTGTTTGTTACAGACTGAACTTCCGCACTCTGTTCATCAATCTTATGTTTTTGATACATTCTTGGTAACCAGTAGCGTTCACCAATGAATGAATACGTTGGCAAAGGAACACGAAAGCATTTATTGTTATTGAATAAGTCTTTCCACGAAATATTAAATCCATTTATGTATGCCTGTACCAATTTGACGAGTGCCTCGTTATATTCTTCATTAGATAGATTGCCTTGATCTTCTGCCAATATTTTTAAAGTAGTATTGATCTGCCGGACCTCATTTTTGTTTACGCTTCTTTTGTCATTTCCTATATTAAGCAGATCTTCCAAATTTGTTTGAACTAACATTTTATTGAGTTCTTCTAGATCTGAAGCAATTAAAGCAATACGATATGGAAAATGATTGCGGCCTGTTAATAGCGAATATGAAATATCTTCTATGGAGTATTGATGTGATTCGTTTGTTAACCAATTGCTCATTTTTACTATTATTTTCTCGAGTGCTTTAATTGTCTTAGCAGAAAACGCAAAAACGTAATACGGCTTTAAAGAAGTAATCTCATTGTGAGCTCTTACCGGAGATTGCTCTAAGATTATGTGACAATTCGTACCGCCAGAGCCTAATGCATTTATACCTGCCCTAAGTGGTGCGCCGTGACCGTCCCAATTGATCATTTTTTTATTTATATGAAATGCACTATTTTCAAGATTAATAAGTTCATTAATTTCTTTAATCCCTTTAATGACTGGTATTTTCTTATATCTCATGGATAACAATACTTTAAATATGCTTGCCATACCCGATGCCAGCGTACTATGACCAAAATTTCCTTTAGTACTTCCTATTGCACAATAATTTCTTTTGTCAGTAAATAAATCGAATGTTTCGGTTAACGCCTTTACTTCCATTGAGTCTCCCAGTTTCGTTCCAGTGCCATGTGCTTCAATCAAACTGATCGTTTCTGGGTGAATATTAAATTTTTTGTATGTTTCATAAAGTAATGCTTTTTGGGAAAGTACACTCGGTGAAGTAATCCCATTCGTTTTGCCATCATGATTGATGTTAGACCCTTTAATAATCCCATAAATGTGGTCTCCGTCACTAATTGCGGTATTTAAAGATTTTAATATGACGGCACCAACACCCTCACCTAATACCATCCCGTTCGAGCGATTATCAAAAGGAAAACATTGTCCTTTCTCGGATAACATACCAGTATTTGATGTCAGTATCATAAAATCAGGGGAACTGTTAACGAACACACCGCCCGCTAATGCAATTTCTGATTCTCCGCTATTTATACTCGCACAAGCTAAGTGGATGGCAACCAGCGAGGATGAACATGCTGTATCTATTACAAGACTAACCCCTTTTAAATTTAAAAAATATGAGATTCTCGATGCAAGCATCGAATTCTCAGTTCCGATAAATAACCGGCTATCTATATCGCTGTCCATTAATGCCTTCTCTTTATAGCTCGATGCCCTTGCGCCAACGAATACACCAATATTTCTTCCATTCAAACATTCCTCAGAGTATCCCGCATCCTCAAAAGCTTTATAGGATTCTTCTAAAAATAATCTTTGCTGTGGGTCCATTCTTTCAGCTTCTTCAGGGGAAATATTAAAAAATTCAGCATCGAATTTGTCAATATCATCTAGCATCCCCCCCCATTTACTTACAGATTTATTTTTTTTCATTGGGTCGGGATGATAATATTGGTTTTCGTCCCAACCTTCCCGCGTAATTTCACTTATGCTCCCGGTCTCCGACTGAAGATAGTCCCAAAATTGATCAACAGATTCTGCCCCTGCAAACTTCCCTGACATCCCGATAATAGCTATATCTGTATTTTTTAGTTTTTCAGGCGCATATACACTATGATCTTTCTCCTTTGATGATTGGAGTACATGTTCATCGATACTTTTTGTTTGTAAGGATTTATATTCCGTCTCAATAATTCCAATTAATTGTGAAATACTTCCACACTCGAACAATACTTCAATACCTAGTTCAATCCTCAGTACTTTGTTGATATCTTCAATAATTTCAACCGCTAAAATGGAGTTTATCCCCATATCAATCAAATTATTATCACTGTTTGAAGGGTATTCCATCTTTTTACCTGTTTTGGTTTCAAAAATTTCTTTGAATACAATTTCGACATACTCTCTTATTTCAACATCTTTGGTTTCGGAAAACGCTTCCTTATTATCGTCGGCCCCCTTTTGGGAAATTGGAAGATTATTAGCTATATGCAAAACTAAATCGTCAACATTTTGAAAATCAAATAATGCCTCCACTCCTAGTTGTGTACCTAATGTCTCATTAAGTTTTTCAATTAATTCGACAGCCAAAATTGAGCTAATCCCCTGCTCGAGGAGACTTTTTTCAAACATTATACTCTTCATATTATTACTCGACACTTCAGATACTATCTCTGCAAATAACTTCTTTATTTTAATAGTATTTATATTCACCGTTCTTCCACCTTCCAATTACATATCTTATGTAGTTTGAAATAACCTTGATTTTCAAGGCTAGTGCGGCCAAAACCTAGGCACAACACAATAAAAGGCAGATCGCTGACAAGTTTCGTGTAGCAGCATTACAGAGCAGGTTCGGACAGCCCTCTTTTTTGTATCCCCTGATCAAGGCTCCTGTAATGTTTTTTCCCCAACAGCCATATACAATTGTCGAATAATCGAATGATTATTGTCTTTCAACATATTTCTCCAATCGATTAATATCTCTCCTAAATCCTTGCTTGATAAAACCCCTTCTTGCACCAATTTAGAAGGTATGCCCAATCCCTCCGATTTAAAAAACTTTTGATCTCCATCTACTTCACTATGCGCATTAATTATTTCAAAATCCACGTTGACAAACCCGCTTTTTTTTAATAACTTAGGTAGCTCTCTTCCTATTTTGGGATTCCCGCCTTCAGAATAACGACACTGGCAGTAAGCATCATAAAGTTTTCTCAACTTAGGAATATGAGGGTAAGTCATTAAGTGCATTTCAAAATCATTATCGATAAAAATCGCCTTTCCCCCTGGCTTTAGTATTCTGTGGATTTCTCTCACAGCATTTAGCGGGTCAGGCAAATGTTCCAAAACTAGACGGGTTATAGCCAAATCAAAGGTATCATTCTTCAATCCTGTTTCCATTATGGATTTTTTAATCACTTTTACATTTTTGATTTTTTTTTTATTGAAATAATTCTTGGCATAATTGACTAAGACAGAATCAATTTCAACAGCCGTGACTTGTATATCGGGGAAGTTCTCTTTAATTTTTTCGATAACAAAGCCAGGACCGGATCCCAGTTCAACTAATGAAATACCATCCCGAAGTCCAAACTCTATATATCGCTTTAATTCCTTATTCCAGAACAATTCAACCTGCCCTTTTAATCTTTCGATTTCATTTTCTACATTGCTAGCAATTTTCGTTACTTGATATGATCCAGTGTTCACTATGAACCCCCCTTAATTGTTTCATCCGTGGATAGTTTCTGTAAAAAACGAAGGATCTCATCTGCAGCCACATGCCAGTTGGAATCCAGCATCATGTCATGACTTAAGTCAGGAAGAATTATGGGGTTAACTTTGTAAAACTTTGCTGTAGATTTGCAGGTTCTCGCTGTAAAAATTTTATCTGTGTTTGATCCCAAAACGAGAATCGGGATGTCTGTGACCATTGTTTTTGGAACAATTCGTTTAAGAAGGCCTATCATAGCTTTTCTAGATTCGGGTTGCATTTGTTGAACAAAATGTTCCAATTTTTCTCTAGAAATTTTGTTCGATAGAAACAAGTCTGATGGAAAATGAACATTTTGGCCTTTATTAAATGAATTCAACTGAGTGCACTTGCGATAATATCTAACCAAAAGTTTTAAATAATCAATTAACATTCCGAATGGCGAAACAGATGCCAGCAAAACAACTGCGGTTATCTTGTTCGGATAACTATTTAAAATCTTTTGCGCTATTGCCCCCCCCATTGAATGACCTATTAAAACAGGTTTTATGTTCAGTTGATTGATAGTTGAAATCACATCTCTCACATAGTCATCTAAAGAAAATGAATGATTCTTCTCGCCCCTCTCGCTTTTACCGTGACCGCGATAGCTCACCGCATAAGAAGGGTATCCCTCTTGGAGAAAATAAGGAAGGAAATATTCCTCCCAACACCATGCCCCATGATTGGTCCCGTGTAAAAAGAGTAATGAAGGTGATTTAGAACCTGTTTCCGGTACGTACTTCAAGTTTTCTAACCGCACCTTCGTTTTCACCCTTTCATTAACATGGATATTTTATAATTAAGATATTCCGCAGTCTCTAACATTATTTTCTCCCCAATTGTGTCGACATGTCTGTTTTTCCAATCTTCCAACTTAGTCCCCTTGACCCATTGGTTAAAAGCTCCTAATGCCGGACCGCAATGAATTTGAAAATCCACTTTGCTTTCTTCTTTTCCCTCCAATGCAAGCTGTGTCGTGTAAGCAAAATACCATTTAAATATTAAAGCCATTTTCAATTTGGGGTCTGCTTCCGCCTTTTGAATTTCACTTTCCGGTTTATATTTTTGTACTTCCTCAAACACCTTTTCAAAACTACGTTTAAAATATCTTTCTTCCAATTGGGACTTTGTTTGTTTATCGAGCTCATTTAGTGAATTATGTCTACGATATAGTTCAAATAATTTGTTGGCTCGAGCAGGAAAGAACACCCCCCTCTTCAACACTTGTACTTTTGCTCCCAATTCAAACATATCCCCAGCCGGAGCATACTCCGTATCCTGAACATTTATTTGCTGCAGCATTTCTTTTACAGCATCACTTGTCCCTGCTTCTACAGTACATTGGTTAATTGAACCAGTAAGTATAAAATCAGCACCTAATATAAACGCAGCTGCAGCTGAACTTGGGGTTCCTATACCACCCGCAGCTCCGACTCTTATAATCTTCTTGTATCCGTATTTCGCCATCATATCATCACGTAATCTAATCATTGCGGGCATTAGCGTATATGCTATTCCACCGTCGGTATGGCCTCCGGAATCAGATTCGACACATATATCGTCAGCAATCGGCACTGTCACTAACATCTCAGCTTCATCTTTTGTTATTTTGTTTAAAGCTAATAATTTTTCTACTATTCTATTTGGCGAAGGCATTAAGAAGCCTTCAGCCACCTCAGGTCTTGATACTTTCGCGATTATTTTATTGTTCGCAATAACATTACCAAATGCGTCTTTTTTCAGACCTTTCGCACGATACATTACTAAGGCGGGTGTAATAGTGACAAAAGCGGCAACTTCTATTACCTTAATTCCATATTTCAAATAAAGTTCTATAATTTTTTCTTCATGGTCCAAATTATACGGGTGGTGGATAAAATTCATTCCATACGCTTGGTTTTGAGTCAGGCTGTTTTGAATTTGAATTATGGCTTTCTCAATCTCCCTTAACGTTTTACCCCCAGTCCCATAAAAGCCCATCATTCCTGCCTTACCCATTTTTATAACCAATTCCTCAGATGAAATGCCCCTGTACATTCCACCACTTAAATAAGCATATTTTAGATTGTAATCTTTTCTGAATTCGGAACTCCCCAAATCGATTGGCACGATTTTTGGTGTTTCAACTATTTTCATATGATGATCCGCCTCATTTGATGTTTGGCTGCCTTTGTTCACATGAAAACTAGGTACTGATTTCATTTTCCTTCTTTCTATCTTTCCATCATCCAAGTTCTCTTCATTTATAATAAGAGCTTCTGCCTCTGCTTGGATTCTACGAATTAACGATTTTAAAACGTTCCCTGGCCCAATCTCCACGAATTCCATATTCCCTCTTCCCATCAAATAGCGGATGCTGTCTGTCCAATTCACTGATGAGGTAAGTTGAGAAACTAATGTTTCTTTTAATTTTGAATCCACGTACGGGCGAGCAAAAACATTTGAGATTACAGGTATTTGTAGTGGGGAAAATGCGAATCTATCAATGAATATTTCAAACTCGCTCATGGCATCACTCATATATCTTGAATGAAATGCACCACTGACATTTAATACAGAAAATAGTT
Organism: Paenibacillus sp. GbtcB18; assembly: GCF_019091125.1. Lineage (NCBI taxonomy): Bacteria > Bacillati > Bacillota > Bacilli > Caryophanales > Paenibacillaceae > Paenibacillus > Paenibacillus sp. GbtcB18. Next base: position 22,174 of record NZ_JAGXJX010000002.1, read on the forward strand.
GTACCTGTTCATTTGCCTCGAAAATAGATTTCGCTCTATTTATCAATTCTTTGTTACCCGCAATTACAATTTGTTTCGGGCTGTTTAAATTTGCAATATCAATACCATCAAAATGGTTCTCCCTCAAGATATTATCGACTTGCTCCTTTGTTAATCCAATCACAGCGGCCATACTTCCTCCTTTGGCCCTCTGCATAAGTTCGCCTCTATTTTTTACTATTTTTAGTCCAGTCTCAAAATCATAAGCTCCGGCAGCAAACAATGCACTATATTCGCCAAGACTATGCCCCGCAACGTAATCAGGTTTTCTTCCAGTCTCATTCAGTTTTTTCAAATAGCTTAATACATTTACCGTATAAATGGCTGGTTGCGTAAATTGCGTTTGATTTAACCGTGCACTAGAGTCCTCCAAACAAAGCTCTTTTACTGAAAAACCTAATATATCATCCGCATTTTTTACTAATTCCTTGAACTCATCAAAGAGACTAATTCCCATACCTACATGTTGCGAACCCTGTCCCGGAAAAACGTATGTTAGCATTTCTTTCCCTCCCAATTCGTAATTAATCGTAATCATTGATCCACTGTTGAGATTACCGTTTATAAATCCAAAAACAAAAAAGAGGCCTAAGCGACCTCCTCCGACAAAAGTAAATCTATTTATAATTTTTTTAAAATTGACTCAATAATTTTTTGGTGCATCTGAATATCACTTATATTTAGGCTTAATTTCTTTGGAAATGTTATTGAACAAATATATCCCATTAAAACTATGGAAACTGAGCGAAACTGAGGAAAATTCTCAAAACAGCTATGATATACAGCACTATGCTGAGTGAATTCTTTTACCTCTAACAATTCCAACGGAAGTGTCAAACCCGTTTTAAGAACTTTTGATAGAGATTCTTTTATGGTCCAAAACATAAACAATATATCTTCGCCACAATTAAACTTCTTCAATATATCCATTTCCTTAGGCGTAAGACTGCTCTTAAGAAACCTAAACTTGGATGGATCTATTTTCTCTATGTCTATCCCCATTAGCAGCCCATCAGTAAAAGCTATCGCTACACCTAAATCATTACAATGACTTATACTAATTTGAACATTTCTAATGGAATCGCTAATAATATACGGTTGATTAAAAATCCCATTATGAATAGCTATTGTTCTAATATCGTTTTCTGCTGAAAAATCTGAAACAGCCAATTTCCCTGCATATCTTCCCACAACATAACTATTCATTCTTCTTTCGTATTTAATTTCATTGAATTTATCTTGTTCACTCTTGTGAAAATGCCGTTTTATCATTTCTTCTACATGACCATTTTTTATTTTACAAATTCCAAATGAACAGCGATATTTTTCATCAGATGATTTCAGTATAAAAGGCCCTGAATACGCTCGAGCGTATTCCAAATTTTTGTGATCATGATTGAGCAATACATCCAAGATATCACCACCATGGATAATTAAAAATCGCAGCTTTTAATTAAGAAAAGGAAGCAAGCACACTAAACTAGTAAGCTACACATAATATACAGTCAATCACAATTATAGGCACGCCAAATTAATACACTCTTTATCAAGGTGTATTTGTATTCTAACCTGACCGCTTCGCTAACCTGACATGCCGAAACTTTGCCAGAATAACTAGGCTTTTTTTATAGTATAAACTATTATATTCGCTAATGTCAATATTATGAATCCTCACTATTTTCAGTAATTAATTTGTAAATCCATTAGTACTTTTGGTATTTTTTTCATTGCAAAGAAAGCGTTTTCTACATATAATTCCATTACTAGAAAGTCCTCTTTTTAGAAAACATGAATATAATCTGGATTCAATAATATACACTAATAAGGAGATATTTATGGATTGGTATGCTCTTTTTGTTGAGACGGGTAAAGAGGAGATCACAAAAGATTATATTAATAAAATATTTTCGAAAAGTAACATTCGATGCATTGTTCCAAAAAGAAAAGTACCTGAAAAAAAACAAGGAGTTACATACCATTGTTTCAAAATAATGTTTCCCGGCTATGTATTAATTGAATTAAAATTGGATTATAAAATATATTACAAATTAAAAGAAATACCAACATTAATTAGACTTTTAAATTATAATTCTCCAAAGTATTGCTATACGTTAGACGAAGATTTTGATGAATCTGATTGCTTCAAGAAAATTAATTCCAAAGAAATGCAATTTTTAATTAATATAATTGGCGAAGAAGGGATTCTTGATTATTCAGAATTATTTATAGAAAATTCAAGTGTTACTGTACTTTCTGGTCCTTTAAAAAACTTCGAGGGGATTATCAAGAGAGTTGATAAACATAAGAATAGAGCGAAAGTCGAGTTTAAATTTTTAGATAATATAAGCATTCTAGACGTTGGAGTCCAGATATTATATACAAAAGATGATCGCTTTAAATAATCCTTGCTAATGTCTCATTAATACTCCTTTCATAGTATCCTATACGAACACAATCCCCAGACATTGATCGATTGGCCAATCGTCGATACTCCAGAAAATTCCGGTTCAAGATTGAACACACGCATATCCGGCCTTGTTACGTTTGGAAATACGTGATATCCATTCCTTACCTAACTACGTAAGGAACTTCCTTAGCAATTAAGGGCTTTGAAGCAGCCCTCCGGGTATGATATAATCCAACAGAAAGTTTAATTTTATAGAAAATTTGGAAATACAAACCTGTAAAAGATATTTTTGTGTAAGTTAATTAGCTTTTTCGCTTATCAAAAAACAATCTTGCAAGTCACAGATATAGGAGCAATTGTTATCGGTGATTCGTCTACTTTGTAAGCAATTCCATTCTCGTGAAGACGAATAAACTTTTTATTGTTCTCATTTTTTTGTTTTTCAATAAGTAATAAAAAGCGAGAAATTTATACTATTAGGAGGAATCTTCTTGCGAATTGCCATTGATATAATGGGAGGGGACTTTGCCCCTAAAATGAACATTGAAGGAGCAATTTTGGCGGCTAAAGAACTAGAAAATGTGAAACTGATATTAGTTGGTGATGAAACTCACGCCAAGCCTTTTTTGAAAGAGAATCTCCCCAATATCCAATTGCTTCATACTTCTGAAATAATTACAGCACATGATGATCCTGTTAGTTCAGTGAGACGAAAAAAAAATTCTTCGTTAGTTATTGCCGGGAAACTAATTCGGGAAGGAAAAGCTGATGCTATGGTTTCCGCAGGCAATACAGGCGCTTTAGTTGCGATGGGAATACTTATTATAGGTAGAGTACAAGGATTTGAACGTCCGGCACTTGCTCAGTTAATACCCACTTATGACGGAAATGATGTTCTCGTATTAGATCTAGGAGCAAATATTGACGCCAAACCTGAAAATCTTATTCAATACGCAAAAATGGGAAGTATATATGTTAACAAAATGAAAGGAGTAACGAATCCAAGGATAGGCCTTCTTAATGTTGGGACAGAAAAAGGCAAAGGGAATGAGTTGGTTAGGACGACATATAACATGTTACTTAAAGAAGAGCTAAATTTTGTTGGCAACGTTGAAGCAAGAGATGTTTTAAAAGGACATTGTGACGTAATAATTTGTGATGCCTTTAGCGGAAATATACTTTTGAAATCTTTCGAGGGTGTTATTGAAACGTTCTTCTCATTATTCAAAAAGCAAGTTAATAAGAATTTGATAACAAAAGTAGCCACGTTAGCTTTGTTACCTACGCTCAGAAGTTTCAAGAAAAAAATGGACTATAGAGAGTTTGGTGGTGCTCCACTCTTAGGGATTAAGGGTGTATGTATCAAGAGCCATGGGTCCTCAAACTCAACCGCAATTAAGAATGCGATTAATCAAGCTCAAAAGTTGGTTGCTAACAATTACATAAATTTCATTAAGTAGATCTTCATTACTAACTAGAACTATAAGTAGCCTAAGTCTCTAGTTCCGGTCAGATAATTCGATCGTCTTGAACAACCCTATGTTTCCGATGTTGCTCAAAACTTCCCAGTCTCCCTCCCTCTTGATGTAATCCGGTTCAAAACTGAAATCCCGGTATTTTCTCGCATATGATCATACACGATCTGTGGGTGATAATTAACCCTCAGTGAAGGCGAAAGCATCGGCATCCCGCCTGCGGAGGTTGATATCTCGCCGGCCGGTCGTCATTAACGGGCGTTTACCGCGAAAGAACGAAAAACTCCGGACCTTCGGCGGTCCGGAGTTTTTTTAAGCGGCGGCAGTGAAAAGAAACGGACGGCTTCCGGCTTAACCCGAAGCCAGCCTTCATTCATCTGCTCAGGCTTTGCAGCAGCTTCTTCACTTCCGAAGCGCTGGTCAGCTCACCCGGACGAATCGCCGCGATTTTGCCGTCGGGATCAATCAGGAACGTGGCCGGAAGGCCGACGACCCGGTATTTTCGGGCGGCCTCGCCGCTCGGATCGAGCAGGACGGGGAATGCCAGGTGCTTCCGCATGGCGAATTCGTTCGCCGTTCCTCTCGATTCGCCTACGTTGACGGCGACAATTTCCACGTCCGGAATTCCTTCGAGGTAAGCTTCATTCATACGGGGCATCTCATGCGTACAAGGGCCGCACCAGGAGGCCCAGAAATTAAGCAGCACGCCCTTCCCCCGGTAGTCGGAAAGCGCGGCGGAACGGCCGTCCAATCCGGTAACGGTAAAATCCGGCGCCATCGCACCGGTCCGGACCGCCACGGCCGATTCCTTCGAATCCGCATGGAGCAGGGTGTACGCCAGAGCGGCCGCGATCAGTCCTGCGATAAGCAGGACGGCTCCTCGCCGCAGCTTATGTATCAAATTTCCCGCCTCCCTCTAAATCCCGCCGTCTCCGCCGGTACGATAGCCGAACAGCTTGGAGAAGGCCGCCTGCAGCCCCCCGGGACCATAGGCTTCCCGGAAAGACTCGGCCGTTCCTTCCTCGGCTATGCGCCCTTCTTTCAGGAACACGACATGATCGGCGGCCGACTCCGCCACGCCGAGCTGGTGCGTGGAGAACAGAACGGCATGACCTTCCCGCTTCGCGTAGCGGACAAGCTCGACGAACGAATCCATCCAGTAAGGATCAAGTCCGTTGGTCGGTTCGTCCATGATGAGCAGCGCCGGCTTGGCCAGCAGCGCCTGGGCAAACAGCAGCCGCTGCCGCATGCCTTTGGAGAAGGAGCTGACCGGCTTCCGCCTCACGTCGGCCAGTCCGACCAGCTCCAGGGTTTCCAGCACTCTCGCTTTGGAAACCTTGCGCAGCGAAGCCCAGAACAAAAGCGTTTCCTCCGCCGACAACCCTTGGCCGAACAAATAATCATCCGGCATGTATCCGATCTGCTGCGCATACGCGGTGCGGTTTTCTTTCCACTTCCGGCCGTTTACCTCGATAACCCCCGAAGTGGGCTGCGTAATACCTGCTATCATACGCAGAATGGTGCTTTTCCCGGCTCCGTTCCCGCCGCAGAGGGTCAGCACCTGTCCCCTGCTTATCCGAAGGTTGACCGAGTGAATAATCGGCTGCTTGCCGATTTTTTTATGCAAGTCAGACACTTGCAGGACATTCTCAGCCACGGGAACGCCCCCTTTCCCAGATCCAGTTGGCCAAACCTGCGCATACGGCGATCCAGACCAGGCACAAACCCATAAATACCAGGGTTCCTTCCGGACGGCCGATCCAGCGGACCCACTCGTAATATTCAGGCCCCAGCGCCGCACCGCCTCCGAGCTTCACGACGACGAACAGCCGGACAAGCTCCGCCGGGTTCAGGAATGTGAGCGCCACAAGCGCGCTTTTGATCCAGACGTAAGGAAGCTGGCCGAGAACGGCAATGAGCAGCGTCGGCCAGCCGATCACCGCGAAAAACCACACCGCCACACCTGCGGTCAGCGCCTGCCAGCGGTTCTTGGCAAACGTGCCCAGCACGAGCGCAATCGCAAGAAACAGCAGAACGAGCCCCGTGGAGAAGGCAAAAAACAACCCGAGCGTAGCCGGCTGCAGTCCCCTTCCGGTCAACGCCCCGACTACGCCCGTCAGGCCGTATCCGAAGGCGACGATGCTCAGCATAACCACGGTCAAACCGGTATATTTCCCGGCAATAAACGCAAAGGTAGCGAGCGGATACGTTGAAAGAAGCTGCCAGCTTCCTTCTTCCTTCTCCGCCGTTAACGAAAACGAGCCCAGCAGAAGCGTCATCAGCGGAAGTAGATATAAGATCAGATTAAGCATGGAAGAGGTAGAGCTTGAATAGCCCTCTATGAAGCTTTGAGCGTTAATGAGAAGCAGGGACAGGCTGAATAAAGAAAAGAGGGCCATAAACGAATAGGCCCACGGGTTTCTAAACCCGACTTTCACTTCTCGCAGCGCGATCGTCAGCACGTTCATTTGCCGTGCGTTCCCTTATCGCCGGCGTTACCGCCGTGAGCGTCCTTATCTCCGCCGGCTTCCGGCGTGACGCTGTGGTCGTGGCTTCCGCCCATGTTCATCATGCTTTTATTCTGCTCCCACGTGTGCTTGCCGAGATCCGCAGCCGTCATCACTTTGCCTTTTTTCTGGCTGTCCGTGAACTTCTGGGCTTCCGCTTTATCCTTAAACGAATAGATGCCGTAAGCCATCGGCGATTTGAAGGAAGGATCGTACACGTAAGTCGCATCCTCATACTTGATCCATTCTTTGTTGTTATAATCCCGGACAAACTGGACTTGGATGGAGTCCGCCGCATTTTTTCCTTTCCACTCGTTCATGCAGCCGAGATCGTCGAATTTGTACGTTTTTCCGTCTTTCGTTTTGAGCTGGACGGCAAACGCGTCGTCTTTGATCTGCATGTTGCAGATCGCGCATTTATCCGTTTCTTCGTTGATGGGCTCCGCCTGATCCTTCGCTTTCCCGCAAGCGGACAAAATTGTCATAATCAGCAGTACACTCAGCAAAAACAACCCTGTTTTTTTCATCCTCTTCTTACCCCCACATAATAAATTGTACTGACGGACGCCAGCAGCAGCAGGAGCCCGAATACTAGCGTCGTATTCCCCGCCGCTCCGCTTAACGGCTTTTGTTCCGGCCCCGTTCCGGGCTTCATCAAAGGCGCTTCATCCTTGGTCCAGCCTTCACGGTCGGAGGCGTACATCCCTTCGAGAAACTGCATCCCCGGCGACTGAAAAAACAGCTGGTAAGCGGGAACCGCCCCCGTCAATCTTTGAAAAAAAGGATTCAGCGCATACGACAGCTCGCTGCTCCCGTCCCCGTCGCTGTCCAGACCGCGGAACGCCTCCCAGAAGTTGCCGCTGAATGCGTTGCTCTCGCTCTCATTCGCTTCCGCCTCGATTACGTTGCCGATAAAACGGTTGCCGGTGAAGCGGTTATTTTCCGATTCCAGAAACTGGACGCCAACGAAATTTTGCAGCACGTCGTTGTTAGTGAACTCGTTGGAGCCCGATTGCTCGACATAAAGGCCGACCCGGTTGCCCTCCACTTTGTTGCCGGTTACTTTCGAGTTATGTACGTCGAAGAACAGCAATCCCTGAGAGTTCACGCTCTCGCTCTGTTTCGTAAAGGAATTGCCCGTTACCTCGGCTTCTTTGACGCCCATGATCATGGCGCCCGTGATGTTGTACATGCCTGTGTTGCCCCGGACGAACGTCCCCTTCGTGTACATGCAGTGAATCCCGTACCGGGAATGTTCGACGGAATTGGCTTCCACCTTGTTCCGGTGGCTGCTTTCCAGATAAATGCCGTCGTTCATGGAGCTTACCCGGTTGCCCGAGATCACGTTATCGTGCGCGTTGAAAAGATCGATGCCGTTGCGTCTTTCGGACAGCTTGGCCGCTTCGCTTCCGGTCCGGACGACGGAATTATTCTCGATCCGGTTATGCCCCGTATCCCGCAGCAGAATGCCGAACGCATCCGTGCGGATATCCAGCGAATGAAGCCAAACCCCGCTTCCCTGGACCAGTACCGCGGACGTGTCTGAAGAAGCCCCTTTCCCGTCCTGCTCGATCTGCAGGCTTTTCAGGGTAACATCGTCTGCCCCGACGGTAATAGCGGGCTTTCCGCTGCCTTCCTTGTTCCTGACGACGGCACCGCTCTGCCCCTCGATCACGATGGGGCGGGTAATAACGGCCGGGCCCTCGTAGGAGCCTGCCGGGAGCCGGAGCAGACCGCCGGACGGCGTACGGTCGATGAGCTGCTGCAGCTCGGCGGGCCGGGCCGGACCCGCGTCCGGCGGAGCCGCTTCCGCCCGCTGGTGAGGCAGCCATAACCCAGCCGCCGCCGCGGCACAGACGCACAGCCACAGGGGAATCAGACGGAGCTTCATGAAACGTCCAGCACCTTTTTCTTGGTGATGTGCAGCACTCCCTGGTAAAGATGCACGTAAATGGCATATTTGCCGGGCTGGTCGAACGTTTTCTCTATCGAGTAATTTCCGTCCCCGCTTGATTTCGCATCCAGCAGTTCCGGAAGCCCGCTGTTGTCCGCCAGGCGGACGTCGAGCTGGACTCTCGCCCCCTCTTGTGTGGTTAATCCGGTAATCTTCGCGGTGACCACCGCTTTCTCGCCTGTTTTGACCGGTGAAGGCTCGGTGACAAGATCGACTTTGACTTTGGCCGGGTCCTGTCCCTTAAGCTCGGACGAGCAAGCCGTGACCGCAAACACCAGAAGAACGGCCAGCAGGAATCGGCTGATCGGTTTTAGCAAGGCAAGGCCTCCTTTCCTTTCGCTTCCATTATTCTTACACGCGGCTGCTCTTTTTAATATGACTCAACAGGGCTATTCTCGTTAACATTGTGTGAATTGTTTATTTCGCCCGGAACAAATAAGTTTTCCAGCGGTTAATTTGTTGCGCGCCGGAAACATTAAAGGAGAAGAAACAGACAAAGGAGACCTGCGCATGTTTATGGTATACGGAATCGCCCTGCTTCTGGCTGGACTTCTGACGATCAACAGTATCTTCTCGTACCAGAGCAAACACATCGATCCTTCGCTCTGGCAAACCTTGTGGTTTCAGTGCAAAATGATCCCGCTGGTGTTTGCGGCCAACGTTATGATCGGATACGGCGTGAAGTTCTGCTACAAGACGACGGGTAGCTTGACCTTATCCTTAGGCATATCCAAAGGAATCGAGATTTTTATCTGCGTGCTGATGGGGTACATCTTCCTGAAGGAGATTCCGAACTGGAAAACCTGGGTTGGCCTCGGTATCGTAGTCGGCGGCTTTGTCATCACCAAGCTGAAATAGCGGTGACGGGGCGGAGCAAACAGCAGAAGAACTGTCCGGGACTGTCCCGGACTATTCGAACGAATCGGACAGAAGCGAGCGGATTGGAGCTTATCCTCCATTGTTTTGTGCGCAGCTTCCGGGCTCTTCCGGGCTGCTCGCCGCCCCGTCCAGCTTATTCGTGACACAGCGGCCGTACACCCGGGCACGCCAAAAAGCTCCGACCCCTGTAAGGGGCCGGAGCTTTCGCACCGCCGGAAGCGGTCTGACCGCGCGCCGAACGATCAGGCGCGGATGTGTAGAATTTGCTGCGGGGTGTCCGCCGTCCGGACCAGGATCTCTCCGGCCGCTTCGTCGTAGGCCCAGCCGGCTGCCGACTGCTCCCGGGCGATCACGCCGGCTTCCAGACGGCGGAGGCCTTCGATCGCCGCAGGAACGAATCCCGCATGTTTGATGCGGATCAGGAAGCTGCGGTCCCCGTTGGGCAACCCGGTGTGCTCGTATGCCCAGGCCAGCTTCATGCCTCCGTCCGCCGCTTCCGTGGACATGCGGATCACATTGTACGCTCCCTGCTCGTACCCGTAAGTGATCCCGTCGTCTTCGTACACGGTTCCTTCGGAGCTGCCGCCGGAAGCATAAATGTTCCACGTCAGAGACGATGCCACGCTCTCATCCGCATGCTGCTTTAGCGGCTCTTCCGCAAGAATGGCTCCCGCTTTGATATACATCGGCATAATGTGAAGCGGCGCGCGGGCGAGAATATGCCTCGGTCCCGCATGCTTCTCCCCGCTCCAGTAGTCGATCCACTCGCCTTCCGGGATATAGACGGCGCGGTGCTCCGTATCGGGACGGTAGACCGGGGCGACGAGAACGCTGCTGCCGAGCAGGAACTGGTCGCTGAGGTTCGTCACCTGCGGATCGTGCGGATATTCCAGCACAAGCGGCCGCAGAATCGGCATCCCGGTCCGGGATGCTTCGTGGAACAGCGTGTACAAGACCGGCATCCAGCGGTAGCGCAGCTCGATATAGGTGCGGCAAATTGCCTCGGTCTCTTCGCCGAACGACCACGGCTCCTGGCGGACGGAGTCGATCACGCTGTGGTTGCGGCAGAAAGGAAACAGCGCCCCCATTTGCGTCCAGCGGGCAAGCAGTTGTCCCGTGGAGTGATGCGCGAAGCCGCCGATATCGGGGCCCGTGAACGGAATTCCGGACAACCCCAGGTTCAGCACCATCGGAATCGCCATCGCCATATGCTCCCAGAAGCTGCGGTTGTCGCCCGTCCATACGGCGGCATAACGCTGCACGCCGCTGTAGCCCGCGCGGGTCAGAACGAACGGCCGCTCGCCGCCCAACTGCTCCCGGAGGCTTTCGAATGTCGCTTTGGACATCATCATGCCGTACAAGTTATGCAGCTCTTCGTGCGTTTTGCTGTCGCCGTTATTGCCATGGATGACGTCGAGATCCATCGTTTTGGATTCGTTGAACACAGCCGGTTCGTTCATATCGTTCCAGATTCCCGTGATGCCGAGGTCCACGTAGAATTTGTGCTTCTCTCCCCACCATTTGCCCACGGCATCTTCCGTGAAATCGGGGAACGCGCTTTTACCGGGCCACACGTCTCCGATAAACAGCTCACCTTCCAGCTTTTTGCAGAAATAGCCGTTCTCGATCCCTTCCCGGTAAATCGGGTATTTGGGATCTTTTTTGACGCCGGGATCGACAATCGGCACGATGCGCATGCCGAGCTTTTTCAGCTCCGCCATCATTCCCTCCGGGTCCGGGAAACGGTCCTTATCGAACGTAAAGACGCGGTACTGATCCATGTAATGGATATCGAGATGAATGACGTCGCAAGGGATGTTTCTCTCGCGGAACGTTCGTGCCAGCTCCAGCACTTCCTGCTGGTTCATATAGCTGTAACGGGACTGGTGGTAGCCAAGGGACCATTTCGGCGGCATAGAGATGCGCCCCGTCAGCTTTGTGTAACGGCCGACGACGTCTTTGGGCTGCGGACCGAAAATGAAGTACAGGTCATACTCCCCGGTCGTGCATTGAATCGTAAAAAGATCGGGATGCGTGCGCATATCGAAATCGGTGCGGCCGGGATTGTCGAGAAACAATCCGTAAGTTCCGGTTTGATGCATGTGAATGAGCAGAGGGATCGATTCGTACAGCGCTTCGATTTCCGGCACATGCGGCGCGAACACGTCGGAGTTCCACATCGCGTAGCGCTCTCCCCGCTTGTCCAGGAAGCTCGTTTTCTCCCCGAGGCCGTAAAAATGAGAGTCCGTCCCCATCACATAGGAGCCGCTCAGCGAACCGCGTGTCGTCCACGAAATCGTGGGCTGCTTCATCAGAAGCTCGCCTTCCGGCGTTTGAACCGTCAAAGCGAATGTTTCTTTCTCGACGATCAGGCGCAGCGCGGAAGTGCGGAATTCGAACGCTTCCGGGCTTTCCGTACGGTCGGCTTTAACCGGTTGAAACGATTCCGACAGTACAGCGACGGTCGCGGGCTTGAACTCCGGCTTATTCCCGTGAAACAATTTGATCCGGAACAGCCCGCATTCCAAAAAAGTCAGCAGCAGATTGGCATGCTGTCCGTGAATCACATAAGAATCGTCGTGCTCCGTTACGCGTACGGCGCGTCCGGGCGCTTTGGGGGCCACTTCCAGCACCGTATCGATGGATTTGTCGGGATGTATGGTTTCGCTCGTTTGCATGGCCTATTCCTCTTTCTGAATGGAGTTGGATTGGAACCGCCGGGCGGTGCTCTGGCGGCGTTTAAGTTCGACGGGCAGCGTAACCGAATGTTCCGCCGGAACGCTTCCGCGGATCATGCTGAGAATGCGGCGTATCGCCGTCTTCCCCTTGGTGCCGATATCCTGCCGGATCGTGGTCAGGGAGGGCGTCATAAACCCCGCGTAGTCGATATCGTCATATCCCATGACGGAGAGATCGTCGGGAATTCGTACGCCGAGCTCCTGAAGCCCTTTCATCAGCCCGATTGCCGCCACATCGGAAAAAGCGAAAACGGCGGTGACCTTCGGGCTGAGCATGTAAACCTGCTGGGCGCTGTGATAGCCGCCGAGCAGAGAGACCGGCGTCTCCACGAGCAGAGCGCGGTCCGCTTCGATCCCGCTCTCCTCCAGCGCCCGGGTATAGCCGAGCCAGCGTTCTTCATAGGCGCCCGAAGTGACGATGTCGCCCGCGATGACGGCAATCCGCTCATGCCCGAGCGACAGTAGGTGCTTCGTCCCGAGGTAACCGCCCATCCGGTCGTTCATATTGACGACCTGGAGGTTCTCCCCTCCGGCGAGGTAGCAGTCCAGATACACGCACGGAACGTCGAGCTGGGCGATGCGCCCCAGCAGCGGGGAATCGCCGGTTATCCCGATGGCGATAATGCCGTCGAGCTGCCGCTCCTGCACAAACGTGAGCGGGTCCTCTTCCGTCACTCCCGACACGATCACATGCAGACGCTCTTCCCTCGCTTCCGCTTCGACGGCCATGACGAGCTGCCAGTAAAACGGGTTGTCCTCAAGCCGTCCCCTATCGCCGGTCGGGACCAAAATCCCGATGAGCTGGGAGCGCCTTTCTTTCAAAAAACGAGCCGCCGTGCTGGGCGCATAATCGTGCCGGTCGATGACCCGGAGCACTCTCTTGGCGGTTTCACCGGAGACTCTTCCGGTACCGTTCATCACGTTCGATACGGTCGCGATGGATACGCCGGCCTCGGCCGCTATGTCTTTAATCGTTATTTTGTTCATCGTTCCCCCAAATCGGCCGATTGGTCAGAAATTTGATTAATCGTTTTACACCTAAATGATCCTATCTTCTTTGTTCGTCTTTCTTACGCCTTCTCATTCCTTCTTACGAGATGATTGTACTCCTGAACGTTTTGATAGATCAACGATTAAACGTTTTATCAATTTTAAGCACCCGCGCTCCTTCAAACATTCTCCATTTTTCGCCATACTCCGTTTCATCTTTATATTGATATTTGTCAAAAGAGAGTATATGTAGTAAGAAGGTTATAACGCAGCTAAATGGGTTAAGGCTGCCCGCAGTCTATGATAAGTCATCTTTTTCATGCTAACTTGTAAACAGAAGAGTTTTGATGGGAGGTTATTTCAAAGTGGTTGATAACAGCACAGTTATGGAGTCCGGAAGATGTATGGAATGCGGAGCTGCGGGGATAGACGGGTTTTCCTGCTACGAATTGTTCGGTTTCCCTCTAGTTTGGGAGCATAATGACCCGAAATTATATGATTTACATTTTTGGCTTGTTTCATGTTACATGATCCAGCATCCTTCCAATTATACGGAAGAAGGTTACCGGCAGCTGGTCCGTTTATTTATTGACGCTTATGATCACGATTGGGACACTGCATATATTCTTAAGAAAAATCGGGAGTTAATGAAGAACGTAGATAAACTGACAAACCCTCTTCCGAATAAAGACAGACAACGCAAGCTCGCATCCTGGTCCATGACAATTGAAGATATTTATCTCGGCGGCGAACAACAGGCAATCGCAAACATCATAAGATGGAAAAAACAAATACGACATGAACTGGGCTAACCATTGAAAAGACAGCCGGCACCCGGTATTCTCCCCGCCGCCATTCGTCCTAAAGAATAACCGCCTCTTCAAAAAAAAAAAAAAGACAGCCGCATCTTCCGCAGCCGTCCTTATTTCCTATCGTTTGTCATGCTCTCTGCCGTCTTTCACAGTCTCTGCCCGGCTATTCCCGGGAATCGAAGAAAATATGCCTCGCTTCGCTTCTTTCCCCGTCCGTCTCGATCAACCCGAACGAAAACCGGGGCTGCCAGCGCTTATCCCAAGGCGAGCCGGGGTTAAAAAGAAGCAGGCCGTCGACCCGTTCCGAATACGGAATATGCGAATGGCCGAACACGATCACATCCGGATTGTCGTCCTGGAAAGTGAGCAAGGCGCGCTGCTCCGTCGATCTTCCCCGGCCGCGATCCCCGTGGACAAGCCCGATGGTGAGCCCGCCGGCCTCGATCAGCTTGCTGTATCCGAATCTCTTTACAATGTCCGGGCCGTCATTGTTCCCCGCGACGGATTCCACGGGCGCAATCCTCTCCACCCACTCGATAATTTCCGGGCTGGTCCAGTCTCCGGCATGCAGAATGAGGTCGACCCCCTCCAGACCTTTCAGAACGGCATCGGGCAGCTTGCCTGCCGCGGGTCTCATATGCGTATCGGACAATACTCCTATTTTCATGCTGCAAAACTCCTTTCAAACGGCAAGTATCAGCTTACAATTCGTCCGGAAAAAGAATCCTTACCTCGTCCCCCGCGGATACGATGCCGGGTCTCTCGACCGAAGCCACGATTCCTCTGCGGTTCCAGGCCGCTTTTACGAACTTGCCCGCAAGCCTGGGATTCCCCGTCTGCTCGGCGATCACCTTGCCCGGATGGACGCACGGTTCGTTCTCTCCCTCGCACACGAGCCCCGCTCCGCTCGGAAACAAAATTCTCGCTCCCCGCGGCAGTGCGGTCAGACGTTCCAGCCCCTTGAGCGCCATGTTCGCTCCCAGCCACTCCGGCGCGACGCGTTCAATGCCGAGAGCGGCCGCAATCTCTTCGCATTCCTCCTCGGACACGATGCTGACCTGACGCCGGTTCATGATCTCGGTTCCCCGCGGATACATCGGCTGGCGGACGTCGGCCTTGCTGGTCACTCCGAAATGCCGGTCTCCGACCAATCCCCCGAACTGCATTTCCACCCAATCGAGATGGCGCGTAATAAACGTCCCCTGCTTGTCCGCAATAAGAAGACCGGTCATGACGGCTTGTTGTTCTTTTCCTTTTTTCATGGCTGCTCACTCCAGGTTCGGTTAGGAGAACTTAAGCTTCATCTTAGATGATGCGGTTCTCGCAAAATATGCAGTCATTATATCACAAGGATGATCCTGCCAGAAACTCGGGCTTGCCGCCTCCGGCAGACCTTCTGTATGTGCCTTCAGTTTATGCTGTGCAGGGCCCTGTCCGCCATGCCCGGCGTTGTTGCCATTGTTTGCCGGATATGATATATTGTTTCTTCATGTTCAAAATCTGATCTTAGGGGGTAACTGATCTTGGATAAGAATCAAAGTGCCTATCAAGAGGAACAAAACCGGCTGGATGCCATCCTGGCGGACGTCAACCGAAGACTGGCGGAGCTGCAGGCCGTTCCCGTGTACCGGGGACCGGATTTCACCGAACAGGCACTGGAAGCCGTACGCGAAAGCGGCCGGCAGTCGCTTGCCTTGGCATCGGACGAACCTTATTTCGGCCGTCTCGACTTTCAGCCTGAAAACGCTGCCGGTAAGTCCGCTCTCTACATCGGCAAATTCGGCGTCGACGACGAGAACGGCGGAGAGCCTCACGTCATTGACTGGCGGGCGCCGGTGGCCAGCATGTTTTATTCCTACACGGGCGGGGACGAGAAAGCGTCGTACGAATCTCCCGACGGCCTCATCGAAGGCTTGGTGTATTTAAAAAGAAACCTGGTCATCCGCAAGCAGATTCTCCAACGGGTCGTCGATACGTACGAGCGGGACAGCGATCTTCTGTCCGGAGCGGGCGGAGACGAGTTTTTGCTGTACCGGCTCGGCGAGAACAAAGACAATAAACTGCGCGATATCGTCTCCACGATCCAGGCGGAGCAGGATAAAATTATCCGTTCGGCCAAAAACGCCGCCCTTATTATTCAGGGCGTCGCCGGAAGCGGTAAGACGACTGTCGCTCTCCATCGTCTCGCTTTTCTGCTCTATCAATACCGTGACCAGGTTAAAGCGGAAAATATGATCATTTTCGCACCGAACTCCATGTTTCTCGATTATATATCCGGGGTTCTCCCGGAGCTCGGCGTTGGACATATCCGTCAGAGCACGTTTGCGGATTGGGCTATAGAGCTGACCGGACTTTCCTTCGCGCTGGAGAATCCGGCAGACGAAAGCGCCGTCTGGTTTGCCCTCGGTTCCAAGCGTCCGCCGCTGAACGATGAAGTTTCCGGCCGCTGGAAAGGCTCCGTCGCCTTCAGGGACTTCCTGGAAAGCTGCTTTGACGGCTACGCGCGGACCTGTCTGCCGCAGGAACCTTTTCACCCTTGGGACGGAAAAACGCTCCCGGCCGAAACGATCGGCGTCTGGTACAACGAAGAATACAAACATCTTCCTCCCGCCAAGCGCAGAGAGCGGGTCGTCGCCCGGATCAAACGCTGGATAACGATGGAACTGGACAAAGTCTGGGACGCCAAGCAGAAAAAAGAACGGAAAACCAAATCGACCCAGCGGCTGAAAGCATTCTTGAAAGGCTGGCCGGAGCTCGATGCGCTGTCGTTCTATAAAGCCGTGTTCGATCCCAAAGCCGGGGCCGTCTGGATGACGGAAGAACTGCGCTCCCGGATTCCAGAAGCCATAGCGAAGGATACGCTGGCCTCCTTCCGCCGCAAGAAGGTGCGCCACGAGGATCTCCCGGCGCTCGTCTTTATCCATGCCTCCCTGCACGGCATCGAAGGCCCGGAACGGTTCGACCACGTGGTCATCGACGAAGCGCAGGACGCTTCGCCGTTCCAGATTGCCGTGCTCGACCAGTACACCCGGCAGCATTCCTTCACGATTCTGGGCGACCTGTCCCAGGGAATTCACGCCTATCGGGGAACGCAGGACTGGGCCGAGCTCACGTCGCTCTTCGGAGAAGGCGAAACCGCTTATTTCGAACTGGAGCGGAGCTACCGCTCCACGATGGAAATTATCCGTTTCGCGAACCACGTCCTCTCCACCGGAGTCGGAGCCGGCCTTCTGGCCGTTCCCGTATTCCGGTCCGGCGAACGGGTCAAGGTGCTCCGGGTAGAGAAGGAGCGGGAGAGCCTCTTCCTCCGCGACGCGGTTGAGCGGCTTCTCCGCCGGAACTACGACACGGTGGCCGTGATTACGCGCACCGAGGAAGACGCCGTGCGGCTGCACGCGCAGCTTGGAGAGCTGGGCCTTGCGGCCAGCAGAATCACGGCGGATCAGAAGCAGTACGCCGGCGGGATCTCGGTCGTGCCCGTCTACCTGACGAAAGGGCTTGAGTTCGACGCCGCCATTCTGACGGATGCGGACCCGCTCCGCTACGGCGCCGACGCTCAGGACGCCAAGCTGCTCTATGTGGGCTGTACCCGCGCCCTGCACGATTTGTGGGTGCTCTACGACGGGGAGCCTTCACCGCTCGTCAACGTCGACGATCCCGAGATTGTGACGCGGGAGCTTCCCGCGGAAGACGACGCGGGTTCTTGAGGAAGGTACGCTCGTCGAGGTCGAGGTCGAGGTCGAGGTCGAGGTCGACGTCTTACACGGTGACGTCGACCGGCGCTGCGGCGCCGACGTGGCCTTCGCGTGCAAACTGGCGAAGGCGAGCTATTGCGCCGGCACGTCCGGTCATGCGGACAAAAAAAGGCTGTCTACCGGTCCTACGGACCGGTAGACAGCCTTTTTTTCATTTCCGTGCACAGGTGGAGAATCGGACACATTCAGGGTCCGCAGGGCGGATAAACATCCTCTTCCCGTCAGCTGTCAGCAGCTGATAAGAATGCCGCCCTCTCCCGCGTAGGTGCCGATAACCGGCCCCATCTCCGTGATCACGACCTGCCCGAACGGGAACAGCCGGAGCAGCTGATCTCTCACGTCCCGGGCGCGGTCCTCGCAGTTGCTGTGCGCAATGCCGAGAATGCACCGCTCCAGATCGTGCCGGGTTTCGCTCACCTTCTCGCTCACCCGTTCGATCAGACGCTTGATCGCATTCTGGGTGCCGCGCACTTTCTCGAAAGGCTCCAAGGTGCCTTCTTCGCTCGCTTTCATGATCTGCTTGATGTTCAGCACCGAAGCCACCGCACCGCGAACGCGGTCGAGGCGGCCTCCTTTTATGACATTTTCAAGCGTATCCAGGAAAAAATACGTATGATGGCTTTTGACTTCTTCCTTCATCCTGGCTGTCAGCTCTTCGAACGGCATGCCTTCTTTCGCAAGCTTGGCCGCTTTTACGGCAAGAAGACCTTGTCCAAGAGAAGCCGTGCGGGAATCCAGCACCTCAATCCGGCCGGAATAGCCGTCCTCCATAAGTTGTTCCCTCGCCATAAGGGCATGATGATAGGTACTGCTAAGATTAGACGAAACAGAGACTACCAGAATGTCACTTTGTGAAGCCTTGCGGTACTCTTCCATAAAAGTATGCGGGGCGGGACTCGCCGTCTGAGGAAGCGCAGGCTCCTGCCTCATCAGGTCATAGAATAATGTTCTGCTCATGTCTGAAGTCATTTCCTTGTCGCCGAAACGGACGATCAGGGGAACGACTGTGATGTCTAGTTCCCGGGCCAGCTCCTGAGGCAAATCGGCAGTTCCGTCCGTAATAATCTTGATCGTCAAGAAGTACCCTCATTTCTACGATTTAATAAATACGATGCCCACTGTCTGAGGACCGCAATGGCTGGAAATCACGCATCCGGTTTCCGTAATCTCAACCCGATTGACACCCGTTTCCTGCAGAAGACGGGCACGTACAAGCTCCGCTTCCTCCTGCGCCATGGAATGCGTGACAAACAGGACATCCGGGTCCATCTCGTGCTTGAAAGCCAGCGCGTTGTCCACCAGCTGTTCCAGGGCTTTCTCCCTCTTACCACGCACTTTGGAAGTTAGAATCATGGAACCGTCCTTGACCTGCACCACCGGGCGGATTTTCAGCAGGCTCCCGAAAAAAGCCTGTACACTCGTACAACGGCCGCCTTTATGCAAATAATCCAGCGTATCGATAATGAATTCGGTACTCACTTTCGGAATGAACGATTTAACCAGGGCTTCGATCTCCGCCGCACTGCGTCCCTGTTTGGCCGCTTCCACGGCTTTGCAGATCAGAATGCCGATGCCGGTAGCGAGGTTGCGGGAATCGATGACGGTTACCCGCCCTTCCGGAAAGAGATCGGACGTTAACACGGCATTCTGATAAGTCGACGAAATTTCGGAAGAAAGCCCGATGTAGACGATATCGCAGCCCTGTTCGATATGAGGCCGGAACGCTTTCTCGAAGTCGGCCGGCGACGGAGCCGCTGTCTTGGGCAGCTTGCCGGACTGTTCGACTTTCCGGTACAGGACCTCCGGTGTAATGTCCACCCCGTCCCGATACGAATCGTCGCCGAAGACGACATAAAGGGGAACGACACCAATTTCGTTTTCTTTCAAATAGTGCGGATTTAAATCATTCGTGCTGTCCGTAAAAATTTTAATGGGCGCCACGAGACTTCCTCCCTGCTCTGCAGTAACAATTTCGCGTTCTATCTCGCTTACAGCACCTTACCCAGGAATTCCTTCGTCCGGGCATGCTGCGGGTTCGAGAACACTTCTTCCGGTTTGCCCTGTTCGACGATGACGCCCCCGTCCATGAAGACGACGCGGTCGCCTACTTCACGGGCAAATCCCATCTCATGCGTGACGACGACCATGGTCATGCCGTCTTTCGCCAGCTTTTTCATAACATCGAGCACCTCGCCGACCATCTCGGGATCTAGCGCGGAGGTGGGCTCGTCGAACAGCATGACGTCGGGAGACATCGCAAGCGCGCGGGCAATCGCGATCCGCTGCTTCTGTCCTCCGGACAACTGGGCCGGATAAGCTTCGGCTTTTTCCGCCAATCCTACTTTACGAAGCAGATCGGCCGCGGTTTCATTCGCCTGGCTTACCGGCATTTTTTTCAGCTTGCGCGGAGCAAGCATAATATTATCTTTGACCGACAGATGGGGGAACAGGTTGAACTGCTGGAACACCATGCCCATCTTCTGACGGACGGAATTGATATCCGTTTTCTTGTTCGTGATGGAAATACCCTCGAAGAGAATTTCGCCGTCGGTCGGCACTTCCAGCAGGTTGAGACAGCGCAGGAATGTGCTTTTGCCCGAGCCGGAAGGCCCGATGACAACGACGACCTCGCCTTTTTCAATCTCGATATCGATGCCGTTCAGTACGGTTAATTTCCCGAAATGTTTATGAAGATTCGTAATCTTAAGCATTCGACTTCGTCAGCCTCCTTTCGAGTATTCCGACGAGCTTGGACAGCGTCAGGGTAATGACCAGATAAATAAGAGCGGCGATGATCAGCGGTTCGAACGGAAGCGACAGGCTTCCTTTGACCGTGTCCGCGTTGAACATCAGTTCGTTGAGGCCGATGACCGATACGATCGACGTTTCCTTGATCACGACTACCAGCTCGTTTCCGAGCGCCGGCAGTACGGTGCGGAACGCCTGCGGAATCACGACAAGACGCATCGCCATCCACGGCTTCATCCCGAGGGAACGTGCCGCTTCCATCTGCCCCTTGTCCACGGACTGGATGCCCGCGCGCATAATTTCAGCCACATAGGCCGTGCTGTTGAGACCGAGCGTGATGACGGCTGCGGTAAACTCTCCGCCGTACTCTTCGAGAAACGGAAACGGGGGAAAATGAAAGTCCGGAATAAACTGCGGCAGCGCATAATAGACGAGGAAAATTTGAATAATGATCGGCGTTCCCCGGAAAAACTCGATATACGCCGTAGCCAGCCACCGGAGCGGCCAAATACCCGACAATCGGAGCAGACTCATGCCTGTCCCGAAAATCGCTCCCAAAATGACGGTAATCACGGACAGAAGCAGCGTAACCTTCGTTCCGTCCACAAAATAATGCCCGTATTCGTTTAAAAATGAAAAATTCATGGGCTGTTAACTCCTCCTTAAATGCGGATGGACACCGCTAATTATACAATTTCCGACTCCCGTGTGACCATCCCTGAAAAAAGAAAATAGCGGAGGATTCTCCGCTATCTCACATTTATTGCAGTTACCGGTCCGATGACCTTGCGCTTACTCGGCTTCCACCTGGGAAGTAGCATCGGTTACGAACTGATCGATCTTCTTCTCGGCGATCAGACGGTCGATCGTCTTGTTCACCAGGTCGATCTTGTCCTGGCTGCCTTTCTTGAAAGCAACCGCGGAACCCGCTTCTTCAACCTTCGGAGTCGCTTCGGCAATCACGATGCTCTTGTCGCGGTTTACGTGGGAAGTCGCAACCGGAAGCTCGATAATCGCGGCGTCGGCATTCTTGTTTTTCAGCTCAAGCACGATGTCGGTAATTTTGCTTAGTGTTTTGATTTTGGCGTCCTTGATTTGTTCTTTGGCTACCGTCTCTTGAATGGAAGCTTTCTGAACGACGATCCGCTTGCCCGCCAAACTGTCCATCGTCTTGTACTTGTCTTTGTCTTCCGCGCGGACAACGATCATCTGCTTCGCGGTGTAATACGTTTTAGAGAAATCAACGTTCTTCTTGCGTTCTTCCGTCGGGGTCATACCCGAAAGGATCATATCCACGTTGCCGGATTGAAGCGCAGGCAGCAGGCCGTCGAACTTCATGTCCTTGATTTCCAGCTCGGCTCCCATGTCTTTCGCGATTTCTTTGGCGATCATGATGTCGAAGCCGATGATTTCGTCTTTACCGTTCGTCGATTTGTGGAATTCATACGGCGGATAATCCGCGCTCGTCCCGAGAATAAGCTTCTTGGCAGGTGCTGTCGTTTGGGCGCCGCCGGCTGCATCTTTCGGTGCTTCGGGTTTTTTGCCGCATGCAGCAATGAGGCTCATTGTCAGGACAAGGGCGATTAGTGTCAGTCCCCATTTTTTCATGGCAAGTGCTCCTTTATTCATTGTAGTTTATTAACGCAGGGTCAATTCGAAAAAGAACATGCTTTAGTATACCGAAATCGCTTCTTTTATGCAAGATGCTTTATGAAAATGCTTTTTCGGCGTATATAGGGCGTCAAACCTGCATATTTATGCACCTTCTGAGTCTTTAGACGCACCTGTAACCCCTCTTTGGTTAAAAGTTCCATCTAAAAAGAACGCAAAAACGGCTAAAAAGCGTTGAAGGGGTTTGCCCGGGAATCGCGTCTAAGTAGCATTAGCCAGTAAATTGGGCATCCGGTCCCGGATAGCTTGGAGGTAATCCCTATGGAATATTCACCGCGCGAAGAATTCGCGAACGCCGTCTCGCACGGAATCGGCACCCTGCTAAGCATTGCCGCTCTGGTTCTTCTCCTCTTGCAGGCAACCACATACGGAAACACTTGGCATATCGTCAGCTTCAGCATTTTCGGCACTTCCCTGATTCTGCTCTATCTGTGCTCCACGCTCGTTCACAGCGCTCCGGGAGGAAGGCTGAAAGACATTTTCGAAATCATGGACCATTCCGCTATTTATGTACTGATTGCCGGCTCCTACACCCCCTTTATGCTCGTTACGCTGCGGGGAGTGCTGGGATGGACCCTGCTCGGCATCGTATGGGGACTCGCCCTTATCGGAATCGTGCTCAAAATTTTCTTCGTCAAAAGGTTTATCGTCCTCTCGACGGTTTGTTACATCGGCATGGGCTGGCTGATCGTACTGGCCTTTAAACCCCTCGCCGAGCATTTGTCGGCAAACGGCATCGTCTGGCTCGTCGCGGGCGGACTGCTCTACACGGTCGGAACGGTGTTCTATCTGTGGCGGCGCATTCCCTACCACCATGCGATCTGGCATTCGTTCGTCATCGGAGGCAGCGTCTGTCACTTCTTCGCCGTGATGCAGGTCTTGCCCGTCCCCGCGTAAACCGAAAAAAAACAGTGAGGCAGCCGCTTCACTGTTTTTTTAATGCCCGCCGCCTCCGGCAAGGGAAGTGAGCGGGACGCTCTGAGCGATGCATTCCGCAATCCGCTTGTATCCTTCCGCATTCGGATGAAAAAGATCGTCGGAAATCAGGCGGCTCTCCGCTCCCTTGAAAGCCGAATACACGTCCACGTACCGGACTGAGCGCGACTGAAGCCTTTCCATTTGCTGGTTGAAGCGCGTGATCCAGAACTCCGCTTCCGGCAGCATGGAAATCGGATTATACAATCCGACGAGAATCACCAGCGGCGACTTGCCGTCCGGAATCGGAAGCTGGGAGTAGCGCACGATCTGGCGCAGATTGCTCCCGAATGTGCGCAGGCTGCGCTTCAACACGCCCGTATCGCGGCTCTTCAAATACGGCATGGCCGAGCGGATCAGGTCGTTCCCTCCGGCCGTAACCGTCACGATATCGGCGGTCGCCAGCCCCCGCCGCAAATCGCCCTCGTTGCGCAAGTACTGCAGCAGCTCGCCCGATGTGGCGCCGTTCGTACCGGCATTGCGCAGAACTACGCTGCGTCCCAGCGCCGCTTCTGCCATACCGCGGTATCTTGCGGTAAACCCTTCCCGCGTCGGATCGCCCGTACCGACGGTCAGCGAATCTCCGAACGCGATGTAGCGTAATGCTCTTCCCATGGCGGCCCCTCCTGTCGCTTACGTCTGTAAGACAGTATATTCCGGAGCCGGCCTGCCGGTCTCTACTTTTCTAGCGCAGTAGAAGAGAATTCATTTCCGCCGTGCAATGCTCTTCGAGAAAACGGGCAATCTTCTCCTTCTCGCCCTGGGTAAACTGGTATTCGCAGTCGCAGCCTTCATCCAGCAGGATGATTTGAACGATCGTTCCTTCGAGATTGCAGATGACGTACACGCTGGGGTCTTGCAGTTCTTCCGGCAAAGTTTCTCCTTCTTCGGGATGAAGCGCCAGATAGATGTCCAGCCACTGTCCTCTGCGCTCGACTTCTTTGCAGGCCAGCGTAAAGCGGTGATCCTGCCAATTATCCGATCCGTATTTATTCATAAAACATCCTCCTCCTGGGCTATGTAAACATCTTCGCGGATGAAATTTCCCTTCGGTGGAATTTCCCTCGGGAAGATGCGCTAATTGCAGCAAACGCGGACATTGCGCTTTCCGTGCTTTATTGTAACGCAAAGGAGCCGGAAGTGGTAGCGGGTCCGAGTTTGTATTACAATAGACTTACATCCGAAAGATAACGACGGGGCGCCGCCCCTACCACTTACATACATAAGGAGAACCCGCCATGAAGGAACGTATCTATAACACCATCGATTTCCACACGCCGGAGTTTCAAGCGATTTCAACTTATATCGGGCAAAATCCCGAGCTCGGCCATGAAGAATTTCTGGCCTGCGCCCGGCTGATCGAAGAGCTGGAGCGGCACGATTTCACGGTCGAACGGGCCGTGCTCGACATTCCGACCGCTTTCATCGGCGTGTATGACTCGGGCAAGCCCGGACCGACTGTCGCTTTCCTGGCGGAATACGACGCCCTCCCCGAGCTGGGTCATGCCTGCGGACATCATCTCATCTGCATGATGAGCATCGGAGCGGCCGTCGGGCTTAAATCCGTCATCGACGAGACGGGAGGCGTAATCCGCGTCTACGGAACGCCCGCCGAGGAAACCAAAGGGGCGAAAGTCCCCATGGCGGCCGCGGGATTGTTCGATGACGTGGACTTCGCGCTGATGGCGCATCCTTATTATACTTATGAGCGTTCCGGCGAATCGCTTGCGCTGGATGCCATCCAGTTCGAGTACTTCGGCAAGGCGGCCCACGCCGCCGCTTCCCCATACGAGGGCGTGAACGCTCTGGACGCCGTTCTGATGCTGTTCAATTCCATCAATGCGCTGCGCCAGCAGCTCCGCAGCGATGTGCGCATTCACGGAATCATTACGGAAGGCGGCCAGGCCGCGAACATTATTCCCGACTATGCCGTCGCCCAGTTCTATGTCCGCTCTTCTTCCCGCGCCTACACGAACGAAGTCGCGGCGAAGGTGCTGAAATGCGCGGAGGGGGCCGCTCTGCAGACCGGCTGCACCCTCACCACCTCGAACTACGAGTACTCGTACGACGAGCTGAACACGAACGAGACACTCTCGGCGGTGTTCAACCGCAACCTGGCTTCGGCAGGCATTACCGAAGACATGATTCAGACGGGCAAGGACCACGGCTCCCTTGACCTCGGAAACGTCTCTCTTCACTGCCCGACGATTCACCCGTATATGAAGGTCATTGAAGAGAAACACCTGCTTCACACGCCGGAGTTCCGCGACCTCGCGATGAAGCAGCGTGCGCTGGACGGCATGATCCTGGCCGCCAAGATGCTGGCGGCCACCGCTTACGACGTGATCACGGACCCGTCGCTGCTGGCCGAGATCAAAGCCGAATTCGAGCGAACACGTTCGGCGCGTTAAGCTCCGGCGGTTCGTCCGCCAGCACATAAGAACCCGCTGTAAACCGGTCCGGGACCGGCACAGCGGGTTCTTTGTCGTCCGGCCGGAGCCGGAATTACGCGGGTCCGCGAGCCATAAGGCTTGCGCGGAGTCACGTCCTCTTCAGCTCGAAGCGCTGAGCGAACAGGGAAATGAAATAGTTGACGACGAAATACATCACCGCGGCGAGCAGGAAGATCGGAACGATGAACTTCTGGGAAGAACCGTTGATGATCTGCGCGTTATGCATCAGCTCCGGCGCCGCAATGATAACGGTAAGCGACGTATCCTTCAGCAGTGAAATAAACTGGCTGACGATCGGCGGAACCATCCGGCGCACCGCTTGCGGGAACACGATGTGCCACAGCGTCTGCACATAGGTTAACCCGGAGGAACGGGACGCCTCGATTTGCCCCTTGTCGATGGAGTTGAGACCCCCGCGGATGATTTCGGCAATCATCGCCGATTCGAAAATCGTCAAGGAAATGATCGCGGACGTCAGAATGCTCATTTCCACACCGGTCACTTCCGGCACGGCGAAGTAAACGAAGAAAATAATGAGCAGCAGCGGCAGGTTCCGGATCACTTCGACGAGAACCGCCATGAGCTGGCTGAGTACGGGGATTTTCGAGTAACGGATGACCCCGATCAGACTGCCGATGACAAAACTTAAAATAATGGCGATAACGGCCATTTCCAGCGTCACGAGAAACCCTTTTAACAAAAACATCAAATTATCCGCGCTGTACGCACCTGAGAAATCCATTCCGACACCCCACTTTGACATTCACCGGATCTTGTCCCGTCCGGAACCGATTAGGCGCGCGCCATTCTTCTTTCGAGATACTGAACCAGCAGACTGAGCGGTATCGTCAGCACCAGATAGAAAAGCGCGACCCCGATATACACATTAAACGTATCGAGCGTATCGGAATTGATCAGATCCCCGAAATACATGAGATCCATGCCCGCGATAACGCCAAGTATGGATGAGTTTTTGATCAAATTCAGAAACTGATTTCCAAGAGGCGGGATCACAATCTTGATCGCCTGGGGAAGAACGACGTGAATCATCGTCTGTCCGTAGGAAAGACCCGAAGAACGGGCCGCCTCCGCCTGGCCAGCGGGAACGGCCAGTATGCCCGCTCGGATCGCCTCCGCAATAAACGCGGACGTATAAATCGTCAAACCGATCGTACCCGCGGTAAACCCGTCCAGCGAAAGGCCGAACTCGGAAGACCCGTAGTAGAAGAAGAAAATAATCAACAATAGCGGAATGTTCCGCACGAATTCCACATATACCCCGCTGATCGCCCGCAGCGCTTTAAAAGGCGAGATCCGCAGCACGGCCACCAGCGTCCCCAGCAGGAAGCTGAGTACGAGCGACAGAAGACTGACCATCACGGTATTGCCGAATCCTTCGATATATCGGTCCCAATTCTCTGCAATTACGCTTAAATCCACCGGCAGCACCCCGATCTGTTCCTTCTAATTAACGATATCCTGGAAGAAAACGGGACAAGCGGCCGGCCGGCCGCCTATCCCGCACCTTTTTACTCGGCCGGTTTCTCGCCGATCCATTTCTCGTAAATTTTCGCGTATTCGCCGCTGTCCTTCAGTTCTTTCAGAACGTCGTTGACCGCTTTCGTGAATTCCGCGTCGCCTTTGCGAACCGCGATGCCGTACGGCTCATCCGTGAATGTGCCGCCTACGACTTCATAATTAGGGTCCTGCTTCGTCATTCCATAGAGAATGGCGTTATCCGTCGTCAAAGCTTCCCCTTTGCCGGATTTCAGAGCCGTGAACGCTTCCTGGTAGTTTTCAAATTCCAGTACCTGTGCGTTCGGGGCTTTGGCACGAATATTTTTCGCCGAAGTGGAGCCTTTTACGGTCAGGACTTTAACGCCCTTCTTCTTCACGACGTCGTCGATCGACTTGATGTCGCTGCCTTTTTTAACGAGTAGAGATTGGCCCGCCTTGAAATAGACGTCCGTGAAATCCACTTCTTTCTTGCGCTCTTCCGAAATCGTCATCGTTGCGATGATGGCGTCGATATCTCCTTTTTGGAGCATCGGAATCCGCGTCTTGGAAGTCACTTCTTTCAATTCGACTTTCGTTTCGTCACCGAGCAGCTTTTTGGCAATCGCTTTGGAAATGTCGATATCGAAACCGTTGACTTGGCCCGTTCCCGGATCTTTCAACCCGAACAGGTTTGTATCGAATTTGACGCCGACTACGAACTTTCCGCGCTGCTTGATCGCATCGAGCGTTTTCGTATCCGTCGTCGGCGCGTTGGAGCCGCCCGGAGTCGATCCGCCTGTCGATCCGCCGTTATCTTTGGCTTTGCCGCAGGCGCCCAGAACCAGAATAAAGGTAAGCAGAATCATGCCGATTTTAAAAGGCTTCCAAACTTTCATAAGTAGACCCCTTCCTTTTCTCGCTTCTGTAATGGTAAACCGTATATCCCTTAATCAGTTAATGCGCAAGCAGGCGGCTCAAGAACAATTTGGCTCGTTCTTCCCGCGGATTCTCGAAAAATTGTTTCGGAAGCGCTTCCTCGACGATTTGGCCCTGGTCCATAAAAACAACCCTGTCCGCCACTTCACGGGCAAAGCCCATTTCGTGAGTGACGACGACCATCGTCATTCCTTCCTTCGCCAGCGTTTTCATAACATCGAGAACTTCTCCGATCATCTCGGGGTCGAGCGCGGAAGTCGGCTCATCGAACAGCATGATGTTCGGCTCCATGGCAAGCCCGCGGGCAATTGCCACGCGCTGCTGCTGTCCGCCGGAAAGCTGGGATGGAAAAGATTGCGCTTTATCGGGAATTCCTACCTTTTCCAAATAAAGCATCGCGCGCTTCTCCGCTTCCGCTTTGGAGAGCCCCAGCACCTTTATTGGAGCCAGCGTGATGTTCTCGATGACTTTTTTGTGAGGATACAGATTGAAATGCTGAAATACCATGCCGATTTCCCGCCGGAGCTTGTTGATGTCGGTTTTCTTGTCGTTCACGCGTACGCCTTCCACCGTAAGCTCCCCCTGCTGGATCGTTTCCAGCCGGTTAATGCAGCGCAGCATCGTGCTTTTGCCCGATCCCGAAGGGCCGATGACAACGACGACTTCGCCTTTCTGCACTTCGAGGTTGATGTTCTGCAGCACGTGAAATGATCCATAATACTTGTTGACATTCGTAAAATTAATCATGGCATCCCCCTCTTTGTCAGCATGGGCGTCCTTCTTCTAATGTAGAAACTGGTAGAAACGCCTAACAATACCCGCTTTGTTTAGATGGGTATTTTGCTATTCATTAGACGAATTTTATAGTTTTGAAACAGGTAGAGTACCCCAAATTAAGGTACTTTTATAAGAAATCTTTATGACCGAAACGAGATTAAAATGACCCCTATTCACTTTTATATGAAAAAAAGCCCCTTTGAGGGGGCTTTCCGTTACGCTCGGGGCGTATGTTATCCTTTTTTTTCATTTCTAGTAAGTAGGAAGTCTAATCGTTCAACTGTCGGTCAAAGAAGGCCGGGAAGCGCCCGTCCGCTCCTCGGGTATTTCAGGCAGGGGCGCGAGCACGGCGGGAGTCGCCACCATTTCGTCCTTCCCCTTCCTGCCCTGACTGCGGATAAACAGCCAGATGCCGAACAGCAGCAGGCAGCCCGCTCCGATTTGGATGCCGGTTATCGCTTCGCCGAGCAGGAAAAAGGCGAGTACCGTCGAGCCGAGCGGTTCGCCGAGTACGCTCATGGATACGGTCGCGGCTTTCACATATTTCAGCAGCCAGTTGAACAGGTAGTGGCCGAACATCGTCGGGACGATAGCGAGCAGCAGGAACATGAGCCAATCCTTCTGCGAATAGCCCGTAAGCGGCGTTCCCTGCGCAAGATTGTAGACGCCGAGAGCGGCGGCGGCCGCAAGAAAGACGAAGAAGCTGTAGACGAACGCGGACATGGACTGCCGCATCGTTTTGCCGAGCAGCATATGAACGGCCACGGCGGCTGCGCTGACGATGGACAACAGATCGCCTTTGAGAGCTTCCCCGGAGAACCGGAAGTCCCCCCAGCCGATCATGGCGGCCCCGATCATCGCGATCAGCATGCCGATCACCGTGCCCCAGTTGTTCTTCTGGCGGAACAGCCAGTATGCCCCGATCATCACGAAGATCGGTTCCAGCGTAAGCAGCGCCGTTGAAGAAGCGACGGTCGTATAGCTGAGAGACGCCATCCAGAGCAGAAAATGCAGCGCCAGAAACAAGCCCGAGCCGATCAGGCCGAATACCGATTTCCAGCGGATCGCTTTGATCTCCGCCGTGTATTTGAACAGAAACGGCAGCATAATCAGATTGGTCAGCAGCAGGCGGTACATGGCGGTCACGGCCACGGGAGCTTCGCTCCAGCGGACGAAAATGGCAGAGAAAGAGATTCCGATAATGCCGACGATAAATGCGAGAGGCACCGGAAACAGAGGTTTGTCGTTCGAATGTGTTGTCATGATTTCCGTTTTCCTTTACCAAGGGTCAATTTATGTACTCGGATCAGTATACCTGATTTGCAAACGAAGGGCTATCCTCCGGCGCAAAAAAATAACCTGAGCCCGCCGGGGCAAAGGTTATGAAAAAAAGATCCGACGGACGGCTACTTTCCACGATACCCGTCCGTACGACCAGTATATCGTATATCATATCGTATATATACGTGTATATATTGCCAATCTGACTAAATAGGCAGATTCATCCGTTCCTCAATCCCATACGATTAGTCCAGTACGGCGGAAATGTGCTTGGACGTTACCGACCAGTGGGAAGTGTTCCATTCCGCAAACTTGTCCTTCACGTAAATAATTTGCGGAGAAGCATGCTTCACGCCGACATCCTCGGCAATTTTGTTCGAAACGGGGCGGCTTTCAATCACCTTAACGAGGTAATAGTTCACCTTTTCATTCGGGTTCTTGCCCAAATATTCGTCGTATTCTTCCAGTGCGCTGGCGCTGACCGGGCAAGTCGTGCTGTGCTTCAGCATGACGAAAGGCTTCTCGGCGGATTGATCGAAAATCTCGTTCCATTGTTCCAGTGTGGTTACTTCAGTCCAATTTGCCATGTTGATTTCGCTCCCTTCCATTCTTCCTGTTTATAAGGATTATAAATAGTATAATGATTTATTCAATTGCACACAACCGGATTAAACTCCCGCAAAAGAACGACGCGGCTCCGTTAATGGAAAAAACCTGAAGAGATCGCCTCTTCAGGTTCTTTTTCAACGAAATCCGGCTCACTTAAATGACCCGGAAGGTCCCGGTTCCCAAAGTGCCTAGACGTCCTTCGGCATCCGTGACCCGACCTATGGCCGTCAACATTTTCCGCGACTGGTGGACAATCTCCGCCGTCACGTACAATTCGCCGGGCTGCATGGGCGCCACGAACTGCACGTTCAAATTCGTCGTCACAATCTTGTCGTCGGGTCTTGCGAGCATGAGCACGACACCCATGGCGTTATCCAGCATGGAAGAGGTGACTCCCCCATGAACAATTCCGATCAGATTGAGATGATGCTGCTGGGCGACAAGCCGGACCACGACTTTATCCGCGGCAGCCTCCACGATCTCACAGCCGAGATACTCCCAAAACGTGTTTCGGGCACGTTCCATCAGATGCTGAAACTGCGGACTGACTGCATTCTCTTGTTCCATCGGGCTTCCTCCCTTCTCTATTAGCGCCATTATACCGGGATGTTCCGGAAAGAAAAAGCCCCGTTCCGGGGCTTAAGCGATGGAGCAAGCCGGCCGGAAAAGCGGGCGTGTTTATTCTTTCGCCGCGGAAATTTGCTCCAGCTCTTCCTCAAGCAGTCTGCGGCGGAGGACTTTGCCGACCATCGTTTTCGGAAGCTGCGTCCGGAATTCGTACCGGCGCGGAACCTTGAAAGCCGCCAGACGCTCCCGGCACCACGTATTGAGTTCCTCTTCCGTAAGGCTTTCTCCTTCCCTCACGATAACGAAGGCTTTCACAGTCTCTCCCCGATAAGGGTCCGGTATTCCGATCACGACCGCCTCCTTGACAGACGGATGTTCGAAAAGAACTTCTTCGATTTCCCGCGGATAAATATTGAAACCGCCTGCAATAATGATGTCTTTTTTCCGGTCCACGATCGAAAAATAGCCTTCTTCGTCCACGCGGGCCATGTCGCCGGTGTAGAGCCAGCCGTTCTTGAGCACCGCCTCCGATTCGTGCGGACGGTTCCAGTATCCTTTCATGACCTGCGGCCCCTTCACGATCAGCTCGCCGATTTCGTCGATGCCCGCCTCCTCTCCGGTTGCGGGGTCCACGACTTTGGCTTCCGTATCCGGAAACGGAATGCCGATCGAGCCGATCTTCCTTCTCCCCCAGATGGGATTCGCGTGCGTCACCGGAGACGCTTCCGTTAAGCCGTAGCCTTCGATCAGACGGCCGCCCGTAAGCTCTTCGAATCTATCCTGGACTTCCAGAGGCAGCGGAGCGGAGCCGCTGATGCACACATTAATCGAAGACAAATCGTACTCCCTGATGTCGGGATGATTGATCAAGGCGATGTACATCGTCGGCGCGCCCGGGAATACCGTCGGCTTCAGCTTCGAAATAAGGCGCAGTATTTCGCTCACTTCAAACTTCGGCACAAGCACCATCATGCCGCTGCGGACGACCGCCTGATTCATGAGCACGGTCATGCCGAACACATGAAAAAATGGAAGCGCTGCCAAGTAAATCTCCTGCCCGTCTGCCGCCTTATGGAACCAATGCTTCGTCTGCAGCGTGTTGGCGATGAGGTTCATGTGCGTGAGCATGACGCCCTTCGAAAGCCCCGTCGTTCCTCCGGTATACTGGAGCAGCGCCACATCCTCGGCCGCATTCACTTCCTCCATGACGGGTATCGCCGAGGACGAGGCAAGCAAGGTGCGGAAGGAACGAACGGACTCGCTCAACGGAACGCTCAGATCCGCCCCGTCCCGCTTCGCTTTGATCGGATACAGCATATTCTTCGGAAAAGGCAGATAGTCTTTCAGGGAAGAAACGATGACGTGCCTCAGGTGTGTTCTCGGCACAACCGCGCCGACTCTCCGGTACAGCAGATCCAGGGTAACGATCGCGACCGCTCCGGAATCGAGAAGCTGATGCTCCAGCTCCCGCTCCATATAAAGCGGGTTCGTCTGAACGACCACTGCTCCGGCAAGCAGCGCCCCGTAATAAGCGATGACGCTCTGGGGGCAGTTGGGCAGCATAATCGCCACCCGCTCCCCTTTCTTGACGCCGAGCTGCCTCAGTCCGTTGGCGAACCGGTAGCACGCCTCCATCAACTGGCCGTACTTGATTTTCTTGCCCATAAAATAAAGGGCAGGCAGCTGCGGGTTTTTCCCCGCCGCCTGCACCAGGAAGTACGCTAAATTGTGCCTGGGATACTCGTAAGTCGAGGCGACTTCACTTTCGTAGTGATGCAGCCA
Source organism: Paenibacillus sp. GbtcB18 (assembly GCF_019091125.1). NCBI lineage: Bacteria > Bacillati > Bacillota > Bacilli > Caryophanales > Paenibacillaceae > Paenibacillus > Paenibacillus sp. GbtcB18. The sequence goes on from NZ_JAGXJX010000002.1 coordinate 55,026, forward strand.
TGGCCTAGCCGAATCCATACAAGATCATCCCTTTCGCGGGCCATATCGTCAGATGACGTATTTCTCAGCAGCTATGACACGAGCCGCAATTTCGCGCTTCAGGCCGACCGCATCCACCGGTGTGCTGCGTGTGAGCTTCTTCAGAACGGAGAGCTGGGTGCGCAGCACATCGCCGGTTTCCATCGCGGCCAGTGTATCCTTGGCAAGACGCTCGATCTCGGCGAACGCTTCCTGGACGAACACCTCCGTCATTTGAATCGCGTTCTTCGCTTTCTCTTCGCCGGATTTCGCGATGAGCTTGCGCGTACGCACCAGCGTCGTTTCCATGGCGTAAATCTGAATCATCATATCCGCCAGGTTGCTGAGCACTTCCTGCTGCTTCTCCAGGTTCATGCCGTATTTCTGTACGGCGGAGCCGCCCGCCATCAGGAATATTTTTTTCGCCATAGCGGTCAGATGGGTTGCCTGTTCCAGCGTTTCGTCAAAGGTCTGACCGGGAATAAGCTGCATCAGCTCGGACTGGAGAGCCTGCGCTTTGCCCATGAGATCAAGCTCGCCCTTCATCGCTTTCTTGAGCAGCGTTCCCGGAATGAGAAGGCGGTTGATTTCGTTCGTTCCTTCAAAAATCCGGTTGATCCGCGAATCCCGGTAAATCCGTTCGATTTTATACTCTTGAATGAAGCCGTAACCCCCATGAATCTGCACGCCTTCATCGGCCACGAAATCAAGCGCTTCCGAAGCAAATACCTTATTAATGGAGCATTCCAGCGCATATTCGGCAATCGCTTTGGCGGACTGCTGTCCCGCTTCCGCGCTGTTGTGGTCGAGATTCTGGAGCGCCGTGTCGATCATGCCGGATGTACGGTACACGATGCTTTCCGTTACATACGTGCGGATGTTCATTTCCGCAAGTTTCTTGCCGATCAGCGGAAAAGAAGAAATCGGCTGCCCGAACTGCGTACGGGTGTTGGCGTATTTCGCGCTGAGCTCGATGGCTTCCTTGCTTGCGCCGAGACAGCCCGCTCCCAGCTTGAATCGACCAATGTTCAAAATATTAAATGCGATAATATGGCCGCGTCCGACTTCCCCGAGCAGGTTTTCGACCGGCACATGCACATCTTCAAAATAGAGCGGGCATGTGGACGACCCTTTGATGCCCATTTTTTTCTCTTCCGGTCCGACGGAGAAACCCTTCAAATCGCGCTCCACGATAAAGGCGGTAAAATCTTTGCCGTCCACCTTGGCGTACACGATAAAAATATCCGCGAAGCCCGCGTTGGTAATATACAGCTTGGAACCGTTCAAGATATAATGCTGTCCGTCATCCGACAGCTTTGCCGTCGTTTTCGCGCCCAGCGCATCCGAACCGGAAGTAGGCTCCGTCAGGCAGTAGGCCGCGATTTTTTCGCCCGTGGCAAGCTCCGGCAAATATTTCCGCTTCTGCTCCGGCGTACCGAAAAAGACGATCGGCAGAGTACCGATCCCGACGTGAGCGCCGATAGACAAGGCAAAGGCGGACGCCTTGGACAAGTTTTCGTTAATGACGGTCGAGCTGATTTTGTCGAGCCCGAGTCCGCCGTATTCCTCCGGCACATCCGCGCCCAGCAGGCCGATTTCTCCCGCTTTGCGCATCAGTTTGACGGTCAGCTCGTAATCGAGCTTCTCAATTTCTTCGTCTTTCGGCAGCACTTCTCCTTCTACGAAGTCGCGGGTCGTCTCCATCATCATTCGCTGTTCTTCGGTGAAATCCTCCGGGGTTACGAGAGCGTTTACATCCAAATCTTCGATGACAAAACTTCCGCCTTTGGTCCATTTTCTCGTTTCAATCATGTGCAATCTCTCCTTTACTGGATTCATATGCGAAGATAAGCTTGCTTTATTTCCGGTTTCCGGTTTCCGGTTTGCGGTTTCATGTTTCCGCCGCTGCCGGCAGACCGCTGGATGATTCGGTTAATCCCGCCCAAGGACGAAGCCGGTCTCCGGAGCCGTGAAGGTTCGACAAGACCGCCTCACGGCTCCTACCATCCGCGGATCCGTGAGCCGGCAAACCGTACGTTGACGCCCAAGCAACCGTGACCCGTTATTCTCCGTAAACTTCAAACACGCCGGCCGCTCCCATTCCGCCTCCGATGCACATCGACACGACCCCGTAGCCGCCGCCTCTGCGCCGCAGCTCGTGAACCAGCGTGGCCGTCAGCTTCGTGCCCGTACAGCCCAGCGGATGGCCGAGCGCGATCGCGCCGCCGTTCACGTTCACCTTCGCTTCGTCCAGCTTCAGCTCGCGGATAATGTGCACGCACTGGGAAGCGAACGCTTCGTTGATTTCGTACAAATCCACCTGATCCCGCGTGATCCCCGCCTGCTTCAGCGCCTTCGGAATCGCTTCGACCGGGCCGACGCCCATGATCTCGGGCGCTACACCCGCCAGAGCGAAGGAGCGGAACGCCGCAAGCGGCTTCAGCCCCAGCTCCTCCGCGCGCTCGCAGCTCATCAGCACGGCCGCCGCAGCGCCGTCGCTCGTCTGCGAGGCGTTGCCGGCCGTGACGCTGCCGTTCAGCGCAAAGGCGGGGCGCAGCTTCGCGAGCACGCCGGTTGTCGTATCGGCACGAACGCCTTCGTCCGTGTCGAGCACGACCGGTTTCTCCCAGCGCTTGCCGCCGGCATCCACCCCTTTCACGCTCGTTTCGACGGGAACGATCTCCTCTTGGAACCGGCCTGCGGCAATCGCGGCAGCCGCCTTGCGGTGGCTCTCCGCCGCGAAGGCGTCCTGATCCTCGCGGGAGATGCCGAACCGCTGCGCAACGTTCTCCGCCGTGTGCCCCATGCCCATGTAAACTTCGGGCATTTCCACGGCCAGCTTCGGATGCGGCGACAGCTTGAACCCGGTCATGGGCACATGGCTCATGCTTTCCACACCTCCGGCAATGATCACGTCCGCATGCCCGAGCATGATCCGCTCCGCCGCGTATGCGATGGACTGCAGCCCGGACGAACAGAACCGGTTGATCGTGACGGCCGGAACCGCAGCCGGAAAGCCCGCGTACAAAGCCATCGTCCTGGCGAAGTTCAGCCCCTGCTCGCCTTCCGGCATCGCGCAGCCGATGATGATGTCCTCCACGTCTTCCTTGCGCAGTCCCGGCGCCCGTGCGACCGCCTCTTCCAGGACGATCCGCCCGAGATCTTCGGCCCTCGTCTGGGCAAGGCTGCCTTTCTTCGCTTTGCCTACCGGAGTGCGTACTATCGATACAATGACCGCTTCTTTCATTGTGTTCTCCCCTCGCTTCGTCCTGAATTAGTTGCGCAGCGGCTTGCCTTTGGACAGCATATGCTGCATCCGCTGCTGGGTTTTCGGTTCGCCGCACAAGCTCAGGAACGCCTCGCGCTCCAGATCCAGCATGTATTGTTCCGACACCAGGCTTCCGGCCGGAACGTCTCCTCCCGCCAGCACGTGTGCCAGTTTGTTCGCGATAAGCTCGTCGTGGTCGCTGATGTAGCCGCCGAGCTTCATCGTATACGACGCGATTTGCAGCACCGCTTTGCCGCTGTCGCCGACGACCCGGATCTTCTCTTCCTGCGGAAGCACATAGCCTTCGCGATCCATGGCCAGCACCGCCTGCTTGGCGGTATAAATCCGGTGATCGCCGTTAAGGACGACGGAGTCTCTAGGGCCCATATAGCCGAGCCGCTTCGTATCGTAGCCGCTGCCGGACACCTTCGCCATTCCGATCGTTTCAAAGTAATGGTTAATATACGGCTGGAGGTCCACCTCGGGATTACCCGCGGCAAGCCGGCTGCTCCGCAGCGCCATTTCCTTGCAGCCGCCTCCGGCCGGAATGACGCCAACCCCCACTTCGACCAGGCCGAAGTAGGTTTCCGGCGAGAAAATAATCCGGTCCGCTGGCAGACACGCTTCGACACCGCCTCCGAGCGTCATGCTGTGAGGCGCGGCGACGACCGGCTTCTCCAGCTTTTTCAGCGTCATCATAGCGTTCTGGAACAGGCGGATGATGCTGTCCACTTCATCCCATTCCCCGTCCTGCGCTTCCATGAGCAGGATCATCACGTTCGCTCCCACGCAGAAGTGACGGCCTTCATTGGCGAGGACCATGCCGCGATAGTTTCGCCTCACTTCTTCCGTGCTTTTCTGCACCATGGTCAAAATATCGGCGCCAATCGCATTGTTGGGCGAATGGAACTCCAGACACGCCACGCCGTCGCCGATGTCGATCAGGCTCGCCCCGCTGTTGCTCAAAATCGTTTTATTTTGCTGCTTAAGCGCTTTTAACGAAATATGTTCCGGACGCGTGTCGGCTTCCTTATACGTGCCCCGGTTGTAATAGAACGTCGTGCCTTCACGTTTTTCGTAAAAGCCGGTATGCCCGGCCGCAAGCCATTCCTTCACCCAGGCAGGAACCGTATCCCCTTCCTGTTCCATTCTTTTGACCGAGCGCTCCAGACCGATGACGTCCCACAATTCGAATGGCCCCAAATCCCAGTTGAAGCCCCACTTCATCGCATTGTCGATTTCCACGATGGAATCGGCGATTTCTCCCAGTTTGCCGGCCGAATAAAGCAGAACGGGTTTGACCACGTTCCAGGCCAGCTCGGAATATTTGTCCGGGGTCGCGAGCAGCGCTTTGATTTTACCGGCCGTGCCTTTGGCGTTCTTGGCCGCTTCCAGTGACGCAGAGGAAACTTTCCGCGACGGCGCATATTCCATGCTCCCGAGATGAAGGGCCTGGATTTCTTTTCCTTTTTCGGTTTTTACCTTCTTATAAAAGCCCTGACCTTTCTTCTCGCCGATCCAGCCCTGCTCCACCATGGCAGTCAATGCCGCCGGAACGTCGAAAATCGTTTTCTCCGCTTCGTTATCGACCAGGTCGTATACGTTCCTGGCGACATGTACGAAAGTGTCGAGTCCCACGAGATCGAGCGTGCGGAAGGTGGCGCTTTTCGGTCGGCCGAGGGCAGGCCCCGTTACGGCATCGACTTCTTCCACGGTGTAACCTTTCTCCAGCATTTCCCGGAGGGTGACGAGCAGCCCGTACGTGCCGATCCGGTTGGCGATAAAGTTCGGCGTATCCTTGGCCGTTACGACGCCTTTTCCGAGCCTCTTCTCGCAAAAATCAGCCATGAAGCGGAGGATTTCGGGATCGGTAGATTGTCCCGGAATGATTTCGAGCAGTTTCATATATCTTGGCGGATTAAAGAAATGAGTGCCTAAAAAGTGCCGCTTGAATTCCGGGCCGCAGTCCTCCGCCATCGCTTGAATCGAGATTCCGGACGTATTGGAGGATACAATCGTTCCCGGCTTCCAGACCTGCTCGATCCGGGACAGGAGCTGCTTTTTCACGTCCAGGCGTTCCACGACCACTTCGATAATCCAGTCGACGCCCGCTAATCGGGCCAGGTCGTCTTCCAAGTTTCCGGGCGTGATGCGTGCCGCAAACGCTTCGCTGTACAGCGGAGCCGGATTCGTTTTTTTCAGCCTTTCGATCGCTCCCGCCGCCAGTCGGTTTCTTACTTTCGGGTGCTCCAGAGTCAGACTCGCTTTCGTTTCCTCGTCCGTCAAAACCGTCGGAACAATATCCAGCAGCAGACACGAAATGCCCGCGCCCGCCAAGTGTGCCGCAATGGCCGCCCCCATCACGCCGGAGCCGATAACGGCCGCTTTTTGAATCTGATTCACCATGTCGGATTCCCTCCTGATCTTCGTCTGCCGTCCGGCCGTTTCATCTTACGAAACGGTCTGGAACGGCGCCGGTGCCTTCGCACCAAAAACGGATTCTTCGAGTAGTTCTGCGATATCCCGGGTTTTGATCGTTTCTTCGGCCTCTTTCATTTTCGCGCCGTCTTCCATCATAGTCAGACAGTACGGACAAGCCGATGAAATCACCGTCGGATTAACTTCCAGCGCCTGCTCGGTCCGGGCCAGATTGACTCTCTTGCCGGCCGTTTCCTCCATCCACATCATGCCTCCGCCCGCGCCGCAGCACATCCCGTTCTCACGGGTGCGGGTCATTTCAACCAGCTCCACGCCGGGAATCGCTTTGAGGATGCTGCGAGGCTGATCGTAGACGTTATTGTAACGGCCGAGGTAGCACGAATCGTGATACGTGATCCGTTCGTTCACCTTATGGCGCGGAGTCAGCTTTCCGTTGCGGACCAGTTCATCCAGAAGTTCCGTATGGTGAAGAACTTCGGCCTCCAGTCCGAATTCGGGATATTCGTTCTTCAAGGTGTTGTACGTATGCGGGCAGGCCGTCACGATTTTGCGTACCCCGTATTTTTGGAAAATCTTCGTATTTTCCTCGCAGAGCTGCTGAAACAAAAACTCGTTCCCCAGCCGTCTCGGGGTATCGCCGGAGTTTTTCTCTTCGTTGCCGAGAATGGCGAAATTGACGTTCGCTTCATTCATAAGACGGACAAACGAACGCGTGATTTTACGGCTCCGGTTGTCGTAAGAGCCCATCGAACCGACGAAGAACAGGATGTCGAATTCCGGATTTTCTTTCACCGTCGGAACATGGAGCTCGCCTTCGGGATCGATTTCCTGCACCCACTTGGCCCGGTCGTTGCGCGATATTCCCCACGGGTTGCCCTGGCGCTCGATGTTTTGCATCGCCCGCTGGCCGTCATGCGGCATAGAGCCCTGCATGAGAACGAGATGCCTGCGCAAATCGACGATTTTGTCGACATGCTCGTTGGCTACCGGACACTGGTCTTCGCAGTTGCGGCACGTCGTGCAGGACCAGATTTCCTCTTCGGTCATGACATCGCCGACCAGCTCCATATCCTCCGGCTTTTTGTCCATCGTCACCCAGGAGTGCTTCTGCGCGTTCATCGTCGGAGCGATATCGGTGATGCCCGAGCCGTTCCAAGCGCCCAGCTCATGACCTTCGGCGTTCATCCCATGCACCGAACTCCCCGGGAAAACGAAAGCGGGCACCCAAGGGGATTTGCTCGTAACCGCCGCCCCCTTCTCCGTTAAGTGATCGCGCAGCTTCACGATCATATGCATCGGCGAAAGCATTTTGCCGGTACCCGAGGCCGGACACACGTTGGTGCAGCGCCCGCATTCCACGCAGGCGTACAGGTCAAGCATCTGCTTCTGCGTCAAGTCTTCGATCTTGCCGAGCCCGAAAGATTCCGCTTCCTCGTCTTCCAGATCCAGTTTCCGCAGCCGTCCGGCGGGTTCTCGTCTTTTCAGCAAAATGTTAAGCGGCGCCGTAAGGAGATGGAAATGCTTGGACTGGGGCACATAAACCAGGAACGCCAGCAGAATGAGCAGGTGCGCCCACCAGAACACGTGATACAGAACGACGGCCGCCCCGAAAGGCATCCACCCGAACCCGGCGGCAAGCACGGACGAGATCGGCGCCATGGCGGACGGTTCCAGTCCTTCCCGGATGCGGTCGAAAGCGAGCGTGAGAAGCACCGAAACCATCAGGCTGAAAATAAAGTAGACGACCAGACTCGGCTTCCATCCTCTTTTCAGCCGTTTCAGCTTCTCTCCGTACCGGCGGTACGCGGCGTAACCCATCGCGATCAGAATAGCCGCGACCGTGATTTCCTGGATCAGGCCGAAAGCTTCATAACCGGGAAGCGGCAGTCCGCGGCCGGAGAGCCCTTTTACGATAATGTCCAGCGCGCCGAACTGAAGGATAATGAATCCGTAAAAAATAACGATGTGCATGATACCGCTTTTCTTGTCCTTCAGCAGTTTCGTCTGGCCGAACACTTGAACGGCGAAATCTTTGAGCCTCTCCTTAAACTGCCCTCCCCAATCGACCGGCTGCCCGAGCCGCACATACAAATAACGGTGATACACAGCCTTGGCGAACAGGTAAACGCCGAATCCCGTCACGCCCAGAAACAGAATCAACTGTACGATCGCTCCCAGCATCGGAAACAACCCCTTTCTCGGATGCCATACATTTTCTATTAATTCCACCATATAAAGCGTTTTCATCACCCCGGCAAATAAAAGCATGGTTCTCCTGCAAACGTTCGGATCAAACATGCTTTTCTCATGGTGCCAAAACCTCGGAACTTCGCCTTTACAGCGGGTCATTCAGTCATTGACATTGCCCTGGATCTATTTTATGATGGCTGTAGAAAATGAATGAGTATTCATTCACTATTTAATTCGTATTTTAGCACCGAGGTGATTCCATGACAAGCAAAAAAAAAGAAAAATATGATTTAATTCTCGAAGCTGCGTTGAAAGTATTCGCCGAACACGGGTTTCACCGCTCTCAGGTTTCCAAGATCGCCAAAGCGGCCGGCGTCGCGGACGGTACGATTTATTTGTACTTCAAAAGAAAGGAGGATATTCTCATCTCCTTGTTCCGCGAGAAGCTCGGAGAGCTTGTAGGCAAGTTCCATATGCATATCGAGCAGACCACCGGCGTTAAGGAAGCGCTTCGCAAAGTTTGCGAGATCCATTATACGGAGCTGGAAAATAACGTCGATCTCGCCTTCGTTACTCAAATCGAGCTTCGGCAAAGTTCGCTTGAGCTTCGCAAGGAAATAGGAAAAGCCGTTAAGCCGTATATTGAATTAATCGAGAAACTTCTCATGCAGGGCGTCGAGGAGAAATTGTTCCGGGCCGACCTCGATGTGAAGCTGACCCGTCTGCTGCTGTTCGGAGCGATGGACGAAGTCGTCACCTCCTGGCTCATTTCCGGACGCAAATATTCCTTATCCGCTCAGGTGGACGGCACCGTGCAGTTCTTTCTTCAGGGAATTCAGGCTTAAGAGCCGGTTATCCATAGAGGATACTCATTTCAAAAGAGGAAGGGGACAACAGCGATGGACATTATCGTGCTGCTGAAACAAACGTTTGATACCGAGGAAAAAATCGTGCTTGAGAACGGACAAATTTCGGAGGATGGCGTCAAGTTTGTCATCAATCCCTATGACGAATACGCAGTCGAGCAGGCTATTCAGCTCCGCGACGAGCAGGGCGGCAAAGTCGTCGTCGTTTCCGCCGGTCCGGAGCGTTCCGCCGAAGCTCTGCGGAGCGCGCTCGCCATGGGAGCCGACGAAGCCGTCCTGATCAACGATGAGCGAATAGGCGGCGATGAGCATGCCGTGGCCCAGGCGCTTCATGCTTTCCTGTCCCGGGAAACGTACGACCTCCTTCTCGGCGGAAACTTCTCCGTCGACAACGGCGCCGGCCAGGTGGCCGTCCGTCTGGCTACGCTGCTCCGTATCCCCCACGTCAGCTCGATTACGAAGCTTGAGATTGCCGGCGGGAAGGCAACCGCTCACCGAGACGCCGAAGGAGATTTGGAAGTGGCGGAAGTGACGCTCCCGGCGCTCTTCACGGCCCAGCAGGGATTAAACGAGCCCCGCTATCCTTCCCTGCAGGGAATCATGAAAGCCAAGAAGAAGCCGTTCCGGGAAATCACACTGGACGATATCGGTCTCGACGCGGTGGAATCCCGCACCGAACGCGTGGATTTGTTCCTGCCGCCTCCGCGCAAGGCCGGAAAAACCCTCAAAGGCGAACCCGCGCAGACGGCTGCGGAGCTTGTGCGGCTTTTGCGTACGGAAGCGAAGGTTATCTGATCGGTCCTTTGATTTTTCCGCGGTCATTTTGCGCACTTATTCCCTTTACGAGTCCATTTAGGAGGCGACTGAATCATGTCCAACACATACCTGATTGTAGCTGAAGCTAAAAGCGGCGCTCTGCGCCAGGTCTCTTTCGAAACGATCGGAGCGGCGAAGGCGATTGCCGCCGAAGGGGATTCCGTTCTCGCCGCCCTGATCGGCTCGGGCGTGTCCGGCCTGGCCGGTGAACTAGCCGCATATGGCGTCCAGAAAGTTTACGTGACCGATCATGCCGACCTCAAAGACTACAACCCCGAAGCTTACGGCAAAGCGCTTCACGACATTATCCGGCAAGCGGAGCCCGACGCGGTCTTGCTGGGCCACACCGCCATCGGCAAGGACCTCGCCCCGCAAATCGCTTCCCTGCTCGGGGCCGGACAGATTTCCGATGTGACGGCCGTTGAATCGGACGGCGGCAAAGCCGTGTTTACGCGCCCGATCTATGCAGGTAAAGCGCTTGAGAAGAAAGCGTTTACCTCACTCCCTTGGGTCGTTACCGTCCGGCCCAACAACATTGCCGCCCCCGCTGCCGCGGAAGGCGCCTCGGCTGCGGTCGAGAACGTGGCGTACGAAGCTCCGTCCCTTCGTACCGTCATCCGCGAGGTCGTCCAGAAGACCTCGGGCCAAATCGACCTTGCCGAAGCCAAGGTCGTCATCTCCGGCGGGCGCGGCGTCAAGAGCGCCGACGGCTTCAAGCCGCTCGAGGAGCTTGCCGGCGTGCTCGGCGGAGCGGTCGGTGCGTCGCGCGGAGCCTGCGACGCCGGGTACTGCGACTATGCGATGCAGATCGGGCAGACCGGCAAGGTGGTCACGCCCGAGATTTACATCGCATGCGGCATCAGCGGCGCCATCCAGCATCTGGCCGGGATGAGCGGGTCGCGGGTCATCATCGCGATCAACAAGGACCCGGAGGCGCCGATCTTCAAAGTCGCCGACTACGGGATCGTCGGAGACCTGTTCGATGTCGTGCCGCTGCTGACGGAAGAATTCCGCAAAGCGCTGTGACCGGCGATTGCTGCGACCGTTCGCAGAAGCGCCAAAAAAGCCCCGAACATGCCGGTAATCCGGCCGTGCTCGGGGCTTTTTGACAAGCAGGCGGGGCGTGGCCCGCCGTTGGTTCCTGCCTCGCTGCGCGGGTTTTACGCAGCCAGGCCGTCTTCTCACGGGGCACGCTACTGGCCTCCGCCCGTGGTTTAGCTCTCTCACGCCACTCGGGTTAAACGCTTCGCATGATGACGGGTGTGGCGGCGTAATGCTCGGGCTTTTCGCGCTTCCCCGCTTTCGGGTTTGGCGCTTCCTGGACTCCGGCCGTAGCGGATTTGCGTTATTCACGGCGCTCACGCGTAAGTTTTGCCCCCAGCCACTTCCAGATCGCATACAGCGCCGTGCCTGCCGCTGCGGCAAATCCCGTTGTCCGGGCTTCGAGCAAATACGATTGACCGCCCTCCAGCCCTCTACCGGCTTCGGCTGCCGAAGACCAGCCCGCTCCGCAGTAAAAAGCGTAGAGAACGAACAAGAGCATGCACAGGAGCGTTTTCAGACTTTCCGCGAATCCCTCCGCTCGTTTATAGCCCATATAACGTAAACAGCCGCTAAAAAGAATCACCGTCAGAAGAAGAACCGAAGCCCACTCCTGCCTGGAAACAAAACCCGCCGGCTCGTTTTTGCCCAGATGATAGATCCAATACGCATGTTCGGCCAAGCCGATCAACAGAATGACCGGGACCGCCGTCCGGTATGCCCTGCTTTTCATAAACCGTTCCAACCGGGGCGAAGAAAACATGCGGTTCCTCCTTTTCTCCGCCACTTTCCGTTTTTCAGACGGCAACACCGTTTCCTCCCCGCCTAAGAATTAGGGCTTCGCTAACACTATACGGGTTTCTTGCCGGAAACATGTCTGATAAGGACAAGCGGCCGTTTACCTTATCTTTATCTGGCAACATTTGCCATCCCTTCCATCCTGCTATAAACTGAAGAAGTAAGCTTGCCGCATTTATTTTCAGCGTGACCGATCCCGGCACGGATGACGACCGGCGGTTCATCCCTTCCGGGAGCAGCAAAAAGCCGGGACCCGTAGGCCCCGGCTGCGCGCAGGAGTAGCGATTAGTACAGTTTATCCAGAACAGATTTCGCCGTGTGCTCCAAAGCCCGGTACGTCTGATCCTTCATTTGCATAGCAACGGCCGTGGATAGAATATCCAGCAGATGGATCTGCGCCAGCTTCGAGGAGAAAGCTCCGCCCTGCAGAGGCGTTTCCTTCGCCGTAGCGAGCAGAACGACATCGCTCTGATTCGCAATCGGCGAGCGTGCGTGGTTAGTCAGGCAGATGATGTAAGCGCCTTTCTGCTTGGCCAGGCGTACAGCGTCGACAAGATCTTTGGTGCTGCCCGACGAGGAAATACCGACGACGACGTCGCCTTTCTCCACCAAAGACGCGTTCATGGCGATAATATGGCCGTCGGAACCGGCGTCCACATTAAATCCGAGTCTCATGAACCGGTATTTGGCATCCTGGGCGGTAATCCCCGAGGACCCTACTCCGAAAAACAAAATTTTTCGTGCCGCCAGAATAGCGTCGATCGCTTGCTGCAGCTCCTGGACGTTGAGTAAAGATGTCGAGTTCTGCACCGCCTGCGAGTTTTGGGAGGTCATTTTCTTCATGATCTGGTCGAGATCGTCGCTTTCCTCAATCTTGCCGTGCACCTGCTCGCTTGGCGTAGCCAGCACCTGGACGAGCGATAATTTAAATTCCTGATATCCCTTGTAGCCCAGCTTGCGGCACAAACGGATGACGGAGGTTTCACCTACTTCCGCTTTCTCCGCCAAGTCCGTAATCGTATAGAAAACGGTAGCTTCAGGATCCTTTAATACGGTGTCGGCCACTTTCTGCTCGGACTTGGTCAGTGAGGAATAAATACTGTTGAGGAGCAGCAGCGAATTGTTCAAATCGGCGATTTTGCTCATAGATGGGACTCCTTTTCGTCATTCTGCGCGGTCAGACAATCAGTTCACGGTTTTCTTTTCTAGTCTCTACATGAATAGTACTTGAAACTAGGCGATTTGCCTAGTGCATCTCCATATTTTTCAAAGTTTGCCTGCACGCTCGGACGGTCGTTTTCTGTAGTTTTCTGTCACACAAAGGAGTTTTCATGCTGATAAACGTCGATTTTTGGGCGGAGAGCACTTCTTCTTTTTAACTTATATTTACTATTATTTATCAGTTCCAGCAATATATTTTATTATTAATATAGGTATAAAGACCTATACAATTGTTATAATTATACTGATTTTTATTTCAGTTATTAAACAGAATAACATCCAGGAATAGCCGCTTTTATCCCCCGCATAGAAACTAGAAGTCCTTTTTATTTTTTTTAAAACCGCAGTAAATTTTTTTGAAAAAAGGTTGGGAAAAACGTAAACAGGCACCGCCGGAAAAAGGGGCCCTTCTTTTTTATTCGCACAAGCCCGGCTCCAAAATGAGACTTTGGTCGTATTAAAACAAGAACATATGTTTGCTAAAATAAAGATGATTCCAATATCAGGAAAATATATAGACTGTGGAGGGATTCAACTATGAACCGTGAACTGAAAGCAGATGTCGTGATTATCGGTGGAGGTGTCGGGGGCTGTGCGGCCGCTCTTGCTTCCGCAAAAATGGGATTGAAAGTAATTATGACGGAAGAAACCTATTGGATCGGCGGACAATTGACCAGCCAGGCGGTACCGCCGGACGAGCATAAGTGGATCGAGCAATTCGGCTGCACCCGCAGCTTCCGGCAGTTCCGCAACGGTGTGCGCTCTTACTACCGCGATTATTTTCCGTTAACGACGGAGGCGCGCGCCATCGTCAATCTGAATCCGGGCAACGGAGGAGTAAGCCGCCTGTGCGCGGAACCGAGAGCCATGCTTGCGGTTCTTGAGCAGATGCTGGCTCCTTACGTAAACAGCGGCAAGCTTACTATTCTTACGCGCCACCGCATTACAGCAGCCGAGACGGACGGAGATAAAATCAGGGCCGTCAAAGTAAAGCACTTGGATCTGGGTCACAAGCATACGTTAACCGCTCCGTATTTCCTGGACGCGACGGAGTGCGGGGACGTTCTTCCTCTCGCGAAGGTCGAGTATGTGACAGGTGCCGAGTCCCGCAAAGATACAGGGGAGCCGAGCGCGCCGGAAGTCGCCAATCCGAAGGATATCCAGGCGTTTACCGTCTGTTTTGCGATGGATTATTTCGAAGGCGAGAATCATGTCATCGCCAAACCGAAAGATTACAACTTCTGGCGCAACTATAAAGCGGACTTTTGGCCGGACAAGCAGCTCAGCTGGATTTCGCCGAATCCGGTGACGCTTGAGCCTGCGGAAGATACCCTGTTTCCGGGCACCGACAAATATCCGCTGTTCAACTACCGCCGGGTAATCGATAAGGCGAATTTTATGCCCGGTACGTTCCCGAGCGATATTTCCCTTGTGAACTGGCCGCAGAACGATTACTGGCTCGGCAATATTTATGACGTTCCCGAAGCGGAAGCGAAGAAAAATCTCGAGCAGGCCAAGCAGCTCAGCTATTCCCTGCTCTACTGGCTCCAGACCGAAGCGCCGCGTCCGGACGGCAAAGCCGGTTATCCCGGCCTGCGTCTGCGTCCCGACGTCGTCGGCACCGAGGACGGCATGGCTCAAGCGCCGTATATCCGGGAATCCCGCCGGATCAAGGCGGAATTCACCGTCAAGGAACAGCACGTCAGCACGGCGATCCGCGGCGACAAGGGTGCGGAAGTGTTCCCGGATTCCGTCGGGATCGGCGCTTACCGGATCGATCTCCATCCGAGCATGACGGGACGGAACTATCTGGACGTGTCCTCCCTTCCGTTCCAGATTCCGCTCGGCAGCCTCATTCCCGTCCGGGTCAACAATCTCCTGCCGGCTTGTAAGAACCTCGGCACGACCCATATTACGAACGGCTGCTATCGTCTCCACCCGGTGGAATGGAATATCGGAGAAGCGGCGGGATTCCTTGCAGGATACTGCGTACAGAACGGATATCAGCCTCGTGAAGTTCATGCGGACAAGACGAAACTGGAGGGGCTGCAAAATATTTTGTCCTGGAACGGCGTAGAACTCGCATGGCCGACCATCACCCCGCTGTAATCCCCCTCGAAATGCCCGGGCTTGAACCGAAAAGCCGCCTTTATGCAGAACGCTCTGCTAAAGGCGGCTTTCCCCGTTTGCCCGGCGGCGGCCCGGTTCCCGGATTTCCGGTCCGGCTCCGCGGCTAGTCAGTATCGCTTAACAAATCGTGCCGAAGACAGCCACTCCCCCGTATTGTGCCGGCGTCCGCGGATCGTGACCGAATGAGGCTCCACCTCGACGAGGACGCTTTCGCTTTCAACGGGCGCGGCAGGGTCGATGCCGTCTCCGATGGGTCTGCGGACAGAGGAGGTCCCCATATGAGAGCAGCCGTCCTCGAAATAAATCCCCGGACTGGCCAGCGTGTAATGGGTGTGCCCCGAGAAGAAGCACACGTTTGGGTGCCGGCCCAGCAGCTTTCTAAGCCGCACATCCTGCACGACCCCCTTCTCAGCGGGATCATAACTTCCCGCCACCGTGTGAGGAAGCGGCTGATGCAGGAAGACAAACACCGGCCGCTGACGGCCATGCCGGCGGTATGCCTCTTCCCCCGCGAAGTCCGCCGGCTGTAGTCCGGCCTCTTCCTCCCCCGGGGAAGCCGCAGTCCCCGCTTCGCCGCGTACGGGACCGGCGGCTTCAAGGACTGCCGGGTCCGCCTCGGACGCGGAGGCGGTTTCGGCCAGGCTTTGCGCTGCGGCATGGCGCGGATGGGATTCCTCCCGCAGAATCCGCTCCAGCCAGGCGAACTGCTCGTCGCCGATCCAGGCGTCCTCCCGGATAGCCGGATCGGTGTCGCGGTAGCGCTCGGCGCTCATAAAGACGAAGCGCAGCCCCTTCAGGCGCAGGTCGTAATAAGGCAGGGGCTTTCCCAGAAAGCCGAGAAACCTTGCCATCGCTTCCGCCGTCGACCATCCGTTCGGGAACGTATCCACGCTAAAAACCCCGTCGTTATACCACATACGGTAATATTCGTGGTTTCCGTTCGTCACATAGACGGGAACACGGACATGTTCGGACAAGATACGTTTCAATACCGTATAATCCTCGGCGAATCCCTCGGTTAAATCCCCGTTTATAACGATAAACTCGGGCGGATGCTTCATGGATGCGTAATCTTTCAGGCAGACTTCCAAACGGCGGTGAGACTCGGGATCCCATGCTACCACATGAATATCGGACAATACCGCAAACGTAAATTTCATGGATCTGCACCTCTTCTCTTCCTCTAAAGGATTGAAAAGCTTATGTCTGCAGCCTCTGCTGAAACCACATACGGCCTATTAACCTTTCCGGTTCTTCCGGCAGTTTGTCGCTGTTATCAGCTCAACATGCCCCGCCTTACTGTCTTTGCCTACTCAATTGCCTCATCAGTCTCATCTTCCGCATGGGTCACACCGGTTTCATTGAATTCATCGGCTTCATCGGCGTTTTTCCCGCCCTTTCCCGATTTGGCTGCCGTAATTTCGGCAATCCGCAGGGCTCCCTTCAGATCGTACAGTATCCGTTCTTTGACTTCGGCATTCAAACGGCTATCGGACCCGATATCCTTAATCAGGGACGCCAGTGATTTCTTTACCTGCTTCAGACGGCCGGGATTCAGCCGCGGATTTTTCTCACCGCCCAGCTTTTTCACGATTTCATTGATCTCATCGGTATACCGGGCGGCTTTGCGGACATCCATCCCTTTAAAAGGGAGATACAGCTCCTTCACTTTTCGTTTCTGTCCCGCAAGTACGGCTGCAATCGACCGGGCGGGATCGCTGTCGGGAACGACCGCTTCATTCCGGTACACGCCCAGGACGGTATTTTTGTCATAGCCCTGATCGAAAAACGATTCATACTCGAACACGGCGCTCCCGCTGATTCCGAGCCCATGGCTCGAAATGATCTGATCGATGAACACGTCCTTGGTCAGATCGATAAAAGAGCCGACGCCGATCGTCACATACGATTTATCTTTTGCGATCTCGAACGTTTTGCGCGCATCCGCCACAACGAGCGAAGTGTCCAGTTTATAGGACATCGGAAACACGTTGTCGATCAGGTTATGCTTCACCCAGTTCATCGAATCCTGCAGCACGTCTCCGCGTGCAATTTCGTATTCGGGCCATACCGCCGCGGTCAGCTTCACTTGGGGTTTCCACTTTTTCACTTCCTTGGCCAGCCGGAACACGAATTTGTCGACGAATCCGACCCGCATATCCACCCACTGCGCCCACAGCGCATCTCCCGGGTGCAGCAGGAGCGGATCCGTTCCGTATTTCTTTTGAAACAGACTCCGGGTGTAGGCGTCATATCCGAAATCGTTCGTAAAATCTCCCGAACCGGGATAACGCGCATAGTCAAGGTGCAGACCGGCTACGTCATATTTGAAGAGCAGCTCCTTATAGACGCCGATCAGGAAGTCGTGCGTTTCATCCAAAGCGGGGTTGATAAAATAATAACGGAATCCGCTGGATGCATCTTCCTGATAATTTTGGCCTTTCCGGCTGAGCAGCGACCATTCGGGCTTGCGCTCCACGATCGGCCCGGGTTCCGGCCCGCCCACGAAGAAGTTTTCGACCCAGGCATGGATTTCGATGCCCCGTTTTTTCCCTTCGTCCAAATAAGCCTGGAGCACATCAAACCCGCCGTACATGGGATTATGAGCCGTTATCTTGCTTTGGGTCGGATAGATGGTGTACCCGTTCCAGAACGTTTCCAAATAAACGGAGTTAAGGTGAGCCGCCTTCATCTTATCCAGCGCCCGTTTAACTTCCTCAAGAGACTTCTCTTTGGGCCGGATCCAGATTCCCCGGTTTTCAACGGTTCTGGATTCCACATTCATGTAGTGAACGCGCGTTGCTTTTCCATCCAGCTCCGCCAGCACTTCCGTCAGCCCTTCAACGCCTTTTTCCTCCAGATGCTTGCCCGCCTGTATCTCCAACTGCTTCACCTGCTGAATTTCTTTGGAGATTTCCTCATAAGGAACATCCATAAACCGGCGTTTGGACTCTTCCATTGCCTGTTCCGCAGAGGCGGCGGTTAACCGCGCCTTATCCAGATAAGACTGCGGGGTAAAAATAAGCAGCACCTGCTTCTCCGTCCGGTTGATCTTCACGGTCGCCCCGATGGCCGCATAGCGCGATAACCAGGCCATTTTGGAGCCGTGTCCGGAAAGGACGTATCCCCCTTGAGGAATGGGCCGGTTGTTGCCTCCGCTGCTTATGATTTTGCCGTCCGCGTTCACGGCAGCCTCTCCTCCCCACGGATTCGTGCCGGTGGTAGCGCCATAGCTGCTGTCGTATACGATCAGCTGCTCCGCTCCGCGGTGCCCGGGATACGGCTTGTTGTTCGTATCGTCCCACCCTGCCGGATTGTCTTCCCTCGTCCGGGGATTAAACGCGTCGTAAGCCATTTTGGATGCAAAATACATGGGATACGCATTCAGCTCCATAGATACGGCAAGTCCAGGAGCCGCCAGAGCCAGCAGATCGGCATAATAAGGACTTGCCGCCTGCACGGAAAGGACGTAACCTCCCTTAGGAATCGGCGAGTCGTTATCGATAAATTTTCCGCCCGAATCCATCAGAATCCCTTTCACTCCCGTGACCCGCCCGTTCTGAAAAGTCACTTCGATTCCCCAAGGATTCGTGCGGGTGGAAGCTCCGTATCCCGAGTCGAAAAGCACCGCTTCGCCCTGATTCCGCGGCCCGTTAACCCGGTCCACGGGGATAATCAAATCGCCGACCTTCACAAATTTCGTCGGCAGGACGGGAATTTTTATGTTCACGGCGGTAAGGCTGTCTCCCACATTCAACTGCTGCAGAAGCGCCTTTGTACTTGCGGTACCCGAAAGAACGTATCCGTTCGGGGGCAGATAGGTTCCTTTTTTGCCGTCCGAGATTTTATCAACGACAATGCCTTCCGTCACAATAAGCTCGATCGTCCGGTTATCGAAAGGAGGTGTATACGTCCCGTACGTGCTTGTATACACGGTCAGAGCGTCTTCTTTGCGCTCCTGATCCATCCCGGCTACCGGGTGCAGAGTTCCGTCGGGAAGCTTGATATGAGGACCGTAAACGGATTCATTTACCGTCACGCCAAGAGACGTGTGCGGAAGCAGAGGGGTCCCGGGCTTGGTCGCCGAACGGAAAGGGTCCTGATCGGCAGGCCCTGATTTCGGGCTGTCGGGCGGAACCGCGATGCCTCCGTAAGGTCCGGAATGCTGCGGATAACCCTCGGCCGCAGCCGAGCCGGGAGCGGCGCGGGCTATCCCGTACAGCGGAAGGCAGCCCGCAGCCGCAACGGACAAAAGCAGGAAAGCAAACAGCGTTCTGCGGAGCAGCCCGCTTGAGCGAAGAGATCTTTTCACCGTCATCTTCCTCCTTCAGGTGTAAACTAGCTCCAGACATACAAAAACGGAGAACATCCGAGCAGGTTAAGCTGAGCCGCTAATCACCTCCTGTTATTTTCTCCCCTGTTTGCCAATCCGATTACACGTATTGTAGCACCATTTTGGACATTTTGGAATATTTTTCTTATATGTTACATTATTTTGGATATTACCTCCTTTTTCATCTTCTTTCGACAGATTGCAAAAAAAGAAGCTCTCTTTTTCAAGAGAAGCTTCCCGAATAGATTTTCATTACCGGCTGATATAGGACTGATCCCATCTTTTGCGGTCCCGGATCACTTTGGTCAGGAGCCATAAGGTTGCCGCTCCGACGATGGCGGCCAGTGACCAAGCCGCATTGCGTACCCATGTGTCTGCCTGCTGTTCGATGCCGATGCCGATGAAGGCCCAGACAAAAACCAGCGCGAAAGGCACGTCTTTCTTCCCGTAGCTGAAAGCGACAGCCAGCACGCCTGCCGCCGTCAGCAGAATGACGGCCCACATTCGGGGATCGATTCCCCACCCGTTCCAGCCCAAACCCTGCAGCCATACCGTAACGTTTACGATGGAAGCCACGCAGATCCAGCCCAGATACAGGCTGAAGGGCACCTGCACGAAGCTGTATTCCCCGATCGCCCGCGATTCCCGGCCGTAGCGGATTCTCTGGTAGATGGCGATAAGCGTCAGCAGAAGGGCGGCCATGACCAGCGTGCTCCAGCCGATTTTTTCATAATGCCACAGAAAGATCCAGGCCGAGTTTAAGAGACAACTGACGACGAACCAGTAGCTGATCCGTTCCACCGCCGGGCGGTTCCCCGTATCCTTGCGGGCTTGGTAAATGACGAACCCGATCAGGCCCAGATAAATGACGCTCCATATCGCGAAAACATACCCGGCCGGAGTAACATATGTATGATGCCGGTCCGATATTTCTCCGGTGGTCACCCC
Organism: Paenibacillus sp. GbtcB18; assembly: GCF_019091125.1. Taxonomy (NCBI): domain Bacteria; kingdom Bacillati; phylum Bacillota; class Bacilli; order Caryophanales; family Paenibacillaceae; genus Paenibacillus; species Paenibacillus sp. GbtcB18. The sequence goes on from NZ_JAGXJX010000002.1 coordinate 75,094, forward strand.
GTTAATAGGCAGCACTTGAGCCAGCGTATTCACGATCAGAACCAAGAGGAGACCGGCGATATTCATCGTTTTACGCAATGCCTGCATGGCTGTCACATCCTCCCGTTTTGGTCATTATGTATGTTTAACCTTATGGGCTTAGAATTAATCGAATGCAAAAAAAGCCTGCCCCGTTATTCCGTCAGGAATACGCAGGACAGGCTCTCATCAAAGCAGATCAGCCGCCGAGAACCGTCAATTGTTTAGGGAAGGAAGTCAGTACTTCGACTCCTCCGGCCGTAACCAGAACGTCGTCTTCGATACGGACTCCGCCCACGCCCGGCACATAAACACCGGGCTCGATGGTGAACGTCATGCCGGCTTTCAGAAGCGCCTCGTTTCTTCCGTGGACAGACGGATACTCGTGGACGTCGATGCCGAGTCCGTGGCCGAGCCGGTGGTTAAAATAGGTGCCGTACCCATCGGCTTCGATCCGGTTTCTTGCGGCCGCGTCTACGGACGCACAGGTAACATCCGGCCGGACGGCTTGAATGGCCGCTTCGTTGCCGGCCAGGACCGCATTGTAAATGCGGCGCTGTTCCTCCGACACTTCTCCCACCGCGAAGGTGCGTGTAATATCGGACGCATAGCCGTTCAAATAAACGCCGAGATCGAATAAAAGCAGATCCCCGCGGCTGATTTTACGCGTTCCGGGAACGCCATGCGGCAGCGCCGAAGCGGGACCGGTCAGGACTATCGTTGAAAAAGAGGGAGACTGGGCTCCGAGTTTTTTCATCTGGAACTCCAGTTCCGCGACCAGCTCGATTTCCGTCACACCGACAGCCACCTTCTGCAGGCCGCGTCTCAGCACTTCCTCTACAAGGGTCACGGCATCCTTCATCAGGCCGACTTCGTCCTCGGATTTGATGACCCGCATATCCCGCAGCAGCTCATCTACCGAAGAAAACCGGCTTGCGCCAATGAAGCTCTTCAGTTCTTCAAAGCGGCTGACGGTCCAATGCTCGGTTTCGATGCCGATGCTGCCGAGCGAAGCCGGCAGCAGTCCGCGAAGCACTTCATAAGCCGAGTCCGTATCGCTGTGTGTATGAATCCGCTGTACCGTGGACGCCTGGGCGGCCGCTTCCGCATCCAGAGCCGGCACGAGCAGAAACGGCTCTTCTCCTCTCGGAAGAATGAGCCCCAAGAAGCGCTCGTGCGGGTCGGAGGCGAACCCCGTCAAATAATACACGTGCCGCGGAACTGTAATGATAACGGCATCTAGGTTGTTTTGTTCGATATAATCGCTGATTTGTTTGAGCCGATTGTTCATTTGATCACCTATTCTTTTCAAGGTTTTTCGCTGTTTACTGGGGATGAATCCTCTTCCTATCATACCATGTAAGGAGACAAAAACCCACATTCCGGGCCCGCCTCAGGTTCTGCTCCGGGGCCGTATACTTCCTCTACAGGTTGGTATGCGTCCTGAAAACCCGGTCTGATCGACAATGTAAGCGCCTGCTTTTCTTCCTTCCGTCCATCCGCTATACTGGACTAGAGTTTTTATTTTGCCATACGAAGGAGAGAAGAGCATGTACGATCTTGTTATTATCGGAGCGGGCCCTGCGGGTGCAAGCGCCGGACTGATTGCCGCCAGAGCGGGCAAAAAGACGCTTCTTATCGACAGTGGGCAAAGCATGACGAAACGCGCCTGGATCGAGAACCATTACGGAGTCGCCGAAATCAGCGGTCCCGATATGGTCGAGCTGGGCAAGAAACAAGCGGCCAAGTTCGGCGCGGAAATTGCGGAAGGCAAAGTGGAATCGGTCGACAAGCAGGACGACGGCTTTCTCGTCACTTCGGATCAGGGCAGCTACGAAGCCAGACACGTCCTGCTCGCGACAGGAGCCCTGGCCGATCTTGCCGACAAAATCGGAGTCACGACGATTCCCGGCACAGAGCCGCGGATCAAAACGATCGTTCAGACGGACGCGAACAACAAAACGAGCGTGGAAGGCATCTGGGCGGCGGGCACGATTGCCGGCATGAGCGTACATACGATTGTGACGGCGGGCGACGGCGCCAAGGCGGCCATCAATATCGTCAGCGAACTGAACGGCGCGCGTTATGTGGACCACGATGTGCTGAAATCTTAATTGTTATCCTTTAAAAGTAAACAGAAAAGACTCCTGTCCGGTTCTACGGAACCTTCAGGAGTCTTCTTTCGGTTTCAGCGGAAGCGAGGCGTCGGAACTCCCGCTTCTTTTTTTCAGTTATCCGGCACTGCCTTCAAATCAGGCCCGTTCTATCTTCTACCGCTTCGTTTGATAAATTCCACGAACAAGGCAAACAAGATAAAACCGGCCAGAAAACCGCCCAGATGCGTGTATAGATCCACATTCGGCACGATCACGGAAAACAGCAGGCCGCTCACCAGAATGATGATGACCGTCTGTCTCGATTGCTGATCCAGAAGCTGCCTGCGGAACAAGGCCAGGTAGAGATAGGCCGCATAAATCCCGTAAATGGCTCCGGAGGCCCCCGCCGCGACATAAGCGTCCGTGTGCAGCCAGTAGGAGAACGCGCTGCCCAGCGCCCCGCTGGCTAAGTAGAACACCGCGTACCGGACACTGCCCAGCAGACGTTCCAGCGGCGGTGCGAAAATGACCAGGGCGAAGCTGTTAAACAGCAGATGGGACAAGCCGATATGTAAAAACATGGCGGTGAAGAAGCGCCACCACTCGGGCGCAAAACCCGGAGCGGAAAATAAGGCTCCATACTCGATAAGCGTTCTCGTGCTTGTCGACGAGCCGCTTACCTCCATCAGCACAAACAGCACCACATGGATTAAGACAAGAAGACTCGTCACCGGATACCGGCGTATGTATTCCTTGAAGCTTTCTTGACGGACGAACAGCATAAATAGATACCTTCTCCTTCGGATGAGATACCCCCATCATATAGGAAAAACAAGAACGCCTGCAAGCATATGCCGCAGACGTTCTTGCCCGATGATAGAAATTCCTTTACAGCGCCTTTTTGATGGCGGCGATAAACGCAGGCTCATCCTTCGGAGTCCGCGACGTAATCAGGTTGCCGTCGATCACGACTTCCTGATCCGCGAATTCCCCTCCGGCGTTGCGCACGTCGTCCTGAAGCGGCGGATAGGACGTGAGCTTCCGGCCCTTGATCAGACCGGCGCTGATCAGAATCTGCGGTCCGTGGCAAATAGCAGCGACTGGCTTTCCGGCCTCGTCGATCTTTTTCACGAACGATTGAACGTCCGCATCCAGACGCAATCCTTCCGGCGAAGAGCCTCCCGGAATAACGACGGCATCGTATTCGTCCGCTTTGGCTTCTTTGATGCCCTGATCGGCCGTGTATTCGGCTTTCTTGTTTTTCCCGGCAAGCAGCTGTCCCTGCTTCAACCCGATAATGACGACCTCGTGTCCGTCGGCCTTTAAGGCTTCATAAGGTTCCTGCATTTCAGAATCCTCGAATTGGGGTGCCAGCAAAAATGCGACTTTACTCATGGTTTGTTCCACTCCTTTTCGTTTATCCGGTTTCAATCTATCGATTCAACGTATCCCTTGTTGCTGCGGATGATCTCCACGATTTCCGTATAATCGGAATCCGGCACCTTGGCCGTCAGCACATAGCGCAGATTTTCGGAGTCATCGTCGCCTTCGCCTAAGATGAAATCGCTCAGCGGCCCATCGTCTTCGCCACGAATGGTTCGGTCGGGATCGTGACGATCCTCCGCCGCCCGGACCGGTATGAAGCCGCCCGGACTCGGAGAGGTGCCGATCGTCGCACCTGGCACGCCGACGGCTCCGGACGTCCCGCCCGCAAAGGCCGGAGGCGCAATCAAACCGGTCCGTGAAACGCGTCCCTGAGTCTCCCCGACTTCAAGCTGATCGACGGAATAAGTTTGGAGCCGGATGCGAACATCCTCCGCATCGTTTTCCGTGCGGAAATAGGCTTGAATATGTTTGCTCATCACGAACACCTCATCCTTGTTAATTTCTCTCCTGTTGATATTACCCGCAACTTTCTTTTCTAACACAAGCTCTGGGGAAAAAGTTCAGAATCTCCAGCGCCGAAAAAATGAAATCCCCGCACCTCTCGTAACGAGAAGTGCGGGGATTTAGGCGGTTATCCTGTTTTTTGCGCCGTTTCCTGGTTTTGTGGAGTCGGCGTCGGCGTCGGTTTAGGGACCTCCGTATTTTTCGGAGGGGTCGTCGGCTTCCCGCTCGGCGGCAGAGTGACGCTTCCGCCCGGTTTGCGGGTCGGGTCCGGTGTCAAGCCCGGTACAACGTCATCGTCTTCCGGAGTCGGGTTCGGCCGTACAGACGTTTTCGGTGTCGGCGTCGGTGTCGGCTTGATCGTCGACTTCGGCGTATAAGTCGGGGCGATCGTCGACTTCGGCGTGCGTGTCGGCGTTATTTTGCCGTCCGAACCGGTATTGTTTCCTCTGCTGTCGGTACCTTTAGACGAATCGGTCGAATTCGGGCTGCTGCTCGGCACCCAATTCGGATCCAGACGGCGCTTCAAGGCATTTTTGGCCTCTCTGAGCTCTTCGTCCTTCACGACGATGTAAGGGCTGATCCAATCTCCATCCATATGAATGAGTTCGATATTTTGCGTATCGATTGTGATATATTGGGAAATCATATCGTGAATCTGACTGGCAGGGATATCCGTTTTCAGGTTGTTACCGACGGCTTCCAGAATACCGGAAGCTTTCGTGACCCCGCCCAGGCTTTTCAGATTTTTAAGAATTTCATTCAAGACTTGCTGCTGTCTCGCGTTACGCGCCGGATCGCTCGATTCCTGGGTTTCGAACTTCGAGCCCGGATTCGATTTGCGGTAACGCACGAAGTCGAGCGTCTTCTTACCGTCCAGCTTCTGAACGCCTTTCTTGAGATCGATTCTGGTGCCGTCCCAGTTGTCGACGTAATACATATCCTGGTCTACATCGACCGTTACGCCGCCGAGCTGATCGACCACCTGCTTAAATCCTTCGAAATCGATGGTCACCATATAGTCGAAAGGAATCTCAAAAAAGTTGCCGAAAAACTCCTTCGTCTTTTTCATGGCGGTTTCCGGTTCAGTTAAGGTGAAATGCGGGTAAAAATAGTTAGCCTTATGAGAATCGCCGTTCTTCTTGAGCTTCATTTCAAGGTCGCGCGGCAGGGAAACGATCGTTGCGGACTTCGTCTCGGGATTCATCGAAATGGCCATCATCACATCGCTGTTCAGCGAGCCGGTTTCTTTCCGCGAATCCACGCCCATCAGCAAGATGCTGATCGGTTTGACTTTGGCGGAATCCTTCGGAGCGACGACTTCCTTCGTTCCTACCGTGTCGATGATGTTATTGGCTTTACTGATGAGAAAGCTGGCGTACGTGCCGATGCCGATGACAAGGAGCAAAACGATAATGCCGCCGGTTACGGCTATTTTTTTCCATAAGGGCCATTTGGCTTTCTTTTTAAGTTTGAATTTACGTGAATCGGTACCGGGAACGGGGGTTGAATTCGGATTAATAGGGTCGGACATAATTAAAAACCTCAATTCTTGAGTATGGTATACAGTTCCATGGAATTGTATAAACAGGAGTACGATGCGGACGATATCATTATAGTTCGTTAGACGGTATAATTATAGTGAGAAATTCGGAGTAAAGAGTTACAAATAAGTTAAAAATTCGACAGCTTCCCTAATTCATTATGCCAAAGAGGTGACGATCATGCAATTCTTGAATATTTTAGTCGCGTATGATGGTTCTGAAGTATCAAAGAAAGCGTTGGAAAAAGCCGTCGGACTTGCCAAAAGCAACCCGTCCGCCAAGCTGGAAGTCGTTCATGTGGCGAACATGCCTAACCTTGTCGTCGGCGAAGCCCTCATTTCCACCCCTGCCGGCATGTCCGGAGAATACTACGAATTGGCCGAACAAATTAAAGACGAAGCTAAGCAGCGTTTAGTTTCACTTTCCCAGCCGGCGGAAGTTTATCTGCTGAACGGCAACCCGGGCAGGGCCATTCTCGAACACGCCGAGCGCACCGGGCGGGATCTGATCGTAATCGGCAGCCGCGGCCTTAGCGGAGTGCGCGAGTGGGTGCTCGGAAGCGTCAGCCACTATGTCGTCCAGCATGCGCAAATTCCGGTGCTCGTGATCAAGTAGTCGCTCTGCACCCGGCAGTACATAATCGGCTGCGTTAAGCGGCAAACCAAAAAAGAAAGCAGGGCCTGCATGCAGGCCCTGCTTTCTTTTTCAGTTCAGCCGGTAAATGTCATATCCGCCCTCTACGGGAATTTTCTCGAACTTCGCGTTAAGATAACGGCGCAGTTCCCCGCCCCTATCTCCGTCAATCTGCCCTTTGAGAGGAACAAAATAGGCTGCTCCTCCCGCCCGGAAATATTCGAGCTCTTTGATCGGATCGTCCGGGATGGAATTAAGCACCCTCCAGCCTACCCGGTGACTGGCGTTCAGGAGCGAGGGATCGTCGGTGCCGACGACAATGAGATCGTCCGGCTTTGTCAGCCGTTCGACCGCCCGGGCCTGCTCCAGAATGACCGTTTTCTCCTTCCCGTAATCGGGATTCATCATAAGGGCGCAGGCCCATCCGATGCCCGCAACGACGACTGCGGCGGAAATCCGGCCGAACCGGAACTCCGTCAGCCGGCCGATCGTTTTCGCGGCGAGCAAAGCCGCAACAGGAGCAAAGAAGATCAAATAATAATCAAATTTGATCACCGCCACGATCGTGGCCAGCTCCAGAAGCACCGCCCATCCCCACACTCGGATGGGGATATCCTTCTGCCGGAAGCCGGCAAGCAGACCGGCGGCCGCCAGGGCCAGAAGCGGCCAGGAAAAGGCCTTCGGCAGCTCCCGCAGGAAAAAGTCCCAGGTCTCGGGGGTAAACAGCGCCGTCGCCATTTTCGGGAAAATGTGCTTCGTCGCTATCCCCGATACGAATTGGAATTCCGCTATGGACGAGGCCCAGGCGTAATACAACGCGGGAAGGCCGAGGGACAGCGCCGCGAACAGCCACAAACGCCAGTGCACGAACATGTTCCACTTAAACTTCGCCGCCGCCATGAAAAGCATGGGAATGCCTACGAATATCGTCGGCACCTTGAGGGAAATCGCCAGCGCCGTAAACAGCGCCGCGGTAAGCACAAAAGCCGTGCCGCCCTTGCGGATCCACACCGTGAACGCATAGAACGCGCCGAGGTAAAAAAACAGCGACGCCGCTTCCGGCATAATGGCCCGGGAATAAGTCACCGCAACCGGTAAGATCCCGTACAGCAAAACCGCGATCCAGGCTGTCCGCTTCGTATAGAACGTGCGGGCGATCAAGTAGAGAAACCACGCCGAGCCCATAAAAAATGCCAGAGGCACGAGCCTGGCCAGCCAGTAATGATACCCGAACAATTTGTACAAAATCGCAATCAGAAACGGGGTGATCTGAAATTCCAGCTCCACATAATTGGGAAGCGGCCCCTGATAATTGAACTGCGGATAGAAAAGATTAAATTTAGTTTCCACAAAATGACGGGCGATTGATTCCGTATCCGACTGTCTCCATGAATCGATTTCATACGGTGAATTAGTTATGTATGGAATTCTCAGCGCAGCAATCGCAATAAACAAGAGGGCGGTTATGAGCCACGCAGGAATGCGCGTCTTGTGTTCCATGCGCTTCTCCTTATTTATTAATGATAATGATTCCGATTATAATGACGGCCATACCGACCAGCTTTTGCATCGTAAACGTCTCCTGGAACCAAAGAAACGACATGACGAACACGATCACGTAGCTGAGGCTCATCATCGGATACGCGTAGCTCAGTTCTACCTTGGTGAGCACCTTGACCCACAGCAGAAAGCTCGTTCCGAATAAAATAAGTCCGATCAGAATCTCGGGAGTTTTAACCATCCGGAATAAATCCGGAATTAAGGTAGCCGGAGCCAGCGAGAGTTCGCCCAGGCGGTTCGCTCCCGCTTTGAGAAGAACTTGCCCGACCGCTCCCATACCGACCGATAATAAAATGACCCAAAGTGCGCTCATACGGTACCCTTCACTTTCTTTTGCGTTCCCTGCACGGGGGGTTTAACTTTCATCAACAGGCGGAAATAGCCTGCAATCGTCCGCTTTACGTTCATTTTGCTGCGGCCGACCTTTAAATGGTATTCCAGCACGAGCGGATACTCCCCCGCTTTAATGCCGATTTTACTGAACCGGGCCATCATTTCGGCCATGCAATCGAAACCGCTGGTCGTGATCAGTCTCTGTTTGTAAAGGTTCATAGCCTGGTTGAGATATCCGATCCGGTAGGCGCGAAAGCCGCTCGAATAATCATGCACCCCCTCAATCGGAAAAAACAACTTGAAAAACACCATCGCCCCGCGGCTGTAGAGCCTCCGGATAAACGACAAACCCAGCTCTTGGCCCCCTCTGGCAAAACGGGACGCCACAACCAGATCCAGCTTGTTCTCCTTCAGCTTCGCGACGAGCCCCGGAATCAGGTTCGGATTATGCGTATTGTCCGCGTCCAGCGTCACAAGCACATCGCTTGACTGGTACTCGCTTGTTACAAATCGGACCAGGGTGTTCATGGCCTCCCCGAGTCCGCGGTTGCGCTCATGGTCGATAACTTGAAGCCATGCGTAGGTTCGGCATGCTTCCTTCAAGACCTCGGCCGTTCCGTCCGAGCTTCCGTCGTTGACCACAACCACGCGAAAAGCCTCCCCAAACTGCACCGACAATTGTTCCATCTTCGGAAGCAGTTTAGGCAAGGCGTCCTGTTCGTTGTAGGCCGGGAGGCCCACAATAATAGTTTCCTTCATAAACGATAACTCCTCAGGCGACAAAAATTAGGTCTTCACTATGGTTTCATGCACATCAGCAACATTTACCCAAATAAGCGCAGATTGAAACAGGCTTTTAGTCATAGACGTAATGCGGGAAGGAAGGTTGCACTTCCGGGCATTCTTTCCCTCATTATAACCTTAACCGCCCCATTCCGATCACCCAATTATTAGAATCCCTTAATAGTATTTACCTCTTGTTTTGCTTCTTTCCTCTCTTGTGAAAACTAAAAAAGAACCCGTGCGGGGTTCCCTTTTTAGCCGTTGTTGTCTAACCTTTTTTCTAATCGAGCCGCACTTTGCCTGCTCCACGTGCCGCATCTCAAGCCGCTCGTTTATTTAAAATGTCTTACGCAGCCATTCTACGGCAAGCTTCCGCACAGGAGCGGCATACTTTGGCGCACTCCCTACAGTGCTCATGTTCATGTTCCGCACATTCTTTGGCGCAGATTTCGCAAATCGTCGCGCATAGATTGCAGATTTCCACAATGAACGGGCTTTGACGGGTCATGGCCGATGCGGCATAAGTACAAATGTCCGCGCATTCGCGGGTCAGCCTGATGCACGCGGCCATATGGGAAGCGTCTTCTTCCTTCAGACAAGCATCGAAACAATAATTGCAAGTTTTAATACAATTTATACATTCCTCGATACAGCGTTGAATTTCTTCGTTAACGCCTTCATGGGTCATATCGTGGGGCATGGTTATATCCTCCTTTGTCTCTAGCTGCTGCTATACGGATATTAACCTCTTTTAGTGAATTTGACCCAAGCCGCGCTTGCCGTTTGTCTTAACGGGTTATCCAATACGCGCTGCCGTCGTCGTGACGCTTCATAAAGCCGTATTCGACCAGGTATCTGCGGATAGTCACATAATCGTGCCACGCTTCTTTCAGTACCTCGTTCACTTCTTTTTCCGTGTACTTCCGGTCCGCTTCAAATCTTACTGCCAACTGCCGCAGGATAGCGATCTTCCGCTTCTCTTTTTTCGGAAATTTGTTGAGAGGTCCGTCTACCCCGTCCGGAAAATACAGCTTCAGAAACTGCTCGTTTTCCTCTTCCGTAATCGCGAATCTTTCATCGAGCACCGTAGCGCTTTTCGGAACGGCAATAAAAGACGACGCTTTTCCGGTATCAGGCCGCTGGTCCAGAAGCCCCATAAGCGCCAAATACACTCTAGCCTGCTTCTCCCGCTCCCGCATCGTAAACCGGTGATTACGGATGGTTGAGGTGCTTCCGCCGCCAAGTTCTCCCACAATGTCTTTGTCGGACAATCCGTCGTGAAAAAATCCGAGCAGCTGCTTCTGCAGATCGGTCAGCCCCGTCAGCTTCTTATTCAAGTTGAGCAGGTAATGGAACATGGACCCGTGCTCGGCGGCGATATGCCGGGACGCGAACTTCTCGGCTTCGTAAAACGTCTCGTCTTCGCGGTAAATGATCCCTTTAGTGAACGATTTCCCGCAAACCAGACACACATAAGCTTCTTCCTGATCCGAGAAAACGTATCCCCGTTTGATTTCGTCCGTCGACGCATTCCAAAAAAGCTCTGAAACATCTTTCAAATCAAACACCTTCAATCTTCGTTTGTATTTATATAAACAACTTATAAGATTGTTTGATTTTTGTCAACTAATCAATACAAAGGAATGTACGCCAAAAAAGCCGCTTCCGCAACCGGAAACGGCCTTTCTGTAACGAGGATACTTTATTCGCTGCAGCTGGAAGGCGGTTGTGCCGAACCGGACTCCACCGTGATTTTGTCCGCAATCGTATCCCGGATTACGCCCATAACGAGTTGAAGCAGGTAGTTGATATCCGCCTGGGATTGCTGGAATTCACTGACGATCGGAATATTGTCCAGCTCATCCTGCAGGTCTTCGATTTCCTTCTCGATCTTCTTCACCATGATTTCATTGTCAAATTTCTCAAAAGCGACAATTTCTTTCTGCTTTTTCTTCATGGCTTGAATCAGAGACTGAATGTGCTCGTTCTGGTTGATCTGTTTTTCGGCCTGTTGAAAAAACTGCACCTCGGAAGAGGTGGTCAGAAGCTCCGCCAGCTCCTTCGTTTTCGCCAAAATATCTTCTCTTACGACCATTTCGGTATTCGTGTAATGCTCCATCCTTGCACACTCCGCTTCTTCATTATGGCGTTCTTAGCTTAACATTTGCAGAGGCTCGGCGACAAGCTCGCCTTTTACAAGCCAGGTTTGCGGTTCCGTCACGCGTACATGGGCGAAAGACCCGATCAGATCCTTCGATCCTTTGAAAAGAACGAGCTTATTCGTCCGGGTCCGTCCGGAGAGGACTTCCGAATTCTTCTTGCTCTCTCCCTCAACAAGAACTTCGACCACTTCACCGCGAAGCTTCTCGTTGCTCTCTTTACTGAAAGCCCCGAGTACCTCATTGAGCCGGTACAGACGCTCTTTCTTCACGTCCTCGGGAACGTTGTCTTCCATTGCGGCAGCCGGCGTTCCTTCACGAGGGGAATAAATGAAAGAGTAGGCAAAATCGAACCGGACTTCCTTCACGAGAGACAGCGTCTCTTCAAACTGCTCATCCGTTTCCCCCGGGAAACCGACGATAATATCCGTGCTGAGCACCACGTCGGGTATAGCCGTCTTGATTTTGCGCACAAGATCCAGGTACAGCTCACGGCTGTATTTGCGGCTCATTCTTTTCAGCACTTCCGTGCTTCCCGATTGGACCGGCAGGTGGATATGCTCCATCAAATTGCCTTTGTGCGAGAGCACCTCGACCAGATGATCGTCAAAATCACGCGGATGCGAAGTGGTAAACCGGATTCTCGGCACATCAATTTTACGCATATCCGCCATCAGATCTCCGAAGGTATATGAGATATCCTCGAAATCTTTGCCGTAAGCGTTGACGTTCTGTCCCAGCAGCGTAATTTCCTTAAACCCTTGACGGGCCAGATCCCGCACCTCCGCCAAGACGTCCTCCGGACGGCGGCTCCGCTCCTTGCCGCGGGTGTACGGCACGATGCAGTACGTGCAGAACTTGTCGCAGCCGTACATAATGTTTACCCAGGCGCGCATGCCTTCCCGCTTCTTGGGCAGGTTCTCGATAATGTCGCCTTCCTTGGACCATACTTCAACAACCATTTCCTTGCTTAAGTATGCATCCTGCAGAAGGGCCGGAAGCCGGTGAATGTTATGGGTGCCGAATATGAGATCGACATGCCCGTGTTTTTGTAAGATCCGCTTAACGACGCCTTCCTCTTGGGACATGCACCCGCAGACTCCGAGCACCAGATTCGGCTTTTCCAGTTTGAGATGCTTCAGATGCCCCAGCTCGCCGAACACCTTATCCTCCGCGTTCTCCCGGATCGCACAGGTGTTCAGAAGGATCACATCCGCTTCCTGCTTCTCTTCCGTTGAGGTATAGCCGAGCTCCTCAAGCATGCCTTTCATCGTTTCGGTATCATGTTCGTTCATTTGACAGCCGTACGTGCGGATCATGTACCGCTTGCCTTGGCCAAACTCCTTCATCTCTTCCGGAATGTTGAAATCATACAGCACTTCAATGTTTTCCTTGCCGCGTTTTTTCGCATCCTTATAAGAAGGAGGTTGAAAATAGATCGAAAAATCCTTATCGGATTTAGCGGTTTTCACCGTCATTTCGCCATTCCTCCTGAATATTCCATGCTAGACTCATAAATCTGATTATACCATGCCTGGTCCCCGGACAAAAGAAGAAAGAGCCGGGCAGAGGAAATCAGCTCCCCGTACCCGGCTCCCTGCGCGCATGCGGACAACTTGTCCCGGCCCGCTTCCTAATCTACAATAATTCCGACATCGCCGGTTTTAAGCCCCGCGGCGTTGCCTTCATCCGTATCAATATGCATATCCAAGGCGAACTGGTCCGACACACGGGCAATCACATCCTCGAAAATGACGGGACGATCCGTCTCCACCCGGACACGCAGGCGCTGCTTATCTTCGATGCCCCATTTCTTCGCATCCTCCGTATGGAAATGGATGTGGCGGGCCGCAACGATGACGCCCTCTTCCAGCTCCAACTCGCCCTTGGGACCCACAATCTTGATTCCCGGCGTTCCTTCAATATTTCCCGATTCGCGTACCGGCGGATTAACGCCGAGCGCAAAAGCATCCGTGCGCGATATTTCCAGCTGGGAAATATTCCGTGCAGGTCCAAGGATCCGGACCTTGTCAAACCGGCCTTTGGGACCGACGACCGCTACGGTTTCGCCCGCGGCGAATTGTCCCGGCTGGGACAGGTCCTTCAGTACAGTCAGCTCATAGCCCTCGCCGAACAGGCGGGTAATGTGCTCCGGCTTCAAATGAATGTGGCGGGCGGAAATCCCGATAGGTATTTGTTTCATTGTGTCTTCATCCCTTCCTGTATCCATTCTCTGTCTCTCTATCAGCTTCTCCCCCTCAGTTTAACCTCTATGCGAATAAAAAAAAAGCGCGCAGAGCACTCTGCACGCTGTTCTATCCCGCTTATTTGAATTCTGCAACCAATTTGTCAAAATCAGCCTGGCTCAGCTTCATATCCTGCTTGGCAAGACCTTCAGGTTTAAAGCCGGTAACGAGGTTCTCGTAGCTCGGCTTCGTTTTATTCTGATAAATAATACCGGTCAACATGCCGTCGGTTTCCATCAGCTTCGTCATCGCCTGGATCCGGTTGCTCGGGTCGTAATCCGGGATCGTCTCCAGATCCACGATATTTTCCTTGAACCAGTCGTACGTGTTCACTTTGTTGAACGTGACGCACGGGCTGAATACGTTAATCAGCGAGAAGCCTTGGTGCTTGATGCCTTCCTCGATGATGTGTGTCAGCTGCTTCAAGTTGCTGGAGAAAGACTGCGCCACGAAAGTCGCACCGGCAGCCAGCGCCATTTCAAGAGGCGCCAGAGGCGTTTCGATGGAGCCGCTCGGCGTACTCTTCGTTTTGAAGCCTTCGCCGCTTCGCGGAGACGTCTGGCCTTTAGTCAGGCCGTAAATCTGGTTGTCCATGACGATATAAGTCATGTCGATGTTACGGCGGATCGCATGGACCGTATGAGCCATACCGATCGCGAATCCGTCGCCGTCGCCCCCGGAAGCCAGAACGGTCAGCTCGCGGTTCGCCATTTTAAGCCCTTGGGCAATCGGCAGGGAACGGCCGTGAATGCCGTGAAAGCCGTAGCAGTTCACATAGCCGGAGATACGGCCGGAGCAGCCGATACCGGATACGATCGCAAGCTGCTCGGGTTCCAGTCCCACGTTCGCGGCAGCGCGCTGAATGGAGGCCTGAACGGAGAAATCTCCGCAGCCCGGGCACCAGTTAGGCTTTACATTGTTGCGAAAATCTTTTAACGTTGCCATGCTACAGTCAGCTCCTTGCATTCTTGATAAATTTCGGACGGCAGGAACGGGGTTCCGTCGTATTTCAGCATGTTTTTGATTTTATCGGCACTGCCTGCATTCAGCTTGATCAGGTTCGCCAGCTGTGCAGTCGCGTTATTTTCGACGACAATTACATTCCTTGCTTTCGCCAGATGAGGCTTCAGCTCTTCGGCAGGGAAAGGATGCAGCAGACGAACGTGAATATGGTTCGTCGCAAGACCGTCCTTCTCCAGTCTGCCTCTTGCCTCCTCGATCGTTCCGCCCGTCGAACTCATGCCGATGATCAGAACATCCGGCTCTTCATGAGGCGCATTGACGAGAATCGGGTTGGTCACTTCCACGTGCTTTAGCTTCTCCAGGCGCTTATCCATCATTTTCTTCCGGTTTACCGGACTCTCGGACGGACGGCCTTCCTGGTCATGCTCAACGCCTGTCACGTGGTGCAGGCCGTACTTCACGCCCGGCAGCACGCGCGGCGACACGCCGTTCTCCGTAAACTCGTAACGCTTGAACAGCTGCTTGCTGTCCTCGACTTCCTCGGGCTGCGCGACGAGGCTGCCGCGTTCGATAACGATTTTATTATAATCCAGCACTTCCGAGGACTGCTTGCCCAGCGAAAGCTGGAGATCTGTTAGCAGAATGACCGGAAGCTGCAATTTTTCCGCGATGTTAAACGCTTCGATCGTATCGTAGAAGCATTCTTCGATCGTGCTCGGTGCGAGCACGACTTTGGGGATCTCCCCGTGCGTGCCGTAAATCATGGCGTTTACGTCACTTTGTTCCTGTTTGGTCGGAAGTCCCGTACTCGGGCCGCCGCGCTGTGTATCCACGATCACGACCGGCGTTTCCGTCATTCCGGCCAGACCGATCGCTTCCATCATCAGGGACAGGCCGGGACCCGCCGAGGCCGTCATGGCGCGTACGCCGCCGTAGCTGGCGCCGATTGCCATCGTACAGGCCGATATCTCGTCCTCTGTCTGGATAACGGCTCCGCCGAATTTAGGAAGCACCTTCGTCAAGTATTCCATAATCTCCGAAGCCGGTGTGATCGGATAAGCCGGCATAAAGCGGCAGCCGGCGGCTACGGCCCCGAGAGCGATGGCGTCGTTGCCGATCATGAACAGCTTCTGCTTGCCGTCCGCAGGCTCCAGCTGCAGTTCCGCGATCGGACCGCCTGCCAACTCCAGCACGGATTCCGCTCCTTTGCGCACCGCTTCGATATTCTTCTCGACTACGGCGGCGCCTTTGCGTCCGAATTCCTCTTCGACCGCTTTGTTGAACACATCTAAAGGCAGCCCCAGCAGCGCCCAGGAAGCGCCGGAAGCCGCCATATTTTTAAACAGGGAAGTTCCAAGCTCTTCCGCAATCGCCGTAATCGGCACCGGGAACAGACGCGCGTTAACGCCTTCCGGCAGGGTGGGATTAAACTTCGCGTCCGCGACGATCACGCCGTGGACTCCCAACTCATGAGAGTTCAGATCAATCGTCTCCTGGTCGAAAGCGACCAGAATATCCAAATCGTCCGAAATCGAGCGAATCGGTTTCGTACTGATGCGGATTTTATTGTTCGTATGTCCTCCCTTGATGCGCGAAGAGAAGTGACGGTAGCCGTACAAATAGTATCCGAGACGGTTAAGCGCCGTCGAGAAAATACGGTCCGTACTTTCTACACCCTCCCCTTGTTGTCCCCCGATCTTCCACGATAACTGACTAATCACCTTGCGTCCACTCCTTTTGATGGTGAGCTGCTCCGCCTCTTGCAAACCATTTTGCAAAACGAGCCCTGCTTAGAACGATGCTTGTATGATAGATTGTAGGATATAAAAAAATTTTTTCAAGCTATCCAAATTCTATTCCTAGACCCCGTAAATTGCAAGGGTTTTCCGTAAAAGGGACAGATAGCTTTTTTAGATCATACCCATATCAAAAAGAGATCGCTCTCTAGGAAACCGGCAGACTGCGTTCCAGGAAGGCGTATCCGTTCTGCCAGAGAAATTTCTGGGCTTGGACGGGCGTGTAGTGCTTGTACAGTTCATTGGCCAGGTTCGCGTACATGCCGGCGTTCTCCAGTCCGTGGATATAGTTGTCTATCCCGTCGAAATCAGATCCGAAGCCGATAAAATCTTCACCGCCCAGCGAGCAGATGTGATCGATATGCCGGAAAAGGTCCGTAATGAAAACCGGACCGTTCTTCTTCACAAACCAAGGGACGAATGTAATTCCGATCATTCCTTTCCGTTCGATAAGGCAGCAGATTTGTCCGTCGGTCAAATTTCGCGGATGGTCGCATGCCGATTTGGCATTGGAATGCGAAGCGAACAAATGCAGGCCGGGTACGTCGGCCGCTTCCCAAAAAGCTTTTTCCGATAGATGCGAGGCATCGAACAGAACCCCTAGGTGATTACTTTCTTTTATCAGCTGCTGCCCCCGCAGGGTAAACCCCCCGTTTCGGGTCTCCATGGCCCCGTCTACCGCCCAATTGGCGAAATTCCAGGCGGGTCCTATGCTTCTGAGCCCCAACCGGTAAAGCATACGCAGTTGAGCCAGGCTGCCCCTCAGCCCTTCCGCTCCTTCCAAAGTCAGCAGCACGCCCCGTTTGCCCGTCGTCAGCACATGCTGAAGATCCGAGCGGGTTTGGATCAGGACGATATCGGGATTGCAGAGCACTCTTCTGTGTAAAATATCCACGTACTCCAGGATGTGCCCCGCATCGGGATTCTTGATTTCTTCCGGCAGGTAGACCGCCATAAACTGGATTTTGACTCCCCCCTGCTTCATAAGCGGGTAGTTTACGTCCAATAGAGGCTCGGCCGCGTTAAAATCAAGCAGCGGGTTCCGGTACATCTTCATCAAAACATCGCAGTGAGCATCGATAATCATGGTTACCTCCAGGCTCTTTAGTGGGCCTTGCCTTTGCTGCACGATGCGAAAAAAACCTGTCTACAGAGTATGTAAACAGGTCCGTTCATGTATGTACAACCCGAGGAGCGCGCGTGAATCATCTCGGTTCTACGATGAGTTTGATCGCCGTGCGGTCTTCCCCGTCAATGACGATGTCTGTAAAGGCGGGTACGCAAATTAAGTCGACTCCACTGGGCGCCACAAATCCTCTTGCGATCGCTACCGCTTTGATTGCCTGATTCAGAGCACCCGCGCCAATGGCTTGAAGCTCCGCCGCCCCGCGCTCCCGTAACACGCCTGCAAGCGCCCCTGCTACGGAGTTTGGATTGGACTTTGCTGAAACTTTTAATACTTCCATGGAAAAGTACCTCCTTGGGTTGATGGATAAAGGATTAAGGTTTCCTCTTTCCATCCTATTCGGACAGGTGATCAAACATTCCTGAACCGGCATCACCGGGAGGTACAAGTTAAATTTGCGGCAGAAAGCCGGCTGCTGAACGCTCCTATTCGAAAAGAAGATCTTCCTCATTAATCCGAATGAGTTCGATCTTGCCCGCTTTGCCTGTCGTATCGTCGAGATCGATAACGGTCGCATGGAAATGCCACTGCCCTTCGTCTACGACGAATCTTACCGGCAGCTGCGTCGTAAACTTACGCAGAACGGCTGTGCGCTCCATGCCGAGTACGCCGTCCCGGGGACCTACCATGCCTACGTCCGTCACGTAAGCCGTTCCTTGCGGCAGCACGCGGTTATCGTTCGTCTGGACATGCGTATGCGTGCCTACTACCGCCGAAACACGGCCGTCCAGGTGCCAGCCCATCGCAATTTTCTCCGACGTTGTCTCCGCGTGGAAATCGACGAAGATATGCTTGTACTTTCCTTTCGCCGCCTCGAGAATCTCGTCTACCTTGCGGAACGGACAGTCGATCGGAGGCAGAAAAGTCCGCCCCTGCAGATTGATAAGCAGGATTTCCTGGTTGCGCACCTTTAAAACGGTATATCCCCGCCCCGGCGCTCCTTCGGGAAAATTCGCGGGACGCACCATCTGAACTTCATCGTCGATGAAATCAAAAATTTCTTTCTGGTCCCAGGTGTGGTTGCCGAGCGTTATTCCATGAATCCCGAGCTGGTAGAGCTCCTTCGTAATTTGCGACGTAATCCCTCGGCCTCCGGCCGCATTTTCACCGTTCGCGATAAATACCGCGTTCGCATATTTTAATTTCAGTTTAGGCACCATTGTTTTTACTGCATTCCGGCCGACTGATCCGACAATGTCTCCGATAAATACGATCTTAATAACCCATCACTCCTGCCTCTTTCTCTTTCCGGCTAAAAAAAGGAAAAGTGGCTTACGCAGCCACTTTTCACAAGTATACTTCTTTTATTTGGCGTATTCAACCGCGCGGGTTTCACGAATGACCGTAACTTTGATATGACCGGGATAGTCAAGCTCGTTTTCGATCTTCTTCGTAATATCGCGGGCGAGTCTGAATGCTTCCGCATC
Organism: Paenibacillus sp. GbtcB18; assembly: GCF_019091125.1. NCBI lineage: Bacteria > Bacillati > Bacillota > Bacilli > Caryophanales > Paenibacillaceae > Paenibacillus > Paenibacillus sp. GbtcB18. The sequence goes on from NZ_JAGXJX010000002.1 coordinate 93,725, forward strand.
GTCGATTTTCTCCGGTTGAACCATGACGCGAACCTCGCGTCCGGCCTGGATGGCGTACGATTTCTCCACGCCTTCGAACGATTCGGAGATGCCTTCAAGCTTCTCGAGACGCTTGATATAGGTTTCCAGCGTTTCCCGGCGTGCACCCGGTCTGGCCGCAGACAATGCGTCCGCCGCTCCGACGAGCATGGCGATAACCGAGGTCGCTTCCACGTCTCCGTGGTGGGAAGCGATACTGTTCACAACGACAGGATGTTCCTTGTACTTTTTGGCGATTTCAACACCGATCTCCACGTGTGACCCTTCCACTTCGTGGTCAAGCGCTTTACCGATGTCATGCAGAAGCCCGGCACGTTTCGCCAATGTCACGTCTTCGCCGAGTTCTCCAGCCATCAAACCGGAAAGATAAGCAACTTCCATGGAGTGTTTGAGAACGTTCTGTCCGTAACTTGTACGGAATTTGAGACGTCCCAAAATTTTGATCAGATCCGGATGCAGACCGTGTACGCCCACTTCGAACGTAGCTTGTTCTCCATACTCGCGAATCCGCTCGTCCACTTCCTTGCGGGATTTCTCCACCATCTCTTCGATACGAGCCGGATGGATACGTCCGTCGGCCACGAGCTTTTCAAGCGAGGTCCGCGCGATTTCTCTGCGGATCGGATCAAAGCCGGACAAAATAACGGCTTCCGGAGTATCGTCGATAATAAGATCGATCCCCGTCAAGGTTTCAAGGGCTCGGATATTACGGCCTTCGCGACCGATAATCCGGCCTTTCATTTCTTCATTCGGAAGACTTACGACAGATACCGTCGTTTCGGCAACATGGTCGGCAGCGCAGCGCTGAATGGCGAGCGTGATGATTTCACGCGCTTTCTTGTCGCCTTCTTCTTTGGCCTGCTGCTCTATTTCTTTAATAAGTTGTGCGGTTTCATGACGAACTTCCTGTTCAACGCCGGATAGGATGATGGTCTTCGCTTCTTCCATGGTCATGCCGGAAATACGTTCGAGTTCCGAAACCTGTTTGCGGTAGAGCTCATCAATCTGATTCTGCGTTTCTTCAATTCTCTTCTCTTTGTTGGCGACTTGCTCTTCTTTGCGTTCAAGAGATTCTAATTTTTTATCCAGCGACTCCTCTTTTTGCAACAATCGTCTTTCATGTCGTTGAGATTCATTTCGACGTTCACGAATGTCTTTTTCAGCTTCGGCCCGGAGCTTATGAACTTCATCTTTGGCTTCCAATACCGTTTCTTTTTTCAGTGCCTCCGCTTCTTTGCGGGCATTTTCTACAATTTGTGCAGCGGCAGTTTCAGCACTGGAAATTTTCGCTTCTGCAAGAGACTTGCGGATAAAATAACCAATCCCTAAGCAAATAACGCCAACAACGAGAATGATCAGGACCCAGATAATTGGATTCATCATGTTCACCTCCTCGTTGGTTCCTCCAAGGTGTTAGCTTGGGATGATTCGGTTTTTTTAATCCGATATTCGTTTGTTCAAGCCGTATGGACCACATTCCGTGCTAGAAAATGGTTCGGTTTGTTTGTCCGTACAACGGGGGTTGTTCGGAACAGCATGGAGCAGAAGCAATCTTGGCGGAAATCGCTTCTGTTACCTCATAGAAAATCTGATGATTTTTTATGAAAATATACAATTGTATTTTATCTGTTCACAAAGAACATTGTCAAGCTATTGGCTTCGTCAACCGTGACTGAGTGCGCTTTCACGGGAAAGCTACTCCTCATTTTCGAGCTCTTCTTCGGAAAGCCGGCGCATCACATCGTTAACGAGCGAAGACGGATATCCCCGCCGAAGCAGAAAAGCCATCGTTTTTCTTTTGCGGTCCATCTTCTCGCCTGACACGGTTTTCCATTTTTTACGGCCCACAATAAGGGCCCCTTCCATTTCTTCCTCCGTATCGACCGCCGACAGCGCTTTGGAAATCTCGTCCCGGGAAAGCCCTTTCTGGGCGAGCTCGTAGCGGACCGCATTGCGGCCTTTACGCTGGTATTGAATACGTTGTTCCGTCCAAAGCTTTGCGAAATCGGCATCATCCAGGTACTTTTGTTCCAATAGGCGGCCCACCACCCAATCAATCAGATCGGCTTCGTAGCCCAGGTCCTTAAGCTTCATTTTTACTTCCTGGACCGATCGCGGCCTGACCGCCACGAAACGGATCGCTTTCAGGTAGGCTTCATGCTTCTCGTCTTCCTCCATCGCTTCCCGCAAACGCTGCGCATCTATCTGTTCCCCTTTGAGCAGGCGGTTCTTAATCAAGATATCTTCATGCACGGAGCAGGCATATTCATCGTTGACATAAACATTGTAACGTTTCTTATTGCGCTTTTGCCGTTCTATCCCCGTAATGACGGAAGCCTCTGTTTCGTCTTTCATAAGCTTTTTCCCCTTTCGACACCTAATGGGTCCATAAACAAAGAAAAGCTCCCCAGGGAGCTAAAACAAGGCCGCATCCTGCGCTGTACGTAAGAGGCGGCCCTTGTTCTTATTCTTCTTCTTCCGTAAAGAGTGCCAGTTCTTCGTCCGGATCGTCTACATCCACGCCCGTCGGAGGAACTACATTCGTGAGATTGCTCGCTTCCCGGATTTTTTGTTCAATAACGTCGGCAACTTCCTTGTTTTCCTTGAGGAACTGCTTCGAGTTCTCGCGTCCCTGGCCGAGACGGTCGCCGTTATAGGAGTACCAGGCACCGCTCTTATTCACGATATCCAGTTCCGTTCCGATATCGATGATACTGCCTTCACGGGAAATACCTTCGCCGTACATAATGTCAATATCGGCCTGTTTGAACGGAGGCGCAACCTTGTTCTTCACGACCTTGATACGGGTACGGTTACCGACCATATCGTTGCCCTGCTTAATCGTTTCAACGCGGCGAACATCCAAACGCACGGTCGAATAGAATTTCAACGCGCGGCCGCCCGGAGTTGTTTCTGGATTACCGAACATAACGCCGACTTTCTCACGCAATTGGTTAATAAAGATGGCGATAACCTTCGATTTATTGATGGCGCCGGAAAGTTTACGCAGCGCTTGCGACATCAGACGGGCCTGAAGACCGACGTGGGAGTCCCCCATCTCGCCTTCGATTTCCGCCTTAGGAACCAAAGCCGCAACGGAGTCGATAACGATAATATCTACTGCTCCACTGCGTACAAGGGCTTCCGCGATTTCAAGCGCCTGCTCGCCTGTGTCCGGCTGGGAGAGAAGCAATTCGTCAATGTTGATTCCGAGCTTGCTTGCATAAAGCGGGTCAAGAGCATGCTCTGCATCGATAAATGCGGCTTGTCCGCCAGATTTTTGCACTTCTGCGATTGCGTGAAGAGCGACCGTTGTTTTACCGGAAGATTCGGGTCCGTAGATTTCGATAATTCTACCGCGAGGAAAACCTCCGGTTCCAAGTGCTATATCCAAAGCAAGGGAACCACTGGGGATGGTCTCCACCTGCATGTGTGTCGATTCTCCGAGTTTCATGATCGAACCCTTGCCAAACTGCTTCTCAATTTGGCGCAATGCCATTTCTAATGCGGCACGACGATCTGACAATACACTCACTTCCTTTAACTGTTATAGGTATATCATACCTTCTTTTTCACCCGTTGCCAAGCATTTTTTCGAACATACATTCGTTTTTTTTGTGACAGCCCTCTATCGCCGCCCGGTGAGGAATTCGGACAGAAGCTTCTCTTATTTAAAGGAAACGGCGCTCCTTTCGGTCCTTGCACGGCAAAAAAATAAAAACCGCAGCAAAGACAAATTCTTCGCTACGGTTCTTCCGTTAACATGCTTTCATTATAGCTTAAAATTTGCGGTTTTTCAACAAAAAACGCCGATCAGCCGTCCGCTTTTATAAGTTTCCAAAGCTGGTGCAGAGCCGTTTTGGCCGCGCGCAGCTTGATCGACTCCCTCAGTCCGGGGAGCTGGAGCTTTTGAACATGAACATCTCCGTCCTTGCAGCCGACTCCGACATAGACAAGCCCGATCGGTTTGCCTTCGGAGGTAGTCGGTCCGGCAACTCCCGTTACGGATACGGCATAATCCGCATTTGTGCGCTCCAGCAGGCCCCGCACCATTGCCTCGGCCGTTTCGGCGCTCACCGCTCCGGGAGCGTCCTCACCTTCCAGCAGCTTCGTAGGAACGCCGAGCATACTGTGCTTCATTTCGTTGGAATAAGAGACGACTCCGCCCAGAAACACCGAGGAACGCCCCGGTATGGATGTGATCAAATCACTCAGGAGTCCGCCGGAACAGCTCTCGGCCGTCGTCAGGGTCTGATTTCTGGATTGAAGTATCGCGAGCACCGCTTCCTCGATAGGAATATCCTCTTCCGCATATAAGTGTTCCCCTACACGGCTGCGGATTTCCTTCTCTACCTGTTCCATCTTGCGGAGAGCTTCCTCTTCCGTGTGCGCCTTCGTCGCCAGGCGGATCGTCACCTCGCCCTCCTTGGCATAAGGGGCGATGGTCGGATCGGTCTGTTTCTCGATGAGGTCAAACAGCTTATGCTCGAGGGACGATTCGCCTATCCCGGCAAACTTGAGCATCTTCGAATACAAAGGCATCTCATCGGTTATGAGGCCGCTCAGCCAGTCCTTGGCGTAGCGCTCAAACATCGGCTTCATTTCCTTCGGCGGGCCAGGAAGAAGCAGATACCGGGTCCCCTCGTGATCCAGGCCGAGCCCCACGGCCAATCCCGTATCGTTCGGAAGCGGTTCCGCTCCTTCGATCATGTTCGCCTGCCTGGAATTGCTCTCGACCATATGAAGCCCCTGCGAATCGAACAGCTCGCGGATCTTGGCCATGGAAATCTCGTCGATATAGAGCCCCCGGCCGGTCATATCGGCCAGTACATCCTTCGTCAGATCGTCCAGAGTCGGACCGAGTCCCCCTGTCGTGATAACCAGGTCTGCCCGTTTCCCGGCCTGTTCCAACGCTTCCCGGATGCGGGCGGGGTTGTCGCCTACGACAGTCTGGAAGTACAAGTCGATGCCGAGCATCGCGCATTCCTGCGCCAAGTACTGAGCATTCGTATTTAAAATCTGCCCCAGCAGAAGCTCAGTTCCAACCGCAATCAATTCTGCTTTCATGCTGTAAATCCTCCTTCACTTATGTAAACTTGCATGGTGTGGGCTGCATTTGCCGGAGACGAAGAAAACACAGTATCTACTGTGTTTTCTCGGAAAAATCAATTACATGTTTATTTTTGATGAAATAATCGAGCCCGGAGTACACCGTGATGATCGCGGCAATCCAGCTTGCGATCAAATCGAACGGAACGTTGATAAACGCAAACGGGAAGTTGTTGATCAGCAGCGCAATAATCGCCGTGATTTGTGCCGCTGTTTTGGCTTTACCCCATTTGCTCGCCTGAATAACAGCCCCCTCCAGCAGAGCGATCTGCCTGAGTCCGGTCACGGCCCATTCGCGGCTGATAATCACGATCACGATCCATGCGCCCAGTTTATCCATTTCAACGAGGGACACCAGAACGGCGGTTACAAGCAATTTATCGGCCAGCGGATCCAGCAGCTTTCCGAGGTTCGTAACCAGTTTGTTTTTGCGGGCGATGTATCCGTCCAGACTGTCGGTGCTCGCCGCAATTATGAAAATGAGCGCCGCGATAATCTGGTTGTACGTGATGGAAAACGTTTGAATTTTAATATGTGGAAACTGGATGTTCACAAGAAGGAAAAACATAATAATCGGCACCAGGAAAATCCTGGCAAGCGTAATCTTGTTGGCTAAATTCATTATGCGATAACCTCCCCGGAGAGGTCGAATTCAAAGGAGTGGGTAACCCGCACTTTTACAACGCCGCCTATTCCGATATTCGTGCCGGTTACGAAAACTTCCCCGTCGATCTCCGGCGCATCGTATTGGGAACGGCCGATATATACGTCGTTGCGGCCGTCATAACGCTCGATAAGCACATCGACCGCTTCGCCCAGTCTGCGGCCCCCGCGGCGGTTGGATATTTCACGCTGAAGCTCCATAAGAGCGGCCGCGCGGTATTCTTTTACTTCGTCCGGCACCTGGTCGGGAAGGCGTGACGCCGGCGTGTTTTCTTCCATTGAATAAGTGAAGACGCCGAGCCGGTCGAACTGGACATCTTGAACGAACTGCACAAGATGTTCGAAATCTTCTTCCGTTTCACCCGGAAATCCGACGATAAGCGAAGTGCGCAAAGCCGCATCCGGCATTCTTTTGCGTATTTTGAGAATAAGTTCCCGGGCGTCCTTCTCTCTTCCGGGACGTCTCATCCGCTTGAGAATAGCGTCGGAGCTGTGCTGAAGCGGCATATCTATGTATTTGCAAATCTTCGGATTGTTCGCCATCGTTTCGATCAGCTCATCCGTAAAAAATCCGGGATAGGCGTAATGCAGCCTGACCCATTCGATGCCTTCCACTTCACTCACACGATTGAGCAGTTCGGGAAGCATGAACTTATCGTACAGATCCGTTCCGTAATTGGTGGAATCCTGGGCGATGAGGCTGACCTCCTTAACCCCTTGCGATGCCAATTGCCGAGCTTCCGAAATGACGGACTCCATCGAACGGCTGCGGAATTTTCCCCTCATAATCGGAATGGAGCAGAACGTACAGGCGTTATCGCAGCCTTCCGCGATTTTGACGTATGCGGTATACCGGGGGGTGGAAACCTTGCGCGGAAGCGCTTGCTCATAGTTAAACACCGGATTCCCGACATAGACCGGCTTTTTGCCTTTCAGGGCTTCGTCAATAATGGCATTGATGTTGTGAAAATCGCCCGTTCCCACAATCCCGTCAATCTCAGGCATTTCTTTCATCAGTTCTTCTTTGTACCTCTGTGTCAGACACCCCGAAACGATTAGCGCTTTCAAATTCCCGGTTCTTTTCAGATCGGCCATATCCAGAATGGTAGCAACCGATTCTTCTTTGGCGGCATCGATAAATCCGCACGTATTTACAATAATCACGGTAGCTTCTTCGTTGTTCTCGACCACGCTGTACCCTCGCTGATCGACCAGTCCGGACATGATCTCGGAATCCACCAAGTTTTTCTCACATCCAAGCGTTACTACTCTTACCTTCTCCGTCATGCTGAAACCTCCAAACGTCGTAGCAAAGCCATCCTTACAAGTATAATACAACGTTAATCCGAGTGTCAAAATAGGGAAACCCTCCGATATCCGCGGGAAAAACCGGGACACCGGAGGGCTGCTTTCACTTATCTGAAATTGTCAAATTGCAGATCGATAGGAAGATCGGCGCCTTTCAGCATTTGAATCACTTTCTGCAAATCGTCTCTGCTTTTGCCGGTTACACGGATGGAGTCTCCTTGGATTTGGCTCTTTACCTTCAGCTTCGAATCCCGGATCATGATGTTAATCTTCTTGGCGATGTCCGCTTCGATTCCTTGTTTGAGCTTAACGCGCTGGCGGACCGTTCCCAAAGAAGCCGACTCGATTTTGCCGTATTCGAGATTTTTAAGGGCGATGCCCCGTTTAGCCATCTTGGCGTGAAGGATGTCAATCACGTTCTGAAGCTTGAAATCGTCGTCCGAATGAAGAACGAGTTCTTCTTTTTCCAATGTGATCTCGCTCTTGCTGCCTTTGAAATCAAAACGGGTTTCGATTTCTCTCTTGGCCTGCGTAATGGCGTTGTTTAATTCCTGCATATCCAGCTTGGATACGATATCGAAAGAGCTTTCCGAACTCATTTTGGCTTCGTCCTCTCCTGCGTAATTACACTCACAAGTTTACGATCAAGGCTGCGGCTGCAGCGTAATTTTAATGTTCTTAGGGTTGGAGGCATCTCCGACGTTGAGCTCTTGCCCGTTTACGGTGATTTTAGCGGCGTTGGCCGCGCCTACACGAATCTGTGCGGTAGTCGTCAGAGAAAACGTCTCCGTTTCGCCCTGTTTCAAAGTTCCCTGCTTCTCCATTTTCTTGCTGTTGTTCGGGAAACTATCTACTCTGTACCAGCACTGCGTTCCAGCCGCCGTCACGGTAATGTCGAGTTTACCGCCCACTGCCGTGTAATTGTCCAGACTGTTGCTGCTGTTAACAAGCGTCAAGGCTCCTCCCCCAGGCGTCGGGGTCGGCGTAGGAGTAGCGCTCGGCGTCGGTGTAGGAGTAGGCGTAGTTGTGGCTGTCGCGCCCCCTCCGTTGCCCGGAGCAGGACTCGGAACGGACGTCGCGTTGGGATCCGCCGTATCCGTCAGTCTGTTGGGCTCATTGATCGCGCCCGAGCTGTCTCCCTTGTTGTTAACCACGACGAAATAATACACGATAGCCGCTATCAACAGCACGAACGAAACGACCATAATGGTGGACGCCCACTTGCTGAGTCTGTCCGTGCTTCTTGCCGAACTCCGGCGCGGTGTGCGGATCGTTTCGACCGTCGGCTCCGGCGGAGCTGCCGGAACTGTGCCCTGATACATGTTCAGAACTTCGTTCGGATCGAGACCGACCGCTTCCGCGTAGCTTTTGATAAAAGCCCTCACATAAAAACTGCCGGGCAAAACTTTATAATTTTCCTCTTCAATTGCTTCAAGATATCTGGTTCTGATTTTCGTAACTTCCTGCAAATCGTCCAGAGACATTCTCTTTTCCAATCGGGCCTGCTTCAATCGCTGACCGAGTTCCGACATGTTCTCACCTCCGTAAATTCAGCGGGTCCTTCCCCTTTTAGACGAACAAAACCTCAAAATGGTTCTGTGTTATACGTAAAACTGTCATAATTGATTTCTTCGTCCGGATTGTTACGAAGTTCGATAATGTAATCGAAATCGTTATACGTGTAATGGGACTCTTTGATAAAAATATCCGGATGCTCGATTACTTTGGTAGACGGCGTAGCCATAATCTCCTGCAGCAGCGAGAAGTGTTTCTCATTGGAACGGATAGTTGAAACGATTCCGTCAATGATAAAAACGTTGTTCATGGACATCTCGTCCTCCGAAAGCTGGCTTCGAACGGTCTGTCTTAACAAAGTGGACGAAACAAACGTCCAGCGTTTGTTCGAACATACGCTGCCTGCAATGATGGACTCGGTCTTGCCTACCCGCGGCATTCCGCGGAGTCCGATCACCTGATTGCCCTCGCGTTTGAATACTTCACCCAGAAAATCGACCAGGAGCCCGAGTTCGTCTCTTGTAAAACGGAACGTTTTCCTGTCGTCGGAGTCGCGTTCTATGTACCGGCCGTGTCTTACGGCAAGAATATCAACCAGTTTTGGGGTTCTAAAGGCGGTTATGGTGATATTATCCACCTTTTTTAACATTTTACCCATTAACTCGATTTTTTCATCATCGTTGGTTTGAAGAAGCATACCGCGCGTGCGGTCCTCCACCCCGTTGATCGTCACAATATTGATATCGAGCATCCCCATGAGGGAAGCGATATCCCCCAGAAGTCCCGGACGGTTCTTATGTATTCGATATTCCATGTACCATTCTTTGATTTCCAAAACGTAAGCACCTCATTTGCCATGGCACGAATTAGACATTCCGAGTTATTATTCTACAACGTTTGACAAAGTCCTGCCAACTTCTTTGTAACTACGACTTTTTTAGAAATTCGACTTGTTTCATTTCTTCCGCAGAATAGGTCTGTATACCCGGCTTCCAATCCCCTTGAATCATCCGGTTCTGCTCCTTTGCCATAACGGCTTCCCAGTTCACTTGTACGGCAAAAGATTGATCCAGCGGCACGACGGGAATCCCGAGCGATTTGATTTTCTGCTGATCCGTTTTCTGAAGAGTCGTATACGGGATAATCCAGCTTGAACGATGCTCGGCGGCCTGTTTTTTCAACTGGTCGAACCATTCGGGATTGCTGTCCGTATTTACGGTATGACCGGATAAGCCGGAAGGGGATAAACCTGAGGGTATGGGAACCGAAGATTTTGTTACCCATTCGATGGATTTTCTTTTGTCCGCCTGATCTTTGACCCAGCCGCTCATCGCCTGTTCGATCATCGCATGATCTACGCCACGAACAACGGTATTCGGAGGAGCCGTCTGCTCCGCCTGCATACCGGGATCTTCCAAACGGTCCGCAAGCACGACGAATTTCTGATTCTTGAGCCTGACCGCCTCTGCCGAAGCTTGAGGAACAAGACTGCTGCCGATTACAACGACATAATCATAGCGCTTCGATTCGAGCCGTGTTCCCATGGCGCTGTCAAAAGCGGCGTCCTGCTTCCACTCCGAAGTGAGCCCGCTGCCGCTTCTCCATTTTGCGAGCGCCGCCGCCACGCTCGTTTTCGTTTCCTGTGTCACATCCGAGGCCGTTACGACCAGAACCGAATGTTTGGACGCCAGCTGCTGTTCGGTGATCGTCGGAAGCCCGCGAGTCCCGCATGAAGAAAGCATGACTGTGATGACTGGCAGGAAAAGTGCAAGTTTTACCCGCGAGAAACTCATGATACCGAATCCTTTCCTGAAATGATGGCATGGAAAAGCCCCGCATTGAAGTGGGGCTTTTCGCATGTACATCATCTATTCTACTCTTTATTCACCAGTTTGACCATTAAACGGGCCATAACCTTGCGTTCGTTCTCGTCACCTGCGTCCCAGAGTTCTTTGAGCAGACGCTCTTCGCGGTTTTCCGGGTCCACTTTATCGGACAGAAACTCACCGATCTGGAAAGCAAGGTTAGAAATTTTCTCGTCGTTCAGGCCTACTCTCTCGGCTTGGTCCACCCGTTCAGCCAAAAATTCTTTCCATCTGTCAAACACTGTAAGTACCGTAGACATGGGTCGGGCCTCCTTTGATTTGTTAGGATGAGAGGAACACCTGTAATATCTGCATCCGGACAATCAAATATTCCCGGGAAGCTATCCAAACCCTTGGTAATTAAGGGAATACCGCAGGCCGCCGTTCACGTCAGCCAGCCCCCGTTGGGGCTGATAATCTGGCCGGTAATGTAGCCGGACTCGGGCAGAGCCAGAAAATATACCAGCGAGGCGATTTCGTCGGGCGCCGCAAAACGGCCGGCCGGTATTTCGCTCGCGATGGCTTCTTTCTCCGCTGGATCGAAGCCGGACATCATATCGGTATCGACCGCTCCGGGCGCAACGGCGTTTACAGTGACGCCCGAAGGAGCCAATTCCTTGGCCAACGCTTTCGTAAACGCGTTGATGCCGCCTTTTGCCGTGGAATAGATGACCTCGCAGGATGCGCCCGAAATTCCCCAGATGGAAGACACGTTAATAATGCGGCCGTATTTCCGGGAGATCATTCGGTCCATAAAGAGCTGGCTGCACAGAAAAGTGCCCTTCAGGTTAATGTCCATAACCCGGTCCCACTCCTCTTCCGTCACATCGGAAAGCAGGCCGTAGTGGGAAATCCCCGCATTATTGACCAGCACATCGGGTATAAAGCCCCGCTGCTCCATTTTGTCGCGCATAGCCACAATCTGTTCCTTCGAGTTCAGATCCGCGCACACCGTCATGACCTTCGCTCCATGGTTCATGCAGCGGCGCGCCACTTCGTTGGCCGCTTCATGAGACTGCAAGTAATGGATCACCACGTTCATGCCAAGCTTGGCGAACCGTTCGGCGACGGCCGCTCCGATTCCGCGGCTGCCGCCCGTTACGAGGACCGTCTGCTCGGTAAACGGTCGGAGCCCCGTCACGAACGCTCGCTTCGCACGAGCGAAACGGCAAAGCGGCTCCAGTCAAAGTGTTCCCGGAGCCTGGACTCCGCCTCATCCTTGGTGATGGATTCGTACGTTTTTAAAATATCAAACATATCGGCCCCTTTGAACAAATACCGGGTAAATTCATTCGTGATCGCCTCGGGGGAATTCAGCATCCGCAGAAATCCGCCGATTTTTTTTCTGCGGCTTCTTTCGAAAGCTTCTTCGTCCAGCCCTTCCGCTTTCACACGGTCCAACTCTTCACGGATTCTGCTCAGCAGAAGATCCGGATCTTTCGTATCTCCGCCCATCGCGGAAAACGCGTACTCCGGAGACGAGTTGTACTCATGACTGAAATTGTCCGAGATGAGCCCTTCATTGTACAGCTTCTGGTAGATCGGGGAGCTTGCGCCCAGCAGGACTTCCAGTACAAGCTTCGTCGTAAGCTCCCGTTTGAGGATCGCGTCCCCTTCTTCGTGCAGAGCTTTTTCTTTAAAACCGAACAGGCATTTAGGCAGCGATACCGGCAGGATCGTTTCCTTGCGTTCCGTCTCGACGGTTTCCGGCTCCGATTCGAAAAACCGGCGTATTTCCCCCTGAGGTTTGAATGTTTTGGCCGCCTGATTCGCCCGGATATGCGAAATCACTTCTTCGGGATTCACGCCGCCCGCGATAAAGACCGTCATGTTGCTCGGGTGATAGAACGTGTGGTAGCAGTCGTACAACATATCCTTGGTAATTTCGGTAATGGACGGGATGGTGCCCGCAATATCGATCCGAACCGGATGCTTGCTGTACAAAGCTTCGATAAGGCCGTAGTACGCTCTCCAGTCCGGATTGTCGCGGTACATGTTGATTTCCTGCCCGATGATGCCCTTTTCCTTCTCGACATTCTCTTCGGTAAAGTACGGATTCTGAACAAAATCGATCAGAGTCGTGATGTTCTCCATAATCTGGCCCGTAGCCGAAAAGAGATAGACCGTCCTCTCGAAGCTCGTAAATGCGTTCGCGGAAGCTCCGCGGGATGCAAACGTGGCGAAGACATCGCCGGTAGGCTCCTCGAACATTTTATGCTCCAGAAAATGGGCAATTCCGTCCGGCACGCGGATTTCGGGCCCGCCCTCCACTTGAAAGTGATTATCGATCGACCCGTAGCGGGTGGAAAACGTCGCGTACGTTTTTTGAAACCCTTCCTTAGGCAGCACGTAGACGTGAAGGCCGTTCGGAAGCTTTTCTTCGTACAAAGTTTCGTTTAAGTGAGGATAGGGAATGACGTTCACTTGGCTTCCTCCTTTTCATCCCTCAAGAAATAGATGGTGTCCAGGAATACTCCCTCGGCGGCCTGCTGAATCTCTGCGATGCTCGTGTTCGTCACTCCGTCGATCAGCTCTTGAACGGTGCGCTCTTTGCCCGAAAGAACGGCATTGAAATCAAAAGCGATCTGTTCGAAAGCGGAATCCTGCATTTCCCGCAGCTGGTTGGCTATCATCGCTCTTGTCTGACTGAGCTCGATATCGCTGATAAAGCCGGTTCTCATGTCTTCCAGCTGTTTGCGGATAATATCAACCGCTTTCTCGTAATTCTGCATCTCGATGCCCGATTGGATCGTCAGGATGCCCTTGTGCCCGTCAAGGCGGGAAGATGCATAGTAAGCGAGGCTCGCCCTTTCGCGCACGTTCAAAAACAGCTTGGAATGGGGATATCCGCCCAGAATGCCGTTATACATAAGCGCGGCGGGATACGCATCGTCTCCGTACGTAATCGGCGTACGCAGGCCCATGTTCAACTTGCCCTGCGTGACGGGGAATCGTTCCACCACGACATGGGTCTCCCCTGTCCGGCGCTGAGGCGCGGTGCGCGTATAGGCGGGATTCTCCTCCCTCTCCAGCCGGAAAGCACGGCTCACGATGTTCTCGACTTCCTGGAGGGTCGTATTGCCGACTACGTATAAGTCGATAGGCGCTTCGGCCAGCCATTTTTTGAAGTAGGCAAAAAGGGATTCCGGCGTGGAAGCGGGAATATCCTTCAGCTCCCCCAGAGGATGCAGCCGGTACGGCTCCCCTTTGCACATTTCGGCAATGCAGCGTTCGGCGGCGAAGCGGATTTTATCGTTAATGATGGATTCGATCCGTTTGCGCAGCGTTTCCTTCTCGGATTCCACATATTTGGAGAGAAAAGCGTCTCCCTCGGCTGCCGGCTTCGTGATGGCTTCACCCAGAAACGAAAGGGCTTTCTCCAAAAGAGACTCGGGGGACGACACAAACCGGTCGTTAATTACATCCATGCGGAACTGAACGATCTGGTAGTCTCCGCGCTTGTAAATGTCAAAACCGAAGCCCGCTCCGTAGAGATCGTCGAGATGCTCTCGGAACTGCTTCGTTTCGGGATAACTTTCCGTTCCCCTTCTCAGAACAAAAGGAACCAATGCCGTCTGCGTTACGTCTTCCTCGGAAAGAGGGCGTCCTATGTAAGCGGAAATGGCGAATGTTTTATAGCGGTCTGTAGGCAGTACATGCAGCCTGATCTGACGCAGTGTACTCCGTTCAAACTGTTGGGTGCTCAATGTTGTCGTTCTCCCTTCACAACCGTCTTGGGTCTAAACTATTCGGATCTCCAAATGGCTATACCCATTATATTCCTTCATAAACAGAAGAAGCAACCGAGCGGTCACTTCCTCTGTCGTTCTATTCAGTTCAGCTTATTTGCAGAAAATATGCTTGCCGATGGTTTTCACCTGCGGGCGTGTCCAGATCCATTTGGACGTAGCCGTTTCGGGGTTAAAATAGTATTCGCAGCCGCCGGTAGGGTCCATGCCGTTGATGGCGTCCCGGACCGCTTTTTTGGCGGTTTCATTTGGCGTAAGCCAGATTTGGCCGTCCGCAACGGCGGTAAACGCACCCGGCTGGAAAATGACGCCGGAAACGGTATTCGGGAAGCTGGCCGAATCCACCCGGTTCAGAATGACCGCCGCAACGGCCACCTGACCGATGTAAGGCTCGCCGCGGGATTCGCCGTAAACGGCGTTCGCCATCAGATCGAGGTCGGATTTGGAAAATCCTTTGTGCGTCGTCGGCGTCAGATTCGATCCGGAAGCGGCCGCGCCGCCTTGATTGCCCTGGTTAGCCGGTTCTGCCGCTTTGCCTGCATTGCCGGCTTCAGCCGCGGTCGGCTTCCAGTCCTTCGTGGCTTCCCACAGCTTAAGCTTGGTTTTGGGGCCCACATGGCCGTCCACTTTCAAACCGAACTCGCTTTGAAACCATTTTACGGACCGGAGTGTTCTCCAGCCGTAATCGCCGTCTACAGCCCCCGTGTAAAATCCCAGAAACTTGAGACGTCCCTGCAGCTCATTGACATCGGAGCCTTTGGCTCCATAACTGATGAGATTCTTGCTGAAAGTAGCTTCAGTCGTGAAGTTCTGCTTAATCTGCAGAGCCGCAAATAGCGTAAATACGACGCAAACCGTGATAGCGATCAAACGTTTGTTCATGCGTTTATTCATGCTCCATTATCAACCTTTCTCTCATGATGACTGGCTGTTAGTGATTATTATGAGAAAGGAGGAAACGTTCTATGCAACAAAAACGCCCTGCCGTAAACCAGGCAGGGCGTCCTTAAATTCGGTTCAGGAACTCATGCGGTTGTGCTGGAACTGCTCCAGCGAAATAAGAACTTCACGGGGCTTGCTTCCTTCATGCGGCCCGACGATTCCGTTGGATTCCATCGAGTCGATGAGCCGTCCCGCGCGCGCATAGCCGATGCGCATCCGTCTTTGAAGCAGAGACGCCGAAGCCTGCTTGGCTTCGATGACGATCTGAACGGCCTGATCGTAGAGCTCGTCTCCGAACTCGTCCTGCTGCTCCGGCTGCTCTTCCACCTGGGGCACCATATCTTCCCGGTAATTCGCTTCCTGCTGAGTCCGGACGAAATTGACTACCGTCTCGACCTCTTGATCGGAAAGGAAAGCTCCCTGCACACGGACTGGCTTGGACGCTCCGACAGGCAGATACAGCATGTCGCCGCGGCCGAGAAGCTTCTCCGCCCCCACCATGTCCAAAATCGTCCGCGAGTCTACCTGAGAAGATACCCCGAAGGCGATCCGCGAAGGAATATTCGCCTTAATAACGCCGGTGATGACATCCACGGACGGTCGCTGCGTCGCGATAATCAGATGGATGCCCGCCGCGCGCGCCATCTGAGCCAGACGGCAGATGGCGTCTTCCACATCGTTGGCAGCCACCATCATCAGATCGGCCAGCTCGTCCACGATGACCACAATGTACGGAAGGGGCGCTTCCGTACCGTTTTCGATCAGCATGGCATTGTAGCCCTCAATATTCCGCGTACCGCTCTTGGAGAAAAGTTCGTACCTCTTCTCCATCTCGACGACGACCTTTTTCAGGGCAAGAGACGCCCTTCGCGGATCGGTGACGACCGGAGCCATGAGATGCGGAATGCCGTTATACACATTAAGTTCAACCATTTTGGGGTCGACCATCAGGAACTTGACTTCATTGGGCTTCGCCTTGTACAGGATGCTCGTAATAATTCCGTTGATACAGACGGATTTCCCCGAGCCTGTGGCACCGGCAACGAGCAGATGGGGCATCTTCGCCAGATTGCCGACGATCGGCTGTCCGGAAATATCCCTGCCCAAAGTGACGGACAATCTGGAACTGGCTTCCTGGAAGGCGGAAGTTTCCATCACCTCGCGCATCGTAACGACGGATACTTCGGAATTCGGCACTTCGATACCGATCGCGGATTTGCCGGGAATCGGCGCTTCCATCCGGATATCTTTGGCGGCCAGGGCAAGCGCGATGTCATCCGTCAGACTGACGATCCGGCTTACCTTCACCCCCACGTCGGGCTGAATTTCATACCGGGTCACCGCAGGTCCTCGGACGACTTCCAGCACCTTCGCACGCACGCCGAAGCTTTCCAGCGTGGCTTCGAGCTTACGGGCGTTGGCCTTGTAATCCGCCATCTCGGAGCCCTTGCCGGCCGCCGGCTTCGAAAGAAGCGTCAAAGACGGCAGATCGTAAGGCGGGAGAACCGGCGGCACGGCTGTGTCGACCAGCTGAAGGTCGTCCAAAGTTTCAAGCTGCTCATCGGCCGGAATCTGCTCTGCGTGCGGGGAAGGTACCGCTTTAGGGCTCACAGCCAAAGCTGCGGGTTCTACCGTACCTTCCGCTGCCGGAGAGGAGGGTACGATCTTTTCTTCCTTCTGCACCTGTTCTTGAAAATCCCGGAAAACGGTGGAAAACTCCCGGTCGGCTTGAGGTTCATCGTTCATGTCCAGCGCCGCAGAATCTCTGCCGGAATCGACCTTGTATACGACTTTCTCCTCGGAATAACCGCCGGCGGCGCCGGAAATCACCAAGTCGTCCTCGTCCTGGTCGTCATCCTGTTGCGGAACGGGCTGCTTTAACAACTGCAGGAAACGGGGTTTCTTCCTCTTGGGGTCCGGACGGTATACTTCCTCGTCAAATTCGTCGTCATAAGGAAAGTCCGGCTCTTTGTAGGTTCGTTCGCTTTTACTCGCGGAAACGGCTGCCTTTCCTTTTGTTTTAGCAGCCGAGGAAGATTTGCTTTTACCGCGCTGCATGGTCTGGAATTTCTTTTCCAACAAGGTAAAAAAGCGTTTCGCGCGCGCGCGCAGCTTCTGCATGGCTTCCACGTAAGACAAGTTCGTAACCAGAATGAGCCCGATGGCAAATAAAGCGAATTCCACGAGACGGGCGCCCAGTGTGTCGAACAAAAAATACAGCAGGCTGTAGATGACCGCCCCGATCATCCCTCCGCCTACGTCGTTCAGAAGAATTTTGCCGTTCGCGGGCTGCAGCCCCTGCTTCAGAGCGTCCCAGGTCACGGACAGAATCGTTGTCGCCTCGTAGTTGCCTTCTGGAAAAAGAGCCTGAAATAAATTAATATGATTCATGACAAGAAGACCCGCCACAATTAACAAAACCCCGGTTTTGCGGGTTGTCCATCGTGAGGGCCATGAACGCTTCACCATAACATGCAGTGCTATGTATATGCAGATCAGCGGGATTAGAAAATCCCACGTACCGATGAAAAAGCGGCAAACGTAATGAAACGAACGTCCCACATGACCTTCTCTGGCCAGCGCAATCACCGAGAAAATCAGGATTAAAATACCGTACAGCTCAAACATGAGATTAGTCTTGACCGTCTTGCTTTTCTTACGGCGTTTTGCCACTCTATTCCACCTCCGATAAATCATTATACCACAGTTTCGGTAGGCGGAACACGGGCGGCAGTGCCTAGATCCCTTGCGGACCGGGCACGTAATTAATCAGACTTCCTGGCGTAAAAAGCGGATTTAAGTAATGTTTTGGCTCCGGGCTGTAAAGCCGCACAATCCGCACCCGGCTCTCATCGACAGCTTCCACCTGCATCAGGATGCCGCTGATTTCAACATCCCGGAAACGGGGTTCGTGTTCATCCAAGCCTTCGTAAATGACTTCATCCGGCAGGATCGTGTAGTGGGTCATGCCGTTCCGCCTCCCTGGGAACCACGGCGTTCCTCGATTCTGCGGTTCAGTTCGGCCATTGCCTGCCCGATCCCTCCCACTTCGTCGATCAATCCGTATTTAACGGCGTCTTGGCCGATAACCGTAGTTCCGATGTCTCTGGTGAGTTCACCTGTTTTGAACATAAGCTCCTTGAACTGCTCTTCGGAGATTTTGGAATGCTTCGTGACAAAACGGGTTACCCGCTCCTGCATTTTCTCCAAATATTCAAATGTTTGAAGAACACCGATTACTAGTCCCGTCAACCGGATCGGATGAATCGTCATTGTGGCCGTCTCGGCGATAAAAGAACGGTTCGAGCTTACCGCGATCGGCACACCGATGCTGTGTCCGCCGCCCAATACAAGGGTAACCGTAGGTTTCGAAATGGTTGCCAGCATCTCGGCGATAGCAAGTCCCGCTTCCACATCGCCGCCAACCGTGTTCAGAATAACGAGAATCCCCTCGATTTTCGGATTTTGTTCGGCTGCTACGAGTTGAGGAATCAGGTGCTCGTATTTTGTCGTTTTGTTTTGCGGCGGTAGTACGATATGCCCTTCCACTTGACCGATGATGCTCATGCAATAAATGTTCGACTCGCCGGCTGGCGTGTTGATTTGTCCAAGCTGCTGGATGGTTTCTACCGCTGCCAGCTTCTTCTGTTCCTCCGTGGGCTGCTCTTCGCTTCTGAAAGAAGGCGGCTCGTTGAAAGGAGCCGGACCGGGAAACGGCGCCTGAGGACGCGGGCTGTAGTCGCTTGTAACGGAAGCGTCCGCTCTTAACGCAGTAATCCCCTCTCCCGGCTCTTCAAAATGAACCTGCTGCAGCGTAACGTCATCGGCATCGTTAGCCGTTTCTTCCGCTGTGTAGGAGGAATCGTTTTGCCTCAGACCGTACGGTGCCGGGTTAAATGTATGGGCAGTTCCCTGCCCGTAAGCGCCTCTTGGAGCACCGCTTGTATAGGTTTGGTTCGTATTGCCGGCTTCAGGAAAAGCATTCTGTCCGGCATTCTGTCCGGCACCCTGGCTGTACCCGTTTCCTCTCAAAGAGCCGCCGCTGCCCGCTGAAACGTTCGCACTCGCTTGTTGAAACGGATATTCGTTTCTGCCTGCATAGCGCTCCGAAGATACACCTGCTCCCGTGTGACCGGGTCTATTCTGTTGTCCTTTATATCGATTTCCGTTTCCCATAGCCATTCCTCCTAATTGATCATCGAGGTTAGTGTGGGCAGGAACGCTATACCTTTATTCACCCTCTTCTCAGGCAGCCATAAATGAGGTCATCGTAAACATTTAAAAAAGCCCTCTCCGGCTATGGAGAGAGCTTTGGTTTCGGTTGGGTTAAGTGACTAGTTTGAGAGACTAAACTTCCATGATAATCGGAAGAATCATTGGTCTTCTTCTGGTTTGTTCATATAAAAATCGTCCAAGCGCGTCTTTCACATGTGTTTTTAAAGACGCCCATTCATTTACGTTATCATTCATTAACTTATTCAGCGTACTCGTCACGATACGATTCGCTTCGTCCAATAAACCTTCGGATTCGCGGACATATACAAAGCCGCGGGAAATGATGTCCGGACCGGAAAGAATGGTCCCATCCTGTTTGCTTAGTGTCACGACAACGACCAGAATGCCGTCTTGAGAAAGAAGCTTTCTGTCGCGCAGGACGATGTTACCTACATCTCCGACACCCAGTCCATCGATCAAAATGTTGCCTGCCTGAATTCTTGCGCCTTTACGAGCTACTCCACTCTGGATTTCAACGGTGTCCCCGTTATCCAGAATGAAGATATCTTCTTGGTCCACTCCGACGGATTCGGCAAGTTGACCGTGAAGACGAAGCATGCGGTATTCCCCGTGAATCGGAATAAAATATTTCGGCTTCATGAGGTTCAGCATAAGCTTGAGCTCTTCCTGGCTTCCGTGTCCGGAAACGTGTACGCCCGTCTTGGAACCCGGTCCGTAGATGACATCCGCACCCAAACGGAACAGTTCGTCTACCGTACGGCCGACATAGCGCTCGTTACCCGGAATAGGAGTAGCTGCAATGATTACCGTATCGCCTGGAAGAATGTCCACTTTGCGATGAGTGGAACGAGCCATACGGGTCAAAGCCGACATCGGCTCCCCTTGGCTGCCCGTACAGAGAACGACCACGCGGTCGGCCGCCATACGGTTTACCTCTTCAGGTTCAATCAGCATGCCGTCCGGAACGCGGAGATATCCGAGTTCCGAAGCGATCGACACCACGTTAACCATACTCCGCCCGATTACCGTAACTTTACGGCGGGTAGCCTCAGCCGCATCGATAACCTGCTGAACACGGTGAATGTTCGAAGCGAAAGTCGCGATAACTACGCGCTGCTTGGCTTTGCGGAATACTTCCTCGATAGTAACGCCGACGCTTTTCTCAGAACCCGTAAACCCGGGTTTCTCGGCATTGGTGCTGTCGGAAAGAAGGGCAAGTACGCCTTTCTTTCCGATTTCGGCCATCCGGTGCAGGTCAGCATATTGATCATTAACCGGTGTCTGGTCGAATTTAAAGTCTCCGGTGTGCACGATGACTCCTTCGGGAGTTTCAAGAGCAACCCCGACGGAATCCGGAATGCTGTGGTTGGTTTTGAAGAACGTGGCTGTAATCGTTCCCAAATTAAGCTCGGAATCCGCATTGATCAGAATCCGCTTGGTTTCGCCAAGCAGATTCGCTTCTCTCAGCTTATTCTCCACAAGTCCAAGGGTAAGCCGAGTACCGTAAACAGGCACATTCAAGTGCCGAAGTACGTAAGGCAATCCTCCGATATGGTCTTCATGGCCGTGAGTCAGCAAAATACCGCGGACCTTGTCCTTATTCTCGAGCAGGTAGTTGATATCCGGAATGACAATGTCGATTCCAAGCATATCTTCCTCAGGAAACTTCAAACCGCTGTCGATAACCACAATATCATTCGCATACTGCACCACATACATATTTTTACCGATTTCGCCCACGCCGCCAAGGGCAAAAATCAGAACTTTATCGTTATTTTTCTTAGACAAAAAAGTAACCTCCTTGAATTCATTTGACGACGATTTTTATAATGAAACCGAACCAGTCACTTGCCACCATTATACAGGAAAGATCTACCCGATTACAAGTTGGTGCGTATATGATTTGTAGTCTCCCCTAAAATGACAAAACCGATGCCAGGCGGCACCGGTCGTAAGAAGGAAATTTTTGCGATTGGATTAGAACAGCGACGCCACGAAAGCCTGCTCCTGCTCACTTAAATCGATAAGAGGGAGACGGACGCTGCCTGTGTTCACGCCTTTC
This sequence comes from Paenibacillus sp. GbtcB18, assembly GCF_019091125.1. Classification (NCBI taxonomy): domain Bacteria; kingdom Bacillati; phylum Bacillota; class Bacilli; order Caryophanales; family Paenibacillaceae; genus Paenibacillus; species Paenibacillus sp. GbtcB18. The sequence continues at coordinate 115,213 of NZ_JAGXJX010000002.1, forward strand.
AAATTAAGGGCGTACTTAACCGGAGCGGGACTCGGGGCGCAGAATAAACCGGTAAATACCGGAAGCAGCTTCGCATTGAGACGGGCCGCGCGTTTTACATCACCCGATGTATACGCTTCAACAAGCTCCTGCATCTCTTTGCCGACAACATGGCTCGCTACGCTGATTATGCCATGACAGCCGACGGCCAGCGCGGGAAGTGTCATACTGTCGTCACCGCTGTATACCGTAAAACCTTCGGCCGCTCCGGCGGCTACGATCGTCAGCTGGTCGGTACCGGAACAGTCTTTGGTAGCTACGATGTTCGGTATGTGGGAGAGCCTGATGGTCGTATCCGCATTAATGTTGACAATGGAGCGTCCCGGAACGTTGTACAAGATAATCGGCACATCGACGGCTTCGGCGACGGCTTTGAAATGCTGATACAAGCCTTCCTGGCTGGGCTTGTTATAGTAAGGAGCGACGAGCAGAATCGCATCGACGCCCAGTTTTGCCGCTTCCCGCGATAACTCGATCGTGTGATGCGTGTTGTTGCTGCCGGTTCCCGCAATGACCTTGCACCGTCCGTTCGCATGCTTCAGGACGGCTTCAATCATCTTCAGCTTCTCTTCGTCGGTAAGGGTCGGCGATTCGCCGGTCGTTCCGCAAACGACCAGCCCTTCGCTGCCCTGCTCGTTAATCAGATAATCGACCAGAGGACCCACCTGTTCCCAATCGATTTCCAGCTGTTCGTTTAAGGGAGTCACCATTGCTGTAATTACTCTTCCGAAGTCCAAAATTCCCGCCTCCTACGTGTGCTTTTTGACTATTTATGCAGTTGGAATGATTTATGAAGTGCTCTTACCGCGCTAACCATATCTTCCCCGTGTACCAGGCACCAGATGGTGGTGTTGGAGTCCGCGGATTGCAGAATTCGGATGTTCTCTTCCGTAAGCGCTTCGACGATCTTAGCCATAACGCCCGGAACACCGTTCATGCCGCCTCCGATTACGGACACTTTAGCGCATCCACTCAGTGAAGTGGGTTTATAGCCGAGCCCGCGCAGCAGGTCAAGCGCTTTTTCCGCCACGTGATCAAATACCGTATAAACAACCCCCGAAGGATTTACGTTAATAAAGTCGACGCTGATACTGTGCTGCGCCATCGTTTTAAACACTTGAAGCTGAAGGTCGTATTGGCCTTCGGCCGCGGGCACTTGAATTTGTGTAATATTCCCGAAATGGGCAATCCCCGTCACGTGGCGGTCTTCGACCCGTTTCTCCGCACCGTACAAAGAATCGGGATTGGTCACGAGCGTGCCTTCCTCTTTGGAGAAAGTCGAACGTACCCGGACCGGGACATTCGCCTGCATCGCCACTTCCACCGCACGCGGATGAATCACTTTAGCGCCGTTATGGGCCATATTGCAAATTTCCGCATAACTTACGCGCGTTAAAGGCCTAGCGTCTTCCACGATGCGCGGATCCGCTGTCAGAATTCCGTTGACGTCGGTAAAAATATCGACGACTTCGGCCTTAAGCGCCCCGCCGATCGCCGTAGCGGACGTGTCGCTTCCTCCGCGTCCGAGCGTCGTAAACTCATGATCGGCCGTCTGCCCCTGGAACCCGGCGACTATCACGACCTCGCCCCGGTCCAGATGCTCCAGAATCCGCTTCGGCTGAACCGAAACAATCTGTGCATTGCCGTAGGCGTCATTCGTTTCGATTCCCGCCTGGCCGCCTGTCAGAACGACCGCCGGAATGCCTTCCGCTTGAATCAAATTGCACAAATTGGCTGCGGAAATCCATTCTCCGCAGCACATCAACAAATCCCTCTCCCTTGCAGGAAGCTGGTCTCCGTTCTGCCGGATCAAACCGAGCAGAGTATCGGTAGCATAAGGCTCTCCCTGCCGCCCCATCGCAGATACAACCACGACAAGCTGACAATCCTCACTGCGCGCAGCTTGGATATGTTCCAGCACATGTTTTCTGGCTTCAGGCGTGGACAGGGAAGTGCCGCCAAATTTTTGAACTCGAATACGCATGTCCTTCCCTCTTTTCCTATTCGCTTTTTCTTGTCGATGTTTAATCATGATGCGAGCAATCGGCACCGTCTTATGACGATGCCGATTGTGTGAGTTTACTTGTTCTGTGCAAAATATTCTGCGATCTGTACCGCATTCCAGGCAGCGCCCTTCAGCAGGTTATCGGATACGATCCACAGGTTAAGCGCGCGTTTGTTGTGGAGATCACGGCGTACACGCCCTACGAACGTTTCCAGTTTACCGGCCGCTTCGGTTGCAAGCGGGTACTGCTGCTCCTGCGGGTTGTCAACGAGTACGATACCCGGCGCGCCCGCAAGAAGGCTGCGCACTTCCTCAAGCTCGAAGTCTTCTTTCAATTCCACGTAAACCGATTCGGAGTGACCGTATACGACGGGAATCCGTACGCAGGTGGCCGTAACCTCAAGGGATTCGTCATTCATGATCTTCTTCGTTTCGTTAATCATTTTCATTTCTTCGTTTGTAAACCCGTTATCCAGAAACTTATCAATCTGCGGGATCGCATTGAACGCAATCTGATGTTTAACGGGAAGGGAACCGACCGGCAGAATGTCCGGATTCACCGGATTGCCCGCCAACGCTTCACGGGATTGGCGAAGCATCTCATCAATCGCTTTGCTGCCTGCTCCGGATACGGCTTGGTATGTAGATACGATGATTTTGGAGATACCGAAACGATCATACAAAGGTTTCAGTGCAGCCACCATTTGAATCGTGGAGCAGTTAGGATTGGCGATAATGCCTTTATGCTTGTGAACCTCTTCAATGTTAACTTCCGGCACGACAAGCGGTGTTTGCGGATCCATGCGGAAGGCATTCGTGTTGTCGATACAGATCGTACCGCCGGCAGCCGCAATCGGAGCGAGTTCTTTACTCACGTCGCCGCCTGCGCTGAACAAGGCGATGTCTACCCCTTTAAAGCTGTCCGGCGTTGCCGCTTCAACCGTGATGTCTCTGTCTTTGAAACGAATTTTCGTACCCGCGGAACGCGGGGACGAAAGAAATTTTAATTCCTTAATGGGGAAATTGCGTTCATCGAGTAAGCGGATAATTTGTTCTCCGACGGCGCCGGTTGCGCCGACTACTGCTACGTTAAAAGTTTTTTCATTTGACATGTCGTTTGCTCCCCCATTATTTAAATGATCTATAATTAAGAATATTGAAATCGCTCAATAATCATCGGCTGGAGCTGTTTGCCGTTCAGAGCCGCTTCGCATGTCTCCGAGATCAAATCCATTCGGGCGACAAGTGAATTCGGCTTCGCTTCCGGCGCATCCTGGCCGAACGGGACAAAATAAATGTTCTTCGCAACGAGCAATTTCGCAATATTCGCGGAATTCAGTCCGAGCCCGTCATTAGTAGAAATGGCCAGTACAAGCGGACGCTGATTACGCATCTGTGCTTTAGCGGCCATTAGGACTGGGCTTTCCGTCATTGCATTCGCGAGCTTGCTTGTCGTATTGCCTGTGCAGGGGGCGATTACCATGACGTCGAGCTTCTTGGATGGCCCGAGCGGTTCCGCTTCGACAATCGTCGTAATGGGATCGCTGCCCGTCATGTCTCTGAGCTGCTGCTGCCAATCGACGGCCTTGCCGAATCTCGTATCCGTCGTCAAAACGGATTGGGACACGATCGGTACAACCGTGGCGCCTGCGTCTATGAATCTTTTAATCTGCGGCATAATCTCTTCCAAGGTGCAGTGAGAACCTGTCAACGCAAACCCTACCGTTACCCCGTTCCAGTTCATTCCGGACCACTCCCATTCCTGATGTCTTCCACCATCAACTGACTCAGCGTATTCGCCAAAATCCGACCAGCTGTTTTCGGTGCGACGATCCCGGGTAGGCCTGGAGCGAGCATCGCCTTAATCCCTCTCTTCTCGGCAAAGCGGAAGTCCATTCCGCCCGGCTTGGAAGCTAAGTCGATTAATACCGCGCGATGCGGGATATTCGTTATTATTTGCGCTGTGACTATCATAGTCGGAATTGTGTTAAAAAGCAAGTCAATATTCGCCACTTCCTGATAGAGTTCGCGGGTATAAAACGGCGTAAAACCCATCTCCAAAGCTCTGGCAAAATGCTCCGGTTTTCGCACTCCGACCTTCACTTTTGCTCCCAATCCCTGAAGGGTGCGAGCCATCGTTAAACCGGTTCTTCCGAACCCCAAAACCATTGATTGCGAGCCGTGAATCGTAATGTCCGTATTCTGAATGGCAATCATCAAAGCGCCTTCCGCCGTCGGAATCGAATTATAGATCGCCACGTCATCCCGCTCGAGAAGCTCAACCAGTTTAAGGCCCTGCGATTCGCAAAGCTGCTTCAAATAAGGTTTCGCCATACCCGTATAGATCACGGCATGCTTTGGAAGTGCACCCAGCAAATCCGCCGTAAGTGTCAGTTCATTGCCCGAAAAAATACTTTCCACACGCCCTTGTTCATCCGTTCCCACAACCGGCAAAACGAGCGCGTCGGCTTTCTCGAGCGCTTCGGGTGAAAGCCGCTTGCCCGCCGCTCCCGCGAATGGCTTCTGCAGATTGTCGAATCCGATTAAAGTCACGGACGCATCGAGCTCGATCAGCTTATCGATGACTTCAAGCTGACGGGCATCGCCGCCGATAAAAATTACTTCCGCTCCGGTGAGCATACTGTTTCCGTTCCTCCCTTACGTGCATCCGTCTCGATAACATACAGTATGCCGCCGCCTACCGAAGGGTGACATTCGCATGCCGGGCGTCCGCACATTAAGGCATACCCCTTTTTTAATACGGACTCCGGCAAACGGACATAAAAAAGGCCTCATATCAGCTTCAAAAACTGATAGAGGCCCTTCTTCATTAAAACTTCACCTTGCAAGGTCAGCCATATGACGGATTGGAGCATGCGCGGTCCGCCAACTGTGGCTGCAAGCCCGGACCGTTCCCGGTTCCCGCCTGTAATCCGGCAGGAACGCGGGTTATTTCCGCGCTTCGGTGGTCAGCCCGGTATGACCGAAGCCGCCGGCGCCGCGCGTGGTATCATCCAGCTCGTCCACTTCCGTCAATAAGACGGCCGGCACAAGCTGGAACACCATCTGCGCGATTCTTTCGCCGCGGCGGATCGTGAATGTCTCCTGGCCATGATTGATCAGGAGTACTTTGACTTCGCCGCGGTAGTCCGCATCGATCGTGCCCGGCGAATTCAGCGTGGTGATGCCGTGCTTGTAGGCCAGTCCGCTCCGAGGGCGGATCTGGGCTTCAAGCTCCACGGGCATCGCCAGCGCGAACCCCGTCGGAACGAGCGCCCGCTCGCCGGGCGCCAGGTCCAGGGGTTCGATATTCGCCGCATGTAGATCGAAGCCGCTTGCCGCGGCGGACATTTTCTCCGGCAGCGGAAGACCTTCGCTGCCGGGCAGACGTTTAATGCGGATGGGGAATGCAGATGTGTTATTTTCCAAGAAGCTCATCTCCTCTGATTGACTGCAATGCCTCGTCGCGGCTGCCGACCATCGCGATGGCGAATGGCTTGGAGAACAGCTTGCGGGTCAAGGCATGAATATGCTCCATTTCAACGCTTTCGATGCGGTTGATCATTTCGTCGAGCGTGTAATGCCTTCCGGTCATCAGCTCGTTTTTGCCGATCCGGTTCATCCGGCTGTTGGTGCTTTCCAGACTAAGAATCAGGCTGCCTTTCAGCTGTTCCTTGCCTTTTCTCAGTTCCGCGTCCGTCATGCCTTTCTCCGCGATATCGTTCAGCATTTCGATCGTCACTTTCAGAACTTCCTCCGTTTGTTTCGGAGCCGTTCCCGTATAGATCGTAAATACCCCGTTGTCAATGTGAGAAGAATGATAGGAATACACCGAATAGGCCAGTCCCCGCTTCTCGCGGATTTCCTGGAACAGTCTGGAGCTCATGCCCCCGCCGATCGCGTTATTGAGCAGCACCATCGGGTAGAGGTTTTCTTCACGCAGAGAAAGACCCGGGAGCGAAAGACAAATATGATTCTGTTCCGTCGTCTTGGCCTGGAAAACCCGCTCGCTCATAAACGCCGGCTCTTCCTGGTTCTGCTGCGTACCCGAAACGTTGAAATGACCGAAATGCTTCTCCAGCAGTTCGAACACGCTATCGTCGATGTTCCCCGCCACGGCAATGACGGTATTCTCAATGGTGTAGCATTCTTTCATATAAGCCCGCAGATCGTTTGGCTTCATGCCGGACAAATGCGCCTGGGTGCCCAAAATCGTGTACCCCAGCGGATGGCTGCCGTACGCCGCTTTTGCAACGAGATCGTGGACCAGATCATCGGGAGTATCTTCATACATGGCGATTTCTTCGAAAATGACGTTCTTTTCTTTCTCCAGCTCTTCTTCATTAAAGACGGAATTGAAAAACATATCGGATAAAATATCTACCGCAATGCCGAGATGCTCGTCAAGCACCTTGGCGTAATAACATGTATATTCTTTGGATGTGAAAGCATTCACATTCCCCCCGATTCCGTCGAACACTTCCGCGATGTCTTTCGCGCTGTGACGCTCTGTGCCTTTAAAGAGCATATGTTCGATAAAATGGGAAATTCCGTTATTCAGCTGAGTTTCGTTTCGTGAACCGGTTTTTACCCAGATTCCGATCGCTACCGAACGGCAGGTCGGAATTTTCTCGGTCACGACTCTGAGCCCGTTATTTAAATGGGTTTTATTCACCAAGCTGTTCCTCCTCAAATGTACGCACAATGGGGTCCGCTTAGGAGCCCTTAAGTTCAACTTTGATTTTAACAAAAATGTCGGAGTGACTCAACCTGACCGCTCGTCACCCACTTGGCCCGCTCCCGGAGCAGGTGCCGATATCCGCTGCGGAGACAGCGTTTCGCTTACCGTTCCGAGATGCAGCCCCTTGCCTTTGATAATCGAAATCATTTCGGGCAGCGCGCTGCTGGAAGACTGGGTCGGATGCATCAGGATGAGCGATCCCGGCTCTATATTTTTGCGGACCTTGGCCAGAATCGCGGGGGCGCCGGGGTTTTTCCAATCGACTGTATCGAGCGTCCACATGACGGTCTTTAACTTAAGCTCCGCAGCTATTTTCACCGTTTCGGCATCAAAGTCTCCCGAGGGGGGAGCAAATAGAACATTGGTGACACCAAGCTCCTTTTTCAGCAGATCCTCGGTTTTCACAATCTCCTCATACGCTTTGGAGCGGCTGAGCGTGCTCATATTTTTGTGTGAATACGCATGATTGGACAGCTCGTGTCCCTGTTTCTGAATTTCTTTGGCAATGTCCACATGCTTCTTCAACCAGCTTCCATCGAAGAAGAAGGTGGCTTTTACATTTTCTTTGCGGAGTGTCTCCAGTATGGACGGAAGAAACTCCTCTCCCCACGCCACATTGATCATGAAGGAAACCATCGGTTTTTTGGAGTTCCCTTTGTAAATAGGCTCCGGCGGAAGGTCGTTTAAGTGAACCTTAGGCGAAACTTGCTTCATGACGAAAGGGAGTTTGTCTCCCGCCCCATTCTTTTTGGCCGCCTCGTAAGTCTTGTCGATATCCACTTCCAGCCCGTTATAACCCGGCACCGCTTTCCATATTCTGTCCACTTTTGCATCAATGGGGGCGATGTACAGGCCTTTCGCTTCTTCCCGGATCCGACTGAGCAAAGCGTCCTCTGCCGGCTGTGCGGTCTCTCCGTTACTCTCCGGCCCTCCCGCAACATTGGAAAGCATCGTCTGCGTCTGCATGGAAGGCTGCTTTCCCTGCTGGATCGCTCCCACAAAGGTATGTACCGTTTCGCTTTGCAGCAGTGCCCATATACATCCGGCCGTTATACCGCCAAGCAGTACCAGCTTCTTTTTTTGCATGAGATTCCGACTCCTCCGTGAAGATTATGTCAGAGTTTATGCAAAGCCGGACAGGGTTATGACTTGGACGATACAACCGCACACGTGAAAATTCGGTTTAAACATGCAAAAAAGAGACAGATAGATCTGGCTCTTTGTATGTTTGGTGCGATTCGGTTATTAGGATTGAGCGGAAACTTCGTTGTTCACGAGCGTTGCTTTGCGGGACAGGTTAACGCGTCCTTGATTGTCGATTTCCGTGACTTTAACGGTAATCGTATCGCCGACTTTAACGACATCCTCCACTTTGGCAACCCGTTCGGTAGACAGCTGGGAAATGTGGACGAGTCCTTCTTTGCCCGGCAGCACTTCTACGAAAGCTCCGAACTTCTCCACGCGTTTTACCGTACCGAGGTAAGTTTCGCCGACAACGACGTCGCGTACGATACCTTCGATAATCTGCTTGGCACGTTCGTTCATCTCCGCGTTGGACGAAGCGATAAAGACTTTGCCGTCCTGCTCGATGTCAATCTTAACGCCGGTTTCTTCGATAATTTTATTGATGATTTTGCCGCCTGCTCCGATCACGTCACGGATCTTATCCGGGTTGATCTGCATCACGACAATCTTAGGCGCGTATGCGGAAAGTTCTTTCTTAGGTTCCGAGATGCGCTCCAGCATTTTGTTCATGATAAACGTACGGCCTGCTTTAGCTTGATCCAGAGCCTGCTTCAAAATATCGCGATTGATTCCGTCAATCTTGATGTCCATTTGAAGAGCGGTAACCCCTTTGGACGTACCTGCCACTTTAAAGTCCATATCCCCGAGATGGTCTTCCATCCCTTGAATATCCGTCAAAATGGAGAAATGCTCGCCTTCTTTAATCAGTCCCATCGCGATACCGGCAACCGGAGCCTTGATCGGAACGCCCGCGTCCATCATAGCCAGCGTGGAAGCGCAAATGCTTGCTTGAGAGCTCGAACCGTTGGATTCCAGAACTTCCGAAACGAGACGAATTGTATACGGGAACTCGGCTTCGCTCGGAATCACGTACGAAAGCGCGCGTTCTCCGAGAGCGCCATGTCCGATTTCGCGGCGTCCCGGCGGACGAAGCGGTCTTGCTTCCCCTACGCTGAACGGCGGGAAGTTGTAATGGTGCATAAAGCGTTTGGTCTCTTCGAGATCCAAACCGTCGAGGATCTGTACGTCGCCGAGCGCTCCGAGCGTACATACGCTTAGCGCTTGCGTTTGTCCGCGTGTAAACAGTCCGGAGCCGTGCGTGCGCGGCAGCAGATTAATGTCCACGTCGATCGGACGGATTTCATCGAGTGCACGTCCATCCGGTCTTACCTTGTCATGCGTGATAAGGCGGCGGACTTCGTCTTTCACGATATCGTGAAGCACTTCCTTGACGTCTTTCAGCTTCTCCGGCGTTTCTTCATAGAGCGCCGTAAAATGCGCAACGGCATCCGCGTTGACCGCGTCGATCGCTTCTTGGCGCGCATGCTTCTCTTGAACTTTAATCGCTTCAACGAGACGGGCTTCGGCAAACTCACGCACGGCTGTGCTGATTTCGCCGTCTACCGAATGAAGCTTCACTTCCATTTTAGGAACGCCGGCTTCGGCCACGAGCTGCTCCTGAAGAGCGATCACTTTCTTGATCTCGTCATGACCGAACATGATCGCTTCCAGCATAACGTCTTCCGGAACTTCGGCAGCGCCTGCTTCTACCATCATGATGGCATCCTTGGTACCTGCGACAACAAGATGAATGTCGCTCTTGTCTTCCTGCGCCGGCGTCGGGTTCACGACGAAGTTACCGTCGATGCGGCCTACAATGACGCCGCCGACCGGACCGCTGAACGGTACATCGGAGATCGACAGTGCGGCAGAAACACCGATCATGGCCGTAATTTCCGGCGGACACTCCTGATCCACGCTCATAACCACCGCGACGATCTGTACGTCGTTACGGAATCCTTCCGGGAACAGAGGGCGGATCGGACGGTCGGTCAGACGACTGGAGAGAATCGCTTTCTCGCTCGGACGTCCTTCTCTTTTGATAAACCCGCCCGGAATTTTACCTGCCGCATATAAGCGCTCTTCATAGTTAACCGTCAGCGGGAAGAAATCAAGATCTTTCGGCTCGCTGGAAGCGGTCACGGTACAGAGCACAACTGTATCGCCATAGCGGGCAAGTACCGCGCCGTTGGCTTGCTTGGCTAAACGACCGGTTTCAAGAATAAGCGGACGTCCGGCCAAATCCATTTGCACACGTTTTTCCATACTAAACCTCCTAATTTTATCTCAAAACACGCGGGAAACGAACTATACCGCGCAAAATGTTTCCGATTCGGTAAAAACGGCAGGATCTGCGGAAGCTCTTGCCTCCTGCATCACCTAATACTTCTGCGTATGTACAGTATTTCCTTCTTTGCAACGATTTAAAATACACAAAAAGCAACCCGAAGCCGCTGCGGAAGCTCGGCTCGGAGCCCACCACAGAGAACAGCAGGGTTGCTTTCTGAATGCGGATTTTATCTACGCAGACCGAGCTTTTCAATCAAAGCACTGTAGCGTTTAACGTCTTTGTTCTTAAGGTATGCCAACAGCTTACGGCGTTGACCAACCATTTTAAGAAGTCCGCGACGGGAATGATGGTCTTTCTTGTGTGTACGGAAATGGCTCGTAAGGTTTACGATGTTTTCCGTCAGGATAGCAATTTGCACTTCGGGAGATCCCGTATCGCTTTCATGCGTTTTGTGCGTTTGAATCAGTTCCTGTTTACGCTCTTGAGTTAATGCCATCCCAATCACCTCCTATTCATATAATCGCCTATGGCCCAGAGTGCGTCGGTGAAGCGCGGCTCCGCGCCAAGGTTCGTAATTGAAGCTTACGGCAATGCCGAAGCAACGTAAATCAGTATAGCATACATGATGGACAGAAGTAAATGCCAACGCCTACAGAATCTGCGCAAACTTCGCTTCAGCCGTTGCTACATCTCTCTTGAGCTGGGTAATCAGCTCATCGATGCCGTTAAACTTGCGCTCGGGGCGCAAATAATCGACAAATTCGACAAACACGGTGCTGCCGTAAATGTCCTGGTCGAAGTCAAGCAAATGCACTTCGAGCGACATGACTTCACCGCTGTGGAAGGTCGGCTTCGTTCCGATGTTCATCACAGCCCGGTACCAGCTTCCTCCCACAAACGCACGGACGGCGTAAACGCCGGAAGCGGGCACGAGAAAGTTCTCGGACATCTGCAGATTCGCCGTAGGGAATCCGAGCTGACGCCCGCGCTTATCGCCCGATATGACGACACCGCGAATTCCGTAGCCTCTGCCGAGCAGTTCGGAAGCTCCCGGCGGATGTCCTGTGAGCAGAGCCTCGCGGATCGCCGTAGAGCTAACCTTGGCGCCGTTCATCCGGTACGGGCGGATCACCTCCACCGCAAAACGGCCGTGCCCCAGCTCGCAAAGCGTATCCGGAGTGCCCCGGCCTTTGTAGCCGAACGTAAAGTCGAAGCCGACTACGACGGTTTCAACGCCAAGCGCCTCCAAGACACGATCGACAAACTGCTGCGGAGAAGCCTGCATAAGCGCCGTATCAAACTTGAGCACGTACGTGCAGTCGACGCCCAGCTTCTCGAAGAGCTCCATCTTATAGGAGGTCGGCGTCAGAAGCCGCGCATACTTCTCCTGGCCGAGCAGCTCCCGCGGATGCGGGTCGAACGTCATAATCGCGGCCGGGATTCCCAGCTCGCGGGCATTCTCGACAGCCCGTTGGATCACTTCACGGTGGCCGAGATGCACACCGTCGAAATCGCCGATGGCGATGACCTTTTTACCGGCCAGCGGAAGAAGTTCCGCATTTTCGATGGGATAAGACAAATGAATGGTTTGCATGGGTACGAGTTCACCTACTATTCCTTGAACCGCTTTATACCGACAGGGTTAGAAGATTCCGGCCGAGGGCCGGCTTACTTACATCCTAATTAAAAACTTTGACGGGAGCAAGATGTCCTTCGGTCTCATTCCAGGAAAAAAGACCGATAAACCGTTTATGAGGATCATAAACACGGATAATTCCCGTCTGCTCTACTCCCGTTTCGCCAACGTGACTGCCTTGCAGAGCCGGCGTCTCATGGAGCCTGACTTTGCGTCCCTGCAGGGCAAAAACGGACAGCTGCTCATTCAGCACAAGAGAAGGCAAATAATCGACAGCCTGGTCCGCCTGAATGATCTTTGTATCCAGAAGGCCCTCCTCGCGCAAACGAGGGAGGTCTTCCAGTGCCACGCATTGCTCCAGTCCGATTCGTCCGGTGGAAGAACGGACCAGCTCTTTCATCGCCGCAGGAACGCCCAGAGCTCTTCCTATATCCACACACAAGGTACGGATATAGGTGCCCTTCGAGCAGAGTACGCGGAAACGGACTTCCGGGTGATCCCGGTTCAGGTCCAATTCGAGCAGCTCGATCTCGTAAATGGTTACGTTCCGGGCTTTACGCTCGACTTCCACGCCCGCTCTCGCCAGTTCATAGAGCCGCTTTCCGTCAACTTTTACGGCGGAATACATCGGGGGAACCTGGCTGATCTCTCCGACGAACGACTGGATAACGGAACGGACTTTGTCCTCCGCAAGCTGAACGTGCGGAATTTCTTCCAGAACGTTCCCGCTCAGGTCTTCCGTGTCGGTGGCCAATCCAAAAACCATGGCTGCCTCATACTGTTTCGGCAGCTCCTGGATGTATTCGACCATGCGGGTTGCGCGGCCGATACAAAGCGGCAGCACGCCGGTTACCTCAGGATCAAGCGTACCGGTATGACCGATCCGCTTAATCCCAAGAAAACGGCGCGCTTTCGCTACGACATCGTGGGAAGTCATTCCCTTTGGCTTGAGGATTGGAAGTATTCCTTCTATCGTCATGACAGTTTATTCCCTACTTCCTCTACAACGCGTCGGAGGGCTTCCTCAATGGAACCGTTAATCGTACAGCCGGCGGCGCGGACATGACCCCCGCCTCCGAACGACTGTGCGATCTGAGCCACATCTACCGCACCTGCGGAGCGCAGACTCACTTTAACCGCCGATTCATTTCTTTGTTTAAACAAGAGCCCGACTTCGACTCCCTCGACATTGCGGGCGTAGTTGACCAGCCCGTCCATATCTTCGTTGGTGGCTCCCGTCGCTTCAATCACTTCGGTGGATACCGCAATTGTCGCTATCCGCCCATTGTTATGAAAATCAAGCGTGGCAAGCCCCTGCTGAAGAATACGAATCTGCTGGAAGGTCATCCTCTCCAGAAAAGCTTCGGCGAGTTCCGATCCTTTTACTCCCCATTCCAAAAGGTCTGCCGCTGTCTTCATCACTTTGGGTGTCGTGCTGGAATACCGGAATCCTCCCGTATCGGTCAGCAGTCCCGTATAAATACAGGTCCCGAAATCGATGTCCGCTTCCATTTGAAGATGCTTGGATAAATCATAAATAATTTCAACGGTTGCCGCGGCGGAAGCCTGTATGACGGAACATTCCCCAAAGCGGTCGTTAGTCGCATGATGATCGATATTGAGCAGCTTGGCACCTTTGGTAAATTTCTCGCTGACCCGTCCGATTCTTGAAAAATCGGCGCAATCCACACTTATAACCGTGTCATAGGACTGGTGATCGGGCAGTTGGGACAAAGTCCGAATACCCTCAAATCCCCAGAGTCTGCTGAATTTCTCCGGTATGTCCCCCTCGTTAGCAAGCGTATAGCGCTTTCCCATCCGGTCAAGCAGCCAAGCAATGGCTAAAGTAGAGGAAATGGCATCCCCGTCCGGCTGGACATGGGATACCACCAGGAAATCATTATGATCGTGCATGAATTGCTTTGCCGCCTCCAACTGCTCCAAATAGCTGCCGGAGGCGTCGCCGCCTATAAACTGGCCCGCCGTCATTCAGCGGATTTCCCATCGTTAAGATCATGAAGCAGACTTTCGATCCGGCTTCCGTAATCAATCGATGTGTCGAATTTAAAGATAAGCTCGGGTACTTTGCGCAATCGGATTCTTTTGCCCAGCTCGGAACGGATATATCCGCTCGCACTGCTTAAGGCTTTCAAAGTTCCTTCCTTTTGCTCGTCCGTACCAAGCACACTGAGATAAACTTTGGCCTGAGACAGATCATTCGTTACGTCAACCCCGGTTACCGTAAGAAATCCGATGCGGGGGTCTTTAATTTCGCTCTGCAAAATTTGGCTGATCTCTTTCTTGACCTGCTCCCCCACTCTGCCCACACGAACTCTAGCCATAGCTGATCACCTCTCTACTGTTTCCATGACGAAGGCTTCGATGATGTCCCCTTCTTTAATATCATTGTATTTTTCCAGGGAAATCCCGCACTCGTAGCCTTGCGCCACTTCTTTGGCGTCGTCTTTGAAGCGTTTCAGCGCGTCCACTTTGCCTTCGTAGACTACGATGTTGCTGCGAAGCAGACGAACTTCCGCATTACGCGCGATTTTACCGGAGGTAACCATGCAACCCGCAATGGTGCCCACGCCCGTAATTTTGAAGGTGTTGCGGACTTCCGCATGCCCGATAATGTTTTCTTTGAAAATCGGATCGAGCATACCCTTCATGGCTTGTTCAATTTCTTCAATCACATTGTAGATGATCCGGTGCAGACGAATGTCTACTTTCTCCTGATCCGCCGTTACTTGAGCGGCAGGCTCCGGACGAACGTTGAAGCCGATAATAATGGCATTGGAAGCCGATGCCAGAATAATGTCGGACTCGGTGATCGCACCTACGCCCGTGTGAATCATCTTCACGCGTACGCCTTCCACTTCGATTTTCTCTAGGGAACCGCGCAGCGCTTCGAGAGAACCTTGAACGTCCGCTTTGATAATGACGTTCAGATCTTTAATTTCACCGTCTTTGATGTGCTTATACAGATCATCCAGCGTAACGCGGGAATTCGCCGTAAGCTCGGACTGGCGGAGCGTGATCGCGCGCTTATCGGCAATATCGCGCGCTTTGCGCTCGTCTTCGAAGGCAAGCAGCGGATCTCCCGCTTGCGGAACCTCCGTGAGACCGGTGATTTCAACCGGAGTCGAAGGGCCCGCTTCTTTAAGACGTTTGCCTTTATCATTTACCATTGCGCGGACACGGCCGAAACATACGCCTGCAACAAAACTGTCGCCGACTTTGAGCGTACCGTGCTGTACGAGAATACGGGCTACAGGACCGCGTCCTTTATCCAGCTCCGCTTCGATTACCGTACCTCTGGCGCGCTTATCCGGATTTGCTTTATATTCCTGGACCTCAGCCACGAGAAGAATCATTTCAAGCAGGTTTTCCAGGCCCATCCGCTGTTTCGCCGAAACTTCGCAGAAGATCGTGTCGCCGCCCCATTCTTCCGGTACGAGTTCATACTCGGTAAGAGCTTGTTTGATTTTTTCCACATTGGCTTCCGGCTTATCGATTTTGTTGACCGCCACGATAATCGGCACGCCTGCCGCTTTCGCATGGGCAATCGCCTCGACGGTTTGCGGCATGACGCCGTCATCCGCCGCTACGACGATAATCGTGATGTCGGTCACCTGAGCGCCGCGTGCACGCATAGTCGTAAAGGCTTCGTGGCCAGGGGTATCAAGGAACGTAATTTTCTTGCCGTTCGCTTCAACCTGGTAGGCCCCGATATGCTGGGTAATACCGCCCGCTTCGCCTTCCGTCACGCTAGTATGGCGGATTGCGTCAAGAAGGGTTGTTTTACCATGGTCAACGTGACCCATAATGGTAACGACAGGAGGACGTTCTTTCAGATCCGCCGGATCGTCCACTTCTTCCTCCAGCTCGAAACGGTCGTCTTCGACGCGGATTTTCAGATCCACTTCGACATTGTACTCCCCTGCTACGAGTTGAATCGTATCGAGATCGAGTTCCTGGTTGATGGTAGCCATCACGCCGAGGAACAGAAGCTTCTTAATAACTTCGGAAACGTCTTTGTGGAGAAGTTTCGCAAGTTCACCGACCGTCATTGCACCACGCACAATAATCTTCTTCGGTGTGTTGTCGATCTTTTCTTTCTTAACCATCGGCTCTTGGCCGCGTCCGCGTCCGTTATTGCGCCCGCCGCGGTTGTTGCCGCCACGGTTGCCTGCGCCGCCGCGTCCGCCGCGTCCGTCGTCGAAACGGTTCGATTTGCTGCGGTCGTCGCGGCTCGCCTGTCTGTTGTCGCCCGTACGCTGACCGCCGCGGCCTGCATCCGTGCCTCCAGCCGGACGTCCGTCCGTTCTGCGCGGAGCTTGGCCCGGTCTTGCACCGGCACCGGCACCGGCCGATCCGCCGCGGTTCTGGCCGCCTTGACCGCCGCCCGGACGCTGGCCGCCGCTGCCGCCTTGAGGTCCGCGGTTGAAGCCGCCGCCCTGGCCGCCTTGCGGACGTGGTCCGCCGCCTTGACCGCCGCTCCGTGGAGCGCCGCCTTGGCCTTGCGGACGCTGACCGCCCTGCGGACGGCCTTGACCGCCGCTTTGCGGCCCGCGGTTGTATCCGCCCTGGCCGCCTTGCGGACGCTGTCCGCCGCCTTGACCGCCGCTGCGCGGTGAGCCTTGGCCTTGCGGACGATCGCCGCGCGGCGCGCCCGTTCTTCCGTCTCCGCTCGGACGCGGTGCACGATTGTCTTGGGAGCCTTGCGGACGTGCTTCCGCAGCCGGACGCTCCTCTTTCTTCGCTTGCTCGGACCCCGCTTGCTGCACAGGCTGCTTAGCGCTTACCTCTGCTTTAGGGTTGGACTGTTTGTCTGGTTTGGGTTGATTTGAATTTGGACTCACGTTACCTCCATCTGACCCTGCCCGTTTGGCAGCCGCATTCGCTTTAATGTCACGGAAAAAATTTTCTACGCTGCTGACCGCATTGTTTTCCATAACGCTCATGTGGTTGTTGACGGGTATATTCAAACGTTTCAGGATCGTTATAATTTCCTTGCTGCTCATATTCAAAGATTTGGCATATTCATAAACCCGAAGTTTATCCTTAGGATCTTGTTTATTTGTCAAACCCATTCACCTCCGGAGGTTATACCCGATACTTTTTCAGCATCCTGGCGAAGCCGTCGTCAACGACGGCAATCGTGACTCGAGCTTCCTTCCCTATGCTGGAACCAAGTTCCTCACGGTTGCCCAGGACCAGCAAAGGTACGTCGTATGAACGGCATTTGTCCTGAAACTTCTTGCTTGTATTGTCAGCCGCATCTTCCGCCAGAATGACCAGCTTTGCTTCACCCGATCGGATAGCCTTCAGCACGCTCTCTTCTCCGGTGACAAGCTTGCCGGCCCTCATGGCGAGACCTAAGTTTGAAAAATAATTTTTATTCGTCATCGTCCATCCCATCTTTGCCCGCGTGGAATTCTTCTTCCACCTGGATAAAATCCTGTTCAAGCTGATCATAAATGGGAGCGCCCACCGGTTGCTTCAGCGCACGGTCCAGCGCTTTGGATTTTTTGGCAAGCCTGAAGCAAGCCACTTTGCCGCACAAATAAGCGCCTCTGCCCGATTTTTTGCCTTTCAGATCGATTTGGATCTCCCCTTCGGGGGTACGAACGACCCGAATCAATTCTTTCTTCGGCATCATTTCCTGACAGGCCACACATTTGCGCAGAGGTATTTTCCGCTGTTTCACGTCATCCTCACCTCGCCCCGCCGGCGTCAGTCAAAGCTGACGGAATCTTGATGCATTTCCTCGATCTGCGATCTCGGACGGCCGTATTCCTGCTCCGCCTGCGCCTCGCTCTTGATGTCGATTTTCCAGCCGGTAAGCTTGGCGGCCAAACGCGCGTTCTGACCCTTGATCCCGATTGCCAGCGAAAGCTGATAATCCGGAACGATGACGCGGGCCATTTTCTCGTTCTCGAACACGTTGACTTCAAGCACCTTCGAAGGGCTGAGCGCATTTGCGACGTACTCTTCCACGCTCTCCATCCAGCGTACGATGTCGATCTTCTCGCCGCGGAGTTCGCCGACGATCGTCTGGACACGCAGACCTTTGGGACCTACGCAGGAACCGACAGGGTCCACCTCGGTATTGCGGGAATGCACGGCGATCTTGGAACGGAAGCCGGCTTCCCTGGCAACGGACTTGATTTCTACGACGCCTTCGTAGATTTCTGGAACTTCCAGCTCGAAAAGGCGTTTGAGAAGCCCCGGATGTGTACGGGACAAAATGATTTGAGGACCTTTTGTCGTGTTTTCCACTTTGGTAATATACGCTTTAACACGCTCGCCCTGCTTGAATTTCTCGTTGGGCATAACCTCGGTGAGAGGCAGAACCGCTTCCACCTTGCCAAGATCGATATAATAGTGACGCTGATCCTGACGCTGTACGATACCCGTAACGATATCTTCTTCTTTCTCGATAAAAGCATTGTAAATAAGTCCACGCTCGGCTTCGCGGATACGCTGCGTCACAACCTGCTTGGCGGTCTGAGCCGCAATGCGTCCGAAGTCTCGCGGTGTAACCTCAATCTCTACAATATCATCCATCGTATAATTCTGGTTGATTTCCCGCGCGGCATGCAGCGTGATTTCCAGCCTCGGGTCCAGCACATCCTCCACGACGGTTTTGCGTGCATAGACGCGGATCGTGCCGGTTTGCCGATTAATATCCACGCGCACATTCTGCGCTGTGTTAAAGTTGCGTTTATAGCTGGAAATCATCGCGGCTTCAATCGCATCAATCAGCAAGTCCTTGGAAATGCCTTTCTCTCTTTCGATTTCAGCCAACGCTTCGATAAAATCCATGTTCATTTGAACCGAGTTCCCCCTTTCAATGGTTCGCAGACGCGGATAACCGCGTCAGAATACGATGGCAAGCCTCGCGCTGGCCACTTTGCTGTATGGAATGGCGCTGCGTTTCTTCGGGGTTTGCACAACAAGCTCCTCGCCGTCAAACGACAGAAGCTCACCTTCGAATTCCTTGCTATTGTCAATTGGCTCGTATGTAGTTACAAATACATGTTTGCCAACAGCCTTCTTAATGTCTTCCGGTTTCTTAAGCGGCCTCTCGGCACCCGGTGAAGAGACTTCCAGGAAATAAGCCGTCGGAATCGGATCGTTCTCATCAAGCTTCGAGCTTAAGAATTCGCTGATGCGGCCGCAATCGTCGATGTCGATGCCGCCTTCTTTGTCTACGAATACACGGAGAAACCAGTTGCTTCCTTCCTTGACATATTCGATGTCGACCAGCTCAAAGCCTTGCTCGTTCAAATAATCCAGCAGCATATCTTCCACGACGGATTTAATTGGTGAATTCATAAGTTTTCTCTCTACCCTCCTGTATGACCTTCCCGGTGAACCTGCCAAAAAGTCTTAGCAAAATGTAAAGAGTGGGTTTCCCCACTCTCCGGTTCACAGTCGATATCCTCATTATTGCCAAGAAAAATTATACCATAACCGTCTAAAGGTTGACAATAGTAAGAAAAAGTTACTCACCTTGTCAGCCCTGCGCTTCATGCCCGCTAAAACAAGGACAGTTGATTGGATTCCGGCAGTCCCCGGAAACAGCCCATGCCGTTCAACAGTTCGACGACCGTCTTCGACGCCTTCGAACGGTTTTGGAAATCTTCGATCGAAAGAAAGTCCCCGCTTTCCTTGGAAGCGGCAATGTTACGGGCCGCATTTTCCCCGATTCCCGGTACGGCCGAGAACGGCGGAATAAGCGAATCGCCGTCAATAATAAACTTCGTGGCGTCCGAGCGGTATAAGTCGATGGGCTTGAAACTGAATCCGCGCGCGGTCATTTCCAGCGCCATTTCGAGAATGGAAATCATCGCTTTTTCCTTCGGAAGAGCCTGGAACCCTTTTTCCTCGATTTCAATCAGCTTTTTCATGATCGCATCGTAGCCCTGGCAGAGCAGTTCCAGATCAAAGTCCTCCGCACGGACCGTAAAGTAGGTCGCATAGTACGCGATCGGGTGGTAAACCTTGAAGTAAGCCGTACGCACCGCGGAAATAACGTAAGCGGCGGCGTGGGCTTTCGGGAACATATATTCGATCCGCTCGCAGGATTCAATGTACCAGGCAGGCACATTGTGCTTCTTCATGTCTTCCTTCCACTCATCGGTGAGGCCTTTTCCTTTACGTACGCTCTCCGTGATTTTGAAGGCC
The DNA here is from genome assembly GCF_019091125.1 of Paenibacillus sp. GbtcB18. NCBI lineage: Bacteria > Bacillati > Bacillota > Bacilli > Caryophanales > Paenibacillaceae > Paenibacillus > Paenibacillus sp. GbtcB18. The sequence goes on from NZ_JAGXJX010000002.1 coordinate 135,203, forward strand.
AAGCCCGCATCCATGCCGGCTTTATAAATGAGATAGAGCATAATATCGTCCCGGCAGCCGATTACGGTCTTAATGTTGCAAATGCCTTTCTTGATCAGTTCCTGCGCGTTCCCCAGCCATACACCGGTTCCGTGGGAAAGCCCCGAAATTTGCAGCAGATCGGCAAAGCTGCTCGGATGAGTTTCCTGAAGCATCTGACGGACAAACTTCGTTCCCATCTCGGGAACGCCATAGGTGGCTACGGGCGTCCGGATTTTTTCAGGCGGAACTCCAAGCGCATCCGTCGAATGAAAAATGCTCATCACTTTAGGATCGTTCATCGGAATCGTCGTCGGATCAACGCCGGTCAAATCCTGAAGCATACGCATCATGGTCGGATCGTCGTGCCCCAGGATATCGAGCTTGAGCAGGTTAGCGTCAAACGCGTGATAGTCGAAATGCGTCGTTTTCCACTCGGAATTCTTATCGTCGGCCGGGAATTGAACGGGAGTGATATCGTCCACTTCCATATAATCCGGCACGACGACAATACCGCCGGGATGCTGTCCGGTGCTTCGCTTAACGCCGGTACATCCTGAAGCCAGTCTTACAATTTCGGCGTTCCGCCACTTTTTGCCCTGGCCTTCCTCATACTTTTTCACATAACCGAAGGCTGTTTTTTCCGCAATGGTACCGATGGTGCCTGCGCGGAACACGCTTTTTTCGCCGAAAAGAACCTTGGTGTAGTTATGAGCGACCGGTTGGTACTCCCCGGAAAAGTTCAAGTCGATATCGGGAACTTTGTCCCCTTTAAATCCGAGGAACGTTTCGAACGGAATGTCCTGGCCCTCGCCTTTGAGCTTGTCGCCGCAGTTCGGGCAGGTCTTATCCGGCAGGTCGAATCCGCTCGGAATGCTGCCGTCCGTAAACCATTCGCTGAATTTGCACGAGCGGCAAATATAATGCGGCGGGAGAGGGTTCACCTCCGAAATGCCCAGGAATGTGGCGACTACGGAGGAGCCGACCGATCCCCGGGAACCGACGAGATAGCCGTCCTCGTTGGATTTTTTAACGAGCCGTTCCGAAATGAGATAGTTGGCCGAGAACCCGTATTTGATGATCGGCACCAGTTCTTTTTCAAGCCGCTGCACGACAATTTCAGGAATTTCATCCCCGTAAATTTGACGGGCCGTGTCATAGCATTTGTTACGGATTTCTTCGTCGGCTCCTTCAATGATCGGTGTGAACAGCTTAGTCGGAAACAGCTCGATTTCTTCAAAACGGTCGGCCAGATCGTTTGTGTTACGCACCACGACTTCATGGGCTTTCTCCTGACCGAGGAAACGGAATTCTTCCAGCATCTCGCGCGTCGTGCGGAAATGAGCGTCCGGCTTCTTCATGTCTTTGAGGGGACTAAAGCCGGTGATGCCATTGATCGTAATATCCCGCGCGACTTTGTCCCGGGGCTCCAGGTAATGGACGTTCCCCGTCGCAATAACGGGTTTCCCCTGTTTTGCGCCGATGGCGACAATCCGCTTCACCGCGTCTTCCAAATCCGCGCGGCTGCCGACCAGCCCTTTATCCACCAGATGCATGTTGTAACTGACGGGCTGGATCTCCAGCACATCGTAAAACTCGGCAACCTGTTCGGCTTCTTCCTGCGATTTGTTAAGAACCGTCTCGAAAAACTCGCCTTTCTCGCAGCCCGATGCGATAAGCAGCCCTTCCCTAAGCTCAATGAGCTTACTTTTCGGAATCGTCGCCACTTTATTGAAGTATTCCGTATGGGAAATGGAAATCAGTTTGAACAGATTTTTCTTTCCGACCGCATTCGTCGCATAAATGCAGCAGTGGAACGGACGCTGGTTCGACAAATCTTTTCCCACAAAATCGTTCATACGTCCAAGATTCGTGATATTCCGGTCGTAGGCTTCGTTAATTAAATGCTGGAGAACATGTCCCAAGGCAATCGTATCGTCAATCGCCCTGTGATGGTTTTCCAGATTTACTTTAAATTTATCTGACAAGGTGTTTAGCCTATGGTTTTTCATGGAAGGGAACAGCAGTCTGGCCATTTCCAGCGTATCGAGAACCGCATTCGTCATCTGCGGGTGGCCCAGTCTTTTCAAGTTGGCCTGGATAAAACCGATATCGAACCGCGCGTTATGAGCGACGAGCACGGAATCGCCGATAAAATCGATGAACTTGGGAAGCTCGTCCGCGAGCTCCGGTGCGTCTTTTACCATCTCGTCGGTGATATTGGTAAGCTGCTGGATGTGATAAGGAATTTTTTCATGCGGCTGGATAAATGTAGAATAACGGCCGATTTCTTTGCCATCCTGTACCTTCACACCGGCAATCTCGATAATTTTATTGTTCAGAACGGACAACCCCGTGGTCTCGATGTCAAAAACAACGTAAGTGGCCTGCTTCAAATCCGCATCAATCGGGTTTAAGACGATCGGAACGGAATCGTTCACCACATTCGCTTCAACGCCGTAAATGACCTTGATGCCGTTTTTCTTGCCCGCCTTGTTCGCATCCGGGTAGCTTTGCACCCCGCTGTGATCCGTGATGGCGATCGCTTTGTGGCCCCATTTTGCAGCCGTCTTGATGTACTGGTCGACCGGAGTGATTCCGTCCATCGTACTCATCGTCGTGTGAAGGTGGAATTCCACGCGTTTTTCTTCGGCATCATCCATTCTTCCCTTAGGCGGCAGCACTTCGTTGATATCCGACGGGATCATGACAAGCTCGGGCACCATCATGAAACGGTCGTATTCCACGCGTCCGCGCGCCCGGATCCAGCAGCCGTTGGAGAGCAAATTGAGAATGCGCACGTCTTCCTTCGTTTTCCCGAACGACTTCAGCATAATGGAATCGGTGTAGTCGGTGACGTTAAACGAATAAAGGGTGCTGCCGTTCCGCAGCTCTTTCACTTCCAGATTGAAGACAGCCCCTTGAATGGTGACTTTCTTCTCCTCTTCCACAATATCCTGGATCGGCACAGGCGCATCTTTGATATCGTAGCCGACCATCAGCCGGACATCCGCATCCGGAATGGCCGAAGCCTGCAGCTCCTGCTCGATGGACTGCATAATCTCCTGTGTAACAAGCTTCTCCTCTTCGACGATCTGCTGGGCAAACCGTTCGAATTCCTCGGTGCTTTTCTCGTTGAGCGCATATTTCACGGTAAATTCGGTTTTAAAATAATCCTGGAAGAACGACTTTACCCAGTTATCCATGTTCTTTTTCTTCGCGAGTTCAAAACCGATTTGATCCAGCAAAATCAAAGTCAGCTGATTCCCCTGCACTTCGGTTTTGGCTTTGCTCAGCCATCCGTTTACCGTAACGGCTTCGCGCTGTACCCACTCCAGAAAAAGGCTCCAATATTCTTCCACGAGCCTGCCCGGCTCGGCATTTTCCATGTGTATGACAAATCGCGTCTTGGCGATATGAGCGAATTTTTCTTGAACGTTCCGGCAGAAAGACCGGTACACGTCCTGTGGAACTAACTCCTGCTTTACCAGGTGGAAGGTCCACTCCCGGTTTTTCCGGCTGATTTCTACTTTGTCGATATACCCGTCCGCAAAATGGACCGTCGACATCTCGTGCGATATGTCCGCCTGCTTCATCAAAAGCTCGAACCGCTGCCTTTTATCCGGTGTCTGACTCATGTCTTCCCTCCCCCAAGCTTCCGGCTTGCTCCGATTGCCGCCTTGCTCTTACCCGGCCGGAAAAAGAAAAGGACAAAGAGAGAAAGTAATCTCGTTTGCCCTTCATTGTAATCGTGCTTAATAAGATTTACCGAAAACGACGGTGTGCTTCGCTTTATCCCCGCAAACCAGACAGGTTTCTTTCGATTCCCGCGGCGAAAACGGAATGTTGCGGCTCGTTGCTCCCGCCTCTTCTTTGACCTGGGCTTCACAAGCTTCCGAACCGCACCAGCCTGCAAGCGCAAATCCGCGGTTCGTTTCCAAGTATTGTTTGAACTCATCCAGCGTGTCTACCGTGATCAAATGCTCTTCGAGGTGCTGTTTCGCACGGTTGAACATCTCCTGGTGTATCTCTTCCAAGAGCTGCTGAACTTCCTGAACAAAGTTGACCTGCTGAACGATTTTCTTCTCCCCGGTTATCCGGGAAACGAGAACGATCTGACCGTTCTCCATATCGCGCGGTCCCAGCTCGACACGGATCGGAACGCCGCGCATTTCGTACTCGTTGAATTTCCAGCCCGGGCTCAGGTCCGCACGGTCGTCCACTCTTACCCGGACACCCGCCTGCTTCAATTCGGCAAACAGCTCGTCCGTGCGTGCCACGACCTGCTCCCTCGTTTTAGGAGGACCAATCGGGATCATGATCACTTGTGTAGGAGCTACTTTAGGCGGCAGAGCCAACCCGCGGTCGTCCCCGTGTGCCATGATCGTCGCGCCGATCAGACGTGTGCTTACCCCCCAGGAGGTGGTGTGCACGAACTGGTGCTGATTTTCCCGGTTCAAATATTTAATATCGAAAGCAACCGCAAAGTTGGTGCCGAGGTAATGCGAAGTCCCCGCTTGTACCGCTTTGCCGTCTTTCATCATGGCTTCGATCGAGAAGGTATCTACCGCTCCGGCAAACTTCTCGGAAGGTGTTTTCTGCCCGATAATGACCGGCATGGCAAGGAAATTCTCTGCGAAATCTCTGTAAATTTCCAGCATTTGCATCGTTTCGCGGCGAGCATCTTCTTCGTCTTCGTGAGCGGTATGCCCTTCCTGCCACAAAAACTCCGTCGTACGAAGGAATGGCAGGGTACGTTTCTCCCAGCGGACCACGTTCGCCCACTGATTGATAAGGAGCGGCAGATCACGGTAGGAATTGATCCATTCCGCATACATATGGCCGATCATCGTCTCGGAAGTCGGACGGATGGCCAGACGCTCTTCGAGCTTCTCTCCCCCCGCTTCGGTCACCCAGGGAAGCTCCGGATTGAAGCCTTCCACGTGCTCCTTCTCTTTCTGGAAAAAGCTCTCCGGGATGAAAAGCGGGAAATAGGCGTTGCGGTGCCCCGTTTCCTTGAAACGCTTGTCCAGCTCGCGCTGGATGTTTTCCCAAATTTCGTAGCCGTCCGGCTTGAAGACCATACACCCGCGAACCGGGGAATAGCTCATAAGATCGGCTTTTTTGATGACATCAATGTACCACTGGGAGAAATCTTCACCCTGCGGCGTGATTTCCCGGACAAATTGTTTATCTTTGGACATACGGATCCTCCTACGGAAGTCCATCCGGCGGGGCAAACGCAAGGTTCGACCGGTCGGACGGACAGGCATCGTTTCACCTAACGGTTACATCTATCTATCATAATACAGATTAGCTTTTAATTAAACGTAAAATATCGTTATAGGTTACGGCGACCATCAATAGCATGAGCATGGCAAAGCCGATAAAGTGAACCATGCTTTCGCGGTTGGGATCGACCGGCTTGCCGCGAACCGCTTCGATGGCGAGGAATACGAGCCGGCTTCCGTCCAGCGCAGGAAACGGAAGCAGGTTAAACAGCCCTAAATAAAGGCTGAGCAGCGCGACCCAGTAGATGTACGATTCACTGCCGTGGCTCGCGAATTCACCGGTTACCTGTACGATACGCACCGGACCGCCCAGGTCGTCCATTTTGAACTGCCCCAGCACGAGCTTCTTGAATCCGTCGAGAATACCTACCGTCGAGGTCGAAACGTAGTTGTAGGTGCCCTTCAACGTTTCGCCGAAGGAAGCCGAGCGCTTGTCTCCCGTGATATAAACCCCGACCTTGCCGTTCTCGTCCGGAGTAATTTCGATTTTCTTCTCCACGCCGCCCCGCTGGATCACCCAGTTCATTTTCTCGTTGGGAGAGGAACCGACCACTTTCATAAACTTCTCGCGATTGTCCCCGATCGTTTCCTGGTTGACCGAGACGATGACGTCTCCGGCCATTAGCCCGGCTTTCTCGGACGGACGACCTGGCTCCAGCTTGTCGACTTTAACGTTCGTGGGAACTCCCTGCATAATGACGAGGGTAAGAAACAGTACCGCGGCCAGCAAAAAGTTCATAACCGGCCCCATCAGGATGGACAGGAAACGCTGGCCCACCGTCTTGCTGCCAAACTGCCGGTCCAGCGGTGCGATCTGTGTTTCCACGCCGCGGGTAACCATGAGGGCATCCGGCTGAACGGCGTAGCGGACCTGCTCGTCTCCCACTTCAAGCTTTACAAAAAGGTCTTTTTCCAGATCGATCTGCTGCACGGAGCCTTGGATGACGTTCGCCCGCTGATCAAGCTGGTCTAAATAAAGCTTGGTTACTTTATTGTCCTTGTTTAACTTCACGGCAATCGTCTGGCCATCCTGGATTTGTACGATTTCCGGATCCTCACCGGCCATGCGGACATATCCGCCGAACGGGAGCAATCTCAAGGTGTAACGAGTTTCGCCCTTTTTATATGAGAACAATTTTGGTCCGAACCCGATAGCGAATTCACGCACCAAAATTCCGGCCCGTTTCGCAAAATAAAAATGTCCCCACTCGTGAATCGTAACGAGGACGAAGAACATAAGGACAATTTTCAGTCCTGTTTCAATGCTTCCCAACCCGCATCTGCCTCCTCCGGCGCTTTCTCTCCTGAAAGCCGTCTCGTTTATGCTTACGTATGTTCCTAATGTACCATTATTGAACGGCCTAATACAAGCAATAGCCTATGTCAGTATACGCAGGAACATGGAGCTCATAGACTAAAAAACCGGCCGTCCGGAAAATTTCCAGAGCGGTCGGTTTATCCTTCATCGAGGCTCAGCCGAGCAAAGACGCAGTTTCACGCGCCCACCGGTCGGCTTCCAAAATATCACCGATCTGCGGACTGCTCATGACCGAGTGTCTTTGCAGACATTCTTCTATGATGGTTTCAATGCGGAGAAAAGGAATCTCTCCCTGCAAAAACCTCGCCACGGCTTGTTCATTAGCCGCGTTGAATACGGTTGGCGCCGTGCCCCCGGTTCGGCCGCTTTCGTAAGCCATCCGAAGGCAGGGGAACCGGTCAAAATCCATGGGCCGGAAATTCAGTGTAGCGATTTCCGCCAAATCCAGGGATTTCGCAGGTGAATGCAGCCGGTTCGGGTAGGACAGCGCATATTGGATCGGCACGCGCATGTCCGGGTTTCCGAGCTGGGCAATAATGCTGCTATCGTTGAACTCCACGTAGGAGTGGATGATGCTTTCCGGATGCAAAATCACCCCGATTTGATCGTAGGGCAGGTCAAAAAGCCAGTGGGCTTCAATAACTTCGAGCCCTTTGTTGACCATCGTGGCCGAGTCGATCGTAATCTTGGCGCCCATGGACCAGTTCGGATGGTTCAACGCCTGCTCGACCGTAACGCCTTCCAGCTCCGCCCGGGTACGGTCCCGGAAAGAACCGCCGGAAGCCGTAATGGTAATTTTCCTGATCTCCTCACGGCGTTCGCCGTTCAGACACTGGAAAATCGCGGAATGCTCGCTGTCGATGGGCAGCAGCCTCACACCTTTGCGGTTCGCGGCTTCCGTTACCAGATGCCCCGCGCTCACAAGCGGCTCTTTATTCGCAAGGCCGATCGTTTTCCCCGCTTCAATCGCGGCGATCGTCGGTTCCAGCCCCTGGTTGCCGACTACGGCCGTTACGACAAAATCCGCATCGGTTCCGGCCGCCGTCTCCAGGAGACCTTCTTCACCATGAAGAATACGTGTACCTGCGGGTATTAAAGCGGACAACCGATCCGCCAGTTCCCGGGTAGCCACAGAAGCCAGTTTCGGCTTGAACCGGCGGATTTGCTCAGCTAGAAGCTCCACGTTCCGTCCGCCGGCAAGTGCCTCTACGGTAAATTGATCCGGATGATGGGCAATGACATCAAGCGTTTGCGTACCGATCGATCCGGTCGAGCCAAGTATCGCTATTCGTTTATTCATATTCTCCCCCGTTGAATGAGCCTGAGCCGATTCTGTCTATTGGACGGGTATACGGATTCAGGAAGGAATCAGCGCAAGCCAGTGGACGAGCGGAAAAACGATAAGCCAGCTGTCCACGCGGTCGAGAATTCCACCATGACCCGGCAGAATGGTCCCCGTATCCTTAATTCCCTTCACCCGCTTGTAGGCGGATTGCATAAGATCGCCGAGCTGTCCCGACACGGCAATAACGACACCGATCAGCACCGCGCGGGCCGGAGACAGAAGTTCGGGACGGGCCAGGGAAAAACAAAGTGCGGCTACAATAGCAATCAATACTCCACCGAGGGCTCCCTCGACCGATTTCTTAGGGCTGATTACCGGCCACAGCAAGTGTTTGCCGAATTTCGATCCGACAAAATACGCGCCGGAATCCGTCGCCCAAATGCTGACAAAAATAAGAAGCGTCCAAAACAAACCATGCTCGGGTATCCACCGCGTCATGATCATATAATGAAATCCGACACCTATGTACACGACTCCGAGAAAAAGAAGCGACACCATGTCGATGGTAATTTTGTTTTTGGACAAGACCGTAGCGGCCATCAGCACGAAAGCGGCTCCCCAGATCAGGCCGACCTCATTGAGCTCATAGGTAAACCGGTGCATTTCCCATGGAAGGGTAAGCAGAATCAAGGCGATCATGCCGACCAGCCATGTGATCCGGTGGTCTTTCAACTTGTTCATGCGCACATACTCATCAAAGCCGATTATGGCCATTAGTACGATCAAGGCGGCAAACCAGTTGCCGCCGACAGCCAACAGGCCCAGAAATGCGGCTCCGGCTATCGCTCCCGTCAGAATCCTCTGCTTCAATGCTTCATTCCTCCAAACCGATGCTTACAAGCCTCCGTATCGTCTTGCCCGTCGTTGGTATTCGGCAACGGCCCGGTAAAAATGCTCTTCCGAGAATTCAGGCCAGTAAGCTTCCGTAAACCATAATTCGGTATAGGCGAGCTGCCACAGCAGAAAATTGCTAAGCCTCAGCTCTCCGCTCGTCCGGATCAGCAAATCGGGGTCAGGAAGCCCGGAAGTGAGCATATACGAAGAAAAGGTTTCCTCCGTCAATTCTTCCGGACGAAGTTTGCCTTCCTGAACATCCCTCAGTACATCCTGAACGCCGGCGAGCAGTTCCTTGCGGCCACCGTAATTCAGAGCAAAGTTTAGAATGAGGCCTGTGTTATTCTTTGTACGCTCGATTGCATCTTCAATGGCATTCAGGGTGTAATCCGGCAGACTTTCTTTCCAGCCGGTCATGCGGATCCGCACGTTACGCTCGATCAGTTCCTCAATTTCCAGCGGAAAGAACTCCTGGGGCAGCTTCATGAGGAATTCGACTTCCTCTTTAGGGCGCTTCCAGTTTTCCGTGGAAAAGGCATACATCGTCAACACCTTGACTCCGATGCTGTCGGCTGCAATGGTGATTTTCTTCACATTCTTCATACCGGAATGGTGCCCGGCCACACGGGGAAGTCCGCGCTGTTTCGCCCAGCGTCCGTTTCCGTCCATGATAATGGCAATATGAGACGGAACGTTGTCCAACTCCAAATGGGGAGACTTCTCGTCCTGTGCAGACTCGTTTCCAAGCCATTTTTTCAGTTGATTGAACATCTTTTTTCCCCCACTATGGAAAGATGAAAAGCCCCCGGTATTTCAGGGGGCGACGATAGCCGTTTACACTTCCATAATTTCTTTTTCTTTACCTGTCAGGACTTTCTCGACTTCTGCCGTGAATTTGTCCGTAAATTTCTGAATATCGTCCTGGTGACGACGGGACTCGTCTTCGGAAATACCGTTTTTCTCCTGCTTCTTGATGTCATCATTGGCATCGCGGCGGATATTACGGATCGCGACTTTGGCCTCTTCCCCGTATTTACGGGTCAGTTTAACCAGATCGCTGCGGCGTTCTTCCGTAAGCGGCGGAATGACAAGTCGGATCACCGTACCGTCGTTAGCCGGAGTCAGGCCCAGTTCGGACTTGAGAATAGCTTTCTCAATAGCTCCCATGGAGCTCTTATCCCATGGCTGAATGATCAGCGTGCGGGAGTCCGGCGTGGAGATGTTAGCCAGTTGGTTAACCGGAGTCATCGCGCCATAGTATTCCACTTGGATTTTATCGAGCAGCGCAGGGTTTGCGCGGCCTGCACGCAGAGTGGCCAGATCGCGCTTGAGTGCGTCGATAGCCTTGCTCATCCGCTCTTCTGCATTCTTTTTAATCGATTGCGGCATACGATTATACACTCCCTTTGACAATGGTACCGATTTTTTCGCCGAGGACTACCCGTTTAATGTTGCCATTTTCTGTGATCGAAAATACGATAAGCGGGATATTGTTGTCCATGCACAGCGAGGAAGCGGTTGAATCCATCACGCCGAGATTTTTGTTAAGCACCTCAAGATAAGTGAGGGTCTCGTATTTCTCAGCCGTTTCGTCTTTGAAAGGATCCGCGGAGTAAACTCCGTCTACTTTGTTCTTAGCCATCAAGATAACTTCCGCTTCAATCTCGGCCGCTCTAAGCGCAGCCGTCGTATCCGTGGAAAAATAAGGGTTACCTGTTCCGGCAGCAAAGATGACGACTCGGCCCTTCTCCAGATGACGAATCGCTCTTCTGCGGATGTACGGTTCCGCTACCTGCTGCATGGAAATGGAGCTTTGCACACGGGTCGGCACGCCAATATTCTCCAGCGCGTCCTGCATAGCCAGGGAATTCATGACCGTTGCAAGCATGCCCATGTAGTCTGCCGTAGCCCGGTCAATGCCTTTGGCACTGCCTGCAATCCCGCGCCAGATGTTGCCTCCGCCCACAACGATAGCAACTTCCACCCCGAGATCGACCACATCTTTCACCTGCAGGGCGATAGAAGAAATGATGTCCGATTCGATCCCGAATCCTTGCTGTCCGGCAAGAGCCTCACCGCTCAGCTTTAAGATTACTCTTTTATACAAAGGTCGCTCCAACTTTGGTACCCTCCGTTCTGACAAATCAGCGTGCTTCTGTCTTTCTTGTACCGTTTCTGTTTATAAAAGAAGGAACACAATGTGTTCCCGCTTTTGGTCCGTTCGGTATTAGGCGTTGCCTTTAGCTTGTGCCATTACTTCTTCAACGAAGTTGTCGACTTTCTTTTCCAGACCTTCACCAAGCTCAAAACGAGCAAAGCGGCGGATGGAGATGTTCTCGCCGATCGTGCTGATCATTTCGTTCAGCAGGACGGATACCGTTTTGTCCGGATCTTTGATGTAGGATTGTTCCATCAGACAAATTTCTTCGTAGTATTTGCTGATGCGGCCTTCAACCATTTTGTCCACGATGTGAGCAGGTTTGCCTTCGTTCAGCGCTTGGTTGCGAAGAATTTCTTTTTCTTTATCAAGCTCTTCTGTCGGAACTTCTTCACGACGAACATAGGAAGGGTTCGCAGCAGCGATTTGCATGGCGATACCTTTTACGAAATCACGGAAGTTGTCCGTTTTGGCAACGAAGTCGGTTTCACAGTTAACTTCGACTAGAACGCCGATGCGTCCGCCGGCATGAATGTAAGATTCTACAATGCCTTCGGTAGCTGCGCGGCCTGCTTTGTTAGCGGCAGCGGCAAGACCTTTCTCGCGAAGGATTTCGCTTGCTTTCGTCAGATCGCCGTTTGCTTCGTCCAACGCTTTTTTGCAATCAAGCATGCCTGCGCCTGTTTTTTCACGCAGTTCTTTTACCATTGCAGCTGTTACTGCCATAAATAGGGACCTCCCTAAGATTATAAGTATTTTAAAAAAAGGGCGGTGATAGGCTCAAGTGCCTTCAGACCACCCTTTTCCTGTTACGTTCGTTTATGTCGATTAAGCCGTTGTTTGTTCGCCTTGGTTAGCTTCGATCACAGCATCGGCCATTTTACCAGTCAGCAATTTAACAGCGCGGATCGCGTCGTCATTACCTGGGATAACATAGTCGATTTCGTCCGGATCGCAGTTCGTATCAACGATACCTACGATTGGGATACCAAGTTTGCGAGCTTCTGCAACCGCAATACGCTCTTTGCGTGGATCAATGATGAACAGGGCGCTAGGCAGGCCTTTCATGCCTTTGATGCCGCCGAGGAATTTATCGAGGCGATCTTTTTCCTTGTTCAGGATGATAACTTCTTTCTTAGGAAGAAGTTCGAACGTGCCGTCCTGCTCCATTTTTTCAAGCTCTTTAAGACGGTTGATACGCTTTTGAATCGTTTGGAAGTTGGTCAGCGTGCCGCCGAGCCAGCGTTGGTTGATGTAGAACATGCCGCAACGTTCCGCTTCTTCTTTAACGGAGTCTTGAGCTTGTTTTTTGGTACCTACGAACATGATCGTACCGTTCTCAGCAGAGACCGATTTAACGAAGTTGTAAGCTTCCTCAACCTTTTTAACCGTTTTTTGTAGATCGATAATGTAAATGCCGTTTCTTTCAGTGAAGATGTATTTGTCCATTTTCGGGTTCCAACGACGGGTTTGGTGACCGAAGTGTACCCCAGCTTCTAGAAGCTGCTTCATGGAAATTACTGCCATCCTCACACACCTCCTCAATAAAATGGTTTTAGTGTAATGCTCCTCCGATGGCCGCATCTCCGTATAAAACTCGCCGCGCGCAAAGCCCGGACAAGCACCGTTATACGAATTAACCATCGTGTGTTTTTAACACCGTCAATAACTATACCACAAGTAGCATGCGGGATGCAACAGCGTTCAGAGACAACTTTCGGCAAGATTTTCAATCCGTGAAAGCTTATCTTCAGACGGTATCATTATTCCCGGCCGCACGCAAAATAAGACCCTCGCGCGATGCAAGAGCCTTATTATTATTCCGGCTTACTGGTGAGATTCTGAATGATCTCGTCCAGCGTCGGTTTGCCTGTAAATTTATGAACGCCCGACTTGATCTTTCCCGTTGCCGCCTTAGCCGCCATCGCCTGCTCAAATTGCTCCTGACTTTCGACTAACCCGCTCACGGAAACGATCTTAGCCACCTGGCTGGACCTCATCCCCGGTGAGATGTAGAGGGCTGTTATTTGAGGCGGCGCCGAAGGAGCGGGCTGGGCGGAAGGCGTTTTCGCTTTCTCCGCCTCCAACTGCTTTTGCAGTTCCTGTTCATGCTGCTCTTTCGTGAAGACGGGCTGGTTTTTGTCAAAAACCTGATAATACTTCCCGGCTTCGGTTTTCAGCTTGTTCATGTCCATCTGTTCTATGGAAACGGCCGAATTCTGCGATAACGGCTGGACGGGCCGGGCGGCCGTTATCATCAACTGAAGGAGAGCCGAGCCCACGATCATGCCGATGCCGATTCCGGCCAGCAGCGTTTTATTTACTTTCATCGGAATGCCCCTCCCGTTTGGCCAGCTGCATGATCAGCATGACTTCCCCTTTGTTCATCCCGAGCTGTTTGGCGATCTGCTCCGTCGATCTTCCCTGGTCATGCAGCTCAAAAAGGGCGGCATACCGGGAGCGCACGGAGAGGTCCGGCTCCATTCGAGGAGTTTCCTGCGGCTGTACAGATGCGGCGGCAGCTTCTGCCGGGAACTCCTCCGTCTGCGAAGGACGGGGCGTTGATAGTGCGGACCCGTGCGTCTGAACGGCGGGTTCCACGTAGACATGAGTCTCCGTGCCCCGGGACCCGTGCCGGGAAAGCTCCGGCGCTGACTCGCCGCCGCCATGCCCCCCCGCCCCGTTTCCGTCCGCGCTGCGGCGCTCCAGCACTTCAAGCCTGACGGTCAATTTGGCGACCTCGAGCTTGTGCTCCCTCTGCGTCTCTTTGAACAGGTCGATGAGCGCCTGGTTCTGCTGCTCAAGGTCGGACGCAAAGTGAGCCATGCTCTCTTCCAGCTCTTTTACGAGCTGGGCCGAAGGCGCCTGCCCGCCTTTTTTTGCAGCCGAGCGGGGAATCACTCCCGCAAACACCACAATTACGAGGCCGAGAAGAACAATCATCTGCCAAGGTTCCATTTTAACATCACCTGTACTTTCCAATCTTCCTTTATAGACTCAAGTCGATATGCGAGCCTTTAAAAGGGTGAACCGCCTTTGGCGGCTCCGCTTCTTGAGAAGGAGGGGCCTTCCTCTGCTGTCGGCCCCGTCCGCCTTGACCGTCATTCTGCCGGCCTTCTTTGCGGATTTGAGCCTCCTCGCTCTCCCCGATTTTCTCGCTGGCTTTCCGGTTATGTTCGGCGTTCTTCTCATTTTCCGCGCCCAAGAGAACCTGATCCATCTCGGGTTTGTGGTTCAACTGCTGCTGCCGGATGCCTGCCTGATCGTTCTTATGAACCGCGAACTGCAAATCGACCGGTTTCATATCCATACAAGTTCCACCTCGTCATTTTCGCTCGTTATTGGCTTGACTAGGGAGCTTTTACTTAGGTATATAGGCGCTGTGTCCGATATCGCCTGCAACAAGCTGGAACACGACATGGCTCATCGGATCTTTGATGAACTTCGTGTATCGGCCGATCACGATTTTGGCTCCTCCGTATACGGTAGAGATCACTTCTACGCTGGAGCGTTCGCTGTCTTCAAGCGATTTCTCCATTTCAAAAATCCGTTCACGGAGCTCACGCTGTTCTTCTCCGGACTGGCGTTTTGTATGATTCAGCTTAATTCGCAGCGCTACTTTGTCCGGTCCGAGCTGGCCGGACGCCGCCAACTGGTCCAGCAAAATAAGGGCTTTGTCCGTCTTGGACTGATTATCCGCAAGCGCTTTGAGCTGGGAACGAAGCTGAATCAATTCATTGCGAAGCTCAGGCAGCACCCCCACCTCGATTGCAGTCGCGTTGGAGAGGGAATTTCCGATCGTTCTGGCGATCACCTTCTCGCCGGCCTGAACGGTTCCGCCCACGATCAGCCCTTTGGGGCCGTTGCAAGCGACGGTTTTACCCGCACGTATTGTCGAATGAAGAATGCTTTGGGAAACGGTAACCGTATCCGCCGCTTCTACTGTCGCATCCTGGATAAAGGAAGATTTCACATTCTGCCCGGCCCGGATTACGGCTTTGTTCCTGCCCACGATACCCGCGGTTATTTCAACGGAACCGCTCGCTTCGAGTTCGGCCGCTTCCACACCGCCGACTATGCGGATATCCCCGGAAGCTTTGATCTTAAAACCGGGGCTCACGTTTCCGCGAATGACGACAGTCCCGACGAAATCGATGTTACCCGTCCGGTAATCCACGTCTCCGTTCACTTCGTATACGGGGAACACGTTTACTTTGTTCCGGTCCGTGTAAGTGACGAGCCCGTCAATGGCGGCATAAATGGCTTTCTCTTCGTTATCCGTTACGACGTTTTTGCCCAGTTTAAACCTGGCTTCCTTGCCTTCGCGCGCCGGCAGCGGCTCTCCGGTTACGGCTTTGCCGGGTGTTCCTTCGGTCGGTGGAACCTTTTTGCCGATGATCTGGCCCTTTCTGATATTGTTCAAGGTGGATACTTCTTTGAGATCAACGCGTCCGTCTTCCGTCTCGACAGGCTTATGCGTATCGTTGTTGCGCCCGTACAAATAATCGACGTATCCGTCCTTTCCGTTAACAGGGCGGGTGCCTTGGGCGATCACGGTTTCGGCGAGCAGATAAGGCTGCGGATCTATCGCTATGCGGAGCAGCGCCTCCGTATCGAGTCCATGAACGATGCCGTTCGCTCTGGCCAATCCTTGCAGCTCGTCAAACGTGACCGTAAAATCTTCCCCGACATCGGCAAACTTCAATAAGGATGTCAACTTATCGTCCGTGACGGAAATCCTAATGATTTGGTCCAACTCCAAAATCCGGTCCATCCTGTATCGACAACCTTTCCCGGCAGCTTCTATTTTTCAAACAACTGAACTTTATATCGACTCAAAACTCCTCTTAATCGCAGCATGGCTTTGGAGTGAAGCTGAGAAATGCGGGAAGGCGACAAACTCATCACTTCCGCAATCTCGCTCAAGGAAAGTTCTTCGAAATAAAACAGGGAAACGACGATCCGTTCTTTCTCCGTCAATTTCTCTATCGCCCGCGCAAGAGTTTCTTTGAGGTAAAATTCGTTAACGGTAAATTCCGGGTTTTTAGCACGCTCGTCCACCAGAAGCGAAAGCCGGGTTTCGGATTCTTCTTCACGAATCGGTTCGTCTATGGAACAAATGGAGGTTACGGCGATTTCCTGAAGCATATGCTGAAACTCGTCCTCCGTAACCTGGAGATAATCGCTGATCTCTTCATCCGTCACGGTCCGAAGATACTTTTGCTCCAGCTTCTGATACGCTTCCTCGATTTTTTTGGCCTTCTCGCGTACGGAACGGGGAACCCAGTCCCCTTGTCTGAGACCGTCGATAATAGCCCCGCGTATGCGCCAGGACGCGTAAGTTTCGAACTGCAGACCGCGTTCGTAGTCAAACTTCTCTACGGCGTCGATCAGACCCATGATTCCGAAGCTTCCGAGGTCTTCCTTGGAAACGTTTTTGGGGAGACCAATCGCCAAACGGCCCGATACGTATTCGACAAGAGGCAGGTACGTTTCAATCAGCGTTTGCTTGGCTTCTCTGGAACCGCCCTGCTTCCACTGTCTCCACGTATCGAAATGCGCCAGATTAGGTTTTTTATCAATCATGGCTGTACACCGTCCTTATTCTTCAGACATTTGACGAAGGGCTCTGACCGATTGCTCGGTGTCAGGTTGCTTCCGGGTAACTAGCTTCGTGGGTAACAGCGGCGCAAACTCCGCTTCCTCCCTGTCCACTCCGTCCGCCGCTTTCTGCGAGGTTTCATCGGGAGTAGTCAGATCGAGATGCTGGCCGAGATTCTTGTTCGGAGACGGCCCTTCTGCGGCGGCCGCTGCCGTTTCATTTACGGCCGTGCGGTTAGCGGATAGGAGCAGGCCCATAATAAACCGAAAGCCGAATGTGACAACGAATAAAATGACAAAACTGTAAACACTTCGCAGCAGTGTAGTCAGCCAGACGTTGCTGCTGAACGACAGGAGAAAGGTGAGGACGAAGGAGACGGCACCGACTATGAAGTTCCAACGAATCGTTCCCGCCATCTCTACAAATCCTTCAAGCCGTGCTGTACGCTTCGAATCGTCAGCACGCCCGTATCGCAGTTCAGTTCAATCGTTCTTCCATAGTTCTGGCCCGTATCTTCACCTTTGACTCGAATCTTGTATTTGATCAACATTTCTTTGCATGCCTCTACATTGCGAGGTCCAATTCGCATCGTATCGCCCCCTCCGGCAAAAGCGAACATTTGAGCTCCCCCTGCCAGTTTCGCTTCCATCCGATTGATTGAGGCACCAAGACGGGTCATCCGGTCGATCAATTCGGGAATGGCGGTATCCGCATATTTGGCAATGTTGACGGTGCCTTCTCGGGCGATTTCGGATGTCGGCAGCATGACGTGCGCCATTCCGCCGACTTTGGCAAAGTCGTCGAACAAGGTAAGCCCGACGCAGGAACCGAGTCCCGTCGTTTTAAGCACGCCCCCCGGCATTCCGACATTAAGATCCGCCATACCGACTTTAATGATCGTCTGTTGATTCATGTGCCTCTACCCCTAGTGCCGCAAATAATTTCCCAAACGATTCCGGGTCCGGAATAAGGAAGAAGTTACCTTGCACTTCTTCGTTTCCTTCCAAGAACTTCGTGTCAATCAGCAGTGCCTGATCGCCCATCTCCCCGAACTGCAGCAATCCGTAGCTTAAAATGGCTCCCGCCATATCAATGGCCAGGGAAGGTACGGTGGGGAACATAGACAGCCGAGTAAAATCCGCCAGCGAGGACAAGTACGATCCCGCCAAAATGTTCCCGATTTCGTTTAAGGCCGAAATCTCCAGTTCCGTATAATCACCGCTCTCGGAAAGCTCCATCCCGATCAGGGAAAACAGCATCCGTTTGGCGGATTCGAGATTCAGTATAAAAAACATATTGCCGGGAGCATCCCCGATCACCCGCAGAAAAATAGCGAGTACGACTTCCTCCGCTCCGCCCACGATTTCGGGAATCTCCTCGAAAGGAAGAACCATGACTTTCGGAACGAGCATATCCACAGGCTTGTCCAGCAGGGTGGACAGAGCAGTGGCCGCATGACCGGCACCGATGTTGCCGATTTCCTTGAGCACATCCAATTGATAATCCGCCAACTGCCTGAACGTATCCACTTGCTTAGGCCTCGATCTTTTCCAGCTGGATGATTTCGTCCCTGTTCAGAACCTGTTCCAGGTTCATCAGGACCAGGAGACGCTCTTCTCCGATTTTGGCGATGCCATGCAGATATTTCGCCTTGATGCCGCCGACAACTTCGGGAGGATTCTCGATGTTGTCTTCGTTCAAGTCAATAACGTCGTTAGCGGAATCTACAATCAGTCCTACTTCGAGTTCGTTAACCGCTACAATGATCACACGGGTATTATCGGAATACTCGGTTTCCGGAAGCCCGAAGCGGGAGCGCAGGTCGATAACCGGCACGACCACGCCTCTGAGGTTAATGACGCCTTTGACGAAAGCGGGCGTTTTCGGAACGCGGGTCATCGGCTGCATCCGTTCGATCGTTTTGACCTTATCCACTTCTACTCCGTATTCCTCATGCGCCAGCGCAAATACGATAATTTTTTTATCTTCAGCCATTTGAACGGCCTCCCCTGCCTGAATTATTTAATGAGTTCATTCGTATCGAGAATCAATGCGACTTGACCGTCGCCGAGAATGGTCGCTCCCGAAATCGCGAACAGCTTCGTAAAGTATTTACCCAATGTTTTCAGGACGATCTCCTGTTGACCGATAAACTCCTCCACCATGAGCGCCGCCATTTTCTCGCCTTTGCGCACAACCACAACTTCGGTTTCAGTCTCGTCGGCTTCGCTGTAGTCGGGAATATCCAGCACGGAGCTGAGCGAAACGAGCGGAATCATGCTGCCTCTGAAATCGATCATCCGGTTTCCTTGGACGGAACGGATTTGCGCCTGCTGGATAAGGGCCGTCTCCACGATCGAAGAAAGCGGGATCGCATATTTCTCGCTGCCGATCTTGACCAGCATGGCCGAGATGATCGAGAGCGTAAGCGGAAGCTTGATCGAGAAGATCGAACCGCTGCCCGGATTGGATTCGACATGAATATGTCCCCCGAGCGAGTGGATTTTCGTTTTTACAACGTCCAAGCCTACCCCGCGGCCGGAAATGTCCGAGATTACGTCCGCGGTACTGAAGCCGGATGCGAACAGCAGTTGATCGATATCGGAATTGCTCATTTTGTCCGCCATCTCAGGCGCGACAATCCCTTTCTTCACAGCGGTCGCAAGCACTTTCTCCCGGTTAATGCCGTTACCGTTGTCTTCGATCTCGATGAAGACATTGTTACCGCTGTGATAAGCGCGGAGATGAACGGTTCCGCTCTCGCTTTTGCCCTTCGCCACACGCTGGCTCACGGTTTCGAGTCCATGGTCTACCGCGTTGCGAAGCAGATGCACGAGCGGATCGCCGATTTCGTCGATTACCGTGCGGTCCAGCTCAGTTTCCGCGCCGGTTATGACGAGATCGACTTTTTTGTCCAGCGATTTGGCGATATCCCGGATCATCCGCGGGAACCGGTTAAAGACCGTATCGACCGGCACCATCCGCAGCTTGAGAACGATATTCTGCAGATCACTGCTGACGCGGGCCATATGCTCGACCGTCTCCGTCAGCTCATTGCGCTTGATCTCGCTTGCCAGCTGCTCCAGGCGGACCCGGTCGATGAGCAGTTCGCTGAAGAGATTCATGAGAGAATCGAGGCGCTCGATATCTACCCGGATCGTACGGGTTCCGACAGGCCCGCCGCCTGCAGCCGCTGCCGGTTTGGCAGCTCCGCCGGTTTCCTTCGCCTGTGCCGGTTTGGCTGCCGGAGCGGATGCGGCAGCCGCCTGGGCTTCACCCGCCTTGACCTCCGCCTTGGCTGCGCCGCTTCCCGTCATCTCGTCCAGCGTTTCGCGGTCGAGTACGATGATTTGGACATGTTCGATTTCGGAGACATTCGAAATTTCTTTCTCCAGATCGGCTTTCCCGACGTTAGCTATGTAATACACGGAGAAGGTGCGGTCGAATTTCTCCTGTTCGATCTCCTGTACGGAAGGCGTCGCTTTGATAACTTCGCCGGAACGCTCCAGAATTTCGAAGACCATGTAAGCACGGGCCGCTTTCAGTACGCAATCTTCCCGGACGGTAACCTCGATATAAAACACCTGCATGTTGGCGTCAATCGATTGCTGGAGAACCGAGAGCTGGAATTGGTCCAAAGCAATAACGCTTTCTTCCCCGCTTTCCGTTCCAACGCTTCCGGCGGATGGAGCGGATTTGAGATAATCCCCGCTTACAATGGATTTCAAAGCAGTGACAATAGCCGTAACATCTGCCTTGCCCGTTCCGCCCTGAACGATATCCTCGACCATCGAATCGAGAGCGTCCAGACTTTGGAACAGGCTGTCGAAAATGAACGGGTCCATTTTCAGCTTCAAGTTACGGACCAGGTCCAGAACGTTTTCCATTTCGTGAGTCAACGAAGCGAGATCTTCGAATCCCATCGTCGCGGACATGCCTTTCAGCGTATGGGCCGAGCGGAAAATATTATGAACGATATCTATATTGTCGGGACTGTTTTCCAGGCTGAGCATGTTGTCATTAAGAGCTTGCAGATGTTCTTTCGATTCGTCGATGAACATTGATAAATATTGATTCAACTCCACAGAACTGCACCTCCGTCAATTTAACGAGTACTTTCTTTAGCGGCTGCCGTTTTTATCCGTCACCCGTTCGACAAGCTTCGGAGCGATATCCCCCAAAGGAAGGACAAACATGGCGGCTCCGTTCTCCACCGCGACTCGCGGCATGCCGTATACGACGCATGTCTCTTCGGATTCGGCAATCGTGGTCGCCGCTCCGTCCTTTCGGAGTTCTCCGATCGTTCTCGCTCCGTCGCTGCCCATCCCCGTCATAATGACGGCGTGCCGGGTCAGCTCTTTTAAGGGAAGCAGGGATTGGAAAAGCTTGTCTACGGAAGGACGATGTCCGGATACCGGCTCGCTTTTGCTCAAAGAAATCCGGTATTTCTTGTCGTCGGCCCTGACGACGGTCATGTGCAGTCCGCCGGGAGCGACATAGGCCGTACCGGGTTCGAGCACCTGGGCTTCCTCCGCTTCCACTACCCGAACGGCACATTGATCGTTAAGGCGCTGAGACAGCGATTTAGTGAAATTCGGGGGCATATGCTGGACGATGAGGACAGGGGCCGGAAAATCCGCCGGCAGGCCGCTCAGTACTTTTTGCAGCGCTCTGGGGCCCCCGGTCGATGTACCGATCGCCACGAGATCCCGAAAGCCCTTCGAACTGCCGATGCCGACACCGTTTGAGGGCTTCCCCGTTTCTTGCACCGCCGCAGCGGTTCTCTTGGGAGTCTCCGCTGTCGAAGGCGGCTTCACGAACGGAGCGGACGGCTGAACGAAGCGTTCGGGCCTTTTGGCCGGTTCTAACGGAAGCTGCGGCTGCATGCGTGTTTTGACCGCAATCCTCAGCTTCTCATGCAAAAGCTGCTTGACCTTGAATAAATCCAGCGAAATCGAACCGGACGGCTTCCGGATAAAATCGATCGCGCCGAGTTCAAGGGCCCGAATCGTTTCAACCGCTCCCGACATCGTCAGCGAGCTCAGCATAATAACGGGAGTCGGAGTGGCGGCCATAATGCGTTCCAGCGCTTCCAGCCCGTTCATTTCAGGCATTTCAATATCCATCGTAACCGCGTGCGGTTTCAGCTCTTTTGTCTTGACTACGGCTTCCGCACCGTTCTTTGCGACGGCTATAACACGGAAATTGGGGTCTTCTTCGATCAGATCCGTAATGATCTTCCTCATGAACACCGAATCGTCGACTACCAGAATACGGTACGGCTCCATAGGGTCCCTCCTGAATTGGCTCTAGATGTGAATAAATTAGCGGCCGATCAGCCGGCTGAGGAAACCTTTAAACCCGCCGGTTGAATCTGCTTTGGGCTGCTGGCCCAGAAATTGGTCGACAAGGACGTTCATGCTTTTGGCTGCAGGAGAATTCGGATAAGCAATCGTAAAAGGAGTCTGTTCCTTCACGGCCCGGGATACGTGCTGATCGTCTTCCACGAATCCGAGTGTCTGGAGTTCGACGGACAGAAAGCGGCGGGCCACGATGGCGATCTTCTCCGCGGTTTCCTTTGCCTCCCGGCTGTGAGCGGCCCGGTTGACCACGAGTTTGAAGGTTACGTCGGGATCTTCGCTGCGAACCATTTTAATGAGCGCATACGCATCCGTAATGGACGTGGGCTCCGGCGTAGTCACCACGAGCGTTTCCTGGGCAGCGGCTATGAACCGCTGGGTTTCTTTGGAAAGCCCGGCTCCCGTATCGAACAGGATAAAATCGGCCATTCCGCCAAGCTCTTGAATCTGGTCGGTAAAAGAATCCGCTTCGGAGTCCGACAGCCTCACCAGATCGTAGAGCCCCGATCCCCCTGCGATGAACTGCAGGCCTTTAGGTCCTGTCTGTACGAGCTCCCCGATCGTTTTTTCTCCTTTAATTAAATGAAGCAGGTTGGCTTTGGAGGAAATCCCCATGAGCACATCAATGTTGGCAAACCCGATGTCGGCATCGAAAATGAGTGTCTTGTATCCCCGGGCCTGAAGGCAAAGAGCAAAATTCAACGTGAAATTCGATTTGCCTACCCCGCCCTTGCCGCTTGTGACGGTAATAATCCGCGTCTTTCGCTCCGGTTGTCCGGTTAACGCGGATCCCGGGGACGGCGTATCCTTCTCATGCCTCAGCCGGATCAGTTTACGCAGTTCCTGGGCCTGATCACTCATACGAGTAACCCTCCAGCACCGCATCCACAATCCGGTTCTCGTCCGCTACCATGATGTCGTCGGGTACGTTCTGTCCGTCCGTCACGTAGGATAGCCGGATTGGGAATTCGTCCAGCAAATTCAGCATGGCGCCGTAAGAATACGTTTCATCCATCTTGGTAAAAAGAACTTTATCTACTTTAAACTTGGAAAAGTTAGCGGTAATGGCTTTCATGTCGCTGTACTTGGACGTAAGGCTCAGTACCAGAATGGTTTCGCTCGGTCCCTGGTGCCTTATCAGCGTATTGAGTTCGGATACGTACATCTCGTTGCGGAAATTACGCCCGGCCGTATCCATGAAGATGACGTCGGCCTCTCTCAAATTGTGCAGAGCCCTCGTCAGATCGGCCGGAGAAAACACCACTTCCACCGGAACGTCCAAAATATTCGCATACGTGCGAAGCTGCTCGATTGCGGCAATCCGGTAAGTGTCGGAAGTGATCAGCCCGACTTTGCGGCGCTGCTTCAACACCTGATCGGCGGCCAGCTTTGCGATCGTCGTCGTCTTGCCGACACCGGTCGGTCCGACGACATGAACGATCTTGGAGTCCGCCGAGACCGGCTTGCCCTGCGGCGGCGGGAACAGCGCAAGCATCCGCTTGCGGACCGCTTCCGCCGCCTGCCGCGCCCCCGCCTCGTCGGCCGAGGCGGCAAGATCTCTTCTGGCGCTTTCGATCAGCTGCCGGACCAGGTCCGGCTGCACTTCCTGCGCCAGCAGATGCTCCTCCAGCCGCCCCCATACGGGGGGCAGCTGGGGCTGCACGGATGGCCGGGCTAGGCCGGCCATCATGGTCTTGAGATGCTGGAGTTCAGCCAGCATCAGGTCCTCGCGGGCCGCGCTCTGCGCAGCGGCCGCTTCTGCCGCCGCTTCCGCTCGGGAGGCGGCCAGTGCGGCGCGCAGCGCCTCGGCCTGCTCGTCGGCGAAGCCGCCGCTCTGCGGCGCTTCGGCGGCCGGCTCGGCCGGCGGCGGAACGGGCGGCGCCGCTTGGGCCGGCTGGCTCTGCCGCTGTTCGGCGGCGGCCGGCTTTGCCTGCGCGTAAGCGGCTGCGGCAGCCGCCGGAGGGCGCTGCGGAATGACGGGCAGCGCTTCCTCCGCGTCCGGACGGTCGGCGACCGCGGGAGATGGCTGCGGGAACTGCTGGTTCGGGGCCTGACGCTGCTGGTCCGAGCCTGTTTCCCTCGCTCCGCTTACCGACTGTCCGTTGGTCGAAGCCCCGGAAGGCTCCGAACCGGAGTTAACGTCCAAGGTCTCTTCTTTTTTGAGAAAACTTGTCTCTCTTGCAGCCAACTTCTCGGCGCCGCCGGTTCCGTAAGTCGGAACCGCTTCATTTTGCAAGGCGGATTGTCTGAGCAGAAGTTCCGCAAATTCTCTCTGCCTTAGCTCCTGCTCTTTATTGGGCCGGGGCTGATCGGCCGCCTTCTCCGCTTCTTCCTGCCGCGCTTTGGCAACGGCGGTTACCGCTGCGGCAGCCGCCGCTTTAGAGGACGGGCGGGCCTGAGCGCCGCCTTCCGGACCGCTTTTACTTGAACCGGTCTGGCCTTCCTCCAGCGCTGCAATCACTTCGATGCGTTTTTTTCCGAAGAGTCCCAAGAAACCTCCGGTCTTCACTTCTTTCGTACTTAAAATAACGGCATCCTTGCCGAGATCGGTTCGGATTTTATGAAGAGCGTCCGGCATTGAATCGACAATGTAACGTTTCACTCTCACAAGTTGACAACTCCCATGCTCTGAATTTCTACACTCGGTTCAAGCTCGCTGTAAGACAAAACCGGAATGTCCTGCATGGTGCGCTCCAATAGCTGGCGCAAATACATACGGATCGTCGGTGAAGCCAGGATAACCGGCTGGTGACCGGACTGAACCATTTTACTCACCTGTTCACCCAGCTTGTGATAAATCACCTGCGAGGAAGACGGGTCGATAGCCAGATAAGATCCCTGATCCGTCTGCTGAACGGAATCCGCGATTTTTTTCTCCAGCCCCGGTCCTACGGTAATGACGCGGAGCGAATCCTGCGGAGACGAGTACTGCAGCGTGATCTGTCTCGAAAGAGACTGCCTCACATACTCCGTTAAAATATCCGGATCTTTGGAGTAAGGTCCGTAATCCGCCAGCGTTTCCAGGATGGTAACCAGATCGCGTACGGAAATTTTTTCCCGGAGTAGTTTCACAAGTACTTTCTGCACGTCGCCGATGGCCAGAACATTCGGAATCAAGTCGTCCACAAGAGCCGGGTACGCTTCTCTGACATTATCGATGAGCGTCTTGGTTTCTTGACGTCCCAGCAACTCGTGAGCGTGCTTCTTGATGATTTCCGTGAGATGCGTAGCGACTACGGAAGGAGGATCTACCACCGTATATCCGGACAGTTCCGCCCGCTCTTTGGTCATCTCATCGATCCACAGAGCCGGCAGTCCGAACGCAGGTTCGGTTGTTTCGATTCCCGTGACGGATTCGTCTTCGAATCCGGGGCTCATGGCCAGATAGTGATTAAGCAGCAATTCGCCGCCTGCGACCGTATTGCCTTTAATTTTGATGATATACTCGTTAGGCCGAAGCTGAATATTATCGCGAATCCGGATAACCGGAACCACGATGCCGAGTTCCAGCGCACATTGTCTGCGGATCAGAATAATCCGGTCGAGCAAATCTCCTCCCTGCTGGGCATCGGCCAGCGGAATGAGCCCGTAACCGAATTCGAATTCGATCGGATCCACCTGAAGCAGGCTGATCACGCTTTCCGGACTCCGTACCTCTTCGATCTGCTGTTCCTCCACCATTTGTTCTTCCTCGACCTGTTTCCGGTTCAAGTTCTGCTGCATCTTCCGTGCCGCGAAAACGAGAATAACGGAGATTGGAATGGTCGTATACCAATGGATTGGGGTGAAAATACCTAGAAAAGCAATCGTTCCCGCCACGATATACAATAGCTTCGGATAAGCGGTCAATTGACCGACGATATCGTTACTGAACGTTCCTTCCGAAGAGGCGCGCGTTACGATAATGCCGGAAGCGGTTGAAATGAGCAGGGCCGGGATCTGACTGACCAGTCCGTCACCGATGGTAAGAATCGAATACGTATGTCCGGCTTCTCCGAACGACATGCCTTTCATCGAAATCCCGATGATCAATCCGCCGATCAAATTGATCAGCAGGATGATAATTCCGGCAATCGCGTCCCCTTTGACGAATTTACTCGCACCGTCCATGGCTCCGTAGAAGTCGGCTTCGCGCTCTACTTTCCTGCGGCGCTCGCGCGCCTGCTGCTCATTGATCATGCCGGCGTTCAAATCGGCGTCGATACTCATCTGCTTACCGGGCATCGCATCCAGGGTAAAGCGAGCCGCCACTTCGGCTACGCGCTCCGAACCTTTCGTGATCACGATAAACTGCACGATAACCAGAATAAGAAACACGATAAATCCGACTACGATGTTACCCGCCGCCACGAAGTTACCGAACGTCTCGACCACGGCCCCCGCTTCGGCATGAGCCAGAATATTTCTGGCCGTGGAAACGTTAAGAGCCAAGCGGAACAAGGTCGTCACAAGCAGCAGGGCCGGGAAAATGGAAAACTGCAGAGCTTCCTGCGTGTTCATCCCGACCAGAATAATCATCAGCGAGATCGTAATGTTTATGATGAGCAAAAAATCGAGGAGGGCGGTTGGAATCGGCACCACCATCATCAAGATAATCCCGATTACCCCGATCAGTACGACTAAATCTTTTGGTTTCATGTACGGCCCCCCTTTCTACGCGTTCTTCACTTTGCCCTTAATTTTGTATACATAAGCCAGCACTTCGGCTACGGCCTGGAACAGATCGCCCGGAATCGACTCTTCCAGA
This sequence comes from Paenibacillus sp. GbtcB18, assembly GCF_019091125.1. Taxonomy (NCBI): domain Bacteria; kingdom Bacillati; phylum Bacillota; class Bacilli; order Caryophanales; family Paenibacillaceae; genus Paenibacillus; species Paenibacillus sp. GbtcB18. The sequence continues at coordinate 161,876 of NZ_JAGXJX010000002.1, forward strand.
TCGACCTGAGCGTAGAGCGCCCGTGCAAGCGGCTTGTTTTCCATAATCATAATGCCGTGTTCCTTCGCGATTTCACGTATTTTCAAAGCCACGTGATCCGTCCCTTTCGCAACCACCTTAGGAGCCTGCATATTGGCCGAATCATACCGGATGGCAACCGCGAAATGCGTCGGGTTTGTAATAATGACATCCGCCGTCGGAATCTCCTGCATCATTCTTTGCATGGCCATCCGGCGTTGTTTTTCGCGAATCTTCCCTTTAATAAGGGGATCGCCTTCCATTTTCTTATATTCGTCTTTGATGTCCTGCTTGGACATCCGTATGCTTTTCTCGAATTCATACTTCTGGTATAAGTAATCGAACAGGGCAAGCACGACCAGAATTAAAGCGATTTTGAGGCCCAACGTCAGCGTCAGCGACCATATATAATGAAGCGATTTTTCCAGCGGTACATGACTAAGACTGAGAAGCTGCGCTTTCTCGTCCCACAGCGTCGTATAAACAACGATTCCGATCACGCTCATTTTCAGCATGGACTTTAAAAAGTCAACGGCCGAACGCATCGAAAATATTTTTTTGAACCCCTCGATGGGATTCAATTTGCTTAATTTGATTTTGAGCGGGTCGCCTGTAAAAAGTATTCCGATCTGGAGATAGTTTCCCGCCAGCGCAATGACCATTGTCAAGATCAAAATGGGAGCCAGCATAATCAGAAAATGAATTAACAACCGGTAAAATAACATCCGGATATTCGCCATGGTTACATCCATAAGCAAATCGTGCCTCAGCGTACCCGAAAACAGGTCGATCAGACGCTCCTTCATAAATCCACCGATCATGTAAAACGATAGAAACGAAAAAAACAGGATAAAAGCAGCAGGCAGCTCCATACTTTTCGCCACTTGGCCTTTTTTACGGGCGTCCTGCCTCTTTTTCGGTGTCGCCGGTTCCGTCTTCTCTTGCGAGAACAACTGCAGGTCCAGCTTCAAACGGAGCGGTTCCATACGTATCCTTTCCTTTCCCGTACAAGTGCTACGGTGCTTCCAGCGCTTTGCCGGCCACTATATTAAGCAGCTTTTGCATCGCTTCGAACATCCGGTCGAACAATTGGTGAAACAGACCGATCAACTCAGGCATTAAAAGGGCGATCAGGAAAAACCCGACGATAATCTTGAGCGGCACCCCGACTACGAAAATGTTAAACTGGGGAGCGACGCGTGTCAGTAAGCCCAAGCCCAAGTCCGTCAAAAACATCGCTGCGACAACGGGAGCCGCCAACTGCATCGCCAGAGAAAAAACACTCGAGAAGGTTTTCACCAGAAATTCGGTAATCTGTCCCCCGTAGAGCTGGGCAAACAAATTGTTGGACAGCGGTATCCATTCATAGCTGTTCATAATGCCCTGCAGCATAAAATGATGACCGTTGAAGCTCAGCAGCAGCAGCATGGCAAGCATATACTTTAGATTACCCATCAAGGGTACGGTAGTTCCCGACATCGGATCGATGACGTTGGCCATCCCGAGTCCGATCTGCATATCGATAAAGGAACCCGCGATTTGTACGGCCGTAAAAAATAGATAGGCGATAAAACCGAGCAGCAGGCCAACGATTATTTCCCGAATGACCAGCAGCACATACTGCGCGTCCATCGGAACCAACTGGGACGTCCCTTGAGCCGCCGTCACGATCAGAGTCAGAAATAAAGCGAGTCCGATTTTGAACATACTAGGCACATTTCGGGACGAAAACAGCGGTACGACGACAAGGAACGAGGTCATTCGACAAAAAATTAGCATAGCGTTGGGTAAAAGTTGAAACCAAAGCTCCATGGCCGCCTACCCGATATATTGATGAAGATTGTTGAACAGATTGAAGGTAAAGTCGACCAGCGTGTTCAAAATCCAGGGTCCGAAAATCAAGACCGACAGCAGAACCGCCACGATTTTCGGCACGAACGCAAGCGTCTGCTCCTGAATTTGAGTCGTAGCCTGAAAGATACTGATGATAAGACCCACCGCCAGGGCGATCACCAGCATCGGAGCGCTGGCTTTCAGTACCGTATAGACCGCTTCGCCGGCCAGCTTAATGATAAATTGCGAACTCATGTTAGGTGACCTCCAGCTTCCGCGTTCATGTACTGTAACTGAGGAGCAGCGATTTAACGACCAAATACCAACCGTCCACCAGAATAAACAGCAGGATTTTGAACGGCAGCGATATCATAACGGGCGGCAGCATCATCATCCCCATAGCCATCAACGTACTGGCGATAACCATATCGATAACCAGGAAAGGGATAAAAATCATAAATCCCATTTGAAACGCCGTTTTCAGCTCGCTGATGGCATAAGCCGGAACCAGGGCTGTCAGCGGTGTATCCTCGACTCCTTTGGGAGCCTCCGCTTTCGTGTAATCCAGGAAAAGCTTCAAATCTTTAGGCCGGGTATGATTCCACATGAACTGCTTGATGGGAACGGACGCCTTTTGAAGAGCCTGCGTCTGATTCAATTCCCCCTTCATGTAGGGCTGAACGGCCGTATCGTTGATCTGCCCAAGGGTCGGGGCCATGATAAACAGGGTGAGAAACAGGGCCAGTCCGATCAATACCTGATTGGGCGGCATCTGCTGCGTCCCTAGAGACGTGCGCACGAACCCGAGCACAATGACGATTCTCGTAAAGCTGGTCATCAGAATCAGGAACGAAGGCGCCAGACTCAGAACCGTTAACAGCAAAATGACGCTGACCGTGCTTGAGGCTCCGGAAGCCCCGCTTCCCGAATCCACGTTGAAGCTAATGCCGGGAATCGGATTTTGCGGGTCCGGGGCGGCATAAGCCGTATTCCCTGCCCATCCGATGAACATAAGTAAAGCAAGCAGAATAATAAGAGTTCCTTTATTTTTGCTCATTTGACTTCAACCGATCTTGTTCGTTTTCTTCCTGCAGCCATTCTTCTACGCTTTTGTTGCGCTGGGCGACATTCTGCAGCTTGTCCTGAAAGACCTGGTGAAAATTCGGCGAAAGCTCTTCTTCTTCCACCACATTGTTTTCACCCGGCTTCTTGCGTATTTTTTCGAGCCATTTACCGACTGTAATAAATTCCGTTGCCGCCCGGGTTTGTGCCGTGATCTGCTCTTTCAGCCTCGCCGCCTCGTCCGCATCGGCTATTTTTTCGAGAAGCTGGATGTTATCCCCAACTCCTACGATGTATAGCGAATCGCCGATTTCAACGACTTGGATCGACTTGTTTTGGCCGAGCGGCACCCCACCCAGCGACTGCATGGCACGTCCGAAGCGGAATCCGCTTTTTTTCGACAACATCTTCATAATGCCGTAAAAAAGACCGATGATAAGAAGGAGAAAGAAAATCACCTTTCCGATCATTACGATCGAATCGATACTCCCCGTCTCTCCCGAACCGGGCCCTATGTTCTCGCCCGGCTCAGGTGCCCCAAAACAAACGGAAGTCCAGAACGGCAGCTGAACGATCAGTCCTGCCGTTGCCAGAAGCAGCTTTCCTGCCTGTTTTTTCAAGCTTCACATTCCTTTCCTTATTAAAGCTTACGCTTAGCCCATTGTTTTCTTAATAGCTTCGATAACACGGTCCGCTTGGAAAGGTTTCACGATAAAGTCTTTGGCGCCGGCTTGGATCGCATCGATGACCATCGCCTGCTGTCCCATCGCCGAGCACATGATAACCTTGGCATTAGGATCAATCTTTTTGATCTCTTTCAATGCATTGATTCCATCCATTTCCGGCATGGTGATATCCATCGTTACGAGGTCGGGACGCAGCTCTTTGAACTTCTCTACGGCTTGCACGCCGTCGTTTCCTTCGCCGACAACCTCATACCCGTTCTTCGTCAAAATATCGCGAATCATCATTCTCATAAATGCTGCATCGTCTACGATCAAAATTCTGTTCCCCATGATAAAATAATCCTCCCAAAAGATAGTTATTGTATTTTTTGAATGCGATCCCACTGACTGACGATATCGGTGACGCGAACGCCGAAGTTCTCATCAATAACGACAACTTCTCCCTTGGCGATCAGTTTGTTGTTAACCAGAATATCTACCGGTTCGCCGGCCAATTTATCCAGCTCGATGATCGAACCTTGCGAAAGCTCCAGGATATCCTTGATCACTTTCTGCGTTCTTCCTAGCTCGACCGTTACTTTCAAAGGAATATCCAGCAGAAGATTCAGGTTCGTGTCGTCTGCCTGGTTGTATCCTCCCTGCTGAAGATTGGAGAACTGTACCGGTTGTACGTTTACATTCCTGTTCATTCCTCCGTAATTTCCTCCCTGTGGTGCATGATTCATCGGCTGCTGCGCGTATGACTGTTGTGCAGGCGGTTGATTCATAGGCATCGGGTTGCCCCCCATCGAAGGATTCGTGTACGGCGCTTCTGCCGGGTTTGTATAAGGCGGTTCCGGAACCGGCTGCTGATAAGCGTGAGCGTTCGAGTCCGCTTGCACCTGGTTGGTGACAGCAGGCGGAACTTCTTCGCTGACTGCGGCCGCCGCTTCTTCGTAAACCTCTTCGGAACCCCCGCCCATCAGGATGTGTACCATTTCTTTGGAGAAATCGACGGGAAGAAGCTGCATGATGGTCGAATCGATTAGGTCCCCGATTGTCAGTCTAAAGGATATCTTTATAAATACGTCTTCGTTCGGCAGTTTTCCTTCTCCATTCGACAGATTCAAAATATCTATTCCCGGAGGAGAGATATTCACGAACCGGTTGAATATCGTGGACATCGAAGTCGCGGACGAACCCATCATCTGATTCATCGCTTCCTGAACGGCGCTGACGTGAATTTCGGACAGCTCGTCGCCCTCCACATGGCCGTCTCCACCCATCATCAGGTCGGCAATGACTTGAGCGTCGCGAGTCTTGATCACGAGCAGGTTGATGCCGTCAAAGCCGTCTACATAATTGACATGAACGGCAACGTGCGGTTGGGGAAACTCGTTGACCAATTGTACGCGCGGAATGCACGATACTTTAGGTGTCGTAATGTCCACTTTCTTGCCGAGCAGAGTGGATAATGCGGTCGCTGCGCTTCCGAACGTGATGTTGCCGATCTCCCCCAGAGCATCCTGCTCCAGCGAGGATAAGTAATCATCGATATTCGAAGAAAGAGAAGAAGATGGATTATCGTCAGAATGCTCATCAACCGCCTGCTTCAACAGCGCGTCTATTTCCTCCTGCGACAAATAATCTTTACTCGTCATGTACTTCTGCTCCTTCGTTTACAATTTCGCCGATCTGAACGGCCATTTTACTCTTGGTTGTACCTGCGCTGCCAGTAAATTTAAGCTTCTCTCCGACTTTGATGTTCAGAGGCTCGTTTACCGGCTTGTTGAGTGTAATGACATCCCCGGGCTGCAGATTCAGAAACTCGTGAATCGTGATTTGCGATTCTCCCAGCTCCGCGATAATGGGAAGTTTGGCCTGAGTCAGCCTATCCTGCAAAATCTCGACTTCCTCCGGAGCCCGGCTTTTTTTCTGGGATACAAACCAGTGGTGCACCGACAGACGGGGCATAATCGGCTCGATAACGACATGCGGGATACAAAGGTTGATCATCCCGGTCGTGTCGCCGATTTTGGTGCTTAACGAAATCAGGGCAATGGTTTCATTGGGAGAAACGATCTGCATAAATTGCGGATTTGTTTCCAGAGCTTCGAGCCGTGGAGACAGATCAATGATCGTTTTCCATGCTTCCTGAAGGCTCTCAAACGCCCGGCTGAAAATCCGCTCCATGACGATCGTCTCGATCTCGGTCAAAGCCGAGATTTTCTGCGGAGACACGCCGACACCGCCCAGAAGCCTGTCCAGCATCGCGTACGCCACGTTCGGATGAACTTCCAAAACCATTCTTCCCTCTAATGGCTCTGCTTCAAAAATGTTCAAGATCGTCATTTTGGGAATCGAGCGGATAAACTCATCGTAAGGAAGCTGTTCGACCTGAACGACATTAATCTGGACAAACGTTCTTAGTTGTGCCGAGAAATAAGTCGTCAAGTACCGGGCAAAGTTCTCATGAATCCGCGTTAAGCTCCGGATATGATCTTTGGAAAAGCGTACGGCCCGTTTGAAATCATACAATCGAACTTTTCGCTGCGTATCTTCTTTCTTGAGTTCCTCTGCGTCCATTTCACCGGAAGAGAGAGCTGCCAGAAGAGCGTCGATTTCATTCTGTGACATAACATCAACCATAAGAGTCACCCCCTTTGTGCGTATCCGATCTATGTAAAAGGCTACTCAAGTACAATGTCGGTAATATTTATGCGCCTTATTTTTCCTTCATTAAGAAGCGGATTAAGCTTGCTGATCAGCGTGTTGGTCAAGTTATCCTGCCCTTTGCTGCCTGAAATCTGATCGGAATTCATGTCAGAAAGAGTCCGGATGATTGTCCCTTTGATTCGGGAATCAATCAGATTTTCGAAATCCGTTTTTGCTTTTTTGTTTTCCAGCTCAAAAGCCAGACTGATTTTAACGAAGCTGCCCTGACTGGCCAGGTTTGTCGTAATGTCTTTCATAATGACGGTGTTTTCTTTGATCTCTGCCGAAGTCTGCGTCTTTTCCGCACCGGCCTCCGATTTATTGTCCATAACCGTCCATAACACAAATGCAGCCGTCAGAACCAATGTGATGGCGACAAGAATGGAAACCAGCATCAGAAAAAATCGATTTTTAAGCACTACAAGCCCTCCGTATTCGCCGACTTGATCGTTGCTTGAACCGCACCGATCCGTTTCAAGAATTGTTCCACCATCTCTGTGACCACTGCCTCTTGTTCAAGGACCATAATTTTTTTCCCATTAATCAATGTAATCACGGTGTCCGGTGTTTCTTCCATCATTTCAATCATAAGCGCGTTGATCACTAGCGGTTTGCCGTTCATCCGGGTCAAACGTACCATGGTTCCCTCCATAGGTTCCAGGAGGGGGACCAGGCCCCCTTACCTTTTACCTTTGCCTATTATTAGCGTTTCAGGTTAACGATCTCTTGCAAGATTTCATCCGACGTGGTGATAATCCGGGAGTTCGCCTGGAAACCACGCTGGGAAACGATCATCTCGGAAAACTCTTCCGTCAAGTCCACGTTAGACATTTCAAGCTGTCCGGCGATAATGGAGCCTGTGCCTTTAACTGGATCAGCTGCTGTCCATTCAGTCAAATCATCAATAGGATCCATAGAAGCATTCGGTGAATATTCGTACAGGTTGCCGCCCGCTTTCGTAAGACCGCCGGGATTGGAGAACTTAACGACAGCGATACTGTAATCGGATACTACAGGAACCCCGTTAATTACTTGTACTACTTTCCCATCCTGTGAGATAGAAAACTTAGTAGCGTTTTCGTCTAATTGGATCGGCTGACCCTCCGTCGAGAACAGATACAACCCATCAGGATTTACAATAAAATTATCCGCATCTACCGTAAAGTTTCCGGCACGGGTAAAATACGTCGGTGAGTCACCACTCACTTCAGTTGCTCCAACCGCGAAGAATCCGTTCCCGTCAATACGCAAATCGGTAGGAACGTTGGTAGTCATCGCGCTGCCGCCTGTATGAATCGTGTCTATAGCCGCAGTTCCAACACCCAGACCAATCTGTTTGGCGTTGACGCCGCCCTGCGTTCCGGCACCATCCGGTGCCGTCACACCAGCTACCGTCTGGCTCAGAATGTCCTGGAACATGACGCGGCCTTTTTTGAAGCCTACCGTATTTACGTTGGAAATGTTATTGCCGATCACATCGAGCTTCGTCTGAAAACCGCGCATGCCCGAAATACCGGAGTACATGGATCTTAACATTTGTCGTTCCTCCTCTTATGTCGCCCGCCTGGGTGGGCATCTTCCTTTAAAGCCGCTTCTATCGGTCCGCAGCTATCAGGGCCTCCTGTTGGGTCCAGCCCGTTTTGTTGGGTAATGTTCCTATGAAATGATGACTGCACTGTCTATTTGCGTAAAAACCTGATCCTGCAGCTTGGCTCCGTCCAAAGCCGTGATCACCGTCCGGTTCGGGACGTTCACGATAAGGGCCGTTCCACCCAGCACCATCAATGTATCTTTGGCACCTTTGGCGGCCGCTTTGTCGATGGCGTTTTCAAGCTTAGCCAACTGCTCGTTGTCGATTTGAATCCCCCGTTGTTTCAACCGGGTTTCCGCATGATGACTGAACTTGACCAGTTCGCTTTGCAGGAGCTGATCGAATTCGGAGCGTCCGGCAGCCGGTCTGGCTCCGCCGTTTCGCTGAAGAGGTGCCGGAGGAGTGGGATATAGTCTTCCTACCGTTATACGTTCGGTCATGGTGCAGGAACCGCCGGCTTCTGATTCTCAATCTTGAGGACGTCCTCCAGCTTGACCTCTTTTCCACCGACCGTCGCGTACTGCACACCGTCCCGGACGATTATGGATTCGACGACTCCATTCGACATCACCGTTTCTCCGCTGTCCGTTTTGCCCATCCAACTGATGTCCTTCCCGATCAGACTCGAAGTGAATCCGAGCGAAGACCGGAGCAATTTCATTTCGGAAGCCATGTTTGATAACTGCTCGACCGAAGTGAATTGGGCCATTTGCGCCACAAACTCTTTATCCTGCATAGGCTGCATAGGATCCTGATTTTGAAGCTGGGTGATCAGAATTTTAAGAAAGTCATCTTTGCCGAGAATCGAGCCGTCCTTCTTGTCTTTGGCTTTCGAAGCTGCGCTTGCCGTGTTCGTCGTAGAGCCCGTTTTGGTCGTAGAGCCCGTTTTGGTCAAATCTCCCCAAAGTTCTGCCATTGCTGCACCTCCTATCTAAGCTGAGTCTGTCATTTCAGTCTTGATCAAGCCGAGGTTTCGAAGGAATTTCCTAAAGCCGCTTTTCTGGTTTCCTCCAAAATTTTCAGCTCTTCGTTCCATTCCGTAAGCTCTTCCGAATTGCTTTGATTGCTTCCGCCGCCGCGCTGCTGAAGAAACTGCTGCGAAGACTGCTGCTGTCTGGAATCTTGGAACATGGAGGAGGACATGGTGTTTTGGCCGACTTCCATCTTGTCTACCTGAACGCCTTGACTGTGTAGAGATTGTCTCAAATGTGCGAGTTGGCTTTCGAGAAGCTCTTTTCCCAGTGCCGTATCCGCTGTAAACTGGGCAACCAGCTGCCCGTTTTGCATCGTAAGGACCACATCAATGGTTCCCAAATGCTGCGGACGGAGCGAAAGTTTTGCTTCCGAGAAACCGTTCCCCATTTTCAGGCTCATGCGCTTCACCATGAACTGACTTAGTTCTTGAGCGAAGTTTTGAGCTGAAATCGTTGGAGCTGCCGCTTTGGCCGCCTGCTCCGGAAGAGCTGTTTTCATTCCTTCTTGAAGACCTGTCAAACCATTCGCTGTCGGCTCGTTTTCGGATGCCGAGGTAGTGGAGGTCTGTACCGCCTCAACGGTTTCATGAGCCGCTTGTCTTACCGAGTTCCAGACTCCGGTTCTTGCAGCCAACATTTCCAATGAAGCTTTGATGCTTCCTGTCTTTGTGACGGTCATAACCGGCGCCGCGTCGTCAGGGTTGCTGTCAGCTGCACTAGCAGGCAGCGTCATTTCCGTTTCGGCCGCTTTAGCCGCTGCTTTACCGGCTGCATCCGCTTGCTGTTGGTTTACAAGCGACGGCAGCGCCGTTTCTACAAGGTGTTTAAATTCGGCCGACAACTGCTGCAAAAGCGGATGATCCGGCTGCTGCTTAAGCATGGCCGTCAAATCCAAAATCGTCTTCTGAAGTTTCAGCGAAGCGTCGCCGCCGTCAAGCTGAATGACCTGCAATCCGGTTTGCTGCGTCCCGCTTAACAGTTGAAGCAAAGCTGAAGCATCGTTTGCCCACTGCTGCATGGCATCGGACTGGCTCAACTGGCTGAATAGCTCCGGACTGCTCTGAATACTGCTGAGCAAAAGATCCGCCATTCCGTCCGTTCCCGTTTGTCCTTCCATATCGCTCAGAGCTTCCTGGACAGGCGCCGGGAGGAAAGGAATCACTTGAAGCAGACCGGCCAGGATGGAATCGACGGGGCTGGCATTCTCCTCACCCGCTTCCTTCTGAAGCTGGCCGTTCATCACCTGTTGGAAAGTTCCCGCATCGCCCTTGCCGTTTCCCGCTGTTGCGGCTGCTGCCGCAGTCTTTGCCGTTCCCGCTTTAACCGCCGTAGATCCTGCTGAGGGCGCGGACGGAGTCGTACTTGCTACTGGCATTTCCATTGTTTATTTTCACCTCCTTTCATGGATGATTTATGGAACTAGATTCCCGGTAATGGAAGCCGCGGTTTCCTTGCTGATGCCCGCGATTTCGCCCATCAATGCGGCACGCTTGCTCGTGTCCATTTCCCTTAGGATGGTTAATACCTGAGCCGAGTTTTTCCCGTACATATCGGTTAACACTTTCGCGGCTTTGGAAGCATCCATCGATGCGAACGTCTGGCTCAGCTCAGCCGAAGTCATTTTCTTTTGCGCGGAATCCGGCTTTTGCTGGAGAACGAGACGATCCTGGAGTGCCGCGATTTTTTGATCCTGGGAAGTTGTCAGATCCTTGAGTGCGATTGAAGCGTCCGCCGCCTTCTTCGGATCCATTTTTTCAAGCACTTTTACCCGTTCGTCTGTTTTCATCGCATTCAGAACGAGAATCGTTTCCTGCGGACTCAGGTTTTGAATGATTTGAGCGGCCTTACTCGGCATCATCTTCGCATAAACCGAAGCGAGCTCCCGCACTTTCTTGTCGTACTCTTCATCCTGTTTGGCCAGCTCTTTATCTTCCAGCTCCGCCTTTTGCTGCTTGAGGTCCAGAATCGTTTTGTCCTTCTGGGCACTCGTCTGGTCCGCTTTATCCAGCTCTGTTTTAAGCTCCTGCACCTTGCTGTTCAACTGCTCGATTTCCTTGGTTTTCGTCTTTACTGCATCTTCTTCCGTCCCTTTAGCTGCGGGAGTGCTCTGCGCATCCTCTTTCGGCAGGGGAATCATTTCCCCCACGACCGGGATTTTGTTCAGCGTCCGCTGGACAGTTTTCATCACATCGTAATCAAAAACGGATAGAAGAACACCAAGAAGAACGGCCGTAAACACGAACGGGATCAGAAACCAGACCAGAAAACGTTCCAATTTACCGCCCGAGGACGACTCTGTGCCTGCTTCTTCCATGACGCCTCCTCCTTTCGTGCGGGTTTACTGATAGGACAACCGGATATGCCGGTTGGATGCAATTTCGTCCAGCGCCTCTTGTTCCTTTTTCAGAACAAAACCGGTAAACTGCTCCAACGCTTTATCCCGCGCTTTCGTCCAGACTTTCTCATCGACCATTTTGTCGTTCAGGAGGTCCCTGTTGTGGTTCACATGGCGCTGGGCCTTAGAGACGTCGTGACGTTTGCGCGCAATCAGATGCTCGATGTGATCCACATAAGACTGCAGCTGACGAATCTCCAGCATGGAAACCGGACGCATGGAAGTTTCCAACATTTTCTCCTGAGCTTCGTTTTTGAGACGAATCAGCTCCTGAAGAGAGCTTTCTTCGTGATTCAGGTTGCCGATGGCAGTAGAGAGATTCCACTCCGCCTGCGAACGCTCATTATTTTTCAAATTTACGATCTGCTGAAACGCATACTGGAATTTCATATTAGCCTCATCCTAACGAAAAATGATCGATCAAGCGCTGTTGGGCTTCTTCCAACGTCACTTTTTCATTGGTTTTTTGTTTAACAAAATCAAGGATCTCATCCATATACTGAAGTGAAATATCAATTTCTTGATTTGATCCCCTCTGGTACGCCCCCAAATTTATCAAGTCTTCCGAATCCTTATAAACAGAAAGCATTCGTTTGAGATGAGCCGCAGCGTCAAGCTGCTCCTGGGTAACGATTTCTTTCATCACCCGGCTTACGCTGGCAAGAACGTTAATGGCGGGATACTGGCCTTTGTTGGCGATATTCCGGTCCAAGACGATATGACCGTCAAGAATACCACGAACCGCATCCGCGATGGGCTCGTTCATATCGTCACCGTCCACCAGCACCGTATAAAAAGCCGTAATCGAGCCTTTCAATCCGGTTCCGGACCGTTCAAGCAGCTTGGGCAGCAGGGCGAAAACCGAAGGCGTGTAGCCTCTCGTCGCCGGAGGCTCTCCGACCGCCAGACCGACCTCGCGCTGAGCCATCGCAAAGCGGGTTACGGAGTCCATCATGAGCATGACGTTCATCCCGCGGTCCCGAAAATATTCGGCAATGCTCGTTGCGATGAAAGCTCCCTTGATCCGGACCATCGCCGGTTGATCCGACGTAGCGACAATGACGACAGAACGCGCCAAGCCTTCCGGCCCGAGATCTTTCTCGACGAATTCGAGAACCTCACGGCCCCGTTCTCCGATAAGCGCGATCACGTTAACGTCCGCTGACGTGTTTCTCGCGACCATGCCGAGCAGAGTGCTTTTGCCAACCCCGGAACCGGCGAAAATACCGACCCGTTGTCCCTTGCCTACGGTAAGCAGCCCGTCAATTGCCCGGACACCGACGCCAAGCGGCTCTTGAACCCGCGGTCTTGACAAAGGATTGCTGGGGACATTGTTCGTAGAAACATGAGCCATTCTTGACGGTAAGAACGAACCGTCCAAAGGTTGACCGAGACCGTTCAATACTTTACCGAGCAGCTCGTGTCCGACCTGCACCGTCAGCGGCTTACCGGTTCCCACCACATCGCATCCGGGACCGATCGCTTCAAGTTCGCCAAGCGGCATCAGAATGACCTTATTGCCTCTGAATCCGACCACTTCCGCCATCAACGGTTGATTGGATTTATGAGGATAGATGTGGCAGAGCTCGCCGATACTTACATCCGGACCTTCCGATTCAACGGTCAAGCCGATCACTTGCGTCACTTTGCCGTTTACCCGGACAGGATCCAACTGCCTTAGAAACTCTACATATTTGCCTGCATTCGGGCTACCTTGACTCATGATTCATCACCTTCACCGTGAAGGGCAATTCGCTGCAAGGCCAGCTTGATCTCGTGAAGCTGCGTATCGATACGGGCGTCAATGCTTCCGAACGTGGAACGGACTACACAGCCTTCGTCCTGAACACTCGCATCCGGAATAATTTCCAACTCGGCCTGCGAGTCGATTGCCGACAGCAGTTCTTCGCGGGCATCCTGAATGTAAGCGAAGTGGCGGGGTGCTACGCAAAGCGTGATCGTTCCGCTCTCTTTTCGACGAGCCAGTACGCTGCGAATCGTTTCGATCATCCATTCAGGCGATACGGTAAGCTGCTTGGAAATGATCTTCTCCGCAATGGAGCAGCTCAATTCGATGAGAAAAGGTTCCGCTTCCTGAATGACTTGCTGTTTCACCCGGTAAGCCTGTTCGAGAACCTGCCGCGCTTCCGATAGCATCTCATCGTACTGCTGGCTGACATCCTGCCGGGCCTGATCCAAACCTTCTTGATAACCCGTTTCGTAGCCGGTTGTCCGGGCCTGCTCCTGATGCTGCTCATCTTCTTCGCGCCGCTGCGTCCACCAAGCTTCGATCTCGGCTTCCGTCTGTTCTTTCAGTTCGGATGCTTCCTGGATCGCCTGCTGCATATGGGATTGCGCGAAAGATTCAGCGTCCTCGAGAATATGCCGTTTTAAGCTTTCCGCTTCGCTCAGCTGCGCTTCTTCTTCTGGAGTGAACCGCGGTTCATCTTCCGGAAGCTCAGCTTGCGGCGTATAAATCGGTTTGACTGGTACCCGGTAAGCGTTTGTCTCATCCGCAGGAGCATAATGGAAAGGCTTTAGGATGTTAGACAATAATATCGTCTCCTCCACCGCGTGCGATGATGATTTCTCCGGATTCTTCTAGGCGGCGAATTGTGGATACGATCCGGGTTTGCGCTTCTTCCACATCGCGAAGCCGAACCGGGCCCATAAATTCCATTTCTTCTTTGAACGTCTCCGCCATCCGTTTGGACATGTTGCGGAAAATAGCTTCGCGGACTTCCTCGCTCGCCACTTTGAGCGCAAGCTGAAGGTCGGCATTTTCGATATCGCGGACGATGCGCTGAATGGAACGGTTGTCCACATTGACGATGTCTTCGAAAACGAACATCCGCTTCTTGATTTCTTCGGCGAGTTCGGGATCTTGAATTTCGAGCGAATCCAGAATGGTACGCTCCGTACCTCTGTCTACGCCGTTCAAGATTTGAACGATCGAAGAAATACCGCCGGCCGATGTGTAGTCCTGTGTAACGGTGGCCGAGAGTTTCTGTTCGAGCACTCTCTCCACTTGAGAAATCACTTCCGGTGACGTGCTGTCCATCAGAGCGATCCGTTTCGCAACGTCCGCCTGCTTCTCTTGCGGCAGAGAAGACAAAATGATCGAGGCTTGTTCCGCCTGAAGATAAGACAGGACGAGCGCAATCGTTTGCGAATTCTCGTTTTGGATAAAGTTTAAAATCTGTGCAGGATCCGCTTTTCGGGCAAAATCGAATGGCCTTACCTGCAGATTAGCCGTCAGCCGGTTAATAATATCAACGGCTTTGTTGGAACCGAGTGCTTTTTCAAGAATTTCTTTCGCATAGGCAATACCGCCTTGGGAGATGTATTCCTGAGCCCGGCAAATTTGGTGAAACTCCGATAAAATCGATTCTTTTTCTAATGCGTCTACCTTGCGTACATTTGCGATTTCGAGGGTAAGCTGCTCAATTTCATCTTCACGCAAATGCTTGAAAATTTGAGCAGAAACTTCCGGTCCGAGGCTGATAAGCAGAATCGCCGCTTTTTGCCTTCCCGTTAACCCCTGCTGTATTGCTCCTCTTGCCAAACACCCACACCTCTATTCATCCACCAGCCAGGTTCTAAGCAAATTGACAAATTCGTCCGGCTTTTTCTTGGCTAGCGTCTCTAATTGCTTGCGTACTTGATTTTCGTTGGAGACATTCTCGATATCGATCGTAGGATATTCCACTTTTGCCGGTGGAAGGTCAAGCTCATCCTCTTCTTCTCCAGCTTTTTTCTTTCTTCTGATGGCGTACATTCCGAGCGCACCGAGCAGCAGAGCAGCCAAACCGATTCCGCCGTACAGAAGATATTGCTGCCAATTCGTACCCGCAATTCCGGATGGTGTTACGAATGTTTGAGGAACTACTTTCACTTTGTCCTGAATTTGAGCCGGCGTGTATTCCACCTTGTTGTCGGCAAGCGACGCACGAACAATGTTCGCCATCTGCCCTTCGATAAGACCTTTCAATTCCGCTACCGCGGCCTGGTCTTTCCCGGTTGAATCAAATCC
Organism: Paenibacillus sp. GbtcB18; assembly: GCF_019091125.1. NCBI lineage: Bacteria > Bacillati > Bacillota > Bacilli > Caryophanales > Paenibacillaceae > Paenibacillus > Paenibacillus sp. GbtcB18. Next base: position 177,162 of record NZ_JAGXJX010000002.1, read on the forward strand.
GATATTGATGCTGATATCCTTGACGACATAAGGCGTCTGGATAATGTCGTTCGTGATACGGTTAATTTCGTAATTGACCGTTTTGCTGCTTTCTTCGGAGTTGGCATTACCGGATGATGCTCCTCCCGGATAACCAGGCACGTCCGTCTGACCGGTTCCGGCCACTCCCCCCGGATTTCCTCCCGTGCTCGTAGATGTTTTAGAAGATTCCTGGGTAGAAATTTCAAGGCCCTTCTTGTCTTCCACATTAGGAGGCGTCACCAGATTTTCCGTCGTTTTCTTCTGGTCGAAGTTCATCGTCGAGAAAACACTGACAACCACTTTGTCGGGACCGAGCATTTTGTTGAGCAGATTTGTAATATTTCCCTGTACGCTTGTTTCAAACTTCCGTCTGATGTCGAATTGGTTCTGAACCAGACCTGAAGTGCTTTGACTGCCGTTCGTTTCTTTCGAGAAAGCCAGGAACTGACCGTACTGATCGGAAATCGTTATGTTCTGCAGCGGCAAATTTTTGACGCTGTGTGAAACGAGGTTATAAATCGTGTCTACTTGCCCCTGATCCAGCGAATAGCCCTGCTTCACGTTCAGTACAACCGACGCCGTAGCTTCTTGCTTCTGGTTGGCGAGGAATACCGTCTCATCCGGCATCGAGATCAGAACCTTCGATTTATCCACCGCTTCGTTGGAATTGATAAGTTGTTGAAGCTCTCCCTGCACCGCGCTTAAATATTTCACTTTAAACTCGTTGTCCGTCATTCCGAAAGCACTGTCCGAAGCGAACGCGTCGTAACCGATCGAACTTCCTTTGTTCAAGCCTTGCGATTCAATACCCAGCTTGACATTGGCGACTTCGTTCTTCGGCACTTCAATGCTTTTTCCGTCGGAACTGAGGTTATAAGGGATTTTCGCTGTATCCAGGTACCCTTTAATCGCAGCGGCATCCGCCGGTTGAAGATTCGTATATGCCAGTGAATACTCGGTTTTCGCAAGATTGTAGCTAATGATTCCAATAGTCAATAGGAGAACGAACAATGCAGCTACAAAAGTAAGCTTGGTCGTTTTGCTATATTGATTCCAATACTGTTTGGCTTTCTCCCAATATTGGAGCAATCTTTCGTTCACAATGTCACCCCATCCGATTCAATCAATGTCGATCATGGTTCAGCCGCCGTTAGAGCTGCATCCTCATGACTTCCTGATAAGCTTCCACGACTTTATTGCGCACCTGGACGGTGAACTCTAAACCGAGCGATGCTTTTTCGGAAGCAATCATCAATTGATGGACGTCCGATAATTCCCCTTTGGCGAATTGCTGGTTGAGTCCGTCTACCGTATGCTGGTCCGAATTCAACCCGTTCATGGCCTCGCTGAGAAAAGAGGAAAACTGCTTTGTAAATTGGGAGGCACTTGCAGGCTCGCTCCCCACCGGCTGCTTTATTGTCTGCACCGGAGAAAATGCATTTAGATAAGTCGGGTTTACCACACTCATTCTCCTTTTTTATCTTTTATCATCTGCCGATTTCAAGCGCTTTGCTAATCATGCCTTTGCTTGCATTAAGAGCCGTTACGTTTGCTTCATAAGACCTTGTGGCGGAAATCATATCCACCATTTCCTTGGCGACATCGACGTTCGGCATCATGACGTACCCCTGCTGATTGGCGTCCGGGTGCGAAGGATTGTAAACCTGCTTGAACGGAGTCGTATCTCCGGAAATGCTGGATACCCGAACCCCCTGTCCCGTACCGTCCGTCATTGCCGAGTTTAGCATTTGAGCGAACGTTGGCTGGTTTTTCGGTTCCACCGAAACGATTTTGCGCTGGTAAGGTGTCCACTGCCCGTTCACAAATGACGCCCGGGTCGTATCCGCATTCGCGATATTCGAAGAGATGACATCCATTCTTAAACGCTGCGTCGTTAGTGCCGATGCGCTGATGTCAAAGCTATTCGTGATTCTCATCTCTTATCTTCTCCCATCCATCGCAATCTTCAGTTTACGGAATTCGTTATTCATCTCTTGTACCATCGTGTTGTATTTAAGCTGATTTTTGGCCATCAATGACATCTCGTAATCCATGTCGACGTTGTTCAAATTGTTGTTCATCAAACTGTTCGGATCTGATTCAACAACCGCTTGGCCGGGTAAGTGGGTATTAGACGGAATCTGCAAGTGTCTTGAATTCGTGCGTCTGCCTTCCAACACCGGCTGGTTTCCGGTCATTTTCTCTTGAAGCAGTTCCTCGAACAGAACGTCTGACCTTTTAAAATGAGGAGTGTCGGCGTTGGCCACATTGTTGGAAATCACCCGCTGCCGGAGAGCTGATGCATCCAGCGATTTCTCCATCCACTGAAATCCGGCTTGGTTTAGCAAGAACATGGTTACCCCACCTTTTATGTCTTTATGAAACTAAATTCCATAATGAAGTTTTACATTCCTCCTAACTTCGACACAAGGATTATTCAAAGTGTGTACATTATGTAGAATAATGTTGCTAAAATTATCATGAAGAAAAGTCTGGAAATAGACAATGAGAAAAAAGCCCTATCTTTAGGAAGATGGGCCTTCGTTTGGTTCATACATAAGTATGAAATTTTTGTTACATTTTAGACTTAACTTGGTCAATCGCCTGAATCAATTGATCATTTAATATGCGAATGTACGTTCCTTTCATACCAAGAGAACGCGTCTCAATGACACCCGCGCTTTCCAGTTTACGGAGTGCATTTACGATCACGGATCGAGTTATTCCGACACGATCTGCAATCTTGCTTGCAACGAGAAGTCCTTCTTTTCCTTCTAATTCTTCGAAAATATGCTCCACTGCCTCCAGTTCGCTGAACGACAAAGAACCGATGGCCACTTGAACCACTGCCTTGCTTCTTGCCTCCTGCTCAACCTCTTCCGCCCGCATATGGAGGATTTCCATGGCTACGACTGTCGACCCATACTCTGCTAATATATAATCATCATCCGTAAAGGCAGAGTGCGTTCTACATAGGACCAAAGTCCCAAGTCTGTCACCGCCTCCTAAAATCGGCACAATGGTGAAGTAGGTATATTCTCTTAAGTTCTTCATTTCTTCCACAAAAGTCGGAAACATTTCAAGTGCATCCGAATTCGAAGTGGTTTCATCCACCTTTAGAAGAAAATGATTAAATTCCGGCGAGAATCTTTTCTCCTCCGCCACGATTCGATTGATCGCGGAAGTCGGCAGTTCATTCGTCGTCGCGTATCCTAACAGTTTGCCTCGTCTGCTGACCACATACACATTAGAGTGAATGGTGTCCCGCAAAACCTCGGCCATATCCATAAAACTGACAGCACTCACCGCCTCCTTCTGGAGCAGACGGTTAAGCCTTCTCGTTTTGTTCAACAAGGTCATTGGCTTGCCTCCCACAATCTTATACCCAAGAATAGAAAACCGAAGGCAGGTAGGCCTTCCGGTTTACAAAATATATTGGCTCAAATCCCGGTTCTGAACGATATCGCCCAGCTTCTCGCGGACGTATTCAGGCGTGATGACCATTTCCTCCAGATTTAAATCCGGAGCTTCGAACGATAAATCTTCCAGCAGCTTCTCCAAAATGGTGTGCAGCCGCCGCGCACCGATGTTTTCCGTACTCTGATTGACTTCAACCGCAATGCGCGCAATCTCTTCGATCGCGGACTGGCTGAACTCGATTCGGATTCCTTCGGTTTCAAGCAAAGCCGTATACTGCTTGGTTAACGCGTTTTTGGGTTCCTTGAGAATGGAAACAAAATCTTCAAGCGTTAAATTGCTGAGCTCTACCCGGATCGGAAAACGACCCTGAAGCTCCGGTATCAGATCGGAAGGCTTGGAAACATGAAAAGCCCCGGCCGCAATAAACAGAATATAATCCGTCTTGACAGGCCCATACTTCGTCACGACCGTAGAGCCTTCCACGATCGGGAGAATATCGCGCTGGACGCCTTCGCGGGAAACATCCGGTCCGCCGCTTCCACGGCCGTTACCCGCGATTTTATCGATTTCATCCAGAAAGATGATTCCGCTTTGTTCGGCACGCCGGATGGATTCCTGAATAACCTCATCCATATCGATCAGCTTCTGCGCTTCATCCTGGGTAAGCACTTTTCTGGCTTCTTTAACGGGAAGCTTCCGCTTCTTCGTGCGTTTCGGCAGGAGACTGCCGAACATTTCCTGCATGTTCATGCCGGCTTGATCCTGTCCCTGGCCAGCCAGCATATCCAGCATGGAGGGAGAATTATCTTCCACATCGACTTCAACGATGTAATTTTCGAGTTCACCGCGCTTAAGCTGTTCTTTAATCTGCGCGCGCTTCGTTGCCAGCTGAGGATCCTTATCATCCTCTTCCGGTTCCTGGCTGCCCTGCTGATTGCCGAAAATCATCTCCAGCGGGTTGCGCTGAAATTTGGGACGGCTCGCGCTCGGCGCCAGAATAGACACCAGACGCTCGTTGGCAAGCTCTTCCGCCCGTTCCTTCACGCTTTCGGTACGTTCGCTCTTAACCATGCGTATCGACGTTTCAACGAGATCCCGGACCATGGACTCCACATCCCTGCCCACATAGCCGACCTCGGTAAATTTTGTAGCTTCCAGCTTCACAAAGGGGGCTCCGACCAGTTTAGCGAGTCGTCTTGCTATCTCCGTCTTGCCCACACCTGTGGGCCCGATCATCAGGATATTTTTGGGCACAATCTCGTCACGCATGGATTCTTCCAGTCTGCTGCGGCGAAAACGGTTGCGCAGGGCGACGGCTACGGACTTCTTGGCCTGCTTCTGACCGACAATATACCGGTCCAGCTCTTGCACGATTTGTCTGGGTGTAAGGGAGCTTGTGCTCAAAAGGAACCCCTCCTTCATATAGTGCCGGGTAAGACTTGGTTACAAGCTTACCTGCCTATTGCTCGTCGGTCGGCGTTATATTTCTTCCACAATAATATTGTGATTCGTAAACACGCAAATATCCGCGGCCATTTCAAGCGATGCTTTCGCAATGTCGGCTGCGCTCATGTCGGTTGCGTAACGGGAGAGGGCGCGGCCTGCCGCCAGGGCAAAACTGCCTCCCGAACCGATTGCAACGATGCCGTCATCAGGCTCGATAATTTCCCCGTTGCCCGAAATGAGCAGAAGCCCGTGTTCGTCCATCACGATCATCATGGCCTCCAGTTTGCGCAGTACACGGTCGGATCTCCATTCCTTCGCCAGTTCTACGGCCGCCCGCTGAAGATTTCCGTGATGCTCCTCCAGCTTGCCTTCGAACTTCTCAAACAAGGTAATCGCATCCGCGACAGACCCCGCAAACCCGGAAATCACTTTTCCCCGGTACAAGCGCCGCACTTTCTTCGCTGTGTTCTTCATAATCATGCTGTTGCCGAAAGTCACTTGGCCGTCTCCGGCTATCGCCCCGCGGCCGTCTTTACGGATGGCGAATATCGTGGTGGCATGAAAAGTCGCATTTGTCGGATCCATAGTTCACCTCTCGATTCTTTTCCGAAGCTGCTTGCTGCGAGAGAACGGAAAATAAGAAGCAGCAGCAAAAGGTTGTTTTGATGCTGCTTCCGGAGTTTGATTTAAAGTGGTTGTGTACAGCGTCGTTCAAAACAACTTAATCGTAACACAGCCGCACTTTCACTTACAAGTTGACTGGACTGTATTTTGCGAAAAATTCTGAATAGTCTCAATTGCCCGTTCCGCAAGCTTTTCGTACTTCATTTTTTTATTGCGGATTTTTTCGCCCAGCGGCGGGAAAAGACCGAAGTTGGCATTCATCGGCTGAAAATGTTTAGTGTCCGCAGTGGTAATATACTGCGCCATGCTGCCAAGTGCGGTTTCCAGCGGAAACTCCAGGCAGTCCAGCCCCTGAGCCAATCTTCCAGCGTTGATACCGGCGATCAGGCCGGATGCGGCCGATTCGACATATCCTTCTACTCCGGTCATCTGTCCGGCAAAGAACAAATTATCCCGGTTTTTGAACTGATAAGTCGGTTTCAGAAGGCGCGGGGAGTTGATGAAGGTATTGCGGTGCATAACCCCGTAGCGTACGAATTCGGCGTTCTCCAGACCCGGGATCATTTGCAGAACCCGCTTCTGTTCGCCCCATTTCAGATGCGTTTGAAACCCGACAAGATTGTACAGCGTGCCCGCCGCGTTATCCTGACGAAGTTGAACGACCGCGTAAGGAAGCTCGCCCGTATGCGGGTTGATAAGACCTACCGGCTTCATCGGGCCGTACAGAGCGGTTTGTTTGCCGCGTTTGGCCATCACTTCGATCGGCATACAGCCCTCGAAATAGATCTCTTTCTCGAACTCCTTTACTGGCGCCGTTTCGGCCGTGATCAACGCTTCGTAGAAAGCATCGAATTCCGCCTCCGTCATCGGGCAGTTCAGATAAGCGGCTTCTCCTTTGTCGTACCGGGAAGCCAGGTACACTTTGCTCATATCAATAGAGTCTTTCTCAACAATCGGCGCGGCCGCATCATAGAAATACAAATATTCTTCCCCCATAAGCGCCTGCAGGCTTGCAGACAAGTCCGGGGATGTAAGCGGACCGGAAGCCACAACAGTAATCCCGTCCGGAAGTTCCTTAAGCTCCTCGGTGCGCACTTCAATGAGAGGATGATTACGGAGGGTATCCGTGATCTCCCCGGAGAAGCCGTCGCGATCCACCGCCAGAGCGCCTCCAGCGGGCACTGCATGCTTGTCGGCACTGGAGAGGATGAGTGAGTTCAGCTCCCTCATCTCCTGCTTCAGAACGCCTACCGCGTTCGTCAGGCCGTTCGCACGCAGCGAGTTGCTGCACACAAGCTCGGCGAATTTATCGGTAATGTGTGCCGGTGTCTTCCGCACCGGACGCATTTCGTACAATACAACGGGCACGCCCTGACTGGCGATTTGAAAAGCCGCTTCACTTCCTGCCAGACCGGCACCGATTACGGTTACTTTTTCTTTTTGTCCTGCTGTCAATGTTTACACCTCTAGTTCAATCGTTAGCAATCCGATCAGCCTTCGTCGTTTGCTTCATCTTTTACTTCTTCTTTAAATCCGCACTCTACACACTGGTGATTGACGGATGTTTTCGTCCGCTTCTCGATCATCATAGAGCCGCAGTTCGGGCAAGGCTGGGCAACCGGTTTGTCCCAAGACACGAAGTCACACTCGGGATAATGGTCGCAGCCGTAAAAAATACGGCCCTTTTTGCTCCGGCGTTCCACGACTTTACCTTCCTTGCATTTCGGACACGTGACGCCGATATCCTTGACGATCGGTTTGGTGTTGCGGCAGTCCGGAAAACCGGAGCAGGCAAGAAACTTGCCGAAGCGTCCCATTTTATAAACAAGATGCTTACCGCACTTCTCACAAATTTCATCCGAAACTTCATCCTGGATTTCGATTTCCTTCATTTCTTCCTCGGCGAATTCCAGCCGTTTTTCGAAAGAACTGTAAAATTCGTCGAGAACTTTGACCCAGTTTTCTTTGCCTTCGCCTACGTGATCAAGCTCTTCTTCCATCTGCGCGGTAAATTCCACATCCAGAATTTCGGGAAAAAACTCGCTCATCAGTTGAATGACCAGTTCTCCCAGCTCGGTGGGCACGAACTTCTTCTCCTCGATGGCCACATATCCCCGCTTCTGGATCGTTTCAAGCGTCGGAGCGTATGTACTCGGCCTGCCGATGCCCAGTTCCTCGAGAGCGCGTACGAGACGGGCTTCCGTATATCGCGGAGGCGGTTGGGTGAAGTGCTGTTTCGGTTGAATTTCGTTGGAAACGACCTGATCTCCGGATTTAAGCGGAGGAAGCAATTTGTCTTCTTCCGTCGTACCGTCATCGTTGCCTTCCACGTATACTTTCATGAAACCCGGAAACTTGAGTTTGGAGCCGACCGCCCGGAAAACCGCGTTTCCGACGTTCAGGTCGATGGTCATCGTGTCCAGCACGGCGGACGACATCTGGCTCGCAACGAAACGTTCCCATACCAGCTTGTATAAGCGGAACTGATCCCTAGACAAAAATTCCTTAACGGAATCGGGATCCCTCGTTACGGAAGAAGGACGAATCCCTTCGTGCGCATCCTGAGTGTTGGAGCCCTTCTTCGTATAGACGCGCGGTGTTTCCGGGTAAAAGCTCTCCCCGTATTTACCCAAGATATATTCCTTGGCTTCTTCCTGGGCTACTGGAGAAATCCGGGTGGAATCGGTACGCATATAAGTAATTAAACCGACCGTACCTTCCTTGCCCAAATCAATCCCTTCATATAACTGCTGCGCTACGGACATGGTTTTGGCCGCACGGAAATTTAGTTTCCGGGCCGCTTCCTGTTGAAGCGAACTTGTAATGAATGGCGGCGAAGGATTGCGAAGCCGTTCTTTCTCTTTCACTTCCTTTACGACAAAAGGGGCTCCTTCAATCGCTTTCAGAACCGCTTGAACTTCTTCCTCGGAACCAAGCTCTTTCTTGGCGCCGTCCATGCCGTGAAATTTCGCTTCGAAGTTGGCTTTGCCTGCCTCGAGCATGGCGGTAATGGTCCAGTACTCTTCGGGAACGAAAGCCTTGATTTCGTTTTCCCGGTCCATAATGAGTTTGACGGCTACGGATTGGACGCGTCCGGCGGATAAGCCCTTTTTGACTTTCTTCCATAGAAGAGGACTAATCTTATATCCCACAAGCCTGTCGAGTATACGCCGGGCTTGCTGCGCGTTCACCAGATCGATGTTGATCGGCCGCGGTGTTTTGAATGCGTCTTTGACCGCCTGCTTCGTAATCTCATTGAATACGACGCGGCAGCTATCGGTATCGTTTAACTCCAGATAGTGCGCCAGATGCCAGGCGATAGCCTCCCCTTCGCGATCCGGGTCAGCTGCGAGATAAACTTTTTTCACTTTTTTGCTGGCATCCTTCAATTCTTTCAAAACGGAGCCTTTACCGCGGATCGTAATGTATTTCGGTTCGAAGTCGCGTTCAACCTCTACACCGATCTGGCTTTTCGGCAGGTCCCGAATATGACCCATCGACGCTTTTACAATATATTTGCTTCCCAAATATTTACCGATCGTTTTGGCCTTAGCCGGTGATTCCACAATCACTAATGAGTCTGCCATCGGTCGAATGCTCCTCCCCTCAGTGTCATCTGCTGCTGCATGTATAACATCATCGTTTTTAATAGAAATTTCATATGGAAACGTAAGAAGAGCCTGGAAGCTCCGCTATCACCTTTTTCAATAGCAAGGATAGCAGAACTGAATGCAAATGTCCAAACGTAAATTGAGTCTGCTCCAGGAGGACGTCAATGGGGACAGGCACGCTCGACAACAATCGATAAAGGATAACCTCGTCTTCTGTCAACTGTTGTTCCGGTGAAGGTAGTGTACCCTGTTGAACGGAAACTCCCATCTGTCCACTCTGAGTGGACAACAAATGCGTATATTCTTCATAAATGTCCCGGGGATCCGTCACCATTTTGGCCCCCTGCTTAATAAGCGATAGCGCTCCTCTGCTCTTGGGGGAATGGATGGGACCCGGGACGGCAAACACATCCCTTGATTCCTCCAGGGCAAGATCCGCCGTAATTAGGGAGCCGCTTCTCTCCGCCGCCTCCACCACGATTACGCCGAGACTGAGACCGGCAATCACGCGGTTGCGCAGCGGAAATAATCCCGGGTGCGGAACCGTACCGAGCGGGTATTCGGACACGGCGAGACCTCCGGAGGCGATGATTTCTTCATGCAGTCTCGTATGCTCCGGTGGATAAATCCGGTCCGGCGGCACACCGAGAACGGCAATCGTTCCGCCCGCTCCGTCTTTGGCCCCGTGGTGAGCCTCCGCATCAATGCCCCGCGCCAAACCGCTTACAACAACAAAACCCGAGGCCGACAACGCCAGGCTGAGTTCCCGCGCGGCTTTCCGCCCGTAGGCGGTCGGTGTCCGCGTGCCGACGACCCCAAGGGCCGGTCTTTGCAGAACCTCCTGCCGGCCTCTGCAGTAAAGGACCCACGGAGGCTGAGCGGTTTCTTCTAGAAGCCGCGGGTAACCGGGATCGAAGCGGGTCAAAATTCCGATGCCAATCGATTCGTACTTTTCTAATGAAGCTTCAATTTTAAATGGAGTCAATTCATCTATTAACCGCTGGATTCTAGCTGCCGGAATGCCAAGCCTGGCGTAGTCGCCGGCTGACCAGAGCAGCAAATCCTTCAAATCGGAACAGGAGCGGACCAGCAGATCAATGGTCTTCCATCCCACTCCGGTTATGCCGTGAAGCCCGATAAGTACAGAGCGATTCTCCATAGTATAAAACACTCCCTTGTCATTCACAAATTTTACAGACCTAAACAAAAAAACCTTCCAATTCCCAAAGGGAACTGGAAGGTTGCTTACCATCCATAAAAGCGCCGAAACCGGCAGCTCTATTATTTTTTAGTGATGCATTTTTCCAGCAGGCCTTTTTCTTCCAGGACGCTCACGAGAGTCGAGCCCATTTCGGAAGGAGTCGCCGCTACGCGGATACCGCAAGCTTCGAGTGTCGCCACTTTCTCAGCCGCCGTACCTTTACCGCCGGAAATGATGGCGCCCGCGTGGCCCATACGTTTTCCCGGAGGCGCTGTTTTACCGCCGATGAAGCCGACAACCGGCTTCGTCATGTTCGCTTTAATCCACTCGGCCGCTTCTTCTTCAGCGGAACCGCCGATTTCACCGATCATGATAACTGCATAGGTGTCCGGATCTTCGTTGAACAGTCGAAGAATGTCGATAAACTCGGAACCTTTAACCGGGTCGCCGCCGATACCTACTGCGGAAGACTGGCCGATGCCGCGAGTTGTAAGCTGGTGAACCGCTTCATACGTCAGGGTACCGGAGCGGGATACTACGCCCACATGGCCCGGAGTATGAATGTAACCCGGCATAATGCCGATTTTGCATTCGCCCGGTGTAATAACGCCCGGACAGTTCGGTCCGATTAGACGAGTGCGTTTGCCTTCCATATAACGGGCAACTTTCACCATGTCAAGAACCGGAATACCTTCCGTGATACAGATGACAAGATCAAGATCCGCATCAACGGCTTCCATGATGGAATCGGCCGCGAAAGCCGGAGGAACGTAAATAACGGATGCCGTGGCACCTGTCGCGTCCTTCGCTTCTTGTACGGTGTTATAAACCGGAAGAGTAACGGTAGAGCCGTTTTCAAGCGTGAAATCGACTTTCGTGCCGCCTTTTCCCGGAACCGCGCCGGCTACCATTTGCGTACCATATTCAAGACCGCCGAGTGTATGGAACATACCGGTCTTACCCGTCATGTTTTGGGTAATGACTTTTGTGTTTTTATCGATCAAAATAGACATGGTAATTATTCACATCCCCTGAATTTTTTGAAGAAAAGAAAGCTTGTACTCACTGACCGGAATTACTTAACAAGCGCAACGATTTTCTGTGCGCCGTCAGCCATCGAATCCGCGGAAACGATGTTCAGTCCGGATTCATTCAGGATTTTCTTGCCGAGATCCACGTTGGTGCCTTCCAGACGAACGACAAGCGGACGGTCCAGACCCAATTCCTTGGCTGCAGCGACAACGCCTTCGGCAATAATGTCGCATCTCATGATTCCACCGAAAATATTGACGAAAATACCTTTTACTTTCGAGTCGGAAAGAATGATTTTGAACGCTTCGGTAACTTTCTCTTTCGTAGCACCGCCCCCTACGTCAAGGAAGTTAGCCGGGTCTCCGCCGTAGTGCTTGATGATATCCATCGTAGCCATGGCAAGTCCTGCCCCGTTAACCATACAGCCGATATTGCCGTCAAGGGCGATGTAGCTGAGGTCATATTTGGAAGCTTCGATTTCCTTCTCGTCTTCTTCTTCGAGATCGCGCAGTTCCAGAATGTCTTTGTGACGGAAAAGTGCGTTGGAATCGAAGTTAAGTTTCGCGTCAAGCGCCATTACGTTGCCGTCGCCGGTTACGACGAGCGGATTGATTTCGGCAATGGAGCAATCTTTCTCAACGAACGCGGTGTAAAGGGCAAGCATGAACTTAACCGCTTTATTCACGAGTTCTTGAGGAATTTTAATGGCATAAGCCAGTTTGCGAGCTTGGAAAGCTTGCAGGCCGATTGCCGGATCTACGATTTCTTTGAAAATTTTCTCCGGAGTGTTAGCCGCAACTTCCTCGATGTCCATACCGCCTTCTTCGGAAGCCATCATCGTAACGCGGCCCGTTCCACGGTCGACAACTACGCCTATGTAGTACTCTTTCTTGATATCGCAGCCTTGCTCGATGAGCAGGCGTTTAACTTCCTTGCCTTCAGGACCTGTTTGGTGAGTAACCAGCACCTTGCCCAGGATTTGCTCCGCATAAGTCCGGACTTCGTCCAGATTTTTAGCTACTTTCACGCCGCCCGCTTTACCGCGGCCGCCTGCGTGAATTTGCGCTTTGACAACTACGACCTGAGTGCCCAGCTCTTTAGCTGCTTCGACCGCTTCATCCACGGAAAACGCCACTTTGCCCTGGGGTACGACAACGCCGTACTGCTTCAGGACTTCTTTGCCTTGATACTCATGGATATTCATTTGCAAATCCTCCTAAACGTATTGTTTCTCCCTGTATGCACGAAACCTCAATCAAGCTTCGAATCTATCCGCATAATCAACGTAGGGTATTCGCCGTTTGACAGGGGAAATCCTGCCCGGCTCTTTTTGGGTCCGGACAAACATTTGCCATCGATAATTGTATCACTTTTTGTCGACAGTTTCCTCTCTTTTTAAAAAAGAAATCGTTTTTTCTAATTGCTCAGGAAATCCTTAACTCCTCTTCCACCCTCTTCATGAAAAAAGCACTTCCATCCCCGACCGGTTCCGGAAGCGCTTGAATCCACACCTGCCTATACGTACGTCGGGTTGACCTGGGTCACAGTACGGGGCTCGCGCTCCGCCTGCTTGACAAATCGCATCTCGTTACCGACAAAGCTGCATACTTGGCACTGTATCGTCGGCTCGCTCTGGGCAATCTCGTTCGCTTCACTGGATTCCGTAACGACTCCCGTGAGAGCATCTTTCACAAAAGGCTGCGAATAGCTGGTCATCAGACTGAACTTGATCCGGTTGGAACGGCAGTTCGGACAGAAATACGGTTTATCCTGCATATCAATCACCTCGGAGTTAGTATGACCAATTATCCGCAGCTAAAAGATCATTTTCATGTTTGGGTATTTTTGGTATACTATCCAAATAACCATGAAATAACAACGAAACGGATCATAAGGAAGCACCTTTGACCTGACCAATGCAAAGGGAGAAGGTGTTTTTACATGTATGGTAAAGTAACCGGGGCATGCCTGCACGGAATCGACGGAATCTGCATCGAAGTCGAAATCGATATCGCAAACGGGCTCCCGCAAATCAACGTGGTCGGACTTCCCGACACCGCCGTCAGAGAATCGATCGACCGTGTACGCTCCGCCATCAAAAACTGCGGATTTCAGTTTCCTCTTGAGCGCATTACGGTCAATCTGGCCCCGGCCGATCTGAGAAAAGAAGGCGCCTCCTTCGACCTGGCCATTGCGGCCGGCATCCTGCTGACAAGCGGTCAGATTGAGCTTCCCGGCATAGGCGATTGTCTGCTGGTCGGAGAACTGGCGCTTGACGGCGGTCTCCGCCCCGTACCGGGGGTGCTGTCCATGGTCGATGCCGCCCGGCGGAGAGGAATCCAGCGCGTTCTGCTGCCCTTGTCCAATGTGGATGAAGCCCGCCTGATTTCAGGGACTGAAGTCCAGGGGATAAGCAGTCTGAGCGAGCTGGGGACTCCTTGCAAGCGCGGCCTGAAAGCCGACGACGCATCCCTCTCGGAAGCCGAAGCCGCTTCAAAATCCTTCTCCTGCGAAGTTCTCCCCGCCCGTCCCGATGTCCCTGCCGAGATGCACGGCCCCGTGGCAGCGTCCGATGATTATGCCGATGTGATTGGGCAGCATCATGCCAAGAGAGCCATCATGATTGCTGCGGCCGGTATGCACAATCTTTTATTTATCGGTCCCCCCGGCACGGGCAAAACGATGCTGGCCCGCCGGATTCCCGGTATACTTCCGCCTCTGTCCGACGAAGAAGCGCTTGAGGTGACGAAAATTTACAGCGTATCGGGAAAATTGGGCACGATCACCCGGTTTATGCGGCAAAGGCCCTATCGTTCGCCTCATCACACCGTTTCGGCGGCCGGTCTCATTGGCGGCGGCTCCATACCGAAGCCCGGCGAGGTAAGCCTGGCTCACCAAGGTGTCCTTTTTCTGGATGAGCTTCCCGAGTTTTCGCGGAGCGTGCTGGAAGTGCTGCGCCAGCCGTTGGAAGACCGTAAGGTAACCATAGGGCGGGCACGCGCCTCCTTCACCTTTCCGTCCGGCTTCCTGCTTGCCGCATCCATGAATCCCTGCCAGTGCGGATTTTACGGAACCGAAACTGCCGAACAAAGCTGCATCTGTTCCCCGCTTAAAATCAGACAGTACAAAGCGCGCATTTCGGGACCTCTCCTTGATCGGATTGATCTGCATGTAGAAGTTCCCCGGCTGGATTATACCGCCATGACCGACAAGCGCCCTTCGCTTTCCTCTGAAGACATGCGCCGGCAGGTACTTGCCGCTCACCGAAGGCAGCAGCTTCGTTATGAAGGCAGTTTTATGCGCTTTAACGCGGAGCTTGGCGGCAAATGGCTCCGTAAATACTGTGTACTGCCGCCCGAAGCCGAAGACCTTCTCCGGCAGACATTCGACCGGCTCCGCTTAAGCGCCCGGGCACATGACCGGATTTTGAAAATCGCGCGGACGATCGCGGATCTGGAAACAAGCGACGGAATTACTTACGGACACATTGCCGAAGCGATCCAATATAGAAATCTGGACAAATCTTATTCCCTCTAACGGGGAGATGCTAGAGATCGTCCCGGAAGCGGTGGGGCTTTTTAGAGACTCTAACGCGATACAGCCGTCCTTACAAAATCACGCAAAATACCCGCAAAAACGAAGCCCATACACGTGACTAAAATTCGCTGCAACCTTATCCGCATGCCAAGCAACTTGCGATTGATCATCGTCAATGCGGCGTTTCATCCGGCCCGCAGAGATTCCATGCGGTACGAACATGAAAAGGCGCCCGTTCAAGCGACGGGCGCCTTTTTTCACGATTATCCTGTTTAACCGGCCTTCAGTTTCGAACAGAACTTATGAACTTCAAACCGTTTATTCAAAACGCTCCCGTCAGGTGCTCCAAACGGTTAAACTCTCCTTCAGGCGTCAGCTCGACCGTGATCACGTCAAACCTCGTCCTGCGGTCGCTCTGCTTGGCGGCATACAGGTACATTTGTGCGATCTGACGCACTTTCAGCTGTTTCCGGGCGTCTACGGATTCTTTCGCCGTACCGAACCGTCCCGTAAGTCTGCGCGTACGCACTTCGATAAAAACAAGCCGATCTTCCGTCTCGGCTATGAGATCGATCTCGCCGGATCGGCAGCGCCAATTCCGGGCGACAACCTTATACCCTAAAGCGGCTATATGCTCTTCCGCCCTCTGCTCGCCGTAACGGCCCAGATCTTTTCTGGATAAAGGCGAAAACGCCATGTTACAGCCCCTTCCGCTGACTGTCTCTCATTTCCTTAATCCGGTTGTCCGACCGGTAAATGTAACTGAGCACCTCGGCGACAAGCTGATAGAGCTCCCCCGGAATTTCTTGATCAAGCTCCAGCTTCGAGAGTACTTCCACAAGTGAAGCGTCTTCCTGTACGGGAACTCCGCTCTCTCTTGCCTTCTCGACAATCGCCTCGGCGACTTTGCCTTTCCCTTTTGCAATGACCGTAGGCGCTTTCTGCTCCCCGGGCGCGTATTTCAGGGCAACCGCTTTGCGGATCGCATGGGTCCCCGCACCTTCTCCGTCAGCCGTTTCCTTAGAGGGACCTGAGTTTGGCGGAGTCTGGCCTTGCTTGGCAGAAAAATTCATATGCGCAGATCCACTCCCCGGTAGGCTTCTCCAGGCACGATGGTATCCATCATAACCGCACTTAGGGAAGAGCCGGAATCCCCGCCCGTGAAACTTCCCGACGCCTTCGGATATTCCGCTGTTTTCATAGAGAGAAACTGATAACCCAGTTTATCCAAGGCGGCTGCAATCTCTTCTTTGGAGCCGTTCAGCAGCTCGCCGATTATCGGTTCGTCATTAAACACTTGCAGACTGACCATTTTATTCATCACACCGACGTCCACTAGTGTGTGGCCCATCGATTTCATTTGCAGGTCGAACAAAAGACGGCAGTTCTCGGCATCCAGTTCTCCGCGTTTGCCCTTGCGGGATTGGATGTGAACGGCTGCCGTGGGCTGCCCGTCCGCGCCGAGAAGCGGGACAAACAGCGTCACGTGCGTAAACACCCCGTTGCGGTCCGGCGAAAGCAGCAGCTGCTGCCCGGTAATCTGCTGTAAAGCCTGCTGGGCCGATTCCCGGATCGGAGCCGGAAGATCATCGGCCGCCGTCAGCTGAAGCAGCAGGCTCTTGAGCGTCTCGGCGCTGTCCGCCTTGAGCGCCGCAGCCTGCCCTTCACCGGCGGCGGCCAGGTGTGCCCCGCCTGCGTGTGCGGGGGTGCCCGGCTGCCTCAGGAGCCGGCTCTCGTGGTCGACGCCCACCGCCCGCAGCAGCTCGCGCACCCAGCCGCTGTCGGCCGCCGGGCGCTGTTCGCCCGCAGCGGACGCACGTGCGGCGTCCGCCTCGGTTGCGCCGTTCGGGCTGGCGGCTGCCTGCGCCGCGCGGGCATCGGCCGCCGAACGCGGCGCGCTTGCCGGCAGCCCGGGCTGCGGCTGGGCTGCCGGGGCGTCAGACCGCGCGACGCCGCTGGCAGCCGTGCCGGGCGACGCCTGTGCAGGCGGCTCCCCGCCCGCTGCAGGCGTCAGCCCTGCCGGACCGCCGGCAGGCGTGCCCGGAGCCGCGGCCGGAGCGCCGCCGCCCGCTTGCACCGCTGTCTGTCCGGCGGACGTGCCGCCGGCAGGCTGCGCCTGCGTGCCTGGCGCGGATGTACCCGCAGCAGGCCGGCCCGTTCCTTGCGGCAGCTCTGCGGCAGCGCCAGCCTGCATACCCGCGGCAGACGGCGTCAGCCTTACGCTGCCATCAGTTGGTGCTCCTGCCGCGGTCTGCGGCAAGCCCGATGTCCCCGGCAGCACCTGGCGGCCTTGACCCGCGGCCTGCGCAGTACCGCCGCCTCCATCGGGACGAATTCCTCCCGGCTGGCGTGTATCCGCCTGCGCTGCGGTTCCCGTACCGCCTCCGGAATTTGCCGCAGGCGTTCCCGCTGCAAGTCCCGGCTTGCCGGTTCCGTTTTCCAAAGGGGACCCTGTTCCGTTCGAGACCGGTTTCCCCCCCACCTCCGCTGCCGTATCCTGCATCGTCCGCAAAACATCGGCTAACTGCCGGAGTAATTTTTCTCCGCTGCCGTTCGTTCCTTCGGCCAGGCCGCCGTTTTGCAGCAGCCCGCTTAAAGTCTGAGCCAGATTTTGCAGCGTTTCTCCGAAAGGCTTGCCAAATAAAGCTTGGTGAATGGCTCCTACCGTATCCGCTGTCAAGGGAAGACCCTTGCTTACGGCCACGCCCACCGCCTGCACCCACTGCTCGGGCTTCACGGAAGCCGGAATCCTGCTCATGACCTCCTGGAGCGGCGCTGCCGCTTCCTTCGTCAGCGGGATACCCTGCTGCTTCATCATCTGGACAAGCTCGCGGTTCACCGCCGTATCTTTTAACCCCGTCTGCTTCAGCATTTGTCCGATCTCTTCTTGTGTCGCCGGCACAGCAGGTCCCGCTGCGGGTTTAAGGACGACCTGTCCGCCCGTACTTTCCGGCTGCACCTGCAGCCATGCGGTCTGCCCCGGCGCCAGAGGCGTTTCCAGCTTGGCCCTCACTTGTACGCCGTCGATAGACATCTGGGCTTCCTGATTATCGTAAACCTGCAAAACCACACCCTTGACAACCTGTCCGGGCTTCAACTCCAATGTTTTGGGCTCCGCCGCCTGCATGCCGCCGGCCAAACCACGAATCAATCCGCTTATGTTCACGCCGACCCGCCTTTCGTTTCGCGTTCTTTATGTATATATCGGCCGGAACCCCGATTAAAATAACTCCTGCTGCATAACCATGACATTACGGATAAAAAGCTTCCGGTGCAGAGGCGTCGGCCCGTATTCGATCAGCATTTCCCTATGCTGCCGGGTCGCGTACCCCTTATGCTTGGCAATGCCGTATTCCGGATGCAGCTTATCCCATTCCCGGCACATCCGGTCCCGGGTAACTTTGGCGATAATCGAGGCAGCCGCAATCGACTGGCTCGTCGCATCCCCGTGAATGATCGCCATCTGCCGGGTATTCAGATCCACTTGTTCCGCGTCGACGAGCAAAAAATCAGGCGCAGGGTTCAGCTTCTCCACCGTCCGTTTCATGGCCAGCCTGGAAGCTTGTTTAATGTTGATTTCGTCAATCGTTTTTACATCTATCGTACCGATGCCTACGGCAATCGCTTCTTTCATGATCACATCATACAATTCTTCGCGTTTTTTCTCGGAAAGCTTTTTGGAATCATCCACGCCTTCCAGAATTAAACCCTGGGGCATAATAACGGCGGCCGCAACGACATCTCCGAATAAACAACCGCGTCCGACTTCATCCACACCCGCAATAAGGGAGTAGCCTTTCTCCCATAATCCTGTTTCTTCATGAAGCATGGCTGCAATCCCCTCCCATTCTCCATTATACCGGAAATAACGACACATTGTCCCACATAAACAACAAAAAACGTGCGACCAATCCTCTCCGTTTTCGAAGAAGACTGTGCACGTTTAGCTGCTTTGTCCTACTACTTGGCTGTAAAAAGACAGCCGGCACCTTAAAGATACTCTGCCGGCACTTCCAGCGAAACCCGTCCTAACTTGCCGGAACGAAGTTCACGCAAAAACAGCAAGGAGGTCTTCTCGAGATCGACGCGTCCGCCGCTGATTATAGCTCCGCGCTTTCGGCCGATAGCCTCCATTACCTCAATGACTTCGTTAGGATTCTCGCTGTCCTCGGGAAGCTCCTCGATTCCGTAGCGTTCCTTAAGACGTTCACCGTAATACTCGGACATGTATCGGATCGTATGAAAGGCGATATCGTCAAGATGCAGAATTTCTTCCTTAATCGCACCCGTTGCCGCCAGCTTCATACCCACGTTCTGGTCATCGAATTTGGGCCACAAAATTCCCGGTGTATCGAGAAGGTCCATATCCGTTCCGAATTTAATCCACTGCTGGCCTTTCGTAACACCCGGTTTATCGCCGGTGTTCGCAATTTTCCGTCCTGCCAATTGGTTAATCAGAGTGGATTTCCCCACGTTCGGAATCCCCACAATGAGTCCCCGTATGGCCCGAGGGTTGATGCCTTTACGAAGCTGGGTTTCGATTTTGGCGCTCATGAGTTCTTTGCATTTCGGCAAAATCTCTTTCACGCCGGTACCGGTGCTGGCATCAATCGCCAGCGTTTTCAAGCCCCGTTCCGTAAAAAACCTCACCCATTCCGCCGTAATGGCCGGGTCCGCCAAATCCGTCTTGTTCAGAAGAACGAGACGCGGCTTTCCCTTCAGAATATCATCGACCATGGGATTGCGGCTTGACATCGGGATTCGTGCGTCAAGCAGCTCGATCGTAACGTCAATGAGCTTGAGCTTATCTTCGATTTGTCTTCTTGCCCGGGTCATATGACCGGGAAACCATTGAATCGTCATTCTATCACCTCTGCATACAAAACGTGCACTTCTTCATCAGAAGTGCACGAAACCTGCTTTATTTAGGGGCCAGAACACCAGATCCGCACGCCCGACTATTTTGTCGTAGGCTACGAACCCGACTTCCGCAAAGCGGCTGTCTTTGCTGTTGGAGCGGTTATCCCCCATCACGAAAACAGACTTGTCCGGCACTTTGATTTCCGTCGTGCCCTCGCTGCCCGGTTCAGGGAAATTGCGCCTGTTATAAGCATGCCCTTCTTTTACCGCATTATCTATGGCTTCTTTTATGTAAGGCTCTTCAATGACCTTATCGTTGACATATACCTTGTCGCCGTCCACCTTGATCGTTTCTCCTGGCAGAGCCACGACACGTTTGA
Organism: Paenibacillus sp. GbtcB18; assembly: GCF_019091125.1. Taxonomy (NCBI): domain Bacteria; kingdom Bacillati; phylum Bacillota; class Bacilli; order Caryophanales; family Paenibacillaceae; genus Paenibacillus; species Paenibacillus sp. GbtcB18. The sequence goes on from NZ_JAGXJX010000002.1 coordinate 197,294, forward strand.
TATAATCGATGCCTTCCGGCGCATGAAGTACGATGACTTCGCCCCGTTTCGGTTCACTGAATTTATACTTGATCTTATTTACGATTAAGCGTTCACCCGTATGAAAGTTCGGTTCCATGGAGGGACCTTCGACGATGAAGGGGGCAAACAGCAGCCAACGAATCAAAAATACAAGAACGGCAGCGATAAGCAGGGCTTTGATCCATTCCCATGCTTCCTTTTTTACGGGATTTTTCGCCGGGGCTGCCACATTTTCGGTTTCGGCCGAAACTTCCTGCTCTCTTCTCTCCATCATCCAAACCCCATTTCTTGATCAAATGAACATGAGCTTTTATGAAACTAAAAGGGGACTTGAAAACAAGCCCCCTCGGTCTTTATTATCGAATTTCTTTAATTCTAGCCGCTTTACCGCGAAGACCGCGCAGGTAGTAAAGTTTCGCACGACGAACTTTACCACGACGAGCTACTTCAATCTTTTCAATCTTCGGAGAATGAAGCGGAAGTGTTCTTTCCACGCCAACGCCGTAAGAAATTTTACGAACTGTAAACGTTTCGCTGATTCCGCCGCCGCGACGCTTGATCACGACACCTTCGAACAGCTGAACGCGCTCGCGGGATCCCTCGATTACTTTTACAAATACTTTCAAAGTATCGCCGGGACGAAAGCTCGGGATATCAGAACGCAATTGTTCTTTCGTAATTTCCTGAATGAGATTCATTTAAGATTCCCTCCTTCCACAATAGGTGTTCATTCCGCCATCTCTTAGCTGTCAAACCATGTTTGTATGCGTAGAGGACCACCCGATTCGAACAACACAACATTGGATATTCTATCATACGTTCAACAGAAAAACAACCATAATCGTTCGTATTTTCTGTTTTGGTAGAAAAGATTCGGAACGGCTGCAAAAAGAACCGAATTTTCGGTTGATTTTCAGCCCTGCCGTCCCTCTTCCTCGGCCATTTTTTCACGCAGCCAGCGTTTCTCTTTGTCCGTCAGCTCGGCATTCTCAAGCAGTTCGGGTCTGCGTTTGAACGTGCGGTAAAGCGACTGCAGCCGGCGCCATTCGGTAATATTCGCGTGGTGGCCCGAAATCAGTACATCCGGTACGGTCCATCCCCTGAATTCAACGGGACGCGTGTAGTGAGGGTACTCCAGGAGGCCTGTGCTGAAGGAATCCGTCACCGCCGACTGCTCGTTACCCAGTACGCCGGGAAGCAGACGCACGACACTGTCGATCACCACCATGGCCGGAAGCTCTCCGCCCGTGAGCACATAGTCGCCGATAGACAGCTCGTCCGTCACGAGATGCTCCCTTATCCGTTCGTCGTAGCCCTCATAGTGCCCGCAAATAAAAATAAGATGTTCTTCCCGGGACAACTCTTCCGCCTTGCGCTGGGTAAACGTCTCCCCTTGGGGACACATCAGAATGACACGAGGCTTGGCTCCAGTCGAAACCGGCTCCCCGGCCGTTTCCGGGCCGCTCGAAGTCACATCAAGCAGGGACTCTACCGCCGCAAAGATCGGATCCGGTTTAAGCACCATTCCCCCGCCGCCGCCATAAGGATAATCATCCACCGTGTTGTGCTTGTTGCCTGCAAAATCCCTGAAATTAACGGTGGACAAATTTACAATGCCTTTTTCCCGGGCTTTGCCTAAAATGCTCGACGTAAATACGCCTTCAAACATGGCGGGAAACAAAGTCAGCACGTCTATGTTCATAAATCGAGCAGCCCCTCCAGAAGATGAACCGTTACGATCTTCTCTTCCACGTTCACATCCAGCACCACGTCGTCGATCACAGGGAGGAGCAGCTGTTTTTTATTCGGCCTGCCTACTACCCAGACATGGTTCGCGCCCGGCGTCAAAATTTCCTGAATCGTGCCGAGTTCTTCGCCTTCTTCAGTCAAGACCCTGCAGCCTAAAATCTCGTGATAATAGTACTCGTCCTCATCCAGACTTTCCAGATATTTTTCTTCGACCCGCAGCAGGGAGCTCTTGAAACCTTCAACCTCGTTGATGTGAGAAAACTCCTTGAACTGAGCGATGTACATATTTTTGTGCAGTCGTGTGCTTTTAATGGTTACCGGTGTAAGTTTACCTTTGGCATCCTCGATGACCAGCTTGCTGCCGTTTGCAAAGCGCTGCTCGGCAAAATCCGTGTGCGGCACAATTTTCAGTTCTCCTCGCAGACCGTGCGTATTGACGATGGTCCCGACCGTATATAATTTATCGCTCATATGCGTATTTTTCCACCTCTGTCCCGTTTCCATACTTGTCCGATCCCGGACGCCGAAAATGATCAAAACCGGTTTCCGTCCGCCTGTCCGGTCTTGTTCCGCGCACGCCCTTCCGGCAGGAAACGGTTTCTCGTGTTCAGATGCAAGAAAAAGGCTAGGAATGATCCTAACCTTTTCCTCTATGACATAATTTCAACGGTAACCCGTTTGTTTTCCTTAACTGCAGCTGACGTGACGACAGTGCGAAGAGCTTTGGCGATACGCCCCTGTTTGCCGATAACTTTACCGACATCACCCGGGTGTACGGACAGTTCATAAATGACACTGTTCTCGCCTTCCACCGCATTCACACGCACGTCTTCCGGATGATCCACGAGTGCCTTCGCGATAACGGTAATGACCTCTTTCATAAAGACCTCCGAAATGCCTGGGTAGGATTACTTCTTCAGCTTAGACTCGTGGAACTTGGTCATAAGACCTGCTTTGCTGAACAGGGAACGAACCGTATCGGACGCTTGCGCGCCGTCTTGGAGCCATTTCAGTGCTTTCTCCTCGTCGATTTTAACGACTGCAGGTTGAGCTACCGGGTTATAGTAACCGATCTCCTCGATAAAACGTCCGTCACGCGGAGAGCGGGAATCGGAAACAACTACACGATAAAAAGGAGCTTTGTGAGCACCCATACGCTTCAAACGAATGCGAACTGCCATTGAATATCACCTCCCACATAGAATAAACGCATTGTATCGAGACCGCCGGTCGTTAACCGAACGGAAACTTGAACCCTTTGCCCAGCTTCTTCATGTTCTTCATGGCTTTGGGATTCATCATGCCCGAGAACTGCTTCATCATTTTGCGCATATCTTCAAACTGCTTCAGCAGCCGGTTGACATCCTGAACGGAATTGCCGCTGCCGAGCGCGATGCGTTTGCGCCGGTTGGCATTAATGATTTCAGGCTTGCGTTTCTCTTCCTTCGTCATCGATTTAACGATGGCCTCGACACGGCCCATCTGCTTATCGTCGACTTTCAGATCTTTCATGCCTTTCATTTTGCCGGCTCCGGGGAGCATATCCAGCAGCTGGTCCAGCGGACCAAGCTTCTTCACCTGTTCCATTTGTTCGAGGAAATCGTCGAACGTGAACTCGGCATTACGCATCTTGCGTTCCATTTCCTTGGCTTTATCCGCATCGATGCCCGCCTGCGCCTTCTCGATCAAGGTGAGCATATCGCCCATGCCGAGAATCCTCGAAGCCATACGCTCCGGATAGAAAGGCTCCAGGGCGTCCATTTTCTCGCCCATTGCGGCGAACTTGATGGGACAGCCGGTAACGGCTTTGACGGAAAGTGCGGCACCGCCGCGCGTATCGCCGTCGAGCTTCGTCAGAACGACACCCGTCAGTTCCAGCTGCTTGTGGAAGCTTTCGGCCACGTTGACGGCATCCTGCCCCGTCATCGCGTCGACGACCAGCAGCGTTTCGTGCGGGCCGACGGCTTCGCGCACATTTTTCAGCTCATCCATAAGCGTTTCGTCAATGTGCAGCCGTCCGGCCGTATCGACGATCACGTAGTCGTTGTTGTTGTCCTTGGCGAACTGAAGCCCGTTCTTTGCGATCTCGACGGGGCTAACCTGATCGCCCATCGAAAACACGGGAACCTTCAGCTGCTCGCCCAGTACCTGCAGCTGCTTGATGGCAGCGGGCCGGTAAATATCGCCGGCAACCAGCAGCGGCTTGTGATTTTGCTTCTGCAGCATTTTAGCCAGCTTGCCGGACGTTGTCGTTTTACCCGCACCCTGCAAACCGACCATCATAATAACGGTAGGCGGTTTGTTCGCTTTGGCCAGCTTCGTGTGCGTTCCGCCCATAAGGTCGGTAAGCTCTTTGTTTACGATGTCGATGACGACCATGCCGGGGGTGAAGCTTTTCATCACGTCTTGTCCGACCGCGCGCTCTTTCACCTTGGCGATGAAGTCTTTGACTACTTTGAAGTTAACGTCGGCTTCCAGAAGAGCCAGACGCACTTCGCGAAGCGCCTCGCTCACGTCTTCTTCCGTCAGCTTGCCTTTGCCCCGGAGTTTGTCGAATACGCCCTGCAGCCTGCCGGTTAATCCTTCGAATGCCATCTAAACCGCCTCCTTCCTGCTTCTTTCAATTGCTCTGAACTTCGTCTTGCTTCTTGTATAGGTTCTCTGCCTCGGCAGAGTTATTCGTTCTATTCCATATGAACGATCCGGCGCATATAATCCGCGGCCCGGTCCGCAAGGTCGCCCGGCGACTGGAGGAGTAGCTCCTCCGCTTCGCTCAGAAGCTTCAAGCGGCGTTCGTGTTTGGTCAGCAGCAGAAGTTTGCTCTCGTAATCTTCGAGCATCTGCTCCGCACGTTTCACATGTTCGTAAACAGCCTGGCGGCTGATCTTGAATTGCTCGGCGATTTCTCCGAGAGAGTAATCGTCGTGAAAGTACAGTTTAAGCACAGCCTGCTGTTTGTCCGTCAGCATGGGCTCGTAGAAATCAAACAGAAGATTAATTCGGTTCGTTTTCTCCAGAATACGATCTTCCGTCATAGGGCCCGCCTCCGTCAAGGTTATGCACTTTACACCAGCAACAGTCCTTATATTAAAGGATGTCGGATGGGATGTCAAGCCCTACACCTTGTCAGCCAAAAAATTCGCGGTGCCGCGAATTAAGACCTTCGAAAAGACTCGTGCGCAAGCACCTTCAAGCAAACAAACAATGCCAACCGTACGGGTTTCAGCCCGGATCGGAGGCCTGTTAAGCCTCCTCTTTTTCCTCGGCGATCCATTTGCCGAACAGCGCATGAACGAACTGCTCGGAATCAAACGGCTGCAAATCGTCCATTTTCTCGCCCAGTCCCACGAATTTGACGGGAATGTTCAGCTCCTGCCGGATCGCAACCACGATGCCGCCTTTCGCCGTACCGTCCAGCTTCGTTAATACGAGACCGGTCAGACCGGTTTTGTCGCCGAACATTTTAGCCTGCTGAAGAGCGTTCTGACCCGTCGTGGCGTCCAATACGAGCAGCACTTCATGCGGAGCGTCGGGAACTTCCCTGCGGATTACCCGGTAAATCTTGTTGAGCTCCTCCATCAGGTTCACCTTGTTCTGCAGACGTCCCGCCGTATCGCAAAGCAGAATGTCCGCTCCGCGGTTTTTCGCGGCCTGCACGGCGTCAAACATAACAGCCGCCGGGTCGGAACCCGCCTGCTGCTTGATGACGTCCACGCCTACACGCTGCCCCCACGTTTCAAGCTGCTCGATCGCGCCGGCCCGGAACGTATCGCCTGCGGCCAGGATGACTTTTTTACCCTGCGATTTGTACATATGCGCCATTTTACCGATTGTGGTCGTTTTACCCACGCCGTTGACGCCGACGAACAAAATAATGCTCAGCCCGCCCGGAGCCAGCTTAATGCTGCTGTCTTCGCTGCCCTTCAGGAGCTCCGTCAGCTTCTCGGATAGCACCGGTTGAAGGTCGTTCGGATCTTCGATCTTACGTTTGCGCACTTCGCCGCGCAGCTGCTCGATCAGCTCCATGACCGTGCTTACCCCGACGTCGGCGCCGATCAGGATTTCTTCCAGCTCTTCGTAAAATTCCTCGTCGATTTTTTTGCGGCGGCTGAACAGATCGTCCACACGGTCCACGAAGACATTGCGCGTTTTGGTGAGACCTTCTTTAAATTTATTCGTTACCGCCTCGGTTTTGCTCGAAATGCTCTCTTTTAGCCGTTTAAAAAAACTCATCTGAAGCTGTTCCTCGCTTTCTGAAATGGCTCTTAAAGAGCCTGAAAAGTGGCTGGTGAACATACACGTTTATATAACCGGATTTACCGCCCGTGAAATCAAATTCCCGGACGGCACTTGTTTCCGGAATCGCCGTTTCTCGTCAAGAGGCGGAAATCATCGCTTCCTCGTCTTCAAGCCGTACCGATACAAGCTTGGAAACGCCGCCTTCTTCCATCGTAACCCCATACAGCACATCCGCTTCCTCCATCGTTCCCTTGCGGTGCGTGACCACGATAAACTGGGTCGTTTCGGAGAATTCGCGCAAATACTCGGCAAAACGGGTCACGTTCGCTTCGTCCAGCGCCGCCTCGACTTCGTCGAGCACGCAGAACGGAACGGGTTTGACGCGCAGAATCGAGAACAGCAGCGCAAGCGCCGTGAGCGCTCTTTCCCCGCCGGAGAGAAGCTGCAGGTTCTGCAGTTTTTTACCCGGAGGCTGGGCTACGATCTCGATGCCCGTCTCCAGCAAGTTTTCCGGATCGGACAAAATCAGATCCGCCCGGCCTCCGCCGAACAGCTTCACGAATACGACCACGAAATGGGAGCGTATCGCATCGAAGGTCGTTTTGAAGCGCTTCGACATTTCCTGGTCCATCTCCCGGATCACAGTGTAGAGCGTTGTTTTCGCCTCCACCAGGTCGTCCTTCTGGACCGAGAGAAAATCGTAACGCTCGGATACGCGGGCGTATTCCTCGATCGCGCCCAGGTTGACATCGCCCAGCGAAGAGATGGAGCGCTTCAGATCGCGCACCTTGTTCTGGGCTCCGGTGATATCTTCGGGCACCGGGTAGCGCTCTTTGGCAAGCTCATAGCTCATCTCGTACTCTTCGCCGAGCTTTTTGAGCAGGTTCTCCAGCTCCACGTCCAGCCGGTTCACACGTACCTCGTGCTGCAGGCACTGCTCCTCCACCTGCTTGAGCTGCGTACGCTGTTCGCGGGTCTCGTTCTCGGCCTGTTGGAGCTTGTCCACCCAACCCGAGCGTTCGGAACGCTTGAAGTCGATGTCTTCCATGCATTTCTGCTTGCGGAGTTTCAGCGTATTGAGCAGTTCCACCTGCTTGACGCTTTCTTCCGCATGGAACTCCATCTCCGCGCGAAGCTGCCACAGCTGGCGGCGGTTCATCTCCAGCTCCTGCTTCGCTTCCGCGAGATCCTGCTGGAGCCTCCGCTGCTGATCTTGAAGCGACTGCTTCTCCTGCGAAGCGGAAGCGACGCGAACCTTGAGATCCGTCAGTTGGTTCTGCAGTTCCTCCTTCGCCGATTCGTTCGCTTTGCGTGAAGACTCGGCGTCCCGGATGGCCTGCTGGAGCGCCTCCTCTTCCTGCTGCAGTTCTTCGAGCTGCCGGCGGTTTTCTTCGATGCTGCGCTCCTGCTGACCGCGTTCCTCAAGCAGCGTCGAACGGTCGTCGCGCTCCAGCGTCAGCTGCTCCTCCATGCGGCGCACTTCCGCTTCAAGCGGAGCCAGATCCGCGCGGATTTGCTGTTCTTCGATCCGCTTCTGCTCACCGCGCCCTCGCAGCTCTTCCAAATTCGCATTGTCGTCGACAATCTCTTTGCGGGCCTGGGAAGCTCTTGTCTTGAGCTGCTGAAGCTGCGTCTCCGAAGCTTTGATTTCGCCGTCAAGCTCTTCGATCTGCCGCTGGCGGCCGAGCAGATTGGAGCTTTTTTTCTGCAGACTGCCGCCCGTCATGGAACCGCCCGGGTTAACGATGTCTCCTTCAAGCGTGACGACACGGTACCGGTAATGCGCTTTGGCGGCAATCCGGTTCGCATCTTCCAGCGTTTCCGCAATAATAACCGTACCCAGTAAACTGGAAAAAATATTGTGATACTGCGCATCGAATTTAATCAAGTCAACCCCGATGCCGACGAACCCGTTCGAAGACGTCAGCGCACCTCGCTCACTTTCGCCGATCGAACGTCCCCGGATGACATCCATGGGCAGAAACGTCGCGCGCCCCATCTGCCTGCGCTTCAGGAAAGCAATCGCTTCGCGGCCGTAAGCTTCCGTCGCCACGACGATATTCTGCAGGGCTCCGCCGAGAGCCGTTTCCACGGCCAGCTCGATTTCCGCCGGCACGCTGACAAGCTCTGCGACGGCTCCGTGGATCCCTTTGAGCCCGTCGGGACGGTTCTTTGCTTTTAACACTTCCTTAACGCCGTGCATAAAGCCGTCGTAATCGTTCTGCATTTCCTTCATCGTGTCGCGCCTGGATGTGAGCGCGTCGATCCGCTGTTCCCATTTGCGCAGCATGCCGGACGATTCTTCCAGCAAAGTCTGCTTCTTCTTGAGGCTTTCGCTCAAATCGAGATAAGCGGAGCGGATCTTCTCGACTTCTTTACGGGTCTGCTCCAGTTTTGTTTCAAGCTGCTTCTTGCGGGCGGCGATATCGGACTGCAGAGCCGTCCTCTTCTGCCCTTCTTCTTCCAGCTTTTGAAGCCGCCGCGCCAACGATTCGAGCTGCTGCTCCGCATAACGGATTTCGTTGCGGCACTGCGCCATCGCATTCATTTTATCGAGAAGCTCGGATTTCAGCTGATCCTCCACGCCCGAATTCAAGCCGCCGCTTACCCCCTGGAGACGATTCTCCTCTTCGGACAGCTTGGCTTGATACTCGAACAGCTGCGCGCCGATATGTACGATTTTCTCACGGTGCCCGGCCAGCTCCGCTTCTTTCTCCGAAAATCTCGTTTCCTGAAAAACGATGGTCTGCTCCAGCTGCTGTTCGTTGGAAGCGAAATTTTTCTTCCGTTCCTTGAGCACCTCGCCATGGCCTTCGCATTTTTCGAAATCCTCGGAAATTTGCAGCAGGGTTTCCTGAAGCTTCTCCAGTTCTTCCTCCAGCCGTTTCGTTTCCCAGCGGTGTTTCTCCAATTGGGCATCGTGCTGGCTGACAAATGTGGATAAGCTGAGCTGCTCCTTTTTCAAAGCGGTAAGCTTCTCGTTTGTCTCCGACCAGGAGACATAGATCTGATCGATCTGGTGAACGTATACGGCGATTTCGCTGTGCTTCAGTTCTTCCTTCAGCTCTTTGTAGCGGATCGCTTTCTCGGCCTGCTCCCGCAAGGGATTGATCTGATCTTCCAGCTCCGTAACGAGGTCATGAATGCGCAGAAGATTCTGTTCGGTTTCCTGAAGCTTCTTCTCCGACTCTTTCTTGCGCGATTTATATTTGACGATTCCGGATGCTTCCTCAAAAATACTGCGGCGCTCTTCCGATTTATTGCTCAAAATTTCTTCGATCCGGCCTTGGCCGATAATCGAATACGCCTCTTTGCCGATTCCCGTGTCCATAAACAGTTCGGTAATGTCTTTCAGCCTGCAGGACTGCTTGTTGATAAAATATTCGCTGTCTCCGCTCCGGTGCACACGCCGGCTGACCGTCACCTCGTTGTAATCGAGAGGCAGCGACTGGGACGTATTGTCGAGCGTGAGTGACACTTCGCCGTAATTAACGGCTCTGCGCGCGTCGCTGCCGGCAAAAATAACATCTTCCATCTTGCCGCCGCGCAAACTCTTCGCGCTCGTTTCCCCCAGCACCCAGCGGATGCCGTCTGAAATGTTGCTCTTCCCGCTGCCGTTCGGGCCGACTACAGCCGTAATTCCTTTGACGAACTCCAGCTCCGTGCGATCCGCGAACGACTTAAATCCGGATAATTCAATCCGCTTCAAAAACATAGATTCTTTTCACCTCAAAACTTTGCGGTCAGCAAAGTTACTTCGTAAGGACTGCTAAACTTTGAGTGGAGCAAAGTTACTTTATATGCGACGCCGGCTTTTTCGCAAGAAGAGCCGCTTTGTAAAAATGGGCGGGCTGCGTTCACAACCCTCCTGACTGCCTAAGCTTACGGTCAGGCAGGGCGCCTTGGAGTCGTCAGGCTTAACAACCCCTCTGACAGACTATCCGGTCTCTGTTCAATTATTTTTCAAACCGGGGAATTTATCCCCATAAAAGACTGCGGCCCGGCGCTAACCCAGCCTCTATTGTACCATATCCCGCGTTCAAAATAGAGCGCAAAAGAAAAGAGCAGCTCCTGGGCTGCTCTTTCTCTGCTTTATAGGACGGCGCGCCCGGAGACGATACTCCGCCGCGTCAGCCTGCTTGCTGCGCTTCTAACGCTCCATGGGCACATTCAGCTTCGTCAATGCCTGGGAAGCCGCCTGCTGTTCCGCTTCTTTCTTGGAACGTCCGGCCCCTTTGCCGAGCTGTTTGGCATCCATGTAAACCTCAGCCACAAACTCTCTCTCGTGAGCCGGACCCCGCTCTTCCACGATACGGTATTCGAGCGCTCCCATATTGTGGTGCTGGGTATGTTCCTGCAGCTGCGTCTTATAATCGATCACGAGCAGCTTGCCCTCCGCCGATACATAGGGAAACACATGCTGCTCCAAAAAGAGCTTAACCGCTTCAAGCCCCTGGTCCAGGTACAGCGCTCCGATAAAAGATTCGAAAACATCGGCAAGAAGCGCGGGACGCGAACGGCCTCCCGTCATTTCTTCGCCTTTGCCGAGCTGTACGTAACTCCCGAAATTGAGCTTCTCCGCAAAGTTCACTAGCGAAGGTTCACAAACGATCGACGCCCGAAGCTTCGTCAGCTCTCCCTCTGTGCGGTGCGGATACTTGAAATACAAGTATTCCGACACCGTTAGTTCCAAAACGGCATCACCCAAAAACTCAAGACGCTCATTGTCCTGATAATTCGCCATCCGGTGTTCATTCACATAGGAAGAGTGCGTAAAAGCCTGCCTAAGCAAATCGAGGTCTTGAAAGCGGATCTCCATGTCGGCTAGAAGCTGATTGACGTCTCGGTTCATGTTCTCACCACCGGCCGGTTGTTAGGCTTGATATTTTTTCAAAATAATCGTTGCGTTATGTCCGCCGAACCCGAAGGAGTTGGACATGGCCACCTGAACGTCGCTCTTGCGGGGAACGTTCGGCACGTAATCCAGGTCGCATTCCGGATCCTGGTCGTCCAGGTTAATCGTAGGTGGAATGATACCGTTTTCGAGCGTAAGCCCGCAAATAACGGCTTCAACGCCTCCGGCCGCACCCAGAAGATGACCGGTCATGGATTTCGTCGAGCTGACAGCGACTTTGTAAGCATGTTCGCCCAGCGCTTTCTTGATGGCAGACGTTTCGGACTTGTCCCCGACCGGCGTACTCGTACCGTGCGCATTGATGTAGTCGATGTCTTCCGGCGCGATGCCAGCGTCCTTGATCGCTTTGACCATGCAGCGGGCCGCTCCGTCCGGATCGGGCTCCGTCATATGATGCGCGTCGCCGCTCATTCCGTAGCCGATGACTTCGGCGTAGATGTGGGCACCGCGCTTCTGTGCGTGCTCAAGCGACTCCAAGACGAGGATACCCGCGCCCTCGCCCATCACGAAGCCGTCACGGCCCGTGTCGAAAGGACGGCTCGCCTTCTCAGGCTCGTCGTTGCGGGTGGACATTGCACGGAGCGCGCAGAAGCCGGCCACGCCCGTCGGGCTGATGGTCGCTTCGGCTCCGCCGCAGATCATGACATCGGCGTCTCCGCGCTGAATGAGTTTGAACGAATCTCCGATGGAGTGCGTTCCGGTCGCGCAAGCGGTAACCGCCGTGCTGTTCGGACCCTTCGCTCCGGTAATCATCGAGATTTGGCCTGAAGCCATATTCGCGATCATCATCGGAATGAAGAACGGGCTGACCCTCTTCGGTCCTTTTTCAAGCAAAATCTTATGCTGTTCTTCCCAAGTCGACAGGCCGCCGATTCCGGAACCGACATAAACGCCGACCCGCTCGGGATCCGTATCTTCCTGTATGTTCAAGCCGGAGCTCTTCAAGGCGTTGATGCTGGCCGCAACCGCAAACTGCACGAAGCGGTCCATTTTTCTTGCTTCACGTTTATCTATATAATCTTCGGGGTTGAAATCTTTGACGGATGCGGCGATGCGCGTCGGATACTCGCTTACGTCGAAGCTCTCGATAGCGCTGACACCGGATTTGCCCGCAAGCAGATTGCCCCAGAAAGTATTCACTTCTTGACCCAGGGAGCTCATAACTCCAAGTCCTGTAATAACAACTCTATTCACGTGTACCACCTCTGAATTAAGGGTGTTTTCTCTCGCTTTTTCTACGTTCAGAAAATGAGGAGAAGTCCCGCCTTTATGAGAACGGGACTCTTTTTAGAACGGGACTCCAAAGATTTTTACGTATGAGATTTTATGTAATTCACTACTTCTCCCACAGTCGTAATCTTCTCAGCATCTTCGTCGGAAATCTCCAGATCAAATTCATCTTCAAGTTCCATAACCAATTCTACAACATCGAGAGAATCAGCACCTAAATCTTCTTTGAAAGACGCTTCAAGGGTAACTTCAGACTCTTCTACCCCTAAACGGTCGATGATAATTTTCTTTACGCGATCTAGTACGTCGGACATCCGGCTCACCTCCTCCTTGGTATTATACGAGAATACGAATCAAAATGCCATACTTGTCTAAGCGGGACAACCGCCGACTGCGGCACAGGCCCCGTAGGGCGTTTTACATGTACATGCCGCCGTCGACGTGAAGCGTCTGGCCGGTCATGTAGGAACCTTCGTCCGAAGCGAGGAAACGGACGATTTTCGCGATATCCTCAGGCTTGCCGAGCTTGCCGAGCGGAATTTGCTGCAGAAGGGATGCCTTCTGCTCTTCCGGCAGCTTGTCGGTCATATCGGTGGAGATGAAGCCCGGCGCTACCGCATTAACGGTAATCCCGCGGGATGCAAGCTCCTTGGCGGACGCCTTCGTGAGACCGATAACGCCCGCTTTGGCCGCCACGTAATTGGCCTGCCCGGGGTTGCCGAGCACGCCCACGACGGACGAGATATTGATAATGCGGCCCGAACGCTGTTTCATCATGGGGCGGGTCGCCGCTTTGGTGCAGTTGAAAACGCCTTTGAGATTGGTCGCGATGACGATGTCAAAGTCTTCCTCTTTCATCCGCATAATGAGATTATCCCGGGTAATTCCGGCATTATTCACCAGTATGTCCAGACTGCCCAAGGCTTCAATCGTCTGCTTGACAAGATCTTCGGCTTCCTGGGAATTGCTGACATCGCCGCGCAGCTTAACCGCGCGTCTTCCCATCCCCTCGATCTCTTTAACGACTTCTTCCGCAGCTTGCTCGCTGCCCGCATAGTTGACTGCCACATCGGCCCCGCTTGCGGCAAGCTCCAGGGCAATCGCACGGCCGATTCCGCGGGAAGCTCCGGTAACGAGCGCCGCTTTACCACTCAGCATGGCTTGTCCTCCCACTACATCATGAATTTGTGTGACGCTTAAATCTCGGCTTGAAGCGCCGCTTCCAGGCTGTTGACGGAAACGACTTTCACGCTCCGGCTGACTTTCTTGATCAGGCCGGCAAGCACCGTTCCCGAGCCGATCTCGACGAAGGTGTCCACACCCTGCTCGATCAGCCACGCGACGGTGTCTTCCCACAGCACCGGAGAATACACCTGGCGGACCAGAAGGCCCTTGATCTCATCCGGCGAAGTGACCGGACGCGCCGTCACGTTAGCCACGACGGGCACGATAGCTTCCTGCAGGCTGACGTCCGCAAGCACGTCCGCCAGCTTCTCCGATGCCGGTTTCATCAGCGAGGAGTGGAACGGCCCGCTCACTTCGAGCGGAATCGCCCGTTTCGCGCCGATTTCCTTGGCGCGGTCCACGACCGCCTGCACGCCTTCGCGGGTGCCGGAAACGACGATTTGGCCCGGGCAGTTGATATTGGCCAGCTCGACTGCGCCGGTTTCGGCGCTGACGGAGCGGCAAAGCTCGTCAAGCGCTCCGCGCTCGGCTCCCAGTACGGCAGCCATCGCGCCTAGCCCGCCCGGTACGGCCTGCTCCATGAACTCGCCGCGCGCCCGCACGGTGCGCACGGCATCCTCGAAGCCGAGCACGCCGGAAGCTACCAGCGCGGAATACTCGCCCAAGCTGTGACCGGCCGTAAAGTCCGGCACGATGCCTTTTTGGCGGAACACTTCCAGATAAGCCACACTCGCGGTAAGCAGAGCGGGTTGTGTATGATACGTGATTTTCAGTTCATCCTCGGGTCCCTCGAATATAAGAGAGGATAAGGAGTATCCAAGCGCCTTGTCAGCCTCGTCGAAGACACGCTTCGCCCCTTCATGAGCGGCATAAGCATCCTTCCCCATGCCGACGGACTGGGCCCCCTGTCCCGGAAATACAAAAGCTATCTTGCCCATAAACGACAGTATTCCCCTTCCTCGTTTTACCAGACCAGTACGGACGCTCCCCAAGTCAGTCCGCCGCCGAAGCCGACCAGTACCGTCGTGTCGCCTTCTTTAAGACGGCCCTGCTCGGCAGCCTCCGCCAGCGCTACCGGAATGGAAGCGGCCGACATGTTGCCGTAGCGGTCCAGGTTGATCATGCATTTGTCCTCGGTCAGCTCCAGACGGTTGAGCGCGGATTGGATAATCCGGATGTTCGCCTGGTGCGGAATCAGAAGATCGATATCGTTCTTGTGAAGTCCCGCTTTGCGGAGCGCTTCTTCCGCGGCCGAGCCCATGATGCGGACCGCGAATTTGAACACTTCGCTGCCGGCCATATAAATGTAATGAAGACGCTGATCAATGCTTTCGGGAGTCGCCGGGTTGCGGGAACCGCCGCCGGCGATCTTCAGAAGCTCCGCTCCGGAGCCGTCCGCTCCGAGTTCAAAGGACTTGAAGCCGCGTCCTTCCGGCACCGCGCCGATCACGACCGCCCCGGCTCCGTCGCCGAACAGAATGCACGTGTTGCGGTCCGTGTAATCCGTGATCCGCGACAAGGTATCCGCTCCAATGACCAGGGCATACTTGTAAATACCGTTCGCGATAAAATTGGACGCGTTGGCCAAGCCGTAGATAAAGCCGGCGCAGGCTGCGGCCAAATCGAAGGCCGCCGCGTTCTTGGCGCCCAGCTTCTCCTGCAGAATGCACGAAGCCGATGGGAACGCCATATCGGGCGTAACGGTAGCCACAATGATCAAATCCAGCTGATCCGCCGTAATTCCGGCCTTTTCAAGCGCAATACGTGAAGCCTCAAGCGCCAAATCGGAGGTTGCCTGCTCGGGAGCCGCCATTCTCCGTTCCCGGATTCCGGTGCGCGTCACGATCCATTCATCGTTCGTCTCCACCATAGTTTCCAGTTCCTGATTCGTCAAAACCCGATCAGGCACATATTTACCCGTGCCCAGAATGCCTACAGGAATGCCATTCATTAGGACCACTCACTTCCCGTTCTTGATTTCAGTAGCGATTGCGCCGACCAAGTCGTTCTGCAGCGCCGTTCTCGCCTGGCGCACGGCGTTCTTGATCGCCTTCTCGTCGGACGAGCCGTGGCTTTTTAGCACGAGCCCGGTTAATCCGAGCAGCGGAGCCGCTCCGTGCTCCGTGTAATCGAACATTTCCTTGAAAGCGGACAAGCCCGGTTTCAGCACGGCCGCGGCCAGTTTGGTCAGCGTCGTACGGGTAAGTTCGGTTTTCAAAGCGGAGAAAATGGCTAGTGCCGTCCCCTCCATCGTTTTCAGCATAATGTTGCCGGCAAATCCGTCGCACACGATAACGTCGCATGTGGCGTGGAGAATGTCGCGGGACTCGACGTTGCCCACGAAATGTACGGGAGCTTGCTCCAGCAGCGGATACGCCGCCTTCGTAAGCTCATTCCCTTTCTTCGCTTCCGTGCCGATGTTCAGCAGACCTACGCGCGGACGGTCAATGCCGTGAACCTTGCTTCTGTAAATACTGCCCATAATGGCGTATTGGAGCAGATTTTCCGGACTGGAGTCCATGTTTGCTCCCAGGTCAAGCGCGAGAACACCTCTGCCGTCCAGCGTCGGGATCATCGGCGCGAGAGCCGGTCGCTCGATGCCGGGTACCCGGCCGACGACGAGAAGCCCCGTCGTCATAAGGGCGCCGGTGTTACCGGCCGAAATCATCGCGTCGGCTTCGCCTTCCTTGACCAGCCGGCCCGCGACGACCATCGAGGCGTCCTTCTTGCGGCGGACGGCCCGGACGGGCTCGTCCTCGGCTTCGATGATCTCGGAGGCGTGGATAACGCGAAGATTCGAGGGGCGCTCGGTAAGCAGCGCCTCGATCTTCGCCGAATCGCCGACGAGCAGAAGCTCGACATCGGCCCATTCCTTGGCTGCCGCCAGAGCCCCTTCCACGACGACTGCCGGGGCGTGGTCGCCGCCCATTGCGTCAATTGCGATCCGCATTGGCTTGCCCACCTTCTGTTCGTAGTTGTTCTTTCTTGGAGTGAAAGATGACGAAGCTGCCTTCGAAAACAACCTCGTCTCCGATAAACGTCTGCACCTCCACTTTGGCTTTTCCCTTCGACAGGGACTTGACGTACGCTTTCGCGATACATTTCTCGCCAAGCATGGCAGAGCGGATAAACCGGATGTCGGCCGAAGCGGTAAGCGCGATCGGATCGTTGATGACCGCAACGGCGAGCGAATTGGCCTGAGCGAAAATATGATGCCCACGCGCGATTTTCGTACGGGAAAAAACATGGTCTTCGGTCAGTTCAAACATGGAAATGCCGCTCTTGTCAAGCTGCAGATCGATGATCTCCCCGATCACTTCATCAATGGGCAAGGAACGCACCTGGTCGTAGGAACGCTCCGCCATATGCTTGATCCGTTCGCGCAGCTCGGGTATCCCCAGCTCGAGACGGTCCAGTCGAACGGTTTGAATGCTAACCTGAAACTTGCGCATTAATTCTTCATCCGTCAGAAACGGATTATCTTCAATTGCCTGCAGCAGCTGCTGCTGACGAGTGCGTTTCGGAAGACGTTCGATGACAAGCACCACCCTGCTTGTGGAGACGGCCGGTAATATGGCCTCCTCTTATTACCTAGTACTAAAAGTAGTATATATAATTTG
The DNA here is from genome assembly GCF_019091125.1 of Paenibacillus sp. GbtcB18. Taxonomy (NCBI): domain Bacteria; kingdom Bacillati; phylum Bacillota; class Bacilli; order Caryophanales; family Paenibacillaceae; genus Paenibacillus; species Paenibacillus sp. GbtcB18. The sequence continues at coordinate 214,253 of NZ_JAGXJX010000002.1, forward strand.
CGTACAAAAGGGAAGCCTTGCGGGTAAATCCGCCCCGCTCCTCCCTTTACCGGAGTTTCGCTCCCAGCTTTTGGGCAAAAAAAATAGCACCTCACCTAAGATGAAGTACTATTTGTCAGCTTAATAAAATTAAGCTTGTACGATTTCTCTGCCTTTGTATGTGCCGCAGTTTTTGCAAACGCGGTGAGAAAGCTTCAGTTCTCCGCACTGCTCGCACTTAACCATGCCCGGAACTTCCAATTTGAAGTGGGTACGGCGCTTGTCGCGGCGGGTTTTGGATGTTTTTCTGAACGGTACTGCCATGAATTCCACCTCCTTAACGTAATCCCCATATCCCTACGAGTTGAAAAAATCAGCCAGACCGGCCAGTCTCGGGTCGATCCGTTCGTTCTTGCAGCCGCAGTCGCGTTCGTTGCGGTTCGTTCCGCATTCGGGACAAAGCCCTTTGCAGTCTTCCCGGCAAACCGGCGCCAGCGGCAGCTCAAGCTGTATATTCTCTTCAATGTAAGGGTTCAATTCCACTTTATCTTCGCGAACCAGATGGACGATCTCGTCCTCATCCTCGGAAGCCTGCGCTTCCACTTCCGGCTTCGAAGTAAAAATTTCCCGAAAGGGAATGTTCAACGTCTGCTTGAACGGAGTCAAACAACGGGAACAGCCAAACTCAAGCTCGACGGAAACACGGCCGGTTACTTCCACGACGTCGGACGCCGCTTTCGCCTCCAGATCCGTAACGATCGGTCCTGCGGACAAAATATCCTTGCGGCCCTTCAGCAGCGTTTCACTGTTAAGCAATTCGCGGATGGCAACAGGCTGTCCTTTGACCATGATGTCTTTCAGTTGAATCCACATGTTTTTATCACCTCAAACAAACAAAGATAATTATAGCTATTATTCTTCCGGTTTGTCAATCATTTCGGAGGAAGCTCCGCCAAATACTTTAGGGCGTCGTCCATCGTCTCGACGGGAACGATCTTCATCTTCGTTCCGATTTCCTTGGCGCGGGCCAAAGCATCCGTATAATTGTAGATCGTGCCTTTGTCTGTTTTGAGATCCTGGGGAGCAAAAAAGATCTCGGCTCCTTCGCGGTCGGCCGCGATGACTTTATGCTTGATTCCGCCGATAACGCCTACTTTGCCATCCGTGTCGATCGTTCCGGTTCCCGCGATTTTGTGCCCCTTCGTGATGTCCTCGGGAAGCAGCTGGTTATAAATCTCCAGGGAAAACATCAGACCTGCCGAAGGCCCGCCTATTTCGCCCGCTTTAATGGTCACTTGCTTGGAGGGATCGTCCGCCTGGACACTTTGCATTTCGGCCATCGTAATCCCGATTCCCACGCGGCTCTTGCCCGTGTCTTTATCGGGTGGCAGCTTGGCCAGCGTGAGCGGAGCCGTCATCTCTTTATCCCCACGGATGAAGGTCAGCGTAACGGTGTCTCCTTCTTTCTTATTTTCCAAAAAGGCGAAAAGGTCCTGAGAAGTTTTGATGTCCTTCTCGTCCGCTTTGGTGACCTTGTCTCCGGCCTGCATGACTTTTTCCGCGGGAAGACCTGGCGAGAGGCCCGTAACCATGACGCCCTCCCCTCTTATATGGAAAGGAACGCCCGCCTTCTTGTAAGCGGTCTGGATTGCGTCGCTTTGGGAAGTCAGCATGACGAACTGCTGCTGCTGGCTGTAATCTTTCTCGGACATCCCCCGGAGGACGTCTTTCTTAAGCTGAAGTTCGTCATATTTGTTGGCCAGGGACCACAGATACGTCACCACGTTCGCATTGGCCACGCGGACCGTAACGAGCATAAGCGAGCCTTTCTCATCGGTATTGTCGCTCTTGGGAACGCTGACCATCGGGTGAACGGCCTCAGCCGAACCGGGCATATAAATAAAAAAGGGCAGGGGAACGTAAAACAGGATAACAAAACAGAGAAATCCGACAAGAAGCGACGTAAAAAAACGTCTGGAACCCCTCTGCGGACGCGCCCTGCGGATGACGGGGCTCTCCCGGACTTCGTCCCCGTTCTCGAAGCCGGCTTCCCGTTCGCGTTCTTCTTGTTCCCTATCTTCGGTGTAACGCTGGTTTTCATGATCTTTGTCGTTCATTTCAAGGGTTCCCTCCCGTTCCGTTTCCGAAAATCGGAGAATGGATGTTTGTTAGTGTATGCGGGGCGGGCTTGGTCTAAACATCTTCGGTCCGGCGTACACATGTAGCAAACGAATCGAGGTGTTTACATGCCGAAATCCCTAACGCACCGCGGAAGCGGGTATCGTACCACGCTCCTGCTCGGCAGTCTTGCGGCCGCCCTGGTCGCGTCGATTATCGCTTTTCCGGACAAGGCGCTCCAGGCATCCCTGGAGGGCATCACGATCTGGTGGAACATCGTATTCCCGGCGCTGCTGCCGTTTATGATTCTTACCGAGCTGCTGCTCGGTTTCGGTGTCGTGCACGCCCTCGGCACCCTGCTGGAGCCGCTCGCACGGCTCCTGCTCCGTCTGCCGGGCACGGGCGGCCTGGCGCTCGCCGCGGGAGCCTTGGGCGGCTTTCCGAGCGGCGCCCTCTTCACGGCCAAGCTCCGCGGCCGGAAGCTGCTTACGCGCGGCGAAGGCGAGCGCCTGCTGGCGCTGTCGCATCTGGCAAGCCCGGTGCTGATCGTCACTGTGATCGGCACCGGGTTCCTGCACAGCCCGCGCCTGGGGCTGCTGCTGGCCGGCGTGCATTACGGCGGCGCGCTGCTGCTCGGCTTCGTGCTGCCGCGGCAGAAGAAGCCGGCGGGTGCGCCCGCGCCGGGACAGCCCGAATCCGCGGACGGAGCCGGGGATTCGGGGGGAGCCGCCGCCGGGGGCGCCGGGGAGCCTGCCCGCACGCACGCGGGGCCGGGCGACGCGCCGGGGCGTGCCGTGCGGGCGGACTCGCCTGCGCCCGGCCGCGGCGAGGCGGCGCCCGTTAAGCGCCGCGAGGCCGGGAGCCGGGCTTCCGGCGCTCCCCTGTGGCGGCAGGCCGCAGGCAGCCTGGCCCGCGCCCGCAGCGAGGACGGCCGCGCGTTCGGCCAACTGCTCGGCGAGGCCGTCACGGCTTCGGTGCAGTCGCTGATGGTCATCGGCGGCTATATTATGATTTTTTCGGTCATCATTCACATGCTGACAATGCCCGATATGCTCCAAGCCGCCGGCGGACTCCTCGGACTGCCCGTAGGGCCTGACCTGCTGCATCATCTGGCCTCCGGCTTGTTCGAGCTTCACTTGGGCGCTCATGCCGCGGCCGGAGAACAGGCACTGCCACAGAGCATCAAACTCGCCTTAATCGCGGCTTTTCTCGGGTTCGGCGGGTTATCTTCCCACGCCCAGGCCCTTAGCGCCGCCTACGGCGCCGGTCTGCGGTATCTCCCTTTTCTGATGGCGCGCCTGCTTCATGCCTGCTTTTCATACCTGCTTGTTCTTCTGTTATGGCGTTTCACAAGCGGGTTGTTTCCAACTGTATCTTCCGGGCGGCAAACGCTCGAAGTCTCGGGAACACTCCCCCCTATAGCTGAAACAGGAGAAAGGTTTTTGTTTTCTTCCTTAAGCGTTTGGATGCCTGCCTTCGCGCAGCTTGGCCTTCTTCTGCTCGTGCTGGCTGCGGGCTGCATTCTGTCCTACGCACTGCATGCATTTGCGCAGCGAAGACTCCATGCGGGACCTAAAGCCTGACAAGCCCATAAAAGGAGGAGGAAGCCTGCGCCCGGCAGCCTTCCTGGTCCTACGGTTGCCGTGTGCTTGCGGCAAATTTCAATTTCAGCTCTTCTTCCACTTCCCGGGGAACAAAATGGGAAACCGGACCGTGAAAACGGGCAATTTCTTTTACAATGCTGGAGCTGAGGAACGAATACTGCGGCGAAGAGGTCATAAAGAACGTTTCGACTTCTTCATTTAATTTATTGTTCATCGTCGACAACTGCAGCTCGTACTCGAAATCGGAGACCGCCCGAAGTCCCCGGACAATAATATGTACATCTTTGGATTCCATGTAGTTGATCAAAAGATCCCGGAACCCGTCCACCTCGACGTTCGGAATGTCCCTTGTTACTTTTGTTAAAAGCTCAATCCGTTCTTCCAGCGAAAACAAAGGATTTTTCGACGTGTTATTCAGTACGGCTACGATTAATTTGTCAAAAACTTTTGCCGCCCGGCGGATAATGTCCAAATGGCCGTTCGTCACGGGATCGAAGCTTCCCGGATAAACCGCTATTTTCAAGCGTGGTTTTTCCTGATGCACAGCTGTGTCAGCTCCTTCTTCATGTTCGGTTCAGTTCAGCCCGGTGTTTTCAAAAGTGTACAAGGTCACGGCCGTATCCCCGTAATCGGCTCGCCGCTGCATGACAAAACCCTCGAAAACCTCAGGAAGCTTATCCGCGGCGTCATGTTCCACCACGATCGTCGCCCCCTGCTCGAGCAGTCCCGATCCCTTCATCTTTAGCATAAGTTCTCCGGTAATTTTAAACCGGTAAGGCGGGTCCAGGAAAACAAGCCCGAACTGCTTCCCCCGTTTTTCCAGAGCTTTCAGTGCCCGTCCCGCATCAGTGCGGTATATTTCCGCACGATCCGTAAATCCGGTAACCTCCAGATTGTGGCGCACGGTATCCAGACTTTTTTTCTCCAGGTCGATAAATATGCATGTGTCCAGCCCCCGGCTCAAAGCCTCTATCCCGAGGCCGCCGGTGCCGGCGAACAGATCCAGCCCCGCGCCCCCGTCAAAGTAAGGCCCGATCATCGAAAAGATCGCCTCCTTGACCTTGTCGGTCGTCGGACGCGTGCTCATCCCGGGTACGGCTTTTAAAGAACGGCCCCGGGCACTTCCAGAAATTACTCTCATGCGCTGAATTCCCCACTGTCATGTTCTTGTCGGTTTTCTGTTATCGTACCACAATCTTTGTTCGTTGCACAAAAAGGCTTGAAAAAAATTTCCTGTCCGGGTATAGCCTGTCTTTTTTTCGGATATCCTTGAATTATCGACATCAAAAGTGTCGTAGACAACCGCGGAGAAGACTTACGTTTCCCCATAAGCTCTTCGTCCGGTTTCTCCTCTCCCATGAAAGGCCCTCGTAGTGATACGGGGGCCGATTTTTATTTTAAAACACAAGTAAATCAAGGATATTTCAAATAATCTAGGCTGATTTTATTTCACTCTAAACGTCAAAAACGGCAAAAAAGGCGGCAAGTCATTTGTTTTCTGCTGTGCCATGCGCTTTTGTTCATATAAAAAAATTTACCGTTTCTTCTATAGATATGCACCTATTTGACAGGGTCGTTTACCTGTTTGAAATAAGCATGATACAATTTACCAGACACCATGAATTTGTTCGCGAAGGAGGTACGTTTCTTTGGCGCTCCGGATTGAGAGGAGCCGCTTACCCGAACTCCTGGCGCAAGCCGGAATGACACAAACTCAACTAGCCCGACGACTCGATGTTTCGGATGCCTTTATCCATAAGGTCGTAAAAGGAGATCGACATTTGTCTTTGACCAAATCAAAGGAAGCCGCGATAATCCTCGATTGCAGTATTGATGACCTTTATGAATGGGTGGACGAACAAGGTAAGTGGTGGTAGAGCGATTTATGCTCTCTCTCCATACGGATGTTTTGACCCAATAAGGTCAAATGGTTTACAATTACTGCAAACGAATTAGGGCGGTTGAAAATGAGAAAGAGGTTCGACGAAGGCGAACTCGGCGGCCATATGATCGCCTTGGGCCTGCTATGTTACGCGTTTGGTATCCTGCTCTTATTGTTACAGGGGTGGAACGAATAAATTAGATAGAGGTGTGTCACTTGCCATACATTATTATTCGATCAAATCGAGTAGTAGCCGAATGTCTCACCGAACTTGAAGCACAAGAATATATAAGGAAAACCGGTGAACCCGAGAAATATTCAATCTTTCGATTCGTCCCTCGAAAGTGATGAAAAAAAGCTCCCGGCCAATAGGCGCGGGGGCATTTTCGTATAATACAGAAAGTCTCAAATCATATGGATATAGTTCCCTGCATCTGGTAAACTGGCAGTTGTATTTTAAATATGGTTTACGTTCATAGGGGGAGAAAATGAAGAAGATTCTTTTTGTATCCGTCGCCGCCCTGGTTTTAGCCGCTGGCTGCAGTTCAGAACAACCGGCTAATACCTCATCACAGACAACGGCACCGACTGCTAGTACCGCTCCTAGCGAAAATCCTAAAGCGACTCCGGAAGCTACAACAAAACCTACCGAAGCTCCTAAAGCCAAAGAGGGCGAGTATACGGCTGGAGACTTTAAAATTACGGGAGTATCCGTAAAAGAATCGGCCGGAATGTGGATGGTAACGGCTAAAGTACAAAATACCGGAGATAAAGATATTCAAGCGGCCATTCTGAGTGCGGTACTTTATGATAAGGACGAAAAACGTCTAGGGATCGCACAAGGCGGCGTTGAAGGGATGAAAAAAGGTGAAAGTAAAACGGTTCAGTTCGTATCTATGGATAAGCTGGACGGTTATAAAAAAGTTGAGTTCCAAGTTGATACTTCTATCTAAAAATCCCCCCCGGCCTAATGGCACGGGGGTTTTACTTTCATTCAGACTGTAAAGTAAACCGGAAAAATTGGTTATAGTTAAAGCCTCCATGTAAATTAAAATCCCCGCTCCGTATGATAAGAATCATTAAAACAATCTTATGAGGTGACCATTTTGAGCGAAGGCATCATTCGAACCATTGATTTTAACGACACCGGGCTCGTACGCAGCCTGTACGAATTACAACGGGAATCTTATTTAATTGAAGCTAAACTTATTAATTTCTATGAGATTCCGCCGTTAAAAGAAACGTTCGAGGAGTTTCTGGCATGCGGCGAACAATTTAGAGGCTATTTCCTCGATAATCAGCTTGTCGGAGCCGTTTCCTGCACGGTCGAAGAAGAAACGGTTACGATTTGCCGGATGGTCGTCCACCCGGATCATTTCAAAAAAGGCATCGCCCAGCAGCTCTTAAACACATTGGAGTCCGACATGGGCCACGTCTCCCTATTTACAGTAGCGACGGGAAAGGACAACGTTCCGGCGAAAAATCTTTATGCCAAAAACGGGTACAAGCATGACCGGGATCTTGAAGTCGCGCCGAATTTTTATATTAGCCTCTTCCAAAAGGCGGTCCGTTGAATCTTTTCCGGACGTCCCGGACCGGCCTTTACGCTCCTGCAGCAACCGCAAACCGCAAACAGAACAACCGCCTCGCTAAGCGGGGCGGTTTGTTTTTTCTCCTATGTACGAACGGGCCTATCCGAACAGATGCCGCGCTTCTTTCGTGTTTTCCTGCACGATACGGTAGGTCGACCTTCCCATGCACAAAGGAATTTGAAGCTTGCCCAAATCAGGCAGCCCGTTGTCCAAAAACAATTCTTCATCCTTATACCGCTGAAGAATTTCTCCGGCAATCCATTCATGGTCCCCGTAAGTCCGGATATCCATGACTCTGCACTCGTAGGCATAATACGCATCCCTCAAAACAGGAATATCCGCCGCAAGTCCGTTGTCATAAGCAATGCCCAGTTCCTTGTACTTGTCCATGTCTCTTCCGCTGAACGTTCCCACCGCCTGTATGAGCTCCGACTTCGAACCCGGAAGAAAATGAACACCGAATACGCCGCTCTTCTCTATCAGCGAGTAGGTATGCGTCTCTTTTCTCAAAGAAATTCCGTATATGCCGGGAGAGGAGCCTATATAGGTGTGCCACCCGGAAGCCATCACATTTTGCCGGCCTCCATAGCGTGAAGTCACGACGGCCACCATTCCGGGATAACTGTACCAGGCCGTATCATCCGTAGGTGTTCTCATACTAAGCCCCTTTCCGGTATCAGCCGCCGCTTGCAAGCAGATCTTTGCCGATGCTTCCGCAAGCGGTTACGGCAGTTTTTGGACACCCATCACATGATCCAGCGGGATAAATCCGATGTTGCGGCTGTCCCAACTGTCGTTGCGGTTATCTCCCATCACGAAAACATGACCTTCGGGCACCGTCCATTTCTTATCCGAAACGAACTGCATCGTTTCTTTCAAATACGGTTCGGACAGCACCTGGCCGTTCCGATATACCTGATGATCTTTGAATTCCAGGACGTCCCCCGCTTTACCGATCACCCTTTTGACGAAAAAAGTCTTCTCTTTCGCGCTGCCTGCAATCCATTGTATGACCGGCTGCTCCATAAAGCTGTCCTTAAACGTGCGGGGACGGTCCACCCGGCTGTCGATCACGACGATGTCCCCGTATGCCGGTTCCTGGGCGAAGGTATGCGTCAGCTTCGAGATGTAAATGCGCTGTTCATCCTGAAGCGTGGGATCCATGGAATGTCCGTCGACTTTGTAAGGCTGAAAAACGAAAATACCGATAAACAGAACGAGAGCGAACGAAATGCCGATAGAACCGGCCCAACCCAATACTTCCCTGACTATTTTCACCCAAACATCTTCCTTTCCACACCTTATTTCCTAAATTATACCACGACTTGATGCGACTTGCGAAAAAAGGCTTCTGTAAACGTCCACTGTCCGCCCCATCTGTTTCCATTGATTTCGCCCGCCCCCCGATGTATAATTGTAGCAACTTAAAATTGCAGTTCCCGGAGGAGCCTGTCACCAAGGCCTTGCTATGTCTACATAGCGGGTTTTGGTAGCGGGCTCTTTTTGCATGCTTTTACGGATTCCGGGACTACAATAAGAACAACAAGGAGTGTGAGGCGGCACGTGCTAATTTTTCAACTGGCTATTATTCTGCTCGCATCGAAACTGGCCGGGGATATCAGTGTAAGGCTGGGGCAGCCTTCGGTTCTGGGAAAGCTTCTTGTCGGGATTGTGCTGGGACCGAATCTTCTCGGAGTTGTGACGAATACGGATGTGCTGCAGGAAATCAGTCAAATCGGGGTCATTCTGCTAATGTTCATCGCAGGTCTCGAAACCGATACGGAGGAGTTTAAACGTACGGGCAAAGCCTCCGGTTACGTCGGGGTTGCCGGCATTATCGTCCCGTTCGGCCTCGGTTATTTCGCCGGCATTCTGCTGAATCAATCTCCGCTGGAAGCTTCGTTTCTCGGCCTTCTCCTGTCCGCTACCAGCGTCAGTATTTCGGTCCAAGCGCTCAAGGAGATGGGCAAACTGAAATCCAGAGAAGGAACGACGATCCTCGGAGCGGCCGTCATCGACGATGTGCTGGTCATTATCGCGCTTGCTTTTCTGATGAGCATGGCGGGCGGAGACGTAAATCTGGGCATGATTGTCGTGAAAAAGGTCGCTTTCTTCGCGGTGGCTCTTCTGCTCGCCTGGAAGGCAGTCCCTTGGATTCTGAAAAAATTCGCTCCTCTGCGCGTTACGGAGACGGTAATCACCGCCGCTCTCATCATCTGCTTCGGTTACGCTTATTTGGCGGAATACACCGGAGTTGCGGCCATTATCGGCGCTTATATCGCCGGAGTTGCCATCAGCCTGACGAACTACAAGCACGAAGTGTTCGAAAAAGTGGAGACGATCGGCTACTCCATCTTCGTTCCCGTTTTCTTTACGTCCATCGGGGTTACCGTGCAATTTCAAGGAATCTCCTCTTCGATCGGGCTTATCGTGATCCTCAGTCTTCTTGCCATCGCGACGAAACTGGCCGGTTCCGCAATCGGCGCCAGACTCGCCGGATTCAAGTGGCGCAGTTCACTGGCCATCGGCGCTGCCATGGTATCCCGCGGCGAAGTCGCCTTGATCATTGCCGCCATCGGTCAGGAGTCCGGGCTGCTTTCCGCAGAAATGTTCGCGGTTATCGTCGTGGTCGTTCTCGTGACCACTATCGTCACCCCGCCGATGATGAAGCTCTTTTTCAGCGAAAAGAGCGCCCCTGCCGAGGCACACCATTCCGCCGAGTAACCTGCGTCTGACAAAAAAAACGCCTCTCAGCCCGATAGAATCGGCTGGGAGGCGTTTTTGCACACCGCTCGTAAGTTTCCGCTCATGCGGCTCAGCGTCGAATCACCGAGCACCCGCATGCGTTTGGGCGAATGCCCGTGATCGTCCCTTCGCTTCACGAAGTCTCGCATAACGCGCGGCGTGAAGCCGGGGAAACGTTCCGGCTTTCCACGATCTCGAAGTGGTAGATCGTGTTCCGGGTGAGCACCCGGAACTCCGATCCGTCCCGGTCGATGGCTTGAACCCGGGTTGTCTGAAAGGAACGGAAATCGTCCACCCGGCAGAGTACCATGGAGCTTCCCACTTCCGTGGGCTTCATTTCTTGCAGGATGGTTCCGAGCATTTGATCGTATCGGAATGAGGTGGCGCGTTTAGGCGTCATCCCGTCATTTTCGTAAATTTGAAGCAATTTAAGGTAGCTCATCGTCGTCCCTCCTCATTTGAAGGTATGCCCGCAGCCCTTATTCTATCCGGTTAAGTTCCGGTAAATATAGGCAGACGAACGGTAAAAGACGTTCCCTGACCCGCTTCGCTTGTGACCCGGACACTTCCGTTGTGGGCCTCCACATACTGTTTGACCAGCGCCATCCCGAAGCCCAGCCCCGGTTCGGAAGCCGCGGCGGCCGACGGATAAGCGGTTCGGTAAAAACGCTCGAACAGATGTGGAATCTCGTCGTGCGTAAGGCCTGCTCCGTCGTAACGGACGGTGACGGTCACTTCCAGATCGTTGACGGTAACCGATGCGGAGGCCGACGAACGAGCCAGCCGTACGGCGTTCCCGAGCAGATGGCCGAACGCCTGCTCCAGCTTGTGGCGGTCGCCGTAAAGGCTGACCTCTCTGGACGGCGAGTAACGCAGCTCGATGCCGGAAGCGCGCGCTTCCGCCTCCAGGCGGGCGATCAGCGGATCGAGGCTCGCCCGCAGCGAGAACCACTGCCGCTCCAGCTCCAGATGGCCGGATTCGGCGAGCATGAGCTGCTGCATGTCGTTCACGAGCGCCGACATGCGGCTGACTTCCTCGAAGAGTACCGCCGCCTTGTCGGTCGTCAGTCTCTTCTCTTCGATCTGCGCCTGCTCCAGGCTGGAGCGGAGCACCGTAAGCGGGCGCCTGAGCTCCTGGGTCAGATCGGCGACCATGCGCGGCCTCACGGTTTCCATCTGCCTCAGCTTGTCCTCGATGCCCGTAAGCAGGGCATCGGCTTCCGCCGTTCTGGCGTGTAGGTCCGTGCCCCCGTTTTCTTTGGCCCGCCTGAAGGAGAGCACGGGTCCGTCTTCCCTCGCCAGAACGGCAAGCCGGAAGAGGATACGGTCGAGCACCGCTTGAAGCCGGTTGTCCCGCCGCTTCAGATAGAGACCGGATGCAGCTCCGACGAGCAGGGAGCCCGCCACAACGGCCGCCCAAAACGGCGGCTCCGGATGATGAAATGGCGAGGCGGGCAAACTATAATAACCCAGAGTCCGGCTGCCGTCCTTAACGGTTCGCAGGTCAATGCGGCCGGCTGCAGGGTCTTCCTTATCGGAAGAAGACGAAGCAGCCGCGTCGAAGAGCAGCTTCTGATCGGCATTGTACAAGCGAAGACCGGCTTCTCCGGCCAAGCGCTGCGGGTCTGAATCTTCTTTTAACTGTTTAATTACGGAAGACCAATTTTTATCGACACCATACATGGCGTTTAAATACGAATCCCAGAACAGATGGTTCCGGCTGTTTGCCTTCTGCTGCTCCGTCCAAAGAAAAGCGTACGCTTGTCCGATTAGGATGCAGGCGGTCAACAGGCCCAGCAGGGAGCCGATCCATACCGGTTTTCTGTGTTGGTTTATCGTCGTTCTCATCTACACCCTCCGCAACTATACCTGCTCTTTTCATTGTATCACATCGGGATAGCGTTTTGCTTCTTTTCCGGGAGAGCGCTCCGTTTTTTGCTAACAGCATGATTGTTGACTTTTTTATATACACAGCTTAATATTTATATAGTTTAAATAATGACTAGTGAAAATAATTTTACGAAGCTGAAAGGAGGAGACTATCTTCCGTGCTTGATAACGAAGATTACGTAGCCCGGATTTTGCGGGCTACGATGTCCTTTTACCGACGGATCGGGCCTCAGATTTCTCATTTTAAAGAAATGGGACTGACCGGCCCGCAATTTCACGTACTGAACTGGATCTCGGAGACCGGGCCGGGTAAAATCACCCAGTTGGCTGAAATGATGGAAGTGAAGCCCAGCGCCATTACCGTCATGATCGACCGGATGGAACAGAACAAGCTTGTCGTCCGGCATCACGATGAGAACGACCGCCGTGTCGTAATGGTATCCCTTACGGAACACGGACAGGGCGTGCTCAAAGAAGCGAAGCTTAAATCCTTCGAAGTCATTAAACAGTATTATTCACGGCTTGACCCGGACGAGCTGGAGTCGCTGATGAAAATTTCCGAGAAGCTGCAAAATATCGCCGGAAACGAAGATGATAACAACGGAAAATGCTGCAAACCATAAAGAAACGGAGTTTAAACAATGGGAGAACCACTTAAACTGGAGCAACACGGGCAAGAAATGACCAAACACCGGGGCATGCTGATAGCGGGTCTGATTATCGCCATGCTTTTCGGAGCCCTGGAAGGAACGATCGTAGGCACGGCTATGCCGCGGATCGTCGGAGAACTCGGCGGTCTCGGTTATATGACATGGCTGACTACCGCCTATATGCTGACTTCCACCGCGGTTGTGCCGATCGCCGGTAAACTGGCCGACCTTCTGGGCCGCCGCGTCATTTATGTGACGGGACTTGTCATATTCATGGCGAGCTCGGCGCTTTGCGGAACGACGGACAGCATGACCCAGCTTATCGTGTACCGCGGCATCCAAGGTATCGGCGGCGGTATTATGATGCCGATGGCGATGATTATTATCGGAGACTTGTTCACGGGCAAGGAGCGCGCCAAATGGCAGGGCGTTTTCGGCGGCCTCTACGGGCTAGCTTCCGTAATCGGCCCGCAAATCGGCGGCTGGATCGTGGACGGCCTCAACTGGAGATGGGTGTTCTACATCAATCTGCCCGTCGGGATTATCGCCGTTATCTTTATCGCCATGGGCCTCAACAAGCACAAAGCACAAGGGCCCGTCAAGTTCGACGTAGCCGGCATGTTCACCATGATTGTCGGGGTCGTCAGTCTCCTGCTCGGTCTCAGCTTCGGGGGCAGCGAGTACCCGTGGCTGTCCTGGCAGATTATCGGCCTGTTCGTTCTCGCCGTTATCGCCATCACTGCTTTCATTATAATCGAATCCCGCACGGAGGAAGCGATCCTTCCGGTGCGATTGTTTAAAAACCGTACGTTCACCGTGCTCAACGGCATCGGCTTTCTGATGAGCATCGGCATGTTCGGCGCCATTATTTTCGTGCCTCTCTTCATGCAGGGGGTTGTCGGTGTCAGCGCCTCGGCATCCGGCACCATCATGACCCCGATGATGATTACCATGATCATCGCGAGTATCATCGGCGGACAGATCGTCTACAAAATCGGGCCGAAAGTCCAGATCAGCATCGGCATGATCGTGATGGCTGCGGGATTCCTTCTGCTGACAACGATGAGCATGGATACGACGAAGCTTACCGCTACCTTGATTATGTTCGTAATCGGTCTTGGCATGGGGCTTGTGATGCCGATCCTTACCCTCGTTCTCCAGGAATCGTTCCCGAAATCGGAACTAGGGGTCGTCACCTCGTCAAGCCAGTTCTTCCGTTCCATCGGCGGAACGTTCGGGATGACCATCCTCGGGGCGATTATGAACCATAAATCGACCAACCAGTTGACGGATACGCTTGTCCCCGTGCTGCAAAAGCTTCCCGAACAGGCGAAGGAACTGGTGGCCAAATTTACGGAAATGATTCATACGAATCCGCAAGGGCTGTATACGTTCCTGTTCAGCCCGGAAGCCATGAAGGAGATGCCCGCGGAGTTCTTGAAGATCATTGCTCCGATTCTGAAAAATTCGCTCGTCTCCTCTCTGCATTCCGTCTACTTGTTCGCGCTGATTTTCATCGTACTGGGAGCCGTGCTGACGGTTGCCGTACCGACAATCAAACTGACCGAACGGAAAAAAGCCGAGCCGGCCGGAAAATCCGAACCCGCCGCGGAGTAAAATCAATCGAAAAAGCCGGGATCCTTCACATGAGGATCCCGGCTTTTTCGCTGTTTAACGGGCAAGCTGAGCGCTCCCGTATAAAGTCATGCTCTTCGCAAGGACCGATACTGTACAGCGGCTGCGCCGCACGGTATTTACACGGTTCGGACTTGTGCGGGCCCGTTCAGACCGATTCAAATTTGCCGCACTTGCTCCGGCTTGTTTGCGGCGGTTCTTCCGGCCTGCCCGGGCCGCTTCTTACAGCAGCCACCCTTCCTGTACGGGGCTGTCCGGCGGCACGATCGGTTCGATCAGCTGCGGACTGTCATTGCGCACGTTCCCGACCAGCTGCGAAACCGGGTACGCCTCCATCTCTGAGGCTGGATAGGCCTGGAGCAATGACAGCAGATCGGCGGGGTCCTGAACTTGCCGGTCCAGCCAGAAAGGCTCGTCTTCCCGCCGCAGAATGACCGGCATCCGGTCATGAATATCCGCCACGAGCGGGTTAGGCGCCGTCGTCAGCACCGTGCAGGTGCTGACGCGCCGGCCGTCTGGCGAAAGCCAGGTGTCGTAGAGGCCGGCCATCGCAAACAAACCGCCGTCTTTCAACCGGATTCGCATCGGCTGCTTAAGTCCCCCCTCCCGCTTCCATTCGTAAAAACCGTCAGCCGGGATAAGGCACCGCTTGCGGCGCAGCGGGATGCGGTAAGCGGGTTTGTCGGCCGCCGTTTCCGCGCGGGCGTTCAGCATTTTAGCGCCGACGCTTTCTTCCTTGGCCCACTCGGGAACCAATCCCCATTTCAGCTCGCCGATCCGGTTATTCCGGCCGTCGTTCACGACGGCAAGCACCATCTGGCCGGGAGCTACGTTATATTTCGGTCTATGATAAGGAATGCCCGGCGCATCGAAAAGGCCGAAGCGGGCCATAAGCTCCTCCACCGTTACCGTGATCGTATACCGTCCGCACATGGACATTTCCTCCTTATTCATACAAGTTATGTACAGCCTAATACAACGGCGGGTTGAATTCAAATAAAAAGCGAAACGGCCGCGGGGACCAAATTCTGGGCATCTCTTTCATTAGAAACAACAATCTGTCGTGTCCGGCAGGTACTCGTGTATCAAAAAGACACATCCCATCCGCCGGGCGGAAAGTGCATGTGTCTTTTCGTTCTTTCGGCATCCGTGCGGAAGCCTCGTTTTCCGTTTTCCGTTTTCCGCTTTCTGCCTTCCGGCTTCCGCTTTCCCGCAAATCAGCCTGCATGTTCGCGCGTTCTTTCGGCTCCGGCGGATTTATCCGGCCCGCCTTCTTCCAGCCAGCCGATAAACAAGGTGGCGAAGTGCGGGTCCCACTGCGCGCCCCTTCCTTCTTTCAAAATGGACAGCGCCTTCTCCGCGGACATGCCTTTGCGGTAGGGGCGGTCCGAGGTCATTGCGTCATAAGCGTCGGCAATGGCAATTACTCGGCCGAAAAGCGGAATATCCAGGCCTTTGAGACCGTCCGGATAACCCCGGCCGTCAAACCGCTCGTGATGGGAACGGACTCCCGGCAGGAACGGAGCCATCACGCTCTGCGGCTCGATCTGCCGCAGGATTCGTTCTCCCAGCGCGGGGTGCATCTGAATTTGGGCAAACTCGTCGTCCGTGAGCCTCCCCTCTTTTAACAGCACGGTGTCGCTGATTCCGATTTTGCCGATGTCATGCAGCAGCGCCGTTTTGCGCAGTTCCTCCAGGTCGTGCTCGGAGAACCCGGCTAGGCTGCCGATCCGGACGGAATAGCCCGCGACCCTTTCGGAGTGTCCGGCCGTGTACGCGTCTCTGGCATCCAGCGCGGCGGCCAGCGCGGCAAAATAGCCCGAAATCAACTCGTGGTTGATCCGGTCCCGCTCCCGGAGTCCTTCCACCATGTGATTAAAGCCCGCCACCAGGCGCGAAAACTCGTCGGGATAAAGATCCGGCGCATAGATAGCCAGATTTCCGGCCCGGACTTCTCCCATGACTTTGTGGATTTGGCCGATGGGATGCTCGATATCCCGGGAAAGCAGCCAGGCGCCCAGCGAAGCGAACAGAATGCCGAGCAGAATAATCGCGGCATCCCAATTCCAGTAATCCTTCAGCAAAGACGTATCCTCCCGGACCAGACGAAGCTGAACGGTCAAATAATACAGAAAAAGCGGGAAGGCACCGATCAGAAACGCGCTCCACTGGAACTTTTTCCGGATCGAAAACAACACTCTGCCGTCCAGAGACACCTCCGCGCCGTGCAGGCGCCGGGCAAGATCGTGCGAATGCCGGAGCGCCGGGCGGATGGAATAGGCGGTCAGAAAAAATTCAATCATCGCATGCATGCACGCCACAAGCAGAGCGCCGAGAACGGCGAGCGTCAGGTCAAAATAACTGATCTCCAGCATCCCCATACGGATCGCACCTGCAGCCAGTGCGACGGCAGGCAGAACCATTCCGAACAAGTGCGGTCCGAAAATCCGTTTGACCGCCAGCACCGGGAGCCGGTGAAGACGTATGTAAGCTTCTTTTATTTCGTCGAGAGCGGGACTATGTTTGAGAAAAACCGTGCGGACCGGTCTCATCTGACGGGCAAATACGGTCAGTTCGGCCACTATCATCACAAAGAGCGAAACACCTAAGATAACCAGCATGACGGACATTTCGCGGCTCGTCGCCCGCAGTGTGGAATAGATCAGAACGCTGCCTACTCCCAGCACCGCAATGGCGGAGCCGATCAGATAATTGCGAAGCAGAGCCAACAGAAGCCGCCGGTACGTATATGTTCGCAAGATGCGTCCACTCTCCCAATCAAATGACTTATTACTCTCTTTTTATTGTGCCTGATCTCTTTTTTACCCCTGTATGCAAAAGGAGCGCTAAAGCGGCCAATTCCACTCAAAAATTCCAAATAATTCTCTTCTTGAAAATCGAATATATGTTCGGTATCCTGAATATACTACATAAGAACGTATGTTTCCATACCCAAGGAGTGAGACATCATGCAGCCGCCTTTGCAAACCCGTGACGATTCGTTGCTCGTTAAGCGGTATGTGCTGCTTCCGGTTCTGTTAGACGTACTGGAAAAAAACATTTCGCTGCTGGAAAGCTCCGGCAAACTTCCGGAACCGCTGATCGGCCATCTTCGCCTGATCCAAGATCGCGTCACTGCCGACATGGCTTTTTTGCGCAAGCAGTTCCGCCGTCGGGGCATCCGGATTTACGAGGAAAGGCGCACCACAGAAGGGTTGAACGTCGCTTACATATGCCGCGGGTATCACCATCGGTTTTCTTTGCTGTGGCGGCTGATCCGCGCCGAAATCGTTACCGCGCTGGAGGTGTACCTGGATCCTGCCGCCGGGCCCGACACCGCAAACACCGGGCAGGCAAACATTACCGGTTGTTAACCGAATGAATGTTCGTGTATGTTTGAATCAGACACGAACACAAGTTCCCTTTATTCAAATTGACTTTCTCATTCCGACAAAATGGCAGGTGTTACCGATGACCGCCTTCCCTGAGCAAGGCAAACGTGTAATTATGCTGGCGGACTGCCAGTCTTTTTACGCATCCGTGGAAAAAGCCGCCCATCCCCAATACCGCGATAAGCCTGTCGTCGTAGCAGGCGATCCCGCCCGCCGTTCCGGGATTATTCTGGCAGCCTGCCCCCTCGCTAAAGCGCACGGCGTCACAACGGCCGAAAGGCTGGGCGAAGCCCTCCGGAAATGTCCCGAAGCCGTAGTCATCCGCCCCCGCATGGAAGAGTACATTAAAGTCTCCATGCAGATTACGGCCATTCTTCAAACGTACACCGATCTCGTGGAGCCGTTCAGCATTGATGAACAGTACCTTGATGTGACGGGGAGCCTGCATCTCTTCGGCGCTCCCGTCGAAATCGCCAGAGATATCCAGCAAAAGGTGCTGCAGGAAACCGGCGTTTGGACGCGGGTCGGCATCAGCGAAAATAAAGTGCTCGCCAAAATGGCCTGCGACAATTTCGCCAAGAAAAACCGGGAGGGCATCTACGAGCTGCCCAAAAGCGAAATCGCCAGTCTCTGGGAGCTGCCCGTCAGTAAAACGTACCTGATCGGCTCCCGGATGACCCGGCATCTTAACCGCATGGGCATCCTTACCGTCGGCGACTTGGCAAGGACCTCTCCGGCCCGTCTGCGCGCCCGCTGGGGAATCAACGGAGAAGTCATCTGGCGGGTAGCTAACGGCATCGATCCTTCTCCGGTAACCCCTCAGACTCACGAGGGGCAGAAGGCCGTCGGCCATCAGATGACGCTGCCCCGCGACTATGCGACCGCCGAGGAAATCAAAGTCGTGCTGCTCGAGCTCTCCGAGCTGGTATGCCAGCGCTGCCGGGCCAAAGGCTGCCAGGGCCAGGTGGTCTCCGTCGGCTGTCAGGGCGCGGATTACGACCATCCGAGCGGTTTTTACCGCCAAATGAAGCTGGCGGACCCGACACAGCTCACCGATACGGTCTACGAAACGGCGCAGCTGCTGTTCCGCAAGCACTGGGACGGCCTGCCCGTGCGCAAGGTCGGAGTCACCTTGGGAGACCTCGTGCCCGATGATCAGTACCAGCTGCTGATGTTCGGAGACGAGGAGCGCAAAATCGCTCTGGAGCGTACGACGGATACGATCCGGCAGCGGTTCGGAAGCACCGCCATTATGCGTGCGGTTTCCGCTACTCCGGCCGGTCAGGCCAAAGACAGATCCCATAAGATCGGAGGTCATTACAAGTGAACTCTTCTTCGACCGGTTCCAAGACAGGCAAGAAGCTTCAGGGAAACGGCCTGTATGAATCGTCCCGCATGATGCTGCCCGAGCACAAAGAAGCCTACCTGCGCCACCAGCGGGAACTGAACCGACGAGCTCACCCGTCGCTGGAAGACGAAGAGCGCCAGCGCATAGGCAGTCTTCTGGCCCAAGCGAAAACGACGGGGCGAGTGCTTACCCTGACGGTTTACGGTCCTTTCGAGGACGAGGAGATAACCGGAATCGTCCGGCGCATCGACCCTCTGAAGCAGGAAATCCATCTTGAAGTGCCGGGAAATGTGCGCCGGCTCGCTTTTGACGATATTCTCAGAATCGGCGATTGAAAGTCCGGTTTCCGGGGACAAAGTAAAATCCCGAATGACTGCTCGGAATACCAGGATTAAAGCAGGGCTTTTCGGACAAATCTACGGCAAAAAAAATGAAAAAACAAAAAAACCGTCTTTCTTCTTTATCGAAGAATAGACGGTTTTTTTGTAGATGGGCACGAAAAATAACGGAACCTTCCGCGCCTATTCATTTGCAGGGGCAACCTGCACTTTTTAACGGAACATTCCCCACAGCTTTAATAAGTGGAACGTGTTATTGGGGTCGATTTTTTGGGCGATGACAAAATCAATCAGAGACGACGACTGGGCCTGGGTAAGCGGTTCGCCCAGCACTTTGGAAAACTGGGCGACGAAAGCGGCGACTTTCTGCCTGTTTTGCAAATCGTACTTCGTGACCCCTTCCAGCAGCCTTTTAATGCGTTCTTTAATTTCCGGGTTTTTCATTTTCCATTTCACGCGTTCGACCAGAGCCGGATCGATTCCATATTGCTGATAGCTCACTTGAACACCTCCCCGTTATCCATCCCTGCTAACATATGTCGGCAGCGGCCCGGATGTGCCTGAATTTTGCGGGTGGAAAAGCTTACGGCCCGTCCCGGCAGCGGGTCGCACTCTCATCTCAGTCTCATTCAAAAGGACGTTCACTGGCCGCTCCTGTCTCCGTCAGGACCCCGGCTGACTCGCGCGGCAAAGAAACGATTCGACTTCGGCGGGAACAGCAGTCAACCACATGACACATGTGACGCCGGGAACAGACACACCGAGAGCATCACGCGGCACAAAAAAACCGACCGGCAGCCGCCGATCGGTTTTCGTCTGAGTCGTGATCAATCCATAATATCTCCGTCGAAAATAAGCTCCCGCTGGAGAAAGTCGCGAAGCGGAATATACTCCGCCGCCGTCCAGAACTCCTGCCGCGCCACAAGCTCCGCCGCATCGTCACGGGCCAGCTCCATCGTTTCGAAATCGACCATCATGTCGGCGATCCGGAAGTCGGGCAGGCCGCTCTGCTTCGTGCCGAAGAAATCTCCGGGCCCGCGAAGCTCCAGATCCCGCCGGGCGATTTCGAAGCCGTCCGTCGTATCCGTCATCGCCTGCATCCGCTCCTTGCCGACTTCGGTTTTCGGATCGGCTATCAGGACGCAGAACGACTGGTGCTCCCCGCGCCCGACCCGGCCCCGCAGCTGATGCAGCTGCGACAAGCCGAACCGGTCCGCGTCGTATACAACCATCAGTGTCGCATTCGGGACGTCCACACCGACCTCGATGACCGTTGTCGATACGAGCGTGTGGATCTCGCCGTCCTTGAACCGGTGCATGATCTCGTCCTTCTCGGCCGCGGTCATCCGCCCGTGAAGCAGCCCGACCTTCAGATCGGGGAACGCCTGCTGAAGCTGGACATGTACGTCTATCGCGTTCTGCACGTCCAGCTTCTCCGACTCCTCGATCAGCGGGCAGATCACGTAAGCCTGGCGGCCCTCATCCGCTTCCCGGCGGATAAAGCCGAGCACCCGGTCGAACATCTCGTGACGCACCCAATACGTTTTGATCGGTTTGCGCCCCTTCGGAAGCTCCCGGAGCGTCGAGACGTCAAGATCGCCGAACGCGGTAATCGCCAGCGTCCGGGGAATCGGCGTCGCCGTCATCGTCAGCACGTCGGGGTTCATTCCTTTGCGCCGCAGAATGCTGCGCTGGTTTACCCCGAACCGGTGCTGCTCGTCGGTGACGACAAGCCCCAGCTTGCGGAAGAA
This sequence comes from Paenibacillus sp. GbtcB18, assembly GCF_019091125.1. Taxonomy (NCBI): domain Bacteria; kingdom Bacillati; phylum Bacillota; class Bacilli; order Caryophanales; family Paenibacillaceae; genus Paenibacillus; species Paenibacillus sp. GbtcB18. The sequence goes on from NZ_JAGXJX010000002.1 coordinate 235,177, forward strand.
GACGTCTTCCTGGATGAGGGCATGCGTGCCGACCAGAATGTCGAGCATGCCCATCTGCAGCGACGCGAGAAGCTCCCGCCGCTGGCGGGCGGTCGTGCTTCCGGTGAGCAGGGCGACCTGCAGCCCGTAGGGCTCGAACATGGCCGTCAGCGAGCGGTTGTGCTGTTCGGCAAGGATCTCCGTCGGCACCATCAGTGCGCCCTGACAGCCGGCCGTTACCGTCGCGTAGAGCGCCGCCGCTGCAACGACCGTCTTGCCCGCTCCGACATCGCCCTGAAGCAGGCGGTTCATCGTGTAAGGCTCCTGCATGTCCTGCAGGATCTCCGCGATGACCTTCTTCTGCGAGGGCGTCAGCGTGAACGGCAGGCCGCGCACGAAGGCGCGCACCTTCGGGAGATCCACCTGCTGCGCGAGCCCGTCGGCACGGTTCCGGGTAATAGCCCGGAAGGCGTGCATTTTGAGCTGAAACAGGAACAGCTCCTCGTACACCATCCGGCGCCGGGCCTCGTTCCCGTCCTCCGTCCCCTCGGGACGGTGGATGATCTCCATGGCTCTTCTGCGGGGCAGCAAGCGGTATTTGCGCAGCAGCTCCGCGGGGATGATTTCGCTTATCATGGCGCTGTACTGGGTAAGAGCCTGAGCCGTCGCCTTACGCATAAAATGCTGGGTAAGGGAGCCTCCAACGGAATAGACCGGCTGCAAAGTGCCGGTCTTGGAAGTTCCCCTATCGGGAAATTCGGAATCCGAAACCGTCATCTGGTGACGGCGCTGGTCCCACTTGCCCGTCAGGACAATTTCACGCCCGGGAACGAGCTGTTCTTTGAGGAACGGCCGGTTAAACCAGACGGCGGTAACAAAAAAGTGGTCAATGACCACTTTGCAGCTAAGCCTGTTTTTGCGGCCGTATCTTTGCAGGACAGGCTCGGACATGATCTTGCCCTGCACGGTAATTTTCTCTCCGTCCTTGACCTGGGTCAAATCACGGATGGAGTAATCTTCGTAGCGGAACGGGTAGTACTCGAGCAGATGAGCAACACGGGTAATGCCAAGGGCCTGCAGTTCTTCGGCCTTCTGTCCGCCGATTCCGCGGACTTCCGTAACCGGAATTTCGTTAAGATTCATGTCAGGCCGGACTCACGAATGCAGCTACGGTTCCCGGTCCCGCATGGGTTCCGATAACCGGACCGATGGTGATGTACTGCATGCTCTTGATCGTAAAGTTCTGCTCGATAAGGCGGTAAAGCTCTTCCGCCGATTCCGTGTTGTTCGCGTGTGCCACGCTGATGTGAATGTCTCCGCCGGGAATGTCCCGCCGCATCATTTCGATGATCCGGGCCATCGCCTTCTTCTGCCCGCGTACTTTATCCACCGAAGCGATTTCTCCCTCGGGGTCTACGGACAGAATCGGCTTAATGTTGAGCAGGGAACCGATCAAAGCGGATGCTTTGCCGATTCTGCCGCCTTTTTGCAAATATTCAAGCGTGTCGACAAGGAAGTAGATGACGAACGATTCGCGGATTTTCCGCACGATTTCCGCGCATTCTTCCAGGCTTTTGCCTTCCCGGGCCGCTTCTGCGGCGGCCACGACAAGGGCGCCGATTCCGTAACACGCCGATTTGGAATCAATCACTTGTACGCGGTCTTCCTGGTCCAGCATCGACTTGGCCAGCAGGGCGGACTGGTACGTTCCGCTCATGGCCGACGACAGATGGATGGACAAAATTTTGACCTCGGGATCTTCGGCCAGCAGTTTCTCATAGAGCGCAAGAAACTCCGCGGGCGAAGGCTGAGAGGTTGTCGGCATGCTGTGAGCGGCGACCAGCTTGTGATAAAACTGCTCCGCACCCAGGGTAACCGCATCCAGGTAGGTTTCTCCGTCGAGGTGGATTTTGAGCGGAACCATTTCAATACCGAGTTTTTCACGGGTAGCCTGCGGAATATCCGACGTGCTGTCCGTTACAATACGAACGTGGCTCATATGCAAACCCCTCTCTTACTCTACGGAAAATATATAGGCGTACAGCGGCTGTCCGCCCGGATGAAGCTCGATCTCCACGTTCGGATATTGAGCTTCGATATAGGCGGTAAGCTGCTCCGTCTGCTCGTCGCCGGCATCCTCGCCCGTCAGGATCGTCACGATCTCGGCATCGCGGATCATATGATCCAGAAGCTTCCGGCTCGCTTCGACAAGCTCCTGTTCGGATACGACGATTTTGCCGTCCTCAATGCCGATAAAATGACCTTCTTTGATTTCGATGCCGTCGATGGACGTATCGCGAACCGCAAAGGTAACCTGACCGGAACGGACGCCTTGAATCGCTTCGTTCATGGTTTGTTCGTTGACGTCGGCGCCGGCTTTTTCCTGGAATGCCAGAATGGAGGCCAAGCCCTGCGGAATCGACTTCGTCGGGATGACGATAATCCGCTTGTCTTCCACAAGATCCTGCGCCTGCTTCGCGGCCATGATGATATTGGAGTTATTGGGCAGAATAAACACGGTTTCCGCATCGATCTGCCGGGTCGCCTTCACGATGTCTTCCGTGCTCGGGTTCATCGTCTGTCCGCCGGACAAAACGACATCCACGCCTACGCTTGTGAAAATCTCCGTAATGCCCTGGCCCAGAGCCACGGCTACGAATCCGTACGGTTTGAGTTCTTTGGCGGCCGGCACCACCGAACGCTGCGCTTCCTCTTCGGCGGCACGCTCGTAAACCTCAGCCGCTTCTTCCAGGATATGCGAATGCTGATCGCGCATGTTCTCGATTTTGATCCGGGTCAGATCTCCGTATTCCATGGCCAGATTCATGACTTGTCCGGGATATTCCGCATGAATATGAACTTTGACAAGCTCATCGTCCGCCACGACCAGCAGCGAATCTCCATGCTTTCCGAGCTGGCTGCGGAAATTAATTTCGTTGAATTCGAGGCCTTTCGTCTTGCCGGGAACGACCTTCAGCAAAAACTCGGTACAGTAGCCGAATTCGATGTCATCCGTAGACATATGAAGCTGCGCGGGACCCGTGCGGTCCATGTGATGGGCCTCGGGGGCGAGCTGAAGCGTTGCAATGTCCTTGTCCTTGGCGGCCTGCCCCAGCACGGGCGCATCCGCAACGATAAAGGAGGACGTATCCTCCTGCTGCACGCCGTTCAGCGCGGAAACGAATCCTTCGTAAATGCAGACCAGGCCCTGTCCGCCCGCGTCGACTACGCCTACCTGCTTCAGGACGGGAAGCATGTCCGGCGTTCTGGACAGGGTTTCGCTCGCCTGCTTCAGCACCTCTTCCACAAGCTCCGTGACGTCCGCACAGCGTCTTGCCGAGGCAACGGCATGCTTCGCCGCCTCCTTGGAAACGGTCAGCACGGTGCCCTCCACGGGTTTGACGACCGCTTTATATGCGGTGTCCACGCCCTGCTGCAGAGCTGCGGCAAACTGCTGCACGTCGATCTCTTCCAGATCATGCGTATACTTGGCGAATCCTCTGAAAAGCTGGGACAGAATCACGCCGGAGTTGCCCCGTGCGCCCATAAGCAGCCCCTTGGACAAAGCTTCCGCCGCTTTGCCGATATGTGCGGACGGCTTGCGTTTCAGTTCTTCTACACCCGACGTAAGCGTCAGGTTCATATTCGTTCCGGTATCTCCGTCAGGGACCGGGAAAACGTTCAGACCGTTCACCCTGTCCACATTTCTGCGAAGGTTGTCAGCTCCAGCAAACACCATCTGCATAAAATCATTTCCATTTATTGTGTTAAAGCGCTTACTCAATGGTATTCTCCTTCCTGATTACCGGGATACCCTAACCCCTTGAACGAATATGTGAACTTCATCTACATGCAGACCCACTACTTCATTTAATACATACTTCACTTTGGTCTGGACGTTATGCGCCACCACGGATATTTTGGTTCCGTAACTTACAATAATGTATAGATCAATCTCTACGCGGTCCTGTTCGCGGCGAACTTCCACACCACGTCCCAGATTATCCCGTCCGAGCAATTCTGCAATGCCATCTTTTAATTGTTTGCGCGAAGCCATACCGACCAGACCGTAACAATCCAATGCGGCGGAACCCGCAAGTACGGCGATCACTTCATCGGTTACATGAATTTTACCTAATTCGTTGCTTACCTCGATTGGCATGAAAATACCAACTCCTTCAAAAAGGGTCAATAGGACTAATCCTCATTGTACTATAACCTATGGAATAAATAAATGACAAAAATGGTGCCTATTCGTTGACTATCTCTTTTTCGCTGTGCTATTATATTTAAGTGTGTTTATTGAATGCGGTAGAACGAAGCAAACCGATGCCCTGAACTTAAACAGGCCGACGAGCCACATGCTAACAAAAGCTGCCTTGCTGTGTGTTAGGTTTAGGCTTGCCATGCTGGCAGTTTCGTATACTTATAAGGAGGTGTCATTCATGTCTCGCAAATGCTATATTACTGGCAAATCCCCGAAGTCCGGAAACCATGTTTCCCACGCGAACAACAAAAACAAGCGTACATGGGGCGTTAACGTACAAAAAGTACGCATCCTGGTGGACGGCAAACCGAAGCGCGTTTACGTCAGCACCCGTGCCCTGAAATCCGGCAAAGTAGAACGCGTATAACAATCGCTTTAGCGAAAAGACAAAAAGCACCGTAACAGGTGCTTTTTTTCGTGCCTTTTAACAGGCGCAACGGCTGTGGCTATTAATTTTTGCTGAACGTGTTAAGTACAGCCTTGACAAAACCGCCCAAAAATTTCGGCAGCTTGACTGTGTAGAATTTCATCCTCTACCCCTCCTTCATGATTGCCGGCAAACCGCTCTCATCGGTTCCAGTATATTCGCACACGCCCGAAAATGTGCTTGCCCCGAAAACGAAAACGCGGCTTTCACTCCCCCTGCTGCGTGGGCATCCTGACATCCTTTTATCCCATAAAAAAAAGGTTACAAGAATGCTTAAATTCTCGTAACCAAGTGTATGCCCCCGCCGGGGGATTTATGACACGTCCGCTCTGCAGCGGCCGGTTGGCGCTTACGGCGGGCTTTAATTTCCCGCGGATTCGCGGATCAGGCGGATCGCTTCCGCGCGGTCGGGGCGGCCGAACACCGCATTGCCGGCAACCGCCATCGTGGCGCCTGCCTCGGCGACCAGCGGCGCGGTCTTTTCGTTGATCCCGCCGTCCACTTCGATCTCCACGTGATCCAGTTCACGCTCCCGGAGCTTGCCGCGAAGGTCGCGGATTTTGGAAAGCATGCCCGGTATAAACGACTGCCCTCCGAAGCCCGGGTTAACGGTCATGATGAGGACCAGGTCCAAATACTCTTCCAGCACATGCTCGATAGCGGACAAAGGAGTGGCGGGATTCAGGACGACTCCGGCCTTGACCCCGTGCTCCTTGATCTGATGAAGCGTGCGGTGAAGGTGCGGACACGTCTCCACATGCACGGAGATCAAATCTGCGCCCGCTTTGGCAAAGTCTGCGATATATCTTTCGGGCTGCTCGATCATCAAGTGTACATCGAGCGGCAGGGACGTATGAGGCCGGATCGCGGATACGATAGGAGGGCCCAGCGTGATGTTCGGCACGAAGTGACCGTCCATGACGTCTACATGTATCCAGTCGGCGCCCGCTTTCTCAACCTCGCGAATTTCTTCGCCAAGCTTGGCGAAGTCGGCGGACAGAATGGATGGAGCTATGCGCAGCATCTTAGTACCTCCTCTTTTTTTCTTTCATTTCCTGCAAAAACTGTAAATAATGCTCGTAGCGGCTTGCGGCGATTTCTCCCTGCTCCACGGCGTCGCGGACTTTGCAGCCCGGTTCGTGAAGATGCAGGCAGCCCCGAAACTTGCATGTTTCGGCATAAGACTGGAACTCGCGGAAGCAGGACCCGAGGTCTTCGGCTTCCAGTTCGACAAAGTCAAGCTGACTGAAGCCCGGCGTGTCCGCGACATATCCGCCCTTGGCGAGCGAAATCAATTCCACATGACGCGTCGTATGCTTCCCCCGGCCCAGCCGGTGGCTGATCTCGTTGGTCTGAAGATCCAGACCCGCCACGATCGCATTCAGCATGGACGATTTGCCGACCCCTGACTGCCCGGCGAATACGCTGATTTTGCCGTCCAGGTATTCCGCAACCTGGTCGACGCCTTCACCCTGCCGCGAGCTCGTCAGCATGACGGGGTAACCGATCTTGCGGTACAGCTCGACCGCGTCGGTAAGCCAGTCGGGCGTGGCGACAAGGCCGGCGGAAGCGGATGAAGCCGTTGTTTGAACAGCTTCGCCCTCTTCCGCACTTTCAGCGGCACTCTCTTCGGAAGAGTCGTCCGCAAGATCAACCAGATCCGCTTTGGTCAAACAAATAGCGGCATGCAGTCCCGTATTCTCGATGTGGACGAGAAACTTATCCAGCAGCTGCAGGTTCAGATCCGGCTCCACAACCGAGAAGACGAGCATAGCCGTGTCCACGTTCGCGATAGGCGGGCGAATCATTTCGGATGTCCGCGGGTCGATCTCCGTCACCGTTCCTTCGCCGTTCTCCGTCGTTTCGTACTTTACCCGGTCGCCGACCAGCGGTGAAATCCCTCTTTTCTTGAAAACGCCTCTGGCCCTGCACTGCACGAGAGAATCGGAGCCGAGCCGGCTTCCCTCCGGTAGGACATAGTAGTACCCGCTGAGCGCTTTTACGATCAAACCTTGGGGCATTGCGGTTCTCGTCCTCCTTTTCGAATCCCGATGTCGGTTCTAGTCATCTTTATCTTTGTTTTTATCCTTGTCCTTGTCCTTGTCCTTGTCCTTGTCTTTGTCCTTATCCTTGCCTTTGCCCTTCTCTTCTCCGCCGCTGGAAATAAGCTTGGAGCCTCCGTACGGCTGCATCGAAGTCTGTCCTCCGGTCTGCGGAGGAGTCGGTGTAGGCGAGGGACTGCCGGACTGCTGGTTCAAGAAATCCTGGTAGGTCCGCGTCGTGACGCTTACGACCTTGTCGTCTTCCTTGACGGTAATGACGGCGTTTTTGTCCGGCGCCACGATCACTTTAACATCGACTGCCGACGGCGAGGAGATGGTCTCGGTCCGGTATTCGCGGTTGTCGCCCTGGGCGTCGCTCACAAGCACCTTGAACGTGGATTTCTTTCCTTCTGACGAAGGAATCAGCGGTACGTTGACAATCATCTGACCCGCTTCCTGCGGCATACCGGAGCTTACGATCAAACCGATGGCCTGGCCGACGGGAACGTCGTTATCCGGCTCGTATGGGAACTGCTTGATAACTTTGCCCTTGGCTACTTTATAGCTGGGCTCTTCGGTGACGGCTCCCACCTTTAACTTGCTGACGGAAATCCGGCTGATGGCTTCTTCCTTCGACAGGCCGACAAGAGCCGGCATCTTGATCGTTTCTTTGCCTTTGCTCGCGATCAGCTTGACTGCGGCTGCCGCCGGATTCAGGTCTTCGCCTTCGCGCGGGGTCTGCTCCAGAACCGTGTTCGCTTCCTGGTCTTCGGAGTACCGGTACGTAATGGAGATTTGATCCTCCTTGAGACCGAGCCCCTGGATCAGTTGAGTCTTAGCGTCATCCACGTTGTGATTGACCACCGAAATCATTTTCTTTAATTCAGGCCCTTTGCTGACCTTGAGTTTGACTTTCGTCTGCTCTTTGGCTTTCATCCCCGCCTGCGGATTTTGGTCGATAACGATTCCCGCAGGCTGCGGGTCGGCGACCTCTTCCACTTCGTAACCGAGTTTGGCGGCGGTCAGCTTTTCCTGGGCTTTCTGCAGGGTATCCGTTTTGACGTTAGGGACCGGAACCTCGGCAACGACTACTTTCCCCTGCACGTAATAAATGGCGCCGGCCAGCAGCAGAGCGACCAGGACGAGTATCGTGATCCACAGGCCTGTCTTTTTCTTTTTCTTCGGCGGCGGGGACGTTTTGGATGCTGCGGACTCCGTTTTGCCAGGGACCGCCGCTTCCTCCTCATCATCTTCGTCATCGAATATTTGCACCTGCTGATTAGGACGGATGGCAGGGAGAACGAGTGTGTTCTCGTCATCGTCATGATCGTCGTGATGGAAGCTTATTTTAGGCTCGTTGCGGCGTTCGGGTTGAAGACAGGTTTCCAGATCCTCCATCATGGCGCGGGCGGACTGGTACCGCTCATCGGGCTTTTTGCGCACCGCTTTGAGAATGATGTTCTCCAGACTTTGCGGAATCATCGGATTAATCCGTCTTGGATCCTCGGCATCTTCCTGCAAATGTTTCAAAGCCACACTGATCGGGCTTTCGCCGTGAAACGGAAGCTCGCCCGTCAACATTTGATACATCACGATCCCAAGTGAATACAGGTCCGACTTTTCTCCCGTATTGGTTCCTTTGGCATGCTCCGGCGAGAAATAGTGAACCGAGCCGACGACGGAGCCCGTCTGTGTGATCGTAGAAGAAGTAGCCGCCCGGGCGATTCCGAAATCCGTCACTTTAACGCGGCCGTTTTTTCCGATCAGAATATTATGGGGTTTAATGTCCCGATGAATAATTCCGTTATGATGCGCATGCTCCAGAGCATCGCAGATTTGGGCCGCATAATGAACCGCTTCCTCGACAGGCAGCGGGGCCCGCTCTTTGATAATTTCGTTCAGCGTCTTTCCTTCGATATACTCCATCACGATGTAATGGAGATCACCTTCCTGACCCACGTCGTAAATACTGACCACGTTGGGATGGGAAAGCGATGCCGCCGCCTGGGCTTCCCGGCGGAAACGGCGGATGAACTCCTCGTCGTTCACGTACTGCTGGCGGAGCATTTTGACGGCCACCTTGCGGTGGAGCAGGATATCGAGCCCTTTGTAAACAAGGGCCATTCCTCCCCCGCCTATGCGTTCCAGAATTTCATAGCGGCCACCCAGCTTCGTTCCAATCATGCGGGATCCCCTCCCGAAGCGGGTCCTGAGTCTCCCGATGCAAGAATGATCGTGACGTTGTCGTCTCCGCCCGCATCCAGAGCAGCCTGAAGCAGGCTCTGAGCCATGGCTTCCAATTCGGATTCTCCGCGTACGATCGACAGGATCGTCTGGTCATCGACCATTCCGCTCAGTCCGTCGCTGCAAAGAAGGAGAATATCTCCGCTCTCCAGGCTCAGATGCTGAACGTCCGGCTGCGCATCCGGCTCCGTCCCCAGTGCCCGGGTAAGTACGTTGCGGCGCGGATGGCGCTCCGCTTCGTCCGGGGTCAGCTGGCCGTTCTTCAAAAGTTCGTTCACCAGAGAATGATCCTCCGTCAAACGAAGAATAGAGGGCCCGCTAATTTTATAAGCGCGGCTGTCTCCGATATGCCCCAGGATGGCCAGCTGTCCGGATACCAGGAGAACGACGACGGTCGTCCCCATTCCCTGAAGCTCTTCCCTGGCGGAGGCATATTCGAACACCTTGCGGTTGGTCGAACGAATCGCTTCCTTTACGGCAAGCTTGCACTCTTCGACCGACATCGAGGAACTCAGCGATTTGAGTTCTTCCCGGATGATATCGATCGTCATTTGGCTGGCGACGTCGCCCGCCTGATGACCGCCCATTCCGTCGGCCACAATGGCCAGGGAATACCCTCCGACGTCATGCTGAATAACGGCTCTGTCTTCATTTACGGACCGGACCCGGCCGGTATCCGTCACACTCACCATTTTCATCCGCATTTCACTCCGTTATTTCGCTTCCATATGCTTGGCCCGCAGTTGTCCGCAGGCGGCGGCAATGTCGCTGCCCTGCTCACGGCGTATGGTTGCGTTGATTTTGTTACGTTCCAGAATGCGCTGGAAGTTAAAAATATCGTCGCGCGTCGTCCGTACGTAATCCCGCTCCTGCACGTAATTGACCGGAATCAGGTTAACGTGGCACATCGGCAGTTCCTTCAGAACTTCGGCGAGTTCCTCGGCATGCTCGGCCTGGTCGTTGACGTTGCCCATCAGAGCGTACTCAAACGTGATGCGGCGGCCCGTTTTAGCCATGTAATATTTGCACGACTCGATCAGATCGGCGAACGGGAACCGGCGGTTAACCGGCATTAGCTTGGAACGGAGCGCATCATTGGGCGCATGGATGGAAATCGCCAAATTGATCTGCGTATCCTCGTCCGCAAACCGGTAAATGTTCGGCACGATACCGCTGGTCGAAACGGTGATGTGGCGCTGGCCGATATTCAGACCCTTCGGATGAATCATAATGTTTAAAAACTTCATCATCGCATCGTAGTTCTCGAACGGTTCGCCGATTCCCATGATGACGATGGAGCTCACGCGCTCTCCCGTCGCATCGAGGAGCTGCTGCGCTTTGACAATCTGGGCGACGATTTCGCCCGCGCGCAAATCACGCTTCAATCCGCCGAGTGTGGAGGCGCAGAACGTGCAGCCGATCCGACAGCCGACCTGAGTCGTCACACATACGCTGTTGCCGTAGCTGTGCTTCATGATGACGGTCTCGATCGCGTTTTTGTCCGCCAGCTCGAACAGGAACTTCACCGTTCCGTCCTTCGACTGCTGCTTGGCGATTTCGGTCAGCGTGACGAAGGAAAAGCCGGCCTTCAATTTCTCGCGAAGCGCCTTCGACAAATTCGTCATTTCCTCAAAGTCCGTGACACGTTTCACATATAGCCAGTCGAAAATCTGTCCGGCGCGGAAGGCCGGCTCTTTGTTCTCCTCGGTCCACTGCTTCCAGTCTTCCAGACTGTAGTCGTACACAAAGGGTTTATCTACTTGCAAGGTTTTATTTTTCACAGTAATCACACCTAACTTATTTCCAAATAAAAAAATGGGTTTTACGGCCGAATCCTTCCTATTTTAGCATAAAACACGGCTAAACACACTAACTCGACGGGCGAGCCTGGTTTGATTGAAGGCAGCGGAAGGAACTGCCCCACGCCTGACGTGCGGAGCTGCGGCCGGAGCGTTTAGCGGATTCATCCGGGCGGCAGAGGGAGAACAGCCTGAAGGCGCCTCCTCCCCGAACGACATCGCGATGCCGAACCGAGGCTGCCGCTCACCCGTCCCGCTTCTGATTATCCGCAGCTTACGCGAGGCGCCGCATCCGGGCGATAAAGAAGCCGTCCGTCCCGTACCGGTCCGGCATAATCGAGATCATGCCCGAAGCCGCCTGCTCCAGAGGCGCGGATTCCGGCCAGCCCGTTGTCGGAATCGGATCAAGGACAAACTCCGGATGGGCCTCCAGGAAGCGGGCTACCGCGTCCTCGTTTTCCGTCCGCTCGATTGTACATGTGCTGTAGACAAGCACCCCGCCGGGTTTGAGCAGACCGTGAACAGCCTCCAGAATGCTCTGCTGGACGGCCGCGATCCCGGCGATGTCCTCCTCCCGCTTGCCCCATTTCAGGTCGGGCTTCCGGCGAATGACGCCGAAGCCCGAACAGGGTGCGTCAAGCAGGATGCGGTCAAACGAGGCCGGCTCGAATTCACCGGCAAGCTCCCTGGCGTCCTTCACCAAGGTGCGGACCGACTTCAGGCCCAGCCTTTGGGCCTGTTCGTCGATCAGCCGCTTTTTGTGAGGATGCAGGTCGCAGGCCCACACCGTGCCGGTGTCGTCCATCTTCTCGGCGATATGCGCCGTTTTGCCGCCCGGAGCGGCGCAGCAGTCCAGGACGGTCATGCCCGCCTCCGGCTGAAGCGCTTCGGCAACGAGCATGGAGCTTTCGTCCTGGATGGAGTAGTCGCCCTGGCCGAAGCCCGGCGTCAGCGCCATGTTTCCGCCCGAGGATACGACGATGCCGGCGGGCGACAGTGCCGAAGGCTCGGCGTCAAATCCGCCCAGCCGAAGCTGTTCCAGCAGCGCGTCATGACACTGGCGGCGCTCATTCGTGCGGATGCTGACGTGCGGCGGCTCGTTGTTCGCCTTGCAGATGCGCTCGCACGCTTCGGCCCCGTACTGCTTGATCCAGCGCCGGACCAGCCACTCGGGATGGGAATGCTCGAGCGAAATGCGCTCGGCGTCCGTCATCCCTTGCGGAAGCGTCAGCTCCGCACGCTGGCGGATAGCGCTGCGCAGCACGCCGTTGACCATGCCGGAGATGCCTTGATGGCCTCGGCGCTTCGCTATGTTAACGGCTTCGCTGACAACCGCGTGGTCGGGCACACGCTCCAGATACAGAAGCTGATACAAGCTCATCCGGAGCAGACTGCGTACCCAGGGCTGGAGCTTGCCGAGCCCCTTGGTCACCAGTTTCGCCAAGTAATAGTCGATTGTATTCCGTCTCTGGATCGTTCCGTACACAATTTCCGTAGCCAGAGCGGCATCCGGACGCGGGAGATCCGCTTCGCGCAGGATCTGATTCAGCTTGAGGTTGCTGTAGGAACCCGCTTCCTCGACGCCTGTCAATACGCTGAGCGCGGCGTCGCGCGCCGATTTTTTTACATGCTCACGTTTCGGCTTTGCGGCCTGGTTGTTTCTCCGGTCGGTCTGAGAACGGCTTGCCGGACCTCTATCGCCCCCGGCTTGTCCCTTCCGGTTATCCGGCACATTTTTTTTCACGGGACTTGCACACATCCTTTGCTTATTAAAATCGTACGTATGCGGCTCCTGCTTTAGAATCATCGCTTGGCAGGGACTTATGCATCGTTTACGGAAAAACGCAGGAACCGTCGGTCATTCACCGAAAATTCCTGCGCATTACGTGCCACGCGTCTGCTATTCACCCAAAACGGTCCCTTTCACGATGGAGCTTCCCCGTACAAGCTGAGCCGCTTCCATGGCCTTCTTACCGGCAGGCTGGACATTCAGCAGTTTCAGGCTTCCGTCGCCCGTAGCCACTACGATCCCGTCTTCGTCCGCTCCGATAACCGTGCCTGGCTTAAGCCCTGCTCCGGTCGAGCCTTCAGACGTTCTATCCGCGCCTGACGCGAGGTCTTCGGGCTTTTTGCACACCCATACTTTCAGGATTTCCCCGTTCCAGGTTGTATAAGCGCCCGGAAAAGGATTTAATCCGCGAACCAGATTCCAGATATCCTTGGATGACCGGTTCCAGTCGATTTTCTCGTCTTCGCGGTTGATATTCGGCGAATATATCGCTTGGGAATCATCCTGCGGAACAGCCCGGGCCGTACCCGCGATCAGTTCGGGCAGCGTACGCTTAAGCAGCTCCGCTCCCGCCAGGCTAAGTTTGTCGAACATCGTGCCGGTCGTATCGTCGTCCCCGATCGGAACTTCAACCTTGCTGATCATATCTCCCGTATCCAGCCCTACCGCCATGTACATGATGGTAACGCCCGTCACCTGCTCGCCCTGTATAATCGCATGGTGAATCGGAGCGCCCCCCCTGTACTTCGGCAGAAGGGAGGCATGGATATTGATGCAGCCCAAACGCGGAATATCGAGTACCGCCTTGGGCAGAATCTGGCCGTATGCGGCCGTCACGATAAGGTCCGGAGAAATTCTCCGGATTTCATCGACCGTGTCGGACGTGCGCAGCTTCTCCGGTTGAAACACCGGGATGCCGTGCTTCTCGGCCTCCACTTTGACGGGAGGCGGCGTCAGCACGCGCTTGCGCCCTTTCGGCCGATCCGGCTGTGTTATGACGGCAGCCACTTCGTAACCGCCCTCGATAAGCGCCCTTAAGGAAGGAACCGCAAAATCCGGGGTTCCCATAAAAATCAGCTTCACGGTCAGCGTTCCTCTTTCTCTTCGAGTTCAGGGCGGTACAGACGGATCGCCAGATCCGTGAACAGGACACCGTTCAAGTGGTCCACTTCGTGCATGATGCAGCGGGCCAGCAGCTCTTCGCCTTCAAGCTCGAACTCTTCGCCGTTGCGGTCCTGGCCTTTCACTTTTACCTTGAACGGACGCTTAACCTCTCCTTCGAGGCCCGGAATACTCAGGCAGCCTTCCGGTCCGATCTGCTCGCCGCTTTGTTCGACAACGACCGGATTAACGATCTCGATCAGTCCGTTCTCGTCTCCCACGTCCATAACGATGACACGCTTGAGAATGCCCACCTGCGGAGCGGCCAGGCCGACGCCCGGCGCATCGTACATCGTATCCGCCATATCGTCGAGCAGCTTATGGAGGTTGGAATTAAATTTCGTTACCTGTTTGGCGGTTTCCCGCAGCACAGAGTCTCCTTCTTTAACAATCATGCGAATGGCCATTCCATCCACCTGCTTTCTTTAAAGTCATTCTATGAGGGTAAGGGCCTTACAGCCCTTGAATGGGTTTAAGAGATCCGTATGAGTTTCCCGCCGCTTATATACGCATATCGGCACGGACATCCATCCGGTTCCGTCTTACACCGGGCTTTCCGTTCCGGAACACGCGGACTACATGAGCATTTGAGGATCGACGTCCACGCTGATCGTCAGCTTATCTTTCGTCGTCCTCTCGGCAAATTCATCCAGAACCTTGGCCACAATACGGGAAGCGGACGCCTCCCCACGATATTTTACCACGCATTGGAACCGATATCTATCCTTGATCCTCGGAATAGGCGAAGCTACCGGACCCAGCACATTCATAAAAAAGTCCTCCCCCGTACCGGACGCAAAAACGTTCTCCTGTTCGGCGGCCCCGAGCTCCCGAAGACGCTGGGCCACCGCTTCCGCGGTCCGGACCAGGAGCGGCACCTGCTCGTGAGTCAAGGTGATGAGAATAAGCCGGCAGTACGGCGGATAGCCGAGTTTACGGCGATGCGGAAGCTCCTCCTCCACGAACCCTTCATAATCGTGGCGGCTCGCCGTAATGACGCTGTAGTGCTCCGGCGTATACGTCTGGACGAACACTTCGCCGGGCAGTTGATGGCGCCCGGCCCGGCCCGCCACCTGTGTAAGCAGCTGGAAGGTGCGTTCGGCGGAACGGAAATCGGGCAGATTCAGCACCGTGTCTGCCGCAATAACCCCGACAAGAGTGACATCCGGGAAATCCAGGCCCTTGGCGACCATCTGGGTCCCGAGCAGGACGTCCGCCTGTTTGTTGCGGAACATCGTCAGCCACTTTTCGTGAGAGCCTTTCTCGGTCGTAGTGTCCACATCCATTCGGATGACGCGAATGCCGGGAAAGAGCTTCACGAGCTCTTCCTCGACCCGCTGGGTTCCGGTTCCGAAATGCCGGATATGCTCCGACCCGCAATCGGGACACAGCTCCATCTGCCTTTCGGCATAGCCGCAGTAATGGCAGCGCAGCGTCCGCGATACCTGGTGATACGTCAGCGAGATGTCGCAGTGCGGACAGCCGGCTACATAGCCGCACGTCCTGCACATGACGAATGTCGCGTAGCCCCGGCGGTTTAGCAGGAGAACCGTCTGTTCTCCCTTCAGGAGCCGTTCCTCCAGCCCGCGGTGAAGAAGCCGGCTGAACATGGACCGGTTCCCGCTGCGCAGTTCCTCCCGCATATCGACGATATGCACGGGCGGCAGAGGGCGTCCGGCGACCCGCGACTTCATTTTGAGCAGCTTGTATTCCGGCTTGTCGCCGGGGGCCGCCTTCGTTTTCTGAATGCTTTCAAGCGAAGGAGTCGCCGATCCCAGTACCACGGCCGCTCCGTTATAACGGGCTCTCCAGGCGGCGATATCCCGCGCGTGATACTTCGGACTCTCTTCCTGTTTGTAAGAAGATTCATGCTCTTCATCAATGATAATCAGACCCAACTGCCGGAACGGGACGAACACGGCCGAACGGGCCCCGATGACAACCCGGACCTGGCGTCTCATAATTTTGCGCCATTCGTCGTAGCGCTCTCCCAGCGAAAGCCGGCTGTGCATCACGGCGACCTCGTCTCCGAAGCGGCCTTTGAACCGCTCCACCATCTGGGGAGTCAGTGAAATCTCCGGCACGAGCACGATCGCTTCCCGTCCCTGCTCCAGACAGCGGCTGATGGCCTGCAGGTACACTTCCGTTTTCCCGCTGCCCGTCACGCCCTGAAGCAGATAAACCTGATGGCTGCGGCTGTCCAGCGTGGCGGCGATGTCGTCATAAACGGACTGCTGCTCCCGCGTCAGAGGAAGCGGCTTCGTTTCTTCAAAATGGCGGTTCGCGTACGGGTCTCTCATCACTTCCACTTCACGCAGGCCGATCCAGCCTTTGTCCGCCAGCCCTTTTACCGTACCGGCACCGACCTGGAGCTTATCCATCAGTTCCGTCAGGCGGATCGGCCGGGGGTTCGCATGCAAGTAGCGCAGAACCTCTTTCTGCTTATGGGAGCGGGCAGGAAGTTCTTCTGCGATGGCCAGCAAATCGGCGGAACCGCCCAATCCCGGAGCGCTGCCGGACGTCCCGGCCGCATGAGCTTCCGTCGCGGCTTCCGAAGCTTCGTGAGCCCCGGGCGGAAATACCGTCAGAGCTTTCTTCGTCGCGAGCCTGTCCTTCAGCCCCTGGGTTTCGACAAGCTGACCCTCGTCCAGCATTTGACGGATCAGCCCGCCGTCTTCCGGAAAAGCATCCAGAAGATCTTCCATCTTCGCCTTTCCTTTTGAGCGTAAATAATTCAAAATGTTCTCCTGAGCCGGCAGCAAAAGCAGAAGCTCCGTTCCGCCCGCGCTTCCCGCTTCCGAGGCTTGTACGAAGCGTTCGTACTTGGCTTTCAGCGCCCCCGGAAGCATGGCTTGCAGAGCGGTTACCTCGTGGCACAAATACGTGCTGCTCATCCAATGTCCCAGTTGTACCAGTTCCTCCGTCAAAGGAGGAGGGGCGTCCAGCACATGACGGATCGCTTTCAATCTTTTGGGATCGACCGTGGTCGTTTCGTGGAGTTCCACCACAAACCCCTGCAGCACACGGGGACCGAAAGGAACGCCGACACGGCTTCCTACTTCAACCCAGCCTTGCAGAGACGGGGGCACCGAATAATCGAATGCCCGGTTCGTCTGCTTGGCGGGGACATCGACTATCACTTTGGCGAACATGGCGTTTCCCCTTTGTCTGCCCCCGGTTCCCCAGCATGTGGTTCCGAAGTCTCCGTCCCCTGTTGACGCATCTGCTGACGGCTGGCCGCCAGCCGGACGATATGTTCGGCTATGGCCGCCTTGGTCATCATGGGCGGCGCTTCCACAAGTCCGTCGGCATCGAATATACGCACCACATTGGTGTCCGTTCCGAAGCCCGCTCCTTGCATGGAGACGTCGTTAGCGACAAGCAGATCGCATTTTTTACGCAAAAGCTTACCCTGTGCATACTCATCCACCCGTTCGGTTTCCGCCGCAAAGCCGACCACGAACTGACGGGTCTTGGCTTCTCCAAGAGCTTGAAGGATGTCGGGATTTTTAACAAGCTCAATCGTAAGGATTTCCCCGGATTTTTTCATTTTCTGCTCGCGTTGTTCCGCAGGACGGTAATCGGCGACCGCAGCCGCTTTGAAAACGAGATCCGTCTTCTCAAAACGGGCCATAACCTTGTCGTACATATCCAGAGCGGATGTGACGGATATTCTTTCGACGCCTGCGGGCACGGGAAGAGCGGAAGGCCCGCTGACGAGCGTAACGTTCGCCCCGAGCCGCTTGGCGGCTTCCGCAATAGCGTAGCCCATTTTGCCCGAAGAATCGTTGGTAATGTAACGCACGGGATCGATCCGTTCGACCGTCCCTCCGGCCGTCACCAGCACGTTCCGGCCTTGAAGCGGTGTATCCGGCTGAAAATACGCGGCGATCCGCGCAAAAATTTCTTCGGGTTCGGCGAGGCGCCCTTGTCCGACATAACCGCATGCCAGTTGGCCGGTTCCGGGCTCCACAAACAGGACGCCCCTCTCCTGCAGCACTCTCATGTTGTCCGTGACCGCCGGGTGCGTGTACATGTGCACGTTCATGGCAGGAGCCACCATGACCGGGGCTGTTGTAGCAAGAAGCGTCGTGCTGAGCATATCGTCCGCCAGCCCGTGGGCCATTTTCCCAATCATGTTGGCCGTCGCCGGAGCAACCACAACCAAATCCGCACGGTCGGCCAAGTCGATATGGGAGATGACGGCCGCTTCCTTCTCGTCGAACGTATCGACAGCTACCGGCTTGCGGGTCAGCGACTGGAAAGTGAGCGGCGTAATAAACTGGACCGCGGACTCCGTCATAATCACCCGAACGTCCGCCCCTGCCTGACTCAGCTTGCTGCAAAGCGCAGCCGCCTTATAAGCGGCTATTCCCCCGCATACGCCGACTACGATTGTTTTACCTGATAACATCGGCAGTTCCCTCCCGGCAAGAAAAAAATAACAACCGCAATGGGTTGTCCTGATATCCGGCATACTTGCATCCGTTCTTATTTCAGGATCGCAGCATCCGGTTGTATACATAGAACGGCAGTCACAGGGACTGCCGCTTTGGGCCGAACGAGCCGCTTGGGCTTCTTATTCGGCGTCTTCTTTGGTTTCGATCTTCTCGTACTTCACAAGATCCCCGTACAATTCTTCCAGGGCCACTCCAACCTGCTTGTGGGATTTAATATCCTGCAGGTGGGTGTTCGTACCGTCTCTAAGAGATCTTGCGCGCTTAGCGGCGGCAACTACGAGCGAATATTTGCTATCCACTTTGTCGAGCAGTTTATCAATTGAAGGATACAGCATACTTGTCGTTCACTCTCCGATCCATTGTTCCAATCTGGGTAAAATCCGGTCGCACTTACAATGTTCAGCCGTAAGAATGGCCTGGATTTTGCTGCAAGCTTTGTGTACCTCGTCATTGACGATACCATAATCGTAATGCCGCATCAAACGAATCTCGTCGACAGCCACGGACATGCGGCTGCGGATAATGTCGTTCGTTTCCGTACCGCGAGTCACGATACGGTTCTCCAGCTCGGCCAGAGAAGGCGGAATCAAGAAGATAAAAGTCGCCTCAGGAAACTTTTCCTTGACCTTCAAAGCGCCCTGCACTTCGATTTCCAGGATAACGTCCTTGCCGGAAGCGAGCGTTTCTTCCACAAAGCGGCGAGGCGTGCCGTAATAATTGCCCACATACTCGGCATATTCCAGCATCTCGTCGGAAGCGATTAATTGTTCGAACTGGTCTTTCGATTTGAAAAAATAATTGACACCCTCCACTTCGCCTTCTCTAGGCTTGCGGGTTGTGGCGGAAACAGAATAGACCAGCTCCGGCGACAACTTGCGAAGCGCGGAACACACGGTTCCTTTGCCGACGCCCGAAGGGCCCGAAAGCACGATCAGGATTCCTCTATCCCGTTCCAGTGTATTTGTATTACTCGTCATGATCATCGTCCTTGTTAGAAAGTCGGTGAGCAACGGTCTCCGGTTGAACCGCAGATAGGATCACATGGTCGCTGTCCGTAATGATGACGGCACGGGTTCTTCTCCCGTAAGTCGCGTCAATCAGCATATGGCGGTCGCGCGCCTCCTGAATGATCCTTTTAATCGGAGCGGATTCGGGGCTTACGATCGAAATGATACGGTTTGCCGAAACAATATTACCGAACCCGATGTTGATCAATTTGATGGCCATTGAGTTTCCTCCTCGTGACACCGTCAGCGGTTCACTCGATATTCTGTATTTGTTCTCTCATTTTCTCCAATTCGGCTTTCAGCTCAATGACCCTGCCTGACACTTCAATGTGTCCCGCTTTGGAGCCGATGGTATTTGCTTCGCGGTTCATTTCTTGAATGAGAAAATCGAGCTTGCGACCGACAGGTTCCCGGGAACCGAGCAGCTGCCTAAATTGGCTGATGTGGCTGTGCAGCCGGGTCATCTCTTCGTCCACATTGGAGCGATCCGCAAACAAGGCTATCTCGGCTGCGAGCCGCTGTTCATCCGCCGGAACTTGATCCGTCAGCAGCTCTTGAATCCGCTGGCGCAGCTTCACGGCATATTCCCGGACGACTTCAGGGGCGTAACGTTTCATTTCGACGTTAAGATCTTCAATCATCGTCAGCCGGACGGTCAAATCTTCCGACAAGTGGGAGCCTTCTTTCTCCCTCATGCCGTTCAGCTCGGCCAGCGCTCCTTCCGTGCAGGCAACCAAAAGATCGGCGAGCGCATCGTCGTTCCCCTCACGCTGCTCGGAAATGGCAAGCAAATCCGGCAGTTTGAGGAGATCCGGCAAATGCAGCTCCCCGGTTAAGCCATGCTTCTGGCGAAGCTGCTCGGCAGCCTGCATGTATCCGTCCACGAGCGCCCAGTCGACTGTTACCGATTTATTAGAAGCGGAGTCCCGCTCAATCGTCACAAAGCAATCGGCACGCCCTCGTTTAATGAAGCGGAGTACCGTTTTCTTGATGGTGTCTTCGTAGGCCATCCATTCTTTGGGCATACGCACAGAGATGTCGCAATAGCGGTGATTCACGGTTTTGATATCAATCGACACCCGGTAGCCTTGCGAAGAAAGCGAGGCATGTCCGAATCCGGTCATACTTCGTATCATATAGGGGCTCACATCCATTAACCTATTGTAATTCATTTTAAAAGGGGGGACAAGAGCAATTCACGGCGCTCTGCTTTTTGCCAGACATACTGTGTAAGCTGCACGCTCATGTCGTAAAAAAGGAACGGTGTCATGAAATAAATGCCATTAAACAGAGGCATTGCAGCATCAAGCAGTTCTTTGGCGATAGCCACGCCTTCTTTGCGCCCCGCTTCCCCTTCGAGTCCCGTCATTCTGGCACGCACTTCGTCCGAAAGCTGGATGCCCGGAACCTCGTTGTGCAAATACTCCGCATTCCGGCCGCTGGCCAGAGGCATGATGCCTATGAAAACGGGAACATCCAGATGCTTGGTCGCCTCGTGTATGCGTTCGATCAGTTTCGGATCATAGACGGGCTGAGTCATGATATAATCCGCGCCGGACTCGATCTTCCGTTCCAGTCTTTGAACCGCTTTGTCCAAATATTTCACGTTCGGATTAAAAGCCGCCCCGACGATGAAATTGGCTTTCTTCTTGAGCGGCTTGCCCGAAAAAGCGATGCCTTCGTTGAGCTGTTTGATCATGCGGATCATTTCGAACGAAGTCATGTCATAGACGGAGCTTGCGCCCGGCAGATCGCCGAATCTCGCGGGATCTCCCGTCACGGCGAGCACGTGATCGATCCCCAGCGCGTGCAGGCCCATCAGATGGGACTGCGTGCCGATACTGTTGCGGTCGCGGCAGGCGATGTGAATGAGCGGACGGGCCCCGTGCTGCTCTTTCACGAGCATGCCGAGCGCAAGATTGCTCATCCGCGTCACGGCCAGCGAATTGTCGGCCATCGTAATGGCGTCCACATGCACGTCCTGGAGGGCTTTCGTCCCTTCCATAAACTTGCCGATATCGAGGTCGCGCGGAGGGTCCAGCTCCACGATAACCGCATGGCGCTGCTTCACAATGTCGACCAGAGTAGGTTCGACATCCGCCTCCCGGACGGACGTCTGCGGAGCGGGTTCGGTCACGACGGCCCGTTCTCCCGCGGAAACGGATTCCGCCGCATATACTTCGCTCCGGTTCGGCTCGTAGCCCTGAAGAGCCTTGACCATAGCGGCGATATGCTCCGGTGTCGTTCCGCAGCAGCCGCCGATGATCCTGGCGCCTAAATCGGCAAAGCGCAGCGCGCTTTCGGCAAAATACTCCGGCGTTGCGGCATACGAATATCGGCCGTCCACGTAGTCCGGAATACCCGCGTTCGGGAAAACCGAGAACGGGATGTCGCTCAGTTGGGCGACTCCCTGCAGGGAACGCAGAATACCGTTGGGACCCGTGCGGCAGTTAAATCCGATCACATCGGCCCCTTCCTCTTTCAGGCGGAGGAACGCGTCCTCCAGGGAAATACCGTCGTGCGTCGTGCTGATTCCTTCGGTAGCGAACTGGCAGATGACGGGAATCGAACTGAGCTGACGGATCAGGCGCAGCGCGATAAGCATCTCCTCAAGATCGTAGAACGTCTCCAGCAGCAGCCCGTCCACCTGAGTATCGAGCAGCACGAGAATTTGTTCGCGCAGCGCATCCTCGACATCCGCCGTGCGGACGTTCTTGCGCATGCCCGCCCGGATCGGGCCGATCGATCCGACCACGTAAGCATCCGGACCGACCGAACTGCGGGCCAGCTCGACGCCGGCCCTGTTAATGGCCTCGACTTCTTGCTCAAGACCGTATTTGGATAATTTTTCCCTATTTGCGGAGAAAGTATTCGTTTCGATAAGCCGGGCACCGGCTTCATAATAGCGACGGTGAACGTCGGCAACCACTTCGGACTGAATCAGGTTAAGCTCCTCGTAGGAAATTCCGACGGGAAAGCCCTGCTGATATAAGTAGGTCCCCATCGCTCCGTCCCCGATAAGGATCTTCTGCGCAAGCACCTGGCGGAGTTCCGGTTTCATGTTCTTCCCACCCCATCAAAATAGTACATATACTTTAACACAAACGAACGGCAAACTTAAAGGCTTTTTACGTTCTAAAGTAAAACCGGCGGCTTCGCGCCGCCGGCCGTTACTCTTCGACTTTTCCTTTGTAAACCTCAGCGGCAGGGCCGGTCATATACACCCGGTTGTCGGCCTCGTTCCATTCGATCAGCAGATCGCCGCCTTTAAGCGAAATCGTGGCGGTGCGATCCGTTTTGCCCGTCAAAACGAGAGCGACGAGCGTAGCGCACGCTCCGGTTCCGCAGGCCAGCGTCGGCCCCGCTCCCCTTTCCCATACGCGCATATCCGCGTAATCTCTCGAACGGACCGTCACAAACTCGACGTTGGCCTTGTTCGGGAACAGCGGATGCTGCTCCAGCAGAGGTCCCCAGGCGGCCAGATCGAAGTTCGGCGCGTCTTCCACGTCGATGACACAGTGCGGATTGCCCATCGAAACCGCCGTAAACGTGAAGGTCCGTCCCCCCGCTTCGATCGGCTGGTCAATCACCCGCTCGGCATCGATGGTCGTCGGGATTTCGAGACCTTGAAGCACAGGCTCTCCCATATCGACGCGGATCGCTTTGGCGAGGCCCTTCTCCGCTGTCACATGCACCTGCTGCACGCCGGCTCCGCGCGTTTCGACCGTAATGGCTTCTCTTTTGCCGGGGTCCCGGTCGTATACATATTTGGCGACGCAGCGGATGGCGTTGCCGCACTGCTCCGGTTCGCTTCCGTCCGAATTGATGATGCGCATCTGCACGTCCGCTTTCTCGGAGGGCAGAATGAACACCAGCCCGTCGGCGCCGATCCCGAAAAACCGGTTGCACCAGCGGACAGCGAGTTCCGCCACATTGTCAGGAAGTTCTTTATAGCCGGACAGCACGATAAAATCGTTGCCCAGACCGTTCATTTTCGTAAATTCCATAAGGATTCCCTCTCGCTAGATCGATATAATGTCATTCCCTTTATCATAGCGCAAAAGAATATCTCTGGCTATCGCCAGTTTCCCGCAAAAAAGAAAAACCCGTGACGGCCTCGGCCGTTAAACGGGTTCGAAAACTTCCCGGGCGATCCGCCCGCGTGAATTACCGGAAGCTCGGCTTGGAGCTGTACTTCGCCGTTTTTTTCTTGGAAGGATTCTGCATGACGCTCCCCAGCCCCATCAGGAAGGTTGGAATACCTGCCGCAATCAGCACGATGATCCAGTCTTTGAAGCCGAGCGGAACGGTTTTGAAAATAGGCTGCAGCTGCGGTGTGTACATCACGCCCAGCATCAGCACGAGCGAAGACAGGACCGCCAGGACCAGATATTTGTTCTGAAGCGGATTGCGGTGAAAAATGGAACGCGAGCTGCGACAGTCGAACACGTGGATAAGCTGCGCCATAACGAGCGTCGCGAAGGCAACGCTTTGCGCCTTGACGAGATGCTGGGCGTCTCCCGGATTTACCCGAAGCACGAGCCAGAAAGCGCCGAGCGTGCAGACCCCGATAAGAAAACCTCTGGAAATAATTTTCCATCCCAAACGACGGGCGAATATGTTTTCTTTGGCCGAACGGGGCTTGTGCTGCATAAGATCCTTCTCCGCCTGATCGACGCCCAGCGCCATCGCGGGCAGGCCGTCCGTCACCAAGTTGACCCACAAAATTTGAATCGGGATAAGCGGCAGAGGAAGACCCGCCATCATGGCAAGGAACATCGTCAAAATTTCCCCGACGTTGGAAGCGAGCAGATACCGGATGAATTTCCGGATGTTCTCGTAGATTCCCCGGCCTTCCTCGATAGCCGCCACGATCGTCGCGAAGTTATCGTCACTGAGCACCAGAGACGACGCTTCCTTCGTCACGTCGGTGCCGCTGATGCCCATGGCGATGCCGATATCCGCCGCCTTGATAGCCGGCGCGTCGTTGACCCCGTCGCCCGTCATCGCGACGACATGGCCTTTGGCCTGCAGCGCTTTGACGATGCGGAGCTTATGCTCCGGCGAAACGCGGGCGTAGACGTAGATATCGTCTACTTTGCTTTCGAGCGCTTCGTCGTCCATAGCCGCGAGCTGGTGGCCGCTGATGCACATCCCCCCGGCCGGGAGCATCCCGAGCTGCTTGGCGATGGCTTCCGCCGTCGTCAGGTGATCGCCCGTGATCATCACCGTCTTGATCCCGGCCTTGCGGCATTTGGCCATCGCTTCACGGACTTCGCGGCGCGGGGGATCGATCATGCCGGCCAAGCCTACGAAGAC
This sequence comes from Paenibacillus sp. GbtcB18, assembly GCF_019091125.1. Taxonomy (NCBI): domain Bacteria; kingdom Bacillati; phylum Bacillota; class Bacilli; order Caryophanales; family Paenibacillaceae; genus Paenibacillus; species Paenibacillus sp. GbtcB18. The sequence goes on from NZ_JAGXJX010000002.1 coordinate 259,671, forward strand.
GAGCCCGCGCTCGGCATCCTCGTGATCCTCGCACGATTCCGTCGGCTTCAGCTCCCGGTAAGCCGTTCCCAGCACGCGGAGAGCCGAACGCGCCATTCCTTCGTTCGCGGCCATCACTTTGGCTTTCAGCGTGGATGTGAACGGAATCACCTTGTCGTCCCATAAAATGTAAGAGCAGTGCTGCATGAGCACATCCGGCGCTCCTTTGGTCATCACGAGCTTGCGGCCGCCGCTGGAGACGATAACCGACATCCGCTTTCTTTCGGAGTCGAACGGGAACTCGGCCAGACGGTCGAACTGCGGATTCAAGACTTCGTGCGTAACGCCGGCTTTAGCGGCCAATACGACAAGAGCGCCTTCCGTCGGATCTCCCTTTACGTTCCATACCGTTTCCGGCGGTTCGTCTTTGGCGCGCTTTTTCTTGACCGGCTCCGCTTCCTCTTTATAAAGGACGGCATTGCTGCATAAGGCCGATACCTGCAAGAACTGGCGCAGCATCGAATTTTTGGCGGGATTGACCCGCGTGCCGCCGGCGCTAATCTCGCCTTCCGGCGTGTACCCGTCACCGCTCACTTCCAGCAGGCTGCCGCCGACCCACAGATGGGTCACCGTCATTTTGTTCTGGGTCAGCGTCCCCGTCTTGTCCGAGCAAATCACGGAAGCGCAGCCCAGCGTTTCGACGGAGGGCAGCTTGCGGACAATCGCCTTGCGCTTGATCATGCGCTGTACGCCAAGGGCCAAAGCTATCGTAACGATGGCGGGCAGTCCCTCCGGAATAGCCGCTACGGCCAAACTGACACCCGCGAGGAACATCGCGTAAGGAGGCTGTCCGTGCACAATGCCGGCGACAACGACCATGACCGTCAAACAGAGCGCTACGATGATCAGGATTTTGCCGAGCTGTTCCAGCCGGTGCTGCAGCGGGGTTTCAAGCGTCTCCGTATTCTGGATCAGGTCGGCGATCTTGCCCATTTCGGTCTCCATGCCGATCCGCACGACCGCGCCCTTGCCCGTGCCCCGCGTAACCATCGTTCCCATAAACGCGAGATTCCGCTGATCGCCGATCGTCACGGTGTCGGAGCTTAGGGGATCGACGGTTTTTCCGACCGGAACGGACTCGCCCGTCAGGGCGGATTCCTCCACGTAGAAGCTGTTCGCTTCGAGGAGACGGATATCCGCGGGAACCCGGTCTCCGCTCTCCAGGAGGATAATATCCCCGGGAACCAGGTCGCGGGCGGGGATCGTCTGCAGTTCGCCTCCGCGCATGACCTTGGCTCCCGGCGCCGAAAGTTCTTTCAAAGCACGGAGCGAACGCTCCGCGCGGAATTCCTGTATAAACCCGAGAATTCCGTTCATGATGATAATGGCGACGATGGTTATCGCGTCCAAATATTCGCCGAGCAGTCCCGATACGAGTGTGGCCCCCATCAATACGAGAACCATAAAGTCTTTGAACTGGTTTAAAAACAAGGTGACTGGCGAAACGCTTTTTCCTTCGGACAGTTCATTGCGGCCGGCTTCGGTCTGTCTGTTGTCCGCCTCTGCCGATGACAGACCTTCGGACGGATGAACGCGCTGCGTCTGCAGGACTTCATCCGTCGTCATCTGGTACCATTCTTTCTGACTCATCACCGTTTCCCCTCCCGGTTACTTTCAGGTGCAAGACCCGCTTCTCTTGCTAAATGTATTCAGACAAGCCGCAAAATATCCCAGCTTGGACAGCGCTTCTAAAGAAAGAACTTAAAATTTCCTCGCATTTATGGCATGATAGAATGTAATGAACTTGGATAGGAGACTTTCATCATGGCATTAGACGGACTGGTCCTCCATGCAATCGTGCACGAGCTGCAGGAATGCGTAGGAGGCCGGATTAATAAAATACATCAGCCCACGGATAGTGACGTGGTTATGCAGATCCGCGCCCGCGGTCGTTCGCTTAAACTTCTTCTCTCCGCGAACCCCACCTATCCACGCATGCACGTGACGGAAGGGCAGTACTTAAATCCCCAGGAAGCCCCCATGTTCTGCATGCTGCTCCGCAAGCACTGCGAGGGCGGCATCATCGACTCCATCGAGCAGGTCGGGCTGGAGCGGATCGTTCACTTCCGTGTACGCCAGCGCGACGAACTCGGAGATGTGAGCACGAAAACCATCGTCGTGGAGATCATGGGCAGACACAGCAACCTGATTCTTATGGACCCTTCCACGGGCACCATCCTGGACGGCATTCACCACGTGACGCCGGCGATCAGCTCTTATCGCATTGTCATGCCCGGCAGCGCCTACGCGGAGCCTCCGGCCCAGGACAAAGCGAATCCGCTGGATACGAGCGAAGCCGTGTTCCGCCGGAGCATGAGCGCGGGAATCGGGGAAGACGCCGCGCCGGAGAAGCAAATGCTCGCCTCCTTCAGCGGCCTGAGCCCCCTGGCGGCGCGGGAAATCGTCTACCGCAGCGGAACCCGGCTCGGCGTTCCGTACGGCGAGGACGCGCTCTCTCCGCTGTGGCAGTCTTTCCGCAGCGTGACGGACGCGGTGCGCGAGCGGCGGTATTCCCCCGTTATCGTTGAAGAAACGAAGACGGGCAAGCTTTTCTTCTCGGTCATGGAACTGACCCAGATAGAAGGCGAGTCCCGTTTGTTCCCTACCGTGAGCGAGTGCCTGGAAAGTTACTTCGGGGACAAAGCGGAGCGTGATACCGTCAAGCAGCGTGCCGCCGATCTCGTTAAACTTTTGCAGAACGAGAAAGCCAAAAACATCAAGAAAATGGATAAATTGCGGGAAACGAAGGAAGAAGCGAAAGATGCGGACCGTTTCCGCATTATGGGTGAACTGCTTACGGCCCATCTGCATCAAATCCGCAAAGGGGATAAGGAAGCGGTTGTGGTCAATTATTACGAGGAAGCCCAGCCGCAGCAGAGCATAGCGCTCGACCCCCTGCTTACGCCTTCGGAGAATGCGCAGCGCTATTTTAAACGATATACAAAAAGCAAAAACAGCCTGGCCTACGTGGAGGAGCAAATGAGCCAGACCGAGATGGAGATCCAGTACCTCTCCTCGCTTCTGCAGCAGCTCGGTTCCGCCTCTATGCGGGATATCGCGGAAATCCGGGATGAGCTTGCGGAGCAGGGTTATGTGCGTGAGCGCCATACGAAAGGCAAGCGCAAGAAAAAAACCGATAAGCCGTCCGTAGCCTGCTTCACGTCGAGCGAAGGCGTTCCGATCTACGTCGGCAAGAACAATACCCAGAACGACTATGTGACGAACCGGCTTGCGAGCGCCGGAGATACATGGCTGCATACGAAGGATATTCCGGGTTCGCACGTCGTGATCCGCAGCCAGTCTTTCGGCGAAGCCACCCTGCACGAGGCGGCCCAGCTTGCCGCTTATTTCAGCCAGGCGAAGGAATCGAGCTCGGTTCCCGTCGATTACACTCTCATCCGCAACGTACATAAGCCAAGCGGCGCCAAGCCGGGATTCGTTATTTACGAACAGCAGAAAACGCTGTTTGTGACACCGGACGATCAGTTGATCAAGCAGATGCCGCAAACCGTGAAGGCTTAAAAAATCGCAGTCAGACCCCGGCAGCCTGCTGCATCCCAACATGCAACCGGGTCCGGACTGCGGTAACACCGCCGGGACACCGATCAAAAAAAGCTGACAGCTCAATAGGCTGTCAGCTTTTTCAGTTTAAGCGCGCATTCCCGCGCATCGCCGGAAAGCAGGTAAATATGCTTCGTGCCGTGAAGCACCCCATCGCGTTCGACCGCATTTCCGCCGATAAACACTTTGGTCCGGCTGCCGAGTTCCTCGATTCTCCGGTCCAGCTTTGCATAGAACGGATAAGCTTCGTCCAGCATCGACTTCATCGAAGAACCGAAGGCGAACGCCGCGGGACGGTTCTGCTCCAGACAATCGAGGATGCCTTTCTCCGAAGGCGAAGCCCCGAGATACAACGTCTGAAAGCCGTTTTGCAGCGCGAAATAACCCAGAAACAGAATCCCCAGTTCATGACGCTCGTAAGGGGAACAGGCGGTAATCAATCTGGGGGCGTCCGGCGGAATGGAAAATAAGTTCTTTAACGCCAGCAGACGTTCCCGGATAAAATGACTCCCGAAATGCTCCTGATATTCGGAGATTTCTCCCCGTTCCCACATCTCACCGACGCGGATCAGCGTCGGCTGCAGAACTTGAAGCAGAATAAAGTCCATTTGGTGCAGCGCCGCAAGCCGGTCGAAAAACCGCTGGGCGCCCGCCTGATCCAACTGAAGAAATAAACCCAGCAGCTTCTCCTGATACTCTTTCAGTTCGCTGCGGATAAACGGAAGCTCGGCCTCCGTCCGAGAAATTGTCTCGGTCGAAGCCGAGCTTTCGAGCCGCAGCTGTTTTTCCTGAACGGCGAGACCGATGGGAACACCGGAATCCGCCTTGCTTTTCAGCCATATCAATGTTTCTATATCGTGATTCGTGTAGCCTCTATACCCGTTCGGAAAACGGTCCGGTTGAACGGCGCCGTAGCGCTCCTCCCATTTGCGGATCAACTGGGTGGAAAGTCCGGAACGCATCGAAGCTTCTTTGATTGTATAAAGTCGGCTCATGTCTCTTGTACCCCCGGCTAACCTTGAACATGCCCCAATTATAAACCATTAACAAAGCTTATACAATGAACGGTTTAAACCGATCCGGGGAATGCGGGGCGTCCGACGGACACATAAGTAAATCCTTTCTCCGCCATCTCGGCGGGGGCAAACATGTTGCGCCCGTCGATAATCAGCGGCTGCCGGACAAGATTGCGCAGCCTCTCGAAATCGATACGCCGCAGTTCTTCCCAATCGGTTGCGATCACTACGGCTTCCGCATTTTCCGCGGCCTCATACGGATCGGTCAGGCAGCGTACACCGGGAAGCAGAGCAGACGCCTTGGAAGCCGCAGCCGGATCGTACGCCGTCACAATCGCTCCCCGCTCCTGAAGGGAACGGATAATATCCAGCGCAGGGGCATCGCGGAGGTCATCGGTGTTCGGCTTAAACGCAAGTCCCCATACCGTAATGCTCCGGCCTGTCGCATTTCCGCCCAATGCGGCCGTTACCTTCTCCACAAACCGCTCGCGCTGAAGCGTATTGACCTCGATGACCGCCCGCAGAATGCGGAAATCATAATCGGCGTTTTGGGCGATTTTCAGCTGGGCTCTCGTATCTTTGGGAAAGCAGGAACCGCCGTAACCGATCCCCGCCTGCAGAAACTTGGGCCCGATCCGGTTATCGAGCCCCATTCCCCGGGCAACGAGACTGACGTCCGCGCCTACTTTCTCGCATACGTTCGCCATCTCGTTGATGAATGAAATTTTTGCGGCCAGGAAGGCATTGGACGCATATTTAATCAGTTCGGCACTCTCGGGGTCGGTCCGCACAACCTCGCCGCCGAACGGGGCCTGGAGCCTCTCTACGCGGAGAGAGGCATCCGCATCGTCGGACCCGATCACGACCCGGTCGGGATGAAACGTGTCGTGAATGGCCGTCCCTTCTCTTAGAAACTCCGGATTGGACACGACGGAGAAGGGAACGGGCCGCTGCTGCCCTTCTTCCACCCACTGCCGGATGCGCCTGGACGTTCCTACGGGCACCGTGCTTTTCATGACGATGATTTTATAATCGTTCATCTGCCGCGCCAGTGTCTCCACCGCGCCTCGGACTTGCCGCATGTCGACTTCCCCGTTGTCGAGCGTAGGCGTTCCTACCGCAATAAATATAATGGACGAGTCCTGCACGGCTCTTGCCAGGTCGGTCGTGAAAGACAACCGGCCGGCGGCTTGGTTGGAGGCCGCAAGCTCCTCAAGCCCGGGTTCGTAAATCGGAATTTCGCCAAGGCTGAGACGGCGGACTTTATCGGGATCAATGTCTACGCAGATGACTTCATGCCCGATTTCGGCATAGCAGCACCCGGTAACGAGTCCGACATATCCCGTCCCAATAACGGCAATGCGCTCCATTCAAGGTTCTCCTCCTTATCCGATATGAAACTCGTGACGGACGAGGTTCGTTAAATACGAGCGCAGTTCCTCCTGCAGCCCTTGCCGCTCCAGAGCCAATTCGATGGTGGCCTGAATATAGCCGAATTTATCGCCGACGTCGTATCTTCTCCCCTCGATCGGATAGGCGACCATCGGCTGCTTTTCGTTCAAAATGCGCAGCGCGTCCGTCAGTTGGATTTCGCCTCCCCGTCCGGGCTCGCATTTCTCCAAGATATCGAAAATCTCCGGCATAATCAGATAACGGCCGATTACGGCCAGGTTGGAAGGCGCATCGCTGCGATCCGGTTTCTCCACGAGGTCCGCAATTTTCTTATAAGCTGTAATTTCGTCCGAGGGTGCGACAATTCCGTATTTGCTCACATCTTCCCAGGGAACTTCGCGGACGCCGATCACGGACGTCTGAGTCTCCTCGAACACGTCCATCATCTGGCGCAGAGCGGGTTTAGACGAACGAAGGATATCGTCTCCGAGAAGCACCGCAAACGGTTCGTTTCCGATAAACTTGCGGGCGCAGTAAATCGCGTGGCCCAGACCGAGCGGCTGCTTTTGACGGATATAGTGCACATCGGCCAGGTTGCTGACCGTACGGACCAGGGAAAGAAGCTCATCGTTCCCCTTCTCCTCAAGCATCATTTCCAGTTCGACCGATTTGTCGAAATGATCTTCGATCGCGCGCTTGTTACGTCCCGTGACGATTAGAATATCCTCGATCCCGGATTCGATGGCTTCTTCGACTATGTATTGAATGGCCGGTTTATCCACCAGCGGCAGCATTTCCTTAGGCTGCGCCTTGGTGGCGGGCAGAAACCGCGTTCCGAGACCGGCCGCGGGAATGATCGCTTTACGAATTTTCACGGTTGTTCCTCCGTTCCTGAAGTCTCCGCACTGTTTCCAGCGAAGTGCGCTTGGAACCGAGCGGAGCGTGAAAGACCTGGCCGGCGCGAACGCCATGGAAATCCGAGCCCGCCGTTGCGATCAGCCCGTGCTCACGGGCCAGGCGCCCGTAATGGGCTTCCTGCTCCGGCGTATGATCGGCGTGGCTGACTTCGATGCCATCTAAACCATATGCGATAAGTTCCCGCACGATGTCTTCATCGCCGTAAAGACCCGGATGGGCAAGCACGGCGACTCCGCCGGCCTCTCTAATCCAGTCGATGGCCGTACCGGGACGGATGCGCGGCGGATTGATATAGGCGGCTCCGCCTTTGCCCAGATATTTCTCGAACGCTTCGTTCATCGAGCTTACATAGCCTTTGGCGAGCAGAACGTTTGCGATATGAGGACGGCCGATCGTGTCCTCTTCGCTTTTGCCGGCCTCCAGGTGTTTGACGACTTCCTCCATCGAAACGGCAAGACCCAGCTCGTTCAGACGCTCCAGCATCATCTCGTTGCGCTTGTTGCGCGTATTCCGGAGCTCCTCCAGACGCTTCAGAAAGCTGTCCGACTCCGTATCGATGTAGTAACCGAGCACATGGATATCCTGCCCGCCGGCCACCGTGCTGATTTCGACGCCGGGAACGACTTCGATCCCGATCCGCCTGCCTTCAAGCTGCGCCGCCCTGACGCCGGAAACCGTATCGTGATCGGTTATCGCTACGGCCGCAAGCCCGGCTTCCTTAGCCAGCCGGACGTTGTCCTCGGGCGCCTGCGTTCCGTCCGACGCCGTCGTGTGCGTATGTAAATCGGCCCATTGAGTCATAGATGGTGCCCCTCCTTTTTCTCCGGCAAAATGTATCCGGTCATCTCTATAGGGATGTAACGCCCGTTTCTAAAGCCATTTGACCAAATCGTCCCGCCGCATAAAATTCAAAAAGCTGACAGCCGACAACGGCAGAAGGGTCGAATTCAAATAAATCGCGTAAAAACTGCGCGAAAAAGATACGCCTTCGATTTCCTTTACCTTTAATATACCAAGCCGGACCTCATGTTTAACCGACGACTGCGACAAAATGGAAATGCCGAGACCGGCTTCTACCGCCGATTTGATGGCTCCCGTGCTGCCCAGTTCCATGACAATGTCCATTCCGCTGCATGCGATGCCCGTCCGCTCCAGCTCCTCTTCCATTACCCGCCGGGTTCCCGAGCCTTCTTCCCTAAGGACGAACGGGTATCGGAAAACGTCCTCCATCCGGATCGTCTCCATCTCCGCCAGCGGATGCCCCGCAGGGACAATCAGCTTCAGCTCATCGCTCAAAATGGCTTCAGTGTGGACATCAGGATGCTGGATAGGAGCCTCGACAAGGCCGAACGTCAGCTGATGGGCAAAAATTTCGTCCAAAATTTGCGTCGTATTCATGACTTTCATCGCAACCGAAATATTCGGGTATTCTTTGCGGAAGGGTCCCAGCAGGCGGGGCAGGATGTATTCCCCCATCGTCAGCGAGGCTCCGAGCTGCAGCCGTCCTTCGGCCATGGCCGAAAAGCCTGTCATGGCGTTCTCGGTTTCCCGGATGAGATCCACGCACTTGCGGGCGTAGGGAATCAGCGTCCTTCCCGCTTCCGTCAATTCGATTTTTTTGGTAGAGCGGTGAAACAGCTTGATTCCGAAATGATCCTCCAGGGACTGTACCTGCATCGTGACCGCGGGCTGCGTCATATGAAGCGCCTGCGCGGCGTGCGAGAAGCTGCCTTTTTCGGCTACCGTGTAAAAAATATGAAGCTGGTGAAAATTCAGAGCCATCGTCATCGCCGCCCTTTCTCCGCATTTATTATAGCATTTATAAGACGGAAAAAAGAGCATGCTGCAAAATGCAGGCATGCTCTTCGCCGTACCGTAAAGCTCCATCTGCCGGAGTTAGCGCCGTTTACGGCTGTTCTTGATCAGCGTCATACGGCGGGAGTGGCGGAGCCACGAGTAGTACGATTTCAGATCGCGCAGCTCGATGGTCTCCGACATTCTGCCGAGGAAAGTCACGATAATCATTTTATGCAGCGGGTTACCCGCAATATCGGTTTCGTTCTCAATGACGGAAAACTCGGCGACCATCACCAGATCGTCGTCCACGAGATACACGTCCTGTTCGTTCTTGTAATACGAAGCGATGCGTCCGTCTTTCAGTTTATCCCATAAAAAATCGCATATGTCCTCAAAGCCGGTTTTCTCGCTTTCGACCCGGTCCGTCCAGCGGAGACGAGCGTGATTCGTGATCACAATGTCCGCAATTTTTTTGTCGTTCAGGTTAACATAAAAAGGTTCGTACGTGCTCCAGCGGTCCATTGTTTTGTCCCTCATGAATCACAACTCCTCTCCAAGCGTTTAGGCCTTTATACCTACTGGTTTTCACCATTGTAACTCAATATTTAAATATTTCCAAATAAAAACGCTCACTTAATTTATAAATATGGCGCGGTACAAGAAAAAATGTCACACAACTGTAGAAAATTCAAAATTAACAAAAAAATCAATCTTCTCATAAACTGTAAGGAGGATGAAATAAGATTTCAAATTGCGTTCCCAGCGCAGCGCCGGCAAGGAATGACCAACGGTCAAATAATCGGCTTTTTCGGAAAAACAGATTTGCGCTTTTGCTCTACAGTGTGTAAAATTTTGATTTGTCCGGTCCGTGGCTTTCGTACTCGGTTTTGATTTCACCGCGGTAAGAACGTTCCACCTTGCGTACGTAAGCCAGTTTCTGAAGTTGGCGTACGGTTTCGTCATACCGGCTGGCATGAATATACAGCACCACATAGTGCATTTTCTTGGACATGTAGTGTACCGATCCGAAGCGCTCCAAGTTTTTGGCGGCTTTCAAATCAGTCACCCATATGATAAGTCCGGTTCGCTCCGTTATCATGTCGTTTGACTCCTTTAGACAGGTTTGGCTTCTGATAAACTGATTCTATTCTACGGGTTGGAGATGATCCTAAATGTCGGCTTCTTCGGCTGTCATTGCCCGCGTCATTCGCGGGCCAATCACTGAAAGTATTCACCGCGGCCATATCGCTGCCGTCGATCATACGGGCCGCCTGCTTCACAGCCTGGGCGATCCTCATGCGGTTACATTCGCGCGTTCCACCGCTAAGCTGATCCAGGCGCTGCCCGTTCTCGAATCGGGCGCCGCTTCCGACTTCGGCTTCACGGACGCCGAAATCGCCCTGATCTGCGCTTCCCATAACGGGGAAGACCGGCATGTCCGCGCGGCGCGCTCCATTCTGGCCAAAGCGGGCGCGGCAGCGGACGATCTGCAATGCGGATCGCACTATCCGTTCCACAAGCCGACTTCGCGGCAGATGCGCCAGGAGGGGGAAGCCCCCACGCCCCTGCACAACAACTGCTCCGGCAAGCACTCCGGCATGCTCTCTCTGGCGGCTAAGCTCGGCGTCAGCACCGAGCATTACATGTCGCCCGAGCATCCCGTGCAGCTCCAGATGCTCCAGGCCGTCGCCGAAATGGCGGGCCTTGCCCCCGAGGAAATTCCTCTGGGCGTAGACGGCTGCGGCGTGCCCGTGTTCGGGCTGGCCATCGACCGCCTCGCGCTCGCTTATGCGCGTCTCGGCAAGCCCGACGGCCTCTCCGCCGAGCGCGCGGACGCCTGCCGCCGCATTATTGCGGCCATCCGGCGGGAGCCATCCTACCTCGCGGGAAGCGACCGCTTCGACACGCGGCTGGCCGAGGCGACCGGCGGCAGAATCATCGGGAAGATGGGCGCCGAAGGGCTCTTCGCCGTCACCGTGCCCGATGAAGGACTCGGGCTTGTCCTGAAAATCGAGGACGGCGCCCAGAGAGCGCTTTACTGCGCGATGTTCGAAGCGCTTGTCCAGCTCGGACTGCTTCATCCGGGCGAGATGGAAGCCCTTGCGGAATTTCGTGAACCGAAGGTCACGAACTGGCAGGGCACCGTCGTAGGCTCCATTCAAGCCGACTTCAAGCTTATTTAAACAGCAGCCGTGTCCGCGGGAATAATCCGCAGGCACGGCTTTTTTAAATCAATATTCTCGTTACCGTCAAGAGACGTTCGGATTGTCAAGGCTGTCGGTGCGGATACCTTGAGGGGCGCCGGGCCCCCGGTTCTGCTTGTCCGGTCCCCTGCGGAGGTTAACCGCAGCTGGAGCAGCTCCCGCCGGATCCACAGCTGGAGCAGCCTCCGCCAGATCCGGTGTCGAGCCCGCCGGGAACTTTGATCGTATCGGATACGGCAGTCGCGATAGTCTTCGATATGGTATACAGCAGCTGATCCAGCCGTTCCTCCGCTTCCTTGAACCTGTTTATGCTCTCCACCTGCTCAAGCAGGGACTGCACGGCTTGGACTTTGTCCAGCGCGGCATGGTAATCGGGATGGAAATGGCCGAAACGCTCGCATTCCTCGAACAAATCTTTGGCTTTGTTGAACTCTCTCACGAGCCTCTGCGCCTCGAAATCCTGTTCCACCGCCTGCTTCCAATATAGATAATCCGCCACTTCGGCAGAGTTGTTAATGAGATCGCCCACCTGGTATGCACCCATAAGAATGGACGACATATCCATCGTCTTGGCTTCCGCCACACTCACAATCGATCACTTCCTTTTGTGTTTCCTGCGTACTCCCCCTATCATATCACAGTTCCCTAGGACTTTCTCCATTTTTAAAAGCATACGGGATGACTTTTGTTGGAGATTCCTCAGAGAAAAAAGATCGTTTACAGGTCTCTTGGTGTTTGAAAATAAAGAAATGATTCGCACAAGGCACATTATATTACATAATTTTCCATAAATCAAGTTTAACAAATTTACGTTCCGTTTATTCCGGGCAAAAGGATACGGATACGGCTGATCCGACCGGCTTGAACCGTTCTGTTTCCGCCTGCGCCGTCCGACAGTTCGATGGTCAGCTCTTCTCCCCGTTCCACGGCCTTGCGCGGAATCCATACCGCCGCTGCACCGCTTTCAACCTCGGCTAAAACAGGGGCTCCCCAGGCAACCGCCTGCCGAACGATTTTAAAAATAGTGGACGCATGGTATTCCCTGCTTTCCCGATACCAGACCGCAGGAATATCCCGCATTCCGGGATACATTTCCTCTGCGGAAGGCAGGCGGGTCTCCAGTTCCAGATACTGGACGGGGTCCTGATCGTACACGATTCCTTTAACCGTTTCAGTTTCGGGATCTCCATCCGGGTCCGGCACTTCCTCTTCGTTCTGAAAATCAGCCGCCTGCCGGGGAGAAAAGCCCGCCGCGTCCAGCAGCTTCATCATTTCAGTCATTTTGTCTGCCGGAACGATAAAATCGGAGTCCCCGATTTTCTCAAGCAGCAGCTTCCCGATCTTGGGATGTCGCGAGACTTGTTCCGCCAGCTGCGCGTCCGCGCAGCGCAGAAGAGTCACGCCGCCGAGCACGACCCGGCCGTACTGCTCCCCCCATGCGGCGATCGTAAGCCGGACGGTTTCCGGCACACCGTGGCGGGCATGACTTTCGAGAAGCTCCAAGGCCTGTTCCGGCGGAGTTCCGTGATCCGCCCCTCTTTGGACGCTTTCTTTGGTCAGACGGTACACGGCCATGCGGTCGCTTTTCACGAGCTCGGCGAAACGGGCGATTTCCCAGCGTACCGTAAACGGGCATTCCGGCGGGATCATCACCTCGAAATCCGGCTGTACATACAAAAAGGCGGAAGGTTTCGCCGTTTTCCGCTCCTCATTCGCTCTCTGTTCATACCGTACGGGATAAAGCCAGCTAACCGATACGTCGCCGCTGTCTTCCGGCTCCCAATCGAGCCACCCGAACGCCCGCAGAGGCTGAAGCCATTTCTGAACCAACCGGAGGGAAAAACGCGCTCCCTCCTCCTCTCCTCCGGCCAGCGTTTGCCGCCTGTTCAGCTCTGCCGCCAAGCGGCTAAGCCGTATTTTTTTGCCGGCCGTGAGCTTGTCGAGCAGGCATACCGCGTGCTGCAGATCCACGTCTTCGGGAAAACGGTGTTCCGTCCAAAGCCGGTACAACCTCTCCGATTGACGCGTTTCGTCCGTCGCGAGCCAGTCACGAAGCCGTGGCTTGTGCAGAAGGAGCCGGTCCCCGCTCCGGTACAGAAGCCCCAGCCGCTGCAAAAAATCCAAGGCTGCCGCCAGCGATACCGGATAGGTATCGGCATGCGCGAACTGGAGCCCGCAGCCGGCCAGATCGGTTTCGTCAAAGCCGAGAAGCGCCGTCATTCTCTGTACGTGGCGCTTGTGCAAAGCTCCGCGCTGTGTAAGCGGCAGCTCGTGCAGATCCGCATAATTGAGCAGGAGAAACAAGTCCAGCGCCAGTCCCTGCCGGGGCTTATCGCCCTGCTCGTAAAGCTGCCGCAGCCTGGCGTTATCGTCGCTGCCGGCATTGTGCCGGCTGCCCGCTCCGTCCCCGTGCCCGACTACATCACAGCCGGGGCCGAAAAACACGGCCTGCCACCCCCGCAGACCGTCCTGCGGAAGCAGGAACAGCCGGTCGCCCCACGATTTGCGGAACGCCGCGATCAGCCCGCGTCTGCGCAGACCCGTGAGGGCCGTTTTAACCAAAGCCGCCGCCCAGTCCGCCGTTTCCTTCTCAAGTTCGGCCGGTGTAAAAGGCCGGCTGCCGAAATGGACGACGATCAGCCGAAGCAGCTTCTCCTCATCGGGCTGCAGAGCTGCCCGGAGCTTTCTGAGCACGTCCTCATTTCCGAAAGCTTCCCAGGCCTCTATACCGTGCGCCGCCGCGCTTTTTATCCAATCTTGTCCGAGCAGCTGCCTGGAAGCGGCCGGCGGCATTTTATCGAGTATTTGCGCATAGTTCATCGCTCCCGCCCTCCTCTATCCTGTACTCGTACCCTTGTTCGAGCAGAAAAATCCGCCGCTTAAGCGCATACTCCTGCTCACTCGTCCCTCTGCTGACCAAGGTGTAGAAGAAGGCTTCGTTTCTCCCCTTCTTGGGCCGGAGTATGCGCCCGAGGCGCTGAGCCTCTTCCTGTCTGGAGCCGTAGCTTCCCGAAAGCTGGATAGCGACAGAAGCGTCCGGAAGATCGACGGCGAAATTAGCTACTTTCGAAACGGCGAGAATCCGGACAAGCCCGGAGTTAAAAGCTTCATAGAGCCGCTGCCGGTCCGCCTGCGGCATTTCCCCGGTAATAAGCGGAATCGTTAATTTCCGGGCCACTTTTTTCAACTGGTCCAAATATTGGCCGATAATGAGAATCGCTTCTCCGTCATGACGGGCCAGGAGACGCGTTAACGCCGGAAATTTGCGGGAGTTTTCCCCGGCTATGCGGAACCGGCTTCTTTTGTCCGCTTCGTAATAGTTTTGCAGCTCACCGGTCTCCATTTCCACGCCGACCTCCGTGCAGGTTACCCGCGCGATCCATCCTTCCAGCTCCAGCCGCTTCCAGGGCATATCGAACAGTTTGGGGCCGATCAAGGAAAAAACATCCTCCTCCCGTCCGTCCTCGCGCACGAGGGTTGCCGTCAATCCGAGCCGCCGGGTCGCCTGGATATCCGCGGTCGCCCGGAAAACGGGAGCGGGTAGAAGATGCACCTCGTCATAAATAATGAGCCCCCAGTCTCGGCTGTTGAACAGCTCCATATGGGCTTGTTCGCCGCCTTTTTCACGCCGGTGTGTAAGAATTTGATATGTCGCGATGGTGACGGGTCTAACCAGCTTGACGTCCCCGCTGTATTCGCCGACGCGTGAATCGTCCAGACTGGTCTTAGCCAGGATTTCTTTGATCCATTGGCGGACGGATGTCACATTCGTGGTCAAAATCAGCGTCGCGCAGCTTAGTTTTGTCAACGCGGCGATGCCGATGACCGTTTTTCCCGCTCCGCAGGGCAGAACGAGTACTCCGCTGCCTCCGTCCGGATGAAAGCACTCTACCGCTTGGCGCTGGTAGTCTCTCAACTCCACTCCCTTAAGCTCCGCCGGAAGCTCTTCTCCCGCGTGATAACCCGCCAGATCAATGACCGGATATCCGAGCCGCATCAGTTCCTGTTTCATGACGCCCCTCATGTCCGGCCAGACTGCGAGTGCGGAACTTTGCACGGCTTCCAAGGGACCCGCGTCTTCCCGGTCGAAATACCGCTGCAGCTCTTTCAAACCGCCCAGTCTGGCCAGCAGCTCCGTGTCTAAGGATTGGAGATACAGCTTCCCCTTGTCGGAAATGAGCCGAAGCCGTCCGTACCGGCCCAGAATAGAGAGAAGTTCATCCTCCATGCGGCGGGAAATACCGTATTTCGATTCCTGCTTCAGAAAACGGATAATATCGCCGCCGCGCAGACCCGAAGCCGCCGCATTCCACAGGGACAGGGGGGTTATTTTGTAGGTATGCAGATGCTTCGGACTTTTAACCAGATCCGCAAAAAGCGCCAACTCCGCACGGATCGACTCGAAACGCTCATGATCCGCTTCCGCCAGCACAGTAAGGTCCTGTTGAACGATAAGCGCATTGTCAGATGCCGGATTCACGGCGAGGCCTCCCTTTTTATCCGAATTCTCTCTTCACTATTCCTAGTATGAAAGGAACTTCCGAGAAATAAACGTTGCCGGATCATTTGTGCTCCGTTTCGGAGCATTGTATAATGACGAGGTTCCTTTTTTCAAAAAGGAGCATTCAAACTCACAACAAGGAATGGATCTCATGAACACAAAAAAAGCCCTTCTTCTATTAATTTTTGCCGCCCTTTTTCTTGCCGCCTGCGGGTCCGCCCAACCAAAAACGGATTCCGGATCATTTAAAGAAACCGTCCTTGCCCGGTATCCCGAGCTGAAAACGCAAAAAATGACGACAGCCAAGGTCAAAAGAGTAGTGGACGGCGATACGTTCGAGCTGGAAAACGGAAACAAAGTGCGGCTGATCGGGTGCAATACGCCTGAAACCGTCAAGCCGAACAGCCCTGTCGAACCTTACGGCAAGGAAGCGTCCGACTATACGAAAAAACGGTTGACCGGAGCAACCGTCTACCTGTTCAACGATGCCGGAGATACCGATAAATACGGCCGGCTGCTCCGTTACGTCTTTATTGAAGGGGAGTCCGTCATGTATAACGAACTTCTCCTCCAGGAGGGGTATGCCAACGTGATGACCATTCAGCCCAACGTGATGTTCTCCGATCGTTTTGTAAAAGCAGAGCGGGAAGCCCGCTCCAAGAACAAGGGCCTTTGGGGCGCCAAGGATGCTTCATCTCCCGCCAAAACCGGTGACTCCCCAAATGGCGGTTCCGGCAAAAATCCGGAAAATGCGAATCAAACGGCGGCCTGCCCCGATCCTCAAATCAAAGGAAATATCAATTCGAAGAAAGAAAAAATTTATCACGTTCCGGGCAGCTCATCCTATGAGCAGACACAGGCGGAAGCGATGTTCTGTACGGAGAACGACGCCAAGAAGGCCGGCTACCGTAAAGCCGGATAACCTAAATAGCCCGAAAAGACGCACCGGATGCCGGTGCGTCTTTTTTAGGCTGACAAGCAGCATTCATTTGTTCGAGGACGTGCTCCGCCCTTCCGAAATACGGCTCAGCGCTTCTCCCGCCTCGTCTTCCAGCTTATCCCGGACCGCAAGGTCTCCGATCGCGATTACGCCGACCAAATTGCCGTCCTCGACGACCGGAAGCCGTCGCACCTGGTGCTGGGCCATCACTTTGGCCGCTTCCTGGACATCCGTTTCGGGCGAGATCGTCGTCAAATTCTCGGAAATGACCTGCTTAACGGCCGTGGAACCGCTGTGTTTCTCGGCATAGCCGCGTACGACCAGATCCCGGTCGGTTACAACGCCGATCAGCTTGTTTCCTTCCACGACGGGAATGAATCCGATATCGTGCTGTTTCATTTTAAGCGCGATTTCATATACGTTATCCTGCAGCGTTACGGTTACGCAGTCGGTCGACATGACCTCTCGGACTGTAGGCACGAAGAATTCCTCCTTCACTTGCATAACGGCAAGTTATGTTAGGGCTGGAATTAGCGTGTCCCCGTTTCGTCCAAAACATGCAGAGCCATTCGCGACAGGAGTTTGCCGGCGGTCAGCATCGCCCTCTCATCCAGATCGAACTTCGGATGATGATGGGGATAGTCCGCACCCGTCTGCGCGTTCCCGGCTCCCACGAAAATAAAGCAGCCCGGCACTTGCTGAAGGTAGTACGCGAAATCTTCCGCAGCCATCACCGGCTCGATCGTAAGAACGCGGTCTTCCGGAAGCATGCCGGAGGCGACTTCCCGGAACCGTTCGAACTCGCCGGGGTGATTGACCAGCGGCGGATATCCCAGCCGGTAGTCCATGACCGATTCGGCTCCGTACATCTTGCAGGTCGAAGCTACGATTTCTTCGACCCTTTCTTTCACCTGCAGCCTCAAAGCGGAATCGAACGTACGGGTCGTCCCTTTCATTTTGCAGGTTTCCGCAATGACATTGAAATTGGTTCCGCCGTTTATGGAACCGATCGTGACCACGCAGGACTCGATAGGGCTCACTGTCCGGCTGACGATGGTCTGCAAATTCACAACCGCGTGCGAGCCGATGACAACGCTATCAATCGCTTGATGAGGCATTCCTCCGTGGCCGCCCTTGCCCCGGATTTCAAAATGAAACTCATCGGCTGCGGCCATCATCGCTCCCGGGTTCGATCCGACTGACCCAACCGGTAGAGGTGTCCACAAATGTACACCGTATACGACGTCCACCCCTTCAAGGGCGCCCGCTTCGATCATGGAAGCGGCCCCGCCGGGCGTAACTTCCTCCGCATGCTGAAAAATAAACCGGATTCTGCCCTTCAGCCGTTCTTTTTTCGTGCTCCATATTTTCGCGGCGGCAAGCAGAGTGGATGTGTGCGCATCGTGTCCGCAGGCATGCATGATGCCGGGCACCTTCGATGCGTAGTCGCACTGTTTTTCGTCCTGTATCGGCAGTGCGTCCATATCGGCCCGGAGAGCGACCGTAGGTCCGGGAGCGCTGCCCTGAAGATCGGCGATCAGCCCGTAACCGCCCATCCCCGTGCGCACATCGAGCCCCCACCCGGTAAGCTTTTCCGCTACGAAAGCCGCCGTATTGACTTCCTTATAAGAGAGCTCCGGATGCTGATGCAGATGCCTTCTCCAGGACACCATCGTCTCGTACATCGCTTCCCATTCTTTATCCAGTTCCTCACCCTGTATGATCAAGGTATCACCCGCCCCCGTGTTTGATACGATTCTTCCTTTCATTGTACCAAATCCTCCCACGTCTTTCACCGCCAAACCGACAACAATTTTACACGATTCCTGGTTTGCTCTTACTTGCAAGACGTAGGGAAACATACTATCATGGTTAAAGAATGCATAGAAATTGGAGGCGTCTGAATTGATTATTGAAACCAAAGGGTTTAAAGGCCTAAAAAGCGATCTTGCCCACCTCGACGAAGTAACGACCAAACTCGGTTTTGTACGTGGGCAGTGGGAATATACCCGTGCAACTTATGATTTGAAAATGGAAGACCCGACGACGAAATCCGACTACTACCTGCGTGTAAACACACGTGCCGAATCCGGCAAACTGGAATCTCCTTACGCGATTCTGTACATCGAAGAAGCATACATAGGCAGAGCTACATTCCCGCACGGTCTCGACTACGAATCCCCGATTCCGGACGCGATCTTGAACAAAGCGAAGCAGAAGCTGTCCCAACTTCAGCAGCTGTTGGCGTAACAGGAGACTCTCTTGAGTACCCCTCGCAGAGGAACGCCAGATTTTCTGCTTCTTTTCCTAACCTTCGCGCTGGTCTGCTTCGGCATCGTGATGGTTTTCAGTTCCAGCTCGGTATACGCATCGACCAAATTCAGCAACCCTTGGTATTTTGCGACCAGACAAATTTTATTTGCCGTAGTCGGAACTTTCGGTATGCTGTTCTGCATGAATATCCGGTACAGCAAACTGAAAAACTGGGTCAAGCCCGGCTTTCTTGTGGTAGTTGCCATGCTGGTAGCCGTCCTTTTCTTCAAAGGAATTAACGGCTCCAGAAGCTGGCTCCCGCTCGGAAAATCGTTCAGCCTCCAGCCCGCCGAGTTTGCCAAGCTCGCTGTAATCGTTTACCTGGCACAGCTCATCAGCAAGAAGGGCGACAATATACAGGATATGAAAAAAGGCCTTCTGCCGGCTGTTCTCATTACGGCTTTTATCGCCTTCTGGATTCTACTCCAGCCGGACGTCGGTTCGGCCGCTATTCTTATCCTTTGCGCCAGCGTGGTGATCTTCGTGGGAGGCGCCCGTGTGAAGCATCTGTTTTCCCTCGGGGTGGCGGGCGGGCTGGCCGCTACGGTGTTTCTCGGCCTCTATTTTCTGTTTAATTTTAAATCCGCTTCCGATCATGTCGGTCTAAGGATGAAACGGTTCACTGCTTACTTGAACCCCAAAGACGATGTGCTGGACAGCGGTTTTCAGGTCATGCAGTCTCTTTACGCTTTCGGGCATGGCGGAATTACCGGCGCCGGTTTCGGGCAGAGCATTCAGAAACTCTATCTGCCCGAGCCCTATACGGACTTTATTTTCGCCATTATCGGCGAAGAGCTCGGCATGATCGGCAGCATACTTTTCCTGCTGGTCTACATCATCTTCCTGTGGCGCGGACTCGTCATTGCCGTCCGGTGTCCGGACCGGTTCGGAATGCTGACCGGCGTCGGCATTATGACCATGATCGGAGTTACGGCCATCATCAACATCGGCGGGGTAACAGGAACGCTGCCGATGACCGGGGTTACGCTCCCGCTCATCTCCTACGGGGGATCGTCCATGATGGTCACGCTGATCAGCATGGGGATCATGCTCAGCCTTTCCCGCGAGCAGAACCGGCTGGAGAAGAAGGAGAAGGTCGAGAAGGTTACGCAGACTACGCGGGTATACCGCTAGCAGCGCTTTCTCCCCCTGATCCGATAGTCTGTGCGAGCGCGACAAAAAAAAGGATGCCCCCAGGGCATCCTTTTTTGGTATGTACGCTACCCGGCAGCGGGACCTGAATCGGATTATTTCACGCGAGTCGGATCGTCAAGCGAGGCGGTCTCGTCTTCCTTGAAAGAAACGCCTTCCACTTTGACGTTTACCTCCACGATCCGGAGTCCCGTCATGTTCTCCACCGCTTCGCGCACGTTAAGCTGCAGTTCTCTGCATACATCCTGGATCTTGCTTCCGTAAAGGACGATGACCCGGAGATCGACGGCAGCTTCCACTTGTCCGACCTCTACAGAGACACCGCGCTGAACATTTTTTCCGCTCAGACGTTTGGCGAATCCTTCTGATATTCCGCCGGACATCGCGGCGATTCCCGGTGTTTCCAAAGCGGCGAGGCCGGCAATTGTAGCCACCACATCGTCCGAAATGCGTATGTTACCCGTTTGAATTTCTTCGACCATCCGAACCACTCCTTCACCAATCGTTATCCCTATTGTAATTGCTGGCAAATGAGAAAGCAACCGAATGCGTCACAGCCGGAAGGAAGCGGACTTTTCCTACGCGCGGAAATCCTATTTTACAACATTGCCGTTTGTGGGTATATTATTTAAAGCGTACATACCTGTAAGATACTTAACCTTAAGCGGAGGGATAGCTTTTGAGAAAGAACCTGTTTAACATCGGTTTAATTGTCACATTCGCACTTAGTGCCGTCGCGCATTATATGCACTGGGGCACGACAATCCAGTTCGCTATCTCGTGTCTGGCTATCCTGTTTGTGGCCGGATTCCTGGGAAAAGCGACCGAAAGCGTCGCCCACTACGCCGGTGACCGGATGGGCGGATTCCTGAATGCGACTTTCGGAAATGCGGCGGAGCTTATCATTGCCTTCTTTCTCGTCAAAGACGGCATGTTCGATGTCGTAAAAGCCAGTTTAACGGGAGCCATTATCGGTAATCTTCTACTCGTTCTTGGAGCGAGCGTGCTGGCGGGCGGCCTGAAGTTTAAAGAACAAAATTTCAACATCAAGCTGGCCTCGCACAATGCCTCTTTGATGACGCTTGCCGTGATCGCGTTATTCATTCCCGCGGTGTTTGCAAAGAGTCTGACCCAGAAAGAAACGACCCAGATGAGTCTGATCGTGGCCGGTGTCCTGATCGCAGCCTACATTCTGTGGCTCATTTTCTCGATGGTGACGCACAAGAAGGAGCTTTCCGATCAAGTTGTCGAACACAGCGAACCGGCCTGGTCCAAAAGGACGTCGATCCTCTTCCTTCTGCTCGCTACGGTTATGGTAGGCTTCGAAAGTGAATGGCTCGTCGGAACGCTGGAAGAATTCACTTCCCAATTCGGACTCTCCGAACTGTTCGTCGGCGCCTTCCTTATTGCGATTATCGGAAATGCGGCCGAACACAGCGCCGCGGTTATGATGGCTCTGAAGAATAAAATAGGAGCCGCCGTAGAGATCGCGGTCGGGAGTTCGCTCCAGATTGCTTTATTCGTAGCTCCCGTTCTTATTTTCTCAAGCTTCTTCATGGGAAATACAATGGACATCGTCTTCACCACTTACGAGCTGGTTGCCATCGGGGTAGCCGTTATTATCTCGAAATCTATCTCCCAGGACGGTTCCTCCAACTGGTATGAAGGGGTCCTTCTGCTGGCGGTTTATCTGATTCTCGGTGTAGTCTTCTTCCTCGTCTAGTGAGCTTCCTTATGGAATCAACAAAAAAAGTAACCCGCCTGGTGTGGGTTACTTTTTATTTAAGGCTTCATACAACTTCGCCAAATTACGCTCCAGCTTATTCAGCAGTTCCTTGCCGACATTGGCGGGAATAAGTCCTGCACGGATTGCGAAATCGATTTCCCGCGAATACCCGTACATTTGTGTATCGAGCACCTCTTCGTACAAAGGGCATTGACGTGTCGTCAAGTTTTCCATTTGAATTTCGATCAGCTTTTCGATTTTATATGCATCTTCTTCAAGAAGATTAAGAGCTTTCTGGTTCAAACTCACCAGCAAATCCGATGAAGACATACTTCTTTCCCCCCTGTACAGATTCCTACGCCTTAAGTCTAATATAGACGAAAATAAGCCAAGTTACAAGAGAAAGGGCCTTTGCCTTCCTTTTCAAACCATATAAAAAAGCGCCCCGCATGCGGGACGCCCTTATTTCTCGGATTAGTCTTCCACGATTTGAATGGCCAGCTGATGCTTGGCGAATACTTCAGCCATTGCTTTCTTGGCTTCATCCGCATCCGCTCCGTGAACATGAAGCTCATAGCTGCCGGAGCTCAGAAGCGTCGTGAACAGACCCAGAATGCTTTTAACGTCAATATACTTATTATCGTACTGCAGTACGATGGAAGATCTGAACTGATTCGCAGTCTGGGAAATTTCCACAATCGCTGCATTGTTGGCACTTGGCATGAAGCATTCCTCCTATACGGTTCAACGTCGTCATTTAGTTCCATGTTACACGATGAAACCCCTTACACGCAACAACTTTTTCCATTGCACGTTCTAAAAGGGCTTATTTCAGATTTTCGGGATTAAGGCCCTCGAGTTCGGGAATCACAAACCGTCCGTCTTTGCGGATCAGCACGTCGTCAAACCACACTTCTCCGCCGCCGTACTCGGGACGCTGAATCAGAACGAGATCCCAGTGCAGAGAGGAACGGTTGCCGTTGTCCGCTTCTTCGTAGGCTTGTCCAGGGGTGAAGTGCAAGCTTCCGTCAATTTTCTCATCAAATAAAATGTCTTTCATCGGATGCTGGATATAAGGGTTAAAGCCCAGACTGAACTCTCCGATATAACGGGCGCCTTCATCCATATCGAGAACTTCGTTAATGCGCGCCGTGTCGCTGCTTGTCGCTTCCACAATCTTGCCGTTCTCGAAGCGGAACGAGATGTTGTCGAACGTAACACCCGACTGAATCGAAGGCGTATTGAACGTAATCGTCCCGTTTACGGAATCGCGGACAGGCGCCGTGAAGCATTCCCCGTCCGGAATGTTATTTTGACCCGAGCATTTGATTGCGGGAATTCCTTTGATCGAAAAAGTCAGATCGGTACCCGGCGCGACCAGCCGCACCTTATCGGTCCGCTCCATCAAAGCCTTCAGCGGATCCATCGCCGCATCCATGTTGCCGTAGTCGAGATTGCACACGTCGAAATAGAAATCTTCGAAAGCATCCGTGCTCATGCTGGCCAGTTGGGCCATGGAAGCGTTCGGATAGCGAAGCACCACCCAGCGGGTATGCTTGATTCTCTGCTCCAGATGAACCGGCTTCTGATAGTAGAGGCTGTACAGTTTCATCTGTTCTTCGGGCACATCCGCCCATTCGTTCACGTTCTCTCCCGCTCTTACTCCTATGTAACCGTCCATTCTTTTCATGCGGGCAAGATCGGCTTCGCCCCATTCCTGCATCTGTTCCTTCGTTGCGGATTTAATCAGGGAACCGAGTACACGCCGGTCGATCAGATCTACGTAAGGCTTGCCTCCGCGGGCATAAACTTCTTCGATCAGGCAGCGGACGAGTTCCCGTTCGGAACCGTACATCTCGATCCACACATTTTCTCCTGGCTTGACATCAAGCGAATATTGGACCAAATTGGCCGCAAGCTGTTGAATTCTCGGGTCACGCATGAACTTCATTGCCTCCTTAAATGAGTGCCGGTTCTATATTTCCCGGATTACGAGGACGGTTTGTCCTGCTTCCGGGCATCCAGCCGTTTTTTAAATAGACTGCCGAGTACCATCAGAATAACAAAAATGGCAAGCAGAACGAATAATCGGCCCTTATACGCTTTGAAATGAAACAAATCATGGGCAATCAGGGACTCCAGCAGCACCATCGGAATTTTACCGATCGTCGTTCCCAGTACGAACTGGCGGAACGTTACCGAAGTAACACCGGCTCCAAAGCTGATGGCTGATGATGGAATGACGGGAATTAGCCTCCCCATCAGGATGTACAAAAAACCGTGATGTTCCATTTTCTTGTTAAACTGCTGTACAAGAGGTTTGGAGCTCAGTTTTCTTTCGACCCAGTCATGGGCAAAATAGCGGGCGATAATAAACGCCGTCACACTACTGAGCACCGACATGACGTAATTCACCACAAAACCCCACTTGATTCCGAACAGCGCGACGTTGGCGCCCGCTATGATCACGAACGGTACGAAGGGAAACAGGGTTTGAAGAAAGACCAAAGCTATACCCAGAGTTTTGCCCAGCACGCCAAGCGAAATAAGCCATGGAGTCAATTGCTCCATAGACGCGCCCATATGTCTCCAATCCGATTTTCTATAGAGAATCGAAAGAACGGCAATGATAACCAGCACGATCGTCAATCCATAAATAAATCGTTTGGTACGAATAAATGTAAGCCATTTCAAACTCGCCATCCTCCTGACATTTTTATTGTAACATTTTCTGGGATGATGTAAACCGCGAGGCCCATTATTACCCGATATGTCACCTTTTAACCGGCGGAAGAGCCGCACGAAGCGTCCTTATTGGTAACAAACGCAAGAACAAGCGACCACGATCAACTAGATTCCGTCCCTGCTGGCATAAAAAAAGCGCTCCTCACGAGGTGAAGGAGCGGCTTTGATCCATAACGATTTGATTTCGGCCATCGTGCTTGGCTTGGTACAAGGCCATATCGGCTTTGTAAAACAGGGATTCCACGCTGATTTTATCATCTTCCCAGAACCAGTCCGAAACCCCGCAGGACACGGTCACTCCCGGACGCGTCTCGTTCATGACTCTTTCCCGGATTCTTTCGGCGACGCGGAGAGCCTGCTGTTTTCCGACTTTCGGTAAATAAACAGCCAGCTCTTCACCGCCCCAGCGGGCAGCGATGTCCGTGTCGCGGATACTTGAAGCCAGAATCCCGCTGACCTGCATGAGAATCTGGTCTCCGACCTGGTGGCCGTACGTATCGTTCACTTGTTTAAAATAATCGATATCCACGACGATAAGAGATCCGCAGAAATCTTTCTTCTGCATCTCCTGTACCTGGTTGTTCAAATAATGACGCGCATACAAGCCGGTCAGCTGATCCATAATGACTAGACGCTGGAGCTCGGCATGCAAAGTCGCGTTCGTGATGGCCAGGCCGATATGGCTGCAAAGCGCCTGAAGCAGTTTGAAGTTATCGTAGGAGAAATAATGGGGCTCGCGGTGGGCGACCAGGATGACGCCGAGCACTTCTCCCCCTCCAAGAATCGGGGCCGCCATCAACGATTTCGATTTCGACAATTCCATCAGTTTCGACGAAACGTGGAATCTCGGGTCGTAATCCGACACGATGATGGCTTCCTTCCGGTCGTAAACGAGCCCCGAGTAGCCTGTCCCGGGTTCAAGATGCTCGTAATGCAGCCGAATGAAGTTGCTCGCTTTGACGACAAGCCGCTCCTTCTCTTCTTCCTTCTGAAGAATACAACAGAATTCTCCTTTGAAGATATCCGTAAGTTCTCCGCAGGCGAAATCAAAAATTTCGTGAAGACTCAAGCTTTGGGTCAGCTTTTGGGTCATATCGTTGATGAGCCGCAGCTCGTTGACCAGCAGATTGGAATGCTCGTAGAGCTTCGCATTCTCGAACGCCGTGCCGGCCGCGTCCGCAAGCAAAGTTATAAAGGAGAGCTCCGCCGGATCGACCGTATCGCACGTATATTTAAGATGAAGAACTCCGTATACACCCTGATTTCCCGAAAGAGGTGCCGCAATCTCCCGGCGGCGGATTCCGTCTCCCAAATTTTCTTCGTACACGAACAGCTCGCCTTCCAAAAACGCCTTGGCGCAGATGTCTTCCTCGCCGCTCTGGTAGCGGAGAAGCTTGAATGGAAGAGCTCCGTTATGATGGTCCTGCGAAAGCAGCAAATCCAGCATGACGAACGGGTACAGTTCCTGGATGCAATCGATTACGACCGTAAGAACGGCATTAACGTCGATCTGCGCATGCAGTTTGTTCGTCATCTCGAACAGCATCTCCCATTTGCGCAGCTCCCGCTCGTTGCGGTTGATCTGCCCCGACAAGGAGAGCGCCGTGCGGGCGGAATGTCCGCTCATGCTGAACTGCTGCAGCGACAGGATCTGAGACTCGAGCATCGCCTCCAGCAGGGCGTGATCCTGAACAGGTCCGGAGAGGATGCCGATCGTTCCGATACATTCTCCCGACGGGTTGTACAGCGGAGCGGCACAGGTCACACAGCCGCGCAGCGCCCCTTCGTTATATGTGGAATCGTCGACGGTAACCAGTCTCTGGTGGCGCTTACACTGCGAGAAAGCGGTTCGTTCGAGCAGCTCCTCCGTCCATGCTGTTCCGTCCCGGTATAGAGGATGCAAAAAATTTTCCGCGGTATAAAATTCGATAATTTGGCCGAAAGAATCAAATAGTTCCAAAGAACCATTAAAACTACGCAAATACCGAGCCGACCGACCTATCCAATTTTTGAAAAGCTGATGGAGTTCGTCGCGCTGCGACAGAGATCCGCCCTGCCTGTCAAGATGAAGAACATAGGGCTCCAGGCTTGATTCATCAAGCTTTTTCGCGTTTTCGACGGGATAGTACGGTAAGGGGTGGTGAAGTTTGTCGCTCATAGACAACTCCTTTTCCACTTCCGAATAATTAAGAAGTATACTCCTAATGATACTAAATTTTTAGTAGTTATGCACTATCTTTTCCAAGAGTTTATACGGAGTTCTGCGCTTGACATAAGTCCTTTTTTTGCATAAAATAAATAGTCGAGTACAAAAGGTTGTCGGGAGATTTTCGTGACTCACCCTCTATAGCTTCGCTGCTGATTAGCCTGCGGCTGAACAAGCTTCTCAGAGGACGCCCTTCGCGTCCGCCGGCGAAACTATCACGTGATCTGCCCATCTATCCAAAATAACATTTGAAGAGGGGTAACATCCATATGTCACGTTATACAGGTCCTAAATTTAAACTTAGCCGTCGTCTCGGTATTTCTCTGAGCGGCAGCGGCAAAGAACTCAAGCGTCCGTTTCCTCCAGGTCAACACGGCCCGGGACAACGCAAGAAGCTGAGCAACTACGGCATGCAGCTTCAAGAGAAACAAAAGCTTCGCCTCATGTACGGCGTACACGAGAAGCAGTTCCGCAACCTTTACAGCTTTGCTGCAAAGCAAAAAGGTATTACGGGCGAAACGTTCATGCAGCTTCTTGAAAGCCGTTTGGACAACCTCGTATTCCGTCTTGGCTTCTCCAACTCCCGTGCAGGCGCGCGTCAGCTTGTTGCTCACGGTCACGTGACTGTAAACGGCAAAAAAGTCGACATCGCTTCCTACTCGGTTAAAACCGGCGACGTGATCGGTCTTCGTGAAAGAAGCCGCGGTCTCTCCGTAATCAAAGAAGCACTGGCTAACCGTAACTACCTCCCGGCTTACGTTGAATTCAACGAAGCGGCTCTGGAAGGTAAATACGTTCGTCTGCCGGAGCGTTCCGAGCTTCCGCAAGAGATCGACGAGAAGCAAATCGTCGAGTTCTACAACCGTCTTTCCTAGTCAACCGTCAGGTTCGACCGCAAAAAAGCCCCGATCTCCGGATCGGGGCTTTTTTGCGCTTCCCCCCGGTTGTGAGGGGAAGCATTTATCGTGCGCATTATGTTAATTTAATTTTCGCGAATTTACGCTTGCCTACTTGAAGAATATCGCCGTCCTTCACTTCTACGGACGCGTTCGGGTCGGTTACTTTCTCTTCGTTCAAGCGGACACCGCCCTGCTGAATGCTGCGCTTCGCTTCTCCGTTGGTCGCCTGCAGGCCCAGCGTTACGAGCAGCTTCACCAGGCGGATTCCGCCTTCTTCAAGCTCTCCGGCGGCAAGCTCGACTTCCTCGATGTCGTCCGGCAGCGCACGCTGCTGGAATACCGTCACGAAGTGGCGCTCCGCTTCACTTGCGGCTTCCTCGCCGTGGTACATGCGCACAAACGTAGCGGCCAGCCGCATTTTGGCGTCGCGGGGATGAACGCTTCCGTCTTCGATTCCCGCACGGAGCGCGCTGAGCTCGTCATGGCTCAGATCCGTCGCCAGCTCGTAGTACTTCAGCATAAGCTCGTCGGGAACAGACATCGCTTTGCCGTAAATCTCGTTAGGCGCTTCATCGATCCCGATGTAGTTACCGAGGCTTTTGCTCATCTTATTTACGCCGTCGAGTCCTTCAAGCAGCGGCATCATGATTGCGACCTGGGCCGGTACGCCGTACTCCTTCTGCAGGGTACGCCCCATAAGCAGATTGAATTTCTGGTCCGTGCCCCCAAGCTCCACGTCGCATTTCAGCGCAACGGAATCATAGCCCTGCATAAGCGGGTAGAAAAACTCGTGCACGTGGATAGGCTGACCGGAGGTGTAGCGTTTGGAGAAATCGTCGCGCTCCAGCACGCGGGCAACCGTCAATTTGGCGGACAGCTCCACCACATCGGCAAAAGTCAGGGGGCTGAGCCATTCCGAGTTGTAGCAAACGGTCGTCTGCTCGGGATCGAGAATCTTGAAGATCTGCTTTTTGTACGTCTCCGCATTGCGCTTCACGTCTTCTTCCGTCAGCTGCTTGCGCGTCTCGGATTTTCCCGTAGGATCGCCGATACGGCCCGTGAAGTCTCCGATCAGAAGCTGCACATGGTGCCCCAGTTCCTGGAACTGCCGGAGCTTGTGAAGCACAACGGTGTGGCCCACATGAATATCGGGCGCGGAAGGGTCCAGACCCAGCTTGATTTTGAGCGGCCGGTTGTCCGCAAGGGACTCGGCGATTTTCAGCTTCAATTCTTCCTCCGGCACAATTTCAACCGCTCCGCGGCGCAGAATCTCAACCTGGCGCTCCGCTTCGACCTTCTGCTCGGCCGACAACTTTTCCCATACATCTTTCATCGTCATCTTGCTTCCATCCCTCTCATTGCTGAAGTTTTCGCTGCATAACAAAAAGCCTTCCTGTCCACAAGGGACGAGAAGGCTTTAAACTCGCGGTACCACCCTAATTAAAGCACCTTCACCGGCATAAGGCCCGGGCAGGCGCTTTCACTCCATTCGGATAACGGGAAACATCCCGGAAGAAAGCTACTGAAAGAAACTTCCGCCCGATCCTGTCCAGACGGCGGTCGTCAAGCCGTTCCGTTCGTACGGCCGGCTGCTCTCGTGTTCACAATCCCTGCTCCGGACGGTATTTCGCTGAGGAGACCGGCACCGATTCACACCCGCCATCGGCTCTCTGTTCCCTGCATCTTCCCGCTACTGAAGTCCATCGACGCATTTTGATTAATATCCAGTTCCCTAAATTTATATCATAAAGAAACAAACGGTGTCAATCCGCGTCCTTAGGACCAAAGTCACGGCGGTATTCAAGATTTTGGCTTTGTGCTATAATTGAGGCGGTTATTAAAGGAGGAATCCTGGTAAAATGGCAAAAAAACTTTCTTTTTTACAAAATCCGGGAGTCCGAAAGACGCTTAAAGTCACCTTTCATACGGTTAAGTGGTTGTTTGTGGCATTTCTTGTTGTCGGAATTATGGGAGGAGCCGCCGCTTTCGGTTACGTAAGCGCGCTTGTCAAAAACGAGCCCGTCCGGAATAAAGAGGAAATGCGCAAAAAAATCGAAGAGAACGCCATCACGGGCTTTGTCTACTTTAACGACGATGCCGTCATCGGACAGCTTCGTACGGAAGAAGACAGGCGGCTTGCCGAATTGGCGGAAATTCCTCAAGTCGTTCTCGATGCGGTGCTCGCGATTGAAGATAACGATTTTTACAAACACAACGGGGTTGACATAAAAGGTTTATCCCGTGCCGTAACGCAGAAACTGCTGAACGAAGACGTACAAACCGGCGGAAGTACGATCACCCAGCAGCTGACCAGACGCGTTTTTCTGACATTGGACCGGGATACCGGGCGTAAAGCCAAAGAAATCCTGCTCTCCTTGAGGATGGAAAGACTTTTATCCAAAGATGAGATTCTGCTGGCCTATTTAAATAAAATTCCTTACGGAAACGGGGCTACGGGTTACAACCTGTTCGGCATTAAAGCGGCCGCCAAAGGCATCTTCAATATCGACGAACTGAATCAGCTGAATGTCGCCCAGGCCGCATACCTTGCCGGCCTTCCCCAGCAGCCGAGCAACTACTCGGCATACACGAGCAGCGGCGCGCCCAATCCGACGGGACTCAAAAACGCGATTGCACGCCAGAAGCTTGTGCTGAAGCGGATGCGTGAGGAAAACAAAATAAACGAAGCGCAGTACAACGAGGCGCTCGCCTTCGATATTGAAGCTTCTCTTGCCAAGCGCCAGCAAAAAGCATATGCCAGCTACCCCTATCTCATGATTGAAGCCGAGAAGGAAGCCGTCAATCTGCTTCTTAAGCAGGAGCATCCGGACCTTGATCCCGAAAAAGACGCGGCCGCTTACAGCGAAGCATCCAAAGCTATGCATACCCAGCTTCTGCGCGGCGGCTATCAGATTTACACGAGCATAGACAAAACGATCTATGACTCCATGCAGACGATCGGCAAAGAAGCGAAGAACTATTCCCCGACCGATTCCAAAAAAGGCGAGGAACAAGTCGGAGCGGTCATGATGGACAGCAAAACGGGCGCCGTTCTCGGGATGATCGAAGGACGCGATTTCAACAAATCGCAGATGAACAACGCGGTCCAGGCCGTCAGGCAGCCGGGTTCCACGATGAAGCCGATTGCGGCCTACATTCCCGCCATGGAATCCGGCAAACTCCAGCCGGCCAGCGTTATCGACGATTCGCCCGTAATTTTGAAAGACGGAGCGAGAGGCTATCACATTCCCGAGAACTGGAACCACAAGTACAGCGGACTGATCACTGCCCGCAAGGCGTTGAACCAATCCTACAACATCCCGGCGATCAAGCTGTTCACGGACACCGTCGGAATTAAGGAAGCTTGGGCGTTCGCCAAGAAACTGGGGATTACCACGATTGAAAAAGACGATTATAACGCTCAAACGGGCGTAATCGGCGGTCTTAAATACGGCGTGACCGTCAAGGATATGACCGGCGCTTATGCGGCCATGTCCAACAAAGGACTTTACAACGAAGCGTATATGATCCGGAAAATTACGGATTCGACCGGCAAAGTGATTTATGAGCACGAAATGAAGCCGACGCGTGTCTTCTCCGAGGAGACAGCCTACCTGATTACGGACATGATGAGAACCGTTATTACCGAAGGAACGGCGACAAGTATCAAGAAAAGCTTTAAATTTTACGGCAAAATACCGGTAGTCGGTAAAACCGGTTCTACGCAGGACGATGCCGACGCCTGGTTCATGGGGTATACTCCCAACATTACGGTCGGTGTGTGGGCGGGTTACGAGCTTCCGGTGAATAAGCTCAGCAAAGCCGGGACTCAGCGCGCCATGAACATGTGGTCGCTCATTATGAACGCCGCCGTCGAGAAGAAACCCGAGCTGTTCCCGGACACCTCGTTTAATCGGCCTTCCACGGTCGTTCAGGCGACCGTTTCCGACGTGTCGGGCAAACTTCCGAGCGATTTGAACCGGCAGTCCGGACACGTGGTGACGGATTGGTTTAACCGTAAATACATTCCTAAAACCGTCGATAACTCGATGAAATCCATGAGTACAATCGAATACAACGGCATTAACTATATTGCGCAAGATCAGACTCCCGGCGATATGGTAAAATCGAAGGTTGTTATTGTCCGCGAGAAGTCAGTTAATTCCCTACTGAAAGAGCTTTCTGCGGTTCTTAACAAACTTCCGGCCAAAAACCGCCGTCCGCTCAGCTTCTACAAACCGAAAGACTACGACGAGGACGCGCCTTCCGAGATCGATCCGCGTAAGGATGACGGAAGCGATCCGAATCCCCCTTCGAGGGTGGCGGCAACCAAATCGGGCGGCTCCGTGGTCATCACGTTCCAGCCAAGCGGGAACAACGATGTAGTCGGCTACCGGCTGTATCGTTCCGACAACGGCGGTCCTTATATCCGGCAGACAGGCAAGGTCGTCATGACCGGAAGCGACAGCAAGTTTACGGATAGCGTCAACCCCTCATCCGCCCAATCCTACTATGTCACGGCGGTTGATGTAGCCGGACGGGAATCCGCTCCCGGAAAAGCTACTTCGACGGGTTCCGGCTCCTCTATCGACTCCGGATTAGTTCCGGGAGACGGAGGCAGCCAAAACGGAGGGAACGGCGGTTCCGACCAGGAGTCGGAATCCAAGCAGACGCCGTCCTCTCCTACAGGACTGACCGCGAAAAGCAGCGGCAGCGGATTAAGGCTGCAATGGAACGAGAATTCTTCCAAAGATAAAGTTAAACGCTACAATGTCTATTATGCCGAGAAAGCGGATGGAAGTTACAAAAAGATCGATGCCGCGCTCTCTGCCGAATACGCAATCTCGTCCGTAAAACACGACGGGTATTACAAAGTGTCGGCCGTGAACGATGCCGGAGAGTCCCGCCTGTCTTCCGCGGTAAAATATGCGGCTCGCTAAATCCGTTGACCACGCCGGATAAATGTTACAAGAAAAGCCCGCGAGGCTGCTAAGCTTGATTGCTTGGCAGCTCCGGGCTTTTCTTTAAACCAATATTAATCTTTTAGAGTAAATCACTGGAACATTCCTTTTATCAACCAACTCGATAAGTGCAATTTCAGCTATATGACCGGTTATGTTAGCCGTTCTCTTTAAACAGTATTTAAATGCTTCTTCTAGTTTTTGCTCGGATAATCTATTGGCTATTGTACAATGCGGTGTCCAGTTACCAGGAGCATATAGGGAATCCGGTATGTCGTTAAACTTACCGAAGTGCTGATGATGAGTAGAATGAAGGTTCGTTAATTGTTCCGTAACTGCCGGAGCAAAATACAGTGCCCCTGAGTTTAGAAAAGAACCAACCGAATTTAGGAGAAAATGAACAACTGGTTTATCCTCATAAAATTTGTCCATTTCATTTACGAACTCAAGTTTATCCAGGTTGTTATGATTGGCAATTGTCATATGAGGTCTTCTATCTACAATTTCTTCCGCATAGAAAGAAATCGATCTTTCTTGGAGTTCTCTCCAAATCGTTTTAATAAGAAGCTCTGTCTGTTCATCAAACAAACCGATAACTGCATACATAATTTCTTTAACTCACCTTCTATCACTATTTGACTATTTTACGACCAACCAGCTAATAGTTAAAATTAAAGAAAGCTTAGAGCAAAAAAAAGCGGCCGTCAGGCCGCTCTTTCCTCTTTTAATCTTCAATCGTAGACAGGTCGCCTGTCGGCAGGTTAAGTTCCCAAGCTTTGAGCACGCGGCGCATGATTTTACCGCTGCGCGTTTTAGGAAGTTTGTCTTTAAACTCGATCTCGCGAGGAGATGCATGCGCAGACAAACCTTCTTTTACAAACTTGGCGATGTCCGCTTTAAGTTCATCGGATGGCTCGAACCCTTCGCGAAGCGCGATGAACGCTTTGATAATCTCGCCGCGCATCGGATCCGGCTTGCCGATAACACCCGCTTCCGCAACGGCCGGATGCTCGACCAGTTTACTTTCCACCTCAAACGGGCCTACCCGCTCGCCTGCCGTGTTAATAACGTCGTCGATACGGCCCTGGAACCAGAAGTAGCCATCCTCATCCATGTAAGCGGAGTCCCCGGATATATACCAGCCGGTTATTCTGAAATACTCTTCGTACTTCGCAGGGTTGTTCCAAATTTTGCGCATCATGGACGGCCAAGGCGTTTTGACCGCGAGGTTACCCATCCGGTTTGGCGGCAGAACATTGCCGCTGTCATCGATAATCGCGGCTTCCACCCCTGGAATCGGACGTCCCATGGAGCCCGGCTTGATCGGCATGCTCGGGTAGTTACAAATGAGCTGGCCGCCTGTTTCGGTCATCCACCAGGTGTCGTGGATACGCTGGCCATATACTTTCAGTCCCCAGCGGACGACTTCCGGGTTAAGAGGCTCCCCTACGCTGAGTACATGACGGAGCGAGGACAGATCAAACTGGTTAACGACATCGTCTCCGGCACCCATCAGCATGCGGAAAGCGGTCGGAGCGCTGTACCAGACGGTCACTCCGTATTTCTGAATCGTATTATACCAGTCCTGCGGACTGAAACGTCCGCCGCGGATTACGTTCGTAGCTCCGTTAAGCCAAGGGGCGAAAATACCGTAAGATGTGCCGGTAACCCAGCCTGGATCGGCCGTACACCAGTACACATCGTCTTCTTTAAGATCAAGGACAATATTGCCCGTGTAGTAATGCTGAACCATGGCGTTGTGCACATGAAAAACGCCTTTAGGCTTGCCTGTCGAACCGGATGTGTAATGCAGAATCAATCCGTCTTCACGGTCTACCCATTCGATGTCGAGTTCTTCGGACGCCTGCGCCATTTCCTTGTGGAAATCCACTTGGCCTTCCTGCAGTTCAAGATCTTCGCCAACGACAATAACATGCTTCAGATTAGGCAGCTCGGCCGTTGGAATACGGTGCACGAGTGCCGGTGTCGTAATAATGGCGACAGCTTCGCTGTCATGCAGACGGTCGCGTACCGCCATTTCCATGAATGCTTCGAAGAGCGGTCCGACTACCGCACCGATCTTGATGGCCCCGAGAAGCGCCATATACAGTTCCGGAGTACGCGGCATGAAAATAAAGAAACGGTCTCCCTTATTCACACCAAGCTTGCGGAGCACGTTCCCGAATTGATTGGATGTCGTTTTCAATTGAGAGAAGGTATAGGACTCGTCTCTCTTCTGATCGCTATAATAGAGGGCGACTTTGTCTTTTCTGGAAGATTCGGCATGGCGGTCGATCGCTTCGTAAGCCATGTTCACTTTACCTGTATCGAACCAGGAAAAATTGGATTCTATCTTTTCCCAATTGAACGATTCCCGGGCTTTTTCGTAATCGCCTAGGTTACCGTTTTGTGAAACTGCATCTACTACTTCACCTTTTAATTGGTTCATTTCTCCTACCTCCCGACAATTGAAACGCTTTCAATCTTTTTTTGAATGCTTTGTGCCTGACAGGAAGAAAAGCGTACTTTTCACCATGTACATTATATCACAGCAGGTTATGTTTGCCTATTGCTTTTCAATTTGCCGAAAAATGTGATATAAGAGAGTATAGAGAGAACTGCGTTACCGACGCCGCTTTTAAGGAGACTCCCTCTCATGGACCATAAAAAAATTTATCATTCGCACTCTTTCTTGCCGCCTGGCCTGGATGCGGAGATCACTGTGGAGGGTCCCGTATCCCCTGATCACCTGCGCGGCCTTCAGATGCATGCCGATCTGGACGCTTTCCGCAAGCCGAAAGACCAGCACGAAGCCCTGATCGAAATCGCGGAGCTGCCCGAGGGCCGCATTATTATCGCCCGTACCGGGGACTGGATTGTAGGCTATGTCACCTTCCATTATCCCGATGAAATCGAACGCTGGTCACAAGGCAATATGCCCGACTTGATTGAACTCGGGGCGATCGAAGTCGCCAACAGCTACCGGGCTCTCGGACTCGGAAAGAAGATGATCCGGCTTGCTTTTACGGACGGTCAGTTGGAGAACGTCATTACGTTCACGACCGAATATTATTGGCATTGGGACCTGGAAAGCAGCGGGCTCAGTGTGTGGGATTACCGAAAAATGATGGAAAACCTGATGAAATGCGTAGATATGGTGTGGTTTGCCACCGACGATCCGGAAATATGTTCGCACCCGGCCAACTGCCTGATGGTTCGCATCGGAAGCAAAGTTCCCCTGGCTTCCGTCGAGCAGTTCGACCGCATTCGCTTTCAACAACGGTTCATGTACTAAAGAACCATTTCCTGGATTACGGGAGGAACAGCTCGAGATGAAGAACGAATCTGTTTTTATATTTAACGAGCATGAAACGACCTATAAGTTCAACGAGGAACATCCTTTTAATCCGAAAAGACTGCTGCTCACGATTGACCTTCTCAGAAAGGCCGGAGCTCTGAACGACTCCGAAATCGTCACTCCCCGCGTTGCCACGGATGACGAGCTTCTCCGCGTCCATCAACCCGCTTATATCGATGCCGTGAAAGCGCTTAGCGAACTCTCCCCTTCGCTGGATTGGGTAAACAGCGCGGCCAAGTACGGGTTGGACACGGAGGACACGCCCTATTTTGCCTGGATGCATGACGTCACTTCGATGGTGGTCGGCGGCTCCATTACGGCTACCGATACCGTAATGTCAGGCAGAGCGAAGCGCGCGTTCCATCTGGGCGGCGGCCTGCACCACGCTCTGCAGAGCAAGGGAGCCGGCTTCTGCGTCTATAACGACGCTTCCGCCGCCATTGCCCATCTTACCGAGCATTACAACGCGAGGGTTCTGTACATCGACACGGATGTCCACCATGGCGACGGCGTTCAATGGAGCTTTTACACCGACCCGCGCGTATGCACGTTCTCCATCCACGAAACCGGGAAATATTTATTCCCCGGGACGGGGGATGTGACGGAGCGGGGCGAGGGCGAAGCGTTCGGCACCTGCGTGAATGTTCCGGTGGAGCCGTACACCGAAGACGATTCCTGGCTTGAAAGCTTTGAAGCGGTTCTGGTGCCGCTGATTGAGCGTTTCAAGCCCGATATCATCGTGTCGCAGCACGGTTGCGACGCGCATGCCCTTGATCCGCTGGCCCATGTACACTGTTCCATGCGGATCTACAAAAGAATGCCCGAGCTAATCCGCGAGCTGGCCGACAAGTGGTGTGACGGCCGCTGGGTTGCGCTCGGCGGCGGAGGCTACGACATCTACCGGGTCGTTCCGCGTGCCTGGAGTCTGGTCTGGCTGGTCATGACCGGGCACCCGCTGCTACGGGAGCTGGAGAACAACCCGCTCCTTCCCCTGCCGGCGGCGTGGGTTGCCGAGCAGCAGCCCGGAAGCCCCGTCAAGCTCCCCGCCACTTGGCTAGATAACGTGGCGGATTGGGAACCGATCCCGCGCAGGGAAATTATTACCGAGAAGAACAAGAAGACCGTGGAGATCGCTCTGCTTTATTTGAAGTGAGAGCGATTTCCACGGTCTTTTTATGGAGATCGCTTCCGTCCATGGGTGATAACTCCGCTGCTGTGTGCATGCCGGACGAAATTTCTTTCAAATCCGTTGGAACAAAAAAGACTGACCGGTTTAAAACCGGCCAGCCTTTTTCATTTGCCTATCCGTCCATTATAACGAGCGCACCATATGTTCAATGATCCGGTGCGAATTTTCGGAAGCCTGCTTGGTAAATTCCGCGAAATTAACGTGCGCCGACCCGTCCGCTTTATCGGACATGGACCGGATCACGACGAACGGAACTTTGTTCATGGAACAAACCTGCGCCACGGCCGCACCTTCCATCTCCGTACAGGTCCCGCCGAGCTCCTGGTGAAGCTCTGCCACTTTATCGCGCGAAGCGACGAATTGGTCCCCGGACAGGACGAGTCCTTGCTTCGTTCTTCCCTGGAACAGCTCCCGGCTTGCCTCATCCGCCAATTTCACCAGCTGAGGGTCCGCCTTGAAGACCGAAACTTCCTCGTAAGGAATGACTCCGCGCTGGAAGCCAAGGGGGGTCACATCCATGTCATGCTGCATACAGGTTGTGGAGATGACGATATCGCCAATATTCAGCTCCGGATCGAGCGCTCCGGCAACGCCTGTAAACAGTACGGCATCAACACCGAAGCTGTCAATCAGAATTTGCGTGCAGACGGCGGCGTTCACTTTGCCTACTCCCGATTTGCAAACCACAACGGATTTGCCTTCAAACTGGCCTTCCCTGTATGTAATGCCGGCTTTGTTCGTTTCGCTTACGCCGCTCATCCCGCCGACAAGCAGTTCGATTTCTTCATTCATGGCGCCGATCAGACCGATTTTATTTATCATCCTAATGTAGCCTCTACTTTCCGCTCAACAAAAAGCGGCTCAACGAGGAGCCACTGAGCTGCGCTTAATGATTTCATGCGGGAGAACGACTTGAGTAAGTTCCATCGTTTCCTTGTTCATCAATTTCGTAAGCAGACGCATGGACACCGCGCCGATATCGTACATAGGCTGCGCCACCGTCGTTAATTGAGGACGCACCATAGAAGCCATCCGGATATTATCGATACTCATTACGGAAATATCCTTCGGTACGGAAAGCCCTTCGTCCTGGATTTTGTGAATGGCGCCGATCGCCATTTCGTCCGTCGCCGAGAAAATAGCGGTCGGGCGCGTCGGCAGTTTCAAGAAATAATCCGTCGCATCGATTCCCGATTCATACCGGTAATTGCCCAGTCTTACATAATCCTCGTTCACTTCGATGCCTGCATGCTCCAACGCCTTCTTGTAGCCCTGGTAGCGCGCAAAGCCGTTAGCCGGGTCTTGAAGAGGTCCGGAGATCATGGCGATCGTACGGTGGCCGCTCTCGATCAGAAGCTGCACGGCATCGTAAGCCGCTTTCTCGTGATCGATATCGACGGACGGCATTACGTTCTGCTCGTCGGCCGTACCGCAGAGCACAACCGGAACGGAAGAGGTCCGGAACGCATTGATATGATCTTCCGTCACGACGCCGCCCATAAAGAGAAGCCCGTCCACCTGCTTCTCCAGCAGCGTGTTGATGACGCGGATTTCTTTCTCTTTCTTCTTGTCGGCGTTGCTCAAAATAATATTGTAATGATACATATTCGCAATGTCTTCGATTCCGCGCGCCACTTCCGCAAAAATCGAGTTTGAAATATCGGGGATAACCACGCCGACTGTCGTTGTTTTCTTCGATGCAAGACCCCGGGCAACAGCATTGGGGCGATAACCGAGCCGTTCGATTGCTTCGAATACTTTCTTCCTAGTCTGCGGCTTCACGTTCGGGTTATTGTTGACGACACGCGAAACCGTGGCCATCGATACTCCTGCTTCTCTTGCTACGTCATAAATAGTAACGGTCACGGTCACTCTCTCCATTTATTCAAATATTCGTCGTCCTTGCCATATTACAGACTATCATACGACATTATTTCCCTTTTCGCAATTAAAACACTTTCACACCTAATAGTAGCAAAAAATACGCATGAAAGCCAACTCGGCGATGTTCATACCCGCTTTCGCGGGAACCCTCATCGTTCAAGTTGGCTAAGTAATCAACTTCAATCCTATCCAAGCATCCGGCGGATGGGCTGTAAGGAAGATCACTGCCTGCAATCAGCGGCTGGTCCTATCCGCAAAAGCTTCCTGCAGCCGGTCGTCCGACAGCATATGCTCGCTGATTTGAGCCAACCTGCTGCGGAGCTCTCCCACCCAGCCCATATCCCCGACAGAGGTAGCCAGAAGCAGCAGATCCAGCAGTTCATTGACCCTTTCCTCAACGGCCTGCTTAAATCCGTACCCGTCCTCGGAGGAACAGGCGAGCCGGACAATGAGGCAGGCGATTTCGGATACGTCTTCGAACCGCAGGATCTGCTTTTCCGGTTTCGGGCCGAGCGTATCGATCAATTCCGTAACTTTAGGTT
Organism: Paenibacillus sp. GbtcB18; assembly: GCF_019091125.1. NCBI lineage: Bacteria > Bacillati > Bacillota > Bacilli > Caryophanales > Paenibacillaceae > Paenibacillus > Paenibacillus sp. GbtcB18. Next base: position 299,014 of record NZ_JAGXJX010000002.1, read on the forward strand.
TTACGCTCGAATAAACAACGCTTTTGCCGCATGCTTCGCATGAGTAGATGGGTACGTTTTCAATCTCTACCTTTTGTTTAAACACGACGGTTCTCAGGCATAAATGAATCGGTTGTCCGCAGCAGTACCCTTTTTGCATCATAATCACTCACTCCTCTAGCAGCCGATTGAAACTTGCTGTCTTCGTCTTACTTAGCTACTTCTATCCGGGTGAATGATATTCCTGCTTTTCGGAACCTGTCACATATTACCTTTTTTTGAAAAATTCATTTATTTTTGAAGACAGCGTTATCTCTGTGCCAACCGTTAGTTTGAAGCCTTTTTCTGAATCAATACTTCGATAAAAGCTTTCATAAAAGCGGGCAGATCCGGAGGACGCCGCCCCGAAACGATATTGCGGTCGACCACGGCTTCCTCGTCCACCCAGATCGCTCCGGCGTTTTCAAGATCATCCCGGATGCCCGGCGTAGAAGTCATCGTATAGCCTTCCACGATTTTGGCCGAAATCAAAACCCAGCCCGCGTGACAAATCTGCGCAATCGGTTTTTGCGCCTCATGAATTTCGCGGGTAAACCGCAGAACGTCGGCATATCTGCGCAGTTTATCGGGCGCCCAGCCGCCAGGCACGTAAAGCCCGTCATAATCGGCCGCGCATACGTCTCCGAAGGCGACGTCCGCCGTAATCGGCACGCCGTATTTGCCGTGATAAATTTCGCGGGCTTTGGGCCCTGCGATATCGACGATTGCTCCCGCTTCCCGCAAACGAAGAACGGGGTACCACATTTCCAGATCCTCGAACTCCTCATCGACAAACGCCAGTATGCGCTGGCCTTTCAAATCCTGTACGGTCATAGTAAATCCCTCCTGGTTTCGTGAGAATAGGTTAAGAAGCGCTCGACCGGGAATCCGCCTGCCGGAGCACCTGCTCGATCTCTTCGCTGGTGCCGCACTGCAGGACTTCCTGAAGCAGGCGTTCGCACTCGGCGTGATTGCTCGTCAGCAGACGGTGCTTGATCGGAAGAATAAGCTGGACGGACATGCTCAGCTCCTCGATACCCAGCCCCAGCCAAAGAGGAAGCGCGCGGATATCTCCGGCGAACTCCCCGCATACGGCAACGGGTATACCGGCCGCCTTGGCCGCATCAATGGTCAGCTTCAGCAGCCGGATTACGGCGGGATGATACGGATTGTACAAATGGGCGATGCTGTCGTTCATCCGGTCCACCGCCAAAACGAACTGGATCAGATCGTTAGTTCCGATGCTGAAGAAATCGACTTCTTTGGCCAGAACGTCGGCAATCAGGGCCGCCCCCGGCACTTCGATCGTCAAGCCGACCTCAATGTCGGGGTTAAACGGCTTGCCCCGGCTTTTCAGTTCCTGCTTGGCTTCCGCCAGCAGAGCGTTAGCCTCTCTAAGCTCGCCCAGCGACGAGATCATCGGATACATCAGCTTTACTTGACCAAAGTGCGAGGCCCGCAAAATCGCGCGAAGCTGGGTTTTGAACAGCTCGCGGCGATCCAGCGAGATCCGGATAGCCCGGCATCCCAGCGCAGGATTCTCCTCCACCTGAAGCGGAAGATAATCCAGCTTCTTGTCTCCGCCGATATCCAGCGTGCGGATGATGAGCGGCCTGCCGTCCAGCTTCACCGCCGCCTGCTTATACACCTCGGTCTGCTCCTCTTCATCCGGCAGTGAGTCGCGGTCCATGTAGAGAAATTCCGAGCGGAATAAACCGACTCCGACGGCGCCGTTTTTGAGCACTTGGTCGATTTCTTTGATCGAGCTGATATTCGCCGCCAGCCGGACCTGTTTGCGGTCCTGCGTCATGGACGGGACGTGGGCGATTTCCTGCAGCCGCTCGCGGTGCATGAGCCAATCCGTCTTGCGCGACTCGTACAGCTCCACGGTGCCGCTGTCCGGGTTCACGTAGACGATCCCTTCCTCGCCGTCCACAATCATCAAGTCGCCGTTCTGAATAGGCCGGATAAGCTTGCCTTCCAGCCCCAGCACGAACGGGATTCCCATCGCGCGGCTCATAATCGACGTATGCGAGGTCAGTCCGCCCATCATCGTGACGATGCCCAGCACGCGGGCCGGGTCCAAATGCACCAGTTGGGAAGGGGTAAGCTCCTTCGCCACGAGTACGTAGGAATGATCCGTCGGCGGCGGAGTATCGTCCCCGCTGCCCAACAGATGCTTCAGAAGACGGTTCCCTACGTCTTTAATGTCCATGGCCCGTTCTTTCATATAGTCATCGTCCAATACGTCGAACATTTCGACGAATTTGTCGATCACTTCTTTGACGGCCACCTCTGCGGCTTTGTACTGCCGGCTGATGATCCCCTGAATTTCGTTCATAAACACGGGATCTTCCAAAATCGCCAGATGAGCGTCGAAAATGTACGATTGCTCCTGGCCCAGGACGTCCCGGATCTCTTGTTTGATATGTTCCAATTCGTCTTTGGACGAACGGATCCCGTCATACAGCCGTTCGAACTCAAACGACAAATCGGTGGCGTCCACCATCTTATCCGGGAACTCCCAATCCCAGGCGGGGATCACGTAAGCGGGACCCATGGCGATCCCCGATGAAGCTCCTATCCCTTTAAACATTTGAAGTCCCTCCGCTCTGTTCCGGTTTTTTCAGCACAACGGACATCACGGACGCCTGCCCTTTTTTAACGGATTTATAGGGGGCGAAACTCCATGATTTGACACGGTCCGAATTGGTAATCACCATAGGGGTGGCCAGCGATTTGGCATGCTTCTTCAACTGACTGTAGTTAAAACGGATCAGCAGTTGCCCCGCCTCCACCTCGTCTCCGGGCTGTACCTGAGCCTCGAAGAAATTTCCGGTTAATGTGGATGTGTCGATGCCGATGTGCAGCAGAACTTCAAGTCCTTCCTCTGTCTGAATCCCGAGCGCATGCATTGTCGGATAAACGTGCATGATTTTACCGGCTACCGGCGACAGCAGTTCCCCTTTATCCGGTATGAAAGCAACCCCGTTGCCGACAATTTTCCCCGCGAAAATGCGGTCCGGAACGTCCTCCAGCGGAATCATTCTTCCCGCCATCGGGGAACTGAAGAGCACAAGCTGGATGTCTTTGCGCAGCAGCTTCATGATTTCTTCCCGGATCAATTCGGAGAATGTACCGAAAACGACCTGCACGTTGCCCCCGCCCAAGCGGATGACTCCGGCCGCTCCAAGGTGCTTCAGTGCGGCAATATCCATGAGGCGGTCGGATTCAAGCGTCAATCTCAGCCGTGTGATGCAGGCTTCGATTTTTTTGATATTCCCCTTGCCTCCAAGCGCTTGGACGATAAGCGGCGCCCGGTAAGGGATGTCGCCCGCCCATTCTTCGAGCGATGAACCTTCCTCACGGCCCGGGGTCGGAATGCGGTAACGCCGGATGGCGTACCTGAACATGACATAGTATACCGCTCCGAACACGAGTCCGATCGGAATAAGCATCCATCCGTTGCGCGACAAATGCTCGTTAATGACAAAATCGATAGCTCCGGCGGAATAAGAGAAGCCATGCGAAATATTCAGCGCATACGCGATCCACATGGCAAAGCCGGATAAAATGGCATGAATCACGAACAAGTAAGGAGCGACGAACAGAAAGGCAAACTCAATCGGCTCCGTGACGCCGGTCAGGAAAGAAGTCAGCGCCGCCGTCATAAAAGTCACTCGGACATGAGGCTTCAAATCTTCCCGGGCTTCGTGGATAATGGCGAAAGCAATGGCGGGAAGCGCGAACATCATAATCGGATACAGTCCGGCCATGTAGGCCCCGGCCGTCGGATCACCCGCGAAGAAGCGGGGCAGATCGCCGTAAACCATATCACCGTTCGGTTCTTTGTAAGCGCCCAGTTGAAACCAGAAGAAATTGTTCAGAATATAATGAAGCCCGGAAGGCACAAGAAGACGGTGCGCGATGCCGTACAAGAAAGCACCGAATCCGCCGAGGCTGAGAACCCATGCCGTCAACTGCTCCATCCCGTTCTCCAGGACGGGGCCCAGCTTGATCATCAGGATGGACAGGACGAGCGTAACGACTCCCATAATAAGCGGAACCATCCGCGGTCCTCCGAAAAACTGTACGTATTCGGGAAGCTGGATCCGCTTGCACCGGTGGTACGCGACCGCCGACAGCAGACCGATCAGGATTCCTCCCGCGACCCCCAGTTGAAACGTTTCGCCCAGCTGATGCTGGGTCAATACGGTGAATAAAAAGTAGCTCATCAGTGCGGAAAGTCCGGCAATACCCGCATTCTCCGTCAAACCGAGAGCAACGCCCACCGCAAATACGAGCGGCAAATAGGTAAAAATGGTATGACCCGCAAGCAGCATCATATCGCCGAGCCATGCCGCCCCCAAACTATCCCATGGCAGGATTCCCAGTCTTATAAGTACTGCGGCAACAGGGAGCGTAATCATCGGAAGCATTAAAGAACGCCCGAATTGCTGCAAATTTCCCATCCAGTTCAACTTAAGCCCTGCCTCCTCTCTCTATTTCGATCCTAATGGCTGCCGCACTTTTTGTCAAAAACAAATAAGCGGGTCCGAAGACCCGCTTGTCGGCATAAAGCGGCATGACGATGCTGTAAGCCATCGTCAGCCTTTAATTAAAACGTTCCTGTCGTGTACGGGTTGCCCGTGTTGAAACGGCCGGTTTGAGCGGAACCTACACTGCTGGAAAGACCGCCGAACTGCTGCTGAGCCGGAGTTTGGGAATCCGAGTGCAGGTAGCTGTCATGACCCGGCTGGTCGCCGCGGTAGTTAGCCGTATGGTAAGACTGCGGAGAGGCGGATTGGCTGTAGCTTTGCGTACCGTAGCCTTGGCCATAGGATTGACCGTAGGATTGGGAACCGTAATTTTGGGAGCCGTAGCCTTGGCCGACAACAGATTGGCTCAGCCCGTAAGAAGCTTGGCCGTAGCCTTGTTGGGCCGGAGACTGGGAATCCGAGCGCAGGTAGTTGTCGTGTCCCGGCTGATCGCCACGGTAGTTAGCCGTGTGGTAAGACTGCGGGGCAGCGTATTGTCCGTAGCTTTGTTGCTGGCTCGTGTAGGATTGGTTTCCTTGGCTGCCGTAAGCTTGGGAACCAAAGGATTGAGTCAAGCCCTGGGAAACTTGTCCGAAACCTTGATGCTGGGCCGGAGTTTGGGAATCCGAGTGCAGGTAGCTGTCATGACCCGGTTGGTTGCCGCGGTAGTTAGCCGTGTGGAACGATTGCGGGTTTTGGTAGCTGCCGTATTGCTGGGAATTTTGGTACTGGTTCTGACCGTACGAAGATTGAACATAACCCGTCGGCTGGAACTTGTTTTGGTATTGGGACTGGGAGCCGATACCAGCTTGATTTTGATACTGGTTGTACATGCGGAGTTCCTCCTTTAAGGAAATTAATGAGTCTTCCAGACAAGTCTTTCCTTGTTCTGAAGCCTCCCCTATTGTTTGCAGGAGCCGCTGAAATTATGAAGCCTCCCCGAAATATTTTTTTCAGAAAAAATAAAACCCGACTAAAGCTTGCGCCTTAATCGGGTAATGATATTTTTAGCGGCCGTACCGTACCGGTTCAGTTGCCTCTCGGATTCAAAATCGCATCTTCCACTTTGATGCAGCGGTCCATTACGACCGTCAAGCCGCCGCGTTGTGCAATCTCCGCCGCTTCTTCGTTATACACGCCCTGCTGCAGCCAAAGAACTTTGGCTCCCTTGCGTACCGCTTCCTCCGCGATTGGCACAACCTGGTCGCTTCTGCGGAACACATTGACGATATCCACATGACCGGGAATATCGGATAGGCTGGCATAGCTTTTATCGCCCAAAATGACATCCGCATTCGGATTAACCGGAATAATCTCGTACCCGCGGGATTTCATGGCTGCCGATACCATGTGCGACACCCTTTCCGGGTTATCAGACAAACCTACAACGGCAATGGGGCCCGCTGAAGCCAGCAAGGTTTTGATTTCGTCTCTGGACGGATTTTCAAAAGGCATAGGAACACTCCCTTTCTTTATTTAAAAAACCGGCGTCGTCCGTTGTCTGTTCTTAATCAGCCGTATAGGACAAGCCCTGCTTGCCCATTGCTTCCCAGATGTCGATGAACAGCTTTTTATCCAGCCGGACATTTTTGCTGCCCGTCCACGGATCGTTCACGTAAACGGACGTCTCGTCGTACCCGACCATCAATACCGCATGCTCGGAAAATGTCGCGCGTATCGGACCGATCGAGGTATTCCATTCGGACCAGCGGGTCGGCATCGTGAAACCGATGGTCGTCCAAACGACAACCGGGCGACCGTTCGCGATTTGTTTTTCATACACGTCAAAGGATTCGCCCGTTAAATCTACGGCAGAAGGAATATACGACTTCAACAGCGGAAACAGCGCCTTGTGGTAGATGCCGAAGCCTTTGGACTTCCCGGTGCCGTCTCCCACGTAACCAATGTTCGGGTGGCCCCACGAGGCAATGGTCCCGTCTTTGTTCCAGACGATAGGAGTCGGGTCCTTCGGCATTTCGTCGTACAGCTGCATCTTATCCAGTTTGATGCCTTTATAATGAAGCATCATGGCAATCGAAGTAATTTCACAGCCCGACGGCAGCTCCGGTTTCTGCGCGAGAACGGGCGCATCGATCATGGCCTTCGTTTTCGGCTGTTCTTGAACCTGTTCCGTCCCCGAAGGCTGCTCCGGTTCAGGCGGAGGCTGTTTTTCAAGTTTCGCGTCCATGGCCATGACAGTCTGAACGTCTTGCCCGCTTATTTTGGCATATAGCATCACAGACATGAAACCGCCTGAGAACAATAACCCGAGGATCAGAAAGAAACCGAACGTTACTTTCATGCCCCTCCAAATAATGCGCATCCTATTCACCCATTCATTCGTTCGTTAATTCGATGTGCGCTCCGAGTGAAATCATATGATCGAAAAACTGCGGATAAGATTTGGCCACATGGTGGGCGTCACGGATAACAAGCCCCTGCTTGCTCCTCAGCCCTGCCACGGAAAGGGCCATAATGACGCGATGGTCATAATGCGCGTTGATTTCCACGCCGCCTTCAAGCCCTTCCGGCCGGCCGTGGACAATGATTTCGCTTTGACGCTCTTCCACGTCGGCTCCGGCTTTGCGCAGCTCGTTCAGGAAATCCGTAATCCGGTCGCACTCTTTGTAGCGGAGATTCTCCACGTTGTAAAAACGCGAGGTGCCTTCCGCGAACACCGCGGCCGCTACCATAGCAAGCACCGCATCGGTAAAATGATCGCCGTCGAATTCGCCGGCTTTAAGTTTGCCCGTACCTTGTACGCGCACGATTCCATCCTTGTGAGTCAGCGAGACGCCCATCGCGCGGAGAACGTCCACGCAGGCTTTCTCGCCCTGACGGCTGTTCTCGTCGAGACGATGAACGGTAACATCCGAGTCGGTGACGGCCGCAGCCGCCAAGATCGCCGCGGATCCGGGGTAATCTCCCTGCACGACATACTCCTGCGCACGATAAGATTGATTCCCGGGAATCCGGTAATGCATAAGATCTTCGCTGGCTTCCACGCGAATCCCTGCTTGTTCGAGCACTTCCAGTGTTTGTCCGACAATCACTTTGGACTTCAAATCGTGAAGCACTTCGATTTCACTGTCTTCTTGGAGCAGAGGAGTCAAAAAGAGAAGGGAGCTCAAAAATTGCGAGCTTACGCTGCCCGACACGGTAATTTTGCCTCCGCGGGGTTGTCCCCCTTTAATAGTTATCGGCAGACGGCCTTCATTATGTTCGACCTGAACGTTCATTTGTTTCAGCGTATCAATGAGATCCATATGCGGCCGCTTGCCGAGCGATTCCGGATACTGATTAATGAAAGTAACTTCACTTTGGCAGAGGGCTGCCGTAGACATCAGAAAACGGAGAACCGCTCCCGCATTGCCGACGTTTAATTCTTTGATAGGGAGAGGGTGTTTGCCGAATCCCTTAATAACCATCTTATGCTCGTCCTCTTCGATAACCGCGCCCAAATCCCGGATACAGCGGCGCATGGCGTCACTGTCTTCACTGTGAGCCGGGTAGTGGATCGTACTCGTACCGTCGGCCAGTGCCGCAAGAAGGAGGTAACGAGTCGTATAGTTTTTGGAAGACAGCGCTTGAATTTCTCCCTGAAGGTTCGGTGTCGCTTTTACAATGGCTTTCATGGAATTCATGGTAGTTCTCTCCTTTGGTCGATGAGTGGTCCGCGTAGGGCCTTATGTTTATATGTAGAAGCCGGCAAAAGCTAGGCCGATTCCGGCCAGATAGCTTACGGCCAGATAGATCATATCCAGATTAAAAAGCTTTTTCTTTCTCAGCTTCCAGCTGTCCAGCTTTAAAGTGGAAAACGTCGTAAAGGCGCCGGTAAAGCCTGTTCCCAGCCCGATAAGCAAGGCGGCATTCGTCACATGCCCGAACAGCCACCCCAGAAAAAAACAACCCGTGAGGTTGACGGCCAGTGTGCCGAACGGAAACGGAGAAGCCGTACGGCTCTGAACCCAGCCGGCTAACTTGTATCTGGCGATGGAGCCGACGAATCCTCCGGCCCCTACCAGCAGCACATTCATCCAGCCCGCGTTCATATGGCTTTCTCCTTCCTGCGGTGCGCGGCAGCCGTGCCCAAACTGACGGCAAGGAGCCCTCCGAACAGACTGACGCCAATGTACAGCAAGGCTAGGGGCATCCGATGATCCTGAAGCATCCGGACCGTTTCCATACTAAAGGTGGAGAAAGTCGTGAAAGCGCCGATAAAGCCAGTCATAACGGCAGTACGCAGCTCCTGCGGCCATTTCGGAAGCAGAGCCTCGCTGAAATAACCGAGCAGCATGCAGCCGATCATGTTACAAGCTAGCGTGCCCCACGGGAAGGAACCGGTTCCTTCGTTCCAAAGAACGGATAAGCCGTAACGGGACAGGGCTCCGAACACGCCGGCTGTTCCGATGATCCAACTTTTCATAGGCAAACCACCTATTCTGTCCCGTATTTGCTTTGAAGATAGTCTAAGGGAAGCACGGAGACGGTTTGACTCCGCGCTTCCGGGTTTTGTATAGTTACAGGGAAAACGAGATTACAGGAGGTGCTTTTATATGAATAAGATTCAACCCTCGGAATTGAAAGCCCGACTTGCGGCGGGTGAGCCGCTGTGCGTTATAGACGTACGCGAGCCCGAAGAAGTCGCGGCCGGTCAAATTGCCGGTGCCAAATCGATTCCCTTGATGGAGATTCACACCCGTCTTCACGAAATTCCTAAAGAAGGCGAAGTCATTCTGGTCTGCCGCAGCGGCAACCGGAGCGGGAAAGCCTACGATTTCCTGGAGTCCCAAGGCTTTGCGAATTTGAAAAACATGGAGGGCGGAATGCTCGCCTGGGAACAGCTTTAAGCCCGCCGCCGGACGAGCGGCCCGGTCAGCCTGAAAATTCTTCCCGCTTCAGTCTTTCTTTGGTCCAGGCGTTAAAGATGTGTTCGGCTATGTCGTCCGCGGCAAGCGGTGACGTATCGATTGTAAGGTCGGCAAACCTGTACGCATCTTGACGTTCCTGGAGCATCGTACGAACCTTTTCCTCCAGTCCGCTTCCCTGCAGCAAAGGCCGGTTGGAGTCGTTTTTAACCCGCTCCACGATGGTTTCCAGACTTGCGGACAAAGCCGCGACAAAGCCCCGCTCGCTCATGCACGCCCTGTTCTCCTCCGCCAGTACGGCACCGCCTCCCGTTGAAATCACGCGATGGCTGCCGGCCAGCGTCTCCCGGACGACCTCGCGCTCCAAAGTCCGGAAATGAGCTTCCCCGTGCGTGGCGAACAATTCCGGAATAGACATTCCGGCTTTTTTTACAATTTCCTCATCGGTATCTATCATAGGCCAACCCAGCCGATCAGCCAACTTTAACCCGACAGTCGTTTTACCAGTGCCCATAAACCCAATCAGCACTATATTTGATCTCGGTTGTGTGCTCATCGTGCCCGTCGATCCTCTCTCGGTTTAAACTTTCCACTATCATATCACAGCAAAAGCCCCGGATGAATACAAATTGCATCAATTTCATATGGTATAGTGAATAAACCTTTTCAAAGACAGCAAAAATGAGAATACATACGCAATCCGTAGAAGGATCAGTAGATTACAAGGAGCGATGTCCGATTGATGCCTCATCCAAGGATTCCCGACCCCAGCCGGAATACTTCCGGCCGGCTGAGTCAGATGCTTCAGCCCTCGTACATGCTATGCAGAGATGACGTAGTCTGGGCGCTCGAATTTATACGCAAAAAAATGGCTGAGCAGGATTCCCGGTTAAAGGAACTCACTCAGCCGCGTCTATTGAAAAACTTTGAATCTTTCGCCGAAGTTTCCATGATGCTTGTCCATCGCAGAAGCGCCTTCGATCAGGAAGCAGACCGTATCAAAAGCTGTCTGAAAGAAGCTTCGTACGGTCTCTTCGAGAATGAACCCCCTTCGGAGCGGGATTCCTAGCCGGCAAACGATTAGGAGGCACGGACGATGCCGTATCCGATCGGATGTCAGCGAAACGGACGCCATGTCCGGTAAGCGAAACGGAGCCGGTTCGGCTACCGTTTTTAGCTGTCGAGCCAGTTGTAGTGGAAGGTACCTTCTTTATCCACACGCTGGAACGTGTGTGCGCCGAAATAATCGCGCTGGGCTTGCAGAAGGTTGGCCGGCAGGCGCTCTGTGCGGTAGCTGTCGTAATAAGCCAGCGCAGAGGCGAAAGCCGGTGCCGGGATACCGCGCGTTACCGCTACGGAAACGACGTTTCTCCAAGCATCCTGATAGTTTTCCACGATGTTTTTGAAGTAATCGTCCAGCAGCAGGTTGCGGAGTTCCGGATCGCGGTCGTACGCATCCTTAATGTTTTGCAGGAAACGGGCACGGATAATGCATCCGCCGCGGAAAATCATGGCGATTTCGCCATAACTCAGATTCCAGTTGTACTCTTCGGATGCGGCCCGCATTTGAGCGAAGCCTTGTGCATACGAAGCGATTTTGCTCGCGTACAGGGCTTTACGGACCGCTTCGATGAACTCTTCACGGTTGCCTTCAAACGGCTTCACCGCCGGGCCGTTTAGTACTTTGCTTGCAGCTACCCGCTCTTCTTTCATGGCGGACAGGAAGCGGGAGAATACGGATTCCGTAATGATGGAAAGCGGCACGCCCAGATCCAGGGAGCTTTGGCTGGTCCACTTGCCCGTGCCCTTCTGGCCTGCGGAATCGAGGATAACGTCGACCATCGGCTTGCCGGTTTCTTCGTCGTATTTCGTGAAAATATCACGGGTGATTTCGATCAGGTAGCTGTCCAGCTCGCCTTTGTTCCACTCCGTGAAAATTTCGTGCAGTTCTTCCGTGCTGACGTTCAGCACGTCTTTAAGCAGTTGATAAGCTTCGCAAATCAGCTGCATATCGCCGTATTCGATGCCGTTATGTACCATTTTAACGTAGTGGCCGGCGCCGTCCGGACCGATATACGTACAGCATGGATCGCCGTTCACTTTGGCGGAAATCGCCGTTAGGATCGGTTCCACGAGCTTGTATGCGTCTTTCTGTCCGCCAGGCATGATGGACGGGCCTTTAAGCGCGCCCTCTTCGCCGCCGGAAACACCCGTACCGATAAAGCGGATGCCGCGAGCTTCCAGCTCTTTGTTGCGGCGCTGGGTATCCGGGAAGTAGGCGTTACCGCCGTCGATCAGGATATCTCCCTCGGACAGAAGCGGAACGAGTTGTTCAATGGTAGCATCGGTCGCTTGTCCGGCTTTGACCATAATTAAAATTTTGCGCGGAGTTTCGAGCGACTGTACGAATTCTTCCATGCTGAAAGTACCGACCAGGTTACGTCCGGTTGCCTCTTCAAGAAGTTCTTTCGTTTTCTCAGGCGAGCGGTTAAAAACGGAAACGGTAAAGCCGCGGCTCTCGATGTTAAGCGCCAGGTTTTTACCCATGACCGCAAGACCGATTACACCAATTTGCTGTTTGGACATGAATCAAACACCCTTTCCTCTTGTATTAGATCGTCACCGCTCCCACTTGATGTCAGAACGGCTGCCGAAGGATGGATTCGACCCGCTCGGGAACAAACGGCGCATTTTCCGTTACGGATCATGCAAGAACCGCTGCTCCCGGCTCGAGGCAAAGCTTCCGGGCTTGCGTTTGCTGTCAAATTCGGGGCGATACACGTTTAAGAACAGACGAAAATTTGTGTGAAAAAAAGCACATTGCCCGGTGTTTTCCACATTCCCGTAGATTTCCCAAAGCATCTGCGCCTGATTCCACTTGCCGCATGTTCCAGTTCTTAACATGGACCGAACGCCCCGATAGCACAGATCAGTCAAACCGCCCAACATGCTGATTCCGCCGTGAACCGCATTATGACGTTAAATCACTGCAGTCATAAATGAAACGTGGCATCACAAATGTGCGGAAGCCGCATCGAACTCATCGTTGACTTGATGATAAACGTTCCGCGGATCGGATGTCAATTTTATCGGACAATCTTTTTCGGTAGAGCGCTTTCTTTGTTCCGTCGCGAAATCGAGTGTTTTATGTCCGTCCGTTGTTGCATTCTTTCGGGTAATAACCGGCTGCAGCAGCGGCTTTGGGACTCGAGAAGGTTTCCAAAATCTGCTGGGGACGCGGACAACGGCTGCTCGTGAAATAAGGAAGGTTGTTTTGCCTGTATCCATAAAACACGGGCCGCTTCACGATCCTTGCCCCTCCCAGCGCGTAATTGTTATAGGTCCGGTATCCGATCGGAATGCCCTGTACAAAAGCGAGCATCCCCACATCGTCAATCGTATTGCTCCATTCCTCGTCCGACAGAAGGGGCAGCGTGAACGTATAGGCAGCTCCCAAACGGCGTGTCTGAATATTGTGCTCCAGGATCGCATTTTCGAGCTCGCGCTGGATCGTGTTTATAATCGCACCTCTCCTGACTTCGTCAAAGCGTGCCCCGGGCTTTAAAAGCGCTGTTTGTGTTTTAGCCTGGATCTCGCTCCGGAACCCTTCTATCCAACCGGTTCCCGCAGCATTTTTCACCGTTACGTATTCGTCCAGCGTAAAAGCTATAACCTCTCCTGTCGGGTCCTGGTAAACGTACGGCCTTTTCGGCCCTTCCAGTCTCCGGCTCCGCTCAAACCCGTCTTCCCCTGTATAAGATTCGAATGTGTAGGAGTAACAACCGTCGTAGCCGACAACGAGGAGAGCGGAAAGATAAGAATCAAGAACCTGCTGGCCCGCCGCATTCTCCGACACGCCGAAATTCGAATAGAAGGTTTTATAAAAGCTATCAACAGCCTCTTTTCGGTTGACCCTGACCTTCTTCGAGGATTCGTACCGAACCTCTTCCCCCTGCTTCTCATTGACGGAAAGAGCCGCCGCGCCGTCCTGGACGGCCGCATTTACAGCCGCATCGTACTTCGTCTCCAGAAACAGCATTTGAAACTGGGCTTTTGCATCGAATTTGTTTATCCATGCGAAGGGCACATAAATGAGAACAAAGAAAATGGCCAGTTTAGCTGTCTTCATTGCGGACCATCCCCCCGTACGGCATATAAAGCTGCCCGCCGGGCGTATTCGTCCCGTTTAAAGCGTCCTGCCAGACAACTGCCGGTGTACGGCTCAGGCTGCGCACGGTCACCGTGAAATAATCACCGGCGCCAAGTTTGTAGGTACGATCCGCATGGTCCGGCGGTAGCGAGTTTTCGGGAAACAGAACAGGAAGAATCTGGGCGTTATAGAAGGCTTCGTCCTCCACCGTATATTTCTCCGCGAACCGCCCCTGCTCGTCATATACGGGCACATACCGTTTGTGCTTATGTTCCATCCTAACATCAAACGCCTGGCCGGAGGTTGTGAGCTCCTTTTGAAACTGTTCGTACATAGCCGGCGTCAGCAATCCTTTATCGCGCACGTTGTCGACAAAACGTGTCATCGTCTCGAACGCGATCACCCGAGACAGATCATCCTCTCTGGCCGCCGAATCCGACAGCGGATAAATGTACAGCAGCAAAACCGCTAAAATGAGGACAAAAGCCTTGCTGAGCGTATCCACCTGTTCCCTCCCCGTTTACGCCAGACAATTCAAGGCGTCGTATATACGATTCGTTTTAACGTTCCTCCGGTATCACGCACCGCATAATAACGATACGCTGCAGCGGGATCTATGCCGGCAGGGTCCGTTTCTTCTTTCTGCCGACCGCCCGGATAGCGTTTGCCGTTTACCACAATGTCATAAGGTTCTCCGGCGTTTAAATAAATGGACATGCTCAGATCGGATCCTTTTACCGAAACCGCTCCGAGCTTGGCATTTGCGGGGTATTGATTGTAATCGAGAAGCTTCCGGGATAAATAAGTATCCGCAATGGCTCCCCTTACGTTTTGGAGCAGTATCATGCCCGTGACTAAAGCAGAGACGAACATGCAGACCGAAACACCGGCAATCAGCATGGAGCGAGTCGCATGATTCATCGCTTCGTCTATTGCTGCATAAATTCAATCGCACGGATCACATTGCTTTTATCCTTAATGATGTGCGCTTTGAATTTACCGCTCGGATTCACGTAGTCCATATGAGACTCCAAGGTTGCGTTCGCAACAGCATCCCTGGATATCGAGGCGATTACCGTACCGTAATTGCTGCTAGACGGCGACGTGGTATCGATCTTGTTCGTATACCAGGAGCCGACCGGATTTTTGCCCGTTTGAACCTGAATCCCGAACTGCTCCTTGTCGGCAAATTTACGCAGCGCGTTTACAACCTGACTCCCCGAAACCACGGTGTTGTCGTACACGGTAAAAGCCGTCTGGGAAAGCTCCGTCTGAATATCCGAAAAATTGTTCTGCGCCGCTTTCGTGGCATCCTGTGCCGAAATAAACATCACCACCGCAATCGTAATCAGAGCGATGGCCAGAAAAAAACCTGCCGCCATGATGAGTGCTTTCTGTGCATTTCCCATTGTAATCCAGCTCCTTTATCCTTAAGAAATTTTACCGATCTGCTGATAATACAAATTCATCTGCTGCATGCTCATATAAACGAGCGGAATGACCAGGTAGAGGAAAACAAGCGCATACATGGGAGCAAAACCGATCCAGCGCCCCCAGCCGGCTTTGGTTTCGATCATCCGCTCATAGTCCTGCTTGCGCCGCTCGAAGTGATACTGCTGCTCCGCTTCCAGGTCGTCAAACGCCTGCTTGACCGGAATATGGTTAACGGCAGCCTGGAGCCGTTCAACCAGACGGACAAAGGGCGTATAGGCGGATTCCTCCTTCAGCTTTTCCAGCGCCTCATCCGCCCCCGCTTCGTAATCGAGCAGACATGCGGACAGCGGAGACTGAAACAAGACTGCAAAACGTTCCAGCCATTCCAGTATGTGTTCGACGGACATTCGTTCGAAATGAGCGAGGATGGTCAACAGCGTATAAAACTGGTCCACCTCGTTTTTCATTTCCATCCTGCGCATTCGTTTCTGCATGTGCAGCAGCCAAACCGGACTGTGGTAGCCCGCCCAACCGGAAATAAAACAGAACAAGAGCTCCCGCCAACTTAAATGTGCCTCCGCAATACTGTCCAGTTTTGCCTTAATCCGTTCGCCCGCGGTGTTGAGGACGTTAGGATCGGGCTGGAATCCCTGCTGCCGCATTTCTTCGGCTATCATTTCACGAAGCTCTCTGCCGGACCGCTCCAATTTCTGAATGACGTTCCGGTCAAAGGCCGTGACTTCCAGCGCTTTCCGTTTTTCATGCGGAGAAAGACTCCCGAACATCGCTTGATTACGCGTCGGCGAAAAGTAAACCTGCTGCAAGGTAAGTCTTTGCATAATCAGAAACATCCCCATCACGAGAAGAAAACAAGCGAGCCCCGTAAGCAGGCGGCGGAGGGTAAGCCATTCAAGCAGCAAGGGGGAATTGGCTTCCCTGATAAGCTTTTGCAGCCTGCCCCTTTCCATGGAATGCACTGCAGGGACAAATCTCTGCGTGACTGCGTTGACAAGCCGGTTACCCAGCCATTTTTGCTCGGGCGGTTTCCGGCCTGTTCTGCGGTTGCCTGTTTCCTCCGCAGTATCCTGAAGCTTTCTGAGGAGCACAAAGCAGACGATGATCAGCACGAAAATGCCTGTTTTGACGGCAAATCCCGCGGCGCCCGTATAAAATTCATCCATAGCCGGGAAATTATGCCGCGCCCACGCTTCAATGGGTTTGGCAGCCATAATCGGGGAGATTGCAATAACGGAAAGTCCTTTTAAGAGGTAATGGAGTTTTTCTTTACGGAGTATTTCAAGGCGGATTTCAGAAGTGATTTTGCTGAGGGCATGCAGATACATGGAGCCATGCGGAAGCAGCTTGTCTCCGAATTCCCTGACTAAAAAGGAGACGCCCGCAAAGCTTTTCAAAAAACGGTTTGGCGCATGCTCATAGTAGATTTCCAGACTGGGCTCCGGATGGTCGGAGGTCAAAGTGCCGTACACCGATTCCGCATGGAGCGACAGCTGCCTGGGCGCGATCTGAGCGGCGTCATAAACCGCCTCGTCCACCATCCCGTGCTGGTGATAAAAGTGCCGGACATCCGATAAAAATTCGGTCATTTGTCGGAGCAGCCGGTCTTCGGCCCGGTGGACGAGCGTATCGATGAGGATACCGTGGAGAACAAGACTTCCGAGTAAAATCATGAGCATGTAAGAGATATCCGGGTAAAAAAGAACAACAAAACCCGCTGTGAGCCAGCCGTTCAGGAAAGCAAACAGCGTAATCCGCCCGGTTTCCATTCGAATCATACTCTCGTCGTAAGAGTATAAGGGAGCAATCCTCCGGCGTATACGCTGTGTATAACGGGAAAATCCGGGGATATTGCTCATAACTTCGTAGCATTTTCCGTACAGCCGTTCGATCTGTTTTCTTCCGTTTCCTTTTAAAGGAGAGAGCAGCTTTTGAAGCTCGTCCTCCCCGTAACCGCTCAGCTTGGCCCGTCTTTTAACAGCGTATACGTACAGAAGCCAAATTACGCATGCGGCGCCCCCGCTGAATAAAGCGATCGAAAGCAGCCAATCACGAAGCGGCAATAACATCGCCTCCCCAATGCGTTTCCAAAAATCTTTCGAATGCGCGGGCGTCCGCGGGTGTCATATGATCCAGCATTTCCTCGGTGTTGCGGAGACTGATCGGCCGGCAAACCCGGTAGGCACCGTCCCGGTATTCCACAATGTTTCGTTGTTCGTAAAGTTTGCGGTCCGTTGTCCTCCGAAAAAATTCGGAGGCATCGTCCAGAAAGCCGGGGAGTTCAACTGTATCCTTGTCGGTCATGCCCGCTTTTTCGCTCGGATATGAATCGCTATCCAGAGGAACGCATTCCGTTATCCGTTCTATAAAACGCGTTCCGTCGGCACTTTTGCGCAGATGAATGTCAAAATGAATCACGCGGATAACCTGCTTTTCAGCCATGACTTCATCTTGGAACATTCCCGTTTTGAGCAAGGAGTTGCGAAGCGAGTCGATCAGGCTGGCAAACGTTTTGGCATGATGGGTAAAAAGGGTGAACAAGCTGGCTACCTGGGCCATTTGTATCATCCAGGCGGCAACCGTGTCGGTCGCCACTTCCCCCAGGATATGCACGGCTCCGTCCGTTTTTTTCTGTACGTCGAGACCCTGCTGCCCCGTAATGTGATCCGTCTCCCGGAAACTTAAGATGTTGCGCTGCGGGTATAAATTCCTCAGATGCAATTCGTACGCCATTTCCTGTACGCGAAGCGTCAAGGTCGCGGAGATGGATTGGACCATAGCCATGAGCAGGGTTGTTTTCCCGCTGCCCTGCGCACCCGTCACGGCCGTTATCCGGCATCCTTTGACAAGATGACGAATGAGTTCCACAGCCAGCCCGGCATTGCCCCCTTGGACAAGCTGATCCAGCATAGCGTTGGGCAGATCGAACTTGCGGACGAAAAACGCCCAGGATTCCGAAAAGGGAGGCCGGACCACAACGACACGGGATCCGTCCTTCATATCGTTCACTTTATAGCCGTTCGTTTCGGAAAGCTGACCCGGATAATTATATTTGTAAATATTTTGACAGACCCGCCGCAGCTCTTCGCTGCTGCCGAAACTTAGGAACGAAAAGTGGATAGGTTTTCCCCGGTAGAAAATCCAAACGCTATCGTTAGCCGTGCTTTCTTTCTTATGCCGGTGATTTCCTTCAGCCTCTCTTTCCGCAAGCGGAGATCCGCGATGCCCGGTATTGTCCGGAAGCGCACCAGAAACTCCTCCCGATACACCGTCGATGCGCATCTCGCGGATGGTATCGATCACGCCGAAGCCTTTGTAATGCTGATAGATTCGCTGCACGACGATTTCCAGCTTATCCTGAAACGACAACAGCCCGGCTTCCTTGCGGAATACATGCGCAATCTCCTCCGCCGTTACGATATAAGAAGGCGTGCGGCCGTCTTCAATCACATGTTTAACGGCATCCAGCTTATGCTTCCGGATTAATTCATGAAGGCCATCGTAACCGTATTTTTTCCGATACAGATGAAGCAGAATGTCAAACCGGTCCTGTGCCGTGAGCTGCTCGGGCTTATGAAAAGGCAGAGAGTGGTGAATCGTTGTTTCGCCAAGTCCGTTAACGCCGGTCAGCAGGTCCGTCATGACGGATTTTACGTATCGTTTGTCCTTCAGATCGCCGTGTCCGCAGCCCTTCAGAGCCCTTTTCAGCTGAAGTCTTTTGTTCCGGCTGCGCCGGTACTCCTCCTCGGACAACCGGAGTTCGCTGCCCCCGCCGGCCGTTATCTCGGCAAAAGCTTCTTTAATGAAGGCGGTCATTGCCTCAATGGAGTAATTTTTTGCGGTTTGCGAAGCGGAAGTTCTGACGCGCCAGCCTCCCGTTTTGGCAAAGAACCACATCACCGCAAAAACTGTCACTATGAGTATCAAAGCGAGATTTAACCTGTCCGTGGGCATGGAGGGCTAGGCTCCCCTTTCCTGCATAAGCTTCGAATCCAGGCCCAGCCGGTCAAGAAGAGCCTTGGTCAGCTTCCTAATCTCCGTAATGAATGCGTACGAAGAGTGACGCGGGCCCGCATTTCGGCTCCTCAAAAAAAACTCAAGCACGTTTTTATCGCCGCAGGCATCCAAATAACCGGTGCAGTGCGGAACGGTATAGATCGGCTGCCTCCATTTGAATTTCCGGGCCAGATTAACGGCATTAAAACGGGAGTTTTCGTCATAATCGCCCAACACGAGAAGAAGCGGTTTATTTTGCAGAGATTCCGTCCAGAGTTCCTTGTTGAAATAGCGCTCCAGCAGTTCAAGGTTCTGACTGAGATTAACGACGATCAGATCCGAATTACGCAAAATAACCTCCGTGCAGTCTTCCTTATACCCGTCTCCGACGTCAACAAAGGTAAGGTCATAGTAACGGCTGGCACTGTTTACGATGTACGGCAGTGTTTCTTCCCGGAAACAATCCGGGTCCGCAAGCGGCTTCCTCGAACCGGGAAGCAGGTCCAGCCTGTCCTTGACGATCGGTTTTGTGTAATCTTGGATCGTCTCGGGCGTCATCTTATCACTTTGAAGCAGTCGCTCCAGCGCATCCAGCCCGTACTCGCTGAACGACAACAGATTGCCGTCCGAAGAAGGCCGACCGAAGGCGTTTTCCAGCGCCGTTCTTGTTCTTTTCGTATGCGTAATCATAATCCGCGCGTAATAATCGAGCGCGATCATCGTAGAGACCGCCAGCACATTCGATGTTGCAGCTCCATGCCCCCGTACGGGCGCCCAAAACGCCACCTGACTCATCCTGTTTTCCTCCTCATGGCTTGTTTGATCATCCGTTTGAGAACAGCTCTGTCCTCTCCGGTTATTTCGTTCGTAACGGCCAGCAGCACATTCCTGTACGCTCTGGACATACGCCTGATTCCGACCTTACCCTGATACTCACTGTCTATGCGTACGGCTAGATCCACTTCATCGAACGGCAGCTTGTGATATTCGTCAGGCGTTATGAACGGCAGCGGAGCCAGCACCTTATCCACATACGCTTCGTCAATACCGCATTCCACCGCATCCCGTATGATAACCGTACTTGTGAGGGTGTTCACCTGGCAGACATCATTCAATGAACAGATCAGTTCCGCCGTTCTCCGCATCGTATATTTATCGTAGGCCGTTGTCAGGAAGAGACCCTCGAACGGATAAGCGCCTGCGGCCCCCGGAAAGTCAGCCCGGTCCGTATCCACCATCACGATGTCGTATTCTTCCAAAACCGATCCGCTGGCTGCGGCATGCTCCAAGGCTGCATCCAAGCTGGTGAAATGACAGGCCACATCAATTTCATCATACTGAACCAGTTCAGGTTCAGATCCGGGGGCGACGAGGCAGCTTAGCCTGCGGGATGACGTTCCGTCTATAAGCAGTACGCGTCTTCCCCCCACTGCCGCCAATCGGCAAATGCCGAGCAGCAGGTCACTGTGTTCCTTCGCTCCAACGCAAAGCAGCTTCATCGGTGTATCTCCCCTCTATGAGCCGGGCGGATCATGGCTGTACCGCTTCCCGGAAAATATCTTCCTGCCTCTCTCTGATTTCAGAGGGAGGCGTTTCGGGTCCGGCGTTTTCCGTCGGTATTTTCTCGGGTGATCCGCTTGTACCGGGCGAGAAGCCGTGCGGTTTCGCGCTCACCTCAGGTTTTGCGGACGGCCGGTTAGAAGGCCCTACAACCGAAGGGGTCTCCTCTCCCTGAACGGCGCCAATTCCGGCCGGGTTACCGCCTGTTCGGCCGGAGCTTATACCGGCGTTTATTTTCTGCTTCGAAGCATCGTCCATATTCTGCAGATCTTTGTCCAGCAGTAGCCTCATACTTTTCATCAGTTCCAGCTTAGCCGTCTCCAGCACATTCGGGTCCGTGCGGATCAGCTCAAGCACCTTGGCGTTGACCGGGTAAGTAGGTTCGGCTTTGTCCTGCATCTGGGGATCCACATAAGGAAGCGAATAGAGCTTCGCTCCATGAAGATAGGCATCGACGACGGCGCTCGACATATCGAGAATCTCCCTCTCACTGAGCTTAAGCCACACCGTGCCTTCCGAGACATTGTCCACTCTTTTCTTGGCCAGTACGATATAATCCTGACCGGTCGGAAAGCTGATGCGCACATCGACGAAATCGTCTTTCTTCAGCAGACTCGGCAGCCCGATTACGTTGAACTCCTCCTGACGGACATCTTTGGCCAGCATGCCTTCCTCATACAGCATGGAAGCCAGTACAGGCGTATTTTTAACGCCTGCAAGCTTGAACGTCCTGCCGGTGACCTGCCGCAGATCAAGATCCGATCCAACAGGCGCATCGGCCGCATTCATTTCCAGATACTTAATGTCTTCGTCTCCAAGCCTTGTTCCCGCTTCGATATCCCGGGTTAACACAACTACCTTCCTTCTTTCGGTCTTGGCCGATAAAGATTTAGCCTCCGAGAGGTTGGCCTGGTAACGATACTCCAGATCGGTGATTTTTTTACGATGCTGAAGTCCCGTATAAACAAATCCCCCCGAAGCAAGAAGTCCTGCGGTCAAGGCACCTATCAGGCCCGAGTAGATCAGATGTTTCGTTCGCTGGCGGATAATGGACACGTTCTCTCTCCTTTCGTTATTTCGGCGCTCGCGCGCGGAACCATCGGCGCATAACCGAGCCGGCCACCTGTGTACGCGGTTCCGGGAGCCCCAGCCATCCGTCCAGCAGCTCGGCCGTCTCCTGCTGATGGCAGAACGGGTCTGCATGCGCCGGCAAGCCGATCAGCCGCACGTCCGGCAGCATACGGCGGATATCCCTCAGCATCTGTGCGGACGCAAGCGGCACAAACAAGCTGCACTTGGCCGGCTCCGGTACGGGATGGCTGCGGAAGAACGCTGCGATGTCCCGGCGCTTCCATTCACAGCCCGTACCGACGACGACCTGGACGGCGGCGCGCATAAACTCCCCGAACCATTCCGTTTCGTCGTAGCTTCCGAGATCCAGAACGACAAAATCGTACGATCCGGACAAGGTGCCGATCATGTCCAGCCCGTCGCCCGCTTTCGCATACCGCACTCCCCGCAAGTCGAATGCGGCGCTGCCGTAAAGGGATTCGTCCGAGCCCTCGTACACGGCCTCAATGCGGCTGAAATGGCCCGACGCGTTCGCCTCGGCCAAGACCACGGTGCGGCGTTTACGCGCAAGGAAATGGGCCAGCAGAACGGCCGTATGCGTGCAGCCCACGCCGCGTCCCGTCCCGCAGACCGCGATCACGACCGGGCCGAGAAACCCGCCGGAACGGGCGGGTGGCCCCTCCCCGACGCGCAAAGCCGCGTAAACCTCGCTCAGCGCTTCCCGCAGCTCTCTTGCGTTCGGATAGCGGTGGTCCGGATCGTGCTCCAGCAGCTTCTCGATGATGACGGACAAGCTGTGCGGGATTTCCTCATTCAACCGGGCGAGCGGGACGCCAGAGGAATGCGGATACCTCCCTCCGCTCAGAAGGTAGTACAGTACCGCGCCCAGCGAATACAGATCGGTCCTGCGGTCGGTTTGAAGCTGCTGAAACTGCTCCGGGGCGGCAAAACCGACGGTTCCTATCTGGACCGTATCCGCTTGTCTGCCGCTTTTGAAATGCCGGGCAATACCGAAATCGATCAGCCTGACTTGTTCCTGGCCGTCGATCATAATGTTGGAAGGCTTCAGATCGCGATAGATCATCGGAACCGGAAGCTCATCATGGAGGTAGTGGAACAGATCGCACAGCTGCAGCGCGTAATTCACCGCAGCCGCAACCTCCACTTGTCCGCCCGTGCGGCTAAATCGCTCGGCCAGTGTCTCCCCTGCGATATAATCCATCACCAGGTAGCTGAAGCCTTCATCGTCCGGGGGGAAATAATCAACAATGCCCGGCAAATGAGCATGATGAAGGCGGATCAGCATTTCCGCTTCGTCTACGAACCGCTGATAATCCTGCACCTGCTGAAGAATCTCCTTGACCGCCCAGCGCTTTCCTTTCAGTTTCAAATCCTCGGCCAGATACACGGTTCCCATGCCGCCTTTGCCGACGGTTGAAACGATTCTGTAACGGCTGCCAAGAATATCTCCCGCATACAGCCGGCCTCGATCGGGTTTCACCGCTACCGTCTCTCCTTTTCCTGTTTTTCCCGGCGTAGCACAAAAAACCGCCCACGGCATGCTCTTAAGCACACTCATGGGCGGTTCTTCCGCACCGGTTCATTCTGTTCTTTTTTAAGATAGCATACCCGGACTGTTCTTACAACAGTATTTTCCATAAACCCTATATTTCGGATAAACGACCGTTGTGGAATGTTACACTTCAAGCAGAATCATCTCTTGGCGCAGTTCGGTCAACTTCTCCTTGGAATCGACGACAGCTTGGACGTCGCCCTTCTGAATCGCTTCGTTCAGCACGGCCAGCTCATAGTCAAGCTCCAGCCTCAGGACGGGAATCCGTTCCTCGATACGCCTGGAGCGGAAAGCTAGAAGCATTTCCTCGAATGTAACGACAGGTTCTTTCTGAAACAGCACCTTATGTTCGATTCCCGAAATTTCGACCATACGGATGATTTCGCCGAACATGATGTTTTCGATCAGGATCTGACGGTCTTTGAACCGCTTGACGACTGCATGCCCCCGTGTGTCTCCAATCAGTTTTTCCATCATTTCGGCAAGCTTCTCATCTTTAAAAGAATAGTTGCCGACGATTTTATACCGTTCGCCTATGCGTTCGAATTTCAGCTTGACTAGTTTTCTTCCGGAGCGGATAGAAATGACAAACTGGTGGTCGTTTTCGTTCCAATAAAGGGAATATCCCTCTTGAATCAAGGCTTTAATAAACTGCCGGATGAGCCGGCGGTCGAATCTTAATTCCAGATTGCAGTATTCGACTTCGTGATTTTTGCTCACGGCAATCCCCTCCCGAAGACTTCGATTGGCTGCTTTGACAGAAATTTCAGACAACTCTAAGTTTACTTTATCTTATTATGATTCATATGTTTTCGCAACTTGGATATTGACAATTTTTTACCCGAATTCCGAACAAAAATAACGCTCTTTTCCCATCAATTTTTATTGTCGGGAAAAGAACGTCTTTTTCGGGTATGCCGCGTATCATGTTTAAATTTGAATTAAACCAATTGCCGCCTACATTCTTGCCTTGTTCTCACTCGGCTGCAAGATGGCCGAACCGACGGGAGCAGCACGACCGCCATAAGCCCCAAAATCGCGAGAGGCAGCCGCACATCGGCCAAAGACGCTTCGGCAGCCATCTTCTACTGGAAGCAGGCAAGGCCTTAATCTTATGCTCCGGCCGGTGAATCCGTTCTCGTCCTCAATACGGGTCTACGGCGGTTTTGCCCAGCAGTTGTTTGGAAGAGCTGCCTACGATATAAAGATCTTTCTGCATCTCGGTCAGTTTCAGGATAACCTGATAATACTGGCCGTTTTCCGTCAGCAGATACCGGTACGTATTGGCCTCTTCAAGCTTCTCGATAAAAATCGGATTGTGGAAGTAGTACGTATCGCCGATTTTGTAGTTCGACATGTCTTTCACGTATCCCCGAAGGGCGCGGATTTTGAAATCATCCTTCTCCCCGGCAATAATCGGAGGCATTTCCTCCCCGTATGTGAGGATCGGATTTTCTTTCCAAACTTTCCGGAGTTCCGTCTCGTTGATGTAGATCTCTCCGGTGTACTTTTCTTTGGCTTTGCGAAGCCCCTTTGTATCCATGCCCATCTTCTGAACGTCGCTCTGCCGGTAGTACATCCCTTTGCTGAGCGTCACGAGCACCGGATAATCCCCGCCTAAATATTTCATGATGTATGCGGTCGGATTTTCCAGTATGATCTCGTCGTATACGACATCGCCCGTTTCAGGCTGCTGCGGATACAACCGGGTATTCACGTAGATCGTCTGGTTGGAATCCTGCCAGTTTACGTTCGCGTTAAGGCGCGAAGCGATTTCCTTGAGCGGCAGATAGCTGTTGTTGTCGTAAATAAGAACCGGGCTGCTCAAATTGGCCGGTGTCCCGTTCACGACTACCTTAAAATCGCTGCGGACATAAGCCGTCACCTTCTGAATCCAGTCATCGGCGTAAACGCCTGCCGCGAACGAAACGCTCATCAGCACTCCGGCTGCCGCGGCTATCATTTTTTTGCTCGGCATATGCATGTGTTCTTTCTCCTTTTCGATTGAATATTGCGGCTGTTACCGGGCCGCGTCTTCCCCGTTATGGCCTTGTCAAGCGTTTATGGTATAGTAAACTACGTAAGCACGCTTCATCTGCCTTACTTAAATTTTAACGAGCATTCATGCCAGGAGGTCCCATGTCCAACTCCACAACCATTCGCCCCGCTTTCCGGGGGTTTGATTCATCCGATTTCGAAACGTTTGCGATTGAAGGTCTGGACGAGCGCATGAAGGCGATCCAGGAACGCATTCAGCCGAAATTCAAAATACTCGGCGAAACCCTGTGCGAAGATATCGCCCTGCATGCCGGAACCGAAATGCATCTGCATATCGCGAAGCACGCCCGGCGCACCGTAAACCCGCCCAAAGACACCTGGCTGGCAATCGCCGCCAATAAACGCGGATATAAGCAGCACCCGCACTTCCAGATCGGCTTGTTCGACGATCACGTTTTCATCTGGTTCGCCCTGATCTACGAGGTGCCGGACAAGCAGGCGATCGCCGGACGTCTTCTCGCAAGCCAAGACGAGCTGTACCGGAGCATCCCGGAGCATTATGTATTGTCGTTCGATCATATGCAAAAACGCAGCGTGCCCGCCGGCGACCTGACGGCCGAATCGTTCGGCGACGCTCTTGTCCGCTTCCGGGATGTGAAAAAAGCCGAGTTTCTCGTCGGACGGCATGTTGATCAGCAGGATCCCATTTTGCAAAAGGGCGATGCATTCACCCGGATGGCGAAGGAAACGTTCGAGTCCCTGATGCCTTTCTACCGGACGGCCCGGGGATAAGCCGCCGGCTTGACGGTCCTATCTCCTATATCGGCAATTCCGCACAAAGTGTGAACCCGCCGGTCATTTGAAAAAGAAACGCGGCCCGCAAATAATCCGCTCCCGTATGGGAAATACTAGGAAGGACATCCGATCTACGAGGAGGTTCTTCCTATGTTTTTACAGCCGTCCAAGAAAAAATGGGCCGGTACGCTGGCACTCGCCTTTCTGCTCGGTTCGGTATCCCTCGGCGCCAGACAGGCCGCCGCCTTCGGCTCTCCGGAGGAACTGCCCGACGAAGCCGTCCTCAGTCTGCCAACCCCGTCCCCGGGTGTGCCCGGACGCCAGGACTCACATAATCCGAAAGACGGCAGCGTCTCCGGTCTCCCGATTCTTGAGGAAGCCGCCTCTATTCTCGGCACCACCGTCACTTCTTTGAAAGAATCGCTGAACAAAGGCAAAAGCCTTTCCGACGTGGCCAAAGATAAAGGAATCAGCGAAAAGGAGCTGACGGCAAAGCTGCTTGCGATCCGCGATTCAAAGATCGATCAGGCGGTCAAAGAAGGACGCCTTGACGCGGAACGCGCGGCCGCCCTGAAACAGAAAATGGCGGAGCACCTAAAGCGGATGCTGCAGGATAAGGCGCTGCTGGACCACCATAACCGTCACCAGCACGGAAAAATGCGTCACAGCCTCAAGCCGGATCAGGAAAAACTCGCCCAGGCCATCGGCATCAGCAAAGAAGAGCTCCACCGCGAGCTCCGGCAGGGCAAATCGCTCCAGCAGATCGCCGAAAGCAAAGGCATTACGAAAAGCCAGCTTATCAGCCGCATCCAGGCCCTGCTCGCTCCGGACCTTGAAAAATACGTCGAGCAGCGCGTTCCGGCGCGGGAATCCTGAGTTTTTGCCCGCCCCGTATACGAACGGACCGGCCGCTTCAGCCCCATACGATAAAAGGGAGTGCCTGCAGGAGGCACTCCTTTTTGCCGTTTCACGTTTCTTAATAGGTCGTCACATTGCCCTTGTACATGTTCCCCGCCGGATTCCTGACATTGTCGTGCGCCTTGGCTTCCGTCCCTTGTGAAGCGTTAATGACATAAGCCGAAGATTGATCCAGGTTGACGGTGTTGCCCGAGAAATCATTGTTCACGCCCCAGCCCGCCACAATCTGATGAAGCTGAAAAGCGTCGGTAATCACAGTGTTGCCGTTTCTCCATCCCGTGTTGTTGCGGATTACGGCATTGTTGCCTTTGACGTCGATAAAGCTGTCCGCGTAGTTTTCGCCGCTGATGCCCGTACCGTTGAATATACAGTTCTCGACAAGCGTTCCGCTCGTTCTTTCCTTGATGTCGATATGCTCGGCAGTCACATTGGGCCCGATGCGCACGCCCCGGATAATCGTATCGTTTACGGTCTGGTTATAGCCGGATCCTTCGGCGGACCCTACGTATACGCCTTCTCCGAATCCTTTATTTACGGTACCCGTGTCGTGAATATACGAATTTTCGAGAATGCCCCGCGAGCTGCCGTCACGGAAGTGCACACCTTCATAGCCGATGCCGTACACTTCGACCCCGGAAATTAACGTATCGTTCGAATGGTCCAAAATAATGCCTTTCTGGGCGTTCGTAAACTTGAGATTTTTGATCACCCAGTTGTCGCCCGTAATTTTCAGGCAGTATCCGCCTCCCGCTGACGTGCCGGACAGGAGGGTCTGATTGGCCGGGTCACGGCTCTCAATCGTAATCGGGTTCGCTTTAGTGCCGTTGACGGCCGAGGAGAACGTCCCCTTGTACGTACCCGGAGCAAGCAGGATGCGGTCCCCGGGCAGCGCGTTTTTCAAGGCGTTCTGGAGGCACGAAACGGACGAACACGATACGGTGCGGAGCGAGCCGGCCGCCTGTTCTTCTATGCCGGCGGCTGTTTGATCCGCCAAAGCCCCGGATTCAAGGGGCGCGGCGGCATACATGGCGGGCGCAAACGCGGCGCCGAGCAGGGCGGCCGACAGCAGACTTTTACGCAGCAGCCTTTGCGGGGTTAACCTGGTTTTCATCACAATAGCCTCCTTTTAATTGAGCAAATAAAATTAAAGCGCTTTAATTTTTGGCGTTTCAACCCCTTCTTTTCCCGCCTCCCCTCTTCGATCTGCTTTCAGTATAGCACAGCGCCCCTCTGGTACTGGATGGGTTTTCTTACGATATTTACATGATCGGCTCCGATTTATAACCCTCCTCCCGAACCGGATCATCACGGGCTTGCCCTCGGGAACCGGCTTATCTCTCTATAAAAAAAAGTCCCGCAGCGTATGCGGGACTTTCGGAAGAGCGCTCCGGCGAAGGAGCCCCAAGCAGCGGTCCAAGCCGGTTCAGCCTGTCCGGTACGCGGCATTCCCACGGCTCTTCGCTAAAATTCTCCACTGGAGCGCAAGCAGAAGCAGCAGCACCGATCCGCTTACCGTAAAGGGCACGGACGGGCCGAACGCATCCCACAGCTTACCCGAAACGATGGGACCCACAATCATGCCAAGCCCTTCAATAGTCAGGAAAAAGCCCCAGACGGCGCCTCTCTTCTCCTTGGGCACACAGGACGCGATCAAAGCATTCCAGGACGGAATGATAAGCGCATAACCGATTCCGAGCAGCCCCACGACTACGTAAACGGCCGAAAGCTGCCTAATAAATCCGAGCGCCAGCAGGGAGACCGAACTGAAAATAAGCCCGGCGGTCAGCAGTCCTTTAATGCCCTTGCGGTCCACGAGTTTTCCCACCGGAACGAGCAGTGCCACTGCCGCTCCTCCCCCGACAATGAGCAGCATGCTGTATTGACCCGGCGAAAGATGCAGAACTTCGCGGGCGTACAGCGTAAGGATAGGCGTCAGAACTCCCAGCGCGAACGTCTGGATGAACATCGCCGGAAACAGCAGCACGCTGACGTTCATTTCCCGCAGCGAGGCGCGGACTTCTCCGAAGTAAAGCTTCACGCGCTCCCCGAGCGGCTTCTTTCCGGCGGCCGGCATGGCAGCCGCAGCCGCCGCGCCTCCTCCGGCTGCGGTGACGGCCTCCCCGAGGGGATCGGCGCCCGCTTCCATCGCCACGCCCGCCGGGAATGCGGCGCCGGCCGGAGCATGCCGGCTCTCTTCCCCGTCTTCGCGCAGCAGCGGTTTGCGCGGCAGAAACAGGGCGATCAGGAGTACAACGCCCATGGAAATGAGCAGCAGCCGGTAAGCCGGGCCGTAATTGGACCCGTGAATAAAGAAATTGATCACGACCGGCCCGAGGCCCGTACCGCTGAGCCATGCCATGTAGACCACGCTCATGATCGTTCCTTTCGCCTTGTCTCCCGCGACCTCGGTCGTTCCCGCAATGACGGCCGGCCACAACGGAGCCGTGCCGATCCCCAGCATGGCGCATGCCGCTACCATCCAGGCGTGATGCGTGAAGGTCGCCATGATCAGCACGGAACTCGCCGAGAGCAGAATGCCGATCAGCATGGACAACCGGTAGCCGGCTTTGTCGATCAGCCATCCGACCGGCGTGCGGAACACGTTGTCCCCGATGTACTGGGCGGCCAGGGACCAGCCTACGACGAATGCCGTCGCGCCCAGGACCGTTTTCATATAAACAGGAAGAATCGTTAGAAGGAGCGCCCCCTTCACGAATTCCACCACAAACATAATAACCAGCAGTTGTACGACAAAGGGCGCGGCCGCCCCCGCCTTGTTTTTCCAACCGGCCAGATTCATCACGCTATCTCCAGCCCCTTTCTTGCAGCGTTCTTTTGTTAGGTTTTCCCTACGATGGACAAACTATTTTCAAAAAATATACTTGCATGCCCGTCCGTTTTTGTTATACTCTATTTTGTTTGTTCAATCTCGTGATTCGTATCAGCGATTCGCAGAAATTCCACACAGAAGGGAAGGGTTGCCGGATGGATCAACATCGCACACCCCTATTCTCGGCCTTGCGCACGCATGCGGAGAAAAATCCGATCCAGTTCCATATTCCAGGTCACAAAAAAGGAGTCGGGATGGACCCTGAGTACCGGGAATTTCTCGGCGAAAACGCACTGTCCATCGATTTGATTAATATTGCTCCGCTTGATGACCTTCACCAGCCCACAGGCGTTATCGAAGAAGCCCAGAAACTTGCCGCGCAGGCTTTTGGCGCAGAACATACCTTCTTCTCCGTCCAAGGCACGAGCGGTGCCATCATGACCATGATCATGTCGGTAGCCGGTCAAGGAGACAAAATCATCGTACCGCGGAATGTGCATAAATCCGTAATGGCCGCTATCATTTTCGCCGGCATCAAACCGGTCTTCGTATCGCCCGCTCGCGACGCGAACCTCGGGATCGACCACGGAATTACGACCAAGTCCGTGCGCCGCGCCCTGGAGAAGCATCCGGACGCCAAAGGGGTTATGGTAATCAACCCTACCTACTACGGCGTATGCACGCACTTGAAAGAGATTGTCGATCTCGTTCACAGTTACGATATTCCCGTTCTCGTTGACGAGGCGCACGGAGTGCTTATCCATTTCCATGATAAACTTCCGATGTCCGCAATGGAAGCCGGTGCCGATATGGCAGCTACTAGCGTACATAAGCTCGGCGGCTCTTTAACGCAAAGCTCCGTGCTGAATGTGCAGGGAAGCCGCGTAAACCCGAAGCGCATTCAGACGATCATGAGTATGATGACGACGACATCGACTTCTTATATCCTGCTCGCTTCACTGGATACCGCCCGCCGCCATCTGGCCCTGAACGGCCATGAACTGGCTGAGCGCACGATCGCCCTGGCCGAATATGCGCGGAGCGAAATCAACAAGATCCCCGGCCTGTATTCATTCGGGGAAGAAATTCTCGGCACGGAAGCCACCTACGCTTACGACGCAACCAAAGTGACGGTTCATATCCGTCATCTCGGACTGACCGGTTACGATGTGGAGAACTGGCTCAGAGACCGTTACAACATCGAGGTTGAGATGAGCGACATGTACAATATTCTTTGTCTTGTCACGCCGGGCGACACCTCCGATAACATCGACGTGCTTCTGCAGGCGCTGCGCGAATTGTCCGCCAAGCACTACACCGGCAATGCCGAGGACGACCTGATCGTGATCATCCCGGAAATACCGCAGCTTTCCCTGATCCCCCGCGACGCCTTCTATGGCGATACGGAAGTGGTTCCGCTCAAGGAATCGGCGGGAAGAATCATTGCCGAATTCATTTACGTGTACCCGCCGGGTATTCCGATCCTGCTGCCGGGCGAAGTCATCTCGCAGGAAAACATCGACTATATCGTGGAACACGTGGAAGTCGGGCTGCCTGTTAAAGGACCGGAAGACCGCAGCTGCCAGTTTATCAAAGTCATCGTGGAAACGCAGCCGATTTTCTAATTCTGCTCCAAGCAGCGCAAGATTGTCAAAATTGTCCACGGATGCTATGATGTGGGGGATTGCAGTTTTGGAGGTGCCAAGCAATGAGTCAAAGCGCATTTATCCGTTTTGTCACAGGCTCGACCATGACTTCCCCCACCCTGGACGAACTGAAGAGCCAGCTCGAGCATTACCGCGAGCAGCTTTCGAAAACCGGCGCCCAACTAGGCTGGGAGTACGATTCGGCCGGCTTTCCCTATACGGTGGAGACGAAACCCGAAGGGGAAGGCAAATGGTTCTATTTAAAAGGAACCACGCCCCGTTACCGCAGCATCGTGCTCGGTGTCGGAAGCGAAGCCCAGGAAGACAGCCTTCAGCATTACGTCCAGATCGTTCTTCCGGATACCGCAACACACGGGGATAAGTCCAAGGCGAACGAACTCGGGAAATATTTGGCCCGCCACTGGAAGGCCCGGCTGGACCTGTTCAACGGCCGTACGATGTACTTCAATCCCCGCAAATAACAAACTTTAACGAGAAATGCAGAAATCCCTTCTCCTTATACAGGAAAAGGGATTTTTTATCGTACGCACGCTTGCCGTACGTATGTATGCCGGATACGGAACCTATTCGCGGTTTTCTTCCGCGATAATCTGATTGTAGACCGCTACGACGCGTTCCCATTCAGCTTCATCTTCGATGTTCACCAGGTAGGCGTCATCGTTCTCTTCTTCTATACGGAAGATAACACCGTCCGCTTCGGGATCGTTTCTGTCCAGCAGTACCGCATACAGCTGATCCTGAGAGTCAAACGTGTACACCATGACCATTTCATGCTCTTTGCCTTCTTCGTCCGTTACAATAAACACGCTTTCTTCATGCTCATGGTCGTGATCGTGTCCGCAGCCGCAATCCTGATCATGATCGTGTTTGTGATCGCTCATTGTAGAACCTCGTTTCGTTTTAAATTTGCATCTTTCGATGGTATCGTATCACGGAAAGCGAAACAGGTCAAACGCCCGTCCGCACAGGATTTTTCCTTATAAATCCATGCTTTGCAAAATTGTCGACAACCCGATTCAAAAGGAATGAATTGAGGTTAATGGGAATTACAGGATATAACGACTTCACGGGAATGTATCGTCTTTTCAGTAACCGTTTTCTCCAAAAACGCTATAACACGACGGGCGTATTCTGCCGATTCTAAATGGTAAGAGCCCACATGGGGCGCTCCGGCCGTCCGCCAGAAATCGAACGCATCGGGATGGCGCCTCCACATTTCTTCGGATGAAGTTTGGGGAATAGCGCGGTCTCCGCTGCTGTGTATAAAAAGAACGGGCCTCGGATAGATCGCTTCAACCGCCTTAACCGCATCGACTCCCTCGGGATCGATTTTAAGCAGCGGCGGAAAAAGAAGCAAGATAAGCGGAGTAAACGGGATGTTCGGAAGACCCGACCATACCGGCAAATTGCTTTTCAAATATTTTTTGAGATGATGAAACGGACTGTCCGCCACCACCCCGGCAACTTTCTCATGTTCGGCCGCCGCCAGAAGGGAAGTCGTCGCTCCCATCGAGAACCCGATCAGACTTACGGCTTCATGCGGGTATGTTTCCGTTACCCAGTCGATGACGCCGAGGAGATCGTGCTTTTCGTAATAGCCGACGGAGGTCATGCTTCCCTGGGACTTCCCGGAATTCCGGAAGTCGAACATAATCACACGGTAACCCGCTGTAATGAGATCCCGCGCTAACGCGAGTGACGGAAGCCCGCGTTCGAGCCGGTTTCCGGCGTACCCGTGGGACATAATGACGGTCATCGGGTTCGGCCTGACCGCCGTATCGGGAGGAGGCAGATGCCAGCCGCTGAGCAGAATGTCTCGCGTACGGCTCGCTATGTCCACCTCTTCGAAAACAAGCCCGTAATTCGCGGGCGAGTCGTCGACAGGCTGTCTTTTCGGATGCGTCAACTGCCAGCCCACATAAGCGGCAATGCCGACCGAAGCAAGTAAACCGGCAACAAGGAGCAGAACGACGCCCCACACGATCCATATCAATGCGTTCACTCTCCGTACCCTATCTAGTCTGCAGCCTCAGTCGCGCGGCTTTATAAATTCCGATCCTGCAGGAGGAGATCTCGTGCTCAAAACCATGAACCGATCACTTGACCTGGAAATCGAATATCTCAAAAGCGTCCTGACTTATATGGCCGCGCAATACAAATACGAATTGAATCATCCTCGCGTCGTCGAAGTCAGCCAACAGTTGGATGGCCTCATCGTGGAACAAATGAAAAAACGGGCCGCCTCCTAACCTTATTCAGGCCGTAAAGCGGCTCGCCGAACTCAGCTGTTCATCAGTTTGCGGTACTGCACGTACATGGCCACCCGCCAAGGAAGCAGCATTCCGAATGCCAGGATAAAGAACACGGAAGCCGTCTGGTACACGGTAACGTATTCCTCCACGTACGAATGAAGAAACAAGCGGATGGCAAGCAGGACGACCAAAATGATTAAAAACGCTTTCGAACGATGAAGATACACATGATCGCCCTGCTTGGAAAATCCGGATGTCCGAATTAACGGATAGGCGAACACGACCGCTCCCACCGCAAAAGCGATCAATCCCCAAGTAACCGGTATTCTAGTCAACGGAGCGACGAACATAAGAAACCCCGTGCTCATGCCGATTGGCGGCATTAATATTTTCATCGCGTTTATAGGCCGCTTGGACGCTTTCATCCGGATGGCAATTACGAGAAGCGCCATACCAAGCGTTCCGAACAGGGAAATCGCGTGTAAATTCGAACCCAACGAGAAAGCCAACTTCTATCCCTTCCTTCCCTCACATCACTGCAGTTCTTTCATCCTTTATTATACCACTCCTTGGCTTCGGGAAGAAGCCGTTTTACTTGAATGTCGCATGGATTTGACAGATGAAAGCGGTTGAAATCCAACTTTTTCCGTGCTAGAGTGTGGATAGTACGTCACTCTACAGATCGGAGGCTTATTCTGTGAGCTTGCAGCTGCAAATGATCGGAACCGGCAGTGCGTTTGCCAAGAAATATTATAACAACAATGCACTTTGGACTTGCAGCGGTTTTACTCTCCTGGTCGATGCCGGGAATACGGCACCGCGCGCTCTGCATGAGCTGAATATGAAGCCGGATGAACTGGACGCTGTCCTGATTACGCATCTTCACTCCGATCACGTCGGCGGGCTTGAAGAACTGGCCCTGCAAATGCGTTACGTATACGGGCGAAAGCTCAGACTGCTGCTGCCCGCGGCGCTGGAGGCCCCTGTCTGGGAACATACCTTGAAGGGCGGAATGGAGAACACCGGAGAAAATTTAAACCGCTTGGCGGATTATTTCGACGTCGAACTGCTCGAAGAAGGCCGGCCTTCTGAAATTCATACGGGATTCCGTATCGAAATTATCCGGACGCCTCATATCGCCGGCAAGCCCAGCTTCTCCCTATTCGTTAACGACACCATTTTCTACAGTGCCGATATGATTTTTCAGCCCGAGCTGATTTTAAACGAAGTCGTCGGGCAAAGAGACTGCCGCCATATTTTCCACGACTGTCAGTTGGAAGGGCCCGGCGTCGTTCACGCCACGCTCCAAGAGCTGCTCACGCTCCCCGAATCGGTCCAATCCAGGATTCGGCTTATGCACTATGGGGACAATATGCCGGCTTTTGTCGGCAGAACGGGAAAAATGTCCTTTATCAAGCAGCATCAAATTTACACTTTATAAAGCCGCATCCGTTTTAAGAAACCAGGTGACCTGCCTGGTTTTCGTGTTTTTAACGAAGTCAGGACTAAAGTACTAATCCAAAACTTTGGCCTTCCGCGCTTGTGGGCCCTGCCCTGTTCACTCGCTCCGCCGCGCGGCACGGCCTTTTTCAAGTGGGGTGGATTGTGTGATTTACAAATGGTTCGTTATCCTCTATGCCTCGGTCATCAGCATCGCTTCGTGGAAGCTCGGTCTGTCCGTTAGCGGATGGCACCCGCTCAGCCTGCTGTTCCTCGCTGCCGCCGTCCTCGGCCTTAAGGGATCCTCCCTCACCTTTTCAGCCGTCAAACTGGTTCTGCTTACGCTGTTTCACTGGAGCAGCCAAACCGATTGGTGCTTCACCCTTTACTTGCTCCTGCTCGCCTCGGAAGTTTACGAATCCAAGTCCCGGAAAACCGTCTGGATGCTCGTTACGCTCAATC
The DNA here is from genome assembly GCF_019091125.1 of Paenibacillus sp. GbtcB18. Classification (NCBI taxonomy): domain Bacteria; kingdom Bacillati; phylum Bacillota; class Bacilli; order Caryophanales; family Paenibacillaceae; genus Paenibacillus; species Paenibacillus sp. GbtcB18. The sequence continues at coordinate 334,599 of NZ_JAGXJX010000002.1, forward strand.
TCGTCACCTTTGCCGTTATCGCGCTGATCACCGCTCCCGCCTTCTCCGTTTATCCGCCGCACTGGATGGTTCTTCTCTACTTAAGCAATTTCACCATCTTTATGGGACTCGCTTTGACGGTATTCAACACATTTAGACAACGAGACAAATTAGCCGGGGAAAGAAATCAGTTGATGACCCATGACTTTTTGACCGGATTGCCCAATTTCGAAGCGTGCCACGCGATGCTCCATAACCTAGTCGACAAGGAAAACCGGCTGCTGTTTATCCTGATTGACTGCACGGACCTGAAGGCGATGAACAAAACGCAGGGGTTTCAAGCGGGCAACCAGATCCTGAAGCAGATCGCGGATCTGCTGAAAATTAAATTTTCACAGGCGGCTTTTATTTCCAGGTACGGAGGAGACGAGTTCGCGGTAGCTGTTACGTATGAGGACAAAGAAACGATGCGGGCCTACGTCGATCAGCAGCTCGGATCCGAACTCCCCAAATTGACGGGGATTCAAATCACTTACGGTATCGCGGTGCTGCCCGATGACGGTTCTTCAAAGGACGATCTCGTGCTGGTTGCGGAAAACAGCCTGTTCAGCATGAAGCGGGAAATGTGGCTGAAGCGCGAGGAACATATGCTTCGCTCGGAAAAGCTTAGAATCGTCGGCGAACTCGCTTCCGGCATGGCGCATGAAATCAGGAATCCCCTGACCACAATCAAAGGGTTCCTCCAGATCTCGAAATCGAACGGTTACAACATCGAAACCTGGTATCCTTTGATCATGGACGAAATCAGCAGAATGAGCGAGCTGACCGCAGAATTTCTCCAGTTCTCCAAGCCTCACGCCGTACAGTTCAGAGTACTGTCGATGCAGGTTTGTATACAGCGCGTCATCTCGCTGACCTTATCCGAGATGTCCCGGCTGGGTCATGAAATCGTGTATGATCCACCGGAAAAACCGGCGAATATTTGGATGGACCCGGATAAAATGGTGCAGCTGCTCATTAATCTCTTTAAAAACGCGTATGAATCTATGGAAGACAATAAAAAAATGGCGATCCGCCTATATGAGCGCGATCACCATGCTGTACTTGAAATCGAAGATCAAGGCAGCGGAATTCCTGCGGAACAGTTGGACCAGATCTTCAATCCCTTTTTCACGACCAAAGACAGCGGAACGGGACTGGGCCTGTCCATCTGCCATAAAATTGTGCAGGATCACAACGGTACGATCGAAGTGGAAAGCTTTATCGGCAGAGGCACGACGTTCATTATGACCTTTCCCCTTGCCGAACCGGAATCGTCTCCCTGCTATCCGCTTAACCGGCGCAAGGACGCGGTGTGAGGTTTATAAAGATTTAACCATTCTTACGTGAAGGATACCGGCGTCATCGAACGGCTCCCCGGGAATCGTTTCGTACCCGATTTTTTTGTAAAAAGGCTCGGCTTGGCACTGCGCATCCAGAACCGCTCCCGTATAGCCGAGTTCTTTGGCGTGGGCTTCCATCGCTTGCACGAGTACGGACCCGAGGCCGGTTCCCCGGCTCGACTTGACGACCGCGATACGCTGCAATTTCGCCCGGTTTTCTTCATAAGGCTTCCATCTGGCAGCCGCGATCGCCTTTCCTCCCTCACGGATCAGAAAATGATGACCGCTTTGGTGAGAGGCGTCCAGCTCGTCTATTTCAAGTTCCAGCGGCACTTTCTGCTCATTAACGAAGACTTCTTTGCGGACGCTCAGACACTCTTTAAGTTGTTCGTCCGTCGTAACGCGAATAATTTCCATCTGCCCTTGTTCCCCTTTCGTCCACACGATACGAGATATGATAGCTTATCCGCGCACCCTTGTCCAGACGGAACGCCCCCGATCGGCCGGAGTCTCTTATAGGCTTATCCGCTGTTGCTCCAAACTTCTACTTCCACGGATTCGTTTCTGACTCCCCGATATAGTATAATAGATCGTGAGAAATGATAAATTGCGCTTATTACGCAAAGGAGTATTATTCATGAATATTGCCTTTTTTCTTTTACCCAAACTCGAAGTCATCACAACGACGATTGACGCCACACTGAGACAAACCTTGGAAAGAATGGAATATCACCGCTATACGGCGGTTCCCATCCTTACGGAGGATGGAAAATATATGGGAACGGTAACCGAGGGCGATCTCCTCTGGTTTTTGAAAAATTCTCCGGGCATCACGTTCGATAACGCCCATCGGCATACGCTCAAGGAAGTCCCCCTCCGGATGAGAAATAAACCGGTACACATTCATGCGAACATGGAAGATCTCATTGATCTTGCCAAGGTGCAGAACTTTGTGCCGGTCGTGGATGACGCAGGTAATTTCATCGGAATTGTGCGCCGCAGTGACATTATCGAATACTGTGCCAAGCAAATGTTCCAGGCACCCGTTTAGCGGCAAGCTGCGGGATGAAGATGTTCGCGGCCTCTCCTTTCCGGAGAGGCTTTTTTTGGTATGGAGTCGGATATGTACTAAGACGGGGGGCGTTTGTAGGAAGGAAGGTGGCAGAGTAAGAAGGTTGAGGTCCGAATCCTGCTGACATCCGTGTTAAAGAGAAAGAGAGACTAACTCATCCGACGGCCTGGTCTCGTAACAAGGACGAAGGCTTTCCGGACGGTAAGCCGGCTGTTTTTCCGCTTCCTGCTGCCGATCTTTGGTCAGCCAAGACTCCAAGGATTCGGTACCAAATCCAAGCTGCTTGCTCATGACTCGAATATCGATGTTTCTCATACTCCCTGCTCATCCTCTCTAATAGTCCGGTTCTTGCGGGTCAAGCCCCTGCGAGTAAACAACACTATCATTACTTTATATGGACTTCCGATAACTGTAAATAAGTGTATCTTGTCGAATTCTCTAAAGAATGAATCAATGATTTTCCCATTTTTCAGGTAAAAAAAAAGCCGTTCTCACGGCTTTCACGCTATTGCAACGGTCCCGACGAACCCGAAGAAGACTGGTTTTTTCCCACAAATTCACTGGTCCAGTCGATCATGCCGTTCATCAGATACAAGACCAGATTAACAACATCCTTCTCCGATAGGGACTGGTTCGTCTGTTCGGAAACGTATTGGGACGTTTTTCTCTCCAACTGTTCGACCATATTTTTGATGACGTAGAGATCATTAGCCATTTCTGAAACGGCGGCAGAGCTTCCGTTATTGCCGGAGCTCCCGTTTTGCTGCTGGGAAGAGCCTTGGGCTTGCTGATTTCCGCTGCCGGACGAAGAATCCTGCTGGTTTTGACCGCCCTGGGACTGCTGCCTGTTACCCGAAGAAGCGCTGCGTCTGGCGGACTGGCTGCCTCCGTCTCTCGACTGGCCTTGATTCTGGTTGTGATCCTGACTTTGCTGCTGCCCGTCGTCCGTACTTTGGCCCGATTCATACTGGCCGCCGTCCGAACGGGCCGAACCGCCCGAGCTATCGCCGGAGTTTTGAGATCCGCCGTTCATAATCATTTTTTTTAATTGTTCAAATTCCACAAGAAGCATATCGTTCTGCTTAGACAGATCGTCCATCTGCTGCTTGAGTTCCTGGGTCTTGATCATGCCTGCTTGCCTCCATCCAGCTTAATCGCCTATTTGCCTTCGGATATCGTGCCGCACGCGATGCGGTTACCCGAATTTCCGGCCGGATCGGACTTCATATCATCCTGCTTTTCATGGATGACCAGCGATGTTCCTCCCTGCTTCAACAACGAATTCGGCTTGTCCTTCTCCAGAGTAAAAGCTTCCGATACCGTATCCAGCTTGGCTTCTCCGTTTGCCTCCGCTTTCAGATTCGGCAGGTCCCCCGCGTGAGGCCCTTGGGGATTTTCCATCCCGTGCATGTTGGAGTTCGGGTTAAAATGTCCCCCTGCCGTCTTGAAATCCGGCCCGGCGCAGACGCCGCTTTCATGAACATGGAGGCCATGTTCTCCGGGAGCAAGTTTCGTAGCCTGAACCCGGATGCGGACCCCTTTGTTCTCTTGGGTAAACCGTGCCGTGCCTACCACGCTTCCCTCTCCGTTCTTAAGCTCAATCTCGACTTCGGACGAAGATGACGGCGAGGCGGAAGGTGTAGCGCCCGGCGAAGCGGAAGGCGCTGTTGCGGCGGTAGGCAGCGTTTCCGGGGTAACGGTGGAGTTCGGTCCCGCGTTTTTGTTGTTGCCGCTGCCGCAGCCGGTCATCGTCATTAGGGCGGCTGCAGAGAGAAGCAGGGACAGAATTGGTTTTCGCATTATGAAACCTCCTGATCCGATAATTTAGGATATGCCAACATGTCTCTGCCTAAACGCGGCAGCTTCCTTTTTCTTACCCGGTTTGTCTTCCGAATCAAACCAAGCTGGTAAAAAACAGGAAATTCGTCCTTGTTCGGAAGCCCGGCCGCTTTTCCGGGGCAGCACAAATAGGCCTCTCCGGTGTCGGATATTGTGACGCAACCTCCGGAGGACCTATTGTATGGAGTAAGAAAAGCCAAGACCGGGAGCTTACTTAAAAGCCATGGCGGCATGCACCGCTTTCTGCCAGCCGCTGTACAGCTGTTCGCTGCGCGGCGCCGGCATTTCCGGTTCAAACGTGCCGCCGACCGACCACTGCGCGGCGATTTCGGCGCAGTCTTTCCAGTACCCGACGGCCAGGCCCGCCAAATAAGCGGCCCCGAGCGCGGTCGTTTCGTTGATAAGCGGCTTCTCGACCGGCACGCCCAGCATATCGCTCTGGAACTGAAGCAGGAAGCCGTTGGACACGGCCCCGCCGTCCACGCGCAGCTTCTTCAGCTTCGTCTGGGCGTCCGCCTCCATCGCCGCGAGCACGTCCTTCGTCTGATAGGCTAGCGCTTCAAGAGTCGCCCGGATAAAATGTTCCTTGGTCGTGCCGCGCGTCAGCCCGAAAACCGCTCCTTTCACGTCGCTGTCCCAGTAGGGAGTTCCCAGCCCCACAAAAGCAGGGACCACGTAAACGCCGTCCGTCGATTCTACGCGCGCCGCGTAGGTCTCGGTGTCTTTGGCCGTCTTGATCATGCGCAGCCCGTCACGGAGCCACTGGATAGCCGAGCCGGCAACGAATATGCTCCCTTCGAGAGCATATTGGACTTTGCCGTCCAATCCCCAGGCAATCGTCGTCAGCAGCCCGTGGCTGGATGTAACGGCCTGTTCTCCGGTATTCATAAGCATAAAACAGCCGGTCCCGTATGTATTTTTGGCCATGCCTTTGTCAAAACAGGCCTGCCCGAACAAAGCCGCCTGCTGGTCACCCGCGACGCCCGCTACCGGCACTTTCGCGCCGAAGAAATGGGATTCGCTCGTATAGGCGTATACTTCCGAGGAGGAACGGACTTCGGGCAGCATGGCCGCCGGAATCGTCAGCAGCTCCAGCAGCTCTTCGTCCCAGCGCAATTCGTGGATGTTAAACATCAGAGTCCGCGATGCGTTGGTATAATCCGTCACGTGGGCTTCTCCTACGGTCAGCCTCCAGATGAGCCACGTGTCGATCGTGCCGAAAAGCAGCTCTCCGCGTTCCGCCTTCTCTCTGGCACCCTCCACATGATCGAGAATCCATTTCACCTTAGTCCCGGAAAAATAAGCGTCCAGCAGAAGTCCCGTTTTATCACGAAACTTCTCTTCCAGTCCCCGCTGCTTGAGTTCGTCGCAGATAGGCTGGGTTTGTCTGGACTGCCAGACGATGGCATTATACACGGGTTCGCCTGTTCTTTTATCCCAGACGACGGCGGTTTCGCGTTGGTTGGTGATGCCGATGCCCGCCACCTGCTCCGGCTTTACACCGGATTCAATCAGACAGGTTGCAACGACGGCCAGAACCGAAGCCCAAATTTCGTTGGCGTTATGCTCGACCCATCCCGGCTGGGGGAAATACTGGGGGAATTCCTGCTGAGCGGTATGGACGATTTGACCTTCGTGATTAAACAGAATCGCCCGTGAACTTGTGGTCCCCTGATCGATAGACATAATATAAGATGACATAAGTCCGATCCTCCCTACCGCTGTCAGAACAGCCATTTGTCGGCCTTCGGCCGCATTATTCGCAAAGCTGGGGAGACCTTCGGCCAAAAGCCGCAAAAAAAGAGATCCACGACAAACCAACCGGATGTGCAGCATCCGATGCTTCGTATGAATCTCCATAGTCTCCGTCACAGTTATTAACTTTCTTGTAGCATAACGCGGAATACAAACGCTGTCAACATCCGGGCGACTTACCGGATTTTCTTAAAACGCTCGGAATGAATGAGGTCAGGTCAGGAATGGAAAATCAAGCTCTCGTGCTTTGAAAAAATTCCACCCATTCGCCGTCCGGACCGTGAAAAAAGAAATAACGCGATCCGTTCGGCAGCGTTGTGATTTCCGTATCGATCATCACGACATCCGTCTTGCGGACACGTTCAAATTCCGCTTCGATATCGTCAACCGTAAAAGCCAGATGATGGACCCGGCCCTCTTCGGTTAAGCTTCCGCCGTATCCTTCGATTAACTCGACTTCCGTTTCGCCTTTTACATCAAAGCCAAGGAACGCCAGCCTCATCGCCCCGTTGGTCACGGTATCTTTCAGTTTCAATCCTACGACCGATTCGTAAAATGATATCGACTTCGCGATATCGGTAACCATTACACCCACGTGTTCCAATTTTGTAACCGCCATCTCTTCTTCCCCTCTCGGTAGGATAAACTTCTTTCTGTCCTTATTTTGGGACAAAACAATAGACGAAGCAAGTTTTCCTCCTGATTTTCTTAGTTATTTTTACGCAGCGCAAAAAAACCGCTTCTTCATTAAAACGGGATTACCTCATGAGCTATTTGATTTTCCTGTAAAAGTCCGCAGACATTAAAAAAAGCGCCCGGTGCGCTTCAATCGCCACCGCCGCCTCCCCCGTCTCCCCCTCCGGAACAATCGCTTCCTCCTCCGCTTCCGCTATCGCAATCGGAACCCGAACCGCCTCCCCAGAAACTCCAACCGGAATCCGTATAACCGCTGCTGCCGGAATCGGAATAGTGGTGCTTGTTTTTACGATTCTTAGGCGTATTATAAGCACTTGTAGCCAATTTAAGGACAATAAATCCGATTATGATGATCCAGACTATCATTATCATGGTTTCTCACCCTTTCTCTTGTTCTTCCTTCTGTTTTCATTATAAAATACCTTATCATTTATTGCAATATAGTTGTCTGAAAATTTAGATAATTTGTTTAAGGTGGTTTAAATTAGCTTCGGAACGGTTAACTTAAAGAGACGAAACCGGCTACCCGGCTTGTCACGGCGAAAACCGCGCGTCTATTTTATAGCGAAGGGAGTTTTCTTACATGAATAAGCGATCGAACGATGATGTCGGCATATATAATGAAACTTCGAATACAGCGGGCGGCATCAACACCCCTCCGGACCGTGAGGACAAAGCCGCAACCGATCCCGTGAGCGATATCGTGGAGGAGATTATGGACAATCTCTCCGGCGAGCATCCGACTGATCCTTCCTCCGACAAACCGGCGGATAAACGTTAACCGGCCGAGCTTTCAACTGACATGTCTTCCGGTTTTGAAAAAGCCCTCCAAGACCGTTTTAAAGCGGCAGGAGGGCTTTTGGGGATAAACGTAGGAGCATGTTAAAATAGCTTTCTTTTAAATACACAGATCACTTCTTTGGAAGATCCTTGGTGCTGGCTTGTGTCAAAACAGGAAATCAATTCCCAGCCTTGAGCCCCCATTTTATTCAGGTCCTGATCAAATTCGTCCAGGTCTAATTTTCCGCCCACAAAAAAACCTTTTGTAAAAAATTTAAGCGTCTGGTATTCCCAGCGTTCCATCCTTCCTCTTCCCTTCTCTGCATAAATCGGGCCTAATCTTGACCGCCCTTCCCTGATTATAAAGGAACCGGAAAGTTCAGGAAACACTTCGTGCCCGTCAAATACGGATCCCCTGCCCGGAGAACCGCCTACTTTCTTTCGGACAACTGCCGGGACTGGGCCCGGTGTTATGTCTCTATCGCCAGCCTAAGTGATAGAAAAGCGAGTGCGACGGTCAGCGGCGTCATAAACAGCTTTTCCGGACCCGAGATGGAAGCCAGATTGCCGGCCGTGTTCAGAACCATGAAAACGAACAGCAGCCACATCCCTATCCGAGCCGTTCGTTTCAACTTGCCGGGCAGCAAATATCCCGTTTTTAAAGCGATTAAGGCGATAAATACGATCTGGATGACAACAGACACACTTTCCAGAGCAACGAGCTCGGATTCCCCGCTAATGCGCCCGCCCCAAATAAAATGAGAAGGGATGACTTTAAGCAGAATCAGAACATGCACCAAAAGCATGCCCGTATTCAGCAGCAGCAGGAGATTCCCTGCCAGCCGTGAGGAAATGATCCGTTTCATTTGACACCTCCCTCCCGGAAATCTTTCATCTTCCCGTACATGGAGGTGTAATTCGAATAACCGTTTAAAACGTTCATAACATCCCCCGCAGTCGTTTGTCTTTTTCCTTAAGCTTATTATAACTGTTTTATAAAAAGTTGTTGACAGTGGTTTAAATTCTTGATATTATACTACTTGTCACTAAGACAACTGAAGATTTTTACAAACATGACTTGATAGCTCAGCTGGGAGAGCACCATCTTGACAGGGTGGGGGTCGTCGGTTCGAGCCCGGCTCAGGTCATACTAGAAAAACCCTTACTCCGGTAAGGGTTTTTCGCCGTTTACGGAGTTAAATTATTTTAATAAAAAGCACCCAAATTAGCTTATGATACGAATTTGATACGAATAAGTGTCTGATACGAAAAGCAAGAGTTATGCTCCCTCGCTTTCACTGTTATCAAAAACATCAATTTTTGCTCCTCCAGCTTCTGAAAACCAATTTGCTTATATCAATTTCTCGTCCAGCTCTCGCTACGTGAAAAGGTGGCTTTGCTAAAAACTCATACATCTTTTTCTCGCTCATGCCCAAAATATCCTTAATGTGCTTTGGGCGCAGGGTCATCGGAAAGTCACACAGGACTCCGGCTTAATGACCTTGGAATCGATCAGATACAGAGCAATTTTATAAAAGGCTCTTCCTCTAATGGAACTATACCGCGTTTGCATTCATCAACCAATTAATGAGGCATCTTTCTGACGAAGTTTTTAATCGTTTAATGGGTATCATAATCTAATGGCTATGGGAAGATTTCCTCCCTTAGTTCATGCTAAGACTATTTCTGGTTGTAAATTGAATACGATTTTTCGAAATATAGGCAAGCAACCCGAATAAACTTTAATATAAAATTTGGAGGTGATGGTTTTTAATGGGTAATTGTGAAATAACAAAACGGAATGGAACTAAAGAGTGTAAATCCTTTAACACTGAATATGATTGTCTCAAATACGGTGTTGATAACAATGTAACCGCTGTATGGTATGGAAGCAGTCCTTGCCCTTCATTTATGCCGCAATACCAATACCCAAAGGGCCCTTTAACATCCCCATCGTATCCCTATAATCAATTTCAAGATGTCGTGAATGTTTCTCCATGTTCTGGAATTGGTATGCCACCAACTCATCAGCCTACTCCACCTTATTCAACACAGATTTGTTCACCAGCTGACGCAAAAAATATGATTAGACATTTTGTTTATTTTTGGTCCTCAACCGGAACAGGATGGGTGTATGTTTGGTATTCAGATAACTATAATATTTATGGGTGTACTTTATTTCGTGATCAATCAGGGCGCTTATCATACCAACCTATTACAATCCCACTAAGTACAATAACAAATTGGATCGTGGATTCGCTTTCTTTCTCGTCTCAACATTACCCCGTTTATTTGGCAGATTGTAATGGAAATGACGAAAGGATTAATAATTACTACAAATTATATTGTGCTGGAGTTCTTCTAATTTGTCGCGACGGTTGTGTAACACCTGGTGGATATCATTATCCGGTAGGCCCTGAAAAGTCTTGTGGTGGTTGTATAGGAATTCCTTAGTTTGATTTTCACCACTTAGCCCCTCAACGTATCCAGTAGATCCAACCACGTTGAGGGGAATTTACCAATGCAACTCAAGCCCCGTGTACCCTTCTGGAACGACACGATCTTAAATGAGAAATTTCTTAATATTGCATCATTCTTTTTCATACGTATTTTTTGTCATTTCTGGCGTAATTTCACCCAAACAATTAGGACATTTTTTAATTACTACACCTTGGTGTAAAAATTGTCCGAGTTCCTTTTTCATCCTGCCCACCGTCCTTTATTTAGATGCCCTATAGGGAGCTTTATCCTGTATGGAAACCATTTTTATACATCTGCGTTGATATAGATAAGTCCAATCCAAAGGAGTGGTGTAATTGTTAGCAACTTTTCTACTAAGTTTCCTGCTCACTTTTATGTGCCTAATCTTGACGTATGCTGGTAACAAAATCATCAATTTTTCCGAAAAAATGATCAAGGAGGATCCTAACCAGAGTCGATTTTCGGTTATCTGTCATAAACACTTAATTGTAGTCGGCCGATTAATGAAGTTCACATCTAATGCGGGAAAGATTGCTGGAAGAGTAGCAAAAGGTTATTCCTGAGATCAAAGGCCCCGAAGGGCCGCAGTTAAAAAGGAAGCTCTCCATCTATTACCGTAGCTACTGGCTCAATCGCCTTGGCTGCGGCGTTTTTTTGTGCTTTCAGCTTGCTTTGCAGCGTGATCGGTGCCAGTCTCAAGCTCTCCGCGATGTCAGCCATCTTCTCACCACGATATTTCCGCCGCAGCACGTCACCGAAGTCGATTTTGTTGCCTTCGATTGCAGGAGCCTCGCCTAGAGCAATAAGTTTTTCTATCGGGTCGATATCATCCGGCAGTATGGTAATTGTGACTCGATTTGGTCAATTTCAGGCTGCCCTACGTCTGATTCATCAGCCCTAACCGGCACATCATCTATGATCAACTGCTCCGAATCAACTTCAGCCGTCCCGTCACTATTGACCGTATATTCAATGCCTTCATGATCGTCTTCATCCTCGGTGAAATCGTCAATTTCCGTTTGGGCGGAACAAAGATAACAGTGCCCATCGTAGACATTCCTGCTTCCCTCCCATGTATTTCTCTAGTAAGCCTAAAATTAACTATACATACCAAATTCTGTTTTATATAATAAAACCGGAGGTGTTACTCATGTATAGTAATATGACTAATAATTTTTTGATCTATGACCGCCAGCACCGTCGTACTGACGATGATCCGGATATTTATAATCGATACAAAAACTTTTTAATGTTTGTTGGTTTCAACGCTAATGAGGCAGAACTAGAGGTCGCATATTTTATGAATGCCGTCTTCGATACGTTGGACTGAGTTCTTCCCACATTCTTATCGTTCCTCTGTCTTGACAGAGCGAGGGGCATGGGTTCGCCCGACTCAGGTCCTACTAGAAAAACCCTTACTCTGTAAGGGTTTTTTCGCCGTCTAGAACGCACAACCTATCCCCCAATTAAAAAAGGTCCCTCCCGGGACCTCTGAATTTCGGTTTATTCCGTCGGCACCACTCTGCTTTTTAAAAATTGCAGTGTATGTTCAATTGCCTGTTCCAGCTCCGCGGAAGAGCCCGCAAACGGATGGACCGTATTGAACGTATGGTTAGCGCCGGGAATTTGGATCCACTGGACTTTCGGCTGGTTCTCGACGAGTTTCTCCGAGCCTGCCCTCAAGTTGGCGTGATCTTCCTCGCCCTGTATGAGCACGACCGGAAATATCGCCCCCCGCATCCGTTCCAGGATGTTGAAGTCATCCTTGCGGGCCTCCAAATCGTCCAGGATGACCTTATCGAGCGGCATCTGCTGCTTGGTCCTCGCATTCGCGATATAGGCGCGTCCTTCGCTGCGCATCTGCTCTTTGCAAGCTTCGTCGAAAATGTCCACCATCGTAATTCCGTTCCAGCTGACGACCCCTGCAATCTCCGTGGGATGATCCAGCGCGTAGATCAAACTTACGCCCGCTCCGCGGCTGTGACCGAGCAAAAAGATGGGAAGCTTATTGACCGGGTTGGCGGAGCCCCTATGCTGATGCTCCTCGTTCGAAAGATTGATCCCCCTGCTGTGATGAGGATAAAAAACTACGGGCTTCGAGCGATCCGATTCCAGCAGCTTGTTTTTAAAGTCCCACTCGTCCGTCAGTACGGAGATCAAGGTCGACAAGTCGTCCAATTCGCAACTGTACGTATTTTTCGCAAATTTCTCCAGTTCACTGAATGACTGCCCGTCTTCTCCCACTCCGTTATGTGTAAAATCAAACGTAATGACATCCACATCCCGGGCCAGTTTCGAAGCCGCGTAAGGGAACATTCCCCAGTTCTTAAAACCCTTAAACCCGTGCGAGACAATGAGAATGCCCCTTGCTATAGAAGACGCCGGATAAAAATCTCCGCGAATGACATTGCTTTGATCCATTACAATCTCAAATGGTATCGCCATGGTATCGCCTCCCCGCTTATTTGTTTTATTATACCCTTACCCGCTTTATAGGCATTTCTTAACAGGAAAAAATAAACTGCAAAAAACTCCCTTGTCTCATTCTGCGATGCGCATAAGTGAAAGAAGGGAGTTTTCTGTTCTTACCTCGTTGTTGCCTAGATGCCGAAGACCGGACTCGAACCGGTACGATAGTCACCTACCGCAGGATTTTAAGTCCTGTGCGTCTGCCAATTCCGCCACTCCGGCTTACAATGGGCCCTGAGGGACTCGAACCCCCGACCAATCGGTTATGAGCCGACCGCTCTAACCAACTGAGCTAAGGGCCCGGATTATGTTATGTATGGCTAAAAACAGGCAAAAAAAATTTGATTAATTGCGGGGGCAGGATTTGAACCTGCGGCCTTCGGGTTATGAGCCCGACGAGCTACCGGGCTGCTCCACCCCGCGTCAGTAACTACCAATGTCGTATAGCGACAAAAATAAATATACAATACAAAGTACGGTTAAGTCAATACCTTTTTTTAGTAAACCGAGTAACGGACACCGAAACGTCCTTTTTTGGATTTGAAAACTTCAACTTCGGACGGGCATTCGTAGCCGTAAATCCACCAGTCTTCCTCCATCCGCTTGGCAAGGACACCTGCCTGAAACTTACTGTCGTACAGCTTTACCCAATATACCCACTGCATGGTCCTCACTCCGTTGATGATGTTATTGGCCTAGAAATAGCATATCCAAAAAGACAGTCGCTTATTTGTAGGCCAACACGGTCAGCGGAATTTTTCATAAAAAAGCAGCGAAGTGCGCAACTTACGCATATTCGTTATCTCCATCCGCTGCTTCCCGTTCTATCTCATCCCTGCTTTTATGGGCGATTCTTCCCGATGCGGCCGAGGCTATGGCGGCTACAAGATCGTCCAGGAAAGTATGCACGGCGTCACCGCTCTTCGTATCCAGTCGTTTGATCAAGCCGGTCTTTTCTTTGTCCAGATAGCCGAAGGTCGTGATGGCAATACTGCCGTAGCCGAAAACGGAACCGATCGCAAGCGTTTCGTCGCACCCGAATAAACTCTCGTCCGTGTCCAGAATGGTTTGAAGCGGTTCTGTAAGCTTTTTCTGCTCTGCCAGCATATCCAGCTCGGTTCCGACCAGAATCGCGTGCTGAAGCTCTCTTTTGCCCAATACGGCCTGAATGGACTTCATGCACGTATCCATCGATAAACCGGGATGATAGGGCGCCTGCATGGCGTATACGATCTCTGCGATGTCTTCCAGACTCGCTCCCCGGTCTGCAAGCCTTTGCATAACGACCTTTTTAATTTCCCGGCTGTGAACTTGTCGTTTCACGGTCTTCTCCCCTTAAACTTTCACGATATGATCAGTATATGACTTCACGCATTTTCGGGTACGGACGCACGCGGACAATGAATCGTCTTAAAATGAAATTGTGAGTGGGATACAAACACGGTATAATAAGAATTAGTCGACCATAATTTAGGGAGGGATTCCATATGATGTACGGCATCGCCATTCTTCCAACCGCAGAAATTAACGAATTTGCCAACAGTTATAGAAAAAGGTTCGATCCTTATTATAGGGTGATTTCGCCCCACATTACGGTTCGTGAGAAAGAAGAATGGTCCGAAGAGCAGCTTCAGGCTGCCATCAGTCATTTGGAAGATCTGAGCCGTACCGTGTCCCCATTCCAGATTACGTTCAACCGGTTCAGCTCTTATTTTCCGGTTAACAACGTTATCTACCTGGCGCTGGAACAAGTGGAACCGGTCATCGAGCTTCACGACAAGCTCTGTACGGGCCCTCTCGTGGATACGGAAAAAGCTTACAACTATCATCCCCATCTGACTATCGGACAGAAATTGGGAGCCGATGAGCTGCACGACGTACTGGCCAGTGTAAAAAATACGCCGGTTGACTTTTCGTTCCATGTAGACAGTTTTCAACTGCTCGGGAAACAGGAAAACGGCGAATGGTCCGTTATCCGCTCATTCCCGCTCCAGGGGTAACCAACGCTTTAATAGAAAAAGGCCTTCCGGATTAACCGGAAAGGCCTTTTTTAAGTGATCTGTGGCGGAAAGAGCCGCCATGACTCGCACGGCTCCGTCTGATGCGGGTGCCCAGCTTATCAACTATTGTTTAAACGTCGTCAGAAGACGCTTCGCCGTCTCGCCTTTATCATTGACGAAGGATTCGTAGACTTTGATCATTACCGGGTAAGACAACTGCATGGTATCCGCACTAAAATTAATGGTGTTGGAGCCTTTTTGCAATTTGTTTTCCCCCACAAACGGACTTTTGACCGAGTTTATAAGGGTACCGCCGCTATCATACAAGTCAAACTGAAGCTGGGAGAACGTACGGTCAATGAGTACGTCCTTTTCCTGTTCGATATCTAGTGAAAACTTCAGGCGATAATTGTAGTTCTGCTGCTGGTTAAACATCGCCGAAATTTCCCAGTTATTCACTTTCACCGTCAAAGGATACAATTTCAGTTCATCCTTGGATTCCGGCTGCGGCTGAAGTTTAACGCTATAGGCCGTCAGAAGGGATTTATACGATGCACCGGCCTCTGCCGCACTCGCCTGCGCCTCTTGCGACTTGGCTCCGGAAGCTTGTGCTCCTGCCGCCGCGGATGCTCCGTGAGTTTCATACAAGGCAAGTTTCAGTCCTTCACCCGTCTCGGAAGCCGGAAGAATGTAAGAGTAAGTTACGACATAGGAGGCGTTAGGAAGTACGCGCAGAGTCGTCGTTCCCTGTCTGTTCCCGTTGTACGTATAGCCGTCGCTGCTGACAAGATCGGTCGCAAACGCAGGAACGTTAAGCGGCCCGCCGGATTTGTTCGTCAGCTTAAATTTGGCGATAGCGGTATTAAAACCATCCTCGTCGTTTTGCTGCATGTGCAGCTCCACGAGGGAAACATCCATATTCGGGTGAACCAACTGGTTGAGCGGATCCATCTTCATGGCGTCACCGAAAGCATACGCTCCATGAATCGGCAGGGCATCGGTCTGCTTGGCCGGCAGCATGATATGAACGCGGCCTACGTTATACGTAACCGGTTTTTCCTGCGCGTCAATATATTTTTCCGCGGTGACCACATTAAGAGCTTCCAGCTCTGTATTCAGTTCCGTAGGAATGACAAAATGGATATATTTCTTCTCGCCCGGCTCCAGGGCAAGCGAGGTTTCAGCTCGGTTGCTGTCATACGTCTGCAGGCCGCTTTTGCCTTCCAGGGCAATATTCGGAAGAGTCTGACGCTTAGTCGACGGATTCGTTACGAGCACCTGAACGACCGAGTTCGTTTTCGTGCCGATCGTATCGCGGCTAATATTCGTTGTTTTGAATTCCAGCGGCGTTTGCAAGGAAGGAATGGTGAAAGCTTCTCCCCATTTCTTCACGGAAGCGGAAGGAATTTCGGACGTTTCCGTTCCGTTCCATACAAGATCGCTCACAGGTACGCTGAGCTGGAGCGTTTCTTTTTTCGGATACACATAAACATCGATGTCTATCCAGCGAAGCTCGCTCAGTTCAACGCCTTCTCCGCTGTCAACCGTAGCCAGGTAGCTAAGCTCAACCTGGGATTTGGGCTGAATGGAGCGCGGGCTTCCCAGACTTGCCTGCAAGCGGAATTCCACGCCGTCTTTCGTTTTCATGCGCACTTCGTACTCGGGTACGCGTACAACTTTCGAACTGGTGTTTTTCATGCGGACAACGGCGCCCAGACGGGTTCCGTCCGCTGTTTTTTCGTTTAAGATACTTTTCATTTCGACTTGCAGATCGTTCGTTAATTTATAAGCGGTCGGCGCTGAAGCCGATGCTTGTGCGGGTGCTGGTTTCCCCGGTTCTGCCGCAAGTGCCGGAACGGCGCTTGCGAGCAGAGCGGCGGACAGAAAGACGGACGATACGGTAGTTTTCCATTGGCTCTTCACGGTATTCTCCTCCATGTGTACCTTTGTTAGTTAGCTGCGGCTGCTGTCGTGACTTTTTCTTTATCTTTCAGCTGATGCTGACCGGAAACGACGATCTGTTCGTTTTCGCTTACGCCGGAAATCACTTCCTGCATCGTTTCTTTCAAACGACCGAGCTGGACTTTTCGTTTCTCAACGGTATCCCCGTTCAGAACGAAGACAAATGATTCGCTGCCTTCTCTCACGATGCTAAGCGTGGGAATGGCCGCCACCGTCTGCTCCGCCTCATCGGTGAGCTGAATCTGAACTTTCTGTCCAGGCTTCAGCTTTTGGTCCGCGTTTGAAACTTCCAGCTCCAGTGTGTAAGCTTTCGTCTGTGAATCCAGCACATCGGAAATATACTTAATCGGCGCTTTCGTTAATTCCGTCGTGCCCGGCACATAGAAATTCAGCTCTTTCTTGTCGCGCACCAGATTAACGGCTTCTTCCGTCAAATCGGCTTTGATCAAGATCGGATTCAACTGCTGGATGACTCCGCCTTTAAATCCCTGCCCGATCGTCATCCCCGCTTCAACCGGGAAGTCCGTAAGCACTCCGCTTACAGGTGCTTTCACTTCCGTATTTTCCAGTTCGCGTTCCGCTTTTTTGACAGACAGACCGGACGTTTCGATCGCTACTTGAGCAGCGGCGAGCGAATCCGTATTGTCCAGCGTTTTGCGTTTCTGCTTTAGGGTGCTCAGATCAAGCTTGAGGCTGTTGAGCTTTGTTTCTTCCTGCTCCAGCTGGATTTTCGTTATGGTGCCCTCATCGTAATCGTTGCGCATTTTATTAAAATTCTTCTCGGCATCCCGAATTCCCTGCTCCGCTTTTACGATGTTGTTTTCAAGGTCAGTTTTCGCGTTGGCCAGCTCTTCCTTAGCCTGCTTCAACTGGGCCTGAGCGCTCTTGATGCCGAGCTGCCCCTGTTCCTTCTGCAGCTGCAGATCGGAAGGGTCAATGCGGAATAGAAGCTCTCCCTTTTTGACCATGTCGCCTCTCTTTTTGTAAACCTGCTGGACGTCTCCGCCTGTTTTCGAAATCACTTCCAATTGAACGGAAGAGATGACATTGGCAACTTGCTCAAGCGGATCCGATATTTTCTCTTTCGTCACCTTGACGGTTTTTACGGTCTTAATCTGAGATTCCTGGCCCTGTGTGGTGTCCTGCGGACCAGCCAGCGGTTTGTTCGAACAGCCGACGGCCAAGGCCGTAGTAAGGGCGACAATGCCTACCAGTTTCGTGCTCTGCTTTACGATCGTAGCTAAAGGACGTTTCATCAGTTGTACTCTCCTCTTCTCTTTGCTTGACTCAGGATTTTGCCGCAGGGACCGCATCCACCTTATTTTTCTTTGGTTTACGGTGGAACGCGTTCGAACTTCTGCGTTTAAAGGATTCAATCAATTCATAAATAATAGGTACGACAACTAGTGTAAGTACTGTAGAAGTGACAAGCCCGCCGATAACGACGACCGCCAATCCTTTGGAAATAATGGTCCCTTTAGACATACCGAGCGCAAGCGGCATAAGCGCAAACACAGTCGCTCCCGCGGTCATAATGATGGGACGAAGACGAGTCATCCCCGCACTGATAAGGGATTCCCTGACCCCGACTCCCTGCTCGCGCAGCTGCTGTACCCGGTCGATCAGGACGATCGCGTTCGTCACGACGATTCCGATCAGCATCAGGAATCCGATGAGAGAAGTAATATTGAGCGATTCTCCCGTGACCAGGAGGCCGAACAACCCGCCGATAACCGCCAGCGGCAGCGAGAACAGAATGGCAAAAGGAGCGCTGGCGTTCCCGAATGCGAGAACCATGACCAGATAGACGATAAAGATGGACGCGCCCATGGCAGCGAACATTTCCGAGAACCCGGAAGAGATATCGTCGGATACCCCTTTCACCTCACGGCTTACGCCGGGAGGAAGCTCCAGCGCATTCAATGCTGCAGCCACTTTGCCGCTGACTCCGCCTTTATCCGCACTATTGATCTTGGCCGTTACTTTCAGCGTCTGAATCTGATTTTCACGGGTGATGCCTGTAGGAGCATCAATCTGCGTGATCTTGGCGATTTCATTTAGTTGAACCGTCTGACCCGTCGGTGTTTTCAGCAGGAACGTGCCGATTTTATTCACCGTATTTTTATACTGGGGATCAAGCTCCACTTTGGTCTCATAAGTAACGTTGTCAAACTTCAAGTCCCCGAGTTTGCTGACTCCGATCCAAGAGTTAACCATTTCAAGCACCTGGGCGGAGCTCAGTCCGTACAAACGCGCTTTGTTCTGGTCGACCGTGACTTCGACTTCCGTCTTGGAATCGCTGAGGCTGTCCTTGACTTCGTACAACTCGGGGAATTCTTTCATTTTCTCTTTAACCTGGGCGGCCGCCTGCTTCAGATACATCATGTCGTCGCCTTTCAGGGAGTAAGAGAAATCCGTGCTGCTTCCGCCGGCGCCCGCGGCAATCAGTGAACCGTCGACCTCGGAGCCTTTGGGAAGTTCATATAAGATTTTCTCTTTGTAAGCTTTGAAGACCTGCTCGGCGTTGCTGTTTTCGTTCGCTTCGGTAAACATCATCGCCCGGTAAGGAGTTACATCCTTGCTGAATGCGTAGCCCACCATTGTCTCGTTGTATGTAAACTGCGGATTGCCCGAAGCGTCTTTCGCTTCCCTCATCATCTGCTCGAGCTGCTTGGACTTTTCATCCATCGTCTCGATCGATGTGTCGTTCGGCATCTTAATCTGGAAAATCATCTGCCGGGCCGACTGATCCTCCGGCATGAACGATACGGCAAGCTGCGGTACGATCAACACCAGCGAGGCAATGAAGAGAATTCCCGAGAACAAAAGTGTCTTGATCCGGTTGTTCAGGGACCACTCCAATGCTCTTTTGTAAACAAGCGCAAATTTGCCGACATGATTCTCGTCGTGGTTGCCGAGTTTTTTGCTTTTCAGCACCAATAGCTTCGCCAGCATCGGAATGACGGTTAGCGCTACGAGAAGCGAGGATAGAAGCGCAACGACCAGCGTAAGGGCGAACGGACGGAACACTTCGCCGATAACTCCGCTTACGAATGCAATCGGGCCGAATACCCCGACGGTTGTAATCGTTGAAGAGGTAATTGCCGCAGCTACTTGAGCGGTCGCCAGCTTGATGACGGACTCTCCGCGTTCCTGGGCTTTCTGAAGCTGGCTGTAAATATTTTCGATAACAACGATACTATCATCCACGACGCGTCCGACCGCAATAGCCATACCGCCGAGTGTCATGATATTGAGTGAAATATTAAGCGGCACCATCATCAAAAGCGTAATTAGAATGGATAATGGAATCGAGACCAAAACGATGAGGGTCATCCGAATATTTCTAAGGAAAAGCAAAATCATAACCGAGGCGAGAAGGGCGCCCATGCCGCCTTCCTGCACCATACCGTGGATCGATTTTTTGATTTCCACCGCCGAATTATAGACGGATTTGAATTTTACGCCCGGCATGGTTTGTTCCCATTTTGCCATCAAAGCGTCGGCTTCGTCCGCGAAGTTTACCGCGTTGGCCGACTTCGTTTTGTACAGCTGCACCCCGATAGCCGGTTTGCCGTCCAGACGGGTTATAAACTGGGATTCGCTGATGGCTTCGATTTTGCCGAGATCCTTAAGCTGAAGCACACTGCCTTTCGGTGTTGTCAGCGTCAGGTTGTCAAGGCTGTAAATCGTGTCGATCTGTCCCGTCACCCGCACCATCTGGGTCGTACCGTTGAATTCAACGGTTCCTGCAGGACTTGCGGACAAGGCGGCCCGGATGCTGTTCGAGACATCCGTCGGCGTCAATCCATAGCTGTTGATCGTGTTTTCATTGAGCTTAATGGAAAGAGTCGCTTCCTGATTGCCGACGGAGTCGACATGGTCAATGCCTTTGATCGTGTTAAAGCCCGGCAGAATCGTGTCTTTGTAAATTTTATCAAGCTCCGCCTGATTCATCCCGTCATTGCCGTATACCGCCAAGTAATAAACCGGTTGGGATGAGAATCCTTCCGTCAGCACCTTAGGCTTCTCAGCCTGCTGCGGCAGCTTAACGTTCGAAACCAGTGCCTCAAGATCCTGCTTGGCATTCTTAGGCTTGATGTCCTGCTCGAGTTCGATTGTAATTTGCGAATAATTATCGCTAGACGTAGACGATAAATTCTTGATGCCGTCAAAACCGGCGACCGCTTTCTCCAGCGGCTTTGTAACCTGGTCAAGCACATCTTTCGGCGGTGCCGTGTACTGGGTGGAAATGACCACGATCGGAAACGAAATATCCGGCATGCTTTCCACCTTCAGTTTAGTCGTGGCGAAAATGCCGCCTGCAAATACCAGCAGCATAATAATAAAAAGCGCCGCCACGTTTTTCATTGAAAAACTAGTCATTTTGTTCATCCACTCTACTCCTCCGCACCGATTGAACAATCTCTCTTGAAATTGGCAGCTATACCCATTCTTTCCCCATCATAAACGGTAAAGGTTAAAAAAATATAAACTGGCTTTATTTTTTTTCAATGACTTTTTTCTCTACACGTTCTTCCCCTCACGCTGCCTCCTACCCGTTTTGACGACAAAAAAGAGGTGTCCACTTCAAGAACTACGGATAATCATGAAAAAAGTTCCATCCGGAGATGGAACTTTTGCTGTAAAACCCGCTATTCTCAATAAAATTAGTCCGAATAAGCAAACCAGTCGATGCTTTGCTTGGCCAGCAGCTTACGCTGTCCCTGGAATTCATGATACACGCTGAGATGGTACTTATCCAGAAACCTCTGCTTATAGATCAAGTCAGCGTCCTGAATCTGAATCGTGAAGTTTTCTTTCTTGCCGATCCTCAGCTCGTTATCTGTCACCTGCTCGGCCGATTTACCGTCGCGCGGCTCCCAATTTTTCAGCTCATACGCTTTCTCGAACGATTTATTGCCTTTATAGTCCTCAAATACGAGAACGAGCTTATGCCCTTCCGGCGCCGTTTCGGTTAAAAGCTGCTTGCGGATGTCATAATTGAATTTCAGCGTCAGCACATCGTTGCTGATTGATGTGTTGATCCGGCTCATCGAAACCGTGTACGGGAACAGCGCGATGTCCTTCAGTTTGTCCTTGACGTCCTTGTTCTCTTTGGGCAGTGCGAACGTTACGGGCCTTACGTAAGCATCGGTTTTTACGGTCTGCTGACCGTCTCCCTGCTTGCCTTCTCCGGTTTCCAGCGTTACGGAATCACCGATCAGCAGACGGACAGTCTCCATATCCGTGCCTTTAGGCAGAGCTGCCCAAACGTTCAGTCTCGCTTTGCCGCCAGGCGCTACCGTTTTCTTGATATCCGATACGGAAGCCGGGAATACGGTGCCGTCCTTCAACTGAAAATGGGCGACTAGACCGGTGACGGGCGCAAACCGTTTCTCCGCATTTTCGATCTCCAGCTCGGCCGAAACGATGCTCCCGGTCAAGCCCTCATAGGAATTGATTTCGGCAACCGTATACTGCGCTTTGCGGCCGATTTCTTCCCGGGCATATTTCGCGCCCAACCCTACAAAAGGCAGCTGCTGCAGATCGGGTTTCGCGGTAAGCTCCAGCAAATCGTTCACCTGCGTGTCGCTTTCTTTTTCCTGGATGACCAGCTTGACTTCCTTAAACGCATACGTATACGGGATTTTACCGAGCGCCTCGACAGAAAGAGAGGAGCCCGGGTCGATGCCGATCACTTTGCCCGTACGAACCAGTTTAGCCTCCACTTTCACGGCATTATCCAGCAGGAAGTAAGCCGTCATATCCGGAATCGGAAGCGGCTGTTCCCCTTTGTTCGACAACGTGACGTTGGCGGTCAAAATATCCTGATCTTCCCACGGAAGACGGTAGATGCCTCCCAGCTTGGCCGTGTAGAGCCCCGACTTGTTCATAAACTGCGTTTCCTTGCCGGCCTCGCCGCCGGCGGGTTTACTGACGGCCGGAAGCTGGTAAGCCGCCAGCAGCGTGTTGAATTTCAGCTCGGGATGGATCCGGGTGATGACAAGCTCCCAGCCTTTCTCTCCGGCTTTAAGCGGAATAGCCCCCGACAGTTGAACGGTTTTCGTTTCCTTCGGGCTAATTTTCAAGTCCTTGGCGTTCTTCGCATCCAGCGGATACAAAAGTCCTTCGGGCGTTCGAACCGAAAACTGGACTTCCGGCAGGGTAACCGCCGCACCTCCGATATTTTCAAGCTGCAGGCTTATCGCGGGCAAGTAATATTTCTCGTTCTTTCCGTTTGTAAACTTCTCCGTAGAGGCGCGCAGTTCGCTGCTTCCCACCTGGAAGTCGGCATTCTGTCCCGTTGGCGTCACACCCGTGTAAGAAGCCGGCACGGAAATTTGTCCGAGAACACGCTCGGAGTTGGGCTGGCTGAAATCCCATTTGATAAACTGCACCTGCAGATCCTGGAGCTTCTCGCCGCTGCCGACTTTGGCGTAGTAAGATACCTGTCCCGAAGAATGGGCCCCGATCTTATTCACGACTTTATCCTGGGGCATCAAGCGCACCGTGTATGTATGGCCCGTTTTGCTTTTGAGACGGACCCAGTAGTCCACAAGCGCTAAATCTCCAGCGCTTTTGTTATGGACGCCGACCGTGAACGTGACGATATTGCCGTTCTGATCCGGCAGCAGCTGGATATTCTGAAGCTCGAACGAACCGGAAGCGCCAGCCGCTACAGAGCCCAGAGCAGCTTGTCCGGAAGCTGCAGCTGCGGGAGTTGCCGCAAGCACTCCCCCTGTGCTTAATGTTAGAATCAGCGCCAATGCGGTCGCACGGGCTGCCATTTTGTTACGCATATTTTCCACCTCAACCCATGATTTAAATACGGCCGACAAGCCTGTTGCCAGAGCCGGGATGAAAAGATTTCCATCCTGTTTCCACTTAGTAAGACGATTGAATCCCCAAGAAGTTTCTTTTTAGGCCAAAAAATTATTTTTCCTGCTTAAGTTCCGGCGGTACCTTTCGTTATTCCAAAAAAGTTGCAGGATTTCAAGTGAAAATGGGGAAGTTATGAGGATAAGCTTTTTTAACCCATTGTCAAAAAAAGGAGTCCTATCACCATGAAAGCCAAAACCGAACCTTATGCGTCCCAGCATAGAGAACGCCATCTGGAAGAATTGAAAGAGCTGCTTCGAATTCCGAGCATCAGCACATTGTCCGAGCACAAGAAAGACGTTCACCGCTGCGCAGAATGGCTGTCCGGTGCCCTGACTCATGCCGGTCTGGAAAATGTGGAGATCATGCCGACGGCAGGACTTCCCATTGTGTACGGGGACTGGCTTCATGCGCCCGGCAAACCGACCGTTCTCGTCTACGGCCATTACGACGTCCAGCCTGCCGACCCCTTGGACGAATGGCATTCGGAACCGTTCGAACCCGTCATCCGGGACGGCAAAATTTACGCGCGCGGAGCGACGGACGACAAAGCTCAGCTCTGGATCCACGTCAAAGCGGCGGAAACGTTCCTTAAAGCGGTCGGAAGCCTTCCGCTGAACATCAAATTTATTCTCGAAGGCGAAGAAGAAATTACGAGTCCTTCCCTCGCTCCGTTCGTGGAAAAGCATGCGGAGAAGCTCAAAGCGGACGCAATCGTTATTTCGGATAGCCCGATGCTGGAGAGAGGCAAACCCGCTCTGCTTTACGGGCTTCGCGGGGTCGCCGGCGTCGAGATTGAAATGCTCGCGGCCAGAAACGATCTCCACTCCGGTTTGTACGGCGGCGGCGTGCCGAATGCCGTTCATGCGCTCGCAGGCCTGGTGGATTCCTTCCATGACGAAGATGGCCGTGTCGCGGTTGAAGGCTTTTACGACCGTGTCATCCAATTGACGGAGCAGGAACGCGGCGAACTGGCCCGCGTCTCGCAGGATGAAGGGAAGATCCGGGAGGACCTCGGTCTCTCCGAGCTCTTTGGCGAGAAAGGCTATACGTTCACCGAACGTACGACGGCGCGGCCGACTTTGGAAGTAACGGGAATAAGCGGCGGTTTTGCCGGTGAAGGCATTAAACCGATCGTCCCGGCGCGCGCGTCCGCCAAAATTGCCTGCCGGCTCGTTGCGGATCAGCGTCCCGAAGAAATTTTCGAGCTGATCGAGCGTCATGTCGCGGCCCACACGCCGGCCGGTTTGAAGGCTTCGGTTAAAAGAGTGCTGAAGGGCAACCCTTTCCTGACGCCGGCCGACCATCCGGTTATGGTGGCAGCAGCTGCGGCGCTTGAAGAGGCCTACGGAGAGAAAACAGCGCTCACCCGGGGCGGCGGCTCTATCCCGATTGTGGACGTTTTCGAGCGCCTGCTTCAGGCTCCCGTCGTTATGATGGGCTTCGGGCTTCCGGACGAAAATCTCCACGCTCCCAACGAGCATTTCGATTTGGATAACTTCGACAAGGGCTTGCAGGCCGTTTGCGGCTTCTGGGAAAAGTTAGCAAATCAATAAAAAATGCGGCCTAGCTCCGTTAACCATGATAAAATTAAATCATCGCACTCGAAAACGGAGGATCAGGTATGCAGCAACAGGATACGTACAAGCTCAGAGACGCTGTTCCGGCGGATCTTCCCGCCATCGTGCACATTTACAATTCAACCATTCCGGGTAGAATGGTCACGGCCGACCTTGAACCGGTGACCGTCCAAAGCCGGGAAAACTGGTTTGCCGAGCACAATCCGGAAACCCGCCCGATTTGGGTGCTGGAACAAGACGGCAAGATCTGGGGCTGGCTGAGCTTCCAGTCTTTCTACGGCCGTCCTGCCTATAACGGCACCGCCGAGGTAAGCATTTACCTCGACGAGGAGTGCCGCGGCCGCGGTCTGGGGCGTTATCTTCTGGAAAAAGCCATCGCCGCCTGTCCGGAGCTCGGCATTAAAACCGTACTCGGCTTTATTTTCGGGCATAACGCGCACAGCCTGGCCCTCTTCGACCGTTACGGTTTTGCCAAATGGGCGGAGCTTCCGCGGATCGCGGAGCTGGACGGAATCGAGCGGGATCTGATCATTATGGGCAAACGCGTAGGCTGAAGCCGGCAGTCGAAACCGGTGCGCTCAAGGAACGGGGCGCCCTTCCACGACGCCTGTCAACCGCGAAACCGGCTAAGGTTTCGCGGTGAGCAAGGACGCAACCCTTCCAAAACAAATAGACCTCCATCGCCGCAATATGGCGGGTGGAGGTCTATTTGTTTTGATCAGATTTCGCACCGCGGGCAGCCCCCAATGCGCCGTATCGTCGCATGACGGCGGTCGCCGGGTAGTGTTCCTCTTGCTTCAGGAAACACCTATCCCGGATTCCCGGCAACGCCTCAGCGTATGCCGCCCTTGTTCCGGTGTATGCAGGCAAATGCTTACGGACCGGGGTTCAATCCTATTTCCGGTTCGGTCCCGTCTCGTCCTGTCCGCGCTGCCGGCCTTACCGTTTTACACGCCGTAGGAAGCCGGGTCTTCGCGCCAGGAGCGAAGCAGCTCCAGATCATTCTGGGCGATGGCCCCTTGTTCCACGGCTACTTCAAGAAGCCTGGAATAGTTGGTCAGCGTATCCAATGGAATGCCGGCTTCGGCGAACGCCCGGATGCCTTTGTCGAGCTGGTAGGAGAAGATAGCCAGCACACCCAGTGCCTGACCGCCGGCTTCATTGACGGCCAGCGCCGCTTTGAGCGAGCTTCCGCCCGTCGAAATCAGATCCTCGATCACGATGACCTTCTGTCCTGCCGCCAGAGCGCCTTCGATCTGATTTTGCTTGCCGTGGCCCTTGGCCTTGTCCCTCACGTAAATCATCGGAAGCCCGAGCTTCTGGGCTACCCATGCCGCGTGCGGTATACCGGCCGTCGCCGTGCCTGCGACTACTTCGGCCTGCGGGTATTCCGAGCGGATTTTTGCCGCAAACGCTTCTGCGATGGCATCGCGGATTTCGGGGTGCGACATCGTCAGACGGTTATCGCAGTAGATCGGCGATTTGATTCCGGATGTCCAGGTAAAAGGCTCGTGCGGACGCAAAGCTACCGCTCCGATTTTAAGCAGGGAAGCCGCTATCTCACGTTCTGTCGATTGCGCT
The DNA here is from genome assembly GCF_019091125.1 of Paenibacillus sp. GbtcB18. Taxonomy (NCBI): domain Bacteria; kingdom Bacillati; phylum Bacillota; class Bacilli; order Caryophanales; family Paenibacillaceae; genus Paenibacillus; species Paenibacillus sp. GbtcB18. The sequence goes on from NZ_JAGXJX010000002.1 coordinate 361,057, forward strand.
GTGTTCATATCCAATCACTCCGTTCCTGGGTATAAGAGTTTTGCGTTTATATAAGGAGAGGTTTATCTTATCTCCAGCGAATCCAAAATCTGTTCCAGCGCCTGGCGCGGGTCCGGTGCGGCCGTTATCGGACGGCCGATTACCACATAATCGGTTCCGGCCGCGAAAGCTTCGGCAGGCGTCATGACCCGGCTCTGGTCGCCCAATGCGGCCCCTGCGGGCCGGATTCCCGGAGTCACCGTGATAAACTCGGCGCCGCACGCTTCCTTGACGGCGGACACTTCCAGCGGTGACGCGACGACGCCATGCAGACCCGCTTGACGAGCCAGACGCGCGTAACGGACGACTGCATCCTCTACCCGGCCGGCAATGCCGATTTCCTCGTTCAGCATCATTTGGCTGGTGCTGGTCAGCTGTGTAACCGCAATGACCTGAGGACGCTTCGCCGCGCCTCCGCCAAGAGCCTTGTCCACACCCTCCAAAGCGCCTTCCATCATCTTGATGCCTCCGGCGGCATGGACGTTGAACATATCCACTCCAAGGCGCGTCACGCTTTCGGATCCGCCTTTGACCGTGTTCGGAATATCATGCATTTTCACATCCAGAAATACGTTGTAGCCCTCGTCCTTCAAACGCGCTACGAAACGGGGCCCTGCCGCGTAAAACAGCTGCATCCCCACTTTCATGTAACACGGAATTCCCCGAAGTTCCTGAATGAGCGTATCCGCTTCGGCTGCCGACGCAAAATCGAGCGCTACCATGATCCGTCCGGCAGATTGTGCTCTTACGGTTTCCATCCGGCATTCTCCTCCTCAATGGCTTGTTTATTCCTGCGTTCATAAGGAGGGGATGTTACGCTCACGGCCTTGGCAGGCCGGTTGTGCGCACATCCCCTGATTTGATTTGAACCCGTCCGCTTACGCGTATACCGGCATAGAGCGGGACGAGAAGTTGATCGCTTCGAGCATATGAAGCAGGGCACGGACCGTGTCGAGCGAGGTCATGCAGACGACGCCGTTTTCCACCGCTTCGCGGCGGATGCGGAATCCGTCGCGCTGAGGCGTTTTGCCCTTCGTCAACGTGTTGACGACAAAGTGCGCTTCCCCGCTGCGGATCAGATCCAGAATGTTCGGCGAGCCTTCGCTCAGCTTGTTCACGGTCGTAACCGGAACGCCTGCGGCTTCGAGCACCTGAGCTGTACCGCCGGTCGCGATGATTTTGTATCCGAGGCGCTGGAATCCGCCGAAAATTTCCACGGCTTCTTCCTTGTCTTTGTCCGCGACAGTCGCGATGATGGCTCCCGCGGCCGGAATTTTCATCCCTGCGCCGATCAGACCCTTGTAAAGAGCTTTCGCAAAGTTGACGTCGCGTCCCATTACCTCGCCCGTCGATTTCATCTCCGGACCGAGGGTCGTATCTACGCGGCGCAGTTTGGCGAAGGAGAACACCGGAACTTTGACCGATACGAAGTTGTCTTCCGGCCAAAGGCCGCTTTGGTAGCCCATTTCGGTAAGCTTCTGGCCCATGATCACCCGTGTAGCCACGTTGGCCATCGGGATATTGGTCACCTTGCTAAGGAAAGGAACCGTACGCGAGGAGCGCGGATTCACTTCGATCACATATACCTGCTCGTTATGGATAACGAACTGGATGTTGACCAAACCGACCACTTGAAGTTCCAGCCCGATTTTCGTCGTGATATCGATAATCTGGTTTTTGATCGCGTCCGAAAGGGACTGCGGCGGATAGACCGCGATAGAGTCGCCGGAGTGAACTCCTGCACGCTCTACATGTTCCATGATACCCGGAATGAGTACCGTTTCTTTATCGCAGATCGCGTCGACTTCCACTTCTTTGCCGAGCATATAGCGGTCGATCAGGACCGGATGTTCCGGGTTGATTTTCACCGCGTACTCCATGTAGCTGAGAAGTTCTTCATCGGAGTAAACGATTTCCATAGCGCGCCCGCCAAGTACGTAGGAAGGACGGACAAGCACCGGGTAACCGAACTGCGCAGCCGTTCCAACCGCTTGATCCACGGAAGTAACCGTGCCGCCCGGCGGCTGTGCGATATCGAGCTTGCGGAGCAGAGCTTCGAACTTTTTGCGGTCCTCGGCTTTATCGATGCTTTCCAGGTCGCTGCCCAGAATGCGTACGCCCGCTTTGGAGAGCGGAGCCGCCAGATTGATCGCCGTCTGACCTCCGAATTGAACGATGACGCCAATCGGCTTCTCGCGTTCGATAACGTTCATGACATCTTCGAAGAAGAGCGGCTCGAAGTACAGACGATCCGATGTGTTAAAGTCGGTGGAAACCGTCTCCGGGTTATTATTGATAATGACCGCTTCGTATCCGGCAGCCTGGATGGCCCATACCGCATGGACGGTAGAGTAATCGAACTCGATACCCTGACCGATCCGGATAGGTCCGGAGCCGAGTACGACAACCTTTTGTTTCTCGGTTTCCAGTACTTCGTCTTCCATCTCATAGGTGGAGTAGTAGTACGGTGTAGTCGCTTCGAACTCTGCTGCGCAGGTGTCGACCATTTTATAGACCGGTTTGATGTTCTGATTCAGGCGGTATTCGCGGATATCCGCTTCTTTTGTGAAGGTGCTGCGGCCGGCGAGACTGCGGATTTCGGCGATGGCACGATCCGTAAAGCCCATGCGCTTGGCATCGTACAGCACTTCGTTGTCCAGCTCTTCGGAGGCGATTTCCTGCTCATACCGGATCATGCCGTCCAGCTTGTGCAGGAACCACCAGTCGATTTTGGTCAAGTCTTGAAGCTGTTCGATCGTGTAGCCGCGGCGGAAAGCTTCGGCGAGCAGGAAGATACGCTCGTCGTCCGGCTTCTGCAGGCGGAGCTCAAGAGTTTCTTGATCCAGCAGATCCGTTTCTTTCAGGAACAAGCGGTGTACGCCGATTTCCAGAGAGCGGATCGCTTTGTGGATCGACTCTTCGAACGTACGGCCGATCGCCATCACTTCGCCCGTCGCTTTCATTTGCGTTCCAAGTTTACGGTTGGCGTTGATGAATTTATCGAACGGCCAGCGCGGAATTTTGGACACGATGTAATCAAGCGTCGGCTCGAAGCAGGCGTATGTTTGGCCGGTAACCGGGTTAACGAGCTCATCCAGCGTGTAGCCGATTGCGATTTTGGCCGCCATCTTCGCGATCGGGTAACCCGTCGCTTTGGAAGCGAGCGCCGAAGAGCGGCTTACGCGTGGATTTACTTCGATAACATAATATTGGAAGCTGAACGGATCCAGGGCGAACTGAACGTTACACCCGCCTTCGATGTTCAGCGCGCGGATGATTTTTAGCGATGCCGAGCGGAGCATCTGGTACTCGCGGTCCGAAAGCGTCTGGCTCGGAGCTACGACGATGCTGTCACCCGTGTGAACGCCGACCGGGTCGAAGTTTTCCATGTTGCAGACGACGATGCAGTTATCGTTGGCGTCGCGCATGACTTCGTACTCGACTTCTTTCATGCCCGCGATGCTTTTCTCGACGAGACACTGGGAAATCGGGCTGTAGCGGATACCCGATGCCACGGTTTCCACGAGTTCTTCCTCGCTGTGGCAGATCCCGCCGCCCGTACCGCCTAGCGTGTAGGCCGGACGCACGATAATCGGGTAGCCGATTTCGTTTGCGAAGTCCACGGCTTCCGGAACAGTCGTTACGATGGTGCTGTCCGGTACCGGCTGCTCCAGCTCGCGCATCAAATCGCGGAACAAGTCGCGATCTTCGGCCTTCTCGATAGCCGTAAGCTGTGTGCCGAGCAGTTTAACGTTCTCCTGTTCCAGGACGCCTGCACGCGCAAGCTCAACCGCCATGTTCAGGCCCGTTTGTCCCCCGAGTGTCGGAAGAAGTCCGTCCGGACGCTCCTGGCGGATAATCTGGGTAACGAAATCAAGCGTAATCGGCTCGATGTATACTTTGTCGGCCATGTTTGTATCGGTCATGATTGTTGCCGGATTGCTGTTGATCAGGACAACTTCCATTCCTTCTTCTTTAAGAGCCTGGCACGCTTGTGTGCCGGCATAGTCAAACTCCGCAGCTTGGCCGATGACAATCGGTCCGGATCCAATCACCAGAATTTTTTTGAGCTTCTCATTTTTGGGCATAGTGAAGTTCTCCTTTCGACGTGTTGTCAGACTGCTCGGCTTTCCAGGCGGCAAGCATTTGCGCTTGACGCGGAGCCTGCGGGTTATCGGTTTGATGCGCGCGGATCATGGTCAGGAAATCGTCGAACAGGTAGCTCGAATCGAATGGTCCCGGAGCCGCTTCAGGGTGATATTGAACCGAAAATGCCGGATATTGGTTATGTTTAAGGCCTTCGATCGTACGGTCGTTGTTGTTGATATGAGTAACGGTCAAGTCCGTACCGGCGATGGATTCTTCTTTAACGGTATAGCCGTGGTTCTGGGAAGTGATGTAGCAGCGTCCGGAAATGAGATCTTTCACCGGATGGTTGCCGCCGCGATGTCCGAATTTCAGTTTCTCGGTGTCCGCGCCGCAGGCCAGGGCGAACAGCTGATGACCGAGACAGATTCCGAAGACAGGCACTTGGCCCAGAAGCTGACGGACCGTTTCAACCGCATGAGGAACGTCTTTAGGGTCCCCAGGGCCGTTGGAAAGCAGGACACCGTCCGGCGCAAGGCGCATAATTTGCTCCGCTGTCGAATCCTGAGGCACCACAACCACGTCGCAGCCGCGCTTCGTCAGATCGCGGACAATTCCGCTCTTCGCTCCGAAGTCCACAAGGACTACACGCTCACGGTTGCCTGGCGCGCTGAATACATGCGGCGTCGATACCGTCGATACTTGCGTGGTCATAAGCGGAGTCGTCTGCATCATTTCTTTCAATTCTTCAACCGAGCGGTCAGAAGTGGTCAGCAGGCCTTTCATAACGCCGTGATGACGGATTTTACGGGTCAGCATGCGCGTGTCGATATCGCTGATACCGATGATGCCGTATTCTTTGAGCAGGTTGCCCAAGGTGTACTGGGCGCGCCAGTTGCTCGGCGCCTCTTCGTGCCGGCGTACGACGAACCCGTGGACAAACGGTCTCACGGACTCGAAGTCATCCCGCGAAATGCCGTAGTTTCCGATCAGCGGATAAGTCATCGTCACGATTTGTCCGCAGTAGGACGGGTCGGACAGTACCTCCTGGTACCCCGTAATTCCTGTATTGAATACAACCTCGCCGACCGAATCCCCTTCGGCTCCGAACGATTTACCCGTAAAAAGCGTTCCATCTTCCAGCAGCAGTCTTGCCTTTGCCTTCATGCCCCTCAGCTCCTTCTCTATATGTTTCGTGTTGTCTATTCGTTTGTTTCCGTCCAGGCGATTTTGCCGCCTACCATCGTCAGCACCGGCCAGCCTTTCAGCTTCCAGCCCGTGAACGGCGTGTTGCGGCTCTTGGACAAAAATGCCGCCGGATCCACTTCTTTTTCGGTTTCCAGATCGACCAGGGTAAGGTCCGCATCGCTTCCAACCTGCAGCCGTCCGGATTTCAGTCCGAACACTTCGGCCGGTTTGGAAGTCATCCGTTCGATCAGGAAACCCAGCGACCATTTGCCTGTCGCGACAAACTTTGTGTACAAGAGCGGAAAGGCCGTTTCGAAGCCTACGATCCCGAAAGGCGCAAGCTGCATGCCCTTGGCTTTCTCTTCCTCGCTGTGCGGCGCGTGATCGGTCACGATGATATCGATTGTGCCGTCCTCCAGCGCCTCGATCACCGCTTCCACGTCCCGTTTGGAACGCAGGGGCGGGTTCATTTTCCAGTTGGCATCCATGCCCGGAATATCTTCTTCGGAAAGAAGCAGGTGATGCGGGCAAACTTCCGCCGTCACCTTCACGCCGATTTGTTTGCCCAGCCGAATCAGCCGTACGGACTGCTCCGTGCTCACATGGCAGACGTGGTAGTGAACGCCCGTCGCTTCCGCCAGCAGGATATCGCGGCCTACATGGATCGCCTCCGACTCGTTCGGAATTCCTTTAAGCCCGTTCTTATCGGCGAACGTCCCTTCGGAAACCGGCGCTCCGACTACCAGCGTCTCGTCCTCGCAGTGAGCGACGATCGGCATGCCGAGTTCAGCCGCCCGCTTCATCGCGTCTTTCATCATCTGGGCGCTCTGCACCCCGACTCCGTCATCCGTAAACGCCACGACTCCGGCGTCTTTCAAGGCTTCGAAATCGGTAAGTTCGCGGCCGAGCTGGTTGCGGCTGATGCATCCGTAAGGAAGAACTTTCACGCCGTTTCCTTCGTTTTCCGCTTTTCCTTGGATGAGCTTTACCGTTTCGACGGTATCGATAACCGGCTTCGTATTCGGCATGCAGGCGATCGTGGTGTAACCGCCCCGTGCTGCCGACCGCGTTCCGCTTGCTATCGTTTCTTTGTGTTCGAAACCCGGTTCGCGCAAATGCACGTGCATATCGATAAAGCCCGGAGAAACCAGCTTGCCCGCCGCTTCTATAACCTCATGTCCGGTTGTGTTCGGCTGCTCCTGACCGGCAGTGATCGCCGCGATTTTTCCGTTTTCCACCAGCACATGCCCCGTCGTTTCCTTACCGGAGGCGTCCAGCAATTTTCCGTTTAAGATCCATATTCCCATGCCGTTTTCCTCTCCTCTATAAAAAAGCCCTTATTTGCTCTCGATGTTTCCGCTGCTGAGTTATATGTTCAACTTGTCCAAGCCGTTTCCGTTTGCCGGCTGCTCTTGCCGTTCCCTGCCGGCCCGCTTTAGCTGAGTGTCCGTTCGATTACAGCCATGCGGATAGGCACGCCGTTATGAATCTGGGTAAAAATCTTGGAGCGGGCGTGTTCCACCAGCTCGTCGTCAAGCTCCACGTTCCGGTTGACCGGAGCCGGATGCATGATGATCGCGTGCGCCGGCATCTGCTGCAGCCGGTTCATCGTTAGCCCGTACTTGGCGCGGTATTCTTCCGCCGAAGAGATCATGCCCTTCTCGTGCCGTTCCAGCTGGACCCGAAGCATCATGACCACGTCAGCCTGCAGCGCTTCTTCCATCGATACGTATGGAGCGTAAGCGGACAGCTCGGGCGCCTGCATGTTGGCCGGCGCGCAGAACTTGACGGTAGCTCCCATCTCTCGGAGCGCCCACAGATTGGAGCGGGCCACGCGGCTGTGCAGAATGTCTCCGACGATGGATACGGTGAGCCCCTTCAATTCGCCGAAGTGGCTGCGCATGGTGTACAGGTCGAGCAGCGCCTGCGTGGGATGCTCGTTGTTTCCGTCCCCGGCATTGATCAGAGGGACGCTGATTTTCTCCGCGAGCTCGGCCAGCAGACCGACCGGCTTCAGCCGGATGACTCCCGCGTCGATTCCCATCGATTCGAGGGTCCGGACCGTGTCGTAAATCGACTCGCCTTTCTGTACGCTCGATTCCGCCGCGGAGAAATTCAGCACTTCCGCTCCCAGTCTTTTCTCTGCCATTTCGAAGGAAAAACGGGTCCGCGTGCTGTTTTCAAAGAAAAGATTCGAAACAAAGGTCCCCTTCAACCGGTTCGTCACTTTATCGGGATGATTTTCCCAGAAATCCGCCCGGTCCAGAATCCCTTTGATTTCCGGAGCGCTGACTCCTTTCAGTCCGATGAAGTGGTTCGCTGTGCGTGTTTTGACGGCTCCCATCATTCGTTCCCCCTCTGCTGCTGTATAATGACCACACGGTCGTGTTTGTCTACTTCTGTCAGGTGAACTTCGATTTTCTCCAGTTTGGAAGTCGGCACGTTCTTGCCCACATAATCGGGCCGGATAGGCAGCTCCCTGTGTCCCCGGTCTACGAGTACGGCAAGCTGGATCATCTCGGGTCTTCCGAGGTCAATCAGAGCGTCCAGCGCAGCCCGAACCGTGCGTCCCGTAAAGAGCACATCGTCGAACAGGATGACTTTCTTGCTCTGAATGTTCAGATTGCCCCCGCCGGTAACCGTATCCACGGACCGCACTTTCACCCGGTCGTCGCGGTAGGACGTGATGTCGATTTCGCCGACCGGAACCGGTACGCCTTCGATTTCCTGAATCCTCTCCGCCACCCGCTGGGCGAGGTAGATGCCCCGGGTACGGATGCCGATCAGCATACAGTTGCCGACCCCTTTGTTTTTCTCCAGTATTTCGTGAGCAATCCGGGTCAGAGCCCTTCTTACTGCCATTTCATCCAGCAGCACATGCATATGTTCGCTCATGTCGACTGCCTCCTTCTGTCGGGTACGTGTTTCTCGAATTTCGGCCATAAAAAAACCTCCTTGCTCCGAAGGCAAGAAGGTTAGCGCATGTGCAGAAACAGACGGGTGCTTGGAACCGGAGGAAGTTGCAGCTAATCGCCGCAATTCGCTCTCCCCCGGAGTCTGCTCCTGCTTAAACGTTGACCTTGCCAGCCTCTCTGGACTGATTTTAAAGGTACCCTATTCACTTGAAGCCCATTATCCCACTTTCGACAAAAGAAGTCAACCGTAAAATAACATGCTTTTACGCACTTCTCCGTCTGTTTTCCCCCGTTATTTTGACTCTGACCTGCGTATCCTGTCGTTTTTTCGGACAATCTATCGCGTAAGCGCTTTTCATCTGCTATGATGATAAGGATAACGTACCCCAGGAGGAGTGGAAGTATGACACAGATGAATACCGAAGAAATTATCCAGTTTATTAAGACCAGCCAAAAGAAGACACCCGTGAAAGTATATGTAAAAGGAAACCTGGAAGCCGTTGATTTCGGAACGGGCATCCAATCCTTCATTTCCGGCAAAAGCGGTGTCCTGTTCGGCGAGTGGACGGATATCCAGGCCATTATCGAATCCAATCAGCAGAACATAGAAGATTATGTGGTCGAGTCCGACCGCCGCAACTCCGCCATTCCTCTTCTTGACCTGAAAGGCATTAACGCGCGTATCGAGCCCGGCTCCATCATCCGCGACAAAGTCTCCATCGGCAACAACGCCGTTATTATGATGGGCGCGGTTATCAATATCGGCGCTTCCATCGGCGAAGGCACGATGATCGACATGAACGCCATCCTCGGCGGACGCGCTCAAATCGGCAACATGTGCCACATCGGTGCCGGAGCGGTTGTAGCCGGAGTGATCGAACCTCCTTCCGCACAGCCTTGCGTAGTCGAAGACGATGTTCTCATCGGCGCTAACGCCGTTATTCTCGAAGGCGTACGCATCGGTCAAGGTTCCGTCGTGGCCGCGGGAGCCGTTGTAGTGGAAGATGTTCCCGAATTCACGGTTGTAGCCGGTACGCCTGCACGTGTCATCAAGAAAGTCGACGACAAAACGAAATCCAAAACGGAAATTTTGAAAGAGCTTCGCGAGCTGTAAACCGGCGGGTTTTCCGCTCACCTTCCGCTTGTACATAAAAAGAACAACACCGGCATGCGCGCTCCCTACCTGAAGGCAGGCGGACTGCCGCTGCTGTTTGGCCCAGCGCTTCCGGCGCCGGGCCCTTTTTCAATCCTGCGGATGTACATTCAAACGAAAGAAGGAGAGAACGACCGTGACCAGCCCGTTTATTGAACTGCGGCGCCAGCTTCACCGGATACCCGAGCCGGGTTTCCAGGAATTTAAAACCCAGCGCATGCTGCTCGATTATTTGCAGACTCTGCCCCAGGAGCGGATGGAAATCCGCACGTGGCGCACCGGCATTCTGGTGTATATCAAAGGGACGAATCCTTCCAAACGCTTCGGATACCGGGCCGATATGGACGGCCTGCCGATTCCGGAAGAAACCGGCTATCCGTTTCAGTCCGAGCATCCCGGATATATGCATGCCTGCGGGCATGACGTACACATGTCCATCGGCGCCGGCCTTGTGACGCAGTTCGCTCAGCGTCCGATGAAAGACGACCTCGTCGTCGTGTTCCAGCCCGCGGAAGAAGGTCCCGGAGGAGCGCTTCCTATGCTGGCCTCCGCCGAACTGAGCGACTGGATGCCGGAGCAGATGGTCGGCCTTCATATCGCGCCGGAATATCCGGTCGGTACCATCGCGGTTAAACCCGGGATCTTGTTCGCCAACACGTCCGAGCTGTTTATCGACCTTAAGGGCAAGGGAGGCCACGCGGCGTATCCGCATCTCTCCAACGACATGGTGGTCGCCGCCTCCCAGCTTGTCGGACAGCTTCACACGATAGTGTCGCGCAACATCAATCCTCTCGACTCGGCCGTCGTCACGATCGGCAAAATGAGTGCGGGCACCAAGCAGAACATCATCGCCGAGAACGCCCGGCTGGAAGGCACGATCCGCACGCTCTCCGCCGAATCCATGCAGCTGATTAAAGCGAGAATCGAAGGAATCGTTCGCGGTATCGAATCTTCATACGACTGCACCGCGGCCATTGATTGGGGCTCCAATTATCTTCAAGTGTATAACAACGAAACGCTGACGCTGGAATTTATGGACTGGCTGCAAAAAACGGATACGGCTCCTGGAGCCGGCGTTTCCGACGGTTCCTTAGCTGACAAATCCGCAGCCGGCACCGTTAACGGCTCGGAATCTGCCGAAGCTGGCCAAGCGCAAGCAGGCAGCCCTTCCTCCTGGTCGGAGCCGCAGATCCCCGTCCGTCTGTATGAATGTACAGAGGCGATGACGGGGGAAGATTTCGGTTATTTCCTGGAGAAAATCCCGGGCTTTATGTTCTGGCTGGGCGCCGAAACGCCTTACGGCCTCCATCACGCCCGCATTGAACCCGATGAAAGAGCAATCGGTGTCGCCATCCGGACGGTGGACAGCTACCTCCGCTGGAAATCCGCACAGTCCGGTTAAAAAAATCCCCTTTATCTCCCCACTGCCAGGCAGCGGGTCGGATAAAGGGGATTTTTTTATAGGCACGCGGCGGAGATCAGCTCCGGTCCAGTTTGCGGATGAAGGCTTCCAGCCGGTCCAGCGCTCCGTCGAGCACCTCCTGCGAATACGCGTACGACAGCCGGATGTAACCTTGGCCCAGCGGTGAAAACGCGTCTCCCGGAACGACCGCGACCCGCTGCTCTTCCAGCAGCCTGTAAGCGAACTGTTCCGAGCCCAGCCCGAACCGGGCAATTGACGGGAACAGGTAGAAAGCGCCCTGCGGTTTAACGGCCTCCAGTCCCATCGCCTGGAGCCGGCCGTACACGTGCTCAAGCCTGTTCTCATAGGCCTGGCGCATCGGAAGAGCATCGTCACGGCCCGTGGTGAGCGCCTCGACAGCCGCATACTGCGAGATGGAACTTGCGCAGGTGACATTGTACTGATGAACCTTAACCATGTGCTGGGTCAAAGCTTCCGGGGCAAACGTAAAGCCGATCCGCCAGCCGGTCATGGAATGGGATTTCGACAAGCCATTGATTACGATCGTCTTCTCTCTCATGCCTGGCAGGGCGGCAATCGAAGCGTGCTCGGCCCCGTACACCAGCTCGCTGTATATCTCGTCGGAAATGACATAGAGGTTCCGGCTTCCCAGAAGAGCTGCCAGCTCGGCCAGTTCCGCCTTTGTCATGATCTGCCCCGTCGGATTACTCGGATAGCCGAGCACGACGCAGCGTGTCCGCTCCGTCAAATGAGGCTCCAGTGCGGCTGCGGTCATTTTGAACTCGTAAGGCCGCGTGTCCACATAAACGGGCACTCCGCCGCACAGCCGGATCAGCGGCTCGTAGCCCGGATAAATCGGTCCCGGCAAAATAACTTCCGCCCCCGGCGTCAAAATGGTCCTTAGCGTGATATCGAGCGCCTCGCTTGCCCCCGTTGTCACGATGACCTCGCTGCCCCCGTCGTAGGACAGCCCGTATTTGGAGCCCACGAAGTCCGCCGCGGCTTTTCTAAGCTCCGGAAGTCCGGCATTGGGCGTGTACACCGTCCGGCCTGCCTGGAGCGCTTTTTGCGCGGCTTCCACAATATGGGCGGGCGTCGGAAAATCCGGCTGTCCCATCGTTAAAGCCAGTGCATCCGGCATTGCCGCGACTTTATTCGCAATTTTACGGATACCCGAAATTTGAATCTCTTTTACCTGCGGATTAATGATTGGTTGCATACCGAGTGCTTCCCCTCTCCAAAGGTTCGCTTAGTTTTAAAAAAGAGGGACCGGCTTCCGCCTGTCCCCGATTGTGCTTACAGATTGCGCAGACGGTGTAAAAGACCCGCCATATCCTCCGGAATCGGCGCCTGGAATTCAAGCCGTTCTCCTGTCCGCGGATGGGTAAAACCGAGAATCTGCGCGTGAAGCGCTTGACCGTCCATGGTCATCCCCTTGCTGCGGCCGTAGGACGGGTCTCCGACGAGCGGGTGACCAATGAACTTGAGATGAACGCGGATCTGATGAGTCCGGCCCGTTTCAAGTTTAAGCTCTACCAGCGTATAGCCGTCAAACCGCTCCAATACGGCAAAATGCGTGACCGCATGTTTGGAGTTTTTGTCCGTCACGGTGTACAGCTTGCGGTCATAGCTGTCCCGGCCGATCGGCGCGTCGATCGTTCCGTGGTCGTGCTGCAAATTCCCGTGGACAAGCGCCACATATTTGCGGGTCACGCTGTGCTCCTTAAGCTGCTCGGCCAGACTTGCATGCGCCTGATCGTTTTTGGCGACCATCAAAAGTCCGGAAGTGTCCTTGTCGATGCGGTGAACGATGCCGGGTCTCATAACCCCGTTGATGCCCGACAAGTCTTTGCAGTGATGCATCAGCGCATTTACCAGCGTACCGCTGTAATGACCCGGAGCCGGATGCACCACGAGTCCGCGCGGCTTGTTGATCACGATAACGTCTCCGTCTTCGTAAACGACATCCAGTGGGATGTTTTCCGCGGCGATATCCAGCGGTTCGGGATCCGGAATGGCAAGATCGACGACCTGACCTTCGGACAGCTTGTAGTTAGGCTTTACGTTCCGGCCGTCTACACGGGCATGGCCGTCTTTAATCCACTGCTGGATTTGCGTACGCGACACTCCGTCCAAAGCATCGGACAGAAGCTTGTCGATTCTCTCGCCGTTCTGCTCGGCCTCGACCTGCCAGCGCGTGGGTTCGCTTTCCGTTTCATCCATTCCGTTTTGTTCCAACTCATAGTTGTTTTGTTCGCTCATGATGCCGTCCCTCTTTTTTCATTTTTCCAACTGATGATCGAATCGATAAAAATCAGAATGACGCCGATAACGATCGCGGAGTCCGCTATGTTAAAGATCGGGTAAATGTAGTCGACCGCTTTGCCGAAAAAGGAAAACTGAAAATGCAGTTGAAGGAAATCGACAACCTCGCCGAAAAGAAGACGGTCCAGGAAATTTCCGACCGCGCCACCCAAAAGCAGAGCGAGCGCCAGCGACATCAGCTTCTGCCCGGCTTTCCGGGTCCTGTTGAGATACAAAACGACTCCCGCTACGATCACCAGGGTAATCAGGATGAAGAACCAGCGCTGGTCTTGCAAAATTCCGAAGGCCGCGCCGCGGTTGCGATGCGAGGTCAGCTGGAAAAACTCGCCGATCACCGGAATGGAGTCGTGCAGCGGAATGTTTTTAACCACGAGCCATTTGGTCCCCTGATCAATCAAAAAGACGATAAGTGCAAGTAAATAATAATACAACCGGATTCCTCCTCTGACGACGGCTTGTCGCGTATCGTCCGTTAAACGTTTGGCTGCGGTGCTTTCATTTTCCACACTAAAAAAGGGAGCCTTCGTAAACCCTATTGCTGCAGGCCACCTTCCGAAGGGAGATGTAACCCCATGCGTATACTGACTTCCAACCAAATGGATCAACTCAGACAGCAGCTTCTACTTGAAAAAAAAGAACTTAAAGAGCAGTTGGAGCTCGACGAACACTTCGGGATGTCCCAGGCTATGGGCGAGAACACCGGAGAGCTGTCCACATACGACAACCATCCCGCCGATCTGGGAACGGAAATGTTCGAGCGGGAAAAAGACATTGCTCTGCTTGAAAATGCCGAACGTCATCTCGATCAGGTCAATCTCGCGCTGGAAAGGCTGGCTGCGGGCACCTACGGGATTTGCATCGAGTGCGGCAGAACCATTCCCTACGAGCGGCTAAGCGCAATTCCGACAACCCAGTACTGCCTGGAGCATGTGCCTAACCGGCACGCATCCGACAGAAGACCGGTGGAAGAGGAATTTCTTGCCCCTCCTTTCGGACGGACCAGTCTGGACGAACGGTCGGACCAAAATCAGTTTGACGGCGAAGACGCCTGGCAGATCGTGGAAAGCTGGGGTAGTTCCAACTCTCCCGCCATGGCGGAAGATCCGAACGTAGGCGAATATAATGCCATGTACATTGAGGCTGACGAGCTTGACGGCTATGTGGAACCGTTCGAAAGCTTTCTTGCCACCGATATTTACGGCAATCATGTATCCGTTATTCGCAACAAAGCGTATCGCTCTTATATGGATAATCAAGAAGGAGATCCTCTTCTTGAGCCGGATTATACATCGGAAGAAACGCAGAGCTGAACAAGCGGCTCTGCGTTTTCCTTTGTAACGCGCCCGGTTAATAAAACCGGCGCCCTTCCAGCTGAAACTGGACATACTCCACGAGGTCCGCAATGTAAGTGCCGATAATAGGCAGGTTCAAAGCGCCCAGAGCTTTTAGTGCGTAAAGAATGGTACCGGCGAATACGGTAATGCCGAGACCGAGCCCCACTCCTCTGGAAATTCCCGCTATAAGATTGGCGAAAATGAGTCTGCGGGGCTTGTTCATCAGCGTCACGTAATCGGCAATTTGCGTCCGTTCGATATTGGCCGCTATTTCGCTTACTTTTTCATGGATATGATGAATGAGCCGTTTTTCCTCATCACCCGTAAGGGCGGCATTGGCCGGCAAATCCGGATGCTCGGGCTCCGCATGTTCCTCCGGAGACCGGACGGGGGCGTTTCGTTTGTTCCGTTCTTCGTTCAGGTTATCCATGAAAATCGCTCCTGCAGATTTGGTTTCCCCTATCTCCACACGGCGGCGAATTCCATTACCTGGGCTGCGTTATTCGAGGTGGGAAACTACTTCCGCACATCTGGCGCACAGAGTCGGGTGTTCTTTGTTCTGCCCAACTTCAGGTGTGACTATCCAGCAGCGTTCGCATTTCTCTCCCTCGGCGACGGACACCTGCACGGCAAGATCCTGAGCCTCATAGCTTCCTTCTGGCGCTTGCTCGGACGGATTGTGCAGGGTTGCGGCCGAAACGATGAAGAGCGTATCAAGCTTGTCAAAACCGCTGAGCAGCTCGTACGCCGCTTCGTTCGGATACAAATCAACCGCGGCACTCAGCGAGTTGCCGATTGTTTTGTTCTGGCGCGCTTCTTCCAGCGCTTTAAGCACTTCGTCGCGGATATTCAGGAAGCCGTCCCACTTCCGTTCCAGTTCCTGGTTGTACACATCCGTGCGGATCTCCGGCAGTTCGCTGATCTGTACGCTGTTCAGCTCCACGCCCGGGATGTATTTCCACACTTCGTCGGCCGTATGCGGCAGGATCGGCGCAATGAGCTTCGTGATGGCAAGCAGGGCGTCGTAGAGAACCGTCTGCGAAGCTTTGCGGGCGGAATCGTCGGCCGCGTCCGCGTACAGGCGGTCTTTGATGATATCTAGGTAAAACGAGCTCATCTCCACGGCGCAGAAGTGATGAACCGCCTGATAGACGACGTGGAATTCGTAGGCGTCATAGGCTTTCGTTACTTTTTCCGTCATTCTGTTGAGGCGGATAACCGCATACCGGTCCAGTTCGCTCATTTGAGCGAAATCCACACGGTCCTTCACCGGATCGAAATGGCTCAAATTGCCAAGCAGGAAACGGAGCGTATTGCGGATTTTACGGTACACTTCCGTAATCTGGCTCAGGATGTTGTCGGAAATCCGCACGTCGGACTGATAATCCACCGAAGATACCCACAGACGCAAAATGTCGGCGCCAAGCTTGTTGCACACTTGAGTCGGATCGACCGTGTTGCCGAGCGACTTGGACATTTTGCGGCCTTCTCCGTCCAAGGTAAAGCCGTGGCTCAAAATTCCCTTGTAAGGGGACTGGCCTTTGACCGCCACACCCGTGATCAGGGAGGAGTTGTACCAGCCGCGGTACTGGTCGGAACCTTCCAGATACAGATCGGCCGGCCACTGCAGTTCGGGACGCTTGGCCAGCACTCCCGCATGGGAGGAACCCGAATCGAACCAGACGTCCATGATGTCCGTTTCTTTGCGGAACTCGCCATGGCCGCATTCCGGACAGGAAAGGCCTTCCGGAAGAAGCTCCTTCTCCGACAGCGTGAACCACGCGTTGGAACCTTCTTTTTCGAACAACTTGGCCACATGCTCGATGGTTTGATCGTTAACGATCGGATGATTGCAGCTGCGGCAGTAGAAAATCGGAATCGGTACGCCCCACACCCGCTGGCGGGAAATACACCAGTCTCCGCGGTCCGCAATCATGTTGTGAAGACGGATCTCGCCCCAAGTAGGCGTCCATTTGATTTTTTTGATTTCTTCCAGCATGTCATCGCGGAATTTATCGATGGAAGCAAACCACTGCTCCGTCGCCCGGTAAATAACCGGCTTTTTCGTACGCCAGTCATGCGCGTATTGGTGATTGATGGAGGAAGCGTGCAGCAGATGACCGCTGTTTTCCAGCCATTCCAGAATCGTTTTGTTTCCTTTTTCGTAGAAAACGCCTTCCAGTCCCGGCGCTTCCGCCGTGAAATGTCCTTGATCGTCCACCGGACAAAGGACGCCGATTTTGTATTTTTGCCCGACGATAAAGTCGTCCTCACCGTGACCGGGAGCGGTATGAACGCAGCCTGTACCGGCTTCCAGCGTAACGTGCTCGCCCAGCATAACAAGCGACTCCCGGTCGTAAAACGGATGCTTGCAGGTGACGTTCTCCAGCTCGCTTCCTTTCACCGTGGATACGATGCTATAGTCGGTCCAGCCGATTGCTTTCGCAGCCGATTCCAGCAAACCTTCGGCCAGCACGTATTTGTTGCCGCTCACTTCCACGACAGCGTACGTAAAGTCCGGGTGAACGGAAATGCCCAGATTCGCAGGAAGCGTCCACGGAGTTGTCGTCCAAATGACGAAAGCCGCATCCTGAGGAAGCTTGCCTTTGCCGTCCGCCACATCGAAAGCGACATAGATGGACGGAGACGTTTTTTCTTTGTATTCGATCTCGGCTTCAGCCAGAGCGCTCTCCGATGAAGGAGACCAGTACACCGGCTTCAGGCCTTTGTAGATATAGCCTTTTTTGACCATTTCACCGAAAAGCCGGATTTGCTCGGCTTCATATTCCGGCTGCAGCGTGATGTAAGGATGATCCCAGTCTCCGCGAATTCCGAGACGCTTGAACTGTTCCTTCTGCCGCTCCACCCACTGCAGTGCGTATTCTTCGCAGTATTTGCGGAATTCGGCAACGGACATCTTTTTGCGGTCCACTTTGCCGCTGTTGGCGATAGCCTGCTCGATCGGCAGTCCGTGCGTGTCCCAGCCCGGAACATACGGCGCATCATAGCCCTGCATCGTTTTGAAGCGGACGATGATATCCTTAAGAATCTTATTCAGCGCATGGCCGATATGAATGTCGCCGTTGGCGTACGGAGGTCCGTCATGCAAAATGAACTTCTCCCGCCCTTTGCGGCTTTCCTGAACTTTCGCGTAGATGTCGTTTTCTGCCCAATGCGCCTGCATTTTAGGCTCCGCCTGGGGCAGATTACCTCTCATCGGAAAGTCCGTTTTCAGCAGTTGTAATGTTTTTCCGTAATCCAAATCCATTCACTCCCTAGTCTTAGTACGCTGATCCCTTGCGGGACAATTTCCTCTAGCTCTCTAAAATGCAAAAAACTTCTCCATCCCAAAAGGGACGAGAAGTTAAGCTCGCGGTACCACCCTTGTTAGACCGTTCCGGGCCGTTGCCATCCCCACACACAGAAATCCGATTCCCGTATGAAAAAAAGAAATGACGACCGGTTGTCAGTCTCACTCGACGAATCGATAACGGAATTACCCGATGCTCCCTACTTCGCTTTTCAAGAGACGCTCCTGGGGGATTTTCGTCCGCTGCAGAGATTAGGCTCACACCCACCCTAACTCGCTGACACTGCTGTACGGAATACTTGGCCCAGTCATCGCTTTACGAAAGATTCAGTTACCCGAAGTATATCGAATCCGGGTCTGGTAGTCAATGAAACCCGTTCTTGGAAGCCGATTACTTCTCGAGTTCAAGCACCTTGTCGTGATCGAGCGTCTTCCAGCCTTCATCCTGAAGGAGTTCCAGCTGCGCTTCGAGCAGAGTGCGGAAGCGTGTGCGGTAAATGCTCGCCTGCTTCTTCAGCTCTTCGGTTTCCATCGAAACTTTACGGGAACGCGTCAACGATTCGTTGATAATCCGGTCGGCGTTCTTCTCCGCTTCCTTGAGTACAAGCTGCGCTTCTTTCTTCGCGTTGTTCTTCACCTCGTCGGCGGCTTCCTGCGCGACAATAATCGTTTTGCTCAACGTTTCTTCAATATTGGAGAAGTGATCCAGCCGTTCCTGCAGCGCCAGAATTTGGTTTTGGAGCTCCTTGTTTTCACGGATAACGGCCTCGTAGTCCTTGATGACCTGGTCCAGAAATTCGTTCACGTCATCTTCGTCATAGCCGCGGAAAGAGCGCGCAAATTCTTTGTTATGTATATCGAGTGGTGTTAAGGGCATGGTGCACCTCCTAGAATGTTAACCGGTGGAGAGTTTGTACGGTTCAGTTAAGAAATAGAATTTCGACGAAAAAACGAAAATTCCTTCATTCCTCGCACTTAAAAATAGGTTAAACGTATTTGCCTACTTTCATGCGGGTTCTGCCTTTCTTCGTCACTCCTTCTATTTCCAGGACACGAAAACGCCCAAAGCCCTGTAAAGAAACGACGTCGCCCTCCTGCAGGGGGACGCTCGGATTCTCTTCGGGCTTCCAGTTCACTTTGCATTTGCCGGCCCCGATCGGAATGAGAACTTTGGCCCGGCTTAATCGGAATACATCGCTTACAATTCCATCCAGACGAAGAGAAGCTACGGACAGCGACATCTCCTCGAGTTTAACGGCGGACGGTTTCAACTTATCGATGGGCAGAATCTCGGTCGTCACATGCACGCGATGCACTTGGCTGAGATTTAGATGAAGATAATCGGCCGCTTCTTCCGCCACGACGAAATGGCAGCCCTGTTCGGATACGTTAATATCCCCTACCTTGTCCCTTTTCATGCCGAGCGCCAAAATCGCTCCCATATAATCGCCGTGACTAAGCGCCTGGAACTTGCTGTCGCCGGATTCTACGGACAGAACTCTCAGCCCCATATCTTCGCCCGAGAGATCCAAGTAATCCGGCCCGAGAATCGCTCTCTGGCGCTCTGCATCCGGGTACCCGCCATCCAATCTGCAGTTCACGTCGGGATTGCGGTTAACCAGTGTACGGAGGATAAAAGCTTGCCGGGGATCGAGAAAGTCCGTCCGCTTCACTTTGTGATGGGCGGCGTTCTCGACCCACTCCTGGGCCCGGTCCACGAAAGCGTGCTCATCGGGATGGAAATGCCCGTAAATTTCTTTGGCCACTAGAATATCCCCACGATGTAGCCGACCACGACTTTGAGACCTGCGACGACGAGCCAGAATACGCCCATGGCAACGATCGGAGAAATATCAAGAGGGCCGATCGGCGGGATAAAGCGGCGGAATGCGCTCAGATAGGGCTCCACGAGTTTCGCCAGCAGTTCGCCTATAAAGCTCTCGCGTGCATTCGGGAACCAGGAAAGCAGCACGTAACCGAAAATCATATAAAAGTAAATTTGGGCCAATGTATCGATTAACCCGTAAATGTTCATGACCAACCGCTTTCACCTCAACCTTTTTGTCCAATGCTAAGCTTCATGCAAAAAATCCGAGATCGATCCCTGAATTTCTACGGAATCCGGGGCGCACAGGAAAATATTCGGTCCGATCTTAGAGATCGATCCGTTCAGCGCATAAACGGTCCCGTTCAGGAAATCGAAAATACGTACCGCTTGTTCGGGACGAACCCGCTGCAAATTCACGACGACGGTCCGGCGGGAACGCAGATGATCCGCGATCTCCTGGGAATCGTCGAAAGAATGAGGTTCGTGAAGCACAACACGGCTGTTTTTCTGCGAATGAATGCTCACAATGTTATTTTTACTCTGTTTCGTACGTTGTTCCTGCACCGGGGTTTCAGGTTCTTCCGGAGTTTCTACAATTCTTTCCCGTTCTACGACCTCTTCTTCTTCCTGAAGTCCGATAAAATTCATAAATTTATTCATAACGCCCATCCGACGCTCCTCCTCTGTGGAAAAGATGGTATTCATTCAAGACTTTCCGACAAGTACGGTACCTAAACGCACCCAAGTTGCGCCCTCTTCGATCGCCACATCAAAATCTCCCGACATCCCCATGGACAAATGCCGCAAAGGTTCCGGCAGAATCCGCTCGGCGTTGAGCGCGTCCCTCAGCTCGCGCAGCTTCCTGAATACGGGCCGGGTCGCTTCCGCCTCGGCCTCCAGCGGGGCCATCGTCATCAAGCCGACGATCTGAAGATGGGGGTATTGCTTCAAATCCTTCGCGAAGGATTCCAGCTCTTCCGGGGGCAGTCCGTATTTGGATTCCTCGCCGGATACGTTCACTTGTATAAAACATTTGACGAAAAGATCCCGCTTGGCGGCCTCTTTCTCCAGTTCTTTGGCCAGCGAAGCACGATCCAGCGAATGGATATACGCGAATTTTCCTATAATGTCCTTCACCTTGTTCGTTTGCAAATGCCCGATAAAATGCCAGTCGCCCCGGTCTCCGAGCGTTTCCCATTTTTCTTTGGCATCCTGCCAGCGGTTTTCTCCCACCTGTGTTAACCCATGGTCAAGAGCTTCGCGCGTGGCTTCCAGAGATACATATTTCGTAACCGCGATCACGTTTATGTCTTCAGGGCTGCGGCCGGACCGCCGGCAAGCCGCCTCAATGCGGTGGTGCACATCTTCAATACGCGCCTGCAAATTCATCAGCAGCGGTTCACTCCCTCCATGCTGTCTGTATGTTGTCGGGCCGGATCAGTCGTTTCTGAGGCCAATCCAGGCTGCCATACGCCCGGTCGAACCCCCTTCTTTACGATGGGAAAAGAACAGATCGGTCGAACAGCTCGTACATAACTCTGTTACTTCTATATGCGACGACAAAATTCCTGCTTTCTCAAGAAATTGTCGGTTGCATTCCTGCAAATTCAACTGATATTTGCCTTCTTTACGGGGGATAACGACAGTTTCCGTCTGTTTTTTGGAAATGCCGGTATCCAGATGGCTCTCGTAAACGCGTCCCGCGACAAAATCATCCACTTCGTAACAACAGCCGCCTATGGAAGGCCCGATTACGGCGTACACGTCTTCCGGCCGGCTTCCAAAGGAGCGGGTCATCGAAGCAAGCGCCGCCGCGCCGATATTCTGGACCGTTCCTTTCCAGCCGGCGTGAGCGACTCCTACGACCCTGTTCACCGGATCGATCAGATAAAGCGGAACGCAGTCCGCGTATAAGGCGCAGAGCATGATTCCTTTTTCAGCCGTAATAAAAGCGTCCTTGTCCTGAATCGCATCGGCACGCGAAATGCGTCCGCTTCCCATCTGCTTCTTTTCGATAACCGCTACTTCTTTGCCGTGCACCTGTTCGCCGAACGTGAGCGCTTCAAAGGGCACTCCGAGCGCTGCGGCAAGTCTCTTCCGGTTCTCGACGACATCCTCGTCCGCATCGTTTACGTGCAAGCCCAGGTTAAACGAATCGAAAGGAGCCGAGCTCACTCCTCCGTGACGTGATGTAAATCCGGCCTGAACGAAAGGAAAACGTTCCTGAAGTTTTTCCAGCACAAAAAGCTCCGGTTCATCGGAATTTGATTTCTTGCGTACAAACGGTTCCACTGCTTGTCCCCTCCGTATCCACGGCCTACAGCGGCCTTTTCTGCTTGTTCAAGTTTACCATATCGGTCATAAGACGACAAAAATTGGCGGTGCGGCAATTATGAAAAAAGGGCGTCTTCGTTTTATAGCCGATTTTTAGAACCGATGCCTTATAATGAAGCGCCCGAAATTACGCCCATCCTCATATCCACTTCTATTACCCGCGAGGGCTGCGGTTATAATCAGCGGAATCGCTCTCCTCGACAGCCCGGTAAGTTTTCGCTTCCTCCAGTTTGACCAGAACGACGTCGGCTCCGATTTTGACGATATTTTTCCAGGGTATGATAAGATCCGTTCCTCCCCCAAACAAACCGAAAAACTTGCTGCTGTTCGGAACGACAATGGAATCGATCCGGCCCTGGCGGAGTTCAAGCTCCAAATCGCTGATCTGGCCCAGTTTCTTGCCATCCACAATATTAATAACGTCTTTCGTTTGAAAGTCGGATATTTTCATCTGCTTACCCCACGCTTTCAGGTTATTCGCCCGTTTGTTCTAGTATATGAGGGACACGGCCAAAATGTCCTGAAAAACCAAGAAAAGGGCCTCCCGGGGTCCAACCGGAAAAGCGGGCATAACAAAAAGCCCGGAATCCGGGCTTTCGATAGATATGCGTGCAAGTAAATCGGGCAGGCGGAGATCAATCAGCTTTTGACATGTTTCTGCATCTGGGTGATCGCCGATTTCTCCAGCCTTGAAACCTGCGCCTGCGAAATTCCGATTTCATCGGCGACTTCCATCTGGGTTTTGCCTTCGAAAAAGCGCATCGACAAAATCATTTTTTCGCGGGAGCCGAGCTTTCTCATCGCTTCTCTCAACGCGATTCCTTCGATCCACGACATGTCTTTGTTGCGTTCATCGCTGATCTGATCCATCACATAGATCGGGTCTCCACCGTCGTGGTAAATCGGCTCAAACAGGGAAACGGGGTCTTGTATCGCGTCAAGCGCGAACACGACATCTTCTTTCGGAACGTTCAGCACTTCGGAAATTTCGTAAATCGTCGGTTCGCGGGAATTTTTGTTCGTTAAACTGTCGCGGACCTGAAGCGCTTTGTAAGCAATATCCCGCAAAGAACGGGAGACACGGATCGGATTGTTATCCCGCAGATATCTGCGTATTTCTCCGATGATCATCGGCACCGCATACGTTGAAAACTTCACGTTCTGGCCCAGATCGAAGTTATCGATCGCTTTCATCAGGCCGATGCAGCCCACTTGAAAAAGGTCGTCGACGAACTCGCCGCGGTTGTTGAAACGCTGAATCACGCTGAGTACCAGTCGCAGGTTGCCATTGACCAGTTTCTCTCTTGCGGATCGGTCGTTCTTCGTCTGCAGATTGGTGAACAGCTCACGCATTTCCACATTCGTCAGAACAGGAAGTTTGGCGGTATCGACACCACATATTTCGACTTTATTTCGGGTCACGGTGATTTACCTCCCAAGGAGAAACATTACTGTTAATTATCTCCGCGACCCGTGTTTTTATGCGCCGTGAAGAGCGTGTCTCCCCCCTTGACAAGTGCCCGGATGCTTGCTCTCTCCTGCCGCTGTTGGCCCGTATTCGCTTTCAGTTTCCGATAATTTTTTTAAAAGAAGGCGGATACGTCTCCCGTTCGGGGACATTATCCGGTACCTCATTAAAATCGTATCGAAATCTCACACTAAAAAGCCTACCACACAGGTGATAGGCTTTGGATTAAACCATTTTATTAAACTCTTTGCGCAGCCGTTTGATGATCCTTTTCTCCAGCCGGGAAATATAGGACTGGGAAATGCCGAGCTGGTCCGCAACGTCCTTCTGCGTTTTCTCCTCACCGTCCTGGAGGCCGAAACGGAGCTCCATGATCGTTCGCTCCCGGTCCGTCAGCTTATCGAGCGCTTTATGCAGCAGCTTGCGGTCTACCTGCTCTTCGATGTTGCGATAGATGGTATCGTTCTCGGTGCCCAGCACATCGGACAATAACAGCTCGTTTCCGTCCCAATCGATATTCAGCGGTTCGTCGAACGACACTTCTGTCCGTATTTTGCTGTTGCGGCGGAGATACATGAGAATTTCATTCTCGATACAGCGCGACGCATAAGTCGCCAACTTGATTTTTTTCTCGGGGTCGAACGTATTGACCGCTTTAATAAGACCGATCGCTCCTATGGAAACCAGATCCTCGATGTTGATGCCCGTATTTTCAAATTTACGGGCTATATAGACAACCAGCCGGAGGTTGCGTTCAATCAGCATGGCACGGATGGCCGCGTCCCCGGAGGGCAGTTTTCCAAGCAAATATTCCTCTTCTTCCCGCGTTAGCGGAGGAGGCAGTGCTTCGCTTCCTCCTATGTAATAAATTTCTTCACCTTTCAGACCAAAAAAGATAAGAATCTTGTAATAAAAAATTAGCATCTGCAATTTCCATTTGACCCGCATAACCGCTTCCTCCCACTCATAACCTTTCTTTAGCCGGCAGCAACCAGCGTCGGATGAATAATGGCATGATACGCCCCGTCACCGGAGAGTTGACCTCCGTCCAGTCCTACAAGTACTTTCGTCGTTTCCACTTGACCGCTGCTGTACGTGATGACCACCTTGTCGGGTTTAATCGCCAGCATGAACTGCGTATTTCGGTTTACTCCCCGGTAAGGCACCAATCGCAGACGGTCCTGCCATACAAAGTCTTCTTCCGTACCGATCGCCGTGATAATCTGTTCCACCTCGGCTGCGCGGATTCGTTTCAGCCACGATTCCGGCAGCATACTCCCAAGCTGCGAAGCCTCCATGACCATCACCGGAGTCCGTGTCAGCGGATCGTAGAGCTGGTTGCCCGTATCGATCAAGCCTGTACACCGGAAATCCGCACCGTCCACGATCACACTTACTTCCGCCAGATGGACGGCCAGTTCTTCCTTCTTCTTCACTCCCGCCATCACCAGTCTGTGCAGCACCAAAGAACCTGCTCCTAACACGATGACTGCCCAAGTCTCGATCCGGATACTGAACCTCGCCGCACCCGTTTGGCTGAACAGAAGCCCGTTCATCACATCGCCCGATGTTTGAAACACGTAGTTCAGGCCGAAAACGCCCCCCGCCGCCACAAAGTTGACTACATAGAAGGTGCCCGTGTTGCGCAAAAAGCGCTGCAAGCTGCCATAGCCGAAAGCAATCCATACCATGCAAAGAGACATGATGATCTTTGCCGCAAAAGTAAACAAGAACGACAAGGAAGGTACGAACATGAGCAGTACATAAGATCCGCCCAGCGCAGAGGACACCGCCAGTTTCCAAGGTTTGAAAGACAAACGTCGCGTCCGCGCGGTCACCAGTAAAACGGCGGCATCCATGACGACATTCACCAGGAAAATCAGATCCGCGTATACGACCAATTTTCCTCACCCCCAAGCGGATGAGATTAGTATATTAAAAGACGAATTCAAAGTCTGTCTAAACGTGCCGGAGTCCGCCAACTATTTTTGTCGCATAGTGGGGAAAAGAAAAAAGCCGTCACAACTGACCTTAGGTCAGTTGTGACGGCTTTTCCGGGAGGGCTCAGCTTGCCGCTCTCCACCTGTGCCATTCCGTTAACGGAATTATTTGTCGAGATTGTTACGTCCGCGGTTGCGCAGGAACGTCGGGACTTCCAGGTCTCCCGGTTGACCGCCGAACGGCCGCAAATTGTTCACACGCTGCTGAGTTTCGGCAGGTGTCTCCTGCTGCTGCTGTTGCGGCGACTGCACGCCGCCTTGGCGGCGGTTATTCGGCTGAGGAGGCTGCTGCTGTTGCGGCTTGTCCTGGAATCCGGTAGCGATAACGGTAACCATAATCTCTTCTTTGAGATTCTCGTTGATAACCGCACCGAAGATCATATTCACCTCAATGTCGGAAGCCGAAGCAACGATGTCTGCAGCTTCGTTTACTTCGTAGAGGCTAAGATTTGTACCGCCCGTGATGTTCATCAAAACCCCGCGAGCACCCTCGATGGAGGTTTCAAGCAGCGGACTCATAATGGCTTTCTTGGCGGCCTCGGCGGCACGGTTCTCGCCTGTCGCGATACCGATGCCCATAAGAGCCGAACCCCGCTCGGTCATAATGGTTTTTACGTCGGCAAAGTCGAGGTTGATAAGACCCGGCACGGCGATAAGGTCGGAAATCCCCTGTACCCCTTGACGAAGAACGTTATCCGCCTCGCGGAAAGCTTCCAGCATAGGCGTCTTCTTGTCTACAATCTCAAGGAGACGGTCGTTTGGAATAACGATCAGCGTGTCCACTTTTTCTTTGAGCGCTGCGATGCCCTGTTCAGCCTGGGCGGCGCGTTTGCGTCCTTCGAACGTGAACGGGCGGGTTACGACACCCACCGTCAGCGCGCCGCACTCTTTCGCGATTTCCGCGATAACCGGAGCGGCGCCCGTACCGGTTCCTCCGCCCATACCTGCGGTTACGAATACCATATCCGCGCCTTTGAGCGTGTTCATGATTAAATCACGTGATTCTTCAGCGGCTTTCTTCCCCACATCGGGGTTGGCGCCGGCTCCCAAGCCGCGCGTTAATTTATCACCAATTTGGAGCTTGTGCTCCGATTTGGCCAGATGAAGTGCCTGCGCATCGGTGTTGACCGTAATGAACTCGACACCCTGCACTCCATTTTCGATCATCCGGTTAACTGCATTACTGCCGCCGCCGCCCACACCGATGACTTTTATCTGGGCCAATTGTTCCATATCCAGATCAAATTCAAACATAGCAGTCAATGTCCCCCTAACTTAACTTTCCGTGAGCTGTAAGCTCAAAATGGGTAACGCGCCTGTCGGCACGGTAATCGCAAGAGTTCGCACATAGCCCGAACATGGTTCTGAAGCGTGTCTGTGCGCGTGCCCGCCTGGTTGCAGGCTGCAGAGCCAGTGACGGGACACTTGTATCCATAACCGGGAAAGATGCATTCAGAAACAGCAGAGCTCGTCCCGTTAGATAAATTCCTTAAGGAAATTTTTGACTTTGTCGAACCAGCCAGGGCTCGCTTCAGTCTGGGGTGTTTTGACACTGGCAGGTTTGTTGGCCGTTTGCTTCTTGGGCGCCGTAACCGGGCGGTTACGCAAAAACTTGCAAACAAACTGGATGATCCCTACTCCGCTCGTATAAGCCGGGTCGCGGACACCGATGTAATCGGGCACTGCGATACGTACGGGAGCAGCCAGCTCTTCCTGTGCAATGACAAGAGTCCCCGGCAGTGATACGGTACCTCCCGTGAGGACATAACCTCCGGCGGGATCACTGTATCCTAACCGGCTGGCTTCTGCGCGAATCAGGTGGAAAATTTCCTGAACACGAGGTTCAATGATATTCGCCAGATCGACCTGGGAAAATTCCTTATCCACCTGACTGCCGATCCGGTTGACTTTAAACACCTGATCCGGCGCGGAATCTTGAATCGTCGCGCAGCCGTATTTAAGCTTGATTTTTTCCGCAATATCCATTTGGGTGCGGAGCCCGATTGATATGTCATTGGTAATGAAATCGCCGCCGATAGGCAGCGTGGATGTTGCAACAAGATTACCTTGATCGAAAACGGCAATCGTTGTCGAACCTGCTCCGATATCGACCAATACGGTTCCTATCGACTTCTCATCCTTGGAAAGCGCAAGCTGTCCGGAAGCCAGAGACATCAATATGAGTCCTGCCACCTTAAGTCCGGATTTCTCAACAACGCGAAGCAGGTTATGTATGCCTGTTTTGGCTCCGGTAATAATCGTGGATTCGACTTCAAGTCTGACCCCGATCATTCCTCTTGGTTCGTGTATGCCTTCTTGGCCGTCCACTAAGTATTGGTTAGGTACTACTCCGATAATTTCGCGCTCAGGAGGCAGCGCTATGACTCTAGCCGCTTGTATAACTCGTTCGATGTCTTCTTCGCCGATCTCGCGGTCTTCATTGGATACGGCCACAACCCCGTGGCTGTCCTGAAGCGCGATGTGGTTTCCCGTAATCCCGACGTAAACATCAGAAATTTGTATGCCCACCATACGTTCGGCATGATCGATCGCGGATCGGATCGATTGAACGGTCTGGTCGATATCGACGATGGCACCTTTGCGGATGCCTTCCGAGTCGGCTGATCCTACCCCTATTATATTAATGGTTCCGTTTACGACTTCCCCAATAATAGCACGAACTTTGGATGTACCGATGTCTAAACTAACAATGATGTCATTGTTGCTCAAGCTTTGGCACCTCCTGTTAAATGAAATCAGGGCACAGCCCGTCTGCTTTCTACTTATTCAACATGACGGCTGTTTTCCCTCTTTATTTGCGTATTTTTTTTGTGAACGCTGTATTTCCTCTTTTTTTGCCTTCTAAACCGATAAAAATAGAATACCATAAAATCAATTCTAACACTAATTTAATAGGGTGGGTAGTAATATTTTCCTGAGAAAACCCTGAAAAATTCATGAATCTAGCGCCTTTCATCCGGGCTTTCTGCCGTTCGAAAAGCTCGCAACTTCCCTATCGATTCCTCCCTTGAAAGTCTCGTAGATTACAGGGCGTAACGGCGCCTGTTACCAATCCCTTCCTTTAAATAAGGAGACCTGTCCGGCGGAATTCCCTTCTAAGTTAGGAGCAGGTGATCCCTTCGTTGTTCCGGCAGCGTCCGTTTTGTCTTCCTTACCGCCCGTATCGGATTAGCGGGTATCCTTTTGGGGAGTGGAAGTCGGTTTCACGCTTCCGCCCGGTTTCGGAGTGGGATCGGACTTTTTGGTTGAGCCGGTTCCGGCTTTGCCTTTGTTTCCGGCGGCGCTCGTATCCAGCGGCAAGTGATCGTCTGTTTCCAGCAGCATCAGAATGCCGGAGTTCACTTCGCTTCCCTGCATGCTCGTGATGTAAGCGGACAAATTCATAATTTTATTCGGCAGATAACCGACTGTCGTCACGACTTCGAACTTGGTACGGGTGTACATCTTAATCTTGTCCTTGTAGGCTTCCGACGGGTCCGGGCGTATCTCCGAAATGTCCGATAAGTACCCGGCCGGAATGGCGGCCAGCGCTTTGCAAAGAGCGATGCGGTTGGGATCGTTCTCTTTCCATCCGGTCAGAATGGGTTTGTCCACCGGCATGTCCTCTTTGACTACGGGAACGACGGAACCGTCGGCAAGCACCGCCTGCTTCACGCCGTCCGCCCCGAACTGGAACGCAACGCGCGGATACTCGTGCACCACGATGCTGATTTGTCCCGGAAAATGCTTGGAAACTTCAACGGACTGAACCATACGGAGGGCCGCAACCCTCCCGCGTACGCTCTCTGACCCGACCGCAAAAAAATGATCGCCCTTCCGGACGGCGGCGGCTTGTCCGATTTCTTCGGAAGAAAGCAGTTCGTTGCCTGCGATCTTGATTTCACTGACCCGGCTCAAGGACGAGCGAAAAAAGAGAACGGCGAGAATCGTTACGAAAAACAGGAACAAGAGCGTAAGCAGCTTCCGGTTGGCGCGCGTCCTTCTCGGTTTAGGGTTCGGCAGCACCGGAACTTTATTCTCTTCTGGCAAGCCTAACACCCCCGCTTCCTTTTGCATAACCTTGTGAACGTGTTAAACCCTCTTATCCCCTCCTGTAAGCAGGAAGGGACTAGAGGCACTGCATTATTCACCGGTGACCGGAGCTTGATCCGGTACGGGAGCCTGCCGGCGAATGCGCGCACCCAGCCGGGTGAGCATTTCTTCGATCCGGTCGTACCCTCTGTCGACATGGTGGATTTGTTCCACGACCGTAGTGCCGTGAGCGGCCAGCCCCGCTATGACAAGCGCGGCGCCGGCACGGAGATCGGTAGCCTCGACCGTAGCCCCGTAGAGCCTCGGTACACCGCGTATAAACGCCGAGTTGAAATCCACGCGAATGTCCGCTCCCATCCGGGTGAGTTCATCCACATGCTTAAATCGGCTCTCAAAAATCGTTTCTTTCATTATACTGATTCCATCTGCTAGGGAAAGAAGCACCATAACTTGCGACTGCAAGTCTGTCGGAAAAGACGGATGAGGTGCTGTAACGATACGCTCGACCGCCCGCGGTCTTGTTGGAGCGTGCACATTTATTATATCATCGTGCACCGTAATTTGAACACCTGCGCGCCTCAGCACATGAATGGCGGCATTCAGATGCTGGGGACATACTCCTTCCAGCGTTACGCTGCCTTTCGTTGCGGCCGCCGCCACCATAAAGGTGCCGGCAACGATACGGTCCGGAATGATCCGGTACGTGCAGGCATGTAAGGAGCGGACGCCACGTATAGTGATAGTATCGGTCCCCGCTCCGATTATGTCCGCTCCCATCGCGTTCAGGAAGTTTTGGAGGTCCTGGATTTCAGGCTCCCGTGCGGCGTTGGAGATGGTTGTGATCCCGTCGGCTAGAACGGCAGCCATCATGATGTTCTCGGTGGCCCCCACGCTTGGAAAATCAAGCGTTATATCGGCACCCTTGAGATCCTCGGCTTTACAAATAATCGTACTGCCGGTTTCCTCGATCGTAACTCCGAGCGCCTGCAGCCCTCTCAGATGCAGATCGATCTTCCGTTCACCGATCGCACAGCCGCCGGGCTGATAAACCTGGACGGTTCCGAAACGCGAAAGCAGCGGACCCATCAGAAAAATAGACGAACGCATCTGCTTCATCAGTTCTTCCGGAACGTGCGTGCTGTTCAAACCGGTTGTGTCCAGCACAACCGTGTCCTCTTTGTGCTCGGCGCCGCACCCCAGGGAACGGAGTATGCCGAGCATGACTTCAATGTCGAGCAGCTTCGGGACATTGCGCAGCGTGTGGGTTCCAGACGCCATTATGCTGGCTGCAAGAATAGGAAGCGCCGCATTTTTGGCACCTTGGATCCGAACGGCTCCCGATAGGGGAATGCCGCCTTCGATTACCAACTTCTCCAATGTCTCACCTCCGAATTACCTCTCGCCCACCACCAGTACCTCAGGCTGCAGCTCCACACCGGATTTCTCCCGTACAGTCTTCTGCGCCAAAGCAATGAGGGCCAGAACATCCTCGGCCGATGCATCTCCGGTATTCACAATGAAATTGGCATGCAGCGGAGAAATCTCCGCACCGCCTACCCGCGTGCCTTTCAGGCCTGCTTCTTCGATCAGCTTGGCGGCATGATTGCCCGGCGGATTGCGGAACACGCTGCCTGCGCAGGCGAGCTGCAGCGGCTGCGTTCTGAGCCGGCGGTCCTTGTACGCCGCCATTGCACCCGCGATCTCCTTCCGGTCGCCCGGCTGCAGCTCGAAGACCGCTTCCGTTACGATGCCCGGCAGCGTATGCAGCACCGAATGCCGGTAAGCATACTGCAGGTCGCTGTTCTGCATGATGATCAATTCCCCTGTGTCCAGCAGCACTTCAGCCTGTTTAAGAATGCGTGACACATCAGAACCATGAGCCCCCGCGTTCATGTAAACGGCGCCTCCCACCGACCCCGGAATACCTCCGGCGAATTCGAGACCCGTTAATCCTTCCTTGCCGGTCATGACGGATAATTTGATAAACGAGTAGGCTCCTCCCGCGTAGACGGTGCTGCCGTCGAAACGCAGCGTTTCCAGTGCCCGGCTTAATTTGATGACAACGCCCCGGATTCCCTTATCCCCCACAAGCAGGTTGGATCCGCGCCCGACGACTGTCCAGGGAACCTTATGCTGCCCGAGCAGCCGGATCGTCTCAACCAGCTTCTGTTTATCCTGCGGGATAACGAGTAGATCGGCAGGACCGCCGATTTTCCAGGTTGTGTACGGTGCCAGCTTCTCGTTCTTCAGGACCTCACCCACCTGAGCCGCCTGCAAGTCTGTAATTAACTGGTGCATGGGAAAACCTCCTTCACAGAACTCAAGGTTGAAAAGCCCCTTTCCCGGCATTCTTCGGTTCCCGGTAATCGTTACCGGCAAGAGCGGGAGTCGGTACGGGCGGCTTTGCCTTAGGTGTCTGCCACGGTTATAGTGTAGTTTATGTTAAATCGGATAGAGTGTGACAATGGCCCATCTAGTTCCCCGTAAAAGCTTGATCCTGCGGCCTTTTAACGCCTCCGCTGCCGGGCGGATACAATCTGTTCCAGCTCCCGGACGACAAGTGCGGCGGAATCCCGCTGGCCCATCTTCGCGGATTGCTTCGCCATATGTTCCCAGCGGACGGAATCTTCCATGATTTTGCCGATCTGATCGAAAAGAACCCGGCCGCTTAAATCTTTCTCAAGCAGCGTTACCGAGCCGCCCTCGTCGGAAAGAGAGCGGGCGTTATGCTCCTGATGGTTGTTCGTCACGTTTGGTGACGGAATTAAGATGGAAGGAATTCCAAGGGCGGTAATCTCCGCCATAGTAGACGCTCCGGCACGGTTCACGACAAGCTTGGACGCCGCCAAAACCTCCGGCATGTTATGAATATACGGAAGGACTTGAAGATTAGCCGGAACCGAACCCGTCGCCTCCTGAATCCGCTGCGCGGTTGATTCGAAATAGGGCTGGCCCGTTCCGAATACAAACTGCACGCCGGGCAGCTCATGTACAAGCGGGGCCAGTTCCACCATCGCTTCGTTAATGGCTTTGGCTCCCCGGCTCCCTCCCACAACGACAACGAGTCTCGCGTCCGGCGTTAATCCGAGCGAGGAGAACCCGCGGGCCGCATCCGCATTTACCATGGAAGTCGCGCGCGGATTGCCCGTGTAGACGACTTTTTTGGCCTGAGGGAAGATTCCTTCCGTTCCCCGGAAACTGACGGCTACCGTAGACACGTAGCGGCTTAGAAAACGGTTCGTAAGTCCCGCGATGGCATTCTGTTCATGCACGAGCGTAGGAATGCCCAGTTTGGCGGCCGCATACAGGACCGGGCCGCAGACGTATCCCCCCGTCCCTACCACCGCATCGGGCTTGAATTCCCTGAGAAAGCTTTTGGCACGGCCCACACCGCGCAGAAAGCGCAGCACGGTTTTGACATTATCCAGGGACGCCAGCTTACGCCGGAACCCTGTAATTTCTACGGCTTCAAAAGGCATATCCAGCCCGGAACGCGCGACAATGTCACGCTCCAGGCCGGAGCTTGTGCCGATGTATAAAAATTTCGAATCGGGGTGGTCCTGCAGGCACTGTTCCCCAATGGCCAAAGCCGGGTAAACATGCCCGCCGGTTCCTCCCCCGCTGAATACGATACGCATTCGTTTCACCTCGAATAGCGGGATATGTTGAGCAGCACGCCGATCGACGTCAGCATCAGGGTAAGGGACGAACCTCCCGCGCTTATAAGCGGAAGCGTGATCCCCGTAACCGGAAACATTCCGATCACGACGCCGATGTTAATAATCACCTGAACGGCGATCATTCCCACAATACCGACGGCAACCAGGCTGCCGAACGTGTCTGGTGCTGTAATAGCGGTGCGCATCCCTCTCCATACGAGAATCGTGAACAGGATCAGTACGGCCGCACCGCCGATAAAACCGAGCTCCTCGGCGATGATCGAGAAGATAAAATCCGTCTGGGGCTCGGGCAGATAGCTGTACTTCTGCCTGCTCATTCCGAGCCCCAGCCCCGCCAGCCCGCCCGGTCCGATCGCGTACAGCGACTGGATGGACTGATAGCCCGCTCCCAGCGGGTCGGACCACGGGTCCATAAAAGCCGTAATCCGCTGCAGCCGGTATGGGGCCGCAATAATCAGACCGACGAAGCCTGCGACACCGGCCATGGCAAGATAGGATAAATGAAGAATGCGGGCCCCCGCCGTATAGATCACGAGCAGGGAAGCGCCGACCAGAACCGCCCCGGTGCCAAGATCCGGCTGGAGCATGATCAAGCCGAAGGCCAGTCCCACAAGCCCCAGAGGAGGCAGCAGCCCCTTCGTAAACAGCGTGATCTGGGACTGCCTGTCGGACAAAAGCTTGGCCAGAAAAACAATCATGCCGATTTTCATAAATTCGGAAGGCTGAATCCCGAACGACCCGATTCCGAGCCAGCTCCGGGCGCCCCCGCGAACCACGCCGATCCCCGGGATCAGAACCGCCAGCAGAAGGCCGAAACAAATGAGCAGGCCGACCTTCGCGTACTTTTTCCACACCCAGTAGTCCGTGTTCATCGTAAAAAACATGGCCACGATACCGAGCACCGCGAAAAGCAGCTGCCTTTTCAAATAATAAAACCAATCGCCAAATTCACGGAAGGCCAGCACTCCGCTGGCACTGTACACCATAATTACGCCGATCGTCAAAATGAGCAGGGTCGAAACCAAAATCCATACATCCGGAGCGGAACGCGCTTTAGCCATAGGGACACCTCTTACGAATAAGAATATCGGGTGCCTACAGCCTGAAAACTAAGCTGACTGACGATGCCGCAATCCGGAAGCGGACGAAGGAGGCTTGACTACCCGTTCCTTACAGATTATGCACGGACTCCTTAAACATGCGTCCCCGTTCCTCGTAAGAAGCAAACATATCCCAGCTGGCGCATGCCGGAGAGAGCAGAACGATGTCCCCTTCCCCTGCCAGCTTGCTCGCAGCCTGAACGGCCTCGCCGATCGCTTCCGTGCTGTTAGCAGTATCGACCGTTTCGACGGCGGCCAATCCGGCTTCACGGGCAACGCGGTTTATTTTCTCCCTCGTCTCGCCGAACGTTACGACGGCTTTCACGCGCGAAGCAAGCAGCGGAAGCATTTCTTTGTAGTCCGAACCGCGGTCCAAGCCGCCTGCGATCAGAATGACCTTCTGTTCAAACGATTCGACAGTCTTCGTCGTAGCGGCGGGATTCGTCGCTTTCGAATCGTTGTAATAAGCCACACCGCCGAATTCACCCACGAATTCGAGACGGTGTTCCACGCCGCGGAATGTCCGCAGGACGTCTGCGATCGCCTCGACCGATACGCCTGCGATCAAGGCGATTGCGGATGCCGCAAGGGCGTTCTCGATGTTATGAGAACCGCGAATGCCCAGCTCTTTGGCAGGTAAAATCGGGTATGTACCGCCCTCTGCATCCCGGTAAGTCAGCACGCCGTCCCCGGAGAGATAAACCCCTTTGTCCAGCTCCCGCTGCCGGGAAAACAAAAGGACTTCCGAAGATACTTCACCGGCCAGCTTCCTGCATACCTCGACATCGGCGTTCAGCACCGCAACATCATCCTGCTTCTGATTCGCAAACAGCTTGGCTTTCGAGGCCACATAGTCTTCCATGGAGCCGTGATAATCCAGATGAGTTTCGTACACGTTGAGCAGGCAGGCGATTTTCGGCCTGAACTCCCTCGTGCCTTTAAGCTGAAAGCTGCTCAGCTCTACGACCATCCAATCGGACGGTTTCGCTTCCGCCGCCGCCTCCGTCAAAGCCCGGCCGATGTTGCCCGCAACGATCGGGTTCAGCTTGCCCGCTTCAAACATCAGGCCGATGAGCGTCGTCGTCGTGGTTTTGCCGTTGCTTCCCGTAATCCCGATCATCGGAGCCGCACAGATATGGTACGCCACTTCCACTTCCGTCACCACTTCGATTCCGAGCTCCGCAGCCTGGACGACCGGCGGTGCCTCGTAAGGGATGCCGGGATTTTTGACGATCAGTGCCGTATCTTCTCCCACAAGTTCAGGCGGGTGCCCCCCGCACACAACAGAAATTCCCAAGGCTTCCAATTCGTCGGCCTCGGGACTCGTTTCACGCGTTTTCCGGTCATTGACCGTTACGTCCGCTCCCATTTCATGAAAAAACTTGGC
Source organism: Paenibacillus sp. GbtcB18 (assembly GCF_019091125.1). NCBI lineage: Bacteria > Bacillati > Bacillota > Bacilli > Caryophanales > Paenibacillaceae > Paenibacillus > Paenibacillus sp. GbtcB18. The sequence continues at coordinate 396,680 of NZ_JAGXJX010000002.1, forward strand.
CGCCGCAACCCCGCTGCGGGCCAGGCCGAGTACGACCACTTTCTTCCCCCGGTACTCACTCGGATGCTTCATTTGCTACAACACCTCATTCATGTATAGTCCCAGTGCCGCCAAAACAAGACCCGCTGCCCAGAACGTGGTGACAACCCGCCACTCGGACCAGCCGACCAGTTCAAAGTGATGGTGAATCGGGCTCATTCTAAAGACGCGTTTGCCTGTTGTTTTAAACGAAATAACCTGGATGACAACCGATAAGATCTCAATCAGAAAAACGCCGCCGACAACCGCAAGCAGGAGCTCCGCTTTGGTCATGATCGCCACCGCAACCAGACCTCCGCCGATTCCCAGCGAGCCGGTATCGCCCATGAATACTTTCGCCGGATGCGCGTTGAACACAAGAAATCCGAGAACGCCTCCTACCATAGCTGCAGAAAAGATAGCCGCTTCCGGTTGAGTATTGTTCATCGCGATGATCGTAAAAGCGCCGAACGCGATCGCGCTCGTGCCTGCAAGCAGCCCGTCAAGTCCGTCCGTAAAGTTAACCGCGTTGGATGCGCCAAGCATCAGAATCGTCATCAGCGGGAAATAAAGCCAGCCTGTGTCGAAGGAGACATCCAGCACCGGCACGAACAAAGTCGTGCTGTGATTGGACGTAACAAGCAGCACGCAGACTACGGCGGATACGACCAGTTGGCCGATTAGTTTCTGCTTGGCTGTGAGGCCGAGAGAGCGCTTGAACACAATTTTGATATAGTCATCGAGAAAACCGACGAGCCCGTATCCGAGCGACGCGATCAGCAGAATCCAAAGCTCGATGTTGCTGTCGGAAAACCGGAGCGCCGCTATCGCGAGCGCGATCAATATGATAATGCCGCCCATGGTCGGCGTTCCTTGTTTTTTCTGATGGCTTTGCGGGCCTTCCGTACGAATGGTCTGTCCGAACTTCAGTCTCCGAAGAAGCGGAATGAACAGAGGGCCCATGATAAGAGCAAGCAGAAATGCGACTCCCATCGTGAATAAGATCACTTTTAACTCCACGTTTGATATCCTCCTACAAGCTCTCCTGCCGGAAAGCTGCTCCGTGTTTCGATTCGGGTATAGACACGGCAAGCGGGTGAGGCCTGCCGATTCAGCAGCTGCCGTCCAAGCCGGATGAGTTTGCTCTTATGCTTCTTTGACGGCGGCAGACGCCGCCAGGTTGCGGCGATAGCGCCTATTTTGCCAAGAGCGCCTCCGCCACTTCCTCCAGCTTCATCCCCCGGGACCCTTTGATCAGAACGAGATCCCCGGATTTCAATGCGGCGTGGAGCGCTGCGGTTAATTCCGCTTTGTCCTCGAACCAGCGGACGCGTTCCGGCCCGAACGACTCTCCGGCCGCTTCCGCGATATGTCTGCCGAGCGAGCCGTAGGCATATACGCCCGCCAAAGCGTCCGGTGACAGAAGGGAGCCGATTTCCCGGTGATACCGGGTTTCGTCCTCGCCCAGCTCCAGCATGTCGGCAAGGACCACATATTTGCGCGGATATCCCTCCAACTGCTCGACGAGCCGGATGGAAGCCTTCATGGAGCTTGGCGAAGCGTTGTAAGCGTCGTTAAGCACGGTCACTCCACCGGGGGTCTGACGCTTCTCGATCCTCATGCCGGTCATCTGCATGCCGGCCAGTCCTCTGCGTATGTCCGCATCGGGAACTCCCAGCGCGGTGCCTACGGCGATAGCCGCCAAAGCGTTGTCGACATTGTGCTCGCCAAGAAGCGGGATGTAGTACTTCTGCGCATCCTTGTCGCTTTCCGTATCGCGCGGGTTGATCGAAAAATGGGTGCCTTCTCCGTCCATTTGGATAAGAGTCGGGTACAAATCGTTCGTATGGCCGCGTCCGAAGCGGATCTGGCTCATACGGGCCGGCTGCTTCATTTCCGGCAGCACAAGCGGCAGCAGCGGCTCATCCCCGTGGAACACGTAGGTTCCGCCGTCTTTCAGACCGCTGAGAATCTCCGTCTTCGCGCGGGCAATCTCTTCGCGGGAGCCGAGCTGCAGCAGATGAGCGTCACCGATCATCGTAATGACCGCGATATCCGGCTCGGCAATCTCGGAGAGCAGCTCGATTTCTCCCCGGCCGCTCATCCCCATTTCGACCACGGCCACTTCCGTCGTATCGTCAAGCTGGAGAAGCGTAAGCGGAAGACCGATGTGATTGTTCAAGTTGCCTTTAGTTCTGTGTACGTTGTATACCGTGCCTAGAACGGCCCCCATCATATCCTTGGTGGTCGTTTTCCCGTTGCTGCCCGTAATGCCGACCACTTTAACGTTCAAGGTTTTCCGGTACGCGTGCGCAAGCTTCTGCAGGGCGGTCAGCGTATCGTCAACCAGAAGAAGCGGCAGTCCTTCCGGACGGCCTTCCTGCCGGCTTTCCAGCCACAAAGCGGCTGAAGCGCCTTTGGCGGCGGCATCCGGCACAAATTCGTGCCCGTCAAAGCGTTCTCCGACAAGGGGAACGAACAAACTTCCGGGCGCGATCGTACGCGTATCCGTGGACACCGCGTCAATCACGATTCCGCCGGCGCCGTTATCCGATCCCGGCGGAATCAGCAGCTTCGCACCGGCCAGCTCGGCTATAGTCGATAATGGAAGTTTTCTCATGACTTCAACCTCCTTAATGCGGCACGGGCTATAAGCCTGTCATCGAAATCATGCTTGACTCCGGCGATATCCTGGTAGGTTTCATGTCCTTTTCCCGCTATCAATACTACATCCTGAGGGCCTGCCTCTTCAATAGCCTTTTGGATCGCTTCCGGTCTGTCGACCAGAAGCTTATACCGGCTCTCGTCGACGCCCGCTTCGACCAGTCCCGGAACGATGTCGAGCAGGATCGCGCCGGGATCTTCCGTCCGCGGATTGTCCGAGGTCACGTACACATCGTCGCTCAGCTCCCCCGTCACTTTTCCCATGAGAGGACGCTTCGTCCGGTCGCGGTCACCCCCGCATCCGAACACACATTTGATCCGGCCCTGCGCGAATTCCCGTATCGAACCGAGCGCGTTACGGAGACCGTCCGGCGTATGGGCGTAATCCACCAGAACGAGAAATTCCTGGCCTTCATCGACAATCTCCATACGGCCGTCCACCCCGGGCATGCTGGCGAGGCTTTCCTTGATTTGGGACAGAGAGAGCCCTTCGGCAAGGGATACGGAAATGGCTGCCAGCGCATTATAAACGTTAAACAAACCTACGAGCTTCATGCGCATCGGCTCCGTTCCCGCAAAGGAAACCACGTCGAATTCCGTCCCTTTGGCCGTAATGCTTATGTTGGCCGCTTTGACGTCGCAATCCCGGTTGACTCCGTATGTAATGACTTCAGCCGCGGTCAATTTGGCCAGACGCTCCGTCGAAGGGTCATCCGCGTTTAAAACCGCATACTGTTTATCTCCGGCATCTCCTGTAAACTCGTTCCCCATGCGTGAAAACAGAAGTCCTTTGGCCGCCTCGTATTTATCCATCGTTTCGTGATAATCCAGATGATCCTGCGTCAGGTTTGTAAAAACGCCTCCGCGGAAACGGACTCCTTTGACCCGGCCCAAATCAAGCGCATGGGAAGACACTTCCATGACACAATAGTCGGTTCCTTCGTCCGCCATAAGCCGGAAGGTCCTCTGCAAATCCGACGCTTCCATCGTCGTGCGTTCCATCGGAATAAACTCCGAACCGATCTTGGCGGAAATCGTTCCCATGAGCCCCGTCCGGAAGCCCTGGTCACGTAAAATATGTTCGACCAGAAAACTTGTCGTCGTTTTGCCGTTCGTCCCCGTAATGCCGATCACTTTCATCTTCCGGCTCGGGTATCCGTAAACGCAGGCCGATAAAACCGACATCGCGTATCTGGCGTCCTTTACGATCAACTGCGGAACATCAAGCTCCAGTTTCCGTTCCGTCACAAGCGCTGCCGCCCCGAGCTCTATCGCCTTCGGAGCGAAGTCGTGGCCGTCGGACACGAATCCGGGCACACAGACGAATAAATCACCGGGACGTACTTGACGGGAATCGGTAGCGATGCCTGATATTTCTGTTGTCTCTTCACCTATGAGTTGACAAATTAAAAGCTGAGAAGCCAATTCCTTCAGCTCCATGTCAAATCGCCTCCCACCATTGGCACGTTTCATTTGCTATTCTATGTGTTCTTTCTATCAGTATGGACAAAAGCCTGACAAGAAAGAAGCGCCGAAACAATCAGCGCCCCTCTTTTTTGTCCATAGCGCCTTCCGGCGGATTAGATAAGTATACACGAATTGTTGAACCCCGGTCTACTCTCGTCCCCGGCTTCGGCGCCTGGCTGATCACCGTATTTCCCGTGCCGGACTTGGCAATCAGGAAATCGGAGTTCAGGTCTTCGTAGATATCCTGAACGGTGGCTCCCACCAGATCGGGCACTTCTACAATCGGCGTTTCGCCATATTTATATTTTTTGGTCAACTGGTTTTTGTCCGGCTCCACCTTCATGTACCGGAGCGCATCCTGCATGATGTTCTTGACAAGCGGAGCGGCAATCAATCCCCCGAACTGAATGCCTTGAGGATCATCGACCGCGGCATAGACAACCACCTTGGGATTATCGGCCGGAGCGAACCCGATAAAGGATACGATGTGCTCATTCGGCGAATAACGGCCGTTTACGACTTTCTGGGCGGTCCCCGTCTTGCCCCCGACCCTGTAGCCGTCAATGAACGCATTACCGCCGGTCCCTTTCGCCACGACGCTTTCCAGTGCCTCACGGACTTGCTTCGACGTCGCTTCCGAGATTACCGTATCCACCAGCTCCGGTTTGACCGTTTCGACCACTCGCCCCGTTTCGGACTCTATCCATGATTTGGCGACATGCGGCCTGAATAACTTACCCCCGTTAATCGCCGCCGAAACGGCTGTGATCTGCTGAATCGGCGTAACGGATACCCCCTGTCCGAAAGCGGTCGTCGCAAGCTCGACCGGACCCACTTGCGAAGGTTTGAACATAATTCCGTTCTCTTCTCCGCCAAGGTCGATTCCGGTTTTTCTTCCGAAGCCGAAACGCTTGATATAGTCGAAAAGGGTTTCCTTGCCCAGGCGTTGTCCCAGAACCACAAAACCAGGATTGCAGGAGTTTTCCACGACTTCCAGGAACGATTCGCTTCCGTGCCCGCCGCGCTTCCAGCAGCGCAGCCTCGCTCCGCCTACTTCGATAGCGCCCGGATCATGAAACCTTTCGTTTTTCAGATCGACCTTCTTCTCTTCCAGTGCGGCCGCCAGCGTAATGATCTTAAACGTCGAGCCGGGCTCGTACGTCATCCAGATCGGAAGATTCCGGTTATACGTCTCCGCCGGGTATTTCCCGAAATTACCGGGCTCATAAGTCGGCCGGCTTCCCATGGCGAGAATTTCCCCGTTGTTCGGGTCCATCATAATGGCAATGGCATGCTTCGGCTGGTATTTCACCATCGCCTGGTCCAGCTCCCGTTCAAGCACCGCCTGCAAGTGTTGATCGATCGTCAGCTGCAGGTTCAGACCGTCTTTCGGCTCACTATACTGTTCGGTGGAACCCGGCATTTTGCGATTGGCAGCGTCTGCCAGATAAGAGACATTGCCTTTGATACCCGTTAGCAGCTTGTCGTACTTGCTTTCTACACCCGTAAGCCCCTGGTTGTACGTTCCCGTGAAACCGAGAATATGCGCCGCGAGGCTGCCGAACGGGTAATAGCGGCGGTTATCGCCGGCTACCACGATACCGGGCAGGTTCAGGGCTTTAATCTCCTGCGCCTTCTCCAGCGTAATTTTCCGTCCGGCGGGCTTGATCTCGTTAATGCGTTCCCGCTTCGTAATCTGCTTGTAAATCGAATCGACGGGCGCCTGCAAAACTTCCGCAAGCTTGGCCGCCGTTGCATTCGGATCTTTAAGCTGGACCGGAATGGCCATTATGGACGGCGTGCTGATATTATACGCCAGTTTCTCTCCGTTGCGGTCCCATATCTCGCCGCGATTGGCCATAAAAGGAATCTCCCGCCGCCAGGAGTCTTCCGCTTTAGCCGATAAACCCGGGCCGAGCCAAAGCTGCACATACGCCAGCCGGATGATCAGAGCGGCAAATAAGACCGTTCCCAAAATGAGTGCGGCAAACAACCGGCGCCGCACGGTAAAGCTGGACACTCGCATGGATTCGCTCCCCTTCCAGACAAGTCATGACCGTTCTTCTCATGACTATTCCGAACAAGCAGGGGATAGAACAGGCACGTCCGACTTATTCGGACTTTTCCGGAACGGCCTGCTTCTCTTCCGGCGGCGTTACGACTTCTCCTCCCAGAGGCTGGAGCTGCAGCGTGAGCACGCGGTCGCTTCCTTCGCCTTGCAAAGCCTGGGAGACGACGTAGCCTTCGCCGGTACTGGCGGTGCGGATGCCGAGCAGCGCACAGAGCTCGAGCGCGTCCCGCAGCGCCTTGCCTTTCATATCCGGTACCGCGATTTCCGCGGGAGCTTGCATGGCAAGGTATACCCGCTGGTAAGGGCCGATCTCGGTGCCGGCTTTCGGATACTGGGCTACCACCTTGGCGCCCTGGCCTACGGTTTCAATGTCCACTCCGGCGCGTTCCGCCGCGGCTTTCGCCTGGGCCGCCGTCATGTTGCCGAAATCCACGGCTTTCTGCGTGGACGTCTGGACCGGCGTAACCTGAGCCTGCTGCTTGCTGGACGGGATGCGCAAGTAACGGAGGGAATTTTGCATGATTTCTTTGAAAGCCGGAGCCGCCACATAGTGGCCGAGCAGGTAGTTATTTCCGAGCTCAGGTTCGTCGGCGATGATAATGAGAACGAACTGCGGATCTTCCACCGGCGCAAAACCCGCAAAAGAAATGACCCACTTGTTCGCGGCATATCCTTTTTGTCCCGGTACGACTTTGTTGGCGGTACCGGTTTTGCCCGCGATCCGGTAGCCTTCGATGTAAGCGTCTTTACCGGTTCCCTTCACTTGATCCGCTACGACCTGTTCCAAATATTCGCCGACTTTTTTAGCCGTCGCGGCGCTAACCGGCTGTCCGACGACTTTAGGCTCTATTTTCTGAATAGGCTGCTGGGTCTTCGGGTCGATAATTTCTTTCACGACATGCGGCCACATCAGCTTGCCGCCGTTTGCGATCGCTCCGTACGCCGCCGCTTCCTGAATGGCCGTTGCCGTCAATGCTTGTCCATACGTGGCCGCCGCATAGTCGACCTCGTAGGCAAGATTCGTCTGTCCGGCAACCTCGCCGTACAAATCAATGCCTGTCTTTTTACCGAAACCGAACCGGTCGATATAATCCTTCAAACGCTCGACACCGAGCATTTTATAACCCAAGTTGACAAAAGCCACGTTACTGGATCTTTTCAGTCCCTCTAAGTACGTAATAGGCCCCCATCCGATTCTGTTATGATCATAAACGGGTTTTCGGCCGGGAACTTGGACGGAACCCGATTTAAAAGTAGCTCCGGGATTAAAAACCCCCTCCTCCACCGCAGCCGCCAGCGTAACCAGCTTAAACGTGGAACCCGGCTCGTACTGGGACTGGACGTTGTGATTGGTCTGGTCCCCGCCCTTCCAAAATTCATTCGGGTTGTAATTCGGGTAGCTCGCCATCCCCAAAATTTCCATTGTCTTCGGGTCGGCTGCAATCGCCATCAAACTTTTCGGGTGCCATTGATCCATAACTTTGGAGAGAGCATTCTCCATGTAGTATTGAATGTTTTTGTCAATCGTCAGCTTGACGTAATTCCCGTTTACGGGTGGCACATACACGGATTTGCTCTGAACGAGCTCGACACCGTTTTTGTCGCTGTTATAGCTGAGCGAGCCCGGCGTACCTTTGAGCTGCTCGTCCAACTGCGCTTCGATGCCCATGCTCGCCTTGCCTTCACGGTTTGTATACCCGAGAATATGCGCGGCCAAAGAATTGCCCGGGTAATAACGCTTCTTCCCGGTCGTAAGATAAATGCCCACATCGGCCTGCGTACCGTATTTCTTTTTATCTTTGTCATTCAATTGCTGCTGGAGTTTCTTAACGAGCTGCTGCACTTGATCGGCTTTCGCCTTGTCGATGTTTTTGCCTTCGTTATTGACCTCGACATTGACGAGATACGCGTCCTCCGGCTTCGGTTCTTTTTTAGCGTCTTTTTTGTTGTCTTTCTTATCGTCGGCGGCTGCGGCTCCATTTGACTGGACAGCCGCAGGGTCTACCGCTCTTTTCTTCGTAGCCAGGCCTTTGATTTTATCGGACAGGTTTGGAGAATCCGAGTTGTCTTTTAAAATCTCCGTCAGCCCGGCCGTAATATCGTCCGCAAGCCCTGTCTGATAGATCACTTTCGGATTCAGCGAAACCGAGTAGGCCGGAACTTCTTCCGCCAAAATCCGGCCTTCCCGGTCGAGAATCTTCCCCCGCTCCGCCGGTACGACCCGGTCGGTTTCCCACCTTTTCTCCGCTTCATTAAGAAGTTTGCTGGCGCTGACTCCCTGGATCCATAAAATCCGGCCTAAAAAAACAATAAAAAGAAGGGTAAAAAACCCTCCAATTAGTAGTGAGCGCATTTTCATTTTCTTAACCATGTACGTCCTCACCTCAAATCGAAATTGCCTGCCCGCTAACGACCCGCCGCGACGGAACTTTTCTTATCTATGGAGGCTTGACCCGAGCCAGGCGTCACTTGTCTGACCTGATTGTCACCGGCTGGCTTTAACCCTTTTTCCTTCGCGATGGCTTCGAGTCTTTCCGGATCTTTCAACTTCTGAACTTCCTGCTGGTTGGCATCGTTTTCCGCTTTGAGCGTTGTAATGTCAGTCTTGGTCGTCTTAATCTCGCTGTTGATCTGATAAATAGTTGTGTAACGCCATACGATTCCGGTCGCAACGAGCACGCAGACTATAACCAAAAGCAAATACATGAGCTTCTCTCCGACAGGCAGCGGCTTGTTTTTGACAATCACTTTCTTCGTTTCCCGAACGGTCACGCGTTGACTGGTTGCTGTCGACTTCTCGGCTAAATTTCCTTGGATATATCCGGGCATAAGTTCCTCCTGATTACAGCTTTTCTGCGATTCGTAATTTGGCTGATCTGGCTCTAGTATTGTGTTCGAGTTCAGCAGAACCTGCTGTAATCGGCTTCCGGTTCACAAGCTTCACCACACCGGTGTTTCCGCATACGCACATGGGGAAATCCGGAGGGCAGGTGCACCTTCCCACATAGCTGCTAAAAATTTGTTTGCATATACGATCCTCAAGCGAATGGAACGTGATGACGGAAACCCGCCCGCCGGGAGCCAGGCACCGCACCGATTGATGCAGCGCGTCCTCGAAAGCCCCGAGTTCGTCGTTAACGGCAATCCGCAAAGCCTGGAAGCTTCTTTTGGCGGGATGTCCGCCTGTTCTACGCGCGGCTGCGGGGATGCCTTCCTTAATCAGCTCGACCAGTTGACTCGTCGTTTCAATCGGACCGTCCGCCCTTGCTCTTACGATAGCGCCTGCTATACGGCGGGAAAATTTCTCCTCCCCGTATACGAACAAGATGCGGGCGATTTCGGCTTCCGGCCACTCGTTTACGATAATTTTGGCGGTAAGCTCCGTACTGCGGTCCATGCGCATATCCAATTCAGCTTCCTGGTGGTAGCTAAACCCTCGTTCCGCCTCATCCAGCTGAGGCGAGGAAACTCCAAGGTCAAACAAAATTCCGTTTACCTGCGGGACCCCGTCGCGGAACGCTCTCGGCTCCTCCCGGAGCACTTCTTCAATACGTCGAAAGTTCGTTTTGACAATTTTGACCCGGTCCCGATAGGGCGCGAGTATGTGTTCGGCGTTCGCAAGCGCCGCATCGTCCTGATCCAGGGCGATCAGAAGTCCTTCCGGACCCAGCCTGGAGGCGATTAAGGAACTGTGCCCCGCTCCTCCCAGCGTACAATCCACGTATACGCCGTCAGGTTGTATGTGTAGACCGTCAACTGCTTCTTCTTTTAAAACGGTGATGTGATGAAACAAACCCATTTCCCTCCCTAAGTAACTCGCAGAGCTTACTCGTGATGTTATAAGTCAAAATCGAAATCAACCAGCTTCTCGGCAATTTCGTTAAAAGACTGTTCCGACTGCTCAAAATAGCTTTCCCAAACCGACTTGCTCCAAATCTCGACTCGATTGGAAACGCCGAGCACAACGCAGTCTTTCTCGAGTTTGGCATGCTCCACCAGGTTGTTCGGAATATTGACCCTTCCCTGCTTGTCCAGCTCGCTTTCCGTAGCCCCGGAAAAGAAAAAACGCGTAAAAGCGCGCGCATCGGCTTTCATAAGCGGCAGTGCTTTCAGCTTCTGTTCCAGAACGCTCCATTCAGACTTAGGGTACACAAACAAACATTGGTCCAAACCGCGGGTGACGACAAAGGATACTCCGAGGGCTTCGCGAAACTTAGCCGGAATAATAAGCCGGCCCTTCTCGTCAATGTTATGCTGGTATTCCCCCATAAACATTGACCCTCACCCCTTTCGCCCCACTTTGCGCCACTTTTCTCCACTTCAGTATGTTTACTTCTTCATTTACACGGAAAATCCTTCTCATAAGCATAAATCGTCAAAATTAATTTTTCTCATTTTGTGGATAAGTCCGCTAAAAAAACAAAAAAGTCCGGTGCAGCGCACCAGACTGTGGATAATTTTATGGTTTCTCTTTTTCCGTAGCTGTGGATTCCTCATGCCGAACCGGGTCTGCATTGTCTTCCATCGCCATGCCTTTTTCATGAAACGATGATTCGGGCTGCCGCGATTCGGAAGCTTGCGCAAGCTTCTGCGCTTCTACTTGCTTCATTATGCGTCTGTTTCTCGACCGGACCCCGAAATAAATCGGCAGTCCGATAACCAGAGCGATGGCCGCGACAGGAAGCAAGGCCGTTACAAAAATGACGAGGCCTTTCAAAAGCGAAAAAATAAAGTCAATGCTTTTGGTAAATGTACTTCCGATCTGCTTGCCGAAAGGCGTTCCGCCCCCTTTTAAAAGAACCCCTTCCTTCGGCTGAACCAGCTTCAGCTCCACCGTCGAGTACTGTACGTTTTGATCCAGATAACGCATCCGGCCTTTGATCCGTTCAATCTCTTCCTGGACTTTGCCAAGCTCCGCGGAAAAAGCGAGCAGCTCGTCCGACTTCGTCGCTTTTTCCATAAACGCGAGCAATCTGGCCTCCACGATCTCCTTCGCTTTAAGCCGGGAAGTCAGGTCCACGTACTCCTCCGTCACGTCCTGACCCGTTATATTTCTTTGCCGGGTGGGGCTGATTTTCTCGATGCCGTCGAGAAGCGAAGAAAAACCTCCCGCTGCGACTTTGATCGTAAACGTGCCGCCTATTTCGGAGGCGGTGTTGTCTTCGGTAAACTGCAGGATATACGCACCGCTCGCTGTCACGAGCTCACGCAAAGCCCTTTGCGCTTTGGCATAATCCTCCACTTCGGCTACGAGATTTCCCTTGTAGATCACCTTGCGGTCAAATCCGTCTGCGGCTGCCGGAGCTGCGGACGGATTAACGGCGGCCGGTGCCGGGGAGGCGCTATTCCCATCGGCTTGTTTGGACGCGCCTTCTTTCTTCAACATTTCTGTGTCCATAGACGCAGTTGAAGAAGCTCCCGATTTCTGGTCAGCCGTTGAAATCCCCTTATCGGCAGCGCTGCACCCCGTCAAGCTTACACCTACAAGCAGTGCGACGATCAATCCCCGCCTTGCTATTCTAAAGCTGTCCCGTTTGCCGTCTCCGTCACTCTCCCGCTTCCTTCCCCTTACCGGATGATGGTTGTGTTTCATAAGACCCCCTATGGTTATTCCATATTTTTCTATTCACACTTTTTGACGCATTCTTATCGGGGAAGTTGCAAATCAGACGGAGAAATTTTCCGCTCCTTGGAGCCATCTGCTACCGCAAGTCCAGCCAACAAAAAAACGCCTCCCGCTTCCGGTTCTACACCGGAAACAAGAAGCGATTTTTAACTATTCAATAAATTAATGCTCCTGCCAGCTTTGCAGATAAGCCTTCTGTTCATCGGAAAGCCGGTCGATGGAAATGCCTAGCGACTCCAGCTTGTAACGCGCTACCTGCTCGTCAAGCTCATAAGGAACATTCACGACGGTTTTACCGATATCTTCGTAACGGTCGTTCACGTACTTGAGCGATAACGCTTGAAGCGCGAAGGTCATATCCATAATCTCCGCCGGATGGCCGTCTCCCGCCGCCAGGTTAACCAGACGTCCTTCCGCCAGGAGATAAATTTTACGTCCGTCTTTCAGCTGGTATTCTTCGATGTTACGGCGTACCGTACGCACGGAAGAAGACTGGGCTGCCAGTTCGGGTTTGTTGACCTCGACATCGAAGTGCCCCGCATTGGACAAAATCGCACCGTCCTTCATCACTTCGAAATGCTCGCCGCGGATCACATCGCGGTTGCCCGTCACCGTCACGAAATAATCGCCGATTTTAGCCGCTTCGGACATAGGAAGAACGGTAAAGCCGTCCATATAAGCCTCAACCGCTTTAATCGCGTCGATCTCCGTAACGACGACTTGAGCGCCCAGACCTTTGGCACGCATCGCAACGCCTTTGCCGCACCAGCCGTAGCCGACCACGACAACGGTTTTGCCGGCGACTACCAGGTTGGTCGTACGGTTGATTCCGTCGAATACGGATTGTCCGGTTCCGTAACGGTTGTCGAACAAGTACTTGCAAAACGCGTCGTTCACGGCCACCATCGGGAATTCCAGACGGCCTTCCTTGTCAAGCGCCTTCAAGCGCAGAATGCCGGTCGTCGTTTCTTCCGCTCCGCCGCGCACGCCCGCCAGCAAATCTCTGCGCTCCGAGTGAAGAATAGTTACCAGATCGCCGCCGTCGTCAATAATCAGATCCGGCTTCGTTTCGAGCGTTTTGATCATGAGCTCTTTGTATTCCTTCGGATCCGGATTATACTTGGCGAACACCGTGATGCCGTCTTCCGCCAAAGCCGCGCAAACATCGTCCTGCGTGGACAGCGGGTTGCTGCCCGTGATCGTCACTTCCGCTCCGCCCGCTTGAACGACTTTCGCCAGATAGGCGGTTTTCGCTTCCAGGTGAAGAGAAATGGCTACTTTAAGTCCGCGGAACGGCTGCTCTTTCTCGAACTGCTCGCGGATACGGTTTAATACCGGCATATGCGCTTTAACCCAATCGATTTTCAAATGCCCTTCGGGCGCCAGGGATTGATCCGCTACGATGCTGCGTTCTACTGCGTTCATTCAACTATTCCTCCTCGATTGCTAAAATCTTCTTCTATATAGGCTGTCTAGTTAAATATAAACCAGGTAGTGGCCCCCGTCCATCGGCAAATCCGCGTCCAGCAGCTCGCTAAGCCATTTATCCCCATATCGGTTCAAATAGGCGCATACGTTATATACCCGCTCCTGCGGTTTGCCCAGCGGCATCAGAGCCAGCTCAATGCGCTTCCACTGGGATAAGGCCGTCTCATGCCGGCGGATAAGCGCCTGCTCCGCCTTGCGTTCCAGGTAATCGATTTGGTGAAGGATCTTATCCAGGTTAGTATGCCCCAGCTCCGGCAGTCCCGCTTCGATAGCGGCAAGCGAGTCCACGAGAGGGGTATATGCCTCTTTCACGCGCTCGCGCGCTTCTTCGAACCGTTCCCCGACCGGAAAAGGGCTCTGCGCGCGGAGCCACGCTTCTCTACGCTCTTCAATGCCCTCCGTAACGTCATCCATGGACAGGTCGTACCGGTCCATCCATTTCGTTACGGCATCTTCGACGAGCGTGAACTCCAGCCGCGGCAGGAGAATCGGCATCGTCATGCCGTGCAGCGCGAACGCGTCCCGCGTCATCGCCCAGTAGGCCACCTCCGCGGGACCGAGCACGGTGCCCAGCACCGGAAGCAGGAACTCCTGCATGAGCGGGCGGGAAAGAACGCCGTTGCTGAGGCGTTCCGGTTCCCTCTCCGCGAGGGCCAGCAGATCTTCCCTGCTGTAGGCGCGCAGGTCTTTCTTGTCGGCGAAGCCTTCCCCGCTGCGCTGCAGCAGGACCCGCTCGCCGTCAGGCTCGATGACGAACAGATGAGACTGTTCGTCCGTCACGTCCACTTGAGGCGTGTAGCCGAGCGCCTCAAGTTCGCGGCGGCCGCTCATCAGCGCGTCCGCGAGAAGCTCGTTAGCGCCGATGAGGCGCGTGAACATCGGCGACTCCAGCTTGCGCAGGGCGGGATCGTCCGCGTCGAGGAGGACGAGCCCGCTGTCGCCGAACAGCGCGGCCATCCAGCCGGCGAACGTGTCGCTGAGCGTGGCCAGACCGTTCATCGACGAACGCAGGCGGCTCAGCAGCTCCGTCTTATGCGGGCTGTCCGGCAGCGACTCATCCAGCCGTCGGAACGCGTCTTCCCAAATCAGTTCGTCCGCCTGCCAGCGGCTGACCGATGTCCGCAAATTCCACGGACGCCGGATCGACAGCTTATGTACGTCCAGTTCCGGACGCTGCACCTGGATGTGGTCGACCTCATCGAAGTCGTGATCCTCTCCGGCGATCCAGAATACCGGCAAGACCGGCGTACCCAGTTCCGCCTGAGCTTGCCTTGCGGCGATAAGAACGGTAATCGCTTTATAGATGACAAGCAGCGGTCCCCCGAACAAGCCGGCCTGCTGGCCTCCCACTACGGTAAGCGAATTCTCCTCGGCCAGTCCGGCGGCCGCACGGAGCGCCGTCTCCCGGTTGCCTATACGGCGGTTATATTCAAGCAGCACCTCGGCCAGACGCTTCCGGTCCGCCCGGTTTCCTTCCGTATGGCGGACCGCTTCGGCGCGGCGTTGCAAACTTCCTTTATCCCATGGATTATAATCAAACAATGCCGACACACGGTCGAAATGATGGATGTAATCCTCGGTTAAAGGTTGGCTCTTCTTCCATTGATAAGCTTTCCACGGCATCTCTCTGCAGCCGCCTCCCCCGTAACCACTGTCGGATTTTTACTCTTAATTGATTGTACACGGCAATGACCTTGACGTCAAAATGGAAGTTGCTAATTTTTTTATATCAGGTACAAAAAATGCCGTTCCCTCTCCCCGTCTACAGACTTAGATCCCTTCCCATCTCAAGCTGCAGCAGCGGTTCATTCGCGGGCCTCTTTCCTATTCTGCCAATATCTTCTATTATGAATATAGTACATACCGCTCGAAAATAGAAAGGAACGATATCGATGAATGTGTTCCAAAACCGAATGTTTGTCAAACTGTTCACCGCCAGCTTTTTTTCGCAGCTCGGCACCATGATCGGAAACATGGCGTTTGCCTTCTTCCTGCTCGATCGCTTCAGTTCCCAACCCTTCTATATGACGCTGGCGGAGATGATGTATTCCCTGCCGACCTTGTTCGTGTTCTTTATCGTCGGAGTTGCGGCCGACCGGATGAACCGAAAGTCCATTTGCTTATATTCCAATTATATCCGAATCGGACTGACCGTTCTGCTCTTCCTCTCGCTTTTTCTGGAAATTTTGCCGCTCACGTTCCTGATTCTGTTCCTTCGGAGCGCGGTCGCGAAATTTTTCGCCCCGGCCGAAACCGGCCTTGTGCAGGGCATCTTATCCAAGGAACAGTATATGCAGGCCGCCGGTTTGAACCAGACGGTGTTCGGCTTGTTCATGCTCTTCGGAACGGCCCTCGGCGCTTTGGCGTATCACTGGATCGGAGTGGAAGGCGCCGTCATAATCGACGGATTGGGGTTTATTCTCTCGGCTCTCCTTATCCGTTCCTGCAGCTTTGAAGAGAAGGTACAGCAGCCTAACGGACCCGGAAAATGGCGGGATATGAGCTTTAAAACCGTTTGGGGAGACTTTGCGGAAGGCATGCGGTATATCTGGAGGAAGCCTCTCTTGCTGTCGATCATTACCGGCTTTATCCTCTTCGGATTTGTTAACGGCGGCTTTACCGTTCTTCCCCTGTTCTCGCTGAAATACAAACTCGCAGCCGATGAGTATGAGAAATTCGCTTCGCTCTTATCCGTTTGCCTGGGCGTCGGGGTGCTGGTCGGCAGCGCTCTCGGGACCGTTTTGGCCAAAAAAATAAAGCCGCACGTCATGATCATAGGCAGCGTCGTCTCCAGCGGACTTTTGGTGATCGGAATCAATTACGTCAATGACATCTGGCTGTTTCTGCTTGGCTTCTTCGTTACGGGAATTTTAATAGCACCTGCCAATATAGCTTTCGGCGGCTGGATGCCGCAAATTGTGGACGGCAAAATGATGGGAAGGGTAAACGCGTGGATCGATCCGCTCATGATGGGGGCACAGTCGCTTGCGCTCGGACTTATCGCCCTGCTCTACCCGCGATTGATCTCGCTGGACTGGATTTACATTGTACTGGGCGTGCTTATGCTTGTCGTAGCCGTCTTCTACACTCTCAAGCTTCCCAAACAGGCTGCCGCGGAAGAAACCGCTACGAAAGATTCTCAAGAGAATCCGGTACAAGCGGCCGCGTCCGTATCGAGCTGAAAGGTTACGTATGCCATAGATATATGCGGCAGCACGATAAAAAAAACCGCCCGTCTCGCATCTCCAGGACCGGAGTGCGGACGGGCGGTTCTATGATGAAACGATAAAGGATTAGTACAGGTGGCAGGACACGAAATGCCCCGGCTCCACTTCTTTCATCGGAGGCATCGTCACCGCGCATTGATCCATAGCTTTAGGGCAACGGGTCCGGAAAGGACATCCGCTAGGCGGGTTGAGCGGGCTCGGAACTTCGCCTTTCAGGATGATACGTTCTCGCTTGCGCTCGATTTCCGGATCCGGAATCGGAATCGCGGAAAGCAGAGATTCGGTGTACGGGTGAAGCGGCTTGGCATAAAGCTCTTTGGAAGTGGTGACTTCCACCAGATTCCCGAGGTACATAACGCCGATACGATCGGAGATGTGTTTTACCATCGCAAGGTCATGCGCGATAAACAGGTAAGTCAGCCCCCGGTCTTTTTGCAGCTTCTTGAACAGGTTGACGACCTGCGCCTGTACGGACACGTCAAGTGCCGAAATCGGCTCGTCCGCAATAATGAACTGCGGTTCGATTGCGAGTGCGCGGGCAATCCCGATACGCTGACGCTGACCGCCGGAAAATTCGTGCGGGAAGCGGCCGGCATGCTCGGCGTTAAGGCCTACCGCCTCGAGCAATTCGACTACGCGCTCGCGGCGTTTGCTGCCGGAAGCGACACCGTGGATGTCGAGACCTTCCGCGATGATGTTGCCTACCGTCATTCTCGGGTTAAGCGAGGCATACGGATCCTGGAACACCATTTGCATGTTCCGGTGAAATTCGCGCATTTTGCGGCCGCTCAGTTTATGAACGTTCTCGCCGTTAAAAATAACTTCGCCGTCCGTCGCCTCGTAGAGGCGGATAATCGTGCGTCCTGCCGTGGATTTACCGCAGCCGGATTCACCGACCAGACCGAAAGTTTCACCGCGTTTGATATCGATCGAGAAGTTATCGACCGCTTTCAGGATTTTGCCCTGGCCGAGGTCGAAATGCTTCTTCATATTACGGATGGATAAGATCGTTTGATCAGACATGCTGCTTCCCTCCTACTTCAACGGGACGCTCGACTTTAGGCGCATCCGGATGGAGCAGCCAGCAGGCTGCGCTGTGCTCGGCCGAAAGCTGGGTGTGTTCCGGATCTTCCTCTACGCACACTTTCATGGCGTATGGACAGCGTGCCGCGAACGCGCAGCCTTTCGGCGGAGCGAACAAGTCCGGCGGCGTTCCCGGAATCGGGATAAGCTCTTCGTCCGCCCGCGTGTCGAGACGGGGAACGGATTTCAGAAGTCCCCATGTGTAAGGATGTCTCGGATCGTAGAAAATTTCGTCTACGGTCCCTTTCTCCACAATTTTACCCGCGTACATCACGACCACGCGTTCAGCCATTTCGGCAACGACGCCAAGGTCATGCGTAATCAGGATGATGGAGGAACCCGTTTTTACGGACAGTTCTCTCATCAAATCGATGATTTGGGCTTGTACGGTAACGTCGAGAGCCGTTGTAGGCTCATCCGCGATGAGCAGCTTCGGGTTGCAGGCCAAGGCGATGGCGATCATAACCCGCTGACGCATACCGCCCGAAAACTCGTGCGGGTACTGCTTGATACGGCCTTCCACGTTGGAGAGACCGACGAGGCGAAGAAGTTCCATCGAACGCTGACGCGCCTGCTCCTTCGTCATGCCCTGGTGCTTGATCAAGCTTTCGCTGATCTGTCTGCCCACGGTCATGGTCGGATTGAGCGATGTCATCGGGTCCTGGAAAATCATACCCATTTCGGAACCGCGAACGGATTCCATTTGTTTATTGGAAAGCTTGGTGATGTCCACCTTGCCTTTTTTACCGTCAAAAAGGATGGACCCTCCTTTAATAACGCCGGGAGGTGAAGGAATCAGACGCATGAGCGTTTGGGAGGTTACGGATTTACCGCAGCCCGACTCCCCTACGATTGCAAGCACTTCGCCTTTTCTAAGATCGAATGTGACACCGCGAACCGCCTGAACTTCACCTGCGTAGGTGTTAAAGGAGACCTTCAAATCTTTTACTTCCAAAATATTTTCTTTGGGCTTACTCAAGGTACTCCCTCCCTTTACTTACGCATCTTCGGATCGAGCGCGTCACGAAGACCGTCACCGAGCACGTTGAAGCTTAGCAGAATAAGACTGAATACGGCTGTCGGGAACAGCAGGCGGAACGGATAGTAACGCATGGAAGCTGCTCCGTCCGACAGAAGGGATCCGAGCGACGCGAGCGGCGGACGGATCCCGATACCGATGAAGCCCAGGAAGGCTTCCGCGAATATCGCCGAAGGAACTACGAACGTGATTTGAACCACGATAATACCAAGCGCGTTCGGAACAAGGTGGCGTAGAATAATACGGCCCGTTCTGGCGCCCAGCGTGCGGGAAGCTAGAACGTACTCCTGTTCCTTCAGCTGAAGGACCTGACCGCGCACGAGCCGCGCCATCGGAACCCAGCCGGTGATCGAATAGGCGATGATAATGGACGTAATGCCCGGCTTTAGCACCATCATAAGGAGGATGGCGATCAGCAGGAACGGAATGGAATAAATAATTTCAATAAAGCGCTGCATGACGGAATCAACTTTGCCGCCGTAGTAGCCGGAAATACCTCCGTAGATAACACCGACGATCAAGTCAATGACAGCAGCCACAATCCCGATAAACAGGGAGATACGAGTTCCCCACCATACGCGGGTCCACAAATCGCGGCCCAGATCGTCCGTACCGAACCAGTGCACGGAATTCGGCTTCTGGTTGGCGATGGACGGGTTCGTCGCACTATACTCAAATTGCGATATGAACGGGGCTAAGATTGATACGATAGTCAGAAGAATGAGTATAAACAAGCCGGCCATAGCCAGTCGATTTTTCTTAAGTCGACGCCAAGCATCCTTCCAGTAGGTCAGCGACGGGCGGACGATTTGCTCCTGTAAATGTTCGTCCTTAATCAAGGGCGCAAATTTACCGGATGCGTTTACAGTCGATTGTCCTGGATTCTGCATAGTTTACTTCCCGCCTTTCCCCAGACGAATTCTCGGGTCAATATAACCATAGAGGATGTCGGTAATAAGAATTACGATAATTAGAATCGCAGAGTAGAAAATGGTCATACCTGAAATAACGGTATAGTCATTAGAGTAGATCGCATTAACCAATTGCTTACCTAATCCCGGAACGGAGAAAACCTGTTCCACAACAAGCGTACCGGTAATCAATCCCGCAAAAACCGGTCCGATAATGGTGACAACCGGCATAATGGCATTACGAATCGTGTGACGCCATACAACCGTGTGACTCGCCAAACCTTTTGCTTTCGCAGTTTTGATATAATCCTGATTCAATACATCCAGCATGGACGTACGCATCATTCTGGCCACGTTGGCAAGCGTACCGAACGAAAGCGCCAGGGTCGGTAAAACTTTGTAGGACGGACCTTTCCACAATGCGGCGGGCAGCCAGCCCAGTTTGTTGCCGATATAGTAAGCAAGAAGCGGTCCGAGAACGAACGATGGAATGGATACACCGATAACCGCGATAAAGATAGCCGTGCGGTCCTGCCATTTGTTATGGTTGAGCGCGGCGATGATACCGAGCAGCAAACCGAATACAAGTGCGACACAAATGGAATAGACACCAAGTTCAAAAGACGGTTTGAAACCGGAACTGATCATGCTTGTTACATCACGAGCCGGGAATTGGAAGGATACCCCCAAATCACCTTGTATAACATGTTTCAGGTAGAGCAGGTACTGCTGCCATTGCGGCTTATCGAGCCCGTATTGTGCTAGCAGAATCTGATAGTTTTCTTTGGACATCTTCAGTACAGCTTCTCCGAACGGGTCGCCCGGAAGCAGCTTCATCAGAACGAAGGTGACCGTGATGACGAGCCAAAGTGTAATGATGGCATAGAACAGCCGCTGTAGGATATATCTGAACACATAGGGTCCTCCTTTTGGAAAAATGAAGCCGGAAGGGGACGTCCCGCGAGGTGCGTCCCCTTCTGACTTTAGCTGCTTATTATATTAAGCTAGCTGCGGAATAAAGAACTACTTCTTCGCTTCCGTAATTGTTACCCCTTTAACATCCCACTCCATGCCGTAGTTCGGCAGGATCAGACCTTGTACTGTATTGCGAACAAGGTAAGGAACTTTACGGGAATAGAGAGGTCCTACAGCCATATCTTCCATCAGGATTTTCTCTGCGTCTACTAGCAGTTGAGAACGTTTAGCAGGATCTGCTTCTTTGTCAGCGGCTTTGACTTTCTCATCATAGGTAGGGTTGCTGTAATAAACGTTGTTGAACTCGCTGCCCGTAACCCACATATCGAGGAAAGTCATCGGATCGTTGTAATCAGCGCCCCAAAGTGCGAGAACGATATCATAGTCGCCTTTGTTTTGACGTTCTACACGCAGTTTGTGCGGAACTGGCTCTCCGACTGCTTTGTAACCGAGGTTTTTCTCCCACTCGCCCATCAGAAACTCAATGGTCTTCTTCCCGGAACCTTGCTCGTCGCCGAGGAGCTTCAGCTCAGGCAGTTTGTCGATGCCGAGTTCTTTCAGACCAGCTGCCAAGTATTCTTTCGCTTTGGCCGGATCTGCCTTCGGAAGCGTTTCGCCGGCGGATTTACGGAATTCGTTTTTGTTGCCGTCCTGCGTACCATCCGCCACAAGCCCTCTTGCCGGAGTTGTTCCGTTAGGAAGGATCGTGTCAACGAATGCTTGACGGTCAATAGCAAAGGTCAGAGCTTTACGAATGTTCGCATTAGCCAACACTTTGTTTTTCTCATTAAACATGAAATACATCGAAGTCAGTTCATTTTTCACTTTGATGTTTTCTTTGTCCGTTTGAGATTTAGCTTTGAATTGATCACCATTCAAATTAGTAACATCTGTTTCTTCAGTTTCGTACAAATTTAATGAAGTACTAGGTTCCGTTACGATGTTAACCGTCAGTTTCTCCAGTTTTACGTTGGCAGCATCCCAGTAGTTCGGGTTTTTCTCGAATACGAGGTTTTGGTCATGGTTCCATTGTTTCAGAACGAACGGACCTGCACCGATAATTTTGTCAGCGTCGCCGCCGTATTTTTCACCGTTTTTGGTAACCAGATCTTCACGTTGCGGGAAGAAAATCGGGAAAGCAAGGAGATCTTCGAAGAAGGTAACCGGCTTTTCCAGTGTAATTTCGAGTGTTTTATCATCAATCGCTTTAACGCCGAGAGCTTTTTTCTTAGCTTCTACTTCTTCAGGCTTTGCTTTGATGATGTCATTTCCGCCTTTAATCCAGGCAGTCATGAAGTTGTATTGCGCTTTGGTGCTCGGATCGAGAGTACGTTGGAAGGAATAAACGAAATCGCTTGCTTTGACCGGCTGACCGTCTGCCCATTTCGCGTCACGGAGCTTAATGGTGTAAACGAGACCGTCTTTGGAAATTTCCGGTTTGGCAGCTGCAAGTCCAGGCTGCGGTTTGCCGTCTTTGTCGAGACGGTAGAGGCCTTCATTCAGTGCGTTCAGCATCGTAAATGCTGCGTTTGTAGTACCTTTGGAGCTGTCTAGAACCGGTGGCTCAGCATTGAAGTTAATGCGAAGTTCTTGCTTAGCGGCATTTGCTTTGTCTGTACCGCCATTCTCCCCCGTTGCTGCCTTGTCGTCACTGCCACAACCTGCTGCGATACTGCCGACAAGCGTCAGTGCAACCGCTGTGGAAACCCACTTTTTAGCTTTCATACGGTAATTATTCCTCCCTTTAATAATAAATCTTATGGTTAAAGGTGTTTGACGGAAAATTTCGAATTTTCCAATGACACCGCTTCCCCTAATTGAGGCACTTCTCCGAGCTAAAGCGACAATATCGGCCTTTGGCCTTTACATGTTACATTTTATAACACAGTTTGTCAGGAAGTCCAGAATCTTTTTTAGAAAAAGAACTTTCTCTTGCAAAAATGTTAAAAAGCTGTAAAGGCTAAACTGTTACTAATTACCTATTATACAACCAAAGGTCAATAAAATCTACTTGTAATTTTCTACATAGGTACGAGTATTTGAGACTTCCGAACCGCGCCTAGCCTGCGCCAGCGCTGCTTTAGAGCGTTAATTCGGCAATTAGTTGAACTGCGGTCAATTCATGTCGAAAAAGGAAGACCGCTATCCGAGAACAGCCGTCCCCATGCGAACCACCATAAACATGACATACAGAAGAGAAAGTCCCATAAAACTGAGCCGCCATACGATGCGCAGCGATTTTCCCAGTTCCATCTTCCCTTTCCTGTCGTTCTGGTATCCGCCTATAAACCCGAAAACGATAAGAATGACCAGCAGAAGAAACCACAATCCGAACGAGCTTGAGAACAAAGAGTTCCACAGTGATGCGACGGATCCGAGCAGCAGGAAGGTCGTGAGATCCATAGTAATCCGGGTGGATTTTTTCTTTTCTTTGGTTACAATATATACGATTATCCATATCAGCACAAAGGAAAGAAAAGGGAGCATTGCGAGTACCGCATATATGCTGGACAATCCGTCTATGAATGAATCCAATCCCATCATCACCCACTTTGCTCCGCAGCTTTAATCAGCCGGTATACGGTTTCATGAGTGGGCATAGACATCCCGGCCCGCTCCGCTTTTCCGAGCAGACCACCCGTGATCGCCTCAATTTCCGTCGTCCTGCCCGCCGCGATATCCTGCAGCATCGAAGATCGGTTGACGGCCGTCTTCCGGCAAACCTCCAGGATTTCGTCCCATAAAGATTCTTCAACCGTTACGTGCTGTGTAAGCGCCAAATCCCTTCCTTCCTCGAAGAGTCTCCTCATCAGCAGCAGTGAGTCCGAAGTCTCAGGCAGCTTCCCGTTAGGAACACGGAGCAGAGCCGTCAGCGGATTAATCACCGCATTGATCAAAAGCTTGCTCCATATATGGCGCTCTATACTCTTCGACACAAAAACGTCAAATCCTGCTTGCTTTAAACAATCTTGAACCGTTTTCAAATTTATTTGCGGCGCCTTCTCTATATACGGTTCCGTTTCCTTGGCATGAATATGGCCGATTCGTATCCAGCCGCGGCCCGTATGGGCCACTTCCGATTGCGACAAACGTCTTGCCCCCTCCGTGGTCACGGCCTGGATCATGAAGGGACGGGCTTTCTCGCTGTCCAGCTTCTCCCAGTGGCCGATGCCGTTCTGCAGCGAAACAAGCCCCGCGCCTTTCTCCATGGAAGTAATCAGATAAGACGCCAATTCCTTCGTAAAAGCCGTCTGTTTTACTGCCAGAAGAATAAATCTTGCCTCGGATCGATCCGCGGAATTCAAACCGCTCACGGCATCCGAAAAAGCGAGTGCGGGGACTTCAGCCGTTAACTCCGTCCAGCCTTCCACACGGATTCCTTTCTTGTTTACGGCTTCCGCCTGTTCCCTGCTTCTCGTTACCAGGTTTACCCGGCAGCCGGTTGCCGCCAGCTTAGCCGCAAACAGCAGTCCCAGCGAGCCGCCTCCGACGACTTCTACCAGCATGGCCCCCACTCCTTTATCTTATTTTGCTTTCTACTCCTTATTCCTTGCTTACATGATTCGCCATTTTTCAGCCATTCACCGCAAGGCCGGCGGAATCCTTCTTGACGCTTCAAAAAAATAAATCCCCCCGGCAGTATACCGGAAGGATTCCCAGGAAGATTTTTAATCTATTCTCTCTAAATTACCGTTTGCGTCCATTTTGAACCTCGGCTTGCTCTCTTCCTCTTCTTCTACTAAAAAGGCCATTTTCCGGGCACGGTCCATAATTTGGATAAGTGCCTTATAATCATCGTTGACAACCCGGTAATCGGTTTCAACTTCATTGACCTGCTTGTTGAGCTGCTCGTTCTCTCTGCGGTATTTGGATAGTTCCTCTTCCTTCTCGTTCAAAGAGCGCTCCATCTGTTTGATATGGCGCATCAGATCCTGATAAGTCTGCTTCCACTGCCGCAGGAACCGGATTACCGCATCAATGGAAAGCGCCTCTTCCGTCACTTCACGGCCCGACGGGTCCAGAACGTCCAGAACGGCTAGCGAGGCTCCCCCGGAAATAGTAGAAACGGCCGCGTGCTTTTTGAGCTGCGCCCTTTTCTGCCGCTGGGATTTCGCAATGGAAATGGCGGCCTCGTATTTCTTGCGCACGAA
The DNA here is from genome assembly GCF_019091125.1 of Paenibacillus sp. GbtcB18. Taxonomy (NCBI): domain Bacteria; kingdom Bacillati; phylum Bacillota; class Bacilli; order Caryophanales; family Paenibacillaceae; genus Paenibacillus; species Paenibacillus sp. GbtcB18. The sequence goes on from NZ_JAGXJX010000002.1 coordinate 421,400, forward strand.
GCTGTTCCACCGAAACCCGCATGCCGCGGCCGTCCGCCCGATACGCTCCCCCACTTCTTCAAACGCGGCCAGTTGAGTGCTGCCTTCCCGGATATGGCGCAGCGTTACCTCCGCCAGCATCAAATCATCTTCGTCGCTCCAAGCATCCTGCCTGATTGCCGTCATGTTTTACAATCCTCCTAACCTAGTGTCCAAAATAGATCACGTCCTACCGCGCATTCGACTTTCATGCCCAATCGGCCGGACCGTTCATAAGCCGGGCAGGAGATTTATCCTTGAACGGTTCCGCTCGTAATATCTCTATGCCCCTGGCAGATTTCATAGAATCTATTTGATACTATTTGGTATTTCCAATTTTTATGACACTCATACCTAAAAGAAGACCGGTTAAGAGACAATCGAGGGAGCTTCCTCCGGAATTGGCAATGCTTGTCACAACTTTTTAACAAAGGTAGACGATTGGATGTTTACACTACAGGGTATGCTGGGTATAATGAAGATTAGATTATTTCGCATCGTGGTAGGAGAGGGGGAAGTTTTCATGGATCGCATGTTCCGAGTTCTGGGTTTCTGGACTCTGGTGATCGCCCTGATGAGTCTGGCGGGAGAAATGTATCCCATGTCCATGTTGTTCTTTTTTCAAACCGTCGTATTCGTACTACTTGGCTATCTGAAGCTGTCGGAACGTACATACATCGTATTGTTCTGGGGCTATATGGTTATTTCGTTTACCGGATTCACGTACTGGTCCGTGTTCAAAATGCCTCTCTAATTACATACGGCGCTTGAGCAAAAAAGGTGATTCGCGATTGAACTCGCGGATCACCTTTTTTTCGTTGGATTTGAAGACATTCGCGTCCGCTCATCGCTAAACCGGTTTTGCTTCAATCGCGGATTCGGCTGTCTTCGCGCTCAAGCGTCAGCACCTTGAACAGCTCGCTCATTCCGTCACTGATGAGCAGCTGCCGGATCGCCCGGTTCGCCTTCGCTTCCGGGCTGAACGGATCCCGGCCGGCATGCTCCACGAGCCGGCCGAGAATGCCGCCGCGCACGAGGAACTCGCGCTGCGTCTCGTACCGGGCGACGGTCCATCCCGCCGCCCGGGCCGCCCGCATGCACACCGTGAAATCGACGTGCGCGGTGATATCCTTACGCCCCGCGGCGGCGTAAGGATTGTCGTCGGCGATATGCCGCCGGTAGCACATCAGCGTCCCGTTCATCCGGTGGGACGCATAGAGCTCTCCGGCGGTATCGCCGTAGTCCACCAGCAGCAGCCGTCCGCTGCGGATGCGCCCCGCGGCGCGGGAGATCCACTCCCCCGCGCCAAGATTCACTTCCGCCTGCTGCCCGTCGGCCAGGCGGATCCCCTCGCGGCCGAGATGCAGCGCGGCCGGGTGGTCTGCTCCGAGCGGCAACCACCGCTCGGTAAATCCCGTGCGGTCGTCCCATCCGACCGCACCGAATTCGAGCCGGCCGTCCCGGCAGCGGACGCGGTGCACCGGCATCGCGTCCGCCAGCTCGTTGGCGACGGCGAACACTCCGCCGCCGGCCGGCTCGGCGAGCCACTCCGCCTCCGTCAGGAACCGGAGGCGGTCCGCATGCTCCCGCAGCGTCTCCCGCTGCAGGGCGCGGTGGTACGCGCTCGATTCGATCGCCGTGATCGAAACGGACGCGTACTGCTCCGGGCTGCGGCTGCGCAGCGCGTCCAGCACGTGCCGGGCCAGCCGGCCCGTGCCTCCGCCGAATTCGACGAATTCGACGGGCCTGCCGGAAGGCACGCTTCCGGCATAAGCCAGCAGCTCGCCCGCGACGATCTCTCCCATCACGCTTCCCAGATTGGAGCTCGTGTAAAAATCCCCGTCCCGTCCGATTTTGGCCTCTTCGCGGCGGTAATAGCCAAACTCCGGGTGATACAGACAAATCGTCATATAATCCTGAAAAGGAAGAGGTCCCTCTTCTTCTATTTTTCTTTTCAAAATCTCGACGATTTCCGGGTGGCCGGCATCCGCCGCGGCTTCTCCGGCTCCCGAAGGAATGCCCCGATGACCGCTAAATCCGCTCATTTTCTCGCCTCCAGGAAAATTGTAGGGATAAAGACAAATAGAACCTGAATAGATATAATAGAAAAGGTAGAAAAGGAAGGGGATTCCCAGCATGTTCAAAGCATTCATTTCACTTTCTATAGCCATTGCCATTCCCGCCGTTCTCATATCCGGCTGTTCGGAGCGCGAAGCTGCCAGGGCCGCCGTCAAAGGCGCCCTGCACAAGCAGGCGGAGATGAACGCTTTCGCTTTCGCGGGCGGGGCCGATCTTCATCTGGACGGGCTTCCGGCAGGAGATTCGTCCACAGTGCCGGGGCAGCTGTTTTCGTTTCTCAAGGACAGCAAGCTGGAATGGAAAGGCGCCGCTTCCTTAAATCCGGTCCGATGGGAATCCGATCTCAAGGCAGCTTCGCGGAGCGGTTCGGCCGAACTGACGGTCCCTCTTCTTTTCCAAGATAACAAATTGTTTTTCCATATGCCACTTCTTAACCCGGATAACGAATATTTCGTGACACGGCTGGGGCTGCCGCCGGACTCTCCGGCTTCCGCAGGAGATAAGACGGGCACGGTTCCGAAAACCGCGGCTTCTCCCACGCTGGAGCATCTCTCCCGGCTTTATTCCGATTTGTCCAAGCTTCTGCAGGAAGGAGCCGACGAAGCCTGGTTTGAGCATGACGGGGAAGTCAAGCTGACGGACGGTTCGGCAGCCCAGTCGTACACGGCCTCCGTAACCCGTATGAACGCAGGCGCCTGGAATAAGAAGGTACAGGAGAAGCTCCCCCGTTTTCTGGAAGCGCTGAAATCAAACGGGCTTATTTCCGAAGCGCAGGCCGCCGAATTCGGGCGTTCGGCAAGCTCGTTTAAGTTATCCGCCCTGGTAAATGGACGGTCCTTGTCGATAAGGAAGGTTTTTTACGAAAGCTCGATATGGAATTTAAGTTTACCGGCCCCGGAGGGAATAAATCTTCCGCATCGGCCCAGACTTTCTCTTTCCAGCAGTCTTTCGATGCCGTTAACCAAACACCGGAATTTCGGAAGCCGCTGCCCCGGCAAACCAAGTCTATCGATGAAGTTCTCAAGAGTCTTGGCAGAGCCGGCAAACAATAGAGCATGCTGCTTACTTTCCGCCTGCGGGAGGTAAGTATTTTTTTGAACCCGTTCTCATAGAATGGGATAATTTCGGAATTAAAGGGGTCGCCACATGATTTTGAAAAAATTCTCCCTCACCTTCTGCGCCCTTCTGATCGGGACAAGCCTCCTTTTCGTTCCGATTTATGCGGAAAACAGGACGGAAGCGGAAAAGAAAGAAACCGAAGCCCTTCTGCAGAAAGGGCTGACGGTCCATGAAATTGACCGTGAAATCGCCCGTCTCGTAGAGGAAGACGTCAAGCTTGGCGGGCAGCTGACCGATACGGAGAAAAAGATCGCCGCCCAGGAAATCGTCGTTAAAGATGCGAAAAAACGGGCGGGTAAGGTCATCCGTTCCTATTATGCCGGCGAGCGTGAATCGCTCTGGTCCGTCCTGCTGTCGGTCCGCTCGCTGCCGGATCTGCTCAAAACGTACGAGTATTTGGACATCATCCTCGATCATGATCACCGTTCGCTGACGGCTCATCAAGACGCTTACCGCGAGCTGGGCGCCATGAAAACGAAATTGGCGAATCAACGCACCGATTTGCAGAAAACCAAAGAAAACTATCTTAAGCAAAAGGAGCGGATTCTCGCTCTTCAGTCCGAGCTGAACCGGGAACTTGACGCCAGCGGAAGAAGCGAACTGATTCTCGCTCTGATCCAGGAACTCAACGGGCGCTGGGAACAAGAAGGACTGCCATTGTTCCGCACTTATTTCCGTTCGCTGGCCGGCGTGATGGATTATTTCCCGGAACTGCTTACACCGGGGGGCAAAGACAGCCATTTGACCCTGGAACAGGGCGGCGGCAAGTTTCAAATGACCGATCATCAGCTTAACGCTTTCCTGCGCAGCAAAGACGGCAAGTTCGACGATCTTACGTTCCAGTTCAAACCGGACGGCGTTATGGCCTTCGGCACCAAAGACGATATGGACGTCTCCATTAAAGGCACCTATGAAATGGAAAAAGACGGCGACCAACCCGTCATCGCCTTCCGCGTGCAGGAATTAGTGTTTAACGGGTTTAAACTGCCCGATACAACGGGTAAGTCACTGGAAAAGGAATTTAATCTGCGCATTTATCCCAAGAAGCTGTTCTCCTTCGTTTCCGTGGAACAAATTACGCTGGAAGACGGGCTTTTGGCCATCAAGCTCGGGCTAAACTGGTAAACCGATTCCGTCCGCCGTGATCCGCCGCCTTGCAGGGCCAGTGTTTATTGCCCGAAAGGCCGGTGAGGTCCGTGGAAGAAGGGTCTTCATCGGGTGAACGTGAATGCGCCGGATACGAAAGCGAGGAACTGATTATGCAGCTCAAACCCGCACTAATCGTGGATTTCGCCCAAAACGGATCGGCGGCAGACTCCGCCCCGTTTGATCCCGAACTTAGAGAGATGGTCGAACTATTCGATCAGGATAAAGAAGTCTTTGTTTTTAACCGTGAGGAGGAGCTAAGGCAAGCTAAGGAGCTGGTCAGCCGGCACGGTTACGAAGCCGAGCCGATGAATCTCGTACTGCTTCCTCCCCATGCGGAACGGACGGGACATTTTTCGGATTACGGTTTTGAGAGCGGCGCCGGACACCTCTACTTGTACGAACCCGGCATCGCCGTCTTCCGCCTCGGAACGGGCGCTGTACAAGACACGGATGCTCCCATGAAAACCGCATCCGAAGCCGAGCCGGAGCTGGCCCAGCGGCAAATGGACGAATACGTGATCGCCCGGTTTCACGAAGCGGACGGTCTTCACTTCGTGGTTGACCGCCAGCATGACGAATTGATGGACCGGACGGCTCGGGCTTACGGCTGCACGGTGGAATTTATCATCTCTTGACTGATAAATGCCGTACCGGAAACCTCCGGCAGGCATAACGAAAAAGCGGCGGGGCTGTATGCCCGCCGCTTTTTCGTGCGCTACAGCAAATCGGCCGCCAATTGGGCGAGGTGAGAGCGCTCGCCTTTTTCCAGTGTTACGTGCCCACTGATTTCTTCCTGCTTGAATCTCTCGACCGCATAAGTCAAACCGTTGCTGGCCGCGTCCAGGTAAGGATGATCGATCTGGCCGGGATCACCCAGCAGAACGATTTTGCTGCCTTCGCCTACCCGGGATACGATCGTTTTCACTTCATGCTTGGAGAGATTCTGCGCTTCATCGATAATAATGAACTGTCCCGGTATGGAGCGTCCGCGGATATAAGTCAGGGCCTCCACCTGAATACTGCCGAGCCCGGCGAGTATTTTCTCGATATCGCCCGCTTTTTTCGTATCGAAGAGAAATTCCAGGTTATCGTAGATCGGCTGCATCCAAGGCCGGAGCTTCTCGTCCTTCTCACCCGGCAGGTAGCCGATATCTTTCCCCATGGGAACGACAGGACGCGCGATCGTCAATTTTTTGTATTTACGCTCGTCTTCCACTTTGAGCAGCCCCGCTGCCAGCGTCAGCAAGGTTTTGCCGGTGCCGGCCTTGCCCGAAAGAGTGACGAAGGAAACGTCGTCGTTCAGAAGCAGTTCCAGTGCCATCCGCTGCTGAGCGTTGCGGGCGGCTATTCCCCATACCGGCTCATTCGACATGAAGAGCGGTTCCAGCTTTTTGCCGTCGGACGACGTTTTGAGCAGCGCCGATTTCGAGGTGCCCAGCTCATCCCGGAGAATAACGAATTCGTGCGGGTTCAGCCGGTAGCCCAGATTCAGCGTAGGCACGCTCAGGAACCGGAACGAGTAAAACTCGTCGATGACGGACGGATGGACATGAAGCGTCGTGCAGCCCGCGTACATTTCGTGATCGGAAACGACACGGTCGCTCAAGTAGTCCTGTGCAGTCAGACCGAGCACATCCGCCTTGATACGGACGAGTGTATCTTTACTGACCAGGATGACGGGCCGCGGCTCGGATTTCGTCTGTTCCTCCGTCCGGTAATTAAGCGCCACCGCTATAATCCGGTTATCGTTCGTCACCTCGGCGAAGACTTCTTGCATTTTATTGAAGCTCTTGTGATTAAGCTCCACTTTCAGGCTGCCTCCGCTGTCGAGCGTAATTCCGTCATGCAGCCGTCCCCGTGCCCGCATCGCGTCCAGCAGTCTGGATACCATCCGGGCGTTGCGTCCGATTTCGTCGGCATTGCGCTTCTTGGAATCGATCTCTTCCAGCACCACGGCCGGAATGATGACTTCGTTATCTTCAAAAGAAAACATCGCGTTGGGATCCTGCAGCAGTACGTTGGTATCGAGCACGAAAATTTTTTTCATTCCCGAAATTCCCTCCCGAATCTGTAATGTTTACGGGGTTACCACGATACGGCCCCTGGGGAAAAGCTACAGGTTTACATCCTTTCTGCGGATCGGTACCCGGCGGTTACAGCGGTTACGCCAGCTCTCAGTGTCTTTCCGTCGTTCGCCCGCATACGCCGATTCCGCAGAAAACGGCATTTTCAGACAAAGCGCCAAAGTGACAAAAAGCCCGGGCACAAGAGTGCCTAGGCTTTTTTCATCGCTTCAAATACTTGTCCGTCCAGCTTGTCGGCTGCACGTTTGTCATACGTTTTCTCGAATTCAGGGTCAACGGAAATACGGGCGCCGTAGAACATCGCGTCGCGAACGGCACGGATATTCAGATCATAGCAGGCCAGCTTGAAGGGAACCCCTTCAAGAACTTCGGCCGCGGGCGCGGCTTCCGCGTAAATAGCGTGTACAGTCCCCGCGGCAATCATCGTAACGGTAGCCGACGGGTTCTTCTCCAAGTTAGCAATCAGACGGGAGCGCTTGTCAACAGCAAAGCGTATTCTTCCCGGGTCCGGCGCATATACCCACGAAATGGCATTAGCCGTAGGTGCTCCCGTTTCCGAGTCGATCGTATGCAGCAGGACGAGCTTTTCCTTTTGAAATTCCGCAATCAATTGTTCCGAGAGAGCTGTAATTTCTTCCGCCATGCCTGCAGCGCCTCCTGCATCATTTTAAATAAGTGCTGTTAGCGAACCAAGGCCCGCCTGATTTCATTATATCATATGGAAAAAGCTTCACGCTATGTACAGCAGCGGTCAGACACGGATTCACACTCCTTTAGCGACAGATACAACCATTGTATTCGTCTTCACAAGGAAGATATGTCACCCCTGTCTATCCCGGCATGAAAAGACCGCCCGTTATTCGTTATATTTGGGGTTGGAACCGATATCGGCAAGCAGGCGCTCGGCATGCTCACGGTCGAAAAAGACGGAATACTTCTCCCCCTGCCGCACATAGTCGATCCGCAGACGGTACTCATCCGCCTCGGTCTTCTCAAATTCGCTTACACCATGATCTTCCCGCAAAATCTCTTCAAAGAAGTCGATCGTTTTCCCTGCCGCCTCGTCAAGAGGTCTTGCATCGGCCACAATGCGGATTTGCAGCCAGTTGAACAAAGCGTCCTGAAGCGTCATAGAATTCGCCCCCCGGTTTGTAATCAGATGTCAGCCAGCATATCCTTACTGTCCTGTTGGTCCGGAATCTTTCTTCTTGCGCCGTCCCTCGACAAAATAACGGATCCGCAAAATCAGCATAAGCAAAATCGCAACGGCAAGCGAAGGGACAATCGGAATTTGCGGCCCGAGCACTTGGAAAAACGTAAGCATAAACGAACCCAGCGCAAGCAGGACGTAAACGATCAGCGCTTTCAATACCGGCAGTCTGCGTGTCCGGAAAACTTTGTTATACACGAAGGACATCATGATGAAGATAATGAGGCACGTCAGCCAAAAATTTTCGGCAAACCATTGGTACATTACGCTGCAACCCCCTTTGTATAGTTAAAAAAGAAGGGAAATAAGGCGAAGGAACACAAATTCCCGCTTATTTCCCTTCGTGGAAAAGATGGATTCAGTTATTACGCGTTGGCGTCAGCGGTTTTGCGTTGCTTTTCCGCGCGTTCACGCTCGTTCTTGTTCAAAATCTTCTTGCGAAGACGGACCGATTTCGGCGTGATTTCGCAATACTCGTCATCGTTCAAATATTCAAGAGCCTGCTCCAGAGAGTAGATTCTCGGAACTTTCAGCTTAACGGTATCGTCTTTCCCTGCGGAACGGATGTTGTTAAGCTGTTTTTCTTTACAAATGTTAACGACGATATCGTTATCGCGCGTATGCTCGCCAACGATCATGCCTTCGTACACTTCAGTAGCCGGCGTTACGAAGAGCGTACCGCGGTCTTCGATCGACATCAGACCGTATGTGGTAGCTACACCGTTCTCCATGGAAACCAGCACGCCTTCGTGACGGCCGCCGACACCCGCACCGGCATAAGGGCCGTAGCTGTCGAAAGCATGGTTCATGATGCCGTAACCGCGTGTCAGCGTCAGGAAGTTCGTCCGGTAACCGATCAAGCCGCGGGCCGGGATCAGGAACTCCAGACGAACGTTGCCGTTGCCGTGGTTCACCATGTTCACCATTTCGGCTTTGCGCGTTCCGAGGCTTTCCATTACGGCGCCCATGCTGTCTTCCGGTACGTCGATCAGAAGACGCTCGATCGGCTCCATTTTCTGACCGTCGATGTGACGGATAATGACTTCCGGCTTGGAAACTTGAAGTTCGAAGCCTTCACGGCGCATATTTTCGATAAGAATGCCGAGGTGAAGCTCACCGCGTCCCGATACGATAAACATATCCGGGCTGTCGGTTTCTTCCACGCGCAGGGAAACGTCCGTTTCCAGCTCGTTGAACAGACGCTCGCGAAGCTTGCGGGATGTCACCCATTTGCCTTCGCGGCCTGCAAAAGGACTGTTGTTGACGATAAACGTCATCTGCAGTGTAGGCTCGTCGATTTTCAGAACCGGCAGGGCTTCCGGGTTAGCCGGATCGGCAATCGTCTCGCCGATGTTAATGTCCTTAATACCGGCGATCGCGATAATGTCACCGGCGCCCGCCTGCTCGATTTCAACACGCTTCAAGCCTTGGAAACCGAACAGTTTCTCGATGCGCGCCTGCTTCATTCCGCCTTCGCGGGTCATAACGGCCACGGTCTGCCCTTGCTTGATGATACCGCGGTTCACACGGCCGATCCCGATTCTTCCGAGGTATTCGTTGAAGTCCATCAGGGTAACGAGGAATTGAAGAGGCTCGTCCACACTTTCCGTCGGATGCGGGATATGGCTGACGATCGTCTCGTAAAGAGCCAGCATATTCTCGCCTTGATTATCGTGATCCAAGCTGGACGTGCCCTGCAGGGCGGATGCGTAAACAACTGGGAATTCCAGTTGATCGTCATTGGCGCCCAGTTCGATGAACAGATCCAGCACTTCATCAATAACTTCGAGCGGGCGAGCGTTCGGACGGTCGATTTTGTTCACGACGACAACCGGAGTCAGGTTCTGCTCGAGTGCTTTACGAAGCACGAACTTCGTTTGGGGCATCGTTCCTTCAAAAGCATCGACGACCAGAAGAACACCGTCAACCATTTTCATAATCCGTTCCACTTCTCCGCCGAAATCGGCGTGTCCGGGAGTATCCATGATGTTGATCAAGTGGTCTTTATAGTTAATAGCCGTATTTTTGGCAAGGATGGTAATGCCGCGTTCCCGTTCCAAATCGCCGGAATCCATGGCGCGTTCCTGAACGGCTTCGTTATCGCGGAATGTACCGGACTGTTGAAGCAGCTTATCGACTAGCGTGGTTTTACCGTGGTCAACGTGTGCAATGATCGCGATGTTGCGGATTTTTTCTCTGGGAAACATAAAGGTAGGTCCTCTCTCCTTGGGCGCAAAGCGCTTTTATTGAATAGGCAAAGCCATGAAACTTGGCAAAAACGTTGTGGTACCGTATGTGACGCGGAAAGCCGCAAGCCGGAGCTTCGGCCGTTCCGGGGAACATGCCTGTCTGGGACTGCTTTGACAGCTTTGACAGCTTTGTAAACCGGGCGGTCTGCCGGGACAGTTGCGAGAACCGCAGAAGCACCCGACCGGGATCTGTTTCAAAATAAGCGCCGGATGCATTCCGACGCTACAACGTTCCGATTATACGCGATTGAACTTCTAAAAGCAAGATTTTTCGGCAGCAAAAGAGGTTTTATTCTCCTCTTTCCGCTCTTTACATGCTACCAGATTCTTTTACCCGATACGATCAGTACGGCGCCGGCCGCCAGCAGAAGTACGATAAACACGTAGATGCTCACCGTAAACACCAGGTTGAAGAGCAGCAGCACGACGGAGACGAGCGCGAGTCCGATGGCAATCATCCGCAGTCCGTTATCCCGGCTCTTTTCGAAATAAACGAGTTCATAGAGCCCGACCGCGATCCCGAAAATGAACCCCGGCCATAGAATGGACATGAGTCCCCAGCCGAACAGGCTGCACAGAAAAAAGAGGATGCCGTACGTAACGAGAACGCCGCCCGGAAAAACCGCCGCGGACGGTAATGTCCGGTTGAAGACGAGAGCGTGCAGCACAAGGCCGGGCAGCACGAGCAGCACAAGCGGCCACAAAAGCGCTCCGATGAACGTGAAAAAGCCGATTTTTCCGAGCAGCAGAACTAGAGCCACCCCGACAAGAATGATTCCCATAGATAACGGTTTGTTCGACATCTGCGATCCCCCTGTATTCGGACGATACCTTGGCGGCTTGCGGATCTGCGGATTGCCGGAATAGCGGGGAGGTTTCCTTATCGCCATCTCCGTATCTTGGAAGTCCGGCAGCCCGATCCTCCGCGTCCGCGGACAATTCCGCCCGGTATCGACACGCTTTTTATTTCCAGTTTATCGCAAACGGGAAATGCTGGCTAGAGCCAATCCTCGGGCGGAAATGCGGCCAAGCTATTCTTTTATCGATTCAAAAGAGGCGTCGTAGAGCCGAAACATCGTTTTGTAGCCGGACTCGTCGACTTTAATGCCCACGTCGAGTCTGCCCTTGATTTTAAGGGGACCTGACGTGTAGCGCAGCTTCGTCTCCTTCGGCACGAATACGATCATAATCTTGTTCCAGTACGTCTCGTCCCCGTTGTCAAAAGGGCATTCCGCCCCGGGCGCGGGAATGAGCAGAAACCAGTGCTTGTCGAAGGACAGGACTTCGCCCATAAACCCCCGGATCTCTACGCTTTTCCCGTTGAGATCCCAGAATTTGTTCGACGGCGTCGCCTGCTTCTCGTCGTCGAAGAACTCCGTCCACTTCAGCACGGGGGACGAAGATTTGGCCGGGGCCGCCGACGGCTTCGCGGCGGCCGAGGTCTTGTCCGCGGCGCCGGTCCCGGCGGACGCATTCTTCTGCGGCGGCGCGCTTGCCGCAGGAGCGGTCCCGGCGGCCGTGCCGCCGGAGGGGGCCGCTGCCGGCTGCACGGAGCCGCTTGCGGCTGCCGCGCCCGCCGCGGGACTCTGCCGCGGGGCCGTGCCGGGCGATGCGGACGGGGCGGCCGCTCCGTCCGCATCGGCGGAAGCCGGCTGCTGGACGCCTGCGCCGGTCGGGGCGGGCGTCGCCTCCGGGGCGGCGCTTCCCGCGGGAGACGCTGCCGCGGCCGGGGATGCGGCGGCGTCTGCCGGCGTCTGCGCGGCGGTTGCGGAGCCGAACGACTGCGCGGCAGGCTTCGGCGCCTCTTCTTTGCCGCAAGCGGCGGTCAGGAGCGCGGCGGCGAGAATCGTCAAGACCGTGCGGGTATAGTTCATCATGAATCTCCTCCTATATATTTGAATGGGATTGCTGTCCGGCCTTTACGGACAGCCTGTCTGCGGCGCTGCTTGCTGCCGGTTCAGGAACGGAACAGATACAGGGGGTCCACCCGGTAAACCTGCCAAGCCGGAATCGCCGAAGCGGCTATGCCGAGCAGAACGGCTCCTCCCGCCAGAAGCAGCTCGCCGGGCGCAAGCGACCACGGATCGATCTGGATTCCCGCGAAGTCAAACAGCAGAGAGCTTCCGGCCGCTCCGGCGCTATGGCCGAGCAGAAGGCCGATAAGCAGGCCTCCCGCGGTCAGAAAAACGCCTTCGCCGACAAGCGCCGTCCACACGTATCGTCCCGGCTTGCCGATCAGGCGAAGCAGCGCGACATCTTTGCGGCGTTCGCTTGCCGCCGCCAGCAAAGACAGCAGCAGAGTCAAAGCGGCCAGAAGGACGCAAAGGTACGTAACGATCTGCACGACCTGGGTTCCTTTATCCACCACATTGACGACATCCGCTACGGCCTTGCCGGTATACATGGCCTGAAGGCCCGTCATTGCGTCGTATTTGTTTTTGAGCGCTTGGGCGCCGAGAAGCGATTTCGGCTTCACCATGAGCGCCGTCACTTCGCGGTCGTGCTGCGCCTCTTCCCCGTGGACCGCCCAGGCGTAGTCCAGTGTCGTGAACACGGCACGATCGTCGGGAGAGTGCAGGGGCGGCAGGATGCCGACGACTTTGTACGAGAAAGCTTCATGCCCGTCGTGCTCGTCATGCCCCTCATGCTCATTGTGATCGCCTTGTGCGCCCTCATGGCCCGCGCCCGCACGCTCCCCGCTCTCTTTCTCATGGTGCTCCTCCGCATGCTCTCCCGCCGCTTCGGCGGAATGGACGAGGCCGTGCCCGCCCTTGAACGTATCACCCGCTTTCAAGCCGAGCGTGCGGGCGGCATGCGAGCCGATAACCGCTTCGCCTAGCCCGGCGTACAGGCTTCCCGACGCGAGCTGTTTATCTCCGTACCGGACGGCGAAATACCCGGCATCTACACCGACTATGGGATACCCGTTCAGATTATCTCCCGTCGTTATGGCGAAAACTTCCTCCGCCTCGGCTTCTTTCTTCACCTGCTCGTATATGGCGTTCGGAATATTCCCGGTCGGCGCCCCGATGTGATAATAGGTGCTCATCGCAAGCTGGGTCTTGCTCCCCTCCGCGCCCACCGTAATCTCGAAAGGACCGTATCCTTTCTCGGCGCCTTTCTCCACGCCTTCGTTCCACATCAGCACGAAGAGCAGCAAAGCGGCCGTCAAGGCGACCGAAATCATCGTTAAGATCGATAACGTTTTACGGTGAAGCGCATTGCGCCAGATAACCTGAAATACACTCATCCCAGCTTCTCCCCTTTCCAGCCGGACGTCCCCGAAGGTTCAGCCATATTCCCTTGCAAAATAGAGTCACGGCCAGGCCCGCCTGCCGAACGGACCGCTCCCTTCGGCGTGTACCACTCGTTAAGCTCCCCGATATGCGTCCGCGTCCGAAAACCGGCCGCCAGCTCAAGATCATGGGTTACGACCAGCAGCGTCGCATTCGAGGACGCGGTAAGCTCAAGGAGAAGCCGCATCACGTCCTCGGCCGTTTCCCGGTCCAGGCTTCCCGTCGGCTCATCGGCCAGCACGATTTTCGGGCAGCGGATCAGGGCCCGGATCATCGCCACCCTCTGCTGCTGTCCGCGGGACAGCTGACCGGGCAGATGGTTCATCCGGTCGGCCAGCCCGACGCGTTCGAACCATTCCGCTGTGAGTTCCCGTTTGCGGGATTTAGGCATTTTCACGGGCAGGGCCAGCTCCGCGTTCTGCCTGGCCGTCAGCGAGGACATGAGGTGAAAATCCTGAAAGATGATTCCGACCTTCTCGGAACGGAAGCGGTCGCGCTGGGCCTGGGATTCGGCATGAAGAGGCACATCGTCGACAGTTATCTGCCCTTCGTCCGGAGCGAGTACGCCGCAGAGTAGATGGAGCAGCGTACTTTTGCCGCTCCCGCTGGGGCCGATTAACGCAAGTTGCTCACCTTCCTCCACCTCCCATTCCGGAACGGATAAAATGGGGAGCTTCCCTTCGCCGGGCAGCCGGAACTGTTTTTTAACGCCTGTAAGCTTAATCATCTTGTATCAGCCTCCATTGAAAACGGACAGGAGCTTATGCCCCTGTCCGTCGGATGATGCCGGCACTGCTCCGCCCCGGCCGATTATTTCAGCTTGATCCGCTCGGAGAGCGCGTCCCATGTCAAGTTTTTGCCCGTAAGCTTGTTGAATGCTTCCAGCGGAAGATAGAGCACGTTGTTGTCGATGTTCGCTTGGAAGCCGCTTGCCTGGCCGTTCAAGGCCGCTGCCTGTGTATCGATATTTACGGAAAGATTGGTGCCGCCCGCGCTCAGAACGACTTCGCGAGAATCTCCGTTCCATTTCACTTGGGCGCCCAGCGTTTCAGCCAGCGCTCTGGCCGGATAAAGAACCGCACCTTCGCGGGTCACTTTGAATTTCGGGTACACATATTCGCTTTGCAGCTTGTCTGTCGCCGCTTTCAGATCGATACCCGCCACGGAAGCTACGGCGCGTGCGATCTCGGTGTTGTCGATCTGGCCTTTGACCTTCTCGGCGATAGGACCGTACGCCCATACGCCCACGTCGACAGCGGAATGTCCGTGTCCCGACCAGCCTACGAGATAGCGCTTGGACATCACGGCGTTAAATGCGCCTTCCTGCTTGTACGAAGAGCCGTCTCCGGCGAGAATGAATTTCGCTTCATCGTCGGTCAGATCCGTATGGCCGGTATATTTGGCTACGAGTGCTTTTACGTCCTCGACGGTTTTGGCGTTTTTAAGTTCTCCGCCGATCAGTTCCGACGATTTTTGCTGGTCGTCCCAAGCGTCCACGTTGATCTCATAAATATTGTCGCGGGAAAGCGACAGGCCGCCGGTTTCGTGATCCGCCGTTACGACGACGGATGTGTTGCCGTCTTTTTTCGCAAAATCCATGGCCACTTTAACGGCCGCGTCGAAATCGAGCATTTCCTGCACGACGGACGGCAGATCGTTCGCATGTCCCGCATGGTCGATGCGTCCGCCTTCCACCATCATCGTAAACCCTTTCGGATTCGCTGAAAGAATGTCGATCGCTTTGCTGGTCATTTCCGCGAGATTAGGGACGGTATTCGTGCGGTCCAGCACATAATCCACGTGGGAGTTTCCGAACAGGCCGAGCGCTTTTCCGGTTTTGCCGTCCAGCGATGCCAGCCCCTGCTTGTCGTACACGACTTTGTAGCCTTCTTTTTCGAAGTCCGGAATGATCGTTTTGTCCGTCCGCTTGCCCTTCTCTTCCTTGCTCAAGAAAAACTGCTTGCCGCCGCCGAACAGCACGTCCACATTTCCGTCGTTCAAATATTGGGACGCGATGGCGCTCTCGTTGTCGCGGTTGCGCACGTGAGAAGCGTATACGGCCGGTGTAGCGTGAGTGATACGAGCGGTGGTGACGAGTCCCGTCGCTTTGCCCGCCAGCTCGGAAGCTTCGATCACGGAAGCGAACGGCTTGGACACATCTTCGTTCGAAACGCTGATCGCGGCGTTGTATGTTTTATTGCCCGTTGCGAAAGCCGTTCCCGCCGAAGCGGAGTCGGTCACTTCACCGGAAACGATTGTGCCGCCGTCTTCCCCACGGTCCGCATATGTAGTGGCTTGTCCGACGAAGTAGGAGTCTAGCTCCAAATGATCTTTGCCCAGCTTATTTTTGGAAAACGTACGTCCGGCCGACACCTGGGCCGGTCCCATTCCGTCGCCGATCAGCACGATCACATTCTTGGATGCCGCCTTCTGTTCTTTCTCTGCTGCCGTTGTTCCTGCGGCCAGTGCGCCGCTTGCCAGTGTGAGTGGAAGAAGTGCGATTGCCGTTCCGGCAATCATCGAACGATGAATGATCTTTTTCAAAAGAATCCCCTCCGACTTTAAGTTCCCAACAAGTTTCATCGTACGGCTTTATTATTTCCGACAGTTAAAAGAAAGCGCGCAAGTTTGTTAAATTAAGGGGATACTATTAAGCCGATGTAAAAAGGGGATACTACCGGTAACCAGAAGGACAGGAGAACGGAGATGGCTACGAACCGGAAATCCAAGAAAAAACCGCTCTGGACCCGAGACTTTGCGGTGACCTCCCTTTCGAACCTGCTTTTATTTTTCAGTTTTCAGCTGCTCATCCCGACCATTCCGCTTTATGCGGCCGGCATCGGCGGAGGGCAGGCCCAGATCGGGCTTGCCATGGGCACTTTTACCGTCGCCTCTCTGCTGACTCGCCCGTTCGCGGGCAAAGCGCTGGACATGATCGGCAGGAGGCATGTGCTTTCCGCGGGGCTCGCCCTGTGCGGGCTGGCCGTGCTCGGTTATTCGACAGCCGCCGTTGTCGCTATGCTGCTCGCGCTCCGTTTTATTCACGGAATCGGCTGGGGAATTTCCACCACCTCGCTCGGGACGGTGATTTCGGATATCGTCCCTTCCGAGCGCCGGGGCGAAGGGATGGGCATTTACGGATTGTCCAATACGATGGCAATGGCCTTGGCCCCCTTGACGGGCCTCTGGATCGCCGCGGAGTACGGTTTTCACCCGTTGTTCATTTTCTCCACCGTCCTCGCTTTCTCGGCTTTGCTGCTCTCCCTTTTTATCCGTTCGGAGCGTAAAAAAACACTCGCCTCTTCCGGCCCCTTCTCCTGGCGCGGGTTCCGCAAGGGGCTGATCGAACCGGGGGCGCTGCTTCCTTCCCTTCTGCTGTTTTGTACGGCCGTCTGCTACGGCGGAATCGTCACTTTCCTCACCCTGTTCGGTAAAGAAGCCGGTATCGGCAACGTCGGCTGGTTCTTCGTCTGCAATGCGGCGATGCTGCTGATCACCCGTCCGCTGACGGGACTGGTCTATGACCGCAAGGGGCCCGCGTGGGTGCTGTTTCCGGGCGCCTTCTTTACCGGCGCGGGTCTGTGGCTGCTCTCCTACGCCCATTCCGCCTCGTCGCTTGCCGCAGCCGCGGCTGTCTTCGGCGCGGGGTTCGGCTCCGTGCAGCCGGCCCTGCTGGCGTGGACGATCGACCGGACGGCGCCGTCCAGGAGGGGAGCGGCCAACGGCACGTTCTACTCCGCCAACGATCTGGGCATCGGGACCGGCTCGATCCTGCTCGGCGCCTTCGCTTCCCTTGTCGGCAGCTACGGGGCCGCCTACCGCTGGTCCGTTCTGCTGATCGTGCTGCTGATCGTCATTTACAGCGTCTATCTGCTGCTGACACGGCGCAAAAGCGCGCAGCTTAAAGCGGCTTAAAGCAGCTCAAGGCGGCTCAAGGCAGCTTAACCCAGACACCCGGCACCGGACGCACGCCGCGCAAAAACAAAACACCTCACAATCCCGCGCAGGCAGGGCCCCGGTCCACGATGCGAGGTCACATGCCGTCCGTCCACCATGTGCGCTACGTTCACCGCAAGCTGACGCTACGTTCACCGCAAGCTGCAAGCTTGCCAGATTACTCGAGCCCAAATAAAAACCGCCGCTACTCCGGGAGTAACGGCGGTTTTTGGTGCGCGAGGCGGGTTCAGCGGCCGGGATGCAAATGCAGCAGGCTTGCCCGCAGTCTACTTGCTTCGGGCCGAAATAATTTCTTCCGCTCGGCGGGAGCGATGTTCTTCCGTAATGGCCGGACATGTGTAACAGTAGGTGCCCGTCAGTTTGTAATACAGACAGCAGCGGTATTTCATGCGCACCGTTTTGCCTTCGTTATAAACGTCGGGCACAAGCTTGAAAGGAAGATCCAGCGGATGCCGGTCCCGGACTCCCGAACGTTCGAACCAGACGGGGTCCGAGCCCCCGACGACATATTCATAGTCTTCCCGGAGAAGATATTTAAGTTCTTCCGTGGAAGCCTTATCCATCCAAGTATCATAGTTTCTTTGCAGGGTTAATGCCGCGTACGACCACTGGGAGTGTTTATCTATCCCGGTCAGTTCCCGGAGCCGCTGAAAAACAGGCTTCATGTAAAAATCGAACAGGCTGCCGACCAATTGTGCCCGCCTCTCTTCCCGCGAAAGTTCCGGCACCAAAAAGGTTGAGGGGCTTCCCTGCAGATGTAGGTAGAACGATTCTCCGTCATACTGGATGGACGTTGAAGCCGGATCCAGCGGCAATGCGATGTTATGGTGCGACATGGCGTGAAGAAAAGCGGCCGGAATCAGGCTCAGGTAGCTCGATAGAGTGGCGCCGATTGCGCGAAGGTGTTCGCTTTTATATACGTCCTTGTAATGCCCGATTATTTCCTCCAAGCCTTCCTGCAAAAAATCGCTTCCTCCGGTCGTATTCTCAAGGAGTTTCTCTCCGCCTAGAAGGACACGAAACTGTTTGGCATAAAATTCCCGGAATTTTGCCGGATCTTCCGTCCATACGTGACTGTTTTCCGTCTGCATTTCTCTCACCGCCTGTAAAATCAGCCTGCCGGGTCGGCAGTGCCTTGTCTTCACTATTTTCATGAAAATGAGAACCGTTATCAATTGTGTCCATCTTACCATATCGCATCCCGCATGAAAAGACCGGCCCCAAAGGACCGGCCGATAGAATGATCAGACTCCGCAGACGCCTTAGAAAAGCAGGCCGGACTGCGATGCCGTGTCAGAACACGGTTTTTCTTTTGGCCGGAAGCAGCCATTTTTTCAAGAGACCGATGCCTACGACCAGAACGGCCCCCAGCCACGGAACCGGCCAATGCGGCCATTCCCCGAGAAGCCAGCCGCTCAGCTTCGCATCGCTGAGGAACATCTCTCCGGCGGTAAAACCCAGAACGGCCGCCCCCATGTAAATGAGTACCGGCATCTTTTCCAGAAGCTCCACGACAACGGCGCTTCCCCAGATGATGATGGGGATGCTCAGGCCGATCCCCAGGATCAGAATGGTCAGATTATTCCCGGCAGCGGCGGCAATCGCCAGCACATTGTCCAAACTCATGACGAAATCGGCCGCGATGATCGTCCAGACCGCCTTCGACAGGGTGCTGGCCTGCGGGACGGACGAATGGGCATCGTTGTCCATCAGCAGCTTCACGGCAATCCAGAGCAGGAATACCGAGCCTGCCGCCTGGATAAAGGGGATTTTCAGAACGCCCACGGCGATAATGGTCAAAATGAGCCGCAGGGCGATCGCGCCGAACGCTCCCCACCAGACGGCCTGCCTGCGCTGCGCGGCCGGCAGATTTTTGCTTGCCATCGCGATGACGACGGCGTTGTCTCCACTGAGTACGATGTTGATCAGCATGATTTGCAGAAACAGTCCCAGCTGTTCGAGCACACCGCTTCTCCCCTTCCGCTTCAGGCTCCACTTGCAGTCAAAGCAAAGCCGCCCAGACCCAGAGCTTAAAGCTGCCCCCAGCCGGCCGCCGCCTTACATTCCCGGATCCTTCTCCTCTACCGTCCGCGACAGAAGGAATCAGAAATAGGCGTCCTCCTCCGACTGATCCTCGGGAGTCACGACGACGGTTTCCGCCTCCTGCGCAGCCCGCAGAATCCATTCATCGAGCTGCGGAAGGCCTCTTTCGATCGCCTCGATGACCCGGAGGTTCGGGTTGGTGCTCGGCGACGGCGGCAGGAACAGCGTGCAGCAGTCTTCATAAGGCTGAATCGATAACGTGTACGTATCGATCTGCTCGGCCATGCGGATGATCTCCTTCTTGTCCGTCGCAATCAAAGGCTGCAGAACAGGAAGCGATACGGCCCGGCCGATCGCATTCAAGCTCGGCAGCGTCTGGCTCGCCACCTGTCCGAGACTTTCTCCCGTCACCAGCGCCAGCGCCTTCTCCCGCTCCGCAATCGTCTCCGCGATGCGGTACATGGCGCGGCGGAGAATGGTGACGAGCAGATTGTCCTTGTACGCGGCATAAATCGACGTCTGCACCTCGGTGAAAGACACGAGGTGCAGCTTGATGCTTCCGCCGCTGTACGCGGACAGCTTGCGGGCCAGCTCGATCACCTTCTCCTTGGCCCGCTCGCTCGTATACGGGAAGCTGTGGAAATGCACAGCTTCGAGCTCAAGCCCCCGGCGCATCGCCTGCCAGCCCGCCACCGGGCTGTCGATCCCGCCGGAGAGCAGGAGCACGGCTTTGCCGTTCGTGCCGAGCGGGTAACCGCCCGCTCCCTCGAAGGTCTCCACGAACAGCAGCGCCCCTTTCTCCCGAAGCTCCACCCGGAGTGTCGTTTCGGGGCTGCGCACATCTACGCTGAGCTCCGGACAAGCCCGGAGCACGGCGCCGCCGACGATCCGGTTCATTTCCAGCGTATCGAACGGAAAGCTTTTATCCACGCGCTTGACTTCCACTTTAAACGTCTGCGGACGCTTCACGACTTTCTTCATAAGCGCGACCGCCACCGCTTGAATCGCTTCGCTGTCGGATGGAGCCGTGTACACGGGGCTGTAGGTTTCAATACCGAACACTTTCGAAACGGCTTTGCCTACATCTTCGGCGGAAGCATCGGAGAGCTGGATATACACCCGGCCGTATTCGGTCACCAGCTTGACTTGGGCAAAGGACGCAAGAACGCCGCGGAGCTGGCTGACGACCTTTTTTTCAAAGCGCGAGCGGTTTTTGCCCTTCAGCATCATTTCTCCGAAACGGACGAGCAGCAGATCAGGCTTTAAAGGAGACATCATGATCAGCGTCCCCCTTTCGTCCGCTCAGACACCGGGACGAGATCGGCGATTACGCCGCGGAGCGCTTCTACGAACCGGCGGGCATCCGCTTCCGAATGCTCTTCGGTCCAGCTCACCCGCAGGCCGCTTGAAGCATGCGCCCGGTCCAGCCCCATGGAGAGCAGCACTTTGCTGGGCTCCGGCTCACCCGATGAACAAGCCGACTTCGTTGATATATATATGCCGCGCTGCTCCAAAGCATGTACGACAACTTCGGAATTCATGCCCGGGTACGTAAAATGAACGATATGAGGCGCCATGTCTTCCTCATCGCCGGAGCCTGTCAAAGTCAATTCGGGAAGCCCGAGAATCCCTTCGACCGCAATTGTGCGGAAAGCCCGCTTACGCCGGATGTCTTCCGCCAGATTATCGGTGGCGATCCGAAGCGCCTTGGCCATCCCGACTATCAAGGGCACGTTCTCGGTGCCCGAGCGTATTCCCTGCTCCTGGCCTCCCCCGACAAGCTGAGCCTGGAGGTCGATGCCCGTCCGCTTATAGAGGAAGCCTGCTCCTTTGGGACCTTTGAACTTGTGGGCAGACGCGCTCATCAGGTCGATGCCCAGTTCGTCCGGAGAAAGGGGCAGCTTAGCTACTCCCTGTACGGCGTCCACATGAAACAGCACGGTCTGCTTCTCGCGCAGCCACCGGCCGATCTCCCCGACCGGCTGTATCCGCCCCATCTCGTTGTTCACATGCATGATGCTGACGAGAATGGTTTCCCCGGTGACGGCCGCTTTCACATCCTCCAGACGGACTTGGCCCGTTTCGTCTACGGGAAGCACCGTCACCTCAAAACCTTCCGCCTGCAATTGACGGAAAGCCTCCGTTACGGAAGCGTGCTCGACCGCTGTTGTAATCAGATGACGGCCCCGGCTGCGGTACCGGTAAGCCGCTCCTTTGATGGCCAGATTGCTGCTCTCCGTCCCTCCCGACGTAAAAATAATTTCTTCCGGCCGGGCCTTAAGAGCGGAGGCAATCACCTCGCGGCTCTTTTTCACTAGTTTCTCGGCGTCCAGACCGAATTTATGAATCGAAGACGGATTGCCGAAATGCTGGAGCATCACGTCCGCAACCGTCTGCGCCACTTCCTTGTAAGGCTGGGTTGTTGCCGCGTTATCCAAATAAAGCATCTATCTCTGTCCTTTCTAATAGAAAAAGATCGCGTTAAGGGTTGTGCCTGTCACGTGCATATTCCTCATTAAATCGCAAAACCACCCCGAACACAAGCCGCCTTATCTTCGACGTAAGCCGATTGCCATTTCCAAGATTGCTTCCGCACCTTGCCGGACATTCTGAAAAAAACAGAAAGAAGCGGCCTCTCCAGCCGGAGAAACCGCTTCTTTCCAACGTTATTTAGACTTAAGTAAACTCCCGGTCGTACCGTTCCTTGGCATTCATAACCTTTTTCACATACTGCTGGGTTTCGTTCGGCAGCAGATGCATTTTCTCTAGTAAATCGGAATCGTTTTTGATACCCAGCTTGTTGACCCGGCCGGGTCCCGCGTTATAGGCCGCCAGAGCGACGCCGACATTTCCGTCGAAACGCTTAAGCTGGTAGGACAAGTACTGCGCTCCGCCTTGGATATTCTGCTCCGGATCGAAAGCGTTCGTGACGCCCAGTCCGTTTGCCGTGCCGTCCATCAGTTGCATGAGCCCCTTCGCTCCCGCTCTCGAAACCGTATTCGGGTTAAAGCAGGACTCCTGGCGGATCACCGCTTTAATCAGGGCGGGATCTACGCCCGTACGCTCGCTTGCTTGAACGATGTAAGCGTCGTAAGCCGCTTCGCGTGCGGAAGCGGGCAAAGAAGCTTGTACGGCTCCGGCGGCCGTTTCGTAGGACCGGAGCGCCTTCGCCTGCCGCTGAACGCTTAAGCCTGTGCCGGCGGCAACAGGAACCGCGCCAGCCGAGCCCGTCCACGTGCCCTGCAGCGCTTCCAGCGGCAGAATGCCGAGTGCATTCTCCCCGGCCGGATCGGCGGACAGGCCGCTTTGCTGCATGAGAAGCGTGTTAAGGAGCGAGCTGAATTCCTCGCCCGGTTCGGAAGCCCCCGACACTCCTCCGCCGGCGCCGGAAAACAGCGTCGATTTGTTCAGCATCTCCAGTTTTAAAAGCTCTTTCATTAATCGCGGATCAATAGATACCATTTTCTCATCCCCGTTTGTAAGCCCCTAAGCAAATTATAAACCTTATATCGGCACAATGCGGCCCGTTTTGAACCCTTTTGCCAAATTCGCCGAAAATCCGGCTCCATAACCGGAATTACCCGGTCAGGCCACGTCTCTTTTCCGGAAAACCAGGATCGTGACGCCCAGAAGAATGACCAGATGCAGCACATAGATCGTCAGGGAAAATCCAAGGGTCATTCCCGGGAAAGGAGGCGGCGTACTCTGATTGATCAGAGGATCGGGATCATAGATCTTCCAGTTCGTATTGTTGAAGATGAGGTACCGTGCCCAGTTGTACTGCAGGGCGGCAAACGCCGAACCCGCCAGATTCATCACAATGGCCACCGTAATCGCCAGCGCGCTGCTGCGGAATACCGTCGCGATAAAGAAGGCGAGCGTGAACATAAAGAGCATGTCCGGCAGCGAATACCAATACGAGCTGGACAGCACGATAAAATGCTCGTTAGGCAGCTCGGCCGTCCCGAACAATGCGGCCCCGACCGCTACGGAACTCAGAAAAAGAACCGCGTAAGCGATGAGCACCATAATTACGCAGGCGATATACTTTGACAGCAGAATGGCTGTCCGGCTGGCCGGGCGGATCAGCAGCTGCTTGATCGTTCCGTCCTTGTACTCTTCCGTCACCGTCTGCGCCCCAAGAACGAGGGCAAACAAGGTTACAAACAGCGAGCAGACCAAAAAAACGGTGCCGGCAAAGCTGATATAATTGTGGCCGTCCGAAAAACCGGGAATCCACAGTTTAATGGGAAGACCGACAAACAGACTGAGCAGCAGCAGAAAGATATAGAAAATCCAAGTCGATTTTTTGCTTGTGATTTTCATGATTTCATTTTGTACGAGCGAAAGGAATTTCATCGGCTGTCCTCTCCTTTCGTCAGTTGGAGGAAGGTGTCTTCAAGCGTCGGCTTGCGGATGGCCACCTGATACACGTCTATCCCCTGCCCGACGAGCCGGGACACGATTTCAGGAATCGCCGACTTGGACAAATTGGCCGTATACAGCCCGTTCTCGCGCCGCAGCAGCCCGTATTCCCCGGCCGTGTGCTCTCCCGCCTCGATTCCCTTCAGTTCGAATTCGACTAGCACCAGCTCGTCCTCTGCAGTCGCTCCGCCGCGAACGATACGTTCGCCGACAAGCCGGCCTTCCTGGATGATCAAGGCACGGTCGCAGATCAGCTCGACCTCCGCCAGGAGGTGAGAAGAGATTAGAATCGCAATCGATTCCGTTTTGGCCAAATTGCGCAAATAATCGCGGAGTTCCCGTATGCCGCCCGGATCAAGACCGTTAGTCGGCTCATCCAGAATAAGCACCGTCGGCCGGTGAAGAAGCGCCTGGGCGATTCCCAGCCTCTGCCGCATGCCGAGCGAGTACGTTTTGACTTTGTCGTGAATCGCGTCGGTCAGCCCGACCAGCTCCACGATTTCCTCCATCCGTCCCGCCGGTACGGGTCCGGCCGCCATCCGGGCAAAGTGGACGAGATTTTTATGGCCCGACATATACGGGTACAGCTCGGGGTTCTCGACAATAGCGCCCACATGGGCAAGCGCTTCGGAACGACGCGTCCTTACGGGAAAGCCCGCAATCCGGATTTCGCCCGCGCTCATAGACATCAAGCCGACCATCATGCGGATCGTCGTCGTTTTACCGGAACCGTTCGGTCCCAGAAAACCGCAAATTTCCCCCCGCCGGACGGAAAAGGACAAGTCCTTGATAATCGGTTTGCCGCCTATCGTTTTCGATACGCCTACCAGTTCCATAGCGTGTTCGGTTTCCATTGGATTATCCTCCAATCCTATCCAGCATAGCATGTCTGAGCAAATTATAACGGTTTAAAGGGGTTTCGTCTAATTTCGTCCGCCCCATTTCTTCTATGACCCCTATAAAAAAAGGGCCCGGAGGCCCTTTTCCGCCGTTCGCTAGATCACAAACGGGACGAAAAACAAATTGGAAAAAAAACTGATCAGTCCGATCGCGATTGCCCAGCCGCCGGCTCTCCTGCTTCCGTCCGCCAACGCCATGTACCCGAGAATCGCCCCAAGGGGACCGAGTACAAACGGGAGCAGAAAAAAAGAAAGAACGGACGACACGAGCGCCATTATTCCGAGCGCACGGGCGCTTACCCACGCATCCGAGTCGGCATTCTCCCTGCTTCGGGCGCCTGCGTCTTCCACATTGCGTCCCGCAAGCCCCGGGGCCAGTTCGCCCGCATATTCCTCACGGCCCGAACGCCCGGTGTGCTCCTGCCCCGCAGAAGAATTCGCTTCGGCCGGGTCAAGCTTTTGAGAATGTTCCCGCGTGTGCTCCCGCTTCTTGCGATTTTTGTGGTGAGTCATACATGAAGACCTCCTCTTGTTGTTGAGGAATTCCGAGTGTGCTGTTACTTCTTCTCTTTGAACGTGTGACAGCACGTATTGGCACGGTCCGCAGCCTGATCCTTATGACGCGTATCAAATTCTTCACCGGCAAATTCGGAAGACAGGTCGGCATTCGCATGCTCGTCCACTTCGATCATAATGATATCCGCGCGGCAGTTGTTCCCTTGTCCCCAGTAGGCACAGTTCGAAACGGCGCATTTGACTTCTGGCATATCGATCACCCCCAAGCATAGGGTCTCACGAAGGCTATGGGGATATCCGCAAGGAGTCCTGTCACAACCTGACAAACGGACTTGATCGCAACCCTGACCGCAGCCATGACCCTCATCGTGAAACCATCATGATCGCAAACAAAAAAGCCCCCGCGCGCGGAGGCTTCGTATCTCTTATTTTAAACCCGTTCGCCCTGCATACGGCGCTGGGTAATGTAGTCATTTTCATAGTAAGACAATTCTTCACGGAGCTCTTCGAAAATCTTGGACAATTCGATCGTCAGATCGCGTACTTCACGATTCGGTTTTTTGCGGAAACGAATGGCATCCTGTCCGGTATACGCGTAACGGCCGTCTTCGGAATAGCACTCGTTCTTCGGGTAAAAGAAAGGGCTGATACAGTTGTGATACACTTCATACAGCACTTTTTCGGTAAAATCCACATTAAAGGTCGGTCTGCGCAAGCTGACTCCGAGCTTCTCGTAAGCCACCTCACAAAAAACGAGCAGGTGACGAGTATCCTGCAAATAGCCGCGGTAAAAATCTTCCATTTCGGGATCGGACTCTGCATTCAACTGCGGAAGAGAGTAGGTGTTCAGAAACGACTCGATACGGTCCGCCGCTTCCTTCAGTTTCTTTCTCGTTGTCTCGCACGCCTTCTTAACATTATCCATTGCCATTACGGTTATGACCTCCTCTAGTTAACAGAGCGGGAACTCGCACCCGGCTCAGCCCATCCATATAGTATCACACTTTCTCTGGAAAAGGTACCCGATTCTTGAGTGGAAATGTCCGGTTTCGGTATAAAAAATGCGCCCCTTTCCCACCCTACTTTTATGTAGATCAGACGAAGGAAAGGAGGCCTCCGACCCATGCGACGCCCTACTGCCGCCTTAGGCGGCATGATACTCGGCAGCCTGCTTGTCGTAACAAGCGCCTGTCAGACGAAACCCGAAGCCAGGCCCGTACAGCCGGAAGCCGAGCTGAAATATAAACAATCGGTTCTGGAACAGGATGTCGCCGTAACCGACCAATTGTGCCGGAACCAGTGCCTGCTCCATGTTAACCAGATGTATGCTTCCTTGAACCACGCCGATCCCAAGCAGATCAAAGAAACGATGCGTGAAATGCAGAGCAAGCACGGCCACATGATTAGCCTGAGCTGGATACCCGTGCAAACCAGTGGAGCCACGGGCAGTTCCTCTCCGGCCGCTCCAAGGGGAACCCCGGTTCCGTCCGATCCTGTTGCGGGTGCCGCAGGAAATTCCGGCAATGCCGGCGTCCCAGGGCCTTCAGGCGCGTCTTCGGCTCCGTCCGGTGCGGGCACCTCGCCTTCCGCTTCCTCCGGCGAAATCGTCTCCGGCAAACTGTCCAAAGAACTTGCCAAGAGCGCCCAGCCTTATATCGAGGAAGCAAAAAAATCGGCCTTACAAGGAAAGGCTTATCAGTCGCCTAATTTCACGGTAGCGGATAAACCGTATTTTGTCCTGAACGTGCCCGCTCCCGACAAGAAAAGCTCAGTCGTCGCCGTCGTACGCCAGCATATTTTGCAGGAGGTTTCCAATCATCAGCGCAAAAATCTCCGGCTGCAATCTTTCCATTCCGATAAAAGCCGCTGGAAAATCGAAAGCGTAGATACCGATACGCTGCGCAGCAAACGGGTGACTCATCCCGACGATCATGAAGGCACGAGCCATTACGAGCGCCATGACGTCGTGGTCCAGTTTAACCGTCCTCTGCACGAAGCCGAGCTATCCCGTATCCGGACCGAAATCGGCGCCACCAAGGTCAAGCTTATCGGAAATACGTATATTATTACCGCCCGCAGCCTCGAAGCCAAGCAGCTAATGGATTATTTCCGCAAACGCCAGGATGTTCGCTTTGCGGAGCCCCATTATATTTACGAAACGAATGACTTGTCCCGCGGCACCAAACCGCTAAGCTGGTTTTTTGACTGGTGGCCCGGCAGCCGAAACGATAATTCGGGACGGGGTCGCTCCGGGGCCGGGGAGCAGGCGGCCGAGCAGCCGGACGTCATTCCCAATGACGTTCTTTTCAACAAATATCAGTGGAACCTTCCAATCACGAATACGCTGAGAGGCTGGAATTTCAACAAAGGCACTCAGGATGTCAAGGTGGCGATCGTGGATACGGGAGCCGACGTCAACCATGAGGACTTGAAAGGTCAACTCATCGAAGGCTACAACGTCCTAGATCCGACCGCGCAGCCGATGGATGATGTCGGACACGGCACGCACGTAGCCGGAATTATCGGCGCGCAGGTTAATAACGGATTGGGAGTAGCCGGTATGACCTGGTATAACAAAATTATGCCGGTCAAAGCTCTGGACAGCAGCGGAGTCGGCAGCACGTATGCCGTTGCCCAGGGAATCATCTGGGCTACAGACCACGGTGCCAAGGTGATTAACCTTAGTCTCGGCAACTATGCCAGCTCGGATTTCCTGCACGATGCCATCAAATACGCGTACGACCGCGACGTGGTACTGATCGCCGCCAGCGGCAACGACAACACGGAACGGCCGGGCTATCCGGCAGCTTATCCTGAAGTGTTCGCGGTCGCCGCCACGGATTCCAGCAACGGGCGGGCGTCTTTCTCCAATTACGGAGACTATATCGACGTCGCCGCTCCGGGTGTCAGCATCGCCAGTACCTACCCGCAGAACCAATATGCGGCGCTTTCCGGCACTTCCATGGCCTGCCCGCATGTGACGGCTCTGGCGGCCCTGCTCCGTTCGGCGAATCCGTCCCTCAAGAATACCGAAGTGATGGAGCTGATGCGCCAGACCGCTACGGATATCGGAGACAAAGGCCGCGACGCTTCCTTCGGGTACGGCCTCATCAATGTGGACAAAGCCGTGGAAGCCGCCCTTGGCCGGGGCCCCGTACAGGCCGGCCTTCCCGGAACGAAACCGGCGCACGTAGCCCCTTAACGATGCTGTCCGGCCTGGGTACATTTTAAAATACGCAGAAAAAATACGCGTCTCTGCGCACAACTCAAAAACCGCCTCGTTATCCGAAGATAACGGGCGGTTTTTCGATGTCGTAAGGATGGAAAGCTTGCCGTAAGCCGGGTTCTGTACTTCCGGTGGTGCAGCGGGCTACGATACCCTCCCACCATTGAAGTGACAATCATCTATCTAGGCCATACATTGCTATACAGCTCAAGCGACCAACCCGGACGCGCCTCGGGCTAAGGCTGTCTGTCAGGCAAAGCCTGCAGACCGCGTCCCATTAGGTCTTGCTCCAAGTGGGGTTTACCAGGGGTAAAGTCACCAGTACCCCTCGTGGTCTCTTACACCACGGTTCCACCCTTGCCTGTGCGTCTTGCGACGCCATCGGCGGTCCATTTCTGTGGCACTATCCTTCAGCTCGCGCTGACTGGACGTTATCCAGCACCCTGCCCTATGGAGCCCGGACTTTCCTCTCGTGATGCAAGCATCACCAGCGATTGTCTGTCAAACTTTCCGAGAACATTTGCTAGTATACAGGTTATCGGCGCCGAATTCAACAACGAATGATTGGGAATGCAGCCAATTCGCGTTTTTAAACAAATTGGAACGGTTCCGTACTCGGTTCCGATGCCGCCGCGACCGTTTCGTATTTCTTTTCCGCAAGCGCGCGGTTCATGTAATCCGCCACCGCGCGCTTCATGATTTTCTCGACGTTATGCCCCACGTCGATCAGGCACATGCCGGCGGCCAGCGCGTCGTGCGCGGTGTGGTAGTCGATGTCCCCGGTCACGAGGACATCTGCTCCCGCAAACATCGCGCTGCGCACATACCGGCCGCCGGAGCCTCCCAGCACCGCCGCCTTGCGGACGGTGCGGTCCAGATCGCCGACGACGCGCACCGTCGGCACGTCGAAAGCCTGCTTCGCGGCTTCGACAAGCTCGCGCAGCGTACGAGGCTCCGGCAGCTTGCCGGCGCGTCCAAGGCCGAACGTACGGCCTTTGAGGTCCATCGGATAGAGGTCGTAAGCGACCTCTTCGTATGGATGCGCCTTCAGCAGCGCCTGCACCACCGCCCGCTGGATACCCGCGGGCACGATCGTCTCCACGCGCACCTCATCCGCGCGCTCCAGCTTGCCCTGCTCGCCCAGGAAGGGCTTCGTGCCCTCGCGGGGCATAAACGTCCCCGTGCCGGAAATGTTGAACGAGCAGTGGCTGTAGTCGCCGATCCAGCCCGCTCCGGCCTGGAACAGCGCCTGAAGCACCTTCTCGTGATGACTTTCCGGCACGAAAACGACCAGCTTGCTGAGCTTCTCCGTGTGAACCTCGTCCAGAGGCACCAGGTCCTTTAAGCCTAGAGCTTCGGCCATCAGGTCGTTGATGCCTCCTTCCGCCACATCCAGATTCGTATGCGCGATATAGACCGCGATATCGTTCTTGATGAGCTTCTCGTACAGCCTTCCGGCCGGCGTGTCCGTCTGCAGGTGGGCCAGAGGTCTGAAAATGATCGCATGATGCGCGATAATCAGATCCGTCCCCGTTCGGATCGCTTCATCCACAACCTCGTCGGTTACGTCCAGCGCCACGAGGATTTTTTTGATTTCCTTCTGCAGCGTACCGAGCTGCAGGCCGATTTTATCGTCAGGCACGGCGTAGTGCTTGGGCGCCAGCTTTTCGAACAATTGAATTACGGTTTGTCCTTTCGCAAACATTCCAAGACCTCCTTGATACGCGAGATTTCCGCCTCCAGCCCGGACCGCTTCTCTTCCGCATTTCCGGAAACCGAACGGTCGAGCTGTCTGCGGATCATGGCCAGTTTATCGAGTTCATACTCCCACTTCGCAAACCAGACCGGCGGAGGATTCTGGATCAGGTAGGGTCCCATCTGCAGGAGTGTGTCTCCCGTTACCCGAAGTCCGTCAAGAAGGCGATCCTCATATAACGCGGCGTCTCCCTCATCCTCCGGTTTCATCCGAACGGCTGTCAAAATCTCATAAATTTTGCCGTCCTCCTCGAGAATGGTCTCGCCGGCCAGGTGCCAGCCGTGACTGCGCAGCCATCTACGGACAATGTCCTCGCCTACGTTCGGCTGCAAAATCAGCGTGGACACGCCTGTTAGCTTGTCCTCGCCGGCATCCAGAATGGACGCTATCAAAGCACCGCCCATTCCGGCGATTGTCACCGCATCCACCTCGCCCGGCCGCAGCACGGAAAGGCCGTCCCCGAGCCGGACTTCGATCTGCCCGCTCAGATTGGCATCGCGGACCTGGCGCTGCGCCGCATCCGCCGGACCGCGGTTCACTTCGCCCGCAACCGCAGACGGAACAGTGCCCTGCTGCACCAGAAAGGTCGGCAGCAGGGCATGGTCGGATCCGATATCCGCAAGTTTTGCCCCTTGAGGGACTTTTTTCGCAATTTCCAATAAACGTTGAGACAATTTCACCATATTTTAAGCAACCCATTCCGTCCAATTTTTACGATAGGCAAACAACGCGATTCCCGCCGCCGCCACTTTACCGGCAAGCGATAGCTGAAGAAGCTGCTGCGCCGAGGTGCCCCAGGCCAGTCCGAACAGCTCGGGCGCGATCCATACGGTCGCTCCCGCGAGCAGCAGAACCAGGCCCGGTTTCTTCCAGCGGTGCTGAATGAGCCACCCGATCCACATGAGGATAAAAGAGAGCGGAAGCCAGGCAAGCTGCAGCTTGTACCAGGTAGCGGGCTCCAGACGCTGGCTTAGTACGAATCCGTACGTAATAAGCAGTGCCAGCCATCCGCAGTATTGAAGCAGCGGAATCCGCCCGAGAAGGCCGACAAGCAGCCAGACGAGGCCGCAAAGAGCTACGAAGGACCCGATGTACAACTGCGCGGTCAAGCCGTTTCCATAAAGAATCCAGACTCCGAAACCGATCAGGGACGCCGAAGCGATGCCCGTCGAAAGCTGGGCCCTGAAAGGCTGTTCTTCTTTTTGCCGAAAGCCGATTATATACCAAGATACAACAAATACGGCCGAAACGCCAATTTGCAAAGAAATTCCAAAAGAGTTAAAATTGAGGAGCGTTAGTGATAGAGCAATAATAATTACGACGGCTGCAACCCAGAATTTCCAGTGGCTGGCCCGGATGGATTTGGTCGATATGCCCAAAACCCTTCTGGAATGGTCCGCACCCGTTTCCATGTACAAATTGAGCAGAAAGTCGCAGTACTGCGCGGGCAGAAGCTTAGATCTCCGCCAGTGTTCGATTTCTTTAATAATAGCCGTTCGTTTCTCGTCATCCATTAGCTTCACCTTCCCAAGAACTTTATCGGTTCGCCGCCTTCCGAATTTGAGAAGGAAATCCGCTGATTCCGCATTTGCGGATTCAAGCTTCCGACCGTGCCTGCAAGACCTTTTGCTTTTCTTCCAGGCATTGCTTGGCGAAATCGGTCACCCTGCTCCGGTAGCCGTCCTTGTCCGTCATAAAAGCAAGCCCGTGTCCCGCACGGGGCACCATGAACAGATCTTTGCCCGCGGGAGCCGCCTTATACAAGCCGTGCACCATAAAAAACGGAACGAACGTATCCGCTTCTCCATGTATAAACAGAATCGGCTTTTCCGTACGTTTTACCTGACGCAGCGCCGAAGCTTCCCCGAAAAAATAGCCCGCTTTTAATTTGCAGATCAGGCTGGTCAATGGAATAAGCGGAAACGCGGGGAGCTTAAACATCCGCTTGAGCTGGTAGCTCAGGATGTCTTTGACGGACGTATAGGAACAATCCGCGATGATTCCCTTCACCTGCTCCGGCAGCCTTTCGCCGCTTGCCATCAGCACGGTAGCTCCGCCCATGGATACGCCGTGGAGCAGAATCCGGGCGTTTTCGCCGCTCCGCTGCAAAATATACCGGACCCAGTTAACGTAATCCAATCGGTCCGTCCAGCCGAAGCCGATATACTCCCCTTCACTCTGTCCGTGCCCGCGGTTGTCCGGCATCAGCACGTTATACCCGAGCTCATGGTGAATTTGAGCGAAGCTGGCCATGTCCCTGCCCTGCCCGGAATACCCGTGCGCGAGCAGCGCCGTTACGTCCGAAGGCCGCTCGGCCTCCAGATACCAGCCGTTTAGACGAAGGCCGTCCGCCGATTGAATAGATACCTGCTCCAGCGTCTGACGGGCAAGCCAGTTATCCGCCGAAGCCGGGGACGGGTCTACCGCGATTTCTTCCATGTGACCCGCAAGATCCGGGCTGCTCTGAAGAAATTCTTTGCTGCTGCGGCGTATTCCCAGCCCGAACATATAGAAGGCTGCCGCTGTCAAAACCACAGCAAGAACCGCAAGTATGCACAAACCGATCAACAGGGTCTTTGACATTTCAACCTTCCTCCTTCTATTTGAAAAAAAGAAACCCGCCGGAGGCGGGCATTCGGATTCTATTCTAGGAAATCTTTTAACCGTTTGCTGCGGCTCGGGTGCCTCAGCTTGCGAAGCGCTTTGGCTTCGATCTGACGAATCCGTTCACGGGTAACCCCGAAAACTTTGCCCACTTCTTCCAGAGTCCGGGTACGCCCGTCATCCAGACCGAAGCGAAGACGAAGCACGTTTTCTTCACGCTCGGTCAGCGTATCGAGAACATCTTCAAGCTGTTCTTTAAGAAGTTCGTAAGCCGCCGCATCCGCCGGTGCCAGCGCTTCCTGATCTTCAATAAAGTCTCCCAGATGGGAATCGTCTTCTTCACCGATCGGAGTTTCCAGAGATACCGGTTCCTGTGCGATCTTCATGATTTCGCGGACTTTATCCGTGCTCAGTTCCATTTCCTTCGCGATTTCTTCCGGCGTCGGTTCGCGCCCCAATTCCTGCAGCAGTTGGCGGGATACCCGGATCAGCTTGTTGATGGTTTCCACCATATGAACCGGAATCCGGATCGTTCTCGCCTGATCGGCAATGGCGCGCGTAATGGCTTGACGAATCCACCAGGTGGCATACGTACTGAATTTATACCCTTTGGTATGGTCGAATTTCTCCACCGCTTTGATCAGACCCATGTTTCCTTCCTGGATCAGATCCAGAAACAGCATGCCCCGTCCAACGTAGCGTTTGGCGATGCTGACGACGAGACGGAGGTTCGCTTCGGCCAGACGGCGCTTCGCTTCCTCGTCGCCCTGCTCGATTCTTTTCGCCAGATCCACTTCATTCTCTGCCGAAAGAAGGGGAACACGCCCGATCTCTTTCAAATACATCCGCACCGGGTCATTGATTTTAATGCCCGGCGGGAGAGTCAGATCATCTTCAAAGCTGAATTCGTCGTTCTCTTGATCGCCCTCCGGACGCATTCTTCCTTCGTCCTCATCGGACTCGTTCCCCACGTCAATTCCCATTTCGGACAATTGTTCGAAAAACTCGTCAATCTGTTCCGGATCTTGATCATAAGGAGCCAGCCGTTCTGTGATGTCTTTATAAGTGAGCGAGGAGCGCTTCTTGCCTAACTCGATAAGCTGCTCCTTTACCTGCTCCAGGGTCAACTCGGTTTCGATCTCAGTATGTTGATCGTTCGCCATAATCCAACTCCCTCCTCCCTAGATTATCCGGAACCTGCGTTACGAAAATTTAAGCTGTTTCTCTAGGGCAATAATTTCACTAAGAATTTGCGCAGCCCGCAAAGGATCCCCTGAGCGTTCCGCACGGATCATTTCTTCTTTTTTTCTGGATATTTCCTGCTGCTTCGGATATTTTTTGATTTCTTTGATGAAATCGTCGATGACGACTTCGTTCACACCGTGGTGCGCGCCCATCATCGCGATGGAACTCGCCAGATTTTCAAGCTTGTCGTCCTGAATCATCGCCATATAACGGCTCACGCTCGGTGTGGAATTTTGGGCGTAAAAAGCATATAAATAAGCCGCCAGAACGGCATGAGCATCCACGTTAAATTCGTCGCCTAACCGTTCTTCCACATAGGCGCTAACATCCCGATCGTGCATCATGACGGCTAGAAGCTGCCGTTCCGCGTTATGATAAGCCGGATAAAGCGGCGCTTTTGGCGTTTCTTTCCTATTATGCCTACCATTATTCCACGGAACGTCGATATTATCCCTGACTGTCCGGTTTTTTTCCGATTTCATCCGGAGGTTGGCCAAATCTTGCTTGAGCGACTCGTAAGAGGTCTCAAACTCCCCGGCGAGCTGTTTCAGATAATGCTCCCGTTCGATCGAGCTCAAGTCCGCAATCATCTTCAAAGCCGTTTGCTGGTAGCGTATCCGATCGCCTTCCTCCTGCAAACGGAAATGCCGGCGAATGTAGTGCAGCCTGTATTTGATCGAGGGTACGGCGTAATCAATGATTTCCCGTACAAATCTCTCGGAGCCGTATGCGGTAATGTATTCATCCGGATCTTTGGCATCCGGAAGCATAGCCACTTTCACTTCGCAGCCTGCTTGTTCAAGCAGGGGGATTGCCTTGTAAGCCGCATTCTGTCCGGCCGAATCTCCGTCGTAACAGATCACGACCCGTCCGGCGTTGCGCCGGATCAGTTCCGCATGCTCGGGGGTAAGCGCGGTACCCATCGTACCGACACCGTTTCTCACCCCAGCTTCCCAAGCTTTTACCACATCCATATAGCCTTCAAACAATACCATGGTATTCGTTTTCCGGATTTGTGGACGTGCCTGGTGAAAATTATACAGCACACGGCTTTTGTTGAAGAGCATCGTCTCAGGACTGTTCAAGTACTTAGGCTGCACATCCCCGAGAGCCCGGCCGCCGAAGGCAATGACTTTGCCCTGCGCGTCCCAGATCGGGAAAATCACTCTGTCCCTGAACTTGTCGATATAACCGTCTCCCTCGGAACGGGCCGAAACTAGCCCTCCCCGTTCCATCAGCGGAAGATCGTAGCCCGCTTTCTGAAGCTGCTGTACAAGCGTATCCCACATGGCGGGAGCATATCCGATCTGAAAAGTGTCGATCAATTTATCCGACATCTGCCGGTTGCGCACATAATCGAGTGCGTTCTTGCCTTGATCGGTATTCATTAGAATATAACGGTACAGTTTGGCCGCTTTCTCGTTGGCCTCCAGCATTTGGGACCGGTCCTTCTGCTGCGGGTTGTCCGCGGATATTGAATCCTCCCACGTAACGGGGATATCCGCTTCCTCCGCCAGGTGCCGGACGGCTTCGGCAAACGTGTAGCCTTCGATTTCCCGGAGAAACTGAAACATGTTGCCCCCCGCTCCGCATCCGAAGCAGTGGTAAATCTGTTTCTCGGGCGTCACCGTAAACGAGGGCGATTTTTCCGAGTGAAACGGACAAAGCCCCTTCAGGTAGTGGCCCTGTTTGGTCAAATGGACGTATTTTCCTATCACATCGGCAATGTCATGACGCTGCAGAACAGCTTCGATCACTTCATCCGGAATGCGTCCGTAACCCATTTCCCCCACCTTCAATCCTTATAAAAAAGCTTCATGTGCGGTAAACAACTATACGTATTCGCTAAACAGGCCTATTCTCCTGCAAACGAAGTAAAACTTTTGTCAAACCATGTAGAAAAAATTCCCGATCCTCATCCGTAAAAGGCTTTGGTCCTTTGGAATGCTTGCCTCCACGGCGCAGTTTCCCTTGTGTATGACGACGGTCAAGAAGAAAATCAATGGTCCGGTCGGTATATTCCTGCCCGCGGTTCGAGAGGCATACCGCCCCTTTGCCCAGACCGATGGCGGCCAGACCGAAATCCTGCGTAACCAGGATATCTCCGCGCCGGATATGATTGGCGATAAACAAATCGACGGACTGGTCCGAACGGTCGACCTGGATCACCTCGATCCCTTCCTGCCCTTTCAGCCGGTGGTCGAACGAAGCCACCATAAGCACGTGAACCGAATACTGCGCGGCCGCCCGGATGATCTCGGGTTTAACCGGACACGCATCCGCATCCACAACAATTTGAAAGGATGAATGTTGAATGGATAATGCCCCCGATACCAGCTAATAGTCCTGCTGTACTAGTATATACGCTCATCTCTCGAAAAATCCTGCATGTTCAGGATAAATGAGGATGACGCCGAATTTGTTCGAGAACGAGGCTGGCCGTTTCTTCGACGGCGCGGTTGGATACGTCGATGACATGGCATCCGATCCGGGAAAGCACCGTTCCCGCGAATTCCAGCTCTTGTTTAATACGTTCCGTTTTGGCATAAGTTGCATTAGACGCGAGTCCGAGAGTGCGCAGCCGTTCCCGGCGGATAGCGTTGAGCTTGTCCGGGTCGATAAGCAGGCCGATCACCTTATTTTTAGGCACTTTGAAAAGCACATCGGGCGGCTGCATTTCCGGAACGAGGGGGACATTGGCGACTTTGTATTTTTTGTGCGCCAGGTACATGGAAAGAGGAGTTTTCGACGTTCGGGATACGCCGACGAGGACGATATCCGCTTTGACGATCCCGCTGAAATCGCGGCCGTCGTCGTATTTGACGGCGAACTCGATCGCCTCCATTTTTTTGAAATAATCCTCATCCAGGGGATGATTTCCTCCCGGCTGATGGCGGGCCTTGCGGTTAAACGCTTTTTCAAACGTCTGAATAAGCGGTCCCAGCAAATCGACGTAAGCGAAACCCGCTTGTTCCGCTTTCTGGGTCAAATAATCGCGAAGCTCGGGAATGACCAGCGTAAACGCGATGATTCCCTGCTGACGGGCGACTTTAGCGAGAAGGCGGTCGATTTCCTCGGTATCATGCACAAAAGGAACCCGCTCGATCACGATCGGGGCGGGATAAAATTGCAGCGCGACGGCATTGACGACAGATTCTCCCGTCTCTCCGATCGCATCCGATACCACGTAAACGATAACCGGATTGTTTGAAGGATTCATGTAAGTTCTTCCTCCCTGTAGCTATTCGGGAATACTTAAGCGGAAACGAAGACAAAAGGACCGTGGTAGCTTCGAAAATCAAAGCGGCCGCCACGTACGACCCTAAGGTCCCGGCGGTTTGTCACCACGGCAACATTGTAGTACTCTGTTCTTCCAGTTATCCGAACCAGTTACTGCTTCCAATCACTTACTATAAGGAACCAGCTTACATTTGTCAAACCTATAAACTTACATATTGTATTTATCCATCTGGTCCAAAAAGCTTCTGGCTTTCCAGCGGATATCCACGTGGGCGTCCATATACAGTCTCATGCTGTGCTTCAGCTGGGATTTCGTAGAGGGTTTTACGTTAACATTGCCGAGCCGACTAAGATCCACCTGCTGTAAAAGCCTCATAAGCTTCAGCGTACTTTCCGTCACGGCCGCGGCATAAGGGTCGAGGTGCTTGCATCGGCTGCACATTGCGCCGCCCGCCGCTGCGCTGAAAGCGACAAGTTCCTCCGTGCGCCCGCATGACGCGCATTTATCGAGAACCGGCGTATACCCGGAGGCTGCCAGCATCTTAAGCTCGAAAACATGCGCGACGATCTGCATATCCTTCTCCTGCTCGATGGCCATGAGTCCCGCTTCCAACTGATCGAACAAGAATAAACTGCGGTCCTCCTCTCCCAGCATCCGGTCAACCATTTCAACCAGGTAAGAGGCATACGCAGATTTATACAGATCTTCTCTCAATTTGTGATGGGGTTCTATGATCTCCCCATGGTTAAGCGTTCCAAGCTTCCCCTGTCTATAAAAAACGTAATCCCCATACGTGAACAGCTGGGTGACGGCGCCGAGCCGGCTTTTCACCTTCTTCACTCCGCGCGCGACCACCCCTACTTTACCCAGTTCACGGGTATAAAGCGTAATGATTTTATTTCCTTCCCCGTAATCGACGCTACGGAGAACAATTCCTTGTACCCGGTGCAGCATCTCTTATGCGCTTCCTTTCCGGAAACGCCGGATCAGTCTCCATGTGTTCTCAGGCTTCGACCGAATGCACGGCTTCCTGCTCTTGCTGCATCAGTTCTTCTCCTGCAAGTTCGGGATCAGACGCTAAATCTTTGTACAGCAGGTAAGCGTCCACTTCCCCCGTCGACCAAAAATAGTGCCAGGTAAAATCTCTCATTCTGGATCATCCTCTCCGTAAGATGTTCGTGTTGATGATTACCCTTAGGATGTACCCGTTGAAGCAGTCTATGCCCGGCAATTAATGGAACGGCGGGGAAAGCCTTGCGGCTATTCGTTTCGGAAGCCCAGATCCCGCAGCACGCGTTCCTGATTGCGCCAGTCTTTTTTGACTTTCACCCACAACTCAAGGAACGTTTTGGAGCCGAGCAGCGCTTCGATATCATGTCTCGCCTGCTTGCCGATTTCTTTCAGCAGCGAGCCCTGCTTGCCGATAATAATGCCCTTCTGCGAATCACGCTCTACGTAAATGACGGCTGAAATATGAACCACGCCGTTTTTTTCGACCTTCATATCCTCGATCGCTACCGCAATGGAATGGGGAATTTCTTCCCTTGTCATATGGAGGATCTTCTCGCGGACAAGCTCCGCGCAAACAAACTGCTCGGGATGGTCGGTTATCTGATCCGCGGGATAGTACTGCGGGCCTTCCGGCAAATATTTAACGACCTGCTCCAGCATCGTGTTCACATTGTTGCCGAGCAGAGCCGAAACCGGTACGATTTCCGCGAATTCGTACAGATCTTTATAGGTTGTAATGATCGGCAGCAATTCTTCGGGATGCACTTGGTCGATTTTGTTCAGGACCAGAATGACCGGTGTTTTAACGTTCTTCAATTGTTCGATGATATAGCGGTCACCGCCGCCGATTCCTTCCGAAACGTCGGCAAGAAACAGAATGGCATCGACTTCCCCCAAGGTGCTGTGGGCAACTTTCATCATGTAATCGCCCAGCTTGGAAGACGGTTTGTGAATACCCGGCGTGTCCAAAAATACAATTTGGGAATTGTCGGTCGTATACACGCCGTGAATTTTGTTGCGCGTGGTCTGCGGTTTATCGGACATAATCGCGATCTTCTGACCGATTACCTGGTTCATCAGGGTGGATTTCCCTACGTTGGGGCGCCCGATAATCGAAACGAATCCGGATTTGAATTTTTCTTTGTTCATGCTGTAATTACTTCCTCCTAGTCCTGCAAATCTTTCGACGTAAACGCGCCGGGCAGCAGTTCACCCGTTGTCGTTACGGTATAATCGCCGCTTAAGTTACCTAAAATAACGGGCATGTCCGGTCCGCAGAGTTCGATTAAAACCTGCCGGCATACCCCGCACGGTGAAATCGGTCCTTCCGTATCGCCGATAACCGCGATCGCTTGGAAAGAGCCCGGCTTGTGCCCGTCTGCGACGGCACGGAAAACAGCGGTGCGTTCGGCGCAATTCGTCGGCCCGTAAGCCGCATTTTCGATATTACAGCCGTGATGGACATGGCCGTCTTTATCCAGCAGGGCGGCTCCCACCCCGAAGTTCGAGTATGGGATGTAGGCTTTCAGGCGTGCCTGCCGCGCATGTTCGAGCAGTTCTTCCGGTTTCAC
The DNA here is from genome assembly GCF_019091125.1 of Paenibacillus sp. GbtcB18. Lineage (NCBI taxonomy): Bacteria > Bacillati > Bacillota > Bacilli > Caryophanales > Paenibacillaceae > Paenibacillus > Paenibacillus sp. GbtcB18. The sequence continues at coordinate 461,098 of NZ_JAGXJX010000002.1, forward strand.
AAGGCATCTTTCCTTTCCGTTAACCCACGTAATGTAACCATTCAGGCCGGCCGGTCAGACATCTACCCCCAGCCTCTCCACAACCAGGCAAGAAGGGTGACGGCCGCTCCGATAACGGAACCGAGCAGCAGGGACGACAGCTCCCGGTGCTTCCGCTCGGCCAAAACCATCAGGGCAAGCGCCGCAAGCGTGCCGGAGAGCAGCGTCACGATCGTCTGGCCGGCGATCACCGCGATCAAGGTCGCAAGCGCCGCCAGAACCGCCGCCAGCAGACTGGGACGGACCAGCTTCCCGCGATCGCTGAACCTTGTCTCGATTACAATCGTGACAAGAGCGACGAGCGCGATAAGCGTCCATACCATGCCCGGCATGTTGGCTGCGGCCGCCTCCTGCGCTTTGCGAAGCAACCGGTCCGCCGGTCCGTAGAACACGACCATGCCGACGACGACCGCGAACAGGGCAGCCACGAGAACGGCCCCGGCCGCCGTATCCTTCGCGATCTTCGCCAGCGGATGCAGCTCGGGCATCGCCAGATCCACTGCTTTTTCCACCGCCGTGTTAATAAGTTCGGTCATGATGACAAGAACGACTGCCAGCAGCAGGAAAAGCACGTCCCAATGCGGCAGTCCCAAAATAACGGCAGCCAGAAATACAAGAAAGGCAACAACGAAATGAAATTTCATGTTGCGCTGAGTATCAAAAGCGTATTTAATTCCTTCGTAAGCGAAGCGGAAGCCCCGCAAAAAACGCTGAAAGGAACTCAACGGGTAAGCCCCGCTTTCTGCAGGATCTGTTCCTGCTTCGCGAACATTTCCCGTTCGGCCTCCTCGTTGTCGTGATCGTATCCGATCAGATGCAAAAATCCGTGAACGAATAAAAATCCGAGTTCACGCTCCACGGAATGGCCGTACTCTTCGGCCTGAGCAGCGGCCCGGGGAACCGAGATGACGATATCGCCGAGCGGCTCCTCAAAGCTTTCTTCCCCGTCCCCGTCAGCGTGGGCATCGCCTTCTGCCGTATCTTCATCCGGCTCTTCCTCGCCGTAGAGAATAGCAGGCTCGTCCTCCCCTTGCTCCAGCATCGCAAAAGACAGAACGTCCGTCGGACGGTCGATGTTCCGGTACGTACGATTCAGCTCGTGAATCGTCTCGTCGTCTACAAACGTAAGGGCGACTTCTCCGTCCTCCACGCCTTCCTCTTCTCCTGCAAGCTTCAGAAGCTCTTCCAGCTTCTCGGCGAATTTAGGGGAGATCGGCAGGATGTCCTGCTCGTCGTTCCAGGCTAAAATCAGGGCCACGTTTAATTCCTCCTAGATGTATAGGTCAAATGGTTATTTCGCTTTGGCGGGAAGTTCACTCGGATATTCGATCCTGGAGTGAAAAATACCCAGCAGAGATTCGTTCAGCGTCTTCGCGATGGTGTCCAGTTCTTTCAGCGTCAAATCGCAATCGTTAAACTGGCCGTCATCCAGACGGGATTTAATGATTTTGCGGACCATCGTATCGATCTGCTCGATGGTCGGATTGCGAAGGGAACGAACCGCCGCCTCCACGCAATCGGCGATTCCGACCACGGCCGCTTCCTTGCACTGCGCTTTGGGACCTTCGTAACGGAAATCTTCCTCCCGCACCTCACGACCTTCTTCTTCGGCCAGCTTCCTTGCTTTGTGATAAAAGAACGTGAGCAGCGTCGTTCCGTGGTGCTGCTCCGCGATATCGCGAATCGGCTTCGGAATGTTATATTCCTTAAGCATCTCCACCCCGTCACGGGCGTGGGCGGTAATAATGCTTTTGCTTAGCGCGGGATCGATACGATCGTGCGGATTTTCGATATTCGTCTGATTTTCGATAAAATAGCTCGGCCGCTTCGTTTTGCCGATGTCATGGTAGTAAGAACCGACCCGGCACAGCAGACCGTCCGCTCCGATGGATTCGGCCGCCGATTCCGCGAGATTGCCGACCATGATGCTGTGGTGATACGTCCCGGGTGTCTCCGTCAGCAGCTTGCGCAGCAGCGGATGATTCGGGTTCGAGAGCTCCACGAGCTTGAGCGGGGATAAGATCCCGAACGCCGTCTCGAAAAACGGCAGGAGCCCGATTACAAACACGGCGGTAAGAATTCCGCTCGCGGCCGAAAAAGACAGCGAGTAAAGCATGTCTTGGCGCGTCACATTGTCGAGAAGCATCAGCGAAACGATCGTAATCATGCCGATAAACGAGATGAGAATTCCCGCTTTCAGAATGGAAGAGCGCTGGCTGGCCTTCTGAATAACGAAGACCGAAGCGAAGCACGTGACGAGTGTGACCAGCCCGTATCTGTAATCGAACAGCTGAGTCCCGTGCATGTTGAAAATAATGCTGGACATAATGCTGAACAGGACACTGGCGATAAAAGCGAGCTGCGGATTCAGCAGAATCGTAATGAGCATGCTGCCGATAGCTGCCGGTGCCAAATATCCGATGAACGGATATTCCGGATTTTGCCCTAGAGCCACCACTTTCATGCCGATCATGTTAATGGCGAAAATAAGAACGAACATCAGAAGCTGCGAATTGTTCGTCCGTATCGGCAGCGTACTCTGCCTAACGAACAGATAGATCATCGCAACGAACAGCAGGCCCAGCAGCACGAGTCCGACGTGAGGCCAATAGTTCGCTTTCTCCTTCAGCAGCTCGGCCGCTTTCAGACGTTTATAGATCTCATCGGTAATGACGTCGCCTTCGTTGACGATAATGTCCCCCTGATTGATATAAACGGGTTTGACGTTCTCGCGGACTTCGCCTCTGGCATCGTCCGTCGCTTTCTGATCCAAAAATTTATTCGGCGTGATGACGACTCTGGCAATCTCTTGAACCAGTTCGCGCAGCGTATTTTTGGACAAGTCGGACGAATTGACAAGCTCGGCTACTTTCGCCCGGGCCGTCTGGGCATCCGAAATCTGGTCGCTCATCAGCTTGGAAACAATTTCCCGGGTAATGGGCGCCATCGCAGCTACATCTTCCTTGGTCAAGCGCGGAAATTTGTAATAAATTTCTTCCGGAATCCGGTATTTTTGGTCGCTGACTTTGGAATTGATTTCATCGATAAGCGTATCGTTACCGAAATTATTTTCGCCGATCGTCCGGATCGCCATTTTTTCCGTATCCGAAATAATCGCCGGAATAACGGTCCGGTAGACGCTTACCTTATCTTCGAACTTTACGTCGGGATCCCCATTGATCTGCAAAATCCGGTCGTAAATCGCATCGATCATCGCTTCGTTCCGAAGATTCACGATTTTATAGACAGGCTGAAGTTTCTTGGCCGCGTCTTCCTTCGCTTTCTCGGTCGCCACAGAGTTCTCGATCTGAAAAGGGGCATAGATGTTCTTTTCCGCAACCGCGCCCAATTTGATGTCAAATGTCTGTGGAATAAGCCTGGAAAACAAACTCATGCAGATAATGAGCATAAGCGCGAAAAGCAGAAGCAAGCGAACCGGAAAACTCGTTTTCCAGCCGCTTAGCTTCGTGTTGGCTTGCATATCTTGTACCGCAACTTCTTTTTTCATGATGGAAGGTCATCCCTCTCTTGCCTCTTCGTTCCCTGTAACTCAACCCGATATTAGCGAGTCCTCATTATAAGCGACGATGATTCTTTGAACTAAGGAATGACGGACGACATCCTGCTCCGCAAATGTAATGAATCCGATTTCTTCAATGCCGTTCAGAATGCGCTGCGCTTCGATCAGGCCCGACGTTTTGCCGCGGGGAAGGTCGATCTGCGTCACGTCACCCGTTACAACCATTTTGGAACCGAATCCTAGACGGGTCAGGAACATTTTCATTTGTTCCGGGGTCGTATTCTGCGCTTCATCCAAAATAATGAAGGAATCGTCAAGCGTACGGCCGCGCATATAAGCGAGCGGCGCGATCTCGATAAGCCCCCGCTCCAGCGATTTCACGACCTGCTCGGGGCCCAGAACATCGTTAAGAGCATCATACAACGGACGTAAATAGGGGTCAACCTTTTCCTGGAGGTCTCCCGGCAGGAAGCCTAGGCTCTCTCCCGCTTCAACCGCGGGCCGGGTCAGAACGATCCGTTTGACCTTGCCTTCCTTCAAAGCCGTAACGGCAAGAACAACCGCCAGGTACGTTTTCCCCGTACCTGCCGGTCCGATTCCAAACACGATGTCTTTCTTCTGTATGGTGGAGACGTACTGTTTTTGTCCGATCGTTTTAACGCGAATGGGCTTTCCTTTGTGGGTGGTCGTAATCTCCCCTTTGAAAAGCTCCAGCAGTTGATCCGCTTTCATTTGCTTGGCTAGCTCGACGGCATACAGCACATCGCGTTCCGAAAGCGGATACTGGTTGCGGACCAGCTCCAGCAGCACCTCGAATAAATGTTCCAGCTTGCGGACTTCCTCCGCATCCCCCTGAATCGTAAGCTCCGCGTCCCGGGTAAAAATACGCGCGTTCGTTTCCTGCTCGATCAGATGCAGAAAGCGGTCCTGCGGACCGAATACGGCCTGCGCTACCGAAGTATCTGCAAGTGCTACTTTAATAGTCTTAGCGTTTTCTCCCAAAAGGCCTCATTCTCCTTGCTGTACGATAGGTTGCTCTTCCATGATAAATTCTTCCACTTCAAAATGCACTTCCATATAAACTTTACCATTCTCTGATTTTTCATGCAAAATTTTTTCGGTTACGATGCGCGCGTCCTTCCCCGCTTCGCTCATAAGATCGGCCCGGGCCCGCTCCAGACCGATGGCTTTCGCTTCCGCCGGGTCCAGTTTCCGCTCTACTGTTTCGGAAGCCATAAGCTTCTCGCTCAGCCAACCGACAGGCAGCCTAAAAGAGCGCCACTGGAGCATTTTCTGCTCCGGAATCGTCTGATAGTGTTCGAATGGAAGCTTTCCGTAGCCGCTTACCTGGAGCCCTTTGGAGCCGAACACGAGATAATTCCGCGTCTTCGACTCGCCCGTATACGTTTCGTACGTTTGGACAATCGGCACCTCTATTTTGGAGGTGTACCAGACCATGCCTTTCACGTATCCGTCCGCTACGACGATCTTCTGATTCGCTTCGTCGCCAAGCGTACCGGAAATAAGCACGTCCCCTTTGCGGACGTAGGCATTGGGCTGGACGAGCGGACGGCCTCTTTTCGCCTGGATTTCCGTCACGACAGCGTGTTTGGACGCCACAAGATTGCGAGGGCTGACGAGCGGTTTTTCTTCCGGCTTGTCCGCTTCGACGATTTTAATCGTAACCTGAGTGCCCTTAATCTCCACCCCGACCCACGATGTGCCGGGCAGATGGGTTTGCAGGCCGAACGAAAGCTTCTCGGAATCGCCCATCCGGTATTTCCATTGATGTAGGTACAGCCCCTCTTTGCGGGCGGCATCCAGGATGGTTTGAGTCCCGATCTTTACATTGCCTTCCACCTTAATCGACCATACGAATGAGGACAGAATGAAAAGGGATGCGATAAAAGCGACGCCGCCGGCCAAAAAAGTTTTACGCTTGGCCAATTTCCGGGCAGCGAAGGGCAATCCCTCGCGCTTTAGCGGATGCATCCGGCAGCCTGTCTCTTTCAAAAGCGGCCGGAGACGCAGCGCATCCCGGCAAGGCAGGCAGAGCTCGACCAGCTTGTCTCCCGACACCCTTATGTCCCATAACGAAAGCCCTTTGGAAAGTGCACGGTTGATAAACTCCGCCGCTCTCTCGCCCTTCACTTCGATCTTCACATATCCTTGTATCCACTTTAACACCGCCGATTGCACGCCGAAACTCCCCTTTCCGGACCCGTTATGGCATATATCTGATATCCGCGATAATACCCTCGATAAGTACTTCTTCCGTTAAAATGGCGCGGATCACCAATTCCTTCCCGCTCACTTCAAGCTTCCCCCGTGTAAGCTGCAGACGCAGCATCTCGCTGGAAAAATGCAAAACCCCGCAGTGATTCTCCACATAAAGCTGGACGTTGCCGATCATCGTGATCCGGGGAATATCTTGTACGACATCCTGCGGAAGGTCGAGCATATTAGCAGTCATTTGCTTCCACTTTTGCGTGAGCCGGCGCATTCTCTCTCGTCCCTCCCAGCCTTTGCCCCATGCTTTCAGCACGCAGGCGCAAATTCAGGCGCTTCTTGTATAGACGCTGCTTTTTCCAATCTATGCGGGCCGTGCGTGATTTATGAGCGGTGTTTCGTCCCGAAGCGACAGAGGAAGATTCCCACGCGCAAGACGCCTCCAAACACCCTTGGGAGACTACTATTTTTCTGATGAGTAATAGAATGGAAAAGACCGTAGAATGCCTCTACGGGCATTCTACGGTCTTTGGGACGCCAGTGGGGCGGCACGGCTCGCTCAGGCACAAAAAAAGCCGTTCCGTCCGGTATTACCGGCGGAACGGCTTTTTAGCCCGTGGCGGGCCGAGTATTTCGGCCCAGATAACCCCCTGCACCGCCTGGCGCGGGTGCAGGTCGACACCGGCAGCGGGGCCCCCGCTGCCGGCAGTCTCTTCGCGCACGGCGCGCGTTTCACGCTTGCGCGGCGTCTCCGCCCGCACAGCGGAGCTTCCGCGGGCATCGCTGGCGGCAAAGCCGCCGCTGCGCCCGCGACCGGCCGCTGCAGGCTCGGCCGCGGTCCAATCGGCCGCCGCATCTTCGGCGGACCAATCACCGCGCCGGTCGGGCTCCCGGCCGCTCCCGGACGCAGGCCGGGTAGATGCAGCCGGACGGCGAGGAAGGCCCTGGCCGCTGAAATCCGGCATCCGGTTTGGATTGCCGGTCTTTTTGCGCTTGCCCGACAGCATGGAAACCAGGAAAATCCCGATCATTATAACGAAAAAGAAATTGTTTGCGATCAGTTCGATCAGACGCTCCATCATCACGCCCCCTTCCCCTGGGCAGTCTCAACATGAGATGCCCGGGTAACCTTCGGTGAAGCAACTAATAAAGGGATGCCGATTCCCTCCGAGACGGGGTAGAACCCGACCATCTGCCAGGCAAAGCCCGGAGATGTTTAGCCCCCTTTATTCTTTGCCTTCTTTGCCCTCTTCCGACATTTTGCCGATGGAACTGCGCATGTGCGTATCGGCATCGATATTTTTATAATTCATATAGTCCATTACGCCGAGCTTTCCGTTACGCATAGCGTCCGCCATTGCCTGAGGCACCTCGGATTCGGCCTCGACGACTTTTGCTCTCATTTCCACGACGCGGGCTTTCATTTCCTGTTCCTGGGCAACGGCCATGGCGCGGCGTTCTTCCGCTTTGGCCTGCGCGATCCGCTTGTCGGCTTCGGCCTGCTCGGTTTGAAGGTGCGCCCCGATGTTCTTGCCTACGTCGACATCCGCGATATCAATAGACAGGATCTCAAAAGCGGTACCTGCATCAAGACCTTTACCCAGTACGGTCCGGGAAATCATATCCGGATTTTCGAGAACGTCCTTATGAGAGCCGCTGGATCCGACAGTCGTAACGATCCCCTCGCCGACACGGGCAATAATCGTTTCTTCTCCGGCACCCCCGACGAGGCGGTCGATATTCGCCCGAACCGTTACCCGGGCGATAACTTTCACTTCGATCCCGTCTTTAGCAACCGCGGAAACGGTCGGCGTCTCGATGACACGCGGGTTTACGCTCATTTGAACGGCCTGGAGCACGTCACGACCGGCCAGATCGATGGCAGCCGCCCGTTCGAACGGCAGTTGGATATCCGCGCGGTGTGCCGCGATCAGGGCGTTGACAACGCGGTCAACGTTACCGCCCGCCAGATAGTGGCTTTCCAACTGGTTAATGTTCAGTCCCAGCCCGGCTTTCGTCGCTTTAATGAGCGGATTCACGATCCGGCTCGGAATAACGCGCCGCAACCTCATCGCAACCAGCGTCAAAATACTGATACGTACCCCCGATGCCAGAGCGGAAATCCAAAGCATAACCGGAACGAACGTGAAAAATACCATTAACAAAATCAGAACTACTGCGGCAATTAACAGATAAAAATAAGATTCCATGTGTCAAAAAACCTCCCTTTACGAAATTAAATGGCGCTCTGCCGGCTGTACCTTATTTTTCTGCGCCGGCTTCTTCTTCATGCACCACAACTCTGCTGCCTTCCACGAGAACGACCTTAACCAGACGGCCGGCAGGAATAAATCCGCCTTCCGTTACCACGTCCACCCGGTCTTCTCCGAATTGGGCTGTACCCGACGGACGAAGCGGCGTAAGCGAAGTTCCCGTCTGCCCCATAAGATGCAGCTTGAACGAACTGGACACGAAGCCTTGTTCGGTTGTCAGCTCCTCCTTGAGGATAAAACGGTTCCATACTCCCCTCGCGGGAAACTTCTTGACGGCGATAAAAAGAAGAACAGCCGCCGCAACGAAAGCGATGACAAGCAAAAGCGCCGCTGTCTGAGGGTTGTCGGCCGCTAGAATCACTCCGCTGAACAAGGAGATACTACCGGCTATACCGAGTATGCCGAAGCTCGGGATGACCAGCTCAAGCAGCAGAAGCAGCACGCCCAAAACGAACAGTCCGATATCTCCGGACCCCGCTCCCCCGACAAGATAATTGCCGAGGAAATACAGCCCGAAGCCGATAACCCCGATGGATCCGAGAAGACCGAACGTCCAGAAAAGCAGCTCGAGCCCGATTCCGACAATCCCGATCAGAAGCAGGATCGCGGCAACGGCCGGATGTGTCAGGAATCCGCCAAGCGCACTCGTAACGCCCTGCTGCGCCGCAGTTCCGGCTGATGCCGCCGCCAAACCGGGCAGGCAGCCGATTGATCCGAGGACCGTAGCGCAGCCCAGAAATGTCCTCCGTAAGCTGATCATGGCTTCTCCTCCTAACCCTGTAACTGTCTTATAGTCTTTTTTACGTAACGGAATGAAAAACGTTTCACTAAACGTTCATAAGTTGGCGGCAGATTCCGCTGACAAACCGGGGCAATCGCTTAGCTTGTTTGCGCAGCAGCCTCCATCGTTTTATTGTTTCCGACTATGAAAAAAGGCCGGAAGCATCACTGCTTCCGACCCCGTCGGTTTATTACAGGTTTTGTTGCACCAGTTGGTTAACTAATTTCCCATCAGCCCGACCTTTAACTTTCGGCATGAGCGCCGCCATTACTTTTCCCATATCCGCTTTGGAGGAAGCGCCAACTTCTTGGATGGTCTGCTTTACAATTGCGCTTACTTCTTCCTCTGTTAACTGCTGCGGCAGGTACTTCATTAGAATGTCGATCTCAGCGTGCAGGCTGTCGGCCAAATCGTCCCGGCCGGCGTTTTTAAATTCTTGGAGGGAATCTTTGCGTTGTTTGACTTCGCGATTCAGAACATCAAGCACTTCATTGTCATCTAAGGTTCGTCGCTGGTCTATCTCGATATTCTTGATAGATGCTTTTACCATACGGATTACGGAGAGTGTAAACTTGTCTTGACTCTTCATCGCTTGCTTCATATCATCGTTCAAACGTTCGCTTAAGCTCATGAACTTGGGTTGCCTCCTAGAACTTTCTCTTACGAGCAGCCTCAGATTTCTTTTTGCGCTTAACGCTCGGCTTCTCGTAGTGCTTGCGCTTTTTAATCTCCGCCAATACGCCATCCTTAGCAATGGAACGCTTAAAGCGGCGAAGTGCAGCATCTATGGTTTCATTCTTGCGAACTCGAGTTTCTGACACCAGTTTTCCCTCCCTCCGAACAGACCGTCCAATCAAAGCGGTTCATCAAACTTCATTATAGGGGAAAACGTTTCTAGGTGTCAACCTAAAAGCTTTACTCCTATGACAATAAATTCTATGAATTATCTTTGGGCTACTAGAGGACCCAAATTCGTGCCGCCGAGCAGGTGGTAATGGATGTGGAAAACCACTTGTCCGCTGTCGGGACCGCAATTGTTGATGAGCCGGTAGCCGCTCTCTTCGATGCCGAAATCCCGGGCGATTTGCTGTGCGGCCTTATGAACCGAACCGATCAGCGCCCAGTCTTCTTCTCCCGCGTCTTTCATCGAGGCGATATGCTTCTTCGGAATGATCAGGATATGAACCGGAGCGGCCGGCTGGATATCGTGAAAAGCCAGAACCTGCTCGTCCTCGTATACCTGCTTGGAAGGAATTTGTCCGTCTCTGATTTTGCAGAATAAGCAATCCACTGTTTCGTCTCCTCCTTTATCGAATCGTACATGCTCGTGTGCATAGGTTGGTATGTATATTATTTATCATACTGAATAACGGGTCAAAAAGAAAATAAAAAGTTAGCGCCGTTCCGGAAAAAAGTAAACCGCCGGAAGGCGTCTGTCCCTCCCAAGCGGTTATGGGGTTTGCATCAATAATACGGAAGCAGCGAAAGGGCCGTAAGAGCCACCAGAGGGAAGATCCCCGGGTAAAAGCGGCGCCGCGGATAATAAGGGTACCCGCCATACGGGAAATAGCCGTAGTAAGGGTAGCCGTAATACGGGTATCCCCAGCCGAACGCCCGTGTCTCGTTTTCACCGCCCGCTCTGCCGCCCACGGGAATGGCCAGGTATACATAATCATCGTCGAAGTTTTCTATAATTCCGTCATGCACCGTACCGTCGGTCAGCTGGATGAGAACATACCGGTATTTATGCTGCTGACACAAGGACTTCGCTTCGTGTTTCTGCATCAACGAACACCTCCTGTCTTCAACGTATGCACGGCTGGGCAAAAGGCCACTGTTTCGCGCTTTTATGTTGAAGGGGAGGCGAATCTGCGGAGCCGGGTCCGCACTCGCGCCCGAAACACGGCTCCGCCGCTTTTATGGATTGGAAGGCTTGCGCCTCATCTCCTTGTGGATTTTCTTCCACTTGTCCTTCTCCGCAGTTTGGAGGGATTTGCTTTCCTTGCGGGCCAGGAAGGCCAGCTCCTTCTGGAGCTTGACGTAGCTGTCATAGCGCGCCCGGTCCAGCGTCCCGTCTTCTATGGCGCCTCTCACGGCGCAGCCCGGTTCGCTGCTGTGGCGGCAGTCCGGGAAGCGGCAGGAGGCCGCCAGCGTCTCGACATCGTCGAACGATTGGCTGAGCCCGCTGTCCGCCTCCCACAGCTGAAGCTCTCGCATGCCGGGCGTATCGATCAGCACGCCCCCGCCGGGGAGCAGAAGAAGCTCGCGGTGGGTCGTCGTATGGCGGCCCCGGGCGTCGTCCTCCCGAATCGCGCCGGTGTCCATCGCCTCGCGGCCCAGCAGCGCGTTGATGAGCGTGGACTTCCCCGCTCCGGAGGACCCGGCGACTGCGGCCGTCCGGCCGATGCCGAGGTAAGCGGCGCGGAGGCCCTCCACCCCTTCGCCGAGGAGCGAGCTGACGGCATGGACCGGCACGCCCGGCGCTATGGCCTCCGTCTCGGCGACCCGGAGGGCCACTTCCTCGGGCGAGGCGCACAGGTCCGCCTTGCTGAGGATGATGACGGGAGAGGCGCCGCTCTCCCATGCCATGACGAGGTAGCGCTCCAGCCGGCGGAGATTATAATCCGCATTGAGCGCGTTAACGAGGAAGATGACATCGACGTTCGCGGCGACAATCTGCTCTTCGGTCACGTTGCCCGCCACTTTGCGGACGAACATGCTTTTTCTCGGCAGGACCCCGTGAATAGTGGCGCGGCCCTCTTCTTCGCGCACGCTTACAGCCACCCAGTCACCGACTGCGGGATAATCTCCCCGGCTGCGTGCCTGATAGCGCATACTGCCCGACACCTCGGCGAGCACTTCGCCGGATTCGGTTTTGACCCTGTACATTCTCTTATGTTCAAGCGCGACGCGGCCTGCCGTGAGACCTTCCGCCGACATACCCGTCAAAGCTTGCCGGAGCTCTTCGTTCCAGCCTAATTCAGTTAAATTCAATCCGTGAACACACCTTTCATCCTATCTGATTCCCAGTCTAGCAGGAAAAGGACCGAATTAACCGGGAAACAATCATTCATAGCTGTTTTTTACATCTCAGCCGCAAACGCAAAAAAGACCCGACGAAATTTCCATCGGGTCTCTCAGTTGAGCGTTATGTAACGCCTCACCACGTGACGGGAAAAGGCAAGCTGCAAATAGGCTGTCAAAAGCCGCCGGCTGAAGCGATTTCCCGTCGGACTGAACGCCCAACATTCATGGCAGGCCGTGCGGTATTCCGTTTACAGGACCTTCTCCTCTTCCGGCATACGCGGCAGCTCGACGGTTACGGTCGTTCCCTGGCCGAGCTCGCTCGTGACCTGCAGCGTACCTCCGTGCAGTTGGGCGATTTCCTGGCAAATCGACAGACCTAGGCCGCTGCCCGGCTGCCGGTTGTCGGCCTTGTAAAACTTCTCTGTCACATACTTCACCGCTTCCGGAGAAATCCCTTCGCCCTCATCTTCCACGATCAGCTGCACGAGACTGCCTTCCACGCGGGTCATGATGCGGATCACCCCGTTTTCCTGCGTGAATTTCATCGCATTGTCAAGCAAGTTGATCAACACCTGTTTGAGCCGGTTCTGATCTCCGAAAACGTAGAGGCTGTTCTCCGCAAGGGAAATTTGCAGCTCCATTCTACGCCGCTGGCAGTTCCCCGCAAACTGCTGGTAAATGTCCTTCACGAGGCGGTTGACGTCCACCGGTTCGCGGTGCATTTTCATATTGCCGGACTGGAGCTTGGAGAAATCGAGGAGATCTTCGACCAGCCCGATCAGACGGTCCGTTTCTTTGGAAATGACGGAAAGACCCGTAAGCGTTTCTTCCTTCTCGTTCAGGTCACCCGAAACCAGCGTCTCGCTCCAGCCTTTAATCGATGTCAACGGCGTCCGCAATTCGTGGGAGATGGAGGAAATAAATTCGTTCTTCAATCGGTCGTTGCGGAGAATTTCATCCGCCATGTAATTGAGCGTATCCGCCAGATGTCCGACCTCGTCGTCATGCCGTTTGACGGCCTTGTTGTGGAAGTCCCCCTGGGCCATGCTCTGGGCGACATCCGTGACTTCGCGGATAGGTCTCACGATCCGGTTGGCGAGAAGCAGACTGACCGCCAGCGATACGAGAATGACGGCCACGCCGATGCCGATGATGATCCAGGCTGTCCTCATAACCATCCGGTCTACCTGCTCGATCGAAGTCGTGTAGCGCAGGACGCCGACGACGCGATCCCCGTTCTTGAGGGGATAGGAAAGCGCCATGATCCTCTCTTTGGTGTCGGTGTTCAACCCGATCCACTTGCCGGGCTCTCCGAGCAGAGCGGACTGGACGTCCGACGTATCGATTTTCCGTTTGGAGGTAAACCCGTACGAATCCCGGATCAGATTCCCCTCAAGGTCCACGACCTCGACCCGGCTGATTTCGTCCTTCGCAAGCTCTTTTAAAATGTTGCGGGCCCTCTCCTGAAGAGGAGAAAGCGAATTGTAGCGGTTGTTGTAGTCGACTGTGAATTTGGCGCGTTCACTTAAGGCCTGAAGGGCGCTTCCGTAATAATATTGATAGATGGTCCCCAGAAACAAGCCTCCGAGAAGCAGCACAATAAATACGATGATCAGCAGAAAATTCCAGACAACTTTACTCCTTATGCTGCTCAAGGGCGGATTCCTTCTTCCAGAGGTACCCATAACCCCAAACGGTTTCGATATGTGCAGGGTGCGACGGATCTACCTCGATTTTTTGGCGGATACGGCGGATGTTGACGTCCACGATTTTCAAATCGCCGACAAAATGCTTGCCCCATACGGCATCCAAAATTTCATCCCGGGAAATTCCCTGGTCGGGCTGTTCCATGAACAGCTTCAGAATGGCGAACTCGGTCGGCGTGATATCGATTTCGGTCCGTCCCTTAAACAGTTTCCGTTCCTTCAATTGCAGCGTAAAGATGCCGGAGCTCAGGCTTTGTTTGGCCGACTCCTGCTCAGGAATTTCCAGCCTTCGGTACAGAGCCTTGATTCTCGCGATGAGCTCCACCGGGCTGAACGGCTTCGTGACGTAATCGTCCGCTCCGATCTCCAGACCTTCGGCTTTGTCCGTATCCTGCGATTTCGCGGTCAGCATGATGATGCCCATTTTCGGGTACATTTTCCGCAGCTGCGCGCATACGTCGAATCCCGATAATTGAGTCGGGAGCATAACGTCCAGAATGGCGATGTGAAAAGGGCCTTCATCCTTTACAAGCTGGAGGGCTTCCTCGCCCGTCGCCGCCTCCGTAACATCAATATCGTTGCGTTTAAGATTGATCCGGATAAATCCGCGGATCGATTCTTCATCTTCCAAAATCAGTACTCTCATTCCGGTCTCCCTCCCCTTCTTTAATAATAGACCGGCTTCAGCCGCTCCTGTATATCTTTCAATCCGAGTTTCATCTGGTTATATTCCTGCAAGGATTTGACGGACAGGTTCGTCGGCTTCTCCGGCAAAAACGCTACGGTTTTGCGCCCGTAAGACGTATCAAGCTCCACGAAGTCGATTTCCTTCTTCTGCAGCTCGTTCTTCATGTTCTCCCACTGCTCCGTCGGATAATACCGGATGGTCAGCAGCTCGGCTTTTTCCTTGCGGTTCGCGCTTAAATAATAAAAAGTCGTGTACCCGTCGGCACGATCGCTTTTGGACCGTTCCAGCGTAATTTTGCCTCTCCACGATTCGGGAAAATCAAACCGGTACGTGACATTGTTGTCGTAGTAATTTTCGTGCACCCATTTGAGCCCGTTCGCGCCGTCCCATTGATACCACTGGTGGATCCAGGGCATATCGGTCGGATTGCTGTTTTCGATAAAAGGAGGGATCTTAAGCAGCTCGATCTCCATAATACCGTCTCCGTTGACGTCCTGGGACCTTCCTTTGTATTCCTTGAAGGTTTGAACGTTCCCCTGTTCGTCCTTGACGCTGAAAACGTCTTTCAGTTTGCCGTTGTTCCAGACCAGGAGAGACGTATAGGACGTATTGGCGCCAAGCCCTGCGTCCACGAAAATTCCGTTCTGCGAGTCTGTCGCTTTGCCGATCACGACCTGGTAGTAGCCGTTGACGCCGCCGTCCATAGGCAGCTTCTGCATCAGCTTCTTCTCCCCGTTCTTAAACGAGTATAGAGAAGCGGAAGCGTCCAGCTTGTCGCGGTCGAGAAGCAGGGCGGCCACCTCAGGCACTCCGTCGCCGGTCAGATCGCCGATCGCGATCTCGGTGTACGGAATTTTCTCCATCTGGCTTACCACCGAACCTTTCATGGAATAAACGAACAATTCCTTGTTGAGGTTAACCGCCTCTCCGGCACTCCAGCCCACGAGCATTTCCGGAGCCCCGTCTCCCGTAACGTCCACGAAGTCGACGCGGTCGATTTCTCTGCCCAGCTCATGGATATCGGTGACCTTCCGCCATTCTTCGTTGACTTGTTCGAGAATGAGGGCCCCCAGTTCAAACTCGTTCTTCTGCAACCTGTAAAAGGCGACGGCTTCCTTCTGGTTGTCCCCGTTAAGGTCCACCTGGTAAATCGGGCCGGCCGCCGAGTTGTCGGGCAGCTTGAGCGGCGTGTTGAGCACCGCGCCCGGAGGCAGATAGTGGGTCACCGCCTCTTTGAGCTGATACAGGCTCGAGCTCATAGCCGGAGCCTTCAGCAAAGCGGCTGGAGAAGAAGATATGAGCTGGCAGCCACTGAGCAGCAGCATGGAGAGCCCGGCCGTCAGCAGGGCCGCTGCGGGTCGCGGTATCCATTTGATTCTTCTCTTCATGACATTCCCCTTTTCTAGTGCTGGTTCCATTATAGCAAAGTCGCCCCGGAAGCAGGACCTGAAAATTCTGCATGGACGCGAACGAAAAAACCGTCCGATGCCGGCAAATACGGCATGGACGGCTCGCTTCCGCCGGTTCGGCAGCCTTTCGCTAAGCCGGTACCGGGACACTCCATTATTTCGCAGCCAACAATTCCGGCACTGTAACAAACTGGTAACCCTGCGCCTGCAGATATTCGCAAATTCTGCGGGTGGCCTCCACGGTATTGCTGAGGTCCCCGCCTTTGCCGCCGAAGCTGTGCTGCAGAATGATGCTGCCGGGATGAATATGCTGTTTCACATTGTTCATAATCTGATCCGGCGTATTACCGGCCCAGTCTTTCGTGTCGATCGACCAGCCGATGATCAGCTGCCCCTGCTGGGCCGCTACCGCTTTGACGTTATCGTTGACGGCGCCGTACGGGGCACGGAACAGATAGGTTCCCTTGCCGAGCGCCTTCTTCAGCGCCTCGTCCGTGCTCGTCATCTGTTCGCGGGCCTGCTCGGGGGTCAGCTTAGGCAGCTGCGCGTGACTCCAGGTATGGTTGCCGACCGCGTGGCCCTCGTCCACGATCCGCTTCACCATATCGGGATATTTATCGACCTGGCGACCGACCAGGAAGAACGTCGCTTTCGCATTGTACTTGCTAAGCACTTCCAAAACCTGCGGCGTCCAGTGCAGGTCCGGACCGTCGTCGAACGTAAGCGCAACGAGTTTATTTTTGGTCGAAACCGAATAAATCGGCGAAGCCGTGTTTGCCGTCCCGCCGCCCTGCGGGGCTTTCGTTGTCTGCGGCGTCGGCGTAGGATCGGGCGTGGCCGTAGGATCGGGCGTAGGGTCCGGCTTCCGAGTCGGATCGGGCGTCGGTGTAGGATCGGGATGCGCACTCTTCTCCGGCTTCTTCTCCGGTTCATTCGCGGTCGGGACCGGAGTCGGACTTGGCGTAGCCGCCGTCTCTCCACTGGAGGGGCCGGTAGCCGTTTCTTTGGTCAACAATGCATGGCTGACATTGTATGCAATAAACAACCCCAGCGCTATCATAAGGACATAGCGCAGTCTGAATACTTTTCTTTTTTTCATGATTCCTTCCATCTCCCATTTGTTTCGTCGGCTGATGTCTATGAACCTACCAGCCTGTCTATGATTTCCAACACATAGGAACGACAGACGCGGCAAGGCGTCCTCTCCTGACTTCCCCGGGTCCGTTCCCTTCAACGTATTACCTTATCCTAAGTGTACTCCATCTTTCGACACAAGTAGTTACGAAACCATTACATTTAAACAAAGAAGCCGTTACGCTGCCGTTCCATTTGTAAAAAAATGTACAAGCATGACGAAAAAAGCTTCCGGCACAGGGGCCGAAAGCTTAAATATAGTGGAAGTTTTATTTCCTGTAAAGACCAATTTTTAGAGAGACTGGCAGGTCGGCTGCGAAACGTTTTGGCTTCGCGCACGCTCGATAAGCTCATACGCTCTCGCCACTTCTTCTTCCGTCGGCGTGCGGGCGTCTTTAAGCGGATAGTCTCTTTTGAGGAGATCCCACTTGTAAGCCCCCATCTCGTGATAAGGAAGAAGCTCGAATTTTTCCACGGTCGCCAGACCGGCCAGAAATGAACCGAACCGCTCCAGTTCGTCTTCCGTATCCGTCATTCCGGGAACGAGCACCCGCCGGATCCACATCGGCCTGCCGTGATCGGAAAGCCAGCGCGCCGTGCGCAGGATCTTGTCGTTGGGCTGGCTCGTCAGCGCGATATGCTTGTCGCGGTCCATCATTTTCAGATCAAGCAGAACGAGGTCCGTTTCTTCAAAAAGCTCGCGGACATGCTCGTGGCCCACTTCGCAAAAGCCCGAAGAGTCAAGCGCCGTGTTCACGCCGAAGCGTTCCTTGCACGCTTTGAAAAGCTCCGCGACAAACGCCGCCTGCAGCGTCGGCTCTCCTCCCGTTACGGTGATTCCCCCGCCTGACTTCCGGTAGTATGGAAGATAAGGCTCCATTTCGCTGAGGATTTCATCGACGGTCACCGTACGTCCTCCGCAGGTGTCCCACGTATCGGGGTTGTGGCAGTAGCCGCACTGCAGGGCGCATCCCTGCATGAAGAGAACAAACCGGATACCGGGGCCGTCTACCGTGCCGAACGTTTCGATGGAATGGATTCTGCCTTTCATGACTAACACGTCCTTTGCTTCGGCGTGCCCCGGTCCCTTTTACATGGCGCCGTGGAACGTCCGGTTAATAACGTCGAGCTGCTGCTCGCGGGTGAGTTTGATAAAGTTGACCGCATAGCCCGAAACCCGGATGGTGAGCTGCGGATACTGCTCGGGATGCTCCATCGCGTCCAGAAGCTGCTGCCGGTCGAATACGTTCACGTTGAGATGGTGCGCTCCGCTTTCGAAGTATCCGTCCAGCATATGGACGAGATTATCCTTACGCGTCTCCGGCTCTTTGCCGAGCGCTTTGGGCACGATCGAGAACGTGTTCGAGATGCCGTCCAGACTGTGCTCGTAAGGCAGTTTGGCGACGGAGCCGAGCGAGGCCAGCGCGCCTTTGCGGTCGCGTCCGTGCATCGGGTTCGCCCCTGGCGCAAACGGTTCGCCCGCTTTGCGCCCGTCTGGCGTGGAGCCGGTTTTTTTGCCGTAAACGACGTTGGACGTAATGGTCAGGACCGACTGGGTCGGAACCGCATCCCGGTAAGGTTTGTGCTTGCGGATCATACCCATGAACGCTTCGACGAGAGAAACGGCGATGGAATCGACGCGGTCGTCGTTGTTGCCGTACATCGGGTAATCCCCTTCGATTTCGAAATCGACGGCGATTCCTTTCTCGTTGCGGACCGGGCGCACTTGGGCGTATTTGATCGCGCTCAGCGAGTCGGCGACTACGGACAATCCTGCGATGCCGCAGGCCATCGTACGGACGATTTCCCGGTCGTGCAGCGCCATTTCGATCCGCTCGTAACAGTATTTGTCGTGCATATAGTGAATCACGTTCAGCGTGTTCATATACAGCTTCGCCAGCCATTCCATGACACCCTTGAATTTATGCATAACCTCGTCGTAATCGAGCACATCGGACGTAATCGGCACGCTTTCGGGTCCGATCTGGACCCCGAGTTTTTCGTCCACGCCCCCGTTAATGGCATACAGGAGAGCTTTGGCCAGATTGGCCCGCGCTCCGAAGAACTGCATCTGCTTGCCGATCCTCATGGCGGATACGCAGCAGGCGATTCCGTAATCGTCGCCGTAGAAAGGACGCATCAGGTCGTCGTTCTCGTACTGGATGGAACTCGTTTCGATCGAGACTTTGGCGCAGTACTTCTTGAACGCCTCCGGAAGCTGTTCGGACCAGAGTACCGTCAGGTTGGGCTCGGGAGCGGGACCCAGGTTATACAGCGTATGAAGGAACCGCATGGAGTTCTTCGTCACGCGGGTCCGGCCCGACAGGGACATGCCGCCGATGGACTCGGTCACCCAGGTGGGGTCGCCGCTGAACAGCTCGTTATAATCCGGCGTACGCAGGAATTTGACAATCCGCAGCTTCATGACGAAATGGTCGACCAGCTCCTGCGCCTGCGTTTCGGTCAAGGTTCCTTCGCGGAGGTCTCTTTCGATATAAATATCGAGGAAAGAGGACACCCGTCCCAGACTCATCGCCGCGCCGTTCTGTTCCTTGATCGCCGCCAGGTAGGCGAAGTACAGCCACTGGAACGCTTCGCGGGCATCGGAGGCCGGCCTCGTGATGTCAAAACCGTGGTCGGCGGCCATCTTCTTCAGCTCGCCGAGCGCCCGGATCTGCTCGGACAGCTCCTCGCGGGCACGGATGACATCCTCCGTGATCGCATCCACTTCGAGAAGAAGGAGATCCTTCTTCTTGTCGGCCACGAGGGCGTCGATGCCGTACAGCGCTACCCGCCGATAATCCCCGATGATCCGTCCGCGCCCGTAAGCGTCCGGCAAGCCCGTGATGATGCCGGCTTTTCTGGCGGCCCGCATGTCGCTGGTGTAGGCGTCGAACACGCCCTGGTTATGCGTCTTGCGGATATCGGTGAACAACCGGACCATGTCCTGCGGCAGCTTGAAGCCGTATGCTTCGCAGGCGTCCTCCATCATCCGGATGCCGCCGAACGGCTGCACGGAGCGTTTGAACGGCTCATCCGTCTGGAGCCCGACTACGCGTTCCTTGTCTTTGTCGAGATAGCCCGGTGCGTGGGAAACGATCGTGGACACGGTGTTCACGTCCACATCGAGCACGCCTCCATGCTCTCTTTCGCGCCGGGTCAGGTCCTTGACGACTTCCCACAACGCCTTCGTATCTTCCGTCGGAGGGGCAAGAAAAGCCTCGTCTCCCTCATAAGGCGTCAGGTTAAGCTCGATAAAGTCACGGACGTCGATCCCGTGCTGCCACTTTCCTTTACGGAACCCGCGGTATACTCCCTCTTCAGCAGACTTCATGCGCATCTCGCGCTCTTCGATAGCCATTTTTGTTCCCTCCTTGGAATGAACGGACGGGCCGCGGAGCGGCCGCCCGGCAAAGCTGATTTCGCTTGCGGCGCAAACGATCCTGCACGCGCCGTCATTGTCACTGTCTTTGCGTCCTTGTGCCCGTTTCACCGCACCGGCTGCCTTAACGCTGCTTCACGCTTATTCGGGCAGCAGGTAAGTTCCGGTCCGCTTGCTCAGATTCTGCCGTAGAAAGCGTCCCGGTACACTTCGGCCAGCTCGCTGACGAGCGGCATTTTCGGATTCGCGGTCGTGCATTGGTCTTCGAAAGCTTTATCCGCCAGGTACTCCACACGGCTTTCGAAATCGTCGGCGTCGAATCCGAGTTCTTTGAACGAAGCGGGGATGCCCAGCTTCTGATTCAGCTCGCGGATGGCGTCGATGAGGCTCTTGACGCCTTCCTCCGTGGTGGCGGCGGGAAGCCCCAGGAACCGGGCGATTTCGGCGTAACGCTCGTCGGCGCAGTAGTGCGAGTATTTCGGGAACGACGCGTATTTCGACGGCTTGGTCGCGTTATACCGGATGACGTACGGCATCAGGATGGCGTTGGTCCGTCCGTGCGCCGTTCCGTACTGCCCGCCCCACTTGTGAGCCAGGCTGTGGTTGATGCCCAGGAAGGCGTTCGCAAAGGCCATGCCGGCGATCGTGGACGCATTGTGCATTTTCTCCCTGGCCAGCTTGTCGGCCGTCGCATGGGACTGCTCCAGGTTGCGGAACACGAGCTTGATAGCCTGCAGGCAGAGCCCGTCCGTATAGTCGTTCGCCATGACGGAGACGTAAGCTTCGATCGCGTGTGTGAGCACATCCATGCCGGTATCGGCCACGGCTGTTTTCGGAAGCGAGTAAACGAACTCGGGATCGACGATGGCCACATCCGGCGTAAGCTCGTAATCGGCGAGCGGATATTTCGTGTGGCCGTTCTTTTTATCCGTGATGACGGCGAACGATGTCACTTCCGAACCGGTTCCCGAAGTCGTCGGAATGGCAACGAACTTCGCTTTCTGGCCGAGCTTCGGATATTTGAACGTCCGCTTGCGGATGTCCATGAACTTCTGCTTCAGCGAATGGAACGTGACGTCGGGATACTCGTAGAACAGCCACATCGCTTTGGCCGCATCCATCGGCGACCCTCCGCCTAGCGCCACGATGCAGTCCGGCTGGAAGGCGTTCATCATGTCCGTACCGCGATCCACGGTGTCGACCGAAGGGTCCGGTTCCACATCGCTGAAAACTTCGATGGCTACCGGCATCCGGCGCTGGCGCAAATAATGTTCCACGCGTTCCACGTAGCCGAGCTTCACCATCATCGGGTCGGTCACGATCAAAACACGGGTGATGTCCGGCATTTTCGCCAGGTACTGGGTGGCGTTTCTCTCGAAATAAATTTTCTCGGGTACTTTAAACCACTGCATATTCACCGTCCGGTGTGCGACTTTTTTGACGTTGATCAGGTTGACCGCCGTCACGTTCGAAGAAGTGGAATTGCGGCCGTACGAGCCGCAGCCTAGCGTCAGCGAGGGGATATTCGCGTTGTAGATATCCCCGATCGCCCCATGGGTCGAAGGCGCGTTTACGATAATGCGGCAGGTCGGCAGCTCCTTGGCGAAAGCGGCGATCACTCTTTCGTCGTTCGAATGGATGACCGAAGTGTGGCCGAGTCCGCCGAATGCCGCGATCTCCGCGGCCCGGGCGATGCCCGCTTGAGCGCTGGCGGCCGTGTAGCAGGCGAGCACGGGGCTCAGCTTCTCGGCGGACAGCGGGTAGGCCGGACCGACGCCGTCCAGCTCGGCGATCAGGATCTTCGTCCCGGCGGGAACCTCGAACCCCGCCATTTCGGCGATGCGTGCCGCCGGCTGGCCCACAATCGCCGCGTTCACGGCGCATCCGGCGTTCATGCCGAACTGGGACAGCTTCTTCGTTTCCTTGGCGCTCAGGAAATGGCAGCCCTGCGCCTTCAGCATCGCCTTGGCCTCCGCCGCGATCGCTTCGTCCAGGATAACGGCCTGCTCGGATGCGCAGATCATGCCGTTGTCAAACGTCTTCGAGAGAATCAGATCCGTGACTGCCTGGCGCAGGTCCGCGGTTCTCTCGATGAAGCACGGCACGTTGCCCGGGCCGACGCCGAGAGCGGGTTTACCGGCGCTGTAGGCGGATTTGACCATGCCCGAGCCGCCGGTAGCCAGAATCAGGGCCACTCCCTCGTGGTGCATAAGCTCGTGCGTCGCTTCCATGGAAGGCTTCTCCACCCACTGGATGCAATCTTTCGGCGCCCCGTGGCTCACCGCCGCTTCGTATAGAACGCGGGCCGCTTCGGAGCTGCATTTCTGCGCGGACGGATGGAAGGCGAAAATAATCGGGTTCCGCGTCTTCATCGCGATCAACGCCTTAAACATCGTCGTCGAGGTCGGATTCGTTACCGGGGTGACGCCGGCGATAATTCCGACCGGTTCGGCGATGGACGTAAGGCCGGTCGTCGGATCGTCGTCGATCACGCCGACCGTTTTGTCGTACTTCACGGAATTATGGATATACTCGGTCGCGAACAAGTTCTTGATGATCTTGTCTTCATATACGCCGCGCCCCGTTTCTTCCACCGCAAGCTTGGCGAGGTACATATGCCGGTCTACGCCGGCCAGCGCCATTTCCTGTACGATGCGGTCGACCTGGGACTGGTCCAAGCCTTCAAAAGCGGCCTGCGCTTTCTTCGCGTTCTGCACCAGCCGGTCTACCTGTTCTTTGGCCGCCGCAGCTGCGGGTTTTACGGTCTCATTTTCCTGTACAGCCATCTCTCCGCCTCCTCTGTTCTTTCTACACCTTCATTATAGGAGTTTGTGAATTTTTTCACTATGACATTTCTCACAGACAAAAAGAGCGGCTTAGCCTTATGGTGAAGACAAGAAACACGCGCGCGCTTTACCATCATCCGCAGGACCCGACAGGAGGAAATGACGATGAGCACAATAACCGTGGAACGTCTGCCGTATGCCGCAATGGACCCAGGCAGCCAGTTGTCCGACGCCCTATATTATTTGAAGCAGCAGCATGAATTTCTTGAGGCCGATCTGCTGGAGCTGCAAATGCTCGCACGCGGAATCGGAACGGCCGGAAGCCGGGATTCGCTCAAAACCGATTTAAACCAGCTGAAGGTGCGCGCCGAACGGTTCCTGAAGTTTTTCCAGCAGTATCAGCAGGATGAGCAGGAAACGCTTTTCCCGATCGTTGATTTGTACACGGGCGACAAAATGGGCCCTACCGCCGTGATGAAGCAGGAATACAACATGGCCGTCCACAATCTGCGCCTGTTCTTTCAGGCATTCAAAGAAGACAGTCATACTCTCGATCCCCTTTGCGCCAAACGTTCGGTATCCCACGTGCTCCAGTCGTGCTTCATTCTTCTTGAGCATATGCGGAAAGAAAAAGAATGGGTATTCCCTCTAGCCGAGCAGATGCTGACCGATATCGAACAGTTTTATTCGTAGAAAGCCGCTTTTCCCGAACAAAAGAAACCGGAGCCGCCGAATGCAGACGGAACTCCGGTTTTTTGCGTCCTTTTTCCTGAAAACGGAAGGTTTGCGTTGTATACGGACAGGCGTGGTAACAACATTGTATGGAAAATGTGATTTTTGTCATATATGATCTACGTCATATCCGGTATACTGGAAGTAGAAGTCAAAGAGGAGGGAAGCCATCATGAACACCGGCACAAATCCCGTTTACTATACGAATCCCCGCAACACGGCTGCCTTTAAGACGGAAAATTTGCAGAAGCTGACGGATATTATGCATGAGCAGAAGCTCCAACCCGGCGCCTACTTGTTTTGGGAAGGCGATACGGCTGACAAGCTTTATTTTATAAAAAACGGCCGGGTACGCGCTACGAAGTCTACGGACGAAGGCAAGGATCTCGTGCTTTACTTATACCAGCAGGGCGATCTGATCGGCATGATCGATCCCTATGACGACACGAAGCATTGGTACAGCGCGGAAGTGCTGGAAGAAACCCTGATCGGCGTGGCGCACAAGAAAGACGTGGAAATGCTGATCTGGCAGAGCGGCGAATTCGCTCTGGAATTTATGCGCTGGATGGGGCTCAGCCACCGGATGACGCAGACGAAATACCGCGATATGATGCTGTACGGAAAACCCGGAGCCCTGTGCTCCACTATCATCCGCTTGTCGAACACGTACGGCCGGCCCGAAGAAGACGGGACGATCCGCATTACGAAGAAGCTCACCCACTCGGAGCTGTCGGATATGATCGGCTCCACCCGCGAAAGCGTGAACCGCATGTTCAGCGACCTGCGCAAAGCCCAGGCCATTGAAATGGACAACGGCTATATCGTCATTCGCGACCTGAATTATTTAAGGGGCATTTGCCACTGCGAAAACTGCCCCATAGAAGTGTGCCGGATGTAACCGGCACACTTTTTTTATTTGGGCCGGACGAGGCGGCTCCCCGTGTCGTGCGGCGCTGAACTATCCGGGCGCCCCCGCGAGCGGGGCCAAACTCTGCCGGCACGGGGTAGCCTGGGCGTGGGAATCCCGGAGGCGTGGTCCGGCATGACATGGTGCGGGCGGATAGCGGAAGCATGGGGACGGAGAGCCCGGAGGCGTGGTCCGACACGGCAAGGCGCAATCGCAAGCGCGGGCGCATGGCGGCGAAAGGCCATCCCCTAAGCGGGATGAACGCCCCCTGTCACGCGGCGGCGGGCCGCAAAAAAAAAACTCCCCGATTGGAATCAGGGAGTTTTCTGCGCTTGCAGGGCTGTTATGCCTGCGCCCTAAGCTTTCAGCTTTCCGTCCGCCCGTTTCGCAGGCGAAATGAAGTAATACAGCAGCCCGACAAACACGGCCCCGCCGACAATGTTTCCCAGCGTTACCGGGATCATGTTGTGGAACCAGCCGGCCAGGGTAACCGTTTCGGGATGCGGGAGAATCAGGGCCAGCCCGAGCACGGTCATATTCGCCACGCTGTGCTCATATCCCGATGCGATAAACCCGTACAGCATCCAGAAGATGAGGATCAGCTTCGCCGTGTCCTCCTTGGCTCTCATCGAAGTCCAGATCGCCAGGCAGACGAACCAGTTACAAAGAATGCCCCGGAAAAACAACTGCGTGGTGTCCATGTTCATTTTTTTGGCGGCGATGGTCATTAACAAGTGATCCGGCTTAATATTGGCAAACACCCCGGCACCGACGACGAGCAGAACGAGGACCATGGCCCCCGTCAGGTTTCCCAGGTAGCACCAGAACCAGTTGACGAGCGTATCCTTCCACGTGACTTTGCGCGAAAGCGTCCCGATAGTGAAATACATGTTATTCCCCGTAAAAAGCTCCGATCCTGCAAAAATCACCAGTGTGAGCGCGACTCCGAACGACAGGCCCATAACCGTTGTCGTAACCGGCGACTTTGCGGCAAATAGCGGGGCCCCTACGGAAAAGATAAGGACGATACCGAGTCCCACGTAAGCGCCAGCCAGACCGGCCGCCGTCAGGTAGCGAAGAAGACTTTCGGAGAGAAAGTTCTTTTTCTGCGCGGCCGCGGCGGCCATTTTTTCCACGGTTTCAGTAAACATTATGCGTCATCTCCTCGCGGGTTGAAAGCGTGTTAATCCGGACGAAGGATGTTCCGTGCAAGCCTCTTGTACGTACAAGCCGGCAGGGCGGAACTACGGCCTGAAGGGGCATTACAGCCCGATCCAGACATGCCCCCCGTCGAGTTTCACCGGATAAGTTTTCACCTGTCCCGTATCCGGCGCCTGCACTTTACCGTCCAGCAGGTTGATTTTCCAGTCATACAGAGGATCGTAAAGCAGGTCCCCCGATACCATCCCTTCGCAGAGAGGCCCCCCTTTGCGGTGAGGACTCCGGTTCTGGAGTGCGAAGAGACGGCCGTCCGTCAAATGAAACACGGCGATTTCTTCTTCTCCCACGAAAACGGTCTTTCCCAGCCGGGCCGGAAAATCACCCTGTCTGCCGATGCAAACGTAGGTTTCCGGTTTTTCCTGAAGCTGTTGGTTCATCGATTTCTCCTCCTTTTGGGGGGCTGCTCGGCAGCCCCTGTATGTCAGATCCGCTTTATTCCGCCGGCGGCCCTACCGGCACATTGACGCCTTCATACAGTTCCTGACGGAGCTGGCGGTCGCCGATCACTTTTTGCCAAGGATCGTGGGCGCGGGTCAGGGCGATCTCCATGCGGTTTACAAGCTCCCGCCGGTTCGCTTCATCCGTGATCGCTTGGTTTTGGATATAAGCCAATCCCAGCCGCTCAACCCAATCCGATGTTCTTTCCAAGTAATTCGCGGTTTCCCGGTAAAACTGGATCAGCGACGAAGTAATCTCCAGAAGTTCCTCATCCGTCTTCACCTTTACCGCAAGATCGGCAAGCCGCGGTTTGATTCCCCCATTACCGCCGATGTAAATCTCCCAGCCGCCGTCATTGCCGACGATTCCGATATCCTTGGTGCACGATTCGGCACAGTTGCGCGGACAGCCGTTCACGGCCATTTTAAACTTGGCGGGCATGTCGATCCGTTCGAATTTCTTCTCCAGCAGTTGACCCATCCCCATCGAATCCTGGGTGCCGAACCGGCAGAAGGTCGAGCCTACGCACGTTTTGACCGTCCGGAGCGCTTTTGCGTACGCGTAGCCCGATGGCATACCAAGCTCTTCCCAGACTTTCGGCAGATCTTCCTTGCGGACGCCCATCAGGTCGATCCGCTGCCCGCCGGTCATTTTGACGGCACGGACGTTATATTTCACGGCGACATCGCCGATCCGTTTCAGCTCTTCCGCCGAGCTTAAGCCGCCGTACATCCGCGGTACGACCGTATACGTGCCGTCCTTGTTGATGTTCGCATGCAGACGCTCGTTGACGAATCTCGATTCTTTCTCGTCCACGTAGGTTTCCGGCCACAGCATCGTCAAGTAGTAGTTGAGCGCAGGCCGGCACTTCGAGCAGCCCTCGGGGTTGCTCCATTGGAGAGCGGCCATGGTCTCCCGGGTCGTCGTCAGCTTCCGCTCACGCATGGCGGCGACAATTTCATCCCGGCCGAGCTGCGTGCAGCCGCAGATGCCATGGGCCGCTGCGCCCGCTTCGTAGCCGTCTCCCAGCACGCCGGCCAGAATCTGCTCGACAAGCGGCTTGCAGCCTCCGCACGAGCGGCAAGCTCCGGTGCAGGCTTTCACTTCGTCGACTGTCTTAAGACCCTGTTCGCGGACTGCCTCCACGATGGTTCCTTTCGTCACCCCGTTGCAGCCGCATACGATATCATCGTCGGCCAGAAGCTCCGCCCCGCCGCCGCTTTCCTCTCCTGCGGTAGTTCCCATCAGGGCGGCGTGCACATCTTCGGTCATTTCGCGGCCGCTTCGTATCCACTGCTGAAGCTGGGTCGCCTGGCTGACATCGCCGAACAGCACGCCGCCTACGATCCGGCTGCCGCGGACGAGCACTTTTTTATAAACGCCTCTCCAGTCATCCTGCATTTTGACGATCGTAAGATCCGGTTGATCCAGAAACTCGCCGGCCGAGAATACGTCCACCCCCGATATTTTCAGCTTGGTGGCCAGCACCGTTCCCTCGTAAGGAGCCGTCTGCGTCCCGCACAAATGCTTGGCGAGCACGCTGCCCTGTTCAAAAAGCGGGGCGACAAGCCCGTAACACACGCCGCGGTGCTCGCAGCATTCGCCGACGGCATACACGTCCGGCGCCGAGGTCCGCATGAAATCGTCCACGACGATTCCGCGGTTGACCTCCAGGCCTCCGGCCGCGCCCAGAGCGCTGTTCGGCTTAATTCCCGCCGCCATGACGACAAAGTCCGTTTCCAGCACGGTTCCGTCCGTAAACGACAGCCCTTCGACGCGCACGCCGCCGGTGAGCTCCTTCGTCTGTTTCCCCATCGCGAAACGCAGTCCCTGGCGTTCCAGCTCCGCCCGCAGCATCCCCGAAGCAGCCGGGTCCAGCTGGCGTTCCATCAGATCGTCCATCAGATGAACGACCGTCACTTCCATGCCCAGCTTCGAAAGGCCCTTGGCCGCTTCGAGTCCGAGAAGACCGCCGCCGATGACGGCCGCTTTTCGATAAGTCCGGGCCGCTTCCGTCATCGCTTCGCAATCCGCAATGTCGCGGAAACCGACGACTCCCTCTTTATCCGCACCCGGAACCGGCAAAATGAACGGCTTCGAGCCCGTCGCCAAAATCAGCACGTCATAAGGAAGAACATCCCCGCGGTCGGTCGTAACCGTTTTGGCCGTCGTATCCAGCGCAGTCGCTGTCGTCCCCGTCAGAAGCTCAATGCCGTTTTCCCGGTACCAGTTCCAATCGTTCAGGACGATTTCATCCGTCGTTTTGCTGCCCTCAAGCACATAAGAGAGCTGAATCCGGTTGTAATTCGGGTGAGGCTCGCTCCCCACAATCGTTATATCAAACAAGCCGGTGTTGATTTTTAAAATCTGCTCGATCACACCCACTCCAGCCATTCCGTTTCCGATAAGCACCAATTTTCTGCGATTCATTACCTAACGCCCCCTACCTTGGTCGCTCTTTGAAAAGTTCCACTTGTGAAATTAAGCACATACTTAGTATAAACGTCTTCGGTATCGGTCAGATGTGAGAAAAGTCACAGGACAGGAAACAGATGTGATCATCACTTGAAGGAAATGTGAACAGATCCGGCCACCCTACAAAAAAAAGCACACTCGCACCGTTAAACGGGGAATGTGCTTTCTTGGCCGGTTTCTTGGACAAACCAGAATACCGTTATCGCGTTTATATGAAAAAGGGGCGTTCCCGCGGGCCTGAAAACGCAGGCAGGCCTCGCGGTGCGGCCGTTTAAGGATCTCCGGCCTTAGAGCAGCTCCAGCCTTACCCGGCTGCCGCGCCCGGACGGTTCGGCCGGTTCGACGATCAGCTTGCGCGGCAGCCGGGCCCTCAGCTCCGGCACGTGCGAGATAACGCCGACCGCTAGCCGGTCCATATGGAGCTTCTCAAGAGAGGTGACCACCATATCCAGCAGATCCTGGTCGAGGGTGCCGAACCCTTCGTCCAGGAAGAAAAACTCCAGGGGCACCTCGCCCTTGAGCTGGATCTGCGCCGACAAGGCAAGCGCGAGCGCGAGCGACGTCAGGAACGTTTCGCCGCCGGACAGCGTGCCGACCGGGCGCTTCACCCCGCCGGATCCGTCGTCGCGGATCACGAAGCCGCCGCCGGAGTCCACCTCAATCGCGTAGCGCTGCCGGGTGAGCTGCCCGAGCCGCTGCGAAGCGGCACGGCTCACCTGCATCAGCTGCTCCTCCGCGAGGAATTCGACGAAGGCGTTCGCTTTCAGCACGGACTGCAGCTTCGCCAGACGGCCGTGCAAGGTCTGCTGCGCGCTGCGCCGCTCTTCCAGCCGGCGCCACTGCTCGTGCTTCGCCTGCAGCTCCTCGCAGTCGCGTTCCGCCTTGGCGCGGACCGCGAGCGCGGCCTCGTCGCGCTCCTGGGCTTCGCGCAGCTCGTGCAGCATGCCGGTCCAGTCTTCTTCGCCGACCGTCCGCCCGGCAAGCTGCTCCCGCAGCTGAGCGAGCCGGGAGCGGAGCGTCTGCTCGCGCTCGCGGTGACGCCGCGCCTCCGCGCTCCACTCGGCGCGCTGCGCTTCGGCGACGTACGCGCTCCGTACGGCGTCGGCATCCGCGAAGGAGGACGCCTTCAGCGCGCGGTCCAGCCGCTCCCGCGCCTCTGCGAGCTGCCCGGCCGCGGATGCGGCGGCCTGTTCGGCCGCGCTGAGCGCCCGGGCCGCCTCCTGCTGCTCGCGGCGGGCCTGCTCGTGCGCGAGCCGGGTTTGCTCCGCGCGGGTGCGCAGCGCATCGAGCTCGGCCTGAGCCGCCGCGATCTGGCGCGGCACCGGCTCCCCGCCGACGCGCTCGTGCAGCTGCTGCGCCTTCTCGGCGGCGAGCTGGGACAGCCCCTGCAGCTTGGTCGCGAGCTGCAGGGCGGTTTTGTCGAGCTCCGCCGCCTCGGTGCGGAGCTGCTCGATCTTCGCGAGCACCCCGTCGATGAACGGGATGCTCTTCTCGATGCGGCCGCGCAGCTCCTCCGCCTGGCGCTCCTGCTCGCCCAGCTGCTTCAGGCGAGCCTCCACGGTGTCCAGCTCCAGGCCCCGGGCGCCGAACCGCTTCCGCCAGGCGTCTTCCCGGCCGCGGATGCTCTGCTCCAAAGCCTGCGCTTTGGCTTCGTCGGTCTGAAGGGCCGCGCGCTGCGAACGCAGCTCCGCCTCGGCGGCCTGCATGCCGGTTTCAAGCGGCTTCAGCCGTTTCAGGAGGGCTTGGAAGCCCGCTTCGAGCTCTGCCGCCAAACGGCCTACACGAGCGGTCTCCGCTTGGGGCCCTTCGAAAGCGGCCAGATTCCGCAGCGCTTCGCCCTCAGAGATTCCGGCTTCGCCTTGCAGGATACGAGCGGTGGCGGCGAGGCATTCTGCCGCCTCTGCGGACGCAGCCGATATGCCGTCTTTGCCGTCTGTCAGATCCGCGGTACCTACCGTGAGCTTATCAAGCGGCAGCTCCAGATCCGCCCCAACCGCCGCAGCCGCTTCCGCCAGCATGAGAGCCGCTTCGACGTCCGCATGGTCGGTCTCGTCCCCGGAAGCGGATTCGGCGGTAGGCTTGCTTGCCTGATCCGTTCCGGCGCGCTCATGCTCAAGCGCCCGCTTGGCGAGACTATCAAGGCCGAAAACGTGACGGTCCGTCTCCATTCCGGCTTCCCGGATGGCGCGAAGGAGCGTTTCGCATTCCTCTGCGCTGGGGGAAGCCTTCTCCGCCTCCTCTTCTTCTTCGCGGTATGGAGCCGGATGCTCCACAGCGCCGCATACGGGGCAGGGCTGCCCTTCGTGCAGTTCGTGTGCCAGCTTCCCGGCCAGATTCCGCAGCTCGCGCTCGCGATCTTCCCGTTTGCGGATCTGAAGTACTGCGGCCGCCGCTTCTTCCTGCTTCGCCAGCCGTTGACGCAGCTGCAGAGCTTCCGTCCTGCCCGCGCCGAGTTCACCGAGCCAGCGGGCAAACTGTTCCGTCCAAGCGGTCAGTTCCCCGGCACGGACCGCCAGCTCGCGCTCTCCGGCCTCCATCGACCGGCGTCTGACGCCGGTCTCCTGCCGCAGCTCCTGAAGCTGGCGCATCTGCATGTCCAGCTCCCTTTTGGCGTCACACGCTTCTTGGAGAAGGCTGCGCTGCTCGTAGCCGACCTCTACGCTTTTCAGTGTTTCTTTCAGCTCCGCCTGCTTGCCCAGCGCCTTTTCCTTCGTCTCCCGCTCCTTGCGGAATGCTTCTTTCACCGCGGAAAGCTGCGAAAGCAGTTGTTCCTCGCTCGTTTTGAGACCTTCGCACTGCTTGTGAAGGTCGGCAAGCTGACGCTCCTGATCCAGTGCCTGGTTCAAATGCTCCAGCCGGATCAGCAGCGGCTCTTCGCTTCCGGCCAGCTCCTGCCGGGCCTGCTCGGACGCCTGCAAAGCCGTGTCTAATTTCACTTCGGCTTGGCTGGAGCGGTCCTTTGCCTGAGCGATCCGCCCCCGGTGCTCCGCCTCTGCTTTCGCCGAAGCTTCCGCGTGCTCGACATAAGGACGCAGCTTCTCCGCTTCCTCCGCGCGCTTCAGGTTATCTTCGCGCTGACGGATTCCCGGCTCTTCTTCCTCGGTTTTACGGAGTTCCAGCTCCGTCTGCCGCTCATCCTTTTGCACGCTTACAATCTGCTTCATCTCCTCGTAGCGAGCGGATGCCTGCTGAAAAAGCTTGCGCTGGACGACGGCATACTCAGCCGCCTCTTTCAGCCTCTCGCCGGCCTGGGCCAGCGCTTCTTCGGATGCGTCTCCAAGTCCCTGCTGCTCGGCGGCGATCTGTTTAAGCAGGCCGTCGGCTTCTTTCAGCCGTCCGCTTACGCGCGCGCTGAGATGATCGCCGTAAGCTTCAAGGTGGAACAGCCGCTGAAGCATCTGCCGCCGGTCTTTGCCGGTCAGCGAAAGAAATTCGGCGAATTTCCCCTGAGGAAGCACCACGGCGCGGGTAAAATCCTGCATGGACAACCCGAGCACCTGGTGGACCCGGTTGGTTACATCCGTCGATTTATCGGCCAGTACGACCGGCTCCTCCCCGCTCAGGCGGACAAAACGGCTTACGGTATTCGTAACCGAGACGTCCGAGCCTCTCTTGAACTGACGGTCCACCCGGTACCGGACGGCGCCCGTCGGATGGCTGAGTTCGAAAGTAAACGAGACTGCCAGCGTATTCTCGGCATGGTTCATGATCCCCTGGGTACCGCCGGAGGCCCGTTCGACTTTGCCGTAAAGCGCCAGCGTCAGGGCGTCCAGAATGGACGATTTCCCGCTTCCCGTCGGTCCGAAAATACCGAACACCCCGGCATCGCACAATTGCGTAAAATCTATTTCCTGTGATTCCCGGTAGCTTTGCAGACCGGACATTTGCAGCCGTATCGGACGCATACGTTTCGCCTCCCTTTATTCGGCCTGCTCCGGGCCGTCCGAATGATCCTGCAGCAGCTCCATAAAGAGCTGCACGAGCTCGGGCTCGGGCTTCGCCCCGCCCGTCTGCCGTTCGTAGAACCGGCGGAACAGCTCGTCCACCGGCAGACCCGCGCTGGACAGTGCGGCCGCTTCTTCCTCGGCCGGCTGCTGCTGCGGATAGACCGGTTTGATATGGATAAACCCGCTGTGCGCCTTGCGCAGGGTTTGAATGTCGTGCAGCGACATCGCTTCCGCAATGTGGATTTCCAGGTCGATCCACGCGTTTGCGTCCCGCCCTTCATCCAGCCAGCGGTGCACCTCCGCCAGTCCTTCCTTTGCTTTCCAGTTCACCAGCGGGCGGCCGGATGTCAAATAGATTTCTTCAATCGAGGCCGGTTCTCCCGGTTTGACGTCCAGCACGGTCAGCGACTTGGCCTGGCCCGCTTCGGAAAAGCTGTAGGCAAGCGGGGAACCGCAGTAGCGGATGGGGCTCTGCGCTTTAAGCGTCTGCGGACGATGCAGGTGGCCGAGCGCCACATACTGCGCGCCGACATCGAGTGCCGATGTATCGACCGTGTACGCTCCGCCGACCTGAATCGGACGCTCCGATTCGCTTTCTTTTCCCCCGAGCACGTAAATGTGGCTCATGATCAGGTTTACGGTATCGGGACGAAAGCCCGCCGTTTGAGCCTTGACCAGCTCGCCTACCCGTTCAGAGTAAGCTCTCCTGAGCACTTCTTCGCCGGCGTCGTCGCTGAGCAGCTCGCCCAGCCGCGACTCGGACGGATACGGCAGCGCAAACAGTTTGGCCGTCTCGCCGGTTCTCGGAATTCCGATCTCCATCAGGCCCGCTTTCGGCAGCCCGATCAGAGAGATTCCCTGCGCCTTGGCAAGTGGGGAAGACGCCCCCAGACGGTCCGGATGATCGTGGTTGCCGGAAATGACGACAACTTCCCTGCGGCCGTCCTCGGCCAGCCTGGACAGAGCGTCGTAAAAAAGCTGCTCCGCAGCGGCAGGCGGATTGACGGTGTCGTACACATCTCCCGCCAGCAGCACGAGATCGATACTCCCTTCTCTGACAATACGGACGAGTTCGTCCACGAAAGCAACCTGTTCCTCAAACCGGCTCCGCCCTTCCAGGGTTCTCCCCAAGTGCCAGTCACCGGTGTGCAGTATGCGCATACCTATCCCCCAAATCTGATTGTATCTGTAAAAACGGCCGGCCCGCCTTAATCAAGCGGTTTTGGTCCGGCCTCTTCCGTTTAAATTTCCACCACGTGCCCGCCGTCAAAGAAAAACAGGTAGGTTCCCGCCAGCTTGCGCTTCCAGATTTTTTCCACTGCCTGTCCGTACAAGCCGAGCTGGATCTTGTATCTTTCGCGAAGCGCTTCGAGGCCGACGCCTTTGACACGGTCCGTCTTGTAATCGAGCATAATCAGATTGCCGTCCGATTCGAACAGGCAGTCGATCACCCCCTGCACAAGCACCGTCTCCTCGCGGGTCGACGCATCCGCTTTCGGGTAGACACGACCGGCGGGAAGCCCCAAGCTGAAAGGCACTTCACGCCATACCCGGGTAGCGGCGGCAAGCTTCAGACCGATCTGCGTCCGGAAAAAGCCCGCAAGGATTTCCGTATCCACCGCTCTTGCTTGAGCGGGGGTAAGCAGTTCCTTGTCGATCATGTCACGGATAACAACTTCCACCGCTTGCGGCGTCACTTCCTTCAGCGGCATATGCTGCATGACGGCGTGAAAAACGGTTCCCCGCTCCGCAGGGGTCAATTTCTTCTCTTCCATAAAACGGGGACGCCTTAGAAGCGACGTTCTTGCCGAGGAACCCGCCGAAGGTGTACCGGGTACGGAAGCACCGGACGGAACTTCCCCGCCCGCTTCATCAGGGGGATCAACCGGCCCGCGCGCTCCTTGCGTGCCTTGCGCCGTTTGCGATTCCTGTGTGTCCCCTGCGTCTTGTGTGCCCTGTGACCCTACTTCCGGGTCCTGTACGTTTTCTGCCTTTTGCGTGTCTTCTGCGTCCAGTGCGTCCTGCGTCTTTTCCGGCTCTTGTTCTTCCTGCACGAGCGCGGGGCTGTCCATAAAAGTCGTCAGATCAAAAACCGGATTCCCTCCGCTGCGAATTCCTTCCGTATCGCCCGGAGAAGCAGGCGTGCCGGGAAAATGCTCCGCGTTCAGCCGGGAAGCTTCCGCCGCCCCCGCCATTTTCAGCAGCCGGGTGGGCAAAATGAGCCCGCTCCCCGGGCTCGGCATCAGCTCGGCCGACGGAATTTCTTCATGAACGGACGTTTTCGAAAAATAAGCGGTCGCCTGGGCAAACGGATACGTCCACGACAGCGACTTCGCAAGCGCAACGTCCCACTCCCCGGTAAAAGTCGGCACCTTGTTCAAGTGTTTCAGCGCCTCCAGGCGGTCCGCCTGAATCGTGACGGATTCGTCGGCTTTCCCCATGGCCGCCAGCTCCTCGGGCGCAATCACTTCGAAGCTCCACTTGGAGCCGTCTGCCGCCAACGCCGGAGGACTGTGTTCCTGAAGACCGGCTTTCTCTCTCCACAAAGACGCATCCCGGTGCCGCATGAGTGCGGGTCCCAGCCAGTCCAGGTAGCTGCGCGCACGCGCGACTTCGTCGTCCGGAAGCGGCCAGTTGTCGCTCTCCAGGTGCCTGCCCCAGCCTTGGAGCTGCTTGTCCAGCGAGCGGACCGTGCCGAGCAGGAACAGCTTCTCCCGTGCCCGAGTGAGCGCCACATACAGGACGCGCAGTTCCTCGGCAAGCGTCTCAATGCGCATCCGGCGCCGGATCGCAAGCTGCGGTAGGGTCGGATAGCCGACCCGCAGCTTCGTATCCACAAAGCGCGGACCGAAGCCCAGTTCCTTATGGATCAGGAACGGGTCGAGCAGATCGCGCTGGTTGAACATTTTGCCGAGTCCGGCCACGAAAACGACCGGAAACTCGAGCCCTTTACTCTTGTGGATGGACATGATCCGCACGACGTCCTCCTGCTCGCCCAGCGCCCGGGCGGTACCGAGATCGCCACCGGTGTCCTTCATCCGCTCGATAAAGCGGAGAAACCGGAAAAGCCCGCGCAGCGAAGTGTTCTCGTACTGCCTCGCCCGGTCATAAAGCGCCCTGAGGTTCGCCTGGCGTTGCTGCCCTCCGGGCATCGCTCCAACGAAGTCGAAGTAGCCGGTGTCCCCGTACACCTTCCAGATGAGACGGGCGAGCGCTCCCTGCCGGGCTTCGCTCCGCCACTCTTCCAGCCGTCGCAGAAAATCCGTGATTTTGCCGCGGAGTTCCTCATCCGGCTTCCACTCCCCGGCCTCCTGTAAATCGCTTCCGCCCTCCGCGCCGCCCAGGGGGCGGATTCCTTGGGCGTAAGCCCGGACCGCCTCGTAGAACGGGATATTTTTGCCGGAAATGCGCAGGGAAGCCAGTTCATCCGCCGTCAAGCCGACGATCGGCGAACGGAGGACACCCGCAAGCGGAACGTCCTGATACGGGTTGTCTATCACTTTCAGCAGCGCGAGCATGACTTCGACTTCCGTCGCCGTAAAATACCCGGTATTCAAATCGGCGTAAGCCGGAATGCCAAGCTGCCTTAATTCTTCAATAAAAATCGGCGACCACTGCTGGGTAGCGCGCAGCAGAATGACCATATCCCGGTACGTGGCGGGTCTCATGGAGCCGGACCGTTTATCGTACACGAGGTAAGGCTGTCCGTCCAGCGGATCGAGCATGGCCTGTATTTTGCGGGCAATCGCCCGGGCTTCCATCTGAGCGGTTTCCAGCTCCTGGCCTTCCAGGATGCCGCCCAGCTCGCCCTCCTGCTCCTCGGCTGAAATCTCCCCGGCCGCCTCCTCCGCATCGGTCTCTTCTCCGTCAGACGCCTGTCCGGCTGCCGCACGGTCGATGAGCATCATTTCAACGGACAGGTCCTGGCCTTCGGCCGCCGGATAAGACGCGCCGTTCACCAGCTCCGCCCGCTCGTCGTAAGCAATGTCGCCGACGCCCTCATTCATGATCTGCCGGAAAATAAAGTTGACGGCATCGACTACCTCCGCCCGGCTTCTAAAGTTCCGGGCCAGGTCGATCCGTCTTCCCGGACCGCTGCCGTCTCCGGTGAAGCTCTTGTACTTCTCCAGAAAAAGCCCGGGCTCCGCCAGCCGGAAGCGGTAAATGCTCTGCTTCACGTCGCCGACCATAAATCGGTTGCCCGGGAGCGGTTCGGCGATCAGTTCGACGATGGCTTCCTGGACGCGGTTCGTGTCCTGGTACTCGTCAAGCAGCACCTCCGCGAACTGCTCCCTGTATTCGAGCGCCGCCCGCGAAGGGATCAGGCGATCCGGCTCAGACTCTTCGGCGCGCAGAATGCGCAGGCAGAAATGCTCCAGGTCGGCGAAATCAACGAGACCTTTGGCGGCCTTGGCCTTGCTGTAGCGCCCCCCGAAGTCGATGACGAGATCGACCAGCGCGTGAATGACGGGCGCCATTTCCCGCGTTTCCTCCAGAAACCGCTCCGGCGGCCGCCCGAACAATTCTTCCTGAAGGGAAGTGATGCGTTCCTTGGCCCGGCTCCGCAGTTGTTTCACCTGCTCCTGGAGCTGCGGGTCCACTTCGTCTTTCTTGCACGGTTTGAGCTTCCCGAAAGACACGGACTGAAACGCACTGAACAGAATGTCCCACGGATAGTTCTCGGCTATGTCCGTAAGTCCCTCGACCATGGTCAGATCATCCTGTACGGCTGTCGCGTAAGGAAGCGGGCCGCCCGGCTGCCCGGTAATTTCGTGAGCCTGCCTCAAGAGCTCGGCGGTCCCCCGGAGTTCCAGACGGACATCGTCGGTGAGGCCCTTGAGCCAGAACTCCGCCGGCGCGCCTTCGCCTTCATTCCCGGCTTCTGGGGCCTTATCCGCATTCTCCGCCGTAAGGACGAAATCGGCACTTCCGGTATCCTCCGGTGTATTTGCCGGATATATTCCTGCGATCGCTTCCTTGTCGCTTGAATCGGCCGGACTCGTCCGTTCCGCTTCCGGGTTTATCGCAGGTTCCGCCGCATTTACCGAAGCGGTTTCCTCCACAGTTCTGACAACAGCCGAAGCCGCAGCCGCTTCCGCATAGCCTTCGCTTACTTCCGCCAAGGCGGCCGTCATTTCATCCTCACCGGAAGAACCGCTGCCCGTGATCAGTTCGTAGTTCTTCGGTCCGAACATCAGCGCCATCTCACGCAGCCAATGTTCCGGCCACGGATGACTGCGCGACTCGTCGTACAGCTTCTGAATCAGCAGATGGAGGGGAACGTCGCTGCGCTCGCCGCCGAACGTATCGACCAGCCGCCAGAACGGGCTGTCTTCCCCGCTTTCCCCGTAATACTGCTCCATCATTTCTTCGAGCTGGTCGTGCCGCATCAGCTCCGCTTCCGTCTCGTTGGCGATGCGGAACCCGGGGTCGAGCCGAATCAGGCTGTAGTGTCTGCGGATAACTTCCAGACAGAAGGAATGAAGGGTCGTCACGGAAGCCCGCCCCATCAGGGCAAGCTGCCGCTTCAAGTGCTGAGAGTCCGGGTTTGACGTCAGCTCTTTTTCCAGCGCCTCGCGTATTCTCTGCTTCATTTCGGCTGCGGCCGCCTTCGTAAAGGTCGCGACCAGCAGACGGTCCACATCCAGGGGAGAAGACTCGTCGGAAATGCGGCGGATAATCCGCTCGACCAGTACGGCCGTTTTCCCCGAGCCGGCCGCTGCGGCCACAAGCATGTTTTGCCCCCGCAGGGCGATGGCGTCCCACTGCTCATCCGTCCAGGTGGTTCCCGAAGGTTTCATTCTAGGTGTCGTTGTCATCGGTCTTGCTCCTCCTTTCCGCTTCCCGTCTCTTTCCTGGTCAGTTCGGCCCAGACGCGGTCGCGTCCGATTTTGGCCAGATGTTTGGGCTCGTTGCCGTCCAGCGCGGGATCAAATTGGCACACCGCCTTGTAAGAACAGTGCTGGCAAGCCGTTTTATTGCCCGTGCGGTAAGGGGTGATATCCACCCGTCCCTCCGTAATCTCCGTGCCGATATCGCGGATCCGGTCCCGCACATAACCGCGCAGGGTATCCCACTGCTCTTCCGAAGCGACGGAGGACGATTTATAAAAGCCTCCATCCTTGGACAAGGCGGCCGGTACCAACTGGGAGTGGCCCGCTGCGCCCGCAAGGTCGCTGTCCATCATTTTCACGACTTCCGGATCGGCCATAAGGAGTCCTTTCATCTTGTACCGCTTACGCAGTTCTTTCTCTACGTCCTGGACAGTCATGCCGTTCGTGAACTGAAGCAGGGGATTGTGCACATGAAAATACAGCACCCCTGCCGGTGTGGCGCTCATGCCGAGCCACTGGGGCGCATGAGTTAAGATCACGTCCAGATACGTGAGCATCTGAAGAGACAAACCGTAGTAGACGCTGGACAAATCCAGCGCAGTCGGGCTTGACTTGTAATCGATCACGCGAAGCAGCAGACCGCTGTCTCCCCGGGCCTGGTCCACTCTGTCGATCCGTCCGATAATTTCCATCGTGCATCCGTTGTCGAGCTGGAACGTCAGAGAAGGCAGCATGCCCCCCGGCCCGAAATCGATTTCGAGCCCCACCGGTGAAAACAGGCTGCGCTTCGCGTGCTCGCCCAGCATGACGGCCGCTTTGCCCACAACCTGCTTCAGCTTGTGGGAAATATACCGGTACCGCTTGGAGCTCAGGAGAATTTCGCCTTGGAGCCGTGGCGCAAGCCGGTCGACGACGTCGGATGTCCGCCGGTAGGTTTCTTCCGTGCTCAGGCTCGCCCAATCGACTTTGTCCTCCTGCAGACCGCGCACGAACAAGTTGAGCGCGCCGTGAAACAGCTGCCCGATATCCGGAGCTTCCAGACGGAACACCCGGCGCTCTTTGAGTTTGAGGCCGTGTGTCAGGAAGTGAGCGAACGGGCACGCGACATAGCGCTCCATCCGGGATACGCTCGCACGGAGATGACGGCCGTACAGAAGACGGCTCGTTTCCCGTGGCAGCCTGTCCTCCCGGTTGGCATAAAGCAGCCCTTGAACGAGGCGGTTCATGCTGCCCTTCCACTCCGGCTCTCCCGCAAAATAGTTGTATGTGCCCCACCACAAATCGCCGATGGCCGCTCCTCTCATCCACTGCTTCAGCTGGACGCCGAGGTAAGACATCGCCCGCGAGGGGTTTTGCATATAGGAAAGCTGTTCCTCTGCGGACATAAGCGGCGAAGGCTCGCCCATCCACTGAACCTCGCGCAGCTCGGGAAACAGTCCCTTCACCTGGCGGATCAGTTCCGAGGGAAGCAGCGATTTGCCTTCTTCATCGGCAAGCGGGTAAGACAAGGACAACCGGCGGCTCGGAACGGCCAGTGAAGAGTAAATCAGGAAAGACTCGTCCAGCAGCCTCCGTCGGTTTCCGTCCGCCATCGGCAGCCCCGTCTGAAGCAGCAGCTCGCGTTCCGCTTCGGCCAGAACGCCGTCTTCCGTCGGCGACGCCGGAATGACCCCGTCGCTGACGCCGAGTATGAAGGCGTACCGGATTTTCATGGAACGGGTACGGTCCATACTGCCGACGAGCACCTGGTCGAGCGCCGGAGGAACGAGGCCGAGCTTGATGCTCTCCAGCCCGGTTTCCAGCAGCTCGCCGTACAGCTCGGCCGATATTTCTTCGTCGCCCATCAGCTCGACCAGCTGATCGAGCAGATCCATCAGGCTGCCCCAGATCTGGCTGTGCTCCCGGGCTTTCTCCGGCCGGCCGTTTGCAGCCGCCTCCGCATACCACTGTTCCAGCCGCTCCGGCGCATGCACGACTTCCAGAAGCTCGTACAGTGCCTGCGTTCTCGACTGGACCGTTTTGGCCCGCTTGAGATTTTTCTGGAAAGCGAGCAGCGGCTCCGCCACCCATTCCCGGGTCTGCTGAATTTCCTGCAGATAACGCTCCTCCGCCTCATTCGCCGCCGTCTCTTCGTCTTCCAGCGAGGCCCTGCTGCGGTGAGTCCACGGCTTGCCGTCGGTCCACCTGTTCCCCTGGATTCCGTAGGAGAGCACGTAATTTTCGAGGCGGTCCATCGCCGCCCTCTGCTCTGTCAGCGTCTTCGCTCCCGCTTCTTCGGCGTCCCCGTTCCAAGGCAGGAGAAGGTCTGTTTTTACGCAGCGGAATACCGCATCGTAGCCCCAGTTATGCAGCACCGTTTCCAAAGCCGAGCGGATGAATTCCGCAAGAGGGTGATGCAGCACCGTTCTTTTCTGGTCAAAAAAGTGAGGAATCCCGTAATCGGTAAAAGCGGTCTCCAGCAGATCCTCGTAGTCCGCCATGTTGCGGACCATCACGGCCATATCCCGCCAGCGGACTCCCTGTTCGCGGGCCAGCCTCGTCATTTCCCGGGCTACACCTTCGGCTTCGGCCCTGCGGTTGACGGCGGCGTAAAGCGAAAGCTGCTCCCGTTCGCCGGGTCCGGCCGGAAGATACGGGCTGCCGTACCGGCCGATGCGCTGCTCAAACGAGTTCTCCAGATGGGCGAGCATCGGACTGGCGGCGAACCGGGGCGACAGAACAGGCTGAACGGTCACGGTCTCAGCCGGCCCGGCGCCTACGGCATCCACCAGCTCCTGGAGCTGCACCATCGTACGCGCCGTCGGGTGGAACAGATCCAGCTCGTCCGGAATCTCTCCGGCATAATAAGGCCGGTTCACGCAGAGCGACACCGTGGTCACGGCTCCGTGCTCAAAAAGCCCCTTTACCACCATCAGCTCCTGGGGCGTAAAACCGTGGAACCCGTCGATCCAAATCTGCGCGTCCCGAACAAGCGACGACTGTCCGAGCTCCTCGGCCAGTTTGGCCAGCGTTCCTTCCCCGTCGAGATACCGGAGCGAAATTTCGTGTTCGAAAGCCCCGTAAATCAATTGGAGATCCCGCATTTTATCCCGCAGGAGCTGCTTTTTGCTGCCGAGAAAATCGTCGTACATGTCCACATGTTCGCGGAGACTCTCTCCCGTCACACAGTAGCGCCTCCACTCCGCGAACAGATCGTTCAGCCGGTCGACGAAGCCTGTCTGCTCGTACACCGACCGGTAAAAACGCAGATCGCCTTTCCTCTTATGCAAAAGCTTGTGCAGAAGAAGCTTCTTCCCTACGTCGTCGATAGGCTGGCGGGCCGTTCCGCCTCTCTCCTGCATCACCCTCCAGGCCAGACGGCGGAAGCTGAGCACCTGCGCGCGTATCGTTCCGCCCACATCGGGATGATCGACAAGCGCCAGCTCCGTCTGAAAAGTCGCCTGCTCGGGTACGATCAGAATCAAAGGCGGCCCCTCCGGCCGCTGTTTCAAGTTCTCTATGATTTCATCCATGCAGAGCTTGCTTTTGCCGCTCCCTGCACGGCCGGTTATAAAACGTACGGGCATGTCGGGTACGCCCCTTTCGCCATGTTACTTGTCCCCGTGGGGAATCTATGTTCTCTATCGCTCTATTGTAACATAAGTTGCGAGAGGGGAGGCAAGCGGCGGGCATGGGACTATTTTCATTTTTAGCCGTTCAAAGCCCGCGTGCCCACGTTCGGTTCAGACGTCACGTTGTTAGGATTGTTGGTTAAACTTCCGAAGCTGTCACCCGGCGAAAACGCTGCGGCTCCGCCGCTCATTTTGTTGTTGCTTGACATCACGATACAAGCGGCATTTCCGATTTGAACGTTGGAACTGTTAGAAACACTGTTGATTTTGATACTCCCGATAATTGAACCCACCATCCGAACCCCCTCCAAACCAGACTGACCGTGTTTCATTCTATGTATAAGAGGGCCCAAGTGTCACTTTCCCGCTTTATTCCCTTCCGGATGGAGAGGCGCTTTGACGGATAGGTTTTTTTTGCACCAAAAAAGGCGGTCCGAGGACCGCCCTTCTCATTACGTTTGCCGGGAGAAACGTTAGGCACGCGTCCCGTTTCCCGTAAGGAACACTTTCGCTTTCGCTTACTCTTCCTCTTCCGCCTCTGCCTCATAGCGGCAGACGAATCTTTCCGTGCCGGGGTATTTCTCTCCCAGCGAACTTATCGTAAAGCCGATGCTGCGGTAAAAATCGACGGCGTCCTCGTCCGTCTCCGCCACGATTTCCCGGGGCTTTTTCAGCTGGATTAGCTCCAGGATCTGTCCCCGGCCGTAACCGGCCCCTCTGCACTCCGGATGCACGGCCAAGTGGTGGATCGTCAAAGTTCCTTCCGCATCCGCCGAAAATCCGACCAGCCCGATAAGGTCTCCTTCCGATTCGTATCCGTACAGCTCGCGCTCCGGTGCCTGCCCGTAGAACCGCACCGCATCTTCCACGGATTCAGGGTCCGGAAACACCGCATAGCCGAGCAGTTCTCTGACTTTTTCCTGGTCCGTTTGCGATTTTATATTTTTGAGCATGGAAATCCCTCCATTTTGTAGTCCGAATCATGCCATAACATTCTGTATATAAGGCCCATCCGCTTACCCGATGTAAGGCAGGAGGTAGATGACAAGCGTGACCGTGAACATGCTGAGCACGGTAGACATAAACACGGCCTGCGAAGAAAACTCCGGCTCGTTGTCGTACTCGACCGCCAGCAGAACACTGCTGAGGGAAGTCGGCACGGCGCAGGACAAGACAAGCGCCTGCGCCATCACGCCGTGAAGTCCCAGCAGCCAGACGACGCCCAGACCGATCAGCGGGCCCATGCACAGCCGCAGGAAATTCGACCAGAGCACGTCGGAGAACCGGAAAGCCCACTTCATGCCGCCGAGCTGGACGCCCAGGGTAAGCAGAGCCGTCGCCATAAAGCCGTCCGCGATATAATGCAGCGGAATACTAAGCGGCTGGGGCACCGCGATCTGATAATGCCGCAGAACGAAAGCGAGCGGAATCATGTAAATCGTCGGCAGGTAAGCGACCGTTTTCAATATATCTTTCCAACTGCTCTTATGGGCGTTAACGTTGTAAACACCGAGCGTATTG
This sequence comes from Paenibacillus sp. GbtcB18, assembly GCF_019091125.1. NCBI lineage: Bacteria > Bacillati > Bacillota > Bacilli > Caryophanales > Paenibacillaceae > Paenibacillus > Paenibacillus sp. GbtcB18. The sequence goes on from NZ_JAGXJX010000002.1 coordinate 504,758, forward strand.
GGCAGCAGATTCTGCATCATCATCACGATCATCTGCACGGACAAGGTGAACGCATCCCCGACAAATACCATCTGATTGAGCGGAATCGCGTAATTGGCGCTGTTGTAAAAAATAATGCTGTTGCGCATGGCTCCTTTCATTCCGCCCTTGTACCTGCGGATGCGCACGAACAATTCGGTCATCACGGAAATGGCCGTAAAAAACAGCAGGAAGAACAAAAGCACCTGACCGAGAATCGCCACGGATAACTCCGATTCGTACAGCTTAACGAAAACCAGCGCAGGAGCAAATACGTAAAAATTCAACTTCGACAACGTCTTGATATCCAGTCGGAACGCACGGAACATCGCCGCACCGATCAGAATCATTACCGCCAGCGGCACGATATTGTTGAGAAAGATATGTATAAAATAGGTCATGCTTTCATCACTTCTCGTCAGTTAGTCGGGAAAGAAATATCAGACAACCAAACCTATATATGGTAAAATGGACAAGTACAATCGAAATCGGTTCCCTTATAAGCGAGAAAGGAGGTAAACGAATGAAAAAAATCGTCGTCCTGATCTTTGCCGCTTTTTTTGCCTTTTCCGCCAACGCGTCGGCAGCCTATACGGCCGTCTCCCAAGACCTGTACGTCAGCCAAGCCGCGCCGCACAAAGCGAGCATAGGACTGTGGAGCACAACGAACGAGGTCGTTCAGATAACGGTTTATTCGAAGAGCCCGAACGGACAACTCAGCCCCCTCTACTCCAAAAACGTAGCTATCGGTCCGGCCGTGGCAAGCCCGGTAGAAATTTCCGTAGGTTACTTATCCCCGGGAACGTACGTTATTAAAGGAGAGTTCCAAGGCAGCTACGGCAGCCTGGGTCCCGTCAGTCTTTATCCCTCCTTTTAAACAGGCATGTGAAAACGCAGCAACCACTGATCATTCTCAGTGGTTGTTTTTTGTTTTCGCTGTTTTTAGTCGGCCTTCAGCGCTCTTCCCTTGTCATCGAGAAAAAATTTCGCCTTCCGGACCGTATCTTCTTTGACCATTATCACTCTTCTGACCGAGGGATCCGATTTATCGACTTTCGTTTCCCAGCCGTCCGTATTCACCAGCTCTAAAATCTCGTCCAGGCTCATGGATTTATATCCGTAAAAGCCGCTTAGTCCGGCCCATTCTTTCAAAAGGACCTTAACCCGATAATCCAGCTTGTCCAGCGACTCGCTATCTGCGTTCTTTCTTTTACCCATCTTCATTAACTCCCCTGTGTGCAAATTGAAATCCGTCAATGATATTCCGACTCTTCACTTTACCACGATCTCGACCCGCGTTCCATCGGGAAGTTTATCTAGCTGATTGCCGATCCAAGATCCGGCCCCCCGGTTGTCCGAAGGTTTGATGTAAGCGATATCCGCTCCCTTGCCGCCTTCCGCGCACATTGCCATCGGCCATTCGTCGCGGTCGTAATTCTTTTTGGTCGCGACACCGGCCAGGGACTGCCTGCGGTTCTCCTCGGCTCCCTTCCGGTCGATCGTGCAGACGGACGAAGCTCCTTTTGCAATCGCATCTTTAATGTGCTTGGCGGTTTCGGGATACTTGTCGCTCGGGAAATAGATCGTCTGATCGGCAGAAGTGCTCTTGCCCGTCTCGCCGTCGAACAAACCGAGGCTTTTAGCGACGACCGAAACGAGTACAATCAGCAGAAAAAGAAAAATCGAGGCCGCTTTCTTGTTCTTTTTTCGTTTTTTGTTCATGGTGTCCATCCGTATTCTATGTAGTGGCTATCCTTGCCATTGTATCATACAAACGCGCTTTCCGGACGCAAAAAAACCGCCGCAGGGCTTCGCCCCGCGCGGTTTAATCCCGTCAGCCGCCGCTTATCGGCGGTTGGCTGCGCGGATTCTTTTGAGCTGATTGACGTGGGCGTCTCGTGGATGGCGATAAAATGCGCCCACTGGGCGGCGTTCATTTCAAAACCCGCCGGATGCCGGAATAAAAAAAGCCGGAGACCGCGGTCAGCGGCTCCGTACTTCAAAAATGGCAAACTTCAGATAATTTCCTTCGTCGACCCCGAGCAGGCGCGGATGATCTTTGCCCGCGGCGCGGAATTCGACCAGCCGGAGTATCTTCCCGGCATCGACGGCAGCCGCATGGACAGTCTCCAGGAACAGCTCCGGCGCCATGTGGTACGAGCAGGAAGCCGTCACCAGATAGCCGCCTTCGTTGACCAGCTTCATCCCGTGCAGGTTAATGTCCTTGTAGCCGCGGCAGGCGCCCTCGACGGCGCTGCGCGTCTTCGCAAAGGCCGGCGGATCGAGAATGACAACGTCCCACGTCCGTCCTTCCCCGACGGGTTTGGAGGTGTCGACCTTCGCGCCTTGTCCGGCCAGCGCTCTCTGGCGCCGTTCCTCGACTCCCTTCACCTGTCTGCGCAGGTATTCGAAAGCGTCGGCCACGACGAACTCGACCCGGTCTTCGAATCCGTTCAGCTTGACGTTCGTACGTGCGCTCTCCACCGCATGCTCGGAAATGTCCAGGCAGGTCACTTTCTTCGCCCCGTATTTGCACGCATGCAGCGTAAAGCTGCCGGTATGCGAGAAACATTCGAGCACCGTGGCCCCGTCCCAGTACGGAAACGTGACGACTTTGCCGTTCGCGTTAACCGGCAGCCGCCGCATCTGTCCCTCGTGGTCCACCTCGCGGACGGCGATGCCGCTTTCGGCTCCCCAGCCCTTCATAAGCGGCTCGGTTGCCGCGCGGTTTTCCCTCTGGTCGAAGAAATAGCCCGTCTTCTGTCCCTGCTCGATATCGACTTCGATATGAAGACCGTTCTCGAGAATGCGGACGTAACGCGGACATTCCCCATAAAGCGCACCCGTGGTCTGCGTCAGACCCTCCAGCTCTCTCACCGGCACGTCGCTGCGCTCGTAAATGCCCTGAGGCGCGAACACTTCCACCAAAGCCGCCGTGATCGCTTCCCGGCACACATCCATGCCGAGCGTCAAAATCTGCACCACGAGGACGTCCGCAAATTTATCGACGGTAAGCCCGGGCAGAAAATCCGCTTCCCCGTACACGAGACGGTAAGAATCCGAATCGTGCAAAAACCGTGCCCGGTGTCTGGCGCAGCGTTCGAAACGCTCGACAAAAAACTCCTTCGTCATCGCTTCAAGCGGTTTATAACTGACTACCCGTCCGGTAATCTGGGACTTCGGATTGTAGTAAGCCGACGCGAGCGGCTGCCCGGCATGGGTCCGCACTTCCACGACCTGTCCGGGAACGGGCTCGCCTTCCACGCGTTCGATTTCGCTTGCGAAAATCCAGGGATGGCCCTGTTCAAGCCGTTTTTTTCTTTTTTTCTGTAAAACGATTGCTGCCATTGTAAGGCTCCTTCCTCCTGCCAAAACCCCCGTCCTGCCTGGACGGGAAGCACATCAAATCAATCGGGGCGAGCGGGGTGCTTGTCATGCCCTCCGCCGCCCGCTCATATACTGCTAAGACAACCCCGTTCTACGCGGAATAACGATTAAAGGAGCAGGACCTATGTGGCTATCACTGGCTCTCCCCCTACTCGCAGGGCTGTCTGTCTTCTTATTCGGGATGAAAATGATGGAGCTGGCCTTAAACCAGCTGGCCGGGCCCCATATATACCGGTTTCTCGAAACCGCCACCCGGACGCCGGCCCACGGCCTCGTCACCGGAACCGCGCTGACGGCGCTGCTCCAAAGCAGCAGCGCCGTCACGGTGATCTCGATCGGCCTGGTCAACGCCGGCGTCCTGACTTTTCCGAGAACGCTCGGCATCATTCTCGGCACGAACATCGGCACGTGCCTGACGACCGAGCTGATCGGGCTGAACCTCGGCGCAGCCGCGCTGCCGCTGCTGCTGGCGTCCAGCGCCGTGTGGCTCGCCAGCTGGCTGCCGGGTCCCGGCCGGCGTCAAGCGGGCGCGGGCGGGGCAGCCGTCGCCGGCAGCAGGCCCGGGGGCTTCGCTCCCGGCGACGCAAAGACGGGCCCCGCCGTTACTCCGGCGCCGGCTTTTCGAAGCGGCGGCACCCGGGCGGGGCGGCCTGCCGGCTCGGCGTGTACAGACGACGGCCCCGCAGCCGGTTCTCGCCCGGCGCCGGACCGCGCCCGTCCGCCGGTCCGCACGGAGGCGCCCGGTTCCTCCCACGCGCATGATGATTTCCGTCCGGATTCGAGGCAGGCCGGCAACCAAGGCCCTGCGCAGGAACCGCCCGCCGGACGCGGCTGGCTGCACGCCGTCCGCTATGCCGCGCTGGCCGCGGCCGGCTTCGCCCTCGTGCTGATCGGCATCCGGATCATGCAGAGCATCGGCCCGGCCCTTCAGCATCAGGGCCTGTTCGCCTGGTTTCTCGAGCAGGCCCGGGTCAGCCTGCTGTGGGGCGTCATCGCCGGCGCGGCCGTCGCCGCTCTGATCCACAGCTCCAGCGCGGTCATCGTGATGGCCATGGGCTTTGCGGCAAGCGGAGTCATATCGCCTGAACTCGGCATCGCCGTCACCCTGGGCTCCAATGTCGGGACGTGCGTAACCGCCTGGCTCGCCAGCATCGGGGGCACGCGGGCTGGCGTGTTCGTAGCCTGGTCGCATATTTTGCTCAACGTGGGAGGCACGGTGCTCTTCTTCCCGATGATCGGCCTGCTTCAAGAGGTCTCGTCCTGGATGACCGCCGATCCGTCGGCGCAAATCGCCCGCGCCCAAACTCTTTTTAACGTGGCCAGTTCACTTATTGCGCTGCCGTTCTGCTACCTCCCTTTCAGTAGGAAGAAGAACCTGCAGCCCCGGACATAAGAGCGACGCCGGAACTTGTGCCCAGACGCTGCGCTCCGGCTTCTATCATGCTGCGGGCCGTTTCCAGATCACGGACACCGCCGGAAGCTTTGACACGAACGGCTGCGGATACGGATTGCCGCATGAGACGCACGTGCTCGGCAGTCGCTCCTCCGGGTCCGAACCCGGTAGAAGTTTTCACGAAAGCGGCGCCGGCTTCTTCGGCAAGACGGCAGGCAAGTACAATCTGCTCGTCGCTCAGAAATCCCGTCTCCAGAATCACCTTCACGATCGCCCGGCCTTTCACGGCATCCACGACTTGCCGGATATCGTCCCGCACCGCTTCGGCGTTTCCTTCCAGAAGGCTGCCCACCGCCAGAACCATATCAATCTCTTCCGCTCCGGACTCCGCCGCTTTTGCCGCTTCGAAAGCTTTGACCTCCGGCAGAGACGCGCCGAGAGGAAAACCGACAACCGCGCATACTTTCACCGCGGTGCCCTTAAGCTCCTCTCTGCACAGGGGCACCCATCCGCTGTTCACGCACACGCTGTAGAAGCCGAACTCCTTCGCTTCTCCGCAAAGCTTACGGATAGCGCCGCTCTGCGCTTCCGGCTTTAAGAGCGTATGATCGATATAAGACGCCAGATCGCTAATCCCTGTCATACGAGCCTCACCTCGTATCCGAGTTTTTGCAAAGCCGCAAGCACAACCCCGTCGTTGTTATCGTATCCCGATTCCGCCTGCTTCTTCCAAGCGGTTTCCGGACTCATCCATTCCACTCCGCTGATTTCTTCTATCTGAGCCTGCAGATCGCCTCCGACCGCTTCCACCAGATAATAATGAACTTCCTTATCCACGGTGCCATGCTCCGAATGCTCGTAACGGTATGAGATCACATCCAGCGGTTCCACGATCCGGCCCGCAATGCCCGTTTCCTCCGCGATTTCCCGCAGCGCCGTCTCCTCTATCGTTTCGCCCGGCTCCATCTTTCCTTTGGGCAGCGTCATTTTCCCGAAACGGTCCTGAATCAGCTGCACCTCCGTGCGTCCCTCCTGCTTGCGGAACACTACGCCGCCTCCCGAAATCTCCTTCATCGGAACCATCCTTTCCAGCCTCCGGCCTGAGCCGGGGTCATTCTTTACATTCTAACGAATAAACAGGGAGACAAGCAACGGAAAGAAGGCAGCTGCGCTTCTTTTTTTGTATGAGATTTTCGAAGCTTTCCGGTTAGTGGAAAATTTAGAGACTTTCTTTAGATTAGAGACTTATAAAATTATGTTTATAAAATCTTAATCTGGAATATATTGCTTAAAAATCATTTATTTTGTTTAATTATAGTTGGGTATGTTGCCCAAATTTACATTTTACAGGAGGTAACTTATGTTAGGTAAAAAATCAATGATCGCAGTCACATGTACGGGCCTCATGTTCTCTTCCCTGATGATAGCCAACTCCGCATCCGCAACCGAGACGTGTGGAGGGTATTTGTCCAATATGACGGACCCTCTCGCAATCAGAATGGAAAACGGAGAGAAAGTAATCTGGGACAATGTAGACCCCGTCCTGATTCAAAAACGGGACAAGTACGTCAGCCTGCTGAAGCAGAAAAACTGGACGATCACCTTCAACTCGGCTTACCGTCCGTACCAGTATCAGCGGCATTTGTATGAAATCGTGCAGAATGCTTCCAAATCGTCCTGCGTGGCGGCGGAAAAAGCGGCGCACGGACTCGGCACGGAAGTCGCGAAACCCAGCAATACCGCTCCGCACACTCGCGGCATCGCGTTCGACGCCATCGTAAAGGACTCGGCGGGCAACGCCCTGAACGGCAGAACGTTCGTCAACAGCCAGCTGAAAGACGTGGCGGCGCAGGCCGGCCTCAGCTTCCCGCTTCCGACGACCGACGGCGTTCACCATATTGTTGCCGGCGGATCCACGACACCGGACGACGGCGTGCTCAGGCTCGGAGACCAAGGTCCGGAAGTAACGGAACTGCAGCAGCAGCTTAACAAAGTCGGCTACACGGTTTCCACGGACGGCATCTTCGGCAGCGGCACGGATACCGCGGTGAAACAGTTCCAGTCCGCGCACGGCCTGGTTTCCGACGGAATCGTAGGCGTGGCGACCAACGCCAAGCTGGACACGCTTTCCACCACGACGACCGTACTCCGCTCGGGCAGCTCCGGCGACGAAGTGAAAGTTCTTCAGCGTCTGCTGACCAAAAAAGGCTACACGGTCACGGCCGACGGAATTTTCGGCAGCGGAACGGATACGGCCGTGAAGAAATTCCAGACGGCTAACTCGCTTACTTCGGACGGAATCGTCGGTTCCGCTACTTGGTCTAAATTAAGACAGTAAATTCCGGACTCATATGATTTTTCCTATTTATTTATAAAAAAAGCCCGCTCCCTATTAAGGTGAGCGGGCTTTTCCAGTTCTTCTTAAGCTCCTCGGTGTTCGTTCTCGTTTTACGGCAAGCTTATCGTGCGGGTCCGAACCGGAACGCACGCGTCCCTTCCCCGTCTCCGGCCAAGCACCCGCCGGTTCAGTTGCCGACCGCTGCCTCGTCACCCGCCGGCGAAGACGAAGGGACGGGGCTCTGCCGGGAGGCGCTCACCCCGGACCCCGCAGTGCCGCCTTCCTCCTGCTTCGCCGGCGCCGGAGGCTTCGCAGTCGGCTGCGCGGAGGCCGTAGGCGCAGTCTCGCCCTTCGGCGGCTTTACTCCCGGCGATGGCGGCGGGGTCGTCTCCCCTGAAGGCTTCTCTGTACCTTCCGGCGGCTCTTTGCCCGCGACGGGGGGCTTCACGCTTCCCGTCCCGTCCTTGGGCGGCGGGCTTCCGGTACCCGCCGCCGGGGTCGCTTCCCCTCCGGGAGCGGTGATCGTCCCATCCGCCGGCGTTTGATACGGCGACGGCGATGGCGGCGGAGTCACGGGCGGTTCCCCCGCCGTAGAGTCCTCCGTCCGCGTGTGGCTTCCGCTTCGGCGCTCTCCCGAATCAACGGCGGCGTAAGCTTTGCCGCTCTCCCCGTTGATCCGCTGGATTTTACCTCCGGCAAGGCGGTAGCCTCGGGGAGCTTTGAAAGCGGTGACCGGCTGTCCCTTGAGCGCCTGACTCATGATTTTCTGGAAAATGGCGGCCGGAAGCTTATCGCCGCCTGTCGTCAGGTAATGCTCGCGGTTCGTCACCGGGTAACCGACCCACACGGCCGTCACCAGTTCCGGCGTATAGCCGACAAACCACGCATCCTTGGAGCCGTCGATAACGCCCCCGGATGAAGTGCGGAACTCGGCCACATCAGGAAGCTGCGTCGTTCCCGTTTTGCCCGCCACATCGCGGTTAAGCCTTGCGTTGCGGCCCGAGCCCTCCGTAATAACCTTCTGGAGCATTTCCGACATCGTGTAGGCCGTATCGGCATCGATCACCCGCTCCGTTTTCGTTTTCTGCTCCAGGATGACGTTGCCGTTTCGGTCTTTCACCTGGGTAACCGCGTAAGCGTGAGCCAGGCTGCCGCCATTCGCATACATCGTGTAAGCCTGCGCCATAACTAGCGGAGAAGTGCCGTATTTCATGCCGCCAAGGGCAAGGCCGTAAACCCGGTCGTCGTCTTCCAGCGGAAGACCGGCTTTGCGTCCGAAGGCCAGCGCCTTCTCGATGCCCACTTCCTTCATCATCGCCACGGCGGGCACATTATAGGACTGGGCCAGGGCTTCCTCCATCGTCACCCAGCCGTGGAACCGGTGGCCGTAATTGTTCGGCTTGTAGCCTCCGGCGAATTCCGTTTCCACATCGTTGATCAGATCGCCGGGCTTGAAGCCGGCCAGCAGCGCCGGCGTGTACACGACCAGGGGCTTGATCGTCGAGCCCGGCTGGCGCTGAAGCTGCGTCGCGTAATTAAACGCCCGGAACTCCTTCGTTTCGCTGCGGGAACCGACCAGCCCTTTAACCGCGCCCGTCTTCGCATCCAGAACGACGACGGAGCTCTGCAACCCGCCTTTGTCTCCGGGGAAATTTTTCTTGTCCCAGTAAACGGCTTCCGCCGCATCCTGCACTTTCGGGTCCAAATTCGTGTAAATTTCCAGCCCCGCCGATAAAATTTCCTGCTCGGACATTTTCGTTTTATCCAGCGTCTCCTGAATGACATAATCCACGTAAGTGGGGTACTTGTTGCTTGCCGAAAGAGACGTATTCTCCGTCAGCTTAATGGGTTCGTTCTGGGCAAGGTCGCGTTCCTCGGCCGTAATTTTCCCCTGCGACGCCATCATGCCGAGCACGAGGTCCCGGCGCTCTTTCGCTTTATCGGGATTGTTAAGCGGCGAATACGCATTCGGCGACTTGGGCAGCCCCGCAAGCAGCGCCGCCTCCGCCAGCGTAAGCTCCTGTGTCTTTTTACCGAAATAGATCTGCGAAGCCCGCTCAATCCCCCAGGCGCCGCGCCCGTAGTAAATATAATTGAGATACAGCTCCAAAATCTGCTCTTTGCCGTAATTGTTTTCAATCTTAAGCGCAGCCACCGCTTCATTTATTTTGCGCTCAAGCGTCTGCTCCGAGCTGAAAAGCTTCACTTTGGCAAGCTGCTGGGTAATCGTACTCCCTCCCTGCACAACCTCCCCGTTCTTCACATTTGTAAACAACGCGCGGCTCAGACCCTTGTAATCAATCCCGTCATGTTCGTAAAACCGGGAATCTTCCACCGCAACAATCGCATCCGTGAGCGCTTTCGGAAACGCCGAATACGGAACATATTCCATTCTGGAATTGGTCAGCTCCGTAATCAGCTCCTTATTCACATCGTAAATCCGCAGCGGCATCGGCGGTTCCTGCGCCAGCTTCGAAAGATCCGTCTGCCGGTACATCTCGATTCCCGTCTTCGCTGCCCACGCTCCTGCACCAAGTACAACGACTAATGCTCCCAGAACGACAAAACCGGCGATTTTACGCGCTGTTCTCTTCTTCTTCGGTGTCGTTCGGTCCTTTTTTCCGGGCTTATCCGTCTGCTCGGTGTCGGCCATGCGTCCCCCTCCATCCAGCTGTGTATGTAACATGCCTGCTACCTATTACCACCGGGAAAACGAGTTTTAAACACACGGCGCGTTTTTGCCCATGAAAAAACGGACCCCCGCCTCTGCAGGCAGCCGATCCGCAGCTTCTTTTTTCTCTATTTTCCTATCCGATAAAAAAAGTGTGCGACCGCTCTCCGAAAAACTTGTACAGCCAACCTGCTTTGATGCGCCCTGTGCTCCGCCAGCCGTTATTTGCCTGCGGCAGCCTGCTTCAGCGCCTGCTCGATAAAAGAATTATCCACCACCTTGGTCACGTCGATTTTCTGCTTGATCGCGTCTTGGGAGAGCATAAAATCCGCCGTCGACTGCTGCGCCTCCACAAATTCCGGCGTAATGACCGCGTTCAGCGGTTCGAGGTTGCTCAGCACTTTCCGCACAATCTCGGGGTCCAGCTTTTTGGCCTTGGCCAAAATACCGACCGCCTCCTCCTGATGTTCCGTCAGCCACAGCCTGGCTTCCTCGTACGTTTTCAGGAAAAGCACCGTCAACTCCGGGTGTTCCCGGGTAAACTCGCTGCGCGCGACGATAAAGCCCGGTCCGAGCAGATCGAGCTGCTTTCCGTCCGCCAGCACCGATGCGCCTCCCGTCACGACTTCGCTCGTTATAAACGGCTCCCAGACCGCCCAGGCATCCACCGCCCCCGTCTGGAATGCGGGCCTCGCCTCATCAGGCTGAAGCTGGACGATTTTAATGTCGTCAGGCTTTAAACCGGCTTGGACGATTGCCCTGTACAGGAAAATCCAGCCGCTGCTGCCTTTGGCCACGGCGATTTTTTTGCCTTTGAGATCCCGCACCGTTTGGAGCGGACTGCCTTTCGGAACGAGAATCGCGTTCCCTTTCTTCCCGTCGCCGCTTACGGCGATTTCTTTAAACTCCACCTTGCCCGCCTGGGCGGCAATGACAGGCCCGTTTCCGACGATCCCGAAGTCGAGCCGTCCGGCCGTAATGGACTCGAAATGGGGAGGGCCGCTCTGAAACTCCTGCCACTTGACCTCCGCCCCCGCTTTCGCGAATGCTTCCTCGAACCATTTCTTCTCCCGGGCGATCAGCAGCGGTCCCAGGCTCTGCTGGATTCCGATGCTCACCGTCACTTTGTCTTTCCCGTTTTGTCCGGCGGGGGCCGCCCCTTCCGTTAACGCTTGCTCCCCTTTGCCGATGCAGCCCGAAAGCAGCAGAATCATCAGGAACGCAAAGGGTATCGCCCACCTGTATCGACGCTTTTCCTTATCCGCCGCCGGAGCCGTTTCACGTGCAGCTTTCATTCTTTCTCCCCTTTCGTTCCGGTTCGAGTCTCCTATGCGGCCACCCCGAGTCAGCCTACGACGCAATCTATACCTCAATCTTCTCCTCATGTCCTGAAAAAGCAAGGTCCGCTGCGGCTCCGCGCTCCGCCAGCTTTCTTTTAAAAACCGGCAGCAGCAAATCTCCCGTAATCCGGGCTTCTTCCAGATTCGGATACCCCGAAAGAATAAACGAAGAAATGCCGATAGCCGTAAATTCCAGCAGACGATCCGCCACCTGCTCGGCGCTGCCGACGAACGTCATGGCGCCGCCTCCGCGCACGATGGAAATGCCCGCCCACAAATTCGGGCCGATCACATATCCGTTTGCCCGGGAGCTTTCCCGCAGCGAGTTCTGCCTCTGTTGATTGGTCGCATCCGTTTCCTTAAAGCGGTGGCTGGACCATTCGATCGCGCTGTCGTCCACTTTGGAAATAATCTCCCACGCGTCTTTCCAGGCTTCCTCCTCCGTTTCACGGACGACCACCTGCGCACGCAGCCCGTAGCGGAGCTCGCGCTCTTTCCCGGTGGACGCCTTCACTTCGGCCCGGATCTCCTCCACTTCCCGGATCTGCTCCCGTATCCAGTCAAGAGGCTCCGCCCACATCAGGTAGACGTCCGAGGTTTCGACGGCCGTCCGCTTCCCGGCTTCGGAGCTGCCCCCGAAATAAAGAGGCGGATAAGGCTTCTGCACGGGCAGAGGAAGCGCCGCCCCTCCTTCGAGCCGGTAATACTTCCCGCTGAATTCGACCTTCTCCGAATCGCCGTACTTGTACCCGCCGCCGGCGAGAAATTTCTCCCCGCCGTCGTTCGAGCGCGTCCACACGCTGCGGACGATATGCAGAAATTCCCGGGTACGCACATACCGCTCGTCATGATCCCCCGCGAGCGGATCTCCCGCAGCCGACAAGTCGGACGGAGATCCGCCCGTTACGACGTTGATCAGCGCCCGGCCGCCCGACAGAACGTCGAGCGTGGCGGCCATCCTGGCGGCAAGCACGGGCGCGATCAGTCCCGGCCTCATCGCCACCAGAGGCTTAAGCGTCTTCGTATGCGAAGCGACGATGGAGCCGACAATCCAGGCATCCAGGCACGATCCACCCGTCGGAATAAGGGCGAACGTAAAGCCCGCTTCCTCCGCCGTTTGCGCCACTTGAATCATATAGTCGGCGGATGATTCCCTTTCCGGCTCGACTCCGATATATTTGCCGTCACCCGTGGTCGGAATAAACCAGCCAAATTCCACTTCCGAAACTGCGTTTCCCATGCTTCACGCTCCTTCATATTCGTATTTCACACCCTGAATATTAAACTTTTCACATGTTTTTAGTCGGAATAAAAAGTGTGTTTAGCCACTAGACTCCTTCCTCATTCAGACCCCCCATCCTTAAAAAACGCCGCCTCTTCTTCCCGCGGTCCCTACGCTCCACTCCTTTCGGCTACGCAAAAAAGCCGGAAACAATAAGCTCTCGCTTATGTCTCCGGCTGTCCGGTAGATGGGAATCAATGGAATTGTACCCCATCTTAACACCGTGCCCAGGGTCTGTCAACCCGGTATAAAACGTTTCTCAGACAATCGCTTTGATCCGGTTCGCGGGCGCGGACTGCTCTTCCGCCACGCGAATCAGCTTGCCTTTGGATTCGTTCACGCCGGCTTCCTGCACTTCGACCGTACATACCCGGCCGATCATCTCTTCCGGCGCCTCGAATACCATCTGCATATAGTTGTCGCTGTAGCCCATCAGCAGACCGCTGTCTTCGGCGGCTCCTTTGTAGGCGCGCTCCGGAATGACTTCCAGCTGTTTGCCCACATATTGCTTGGCGTACTCCAGCTGCATTCTCTCCGACAAGTCGATCAGCTCGTGAACGCGTGCGTTCTTGATCTCTTCGTCGATTTGGTCCAGCATCCGCGCGGCGGGCGTTCCCGTCCGTTTGGAATACGGGAATACGTGCATTTCGGCGAACTTCATTTGTTCCATAAAGGCATAACCTTCGCGGAACATTTCGTCCGTTTCGCCCGGGAAGCCGACGATGATGTCCGTCGTGATGGCCGCGCCCGGCAGCGCTTTATGGATCAGCTCGATTTTCCGGCCGTATTCGGCGGTCGTATATTTGCGGCGCATCCGTGCCAAAACCTGGTCGTTGCCGGCCTGGAGCGGAATGTGCAGATGACGGCACATTTTATCGGAGGCGCCGAGCACTTCCAATACTTCGTCCGTAATCTGGCTCGCTTCGATCGAGGAGATCCGGATGCGGTTCAAACCGTCTACCTTGTCCAGGTCCCACAAGAGGCGGGCCAAGCTGTAATCTTCCATATCTTCGCCGTAGCCGCCGGTGTGAATGCCCGTCAGCACGATTTCTTTGTAGCCCGCGTCAACGAGCATGTGCGCCTGCTTGACGACGCTCTCGGGCTCCCGGCTGCGCATAAGGCCGCGCGACCACGGAATGATGCAGAAGGTGCAGAAATTGTTGCAGCCTTCCTGGATTTTCAGAAACGCGCGGGTGCGGTCGGCAAAATCCGGTACGTCCAGTTCCTCGAACTGGCGCGTTTTCATGATATTACGCACGGCGTTGATCGGCTGGCGCTCCTGCTGGAACTGCTTCACCAGGGAAATGATTTTGTCGCGGTCCTGCGTCCCGATGACGAGATCGACGCCCGGAATCGCCATGATTTCGGCCGGCGAAGTCTGCGCGTAGCAACCCGTCACGGCCACGACGGCCTCCGGATTGCGCCGAATGGCACGGCGGATCATCTGGCGGCTTTTCTTGTCGCCGGTATTCGTAACGGTACACGTATTGATCACGTAAACGTCCGCCGTCTGTTCAAAATCGACCTGTTCATACCCTTCGCCTTTGAACTTCTGCCAGATCGCTTCGGTATCGTAAAAGTTAACTTTACACCCCAAGGTGTGAAATGCCACAGTTGACATGATGTTATCCTCCCATCTCTCCGGATTCGTATAGGATGCACGCAAGCCCGACCATAGCGGCCGTCTCCGTGCGTAAAATTCTCCGTCCGAGCGACACGGACACGCAGCCCGCCGCCTCGGCCTCGCGGATCTCCTGCTCGGTGAATCCGCCTTCGGGGCCTACAAGAAGCAGCAGCTTCGACGGCTTGCCGTCCGCTGGGCCGTCCGCACCTGCTCCCGCCGCCGCTGTCCGCGAAGCTCCGATTTCGGCCGTCCGGCTGTCCCGTGATCCGAAATAACGGCGGATCGCCGTTCCGATGCCGAATCCGTCTTCTTTCTCGTAACAGATCCAGGCGCCGTCCGCGGCTTCGGAAACCAGCTTCAAAAGAGCTTTCCACGAAAGCACGGGCTCGATGACCGGAATCCGGTTCCGGTGCGCCTGCTCCGCCGCTTCCTTGGCTATTTTATTCCAGCGCTCGGCGCGCTTGGCTTCTTTCTTCGCATCGTACTGGACGACGGTCCGATCGGACACGAACGGCAGAAAACGCGCGGCTCCGATTTCGGTCCCCTTCTGGATGACCGTCTCCATCTTGTCGCCCTTCGGCAGACTTTGCGCGATCCATACCTCGACGGCAGGCTCCGCGCTCATTTCCAGCGTCTCGACGATTTTCGCTTCGACGCGGTTTTTGTCGACCGCCGTAATTTCAACGATCGCTTCACGGCTGACGCCGTCGCTGCAAATGCAGCGGTCGCCCTCTTCGGCGCGCATGACGCGCACGAGATGATGGGCATCGTCGCCTGTAATCGCGACGGAATCCGCGCCGAAATCTCCGGCTGGGATGAAATATCTTTGCATTGCGGCCACTCTTTCTTTGTCGAAAATGCTAAAAATCGCGTACATTTCATCTTACAATGTTCTGGTCTCAAAAGCTACCGCTGGCACAAATTTTCACAAAACCGGCCGGGGCTGCCCGGCCTTCTGCACCATTTATGAGATAGGCCTGCCCCGTCCGTGGAGCAGCGCAGCACCTTTTATCCGATCAGTCTGAAAAACTGGTCGATAGGCAGCCGCTGGCCGAACAGCGAACCGATCAGATCGTTAAACGCGTAAATGATATCGTACTGCAGCGAGAAAATCGGCCCCAGCGTCACCCGGTACAACGGCGGGACAAACGCAACCAGCAGCAGGACAAGCATTCCCCACTGCTCATATTGCCTGAGCTTTTCGCGCCCGGCGACCGGAAGCACATCCTCCAGAATCCGGTATCCGTCGAGCGGAGGAACCGGAAGCAAGTTCAAGATGAACAGCAGCACGTTCATTTTCACGAACAGAATCATAAAAATAAGCACAGCCTTCTGAACGCCGGCGGACCAGCCCACGATTCCCGTGTAATTCAGCAGCACATAGAACACGATAAGGCCGAGAAAACCGAGCACCAGATTGCTGAAAGGCCCGGCGAAGCTGACGATGACGCCCATAAGGCGGGGCTTTTTGAAATTCGAGCGCCGGACGGGAACGGGTTTCGCCCAGCCGAACCCGGCGATGACGAACAGCAGCGTCCCCAGCACATCGAGGTGAACGCGGGGATTCAACGTCACCCGGCCCTCCTTGTAAGCGGTAGGGTCCCCGAATTTGTAAGCCGAGTAGGCGTGCGCGAACTCATGCACCGTAAAGGCGATGATGAGTACGAGCAGCGTGAACGGCAGCAGCTGTAAAATGGCGTTGAAATCCCCCATGCCGCCCGCCTACCGTTTCCGCGCGATCAGCACGACCCACTCTCCGTCGCGGCGCACGTCCTCGACTTCGAAGCCTGCGGCGAGAAGGCCGTTTTCCACATCCTTCTGCTTGCTTACAATGACCCCGGACACGACATAGCAGCCGCCCGGCGCCAACACTTTGTATACATCGTCAATGAAGAGCAGAATAATTTCCGCCAAAATGTTCGCGACGACCACCTGAACGGGGAGTTTCACGCCGAGATCCTCGCCCCCGCCCGCTTCGCTTTCTTTGAAAACGCCCAGGAGATCGCTCAGCTTCACGTGAATCTGATCCTCCAGGCCGTTGAGCTTGGAGTTCTCGCTTGCGCTCGAAACCGCAACCGGGTCAAGGTCGACGGCAAGAACGCGCCGGGCTCCGAGCTTGGCCGCAGCGATCGACAGGATGCCGGAGCCCGTGCCCACATCGATCACATCTTCGCCGCCCTGGATGACCTCTTCAAGAGTCTTGAGGCACAACGACGTCGTGGCATGGGTTCCCGTTCCGAAAGCCATTCCCGGATCGAGCTCCAAAATAATCTCGCCTTCCGATGCCGTATATTCTTCCCATGTCGGTTTGATCGTTAAACGTTCCGTAATGCGGACAGGTTTAAAGTACTGCTTCCAGGCGTTCGCCCAGTCTTCGTCGTCCACCTCGCGCAGCTCGTAAGACGGATTCCCCGTATCGATGCCGAATTCGGCCAGCCCTTCGACCGACTGCTTGAGCGTAGTCATAATGGATTCCAGCTCGGTTCCTTCGACGAAGTACCCTTTGATAACGGCGCGGCCTTCCGGAATATCGTTAAAAGGCAGCTCGTACCACTGTCCGAGCGAAGTATCCCGTTTCTTATTCAACGTGCCGGATTCTTCGATGGAAACCCCTCCGGCTCCAAATTCATGAAGAAAATTAGAAATCATTTCAACGGCTTGTTCCGTCGTGTTTACCGTAATTTCATGCCAACGCATCGCAACTTGTTCCCCCTTGCGGATTTTAGCCTTGCTTATCCGCTCACATATCTTGTTATTGTACTATACTTTACAAGTCCGGTAAAACCGTCGGCACCGGCCGCGATACCGGCTCACGCGGAGCATGCAAAAAAGCTCTCACTCTCCGCTGTGAAACCGGAGGTGAGAGCTTTTGCCGCTGCCGGTGGGCTTCCGGCTGATCGGCCGTGCGATTTCACCGGGGCGCACGTCGGTTGCGCGTTATCCGCGCTGACCGGTCCGCTCTTGAGCCGACGCCCATCGAAGCGCCGCACACGGCATGCGAGCGGCCAGTCGCGCGGCGGACGCGGGACAACCAGCCGCGCTGCGGATGCGGGACGGCCTGCCTCGCTGTAGCGCAGACGGCGCGTGGCGCCGCGGGCTTTGCCGCCATACGCCGCGTACTCGGCCACGGCTGGCCGCTGTGCGGGGAAGCGCTCGCGGCGTCCGGCCCGGTTACAGGCCGGACGTCAGATCTCGCCCCCGCATTCGCGGATCACACGCATCGCCTGGTGATGCGTGCTCTCGTCCACCACGACCGTCAGCAAAATATCGCGGCCGGTCGGCATCCCCGAGCCGCCGTCGCTCATTCCGCTGGCGGTAGGGTCCGCCGCCGCGAGAATGCCGGCGTCGTGCGAATACCACTCGGCACTCTGCGTCAAGTTGCCGAGGCTGGCGAAATCCCCGGTCAGCGGATTCATCTGCCGCTGAACGTCTTCTCCCTGAAAGCGGTCGAATCTGGCGATCTGCATGTCGATCACCCGCAGCGCTTTCAGCTTGGCTTCCGCCCCTTGGGCTTCCTCAGGGGAGCGGAAAGTCGCGAGTATGCTCTTCTCGCTCATGGACCCTGCCGCTCCTGACGTCTGTCTGCGGCATTCGCGCGCTGCAGGGCTTCCAGATCCTCCGCGTCGGCTTCTTCCGAGCTGAACTCCACATCTTCGTTTTTGCCGATCGGAATCAGCTGCGAAATCTGCTCGGAGATTTCTTCGTGTTCGTTCCGGTTTTCACTCATCGTTTTGCGCCTCCTTATGCAAGCTAGAAATTAGCATGCTTTACAGAGGCTTTTTTTATGCGGCTGGCAACATGCTCGCTCGGGCCTATCGTCCTACCGTTTGAGCCGGATTTCTTTGGATGTGTCCGCCAGCTTTCATTAACTGCCGGAATCGTCCATTTGGATTTTTTTCACGTCCCGTTTCGCGACCGCAACCAGATAAATCAGATATACAACGCCGACAGCCGTCCAGACCAACCCCAGCGTCATCGAATGACGGTCCAAATGCGTCCAGATGTACGCCACAAATCCCGCTCCGATCAGAGGGGCGACCAGATACCGCATATAATCGCCGAAGCTTCTCTGCTTCTTTTTGAAAATATAATGGATAATGACGGAAAGGTTCACAAACGTGAACGCAATCAGCGCCCCGAAGTTAATAAACGAGGTAGCCGTCACGAGATCGAGCTTTAACGCGATCAGCGATATACAGCCGATAAACAGGACATTATAGACCGGCGTCCCCGTTTTGGGATGCACATATCCGAAAAATTTCTTCGGCAAATAGCTGTCGCGGCCCATGGCGTACAAAAGCCGGGTAACGCTGGTCAGCGAAACGAGGCCCGAAGCCAGTGTGGACGAAAGCGCCGCGGCCAGGAACACGAGCTGAAACACCTTGCCCCCGATAAACAGGGCGATTTCCGGCGAAGCCCCCTCCGGATCTTCGAACACGGAAACGTCCGGGAACAGCGACTGGGTAAAGTAGGAAGCCGTCATAAACAGGAGTCCGCCGATCATCGCGACGAGAATGATGGCCCGCGGCGTGTTCTTTTCCGGATCTACCGTTTCTTCGGTCAACGTCGATACCGCATCGAATCCGAGAAAGGCGAAGCATAGAATCGAGGCGCCAACGAGCAGGGCCGGGATGGACATATCCGGGGCGTAGAAAGGCTGGGCGGTAAACACCTCTCCGACTCCCTGCCCGTTCATGAGACCTTTTACGGCGAGTGCCGCGAACAGGACGACAACGACGATCTGGAAAAGCACGAGAAACGTGTTGACCGAAGCCGTTATTTTCACCTTCAGCAGGTTCAGCGCCGTAATAAAGAGCACAAAACCGACGATCCAGATCCAGGCGGGAATTTCCGGGAAAACCGCGGACAAATAAATGCCGGTCAGCAGAGCGTTGATCATGGGCAGGAATAAGTAATCCAGCAGCGCCGCCCAACCGACCAGGAAGCCCGCATACGGATGAATCGTATTCCGCGCGTATGCGTAAGCGGAGCCGGCCGTCGGGTAAACTCTCACCATTTTGCCGTAACTGGACGCGGTGAAAAGAATCGCCAGCAGAGTCAGCGCATATGCGGCCGGGACGTGCCCTCCCGTTTCCTCCGAAACGATTCCGTATGTATCGAACACCGCCATAGGAGCCATATATCCGAGGCCGATGACCACGATATGCCAAAGCTTCAGCGTCCGCTGCAATTCCATGTTGGATTTCAAGTAAGATTCTCCTTTTGCGTTGAAAATTGCCGTCCGCGCTCCCGTGCCGGAGCGCCTCTATAAGGGCACAACGAATTATTATACAGGAAATTGCATGATGTTCCAGCCCGAAATTTTAACCATTCGCACAAGAAAAAGCACCTCTCCGCCAGGGAAAGGTGCTTGCTTCGCAGGCATGCGCCATGCGGTATTCTGTCCAGGAAATCAATCTCCGCGGAACGCTTTGCGCATCCGGTCAAAGAAGGACTCCTCGTGCTCTTTCGTATCTTCCCCGCTTACTTTCGCGAACTCGCGGAGCAGATCCTTTTGCTCTTCGGTCATGTTTTTCGGCGTTACGATCACGACGCGCACGTGCTGGTCGCCCTGTCCGTAGCCGCGAAGCTTCGGTACGCCTTTGCCGCGCAGGCGGAAATACGTTCCCGTATCGGTGCCCGCGGGAATCTTGAGCTTCACTTTCTCCGTCAGCGTCGGCACTTCCACTTCCGCGCCGAGCGCCGCCTGAACGAAGGTCAGCGGCATATCCAGATAAATATCGTCGTCTCTGCGCTCGAAATATTCGTGCGCTTTTACGTGAATAACGACGTACAGATCACCCGCCGGGCCTCCGCGCGTACCGCTTTCGCCCTCACCGCTGACGCGCAGCTGAGCGCCGTCGTCTACGCCGGCCGGGATTTTGATGTGTATCTTACGCTGTTTCTTGACCTTTCCGGAGCCGCCGCACTCTCCGCACTTGTGACGGATAATTTTGCCCTGGCCGTTACAGGTCGAGCAAGGACGGCGGTTCACGATACGGCCGAACGGCGTATTCTGAACCACTTCCTGCTGGCCCGAACCTTGACAGGTGGTACAAGTCTCCGGGTGTGTGCCCGGTTTGGCGCCCGAACCCGAGCACTTGTCGCAGTTTTCCGTGCGCGGAATCTGCAGGTCAAGCTCCTTGCCGAATACCGCTTCCTTGAATTCGATTTGCAGGTTATACTGCAGATCGTTTCCGCGCTGAGGCGCGTTCGGATTGCGTCGGCCGCCGCCTCCGCCCCCGAAGAACATGTCGAAGATGTCCCCGAATCCTCCGAAATCGGCGCCGCCCATACCTCCGCCGCCCATTCCCTGATTCGGATCGACATGCCCGAAACGGTCATACGTCGAACGCTTCTGATCGTCGCTCAATACGTCGTACGCTTCTTTGGCCTCTTTGAACTTCGTTTCGGCATCGTCTGCCTTATTTACGTCCGGATGATACTGGCGCGCCAGCTTCCGGTACGCTTTTTTGACATCTTCCGCGGACGCGTCCTTGCCGACGCCCAGTACTTCGTAATAGTCCCGTTTACTCATCGCTCCACCCCCGCTGCTTTAACGGCAACCCCAACCGGACGGTCATGTCGAAACATAGGGAAAGTCAAAGCCGTTTTCGGACGGCTTTGACTTCTCTTTGTGTCAGACAGTTCCCGGTGTGAAATTCCCTTATTTCTTGTCTTTGTCCTCGTCAACTACTTCGTAATCCGCATCGACTACGTTGTCTTTCTTGCCGGCGTCGGACGCTTCGCCTGCCGCGTCGCCCGCTCCCTGCTGCTGGGCAGCCTGCTCATACAGCTTCACGGAAAGCTGCTGGACCACTTCGGTCAGCTCTTCCGTAGCCGCTTTGATTGCAGCCAGGTCGTTGCCTTCGAGCGCCTGCTTCACTTTTTCCTTCGCCGCGTTCGCTTTGTCGATCTCGGCCTGGTCTACTTTGTCGCCCAGTTCCTTGATCGTTTTGTCCGTGCTGTAAACAAGCTGGTCAGCCTGGTTGCGGACTTCGACGAGTTCTTTGCGGTTGCGGTCTTCTTCGGCGTGCGCTTCCGCATCCTTCATCATTTTATCGATTTCTTCGTCGCTCAGGCCGCTGGAAGAAGTGATCGTGATCTTCTGGCTCTTGCCTGTACCTTTATCGAGAGCGGACACATTAACGATCCCGTTCGCGTCGATATCGAAGGTAACTTCGACTTGCGGAACGCCGCGCGGAGCCGGAGGAATGTCTCCCAGCATAAAGCGTCCGAGTGTCTTGTTATCGTTAGCCATCGTGCGCTCGCCTTGCAGAACGTGAATTTCCACGCTCGTCTGGTTGTCCGCGTAAGTGGTGTACACTTGCGATTTGCTCGTAGGAATCGTTGTGTTGCGGTCGATCATTTTGGTGAACACGCCGCCGGCCGTTTCGATACCGAGGGACAGCGGAGTTACGTCCAGAAGGACCACGTCTTTAACGTCGCCGGTAAGAACGCCTGCTTGAACGGCAGCGCCCAGAGCAACGACTTCATCCGGGTTAACGCCTTTGTGAGGATCTTTACCGATGAGCTTTTTGATTTCTTCGACAACAGCCGGAATACGAGTCGATCCGCCGACCAGTACGACTTTGTCGATTTGGCTTGGGGACAAGCCTGCATCGCTCAGAGCCTGGCGAGTCGGGCCCAGTGTTCTTTCAACCAGAGAAGCGGAAAGCTCTTCGAACTTGGCGCGGGTCAGGTTAAGCTCCAAGTGCTGAGGCACTCCGTCGACAACGGTAATGAACGGCAGGGAAACGGTCGTTGTCAGGACGCTGGAAAGCTCTTTCTTGGCTTTCTCGGCCGCATCTTTCAAACGCTGTACAGCCGCTTTGTCCTTGCTCAGGTCGATGCCGTGCTCTTTCTTGAATTCAGCCGTCAGGTGGTCGATGATGACTTGGTCGAAGTCGTCGCCGCCCAGCTTGTTGTCGCCGCTTGTCGCTTTAACTTCGAAGAAACCGTCGCCGAGTTCAAGGATAGATACGTCAAACGTACCGCCGCCCAGGTCATACACGAGGATCGTCTGATCTTCGGATTTCTCCAGACCGTAAGCAAGTGCGGCCGCGGTAGGCTCGTTGACGATACGGAGCACTTCAAGACCGGCGATTTTACCCGCGTCTTTAGTCGCTTGACGCTGGCTGTCGTTGAAATAAGCGGGAACCGTGATGACCGCTTGCGTTACCGGAGAGCCCAGGTAAGCCTCCGCGTCGGCTTTCAACTTTTGCAGAATGATCGCGGAAATCTCTTGAGGCGTGTAGTCCTTGCCGTCAATGGATTCCTTGTGGTTTGTACCGATGTGACGCTTGATGGAGATAATCGTACGGTCCGGATTCGTGATGGACTGGCGTTTTGCCGTCTCGCCCACAACACGCTCTCCGTCTTTCTTGAAGCCCACTACGGATGGAGTGGTGCGGTTTCCTTCGGCGTTAGGGATAACGACGGCTTCGCCGCCTTCCATTACGGCTACGCAGGAGTTGGTGGTTCCTAAGTCAATACCGATTACTTTGCTCATAATAATCTATTTCCTCCTTATTAGGGGTGCGTATATATGAATTCGCCGGGTCTTAAGCCCTTCCGGCTTACATGCTGACTTTAACCATCGAAGGACGAATTACTTTATCCTTCAGCATGTAGCCCTTCTGGACTTCTTCCACAACGATGCCTTCTTCATGCTCATCCGATTCCACCTGCATGATCGCCTGGTGAAATTCCGGGTTAAAGGGTTGGCCTACCGCTTCGATCGGCGTCAGACCCTCCTGGGTCATCACCTGTTCGAGCTGTCTGTACACCATTTCGATCCCTTTGGTAAGAGCTTCGAAATCCTGCGTCTCGCGGCTGGAAACCAGCGCACGGTCGAAATTATCGATGACCGGCAGCATTTGTTCGATCAGCTTAAGAGAAGCGTATTTCGCAAACTCTTCTTTCTCCTGGCGTGTGCGGCGGCGGAAATTGTCGAAATCGGCCTGAGCGCGCAGCAAACGCTGCTGGCTATCCTCGGCCGCTTTACGAAGCTCATCCAGCTCCGCGTTCGTCGCGCCTTCCGCTTCAGGAGCCGCTGCTTCGGCAGCTTCTGCTTGTTCCGCGTCATATGTAGCTTTTTCTGCTTCCGCGGCGTTCGTATCCGGGTTGATGTTCTTTGTTTCTTCGGTACTCACTTGTCGTGTTCACCTCCTTGAAAGAGTGGACGGGCCGGCGCCTGCCGGCCACGTTTAAGTTTGCCCCAGCTGTTCCCGCTTAAACTTCGTGTAAAATCTCATTGTAAACCGGTCTCTTTATTTGTACCACCTTGACAGAAGAACTTCCATATTGGCGGACAAATGCTCGAGAAGCCGGATCACTTTGGCATATTCCATTCGCGTAGGCCCGAGTATCCCGATCGTTCCAAGCGGCTGATCGTCATACGAATAGGTCGCCGTAATCAGGCTGCAATCGTTCATGGCGGCCAGACTGTTCTCCGAACCGATCTTGATTTGGAGTCCTGTAGGCGAGGAAGTCACTAATTTGAATAAAACCGGAGTTTGCTCCAGCAGATCCAAAATATTTTTAACTTTATCCACATCTTTAAATTCCGGCTGTGTCAGCATATTGGTCGTGCCGCCTAGGAAAATGCGGTCTTTCTCGTCATTCTCAAGCACGCTCTCGACCATCGTCAGAAGCTCGTGATAGCCCACGGCATACTTGTTCAGCTCGCCGGCCACTTCCGTATACAGCTTCGACTTGAACTGCAGCAGCGGTACCCCTTGAAGGCGCGCGTTCAACAAATTGACGACCTTCTCGATTTCGTTCATCGGCAATCCCGGGGGGATCGCAACGGTTTTATTCTCGACATGCCCCGTATTCGTCACGATAATCGCAACGGCGGTCTTGTCGTTCAGCGGAATAATCTGCAGATGTTTCAGCGTATTGGTAAAAACCTCGGGGCCCAGCACAATCGATGTGTAATTGGTCAAACCGGACAGCATATTCGCCGTATGCTGGATGACTTCTTCCATCTCCTGGACCTTCTCCGCGAAGAAAAGCTTCACTGTCTCCAGCTCGTGAGCGTCCAGTGTACCGTGCCGCACCAGGTGATCTACGTAATAACGGTACCCTTTATGAGAAGGAATACGGCCTGCTGACGTATGCGGCTGCTCCAGAAAGCCCAATTCTTCGAGATCCGACATTTCGTTGCGGATCGTGGCCGGACTGAATCCGACATCGCCCCGTTTGGAAATGCTTCGGGAACCGATCGGCTCCGCGGAACGGATATAATCATCTACAATGGCATTCAAAATCATCCGCTGACGCTCCGTCAACATAGTAACTCCTCCTTTGCATATGGGTAGACCGCCGCATGAATGTGCCCCACAGGCACGATCCGCTTCGTTAGCACTCAACCTTAACGAGTGCTAATTCCTATTACAAAAATAACAGACCTTTCGGCCTGTTGTCAAGTTCAATCCAACTCCCGGAGTACCGCAATCTCGTCGCAGCAGTACTGTTTTTTACAGTGGATGCAATCGGTCCACACTTTTTCCGGAAAGATATGTTTCGGCACGATTCTAAAGCCGTTTTTCTGAAAAAATTTCACTTCGTATGTGAGGGCCATTACCTTCGTAACGGACAGGCGCTGCGCCTCCTCCAGCAAGGAGTCCACCAGCTTGGTACCGACGCCCTGCCCCTTGTAATCCTCGGAAACGCCCAGCGAGCGGATTTCCACCAGATTCTCGCCGAGTCTCGTCAGCGACCCGCAGCCGATCAGCGCGCCTTCGTCTTCCGCCACTATAAAAGTATCCAAATGCTGCCGCACCATCTCGCGGTCTCGGGGGAGCATAATCCCCTGGCGTGCATATCCTTGTATAATATGTACGAGTTCTTCTATATCGTCTTCCGTTGCTCTGCGGCAAGCCACTGTCATCTCGCATCCCACCATTCGCCTGCTGAAAATATATGAAAAATAAAAATAAAACAAAAAAACCACTTGTACAATTTGTTATGCGGAATAGGTATATTGAATAAATATACATCAGCATGCATAATCGCACAAGTGGATTTTTGTAAAATTTTGAAGGGATGTTGATCTGTAAAGGACGAGCGCAGCCACGCTCTTTCCTGCCGCTATTCGAGGAAGGAAGCAAACACGTCGTTGCCGAACAAAATTCCTTGTTCCGACAAACGGATCTTGTTTCCGGTGCGTTCCAGAAGCCCCCGTCTAATCAGGTCATCCAGAATCTTCCCGAATTTCTCCTCCACCGGAACACCGAATTGAGCGGTAAAATCGTCTTCGCTGATTCCTTCCAAGAGACGCAGGCCCACCATCATGAAGTCCTCCATCGCCTCCTGTTCCGTCACAGGGAATCTTTCCAGATGCGGGAGGCCCTCTTTCGTCCGGTCAATATAAGGCTGAACGCCTTTGACATTCACATGACGGTGTCCTTCGACATAGCCGTGAGCCCCCGCGCCAAGGCCGTAATAAGGCTGATTGCGCCAGTACGTCGTGTTGTGCCGGCTTTCGTAACCGAGGCGCGCGAAATTGCTGATTTCATACTGCCCGTAGCCCGCTTCTTTCAAACGGCGCATAATGAGCAGGTACATGTCCAGCTCGTCGTCCTCGCTCGGGAGCGGAAGCTGATTTTTGTGGTACATCGTGTGGAACAAAGTGTTCTCTTCCACCTTCAAGCTGTAGATCGAATAATGCTTGAGATCGAGGGCCAGTGCCGCGTCCAGGGTCTTCTCCATCATTTCCGGCGTCTGGTTAGGCAGCCCGAACATCAAGTCGATCGACATGTTGTCGAAGCCCGCCTTCGCCGCATTTTCCAAGCTCCGGTAAACGTCGTCCGTGTTATGAATGCGGCCGATCGTCTCCAGCAGGCCGTTGTCGAACGACTGGACACCGAATGAAATGCGGTTGACGCCGCCTTCTTTCATCGCTGTCAGCTTTTCGAGGTCCGTTGTCCCGGGGTTGGCCTCCATGGAAAATTCCAGAGTCTCATGTTGATCCGGGAAATATGTTCTCACCAGTTTCAGAAAATGCGCCATCTGATCCGGCAGCAGAACCGTCGGCGTGCCTCCTCCCACGAAGATCGTCGCGATTTTTCCGGGCGGCTGCGCCTGCACCGTACGCTCCATCTCACGCTCAAGGGCATCGAGATAGTCCATGACGGGCTGTCCTTTAAGGACATAAGAATTGAAATCGCAGTAAAAGCATTTGTTCGTGCAAAAAGGGATATGAATATAAACCGCCTCGGGGGCGGTATAACGTGTGTTCATTGCGGGTAGTTCCTTTCCAAAAAGGGTCCGGCATGAAGCCGTTCCTTCATTGTACTATGAAAAGCGGAAAAGATCGAAGGCAATAAAAATAGGAGCGCGCGGCTCCTATTTCTCGGTCATACACTCAAATTAATTGTCGTCGATACGAAGTACCGCCATGAACGCTTCCTGCGGCACTTCCACGCTGCCGACCTGCTTCATCCGCTTCTTGCCTTCCTTCTGCTTCTCCAGCAGTTTCCGTTTCCGCGAGATGTCGCCGCCGTAACATTTGGCCAGAACGTTCTTCCGCATCGCCTTGACGGTTTCGCGCGAAATGATTTTCTGTCCGATGGCAGCCTGAATCGGCACTTCGAACATTTGCCGCGGGATAAGCTCTTTGAGCTTTTCGCAAATAATTCGGCCCCGGTTGTAGGCGCCGTCCCGGTGAACGATGAAAGACAGGGCATCCACCTGCTCGCCGTTGAGCATAATGTCCATTTTGACCAGGTTGGATTTCTTGTACCCGGAAATTTCATAATCGAACGAGGCGTAACCCTTCGTCCGGGATTTCAGCAGATCGAAGAAGTCATACACGATTTCCGCAAGCGGAATGTCGTAAGACAGCGTTACCCGGTTCGTATCCAGGTACTCCATGTTGATGAACTCGCCGCGCTTGCCTTGGCACAGTTCCATGATCGCGCCGACAAAGTCGTTCGGCACGATGACCGACGCCTTCACGTAAGGCTCCTCAATGAAGTCGATGCGCTGCGGGTCCGGATAGTTCGACGGGTTGTCGATCTCCATAATCTCGCCGTTCGTCATCGTGATGCGGTAAATAACGCTTGGCGCCGTCGTAATCAGCGGAATGTTGAATTCGCGCTCGATGCGTTCCTGGATGATCTCCATATGGAGAAGGCCCAGGAATCCGCAACGGAAACCGAAGCCGAGCGCGGAGGACGTCTCCGGCTCATAAGTGAGCGACGCGTCGTTAAGCTCCAGCTTCTCGAGCGCTTCGCGCAGATCGTTGTAATCCGATGTTTCGATCGGGTACAGCCCGCAGAATACCATCGGATTGATTTTGCGGTAGCCGGGCAGCGGTTCCGCCGCCGGTTTGAGCGCGTTCGTGACCGTATCCCCGACGCGCGTGTCGCCGACGTTCTTGATCCCGGCCACGATAAAGCCGACATCGCCGACGTTCAGCTCGTCCACGATGGACATGCGCGGCTTGAAGGCGCCGACTTCGATCACGTCGAAGACTTTGCCCGTCGCCATGAACTTGATTTTCGTGCCGGCCTTGATAGCGCCGTCCACGACACGCACGTACACGATAACGCCCTTGTACGGGTCGTAGTGAGAATCGAAGATGAGCGCTTTGAGCGGCTCGTCCGGATCGCCCTGCGGGGCGGGTACCTTCTGGCACACCTGCTCCAGAATTTCCTTGATGCCGATACCGGCTTTGGCGGAAGCCAGAACCGCGTCGCTCGCATCCAGCCCGATCACGTCTTCCACTTCCTGCTTGACGCGTTCCGGATCGGCACTCGGCAGGTCGATCTTGTTGATGACCGGGAGAATCTCCAGATTGTTGTCCAGGGCCAGATATACGTTGGCCAGCGTCTGGGCTTCAATCCCCTGGGCCGCGTCCACAACGAGCAGCGCGCCTTCGCAGGCCGCCATACTCCGCGAAACCTCGTACGTAAAGTCGACGTGTCCGGGAGTGTCGATCAGGTTCAGGATATATTCCTGACCGTCATCGGCCTTGTAGTTCAGGCGTACCGCCTGAAGCTTGATGGTGATACCGCGTTCCCGCTCAAGGTCCATCTGGTCGAGAACCTGTTCCTGCATTTCACGGGACGAAAGAGCTCCTGTGAATTCAAGGATGCGGTCCGCGAGCGTAGATTTACCGTGATCAATATGTGCGATAATCGAAAAGTTTCGAATTTGCTTTTGTCTTTGCCGAATGTCAGTCATGCCTAACCCCCACACAGTTACATACAGTACCTTTTATTATATCAGTCCGGCGGGGCTGCGGCAATGCTAAACCGTTATGGGGCGTTTTACCTTATTTGACGACCCATTCGAACATCGAAACCACGCCGTCCATTCCGCTTTGCGCGGTCATTTGCAGCAAATCTCCCAGCTTGTTGCCGAGGTGGTTCATCGATCCGGCTTCAAGCGGATCTCCCGTCCCGAGCGGACGGGGCGTCGGTTTCGGCGGAGCCGGCTTTTCCGCGGGCGGGTTCGCGCTTTCCGCCGCCCGGGCGGACCCGGCGCTGCCGGCCGCCGCATCGGAGCCTGCCGTCTGCTCTGGCGCGGCTGCCCCGGTTCCCGGCGCCCCGTTCGGTGCGGCGGGCTGCCGCTCCCCGCTCCGGCCGCCTCCGGTCCGGATCGTCGTCTCCTCCGGCAGGGAGCCGGATGTGGCGGGACCGCTCCCGCCCGTTCGCGCCGCTCCCCCGGAGCCGCCTCCCGGGCCCTCGATGCGGTTCATGCCGCGCGAGGCCAGGTCCACCCCGAACATGATGCAGAAGCAAAGAATAATTCCGTATACGAACAGCTTCCAGTACCAGCGCGGCATGATGATCCCTCCAGTTCTTGATTTAAATTTCACTTGAATGGAGCATTCCCTTGTCCGTTCCGCTTCCAGCCTTAACCGGCCGGCGGCTTACGACTTTTTGCCTTGCGCGGGAGCCGTTACTTTTTCCGCATCGAGAATCACTTCCGATACCGCTTTTGCCAGCAGCTCCACCGTCCGGTAGCACTCCTCCAGAGAGTTGTAAGGACCGCCCACTTCAATCAGCACGCTGTTCGGCGAGAAGTTCTGATTGTAGACCCCGTTTACCTCATGGCCTGTCTTGGCGTGAATGCCTTTGGAAACGCCGGGCGCCTTCGCTTCCAGCGCCTCGTGGATTTTCCCCGCAAAAGCCTCGTTTTCTTTCCACTTGGGATTGTCTCCTCCCAGAATAAAATACACCTGCGCGTAGTCTTTGCCGTTCAGCGTAACCGTCGTGCGTTTGCGTTCCTGGGAATCGCGGTGGATATCAAAGAAAAACTTCAGGTCCGGATGTGCGTTCGCGGCGGCTTCCAGCGTCTGGAGCGAATATTTATAAGAGTAGGCATATTTGAAATCTTTAATGGTATTCGGGTATATAGCATCGGAATGAACGGCCCCTACCCCTTCTTTTTCCAACGCTTCCGCCAGTTTCTTGCCGACCATGGTCACGTTCGTTTTGGCATCGTAGGCTTTATCCGGATCGGTGATGCCTTTGAGCTCGGGGAGGAACGATTCGTTGCTGTGAGACTGATAAATAAAAGCGATGTTCCGGCCCGGTCCTTTGGGCTTCTGATCCGCGGGTGCCTGGCTTGGCGCGGGTGACGGGGCGGAAGATGCTTCCGGGGCCGTGCCTCCGGTTGTCCCGTTGACCGCTCCTTCCGCGGGTGTGTATTCGACCGGACCGCTTGCATCTCCGTCTTTGCCCGAGCGCAGCACGGTGCTCTTGTCCGCTTTCAGGCCGGGGACCTCCTGGGCAATCAGACTTTTCGGATCGCCGGGATTCACATCGGTCAGGAACCGGACCGCAAAGCTCATCATATTTTGCTGGGAAAAAGTGAATTTACGACTGTCGTTCCTCAAATGAGGGACTTCCAATCCGAGCATGTCGAGAAAAAACTGATTGGAGACCGAAGCCGCCAGCCCCTTCATGGATGAAACGGGAGATGTGGACAGCCTCGATTGCAGTATGCTCCCGACCCCAAGCAGGATAAACAGGCAGAGGGTAAACAAACTGAGCGATATCGTGGTCTTTCCGATGACTCCGGCGCTCTGGAACGTTTGGCGGATTTTGCTGAGATTGAAGGTGACGGCATTCCTTTTCATGGGGATTCCTCCTAGCGAATGGGCTTGTACATGTCCGGATTTAGGCAGCTCGCGCCTCGCGGCGGCGAATCTATCTACTCCCAATCTATGAACTTCACTCTTTCACTAGAACTCTCTCTGAAAAAAATCCGCCGCCCCGCGCGCAAAAAAACCGGTTCCCTGAGGAACCGGCCGCAAGACGCCGCCGCTTAATGCGTATAGGCGGCAACGTTCGCCGAATCTACCGCCTCGTGCAGAGCCGCATTCAGCCCGGAAGCGATGATATTCGCGATATCTTCGATAAATTCGTCAATTTCCTTCGGAGTGACGAGAAGATCGTGCCCGAGCGGATTCAGCACCTCGCGGACAAGCGACAGCCGTTCTTGTTCCGGCAAATCGTCCAGCATGCCGAGAATCTCATGCGTATTGGACGTCTGGGTGCGGAAATGATGCTGCATCATGTCGATGCACGAATTTACGATCGTGGATGCATACACGACTGTCGGAACGCCGATTGCGATGACCGGCACGCCAAGTGTCTCCAGGGTCAAACCGCGGCGTTTGTTGCCGATCCCCGAACCGGGATTGATCCCGGTGTCTGCGATCTGGATCGTCGTATTCACCCTCTCCAGCGCGCGCGAAGCAAGAGCGTCCACGGCGATCACAAGATCCGGTCTCGACTTCTCGACAATCCCTTCGACGATTTCGCTGCTCTCAATGCCTGTCGTCCCCAGTACGCCCGGAGCAACCGCGCTGACGGGACGGTAGCCGGGGCTGACCTGGCCCGGCATCAATTCGAAATAGTGCCGCGTGACAAGGATGTTTTCAACCACGAGCGGACCGAGCGCATCGGGAGTCACGTTCCAGTTGCCCAGCCCGACGATGAGCACCTTGGAATCTTTGCCGATCCCCGCTTTTTGCAAATACTGCTCAAACACCTGGGCGAACTTTGTAGCTACACGGTCTTGGAGCTGCGTATCTTTTTTTCTCAAATCAGGCACTTCGATCGTCATATACTGACCCGGCATCTTGCCGATGGCCTGCGCTCCTTCATCGTTTAAAACCTGAATCTGGGTAATGCGCATGCCGCCGTCTTCCCATATATCCGAGACCACTCCCGGTATTTCGGGGCTTTTCCTTGCTTCGGACGCCAGTTCTCTCGCCTCGAGCGCAAGATCGGTCCGGACCGTATACGCGCTAAGATCCGCCATTAAGATCTCCTCCTGTCCATTCTGTATGGCCCTAGTTTGCGGACACGGACCCTAATTTATACCGATCTAAGTTCCCTGAGAGCGTGTGCCGAAAGCCTCCCCGTCAGCTATTGATTTTTAAAAGTCAGCGTGTTAAAATACTTAGAGTTGTCAACAATCATGGAAAACGTTCGATTGTGTACCTGAAGTAGGAGGTGAATGTCAATGCCAAACATCAAATCCGCGATCAAAAGAGTGAAAGTAAGTGAAAAACGTCGCCTGCGCAACGCTTCCGCGAAGTCCGCTCTTCGTACAGCTGTTAAAGCTTTCGAAACAACGGTTGCCAGCAATAACGTAGATTCCGCTAAAGAAGCTCTGATCAACGCTACCAAAAAATTGGACAAAGCAGCTTCTAAAGGATTAATCCATAAAAATGCAGCTAGCCGTAAAAAGTCCCGTTTAGCGAAGAAGCTCAACGCTCTTTCCGCACAAGGCTAATAAGCAGGACCTACACATAGGTGATAAAAAAGACCGGAGCCCCTGGCTCCGGTCTTTTTTTGCGTACATAGCGAATCTGACCGTCCGCAAAGGAACGCAACCTATACGGGGCTGGACTGCCGTACGCGAGTACCCGCGTCCCGCTGATGATCCCGCCGTACCAAAAGATCGGCCTAAGCGGCCGGTCCCGGGGAATCGGCTCTTGGATTTTGGCACCGCCGTGTGGAGCTTGCCCGGCCCCATATCCCCTCTTCGTGCCGGGCAAGCTCCGCTTCCGGCCGGCTTCTCCGCTCGGCTTAAGCCGCCAGGCCGAGAAGAAAGAGTTCGAGGCCGAGTACCTTGTCGATGCCGCCGCTCTTCATTTTAAAATCGAGATCGGCCAACTGCGACACGATCCGGCCCAGCTTCTCGGCATCGTAAGCCCGGGCTTGTCCCTCCGCTATCTTCACGGCGTACGGGTGCAGGCCAAGCTGCCCTCCGATTTGCTGGTGCGAATAGCTCTGCTTGGAGAGTTCCTTCACCTGGAGCATGATCCGAAATTGACGGGCCATCAGCATCACGATCTTGATCGGCTCCTCTTTCTGCTTAAGGAGCTCCTCCAGGAGCGCAAACGCCCGGTCCAGCCGCAGCTGGACCACCTGTTCGATCAGAATGAACACATTCTGCTCCGTGCTGCGAACCACGAGAGAATCAATCAGCTCGGGGGTCGCTGTTCCTCCCCGCCCGACGTTGAGAGAAATTTTCTCGATCTCCGCGGCCAGCGACTGAAGGTGCCCGCCCGTGTACAGTACGAGCTGGTCGACGACTCCGTCCGCAAGCTCGAAGGATTCCCGTTTCGCCTGCCGGCGCACCCAGGCTTGCAGCTCTTCGGCCGTCAGCGGAAGGCAGGGCACGAGCGCCTTTTTTTCTTTGAGCTGCTTCACCAGCTTTTTCCTCTCGTCGAGCTTGTCCACGGAAACCGTAAAAACAAGGACGGTAAAATCGACGGGAGCCCCTAAATATTCCGTTAAACGGTCCAGTTGGTGGTCGACCTTGCCGCTGTCCCTGCTGCCTGTGAGAAATTGGGCATTCCCGGCGATAATCAGTTTGCGCGGCACCATAAAAGGCAGCGTCTCGGCGTCGGCAATGACGTTCTGCACCGGAACCTCATTCAAATCGTATTTGCTTACCGCAAAATCGAGATGTTCCGGTTCGATCATTTTGTCGGTAAGTTTCCGGATAAACTGCTCGATCAGATAAGATTCGCTTCCATAGGTGACGTACACCGGAGCGAATTTTTGTTCATCTATGCTTTTCATCGCTTGTTTGTAATCCATTCGTTCGTTCCCCTCTGCATAAATCCCTGCTCTCATCTTACCAATGACAAAGGGATTACGTCAAAACGGAATCCCACCGTCTTGCCGTAATCCCTTTGCCTGAGCAGAAAGAGAATACGCTGCCACCGCATATTACCCGTACGAGCAGCATCTATTTAAACACCGGAGAAGAGCTCTAGAAACTCTTGACCGAGTGACAGTAAACCCGCGTTTTCTCCTGTCATTCTCCTCAGCTTTGCGATAATTTCTCTTTGACCGATTGTTAATACAGCATACGCGCTAAGCCGCCAAAGGTGCGTGTCAGACACAAAAAGAAGCATGCCTTATTTGGCACGCTCCTGCTTTGTTTTCAAGGAGACGATATACTCCTGCTTCGTGTTGCCGCTGCTTACTTCGTAAACGAACTCGTCGTTTCCGTTCCAGCCGACAAGCCGCAGCGTATCGGTCTCTTTCCACTGCTTGGCGGATACGTAAACGGAAGTTCCGTCCGTTTTGACAATCGTAAGCTTGCGCTCTTCGATCTTCGCGCTCAGCTTGCCGTCGGGAGACGTTCCTCCGGTACCTGCGGCAGTGAACGTGTGGACATCTTTCTTGTCCGGATCGGTCGTGGCGATCTTGCCGCCCGTCTGTCCGTCTCCCGATCCCGAAGTACCGCCGGACGTATCGCCGGGGCTTGGAGATACCCCACGGTCCACTGTCGGATTGTCGGTACCGACCGGGGCCTTGCCTTCGTTCGCAGAAGTCACCGGCTGTTTATTCGGCGGCGGGGTAGAAGTCGTTCCCGGCTGTTCCTTGCGGGACCCTTCTTCTTTCGGAGAATCGGCACCTGATTTCTGCTGTACCGCACCGCTTCCCTTGTCTGCATCTCCGGTCGATGCGGTGCGATCCGTCTGATTCCCTTCGCCGTTTGAATCCGTCTGAGACTTGCCGGTGCTTTTGGAATCTGCGGGCGTATGGGACGCAGGTGGCGCCGTCGCCGTACCGCCGCTTTGCTTGCCCGATCCGTTCTCATTCGGAATGATGGCAGGCTGCACCGATTTTGCCCCCGTATCTGCGTTTTCCGTGTTTGTTCCGGTCAAGGCCGAAAACATGCCTGCCGGACCCGATTGAGCCGGACGGTCCATGTTGAACGCGAAAAACCCGAGTACAAAGCCGGCAGCCACAACGCCACTGACTGTTTTCCAGGAGACATGCGCGGTTATGCGGCGAGTCCAAGGAAGCTGTTCCGGGGAACGCGGGGAACGGCCGACTGCGGGAGACAGACCTGCGGCTTCTTCGCGCCGGTTGGACTTTTCTTCATCCAGCCGTTCAAGCTGCGGAAGAATCGAATCGACGATACTGAATGGCGGCATGATTTTCGGAAGGTTCTCCAATTCCTTGGACAGCAGGCGCAGCCGCTGCAGCATGGCGCCACATTCCGAACATTCCTGGACGTGCTGATTGAGACGCTGCCGCTCCAGATCGTTCAAATCTCCGTCGAGATCTCTCTGCATCAGCTCTTTCACCTCTTTGCAATTCATCCCCGAACACCTCCTTTCTGATATTCATGAAGTAACCCTTGAAGCTGCTGTCTCGCCCGAAAAAGATAGGATTTAACCGTGTTCAGCGGAAGCCCCAGGCAATCCGCAATCTCGTGATAGGAGAAATCCTGCAAATACCGCAAAACAACGACCGATCGGTGGTGCTCGGGCAGTTTCTCGATAGCCTCTTGAATATCCTGCGCCAAGTAACCGATCATCACTTCGTCCTCAACGTCCTTGGGGGTAGTGAACGTAAGTTCGTGTTCTTCAATGGATACGGTCGGCTTCGTCTTGCGGAATTTGTCGATGCAGATATTGGTCACAATACGCTGAACCCACGTTTTAAAAAGAGCCTTCTCTTCATAAGACTGGATTTTCGTATAAATACGAATAAGCGCTTCTTGCGAGGCATCGAGGGCATCCTGCTCATTACCCAGCAGGTAATAAGCCGTGCGGTAGACATGGGTTTCAATTTGTCTTAATAAGGTAACTAGCGCTTCCCGGTCACCCGATTGTGCCGCTTTTACCATTTCGGGCGCTACCACAAGAATCCCCCTCTCTTGCAACTATACAGACGCATTTATGTACATGAATGTTGCAACTTATCATCAAATTTAGGACTTTCATTCTATAAGAATATCAAAAATTTTTCCGCAGGTACACTTAAGCCGGAGATTATTAACAAAATGGGGAAAGTACGCGTAATAAGCGAACAATTCCCAACTCCCGGTCGAACCTTTTCGCATTAAAAAACTCCGTCCCTTAACAATAGCACAAGATTGTTGCTAAAATGTTTCTTTCCGCTGAAAACAATCTTAAAATGGCCTGCCGCCCGTAAAAAAGTTCCAATACCCCGCGAATTCGGGCACGCGTTCCATTCGCACCGGGAAAAAGCTCTGCACGCAGTGCGGCAGCGCATAACGGCTTATCAGCCATACGCTAATGAAAAACCGCCAGCACCCCGTCATGCACCGTATAATGTGCAGCTTGCGCGTATTAGCCGCACTCCCTGTAACGCCAAACACCGTGCGCCGGGAGCCTTGCGCAGTGCGGAATCCCAAACTCTCACGGGAGCGCGCACATCCGTCGCTGTTTAGGGGCACGCCGATCAACTATCCCCCGAAACCGCAGGCTTACCGGACAATACCGAACGGACGTAAATCTCCCCGTTTTTTAGCAGCAACTGGATCTCCCCCAGTAAATCCGTCCGGAGGACCCGGATATCGTTTCTTTCCAGTCTTGCGACAACGTCCGGCGAAGGATGCTTGTACATATTTTTGACCCCTGCGGAAATAAGCGCGGTCCGCGGCTTCCAGTAGCCGAGCCAGTCGCTTCCGGTTGACGTTTTGCTGCCGTGGTGAGCCACTTTAAGAACATCGATTCCGGGAGTCTGCGGAGTACCGTCTTCCGTACCATCCGGTTCTTTTGCGCCGGTGCCGGACTGCGGAAGTTTCGTTCCGTGCATTCCTGGAACGGAGTTCCGCGATTGCAGAAGCTCCATGACACGGCGCTCCGCTTTCACATCCATATCCCCGGTAAAAAGCCACCTCGTCCCTTCCATTTCCATCAGAAAAACGACGGAAACGCCGTTCTGCTCCTTTTCCAGAACAATGGGGTTATCGGTGGAGCCGGAATTATCCTGTGCGGCTGGCGGCGCAAGCCCGGCTCCGGTTTTTCCGGCCGTGCGCTGATCGGGAATTGCAGGTTGTCCGGATCCGGATGCGTCAGGGGACGAGTCCCTACCCGCGGTAAGCTGCCCGTTCTCCGGCAGCGGGGCAAGAAAATCGAGCCGTGTCCGGTTGTCCATCTCGAGTGTTTTTCCGTAAGCGGCGGAAATAAGCGGTATTTTTTTATCGATAACGGTACGGAAAAGCTTCTCTACTTGGGGACCGGACTTGTAGGTGCCGTTGAAAATGAACGCCTCCACCGGAATATCCTCCAGGACAGCCTGGAGTCCCCCGCTGTGATCGGCATCTTCGTGGGTCAGGATAACGGCATCGAGTTTGTGGACACCTCTTTTTTTCAGAAGGGGGACCAGCGTTTTCCTTCCTACCTCGTAAGGGTCTCTGCGCAGCTTCCATTCCTCTCCGGGCTTGCGAAAAGATACGGTTCCTCCCCCGTCTACCAGTATATACTTATGCGCCGGTGTCCGTATAAGGATGCTGTCTCCCTGTCCGACGTCAATCATATCCACGTAGGCCTCCGAGCTCCAGCGATCGGGCGTGTAGCCGTAATAAAGAAGCCCGAACCAGCTGAGACCCAGCGCGATTACGGCTGCTGAAGACGTTCCGTACCGGATAAACTTACTACGTCCGGGGGCAGGCACATCAAGCTGTGGAATGCCGTCCTCATTTTGAACATGGCGGCTCCGCACCAAACGTTCGAGGCCCACACAAATGCCGGCAAGCAGAAGATAGTAAACCGCAATCCAAAAAACCGAAGGGGACGGCCAGATCGTCCGGAATCCCTCCCACTGATCCAGCCATTCGACGATGCGGAAAACAAATCCGGTCCCCATTTCGGTGACCCAAGCACCCAAACGGCCGAGCGGAACATACACCAGTCCTAGACATGTCGCAATCAAACCCGCCGGGAAAATGAGCAGGCTGAAAATCGGCACGAGGGCCGCGTTAGCGAGCCAGGAAAGCAGTGAAAATTGATTGAAATAATAAATGGAGACAGGAAATGAAACAAGCTGGGACACAAGTGTAATGGCGGCAGTATTGCGGAGTATGCCGTTCTTAAGGGGCAAAAGGGCGGTAACGCGGGGAACGCCGACGATCAATCCGATCGTCACCAGAAAAGAAAGCTGAAAGCTGACGTCCAGCAAATAATAGGGATTCCAGATCAAAAGCCCCAACCCCACGAGGCAGGCGATTTGCAATATATCTTTTATCCGGTTTTTACGGACGGCGAGAAGACCGATCATCGTCATCAGACCCGCCCGCACAATGGACGGAGAAGCTCCCGTCAGAAGGATGTAGAAAGGCAGCAGAAAGACGGCAACGAGCAGATACGTTTCTTTGGGCAGCCCCAGCCTTTTCAGTACCCAGATCAGAACGCCCAGAAAAACGGCCACGTTCAGCCCCGAAATCGCGAGAATATGAGTCAGCCCGAGATTCGAAAATTGGCCGTACCGGCCGGGGTCCATATCATCGGTTAATCCGATGAGCATGCCTTTCATAAAGCCCGCCTGCTCGGGCGTGAAAATCTCGTCGATGCGGCTTCCCAGATAGCCGCGGAGGGCATCCGTCGTCCGCAGGAGGCGATCGGCCGCCAGCCGCGGACTCGTGAGAGCGGCGGATATAGGCGCCGGCGGACCGTGCTGTACCTGCTGGGCGCCTTTGACGACCAGCAGCCAGTGTTTGCCCTGCTGGCGTAAATAGCTGCGGTAGTCGAATCCGCCGAAATTCCGCGCGGCAGCGGGCTCCTGCAGCTCGCCCTGCATGGCGAGCCGGTCTCCCCGCCGCCAGGCTGCGGCGGCGGTCTGCTCCGCCGGACTCAGCAGGCGCAGGGACACCTGCACCCGCTCCTCCGGCGGAGCTCCTGCGGCAGCGACCGCTTCGCTGCCGCTCTCTCCGAGCTGCGAGACGCGCAGCTCGAAGGAGGCTCTGTCGCCGTCGACGGCGACAGGCGAGGCCAGCGTGCCCGCCACGCTCACCTGGCTGCCGTGGGCGGCAGCCGCGGCTGCGGCGGGCAGAGCGGTGCTGTTACGCCGGTCCGTATCGGCGTAATAGCAGCAGGCTGCGGCGGCGACAAGCGCCGCAGCGATCCATCGGCGCTTCGGCAGACGAAGCGCCATGACACCCGCGGCCGCGGCGGCGAAAGCTGCGCCGCTCCAGGCGGTCATCCACGGTTTGGACGCGTATATGGCCGCGGCATAGCCGATGACCCACAAAACCGCCAAACCTACTATGTCATTACGGTTTAAACGCATTTGTCATATCTCTCCCTGTATGCGTGATAAGCTCATTCGTTTTTTAGTTTTTTAGTCTTTTAGTCTTTTAGTCTTTTGAGTCTTCTGGATTCCGGGCGGCCAAGACTCCAGATCATTCCGCTCCTGCTTAGACAGGGAAACCGCGTAATCGCTGATCCTTCCCATCCGCACTAAGTAATCGCATCCCTCATGCGGCGGCCACAACCCGAGTCCTTTTACTCTACCGGACAACAAAAATAACCCCCGTCGCTCTACTGGAGCGGCGGAGGTTCTTCCTCACGCTAGATGTATTCCGTTCAGTCTAACAGCTTGCCGGGGAACGCATCCCACAGACAACGATCCGTTCGCCAAACTCGTTCAGTTGACAATCCGGTGGTCCGTTCCCTCGGGCGGCTCGTATCCCTGTATTTGGCGGAAGGCGATTCCCCTCGCAGCCATCAAGGTGTTCACCTTTTCACTGTCCTTCGGATACGGGCGGTGAAACACGATCTCCCTCACCCCGCTGTTGGCCAGCATATTCGAGCAGGTCCAGCACGGCTGGTCCGTCACGTAGACGCTGGAACCCTCTCGGTCTTCGCGGTCGGTAAACAGCAGAAGGTTCTGCTCCGCATGAATCGTACGGATACAGCGCTGCTTGCGGATCATTTCTTCCTTACCGTCTGCGACGTGCAGTTCGTACTCCTCGACAAGCATGCATCCTTCCTCGGAGCAGTCCGGAACTCCCATGGGTGCCCCGTTGTATGCCGTGCCGAGAAGCTTCTTGCCCTGCACGAGCACGGCCCCGACATGCCGGCGGCTGCACTGCGAGCGCGTGGAAGCCATATAGGCGATATCCATGAAGTAAGTGTCCCAGTCTTTGCGCCCCGTCATCGCCGCACCTACTGCTGGCTGGCCAGAATGGCCTGCTCCAGGTCATGCAGGATATCGTCGATCGCTTCCGTACCGATAGACAGACGGATCATGCCCGGCGTTACTCCCGCGCTCAACTGTTCTTCCTCGCTAAGCTGCTGATGAGTCGTGCTTGCCGGATGAATGATCAGGGATTTGGAATCGCCCACGTTGGCAAGATGAGAGAACAGCTTAACCTGTTCGATCACTTTGCGGCCGGCTTCCAACCCGCCTTTAATACCGAAGGTCAGGATAGCCCCCTGGCCTTTAGGCAAATATTTTTGCGCCAGTTTGTAAGAGCTGTGGCTCTCCAGACCGGCGTAGCTGACCCATTCGACCGCTTCATGGGCTTCGAGGAAACGCGCCACCGCAAGAGCATTGGAGCTGTGACGCTCCATACGGAGATGAAGCGTCTCCAGGCCTTGCAGAAGCATGAAGGAGTTAAACGGCGAAATGGATGCCCCCATATCGCGGAGAAGCTGGACACGCGCCTTGATGATATAAGCGATCGGCCCAACGGCATCGGCGTAAACGACGCCGTGGTAGCTCGGGTCCGGTTCCGTAAGACCGGGGAACTTGCCGCTGGCTTTCCAGTCGAATTTGCCTCCGTCTACGATCACACCGCCGATGGAAGTCCCGTGTCCGCCGATAAACTTCGTCGCGGAATGCACGACGATGTCGGCACCGTGCTCAATCGGGCGAAGCAGGTAAGGCGTCGGGAACGTATTGTCAACGATCAACGGTATGCCGTTCTCATGCGCAATCGCGGCTACGGCTTCGATATCGAGCAGGTCCCCTCTCGGGTTGCCTACCGTTTCGGCGTACAAAGCTTTTGTTTTATCCGTAATCGCTTTACGGAAGTTTTCCGGATCCGAAGGATCGACGAATTTCACCTGGATGCCAAGCTTCGCCAGGGTGGTCGAGAACAAATTATAGGTTCCTCCGTACAAGCTGGACGCCGATACGATCTCGTCACCGGCTCCGGCTATGTTGAGGATCGAGTATGTAATGGCTGCTTGACCGGATGCGGTCGCGAGAGCCCCCGCTCCCCCTTCAAGCGCGGTTATCCGCTGCTCGAAAACATCGCTCGTCGGGTTCATGATGCGGGTATAAATGTTGCCGAATTCCTTCAGAGCGAACAGATCTGCTGCGTGGTCCGCGTCGCGGAACCCGTAAGAGGTCGTCTGATAAATAGGCACCGCGCGGGAAAGCGTGGTTGGATCGATTTGCTGGCCGGCGTGTACGGCCAAGGTTTCCAAAGCATAAGGACGTTGTTCGGACATGGTTCTTTCCTCCTTTATCGCATTTACGTGGCAATGAATGAATCTGTATGATTGGGCCTATTTTCTCATATTTCCTCCTAAAATGAAAGAAAGTTTAGTAGATTTTCTCAATTCCGACATTTACGCATGCTCTTCTTTTCTTCTTATCGCTTTCCAAAATCCCCCTCAAGGATTAATTTGCAGGTAAGGCTTCATCTTCGCGAGCATTTTTTCCCCGATTCCCTTTATATCCAGCAGCTGCTCGA
Organism: Paenibacillus sp. GbtcB18; assembly: GCF_019091125.1. Lineage (NCBI taxonomy): Bacteria > Bacillati > Bacillota > Bacilli > Caryophanales > Paenibacillaceae > Paenibacillus > Paenibacillus sp. GbtcB18. The sequence continues at coordinate 545,766 of NZ_JAGXJX010000002.1, forward strand.
CCCTTCTGAACTTCCCATGCTGTTCCCGGTAAGCAAGGATCGCCTTTCCTTTGCTTTCCCCGATTCCCGGCAGTTCCATCAATTGCTGCAGGTTGGCTGTATTAATATCGATTTTGGGACCCGCCGGGATTTTTTTGTCTGCTGTGGACCCTTTCGTTCCTCCTCCCGCACTTGTTTCCGGAATCGGAACGGCCGCCCCGCTCCCGAGTTTCCCGGATTCCTGCAGCCCTGAAGCCGGTCCGTTTCCTCCGCTGACGGGCTGCCGTTGATCCCCCTGCGCAGGTTTGTCATCGGCAACCGCCTCTTTCCCGGCTGAGTCCGGGGCCTGCCCCAGGCCGCCTCCAGCCGCGCCTGCCGCGGATTCCTCCGTCCCCGCTTGCTTACTCCCGGCGCCGGTCTCTTCCTTCGCCTCCGCCTTCGCAGGCGATGACGCAGGTTTCTCCGAAGGCCGTGCCGGTTTGGTCGCTTCTATCGTTTGCTCCATAGCCGCGTTCAACGCGGTAAACCCTTGCGGTACGGTGCCTCGCGGGCTCACTAGCAGCCAGATTCCCAATCCTGCCGCGATTACGACAGTAATGCCCGCAAGAACGCCGCGGCTTTTCCAACTCTGAAAATTCCAGTTCAACATGAAACACTCCTTTGATTTTTTGAATAAACGATTTTACACACAGGAAACCGGCATAATTGTGTGAGAATGTTCATACCGTTAAGAAAACGTTCCTGAGTTTTTTGTCTCTGCATAAAAAGGTAAACTTGTCGGCGCCCGCTTCTTTAATGAGTCGGGTGTACTGAATCCGTTCCGGTATACGGCACCGGTCCTATTGCCGGAAGGAGACCTGTCCGACTATTTCATGAGGAGGGTTGTCGATGAAAGCGGGATTTATCGGTACAGGCAGCATGGGAAGTATTCTGATCGAAGCGCTCATCCATTCGGGAGCGCTCAATCCAGAGCAAATCTGCGCCGCAAACCGCACTCCCGGCAAAGTACAACGGTTGGCGGAAACCTACGCCGGACTAACCGCCGCCTCCAGCAATGCGGAAGCCGCAGCGGGCCGTGATGTCGTTTTTTTATGCGTGAAGCCCCTTGATTATATGGAAGTCATTGACGAAATCCGACCGGTCCTGGAGCCGGCTCAAATCGTCGTATCCATTACGAGCCCGGTCCTGCTCAAGCATCTGGAAGATCAGCTTCCCTGCAAGGTAACGAAGATTATACCAAGCATCACCAATTACGTTCTCTGCGGATCTACTCTGTGTATTCACGGAGAGCGCATGTACCCTGAGGATAAGGAATGGATTGAAAATCTTCTGACTCACATTTCCACACCTGTCAGAGTCTCCGAGGCATACACCCGGATCAGTTCCGATTTATCGAGCTGCGCACCGGCCTTCCTGTCCTTTTTTCTCCAAAAATATATCGAAGCCGCAGTGAAGGAGACAGGGATATCTCCCGAAGAAGCAACGATTCTTACTTCCGAAATGACGCTCGGCACGGGCAAGCTTCTGACGACGGGCGGGTTCGATCCGGTTTCTCTTCAAAAAAAGGTGCGGGTTCCGGGAGGAATTACGGCAGAGGGATTACAATTGATGGAGCAAGATCTGGACGGCATGTTTGAACGGTTAATCGGGATCACGCATGCGAAATACGAAGAGGATCTGGAAAAGGTGGAAGCGGTGTTTACGACAAAAAAACAATAGAGGGTGGAAAAAAGCGGTAAAATAGAGAGGGATAAAACAGTAGGATTAGCGGGCAATCAGACTTAAAAGCTTGTAGGAAAGAGCGCTTGGCAGATCGGGGTTAATTGACTGATGCGGAACGGTTGAAGCGAATAAATGCGAAGTAAAGTTGAACCATAATCGGTTTCCCGGGGCCGTCCGACGGCGAAGACCGCTTTTCTGAAAAAGAAAGGCGGCTCCGCCGTTTCGGGCTGTCCGGAGGGCCGACGGCAGTTCCCGTTTCCCTCACGGGAGCGGACCTGCCGGGTCCCCTAAATGTCGGGTTGTTTATCCGACTACAATGTTGACGAGCTTGCCTTTCACGGCAATGATTTTGCGGACGGTTTTGCCGGCGCTCAGCTCTTTTACTTTATCCAGGCCAAGCGCGAGCTCCTGCATGCCCGCTTCGTCGAGATCTTTGGCGACTTTTACGCGATCGGCGATTTTGCCGTTCACTTGAACGACAATCTCCACCTCGTCGTCCACTGTCCAGGCCTCATCGTAAACCGGCCACGCTTCATACGTGATAGAACCGGTTCCGCCGAGCTTTTGCCACAGTTCTTCGGCAATATGCGGAGCGAGCGGAGAAAGCATTTGGACAAAATGCTTCACGGCTGTTTTCGGCAAAGCTTCTGTCTTATAAGCCTCATTGACAAAAATCATCAACTGGCTGATAGCGGTATTGAAACGGAGCGCTTCGAAATCTTCCGTTATTTTCTTCACCGTACGGTGCCATGTGCGTTTGAACGCGTCTCCGCCGGCCTTTTCGTCCTCGGAAATTTTACTGCTCAATGCCCCGTTCTCGTCCACGAACAGACGCCATACGCGGTTTAGGAAGCGGTAGGAGCCTTCCACGCCGTTGGTGTTCCAAGGCTTCGTCGCTTCAAGCGGCCCCATGAACATTTCGTACATGCGCAGGGTATCGGCACCGAATTCATTGACGATATCGTCGGGATTCACAACGTTGCCGCGGGATTTGGACATTTTCTCCATGTTCTCGCCAAGAATCATCCCTTGGTTGACGAGCTTGTGGAACGGCTCCTTCGTTTGGACCACGCCGAGATCGTAAAGCACTTTATGCCAGAAGCGCGCGTAAAGCAGGTGAAGAACCGCATGTTCCGCTCCGCCGATATACAGATCGACCGGCAGCCATTCCTTCTGCTTCTCGGGGGAGCAGATTGCATCGTTGTTGCGCGGATCGATAAAGCGCAGGTAGTACCAGCAGCTTCCCGCCCATTGCGGCATCGTATTCGTCTCGCGGCGGGCTTTCATGCCCGTTTCGGGATCGACCGTGTTTACCCATTCTTCCACGTTGGCAAGCGGAGATTCGCCGGTTCCGGACGGCTTGATGTGCTCGACTTGCGGAAGCAGAAGCGGAAGCTGGTCTTCGGGCACGGTTTTCATCGTTCCGTCTTCGAGATGGAGAATCGGAATCGGTTCGCCCCAGTAGCGCTGACGGCTGAACAGCCAGTCACGCAGGCGGTACGTTACTTTGCCCTTGCCCTTGCCGTTCTCCTCCAGCCAAGCGATCATGGACGCAATAGCCTCTTCCTTGCCCATTCCGTCGATAAAGCCGGAGTTCACGTGCGGACCTTCGCCGTCATAAGCGGCTTCCTGCACGTTGCCGCCCTGTACGACTTCGATGATCGGCAGGTCGTACTGCTTGGCGAATTCCCAGTCACGTTCGTCGTGTCCCGGTACAGCCATGATGGCGCCTGTTCCGTAACCGGCCAGCACGTAGTCCGCGATCCAGATCGGCAGCTTGGCGCCGTTCACGGGGTTAACGGCATAAGCGCCGGTAAACACTCCGGACTTTTCCTTGGCCAGGTCCGTACGCTCCAGGTCGCTTTTGCGTGCGGCTTTCTCCTGGTACGCTTTCACGTCGGCTTCCTGCCCGGACGCCGTAATCTTGGCAACCAGCTCATGCTCCGGAGCCAGGACGCAGTAGGTCGCTCCGAAAAGCGTATCCGGACGCGTCGTAAAGACCGTCAGGCTGTCTCCTTCATGCCCGTCGATAGCGAAAGTGACTTCCGCCCCTTTGGATTTGCCGATCCAGTTGCGCTGCATATCCTTGATGCTTTCGGACCAGTCCAGCTCCTCGAGGTCTTCCAGAAGGCGTTCGGCGTACTCGGTAATCCGCAGCACCCACTGGCGCATCGGCTTCCGGATGACAGGATGGTTTCCGCGTTCGCTTTTGCCGTCGATCACTTCCTCGTTGGCCAAAACGGTTCCGAGCGCGGGACACCAGTTCACGGGAACTTCGTCCACGTAAGCGAGGCCTTTTTTGTACAGCTGGATAAAAATCCATTGGGTCCACTTGTAGTACTCGGGATCCGTCGTGGAAATTTCGCGCTCCCAATCGTACGAGAAGCCCAGCGATTTGATCTGGCGGCGGAAATTCTCGATATTCTGCTTCGTAAACTCGCGCGGGTCATTGCCTGTGTCGAGCGCGTACTGTTCGGCCGGCAGACCGAAGGCGTCCCAACCCATCGGATGGAGGACGTTAAAGCCGCGCATGCGCTTAAAGCGGGAAACGATATCGGTAGCCGTGTACCCTTCCGGGTGGCCTACGTGAAGTCCTGCGCCGGACGGATACGGAAACATATCGAGCGCGTAAAATTTCGGTTTACCCGCTTCTTCCGATGTCCGGAAGGTTTGGTTGTCGTCCCAGTATTTCTGCCATTTAGGCTCGATTACCTGAGGGTTATAGCCCTGCTGTTCTTTTTCATGTGCCATGTGTGTAGGTCCTCCTGACGTTATCATCTATCATCGCAACCAAAAAACCTCCCGTCTCTAGCTCTTACGGCTAGGGACGAGAGGTTGTATATTCCCCGTGGTACCACCCTAGTTAACAAACGGCATGCTTTGCCGGTTGTTCACTCAAGTCCCTTAACGCGGGCTAGACGGTCCGGTTACTGGGCAGTACATCTTCGCTTCCGTCCGGCTTCCTGCCGGATGACAGGCACAGCTGCAAGGAAACGGCCGTACTGCGGTTCGCCTTCCGGCTCGGAGGTGAGCTCGCCTTCATCATGTACCGGCTTCCACCGACCGCCGGTTCTCTGGAAACATGCGTGCAAAGGGTTGATCCTCTTCATAGCTGGTGCGATTACACAAATTTGTAATGATTATAGGCAATATTGAAGCTCTTTGTCAAGTAAAGCGCTGTTTTTAGGCAAGAGGCTTGCGGGCCGCGTAAAAAAGTCTGCGGGAATCCGGCGAAAACTCCGCATTCCAGTCGAAATCGGCGGAAATCCGGATGCCCTCGAAGCCCGCCGCCTCCAGCCTTTCCTTCAGCCAGCGCGGATCGTACGCACGCTGTCTGTGAGTCTCTTCGATGCGCCGGAAAAGCGGCTCCCCGCCGCGAGCGGACGAAGCGTCCTCACGGACGAAAATCGTCAGCGCATGCTCGATTTCCGTGCGTTCCTCGTCGAGCTCGCAGGTCCACAGGTACGCCACATCCTCTTCGTCGAAGACGAAAGGCTGCAGGGAAGCGTACTCCTCGAACTGGGCCGGGCCGTGGACATCGAACAGCAGTACGCCGCCGCCCCGCAGCCCCCGGTACGCCTGCTCCAGAGCTTCAATTATCTCCTCTTCCTCGAGGAGATAATTGAAGCAGTCGCAGAAGGAGATGACGGTGTCGGCCGGCTCCGGCAGCTCCCAGTCGCGCATGTCCTGCTGCAGCCACAGGATGTCCGGTTTCGCTCCGCTCGCGGCCGCTTCTTCGGCTTTATGCCGGGCAACGGCCAGCATGTCGTCGGACAAGTCGATTCCGACGACTTTGCAGCCGAGCTTCGCAAGGGGGACGGCAATGTTTCCCGTACCGCAGCCGAGATCGACAACGGTTTCCGGACGGATGCCGTAAGACTCCCAAGCCTGCCGGGCATAAGAAATCCACGCCTCGTAAGGCATGTCTTCCATCAACCGGTCGTACGTATAAGCAAAATCACGATACGACATATCAGTTCTCCTCTTGCTTGAGATACGTCCAGTTTTCCTCCTGGTACACCAGGCCATCCTTCATCAGCTTGCCAAGCGCGCGTTTGAAAGCGGACTTGCTGATGCCGAACTTGGATTTGATCAAATCCGCCTCGGTCTGGTCCGAATAAGGCATGGCGCCGCCCGGACGTTCGCGGAGAACCGCCAGAACCCGCTCGGCGTCTTCGTCCCGTCCTTTTTCCTTCGGCTGCCGCATCGACAGATTCACGCGTCCGTCTTCACGGATGTACGTAACCCTTACGCTGACTTCCTCCCCGACTCTGAGAAGGCGAGAACGCTCCGTCGAGGGGATCAGTCCGATGACTCCGAAGCCGACGACGCCTCCGTCGCAGACGACGAACGTGCCCATTTGCAGAGGTTTGTACACGCGCGCGTTCAGCCACTGGTTTCTCCAGGCCTGCGGGGCCGGAAAACATTGTTCGGAGAGAACATCTTCACCGGCAAGGCGTGCAACCAATCTTCCCTGGCGGTCATGATCCATCGTCACGAATACTTTGTCCCCTACTTGAGGGCGAAGTTCGTGAAGCTCCGGCATTTCCTTGAACGGCAGCAGAAGATTCCGGCCGATGCCCATTTCCAGAAAGGCTCCAAAGCGCGGATGCAGGTCCACGACCTCAAGCAGCGCCAATTCTCCGAGAAGCAGCATCGGCCGGTTCATCGTCGCGGCCATACGGTCTTCCGAATCGTAATATATGAAAACTTCGGCCTGCTGGCCGGCTTTCAGTTTCCTGTTCGTTTCCGCATACGGGAGCAGAACTTCCCGTTCCCCGTCGGTTACGAAGTAACCGTACGGCGATACTTCTCTCGTTACATCAAGCGTGACGAGAGTTCCCGCTTCCAGACTCATACGCGTTCCACAACCCTTGCGTCGGACCAGAGACGCTCAATGTTGTAGTATTCCCGGTCGTCCCGGTGGAACACGTGGACCACGACGTCTCCCAGATCCACAAGCACCCAGCGTGCGGTATCAAAGCCTTCCAGGCCGCGGACGGTTACACCGTGCTCATCCGCTTTTTTACGGATTTCCGTAGCGATAGCCTGCACCTGCGTCTCCGAGTTACCGTTGCAAATCACGAAATAATCGGCCACCAGGGAAATTTCCTGAAGGTCCAGAGCCACCACGTTAATGGCTTTCTTGTCTTCTGCCGCATCCACAACCAGATTCATCAACTGTTCCGGATTTACTGTCATTCCATCATCCTCCTTCTTGCTGGACGGGATCGAAAATCGTTCACGTTAACCAGCATGTACACCCTCTATTTAATTCCGTTCGTTATCATTCGGTTCGTTCATTCCGTTAATCAAATGCTCTTATCACCCAATATTACACGTCTAAATCGAGGATTAAACGGTTGCGCGTAAGCACGGTGAGCGGGTAAACGCGTCTTCCCTTCTGCAAAAGGAACGAAAGCGTAGAGTCCAATCCGGCCAGCAAAGCCCGTTCCAGACTCGTATCCGCCAGCTCGCGGATCTTGTCCACGCCGGGAAAATCCCTTCCGGGTTCCATATAATCGGCCAGACAGACGACCTTCTCCAGGATGGACATGTTTTCCCTACCGGATGTATGATAGCGGATCGCGTTCAGCACATCCTCGTCCTTCACGCCGAACCGGGCGGAAGCGATCCAAGCCCCGGCATGAGCATGCCAAAGTTCTTTATCGTAGGAAAGAACGTCCGTCTGAAATCCGCTCTCGCGAATCGCGTCGGCCTGCTTCTCAACGGGCCAGTATTTGCACACATCGTGCAAAATCGCGGCCCGTTCCGCCTTCTCCTCATCCGCGCCGAATCTCCGGGCCAGGATAACGGCCGTTTCCATGACGCCGAGTGTATGCCGCCACCGTTTTTCGGGCATTTCCTCTTTTACAGTCTTCATCATCTCTTCACGATTCATACAAACCCATCCCTTCGATATAATCGTGTACGGGAGCCGTGACGAGATAGCGGACGGAACGGCCTTCCCGCCTCCGGGTCCGGATATCCGTGGAGGAAATGTCCAGCAGCGGCATCGGAGCCAGACGGACGCCCGGCCGGATGAACGCCGGAAGCGCCTCCGGTTGAAGCTCGAAGCCCGGCCTTTGAAGACCGATGAAGCCGATCATTTTCATGATCTCTCCGATTTCGCGCCATTTGGGGAGATACTCGACCATGTCGGCCCCGATAATATAATGAAATTCGTGCTCCGGGTACCCGGCTTTCAGTTCCCGGATCGTATCGACGGAGTACGAAACCCCGCCTTTTCGGAGCTCATGATCGAACGGCCGGAAAGCGGGATTGTCCGACACGGCGCGGCACACCATCTCCCAGCGCTGCTCAGCCGAAGCCTTGGGGGCGTTCGGTTTATGCGGCGGCACGTTGGCGGGCATAAACCATACTTCGTCCAGCCCGCAGGCGGCACGCGCGCATTCCCCCGCCACCAGGTGGCCGGTATGCACAGGATCGAAGGTCCCGCCCATGATTCCTATCCGCATGTCGCCACCTCCTCCGGCGGTCCGCCGTTATTTTCCACAGATCCGAAAGCTGGTTGCAAGCCGTTATAAAACCGGCCGCTCATGCCCGGTATCTTACTGAAACAAACCCCTGATCAGTCTAGGACTTCGGCAGTTCGATCTGTTTGTTATCGCGCGATTCTTTATAGAGGACGATCGTACGTCCGATAACCTGAACCACCTCGGCGCCCGCGCCTTCCGCCAGTTCTCTGGCAACTTCCTTGCAGTCCGCCTCATAGTTGTTGAGCACCGAGATTTTCATCAATTCCCGAACCTCGATCGCTTCCACGATGTGCTGGATCAGATGCTCGTTTACTCCGCCTTTTCCTACTTGAAAGACCGGATTCAAATGGTGCGCCAGTGAGCGCAGATGTCTCTTTTGTTTTCCTGTTAGCATAACTTCTGATTCCCTCAATTCCCGATAAATGATTGCTCTACGGCCTGCCGCATCGCCGCTGCAGGCGCAGGGACGCCGGTCCAGTATTCGAACGCGTAGGCCCCCTGGTAAATAAACATGCCGAGTCCGCCGTGAATGACGGCGCCTTTTGCTTTAGCTTCTTTCAAAAAACGGGTTTCCAGCGGGTTGTAAACGAGATCGCTGACAACCGCGCCTTCCCGGAGAGAATGACCGTCCAGATCCAAAGGCATCTCTTCGATATTCGGGTACATGCCCGATGAAGTCGAGTTGATGATCAGATCCGCGTCACTGATAATGTTTCCTAATTCGTGAAGCCCCATGCCGACAGCGCTTGTTTCGGCGCGAACGGTAGAGGCGAGCTCCTGAGCTTTCTCCGCCGTCCGGTTGGCGATGGCGATAAACGAAGGACCTTCCTTCGCAAGGGCATATGAAATCCCCCGGGCCGCTCCGCCCGCTCCGATCAGCAGCACTTTTTTGCCGCGGAGATCTATGCCCGTCTCTTCTTTAAGCGAACGGACATACCCGATTCCGTCCGTGTTGTAGCCGATCAGTTTACCGTCGCGGTTGACGACGGTGTTCACGGCGCCGAGGGCCTGCGCATCCGCATCGATCTCGTCGAGATACTTCATCACGTTGACTTTATGCGGGATCGTCACGTTGACTCCGCCGTAACCGAGCGCTCGGATACCGGCAACGGCCTTCTCCAGCTGCTCCGGCAGCACGTGAAACGCGGCATACGCTCCGTTGATCCCCGTTTCGCCGAAGGCCCGGTTCATCATAATCGGAGAGCGGGAGTGCCGCACCGGATCTCCGAATACTCCGTACAAAATCGTACCGCTGTCCAAAGACGGCTTGTTACCCATGGTCGGTTTCTCCCCCGTGCAATCGTTTAGGTGCCAGACCTGCCTGCCAAAACATTAAACGCCCGGCATGCCAGGGCCGGTCCGGTTTAAATAAGCGAATCGCGCTGGACGATCTTAACGCCTTTCGGGACATGAACGGCCAGTTCCGCGCCCGCTTCGCTGTTAATTTTGATCCAGCCGAGGCCGGAGATCAGAACATCGAGCTTTTTACCTTTCGAAATGTGAATCGTTTGTTTAACGAGAGGCGGAAGCTCTTCCAGATCTTTCACCACAGGCGGGGTAAGCAAAGTCCCTTTGTGGTTCGCGTACAGCTCGTCCGCTTTTTCCAGCTTCGTGCGATGGATGGGTATGGCGCCAGAAGAGTAAATCGTAAACGACTGGCGCTCGCCGCGGACAAAATCGAACCGGGCCAACGACCCGAAAAACAGAGTTTGTCCTTCGTTCAATTGATACACCATCGGTTTGAGCGGCTTGCCCGGCATCAGCTTCCCCAGGTCTTTCTTGGAAACAAGCTCCGTCAGGCGGTGCTTGTACACGATTCCCGGCGTATCGATGATGAAATGTCCGTCATCCAGCGGAATCTCCACCATATCGAGCGTCGTGCCCGGATATTGGGAGGTGGTCAGCTCCGAATCCAGATCGCTGTAATCGGAAATAAGCCGGTTGATGAGCGTGGACTTGCCCACGTTAGTCGCTCCGACGACGTAGACGTCTTTGCCGTTCCGGTGTTCGTCCACCGCCTGAAGAACCCGGTCGAATCCCATGTTCTTCTTGGCGCTGCACAGAACAACCTCCACAACCTTCAATCCTTGTTCCTTCGCCTGCTTGCGGACCCAGTTCACGATCCGGTTCCAGTTGGTCACTTTCGGTAGCAGGTCGATTTTGTTGACGACCAGTATGATCGGGTTGCCTCCGACGAAACGGGCCAGACCGCTGATCAAACTGCCCTCGAAATCGAAAATATCGACGATATTGATGACGAGCGCTTCTTTGTGCCCCACGTGCCCGAGCAGTTTCAGAAAATCGTCCTGGTTGAGCGTAATGCTCGACGCTTCATTATAATTCTTGATGCGGAAACAGCGCTGGCAAATAACCGGTTCTTTCTCGAGAGCCTGCGCCGGGATGTACCCGAGCGCATGAGGATCTTCGAGCTGAAGCTTGACACCGCAGCCTCCGCAATGAATAACTTCTTCCTGAGTCATGAATCCTCCTTAAAATAAACGGCGGGAGCTTTCCGCTAAGCGTTGTTCCCCCGCAAGCAAAGTGAAGCTTTCCCGTGAAGGAAAGCTTTATTTATTCTTCGAGATGTAATTGTTGGCCAGCTTCTCGATGCGCCGGTTGATTCGTGTAAAGAAACCTTCATCATGGATGGAGATAGGCGCAACAAGAATCGTATATAAACCGAGCCGGTTCCCTCCCAGCACGTCTGTCAGCATCTGATCACCGATCACAACCGTCTGCTCTGCAGTTGTATCCATCAGTGCCAATGCTTTGCGAAAGGCCGTGTTCGTCGGTTTGCGCGCGGCATGAATGAACGGGATAGACAGCGGCAGGGCAAATGTGGATACCCTTGTTTCCTGGTTGTTCGATACGATGACGACCTTGAAACCGAGCTGCTTCACATGCCCGAGCCAATTCACCAGCTCCGGTGTCGCATCGGCCACCTTGGCACCGACAAGCGTGTTGTCGAGATCCGTGATGATTCCGCGGATTCCGCTCTGCCAAAGCTCCTCCAGATTGATATCGTAAATCGTCTGCACGAATTGTTTCGGCACCAGTTTTTTAAACAACAGCGTCACCCCAACCTCTTTCGAATCTATAGGAACTATACCATACATGCCCAATTCCTTGCAAAAAGAAAAAGGAAGCGTTTCAGGGCGTGCCCGTACGGGAAAATCCCGTATTCTCAGCATTCCCTTGCGGCCGCCCGTTCCATTCACCTGCGAAAGCCGGCCCGAAATTCTCTCTGCCGGAAAAAAGAAAGGCCGTCTTCCGGTTATCGGAAAACAGCCTGCAGCTTATGCTGTGAATCCGGCCCATCGGTGCGTGCCGGTCTTATTTCATCTGCTCGCGCAGTCGTTTCACATGGCCCTGGACGGCCTCCAGATCCTGCTCGGTCACGGACGACCGGCTGTACTTGGCCTTCTCGAACATCGCGAGAACCGGCGAAAGTTCGCCGGCCAGCCAGTAGCTCTGGGTCATCCAGCGGGAAGCGGCTTCCCGGAACGTTTCATGCTCGAACCGTTCGTACCCTTTGCGCCTTCCGTACCGCAGAAGCCGGTTGACCTCCTGGATAACCCCCTGCGCGTAATTGACCGCTTTGGGATCACGTCCAAGCAGGGGCAGCAGTTTCTTGCCGCCGCTCAGCCGGATAGCCGTTACGACGGCAGCCGTGAGCAGAACGAGGCCGCTGAGTGTATACAGCACGTAACGGACCCAAGGGGCCGCGCCGGACTGAGCCTGGGCCGTCTTCGTCTCGGCCGGCGCCGGAGTCGGCATCTCGGTGGATGTCGACGTTTCGGGCGCATATGACTGCGGCAGCGAAAATCCGGCGGTCGGCTCGAACGGCAGCCAGCCGTAGCCCTCGAAATATACCTCCACCCAGGAGTGGGCATCTGAATTGCGGACGGTGTAGGTGCCCTCGGCGTCGGGATCGGACATGCCGCCCCTCAGGTTTCCGATACCGGCCGGACGGCTGTTATCGGAAGAACCCGATGCGTAGCCTTTGACCCAGCGGGCCGGAATGCCGAGCGACCGGGTCATCACGACCATCGCCGACGAATAGTAGTCGCAGTAGCCTTCCTGGATTTCGAACAGGAAGCGGTCGACGAAATCTTTGCTTTTCCCCTTGGATACGTCGGGGGTGTTCGTATACGGATACTTGCTGGACAAGTAAAGCTCCAGCTCATGCACTTTCTCGTAGGCGCTCGGAGCTTCCTTCGTCACTTCTTTGGCAAGCTCCGTTACCCTCTCGGGCAGCCGGTCGGGAAGCTGGAGATAATCGTTCCATTCGGACCGGTTCAGCCTGCTCATATCGACTTTCTTGAGCCCGCTTAAATCGAGCAGCGGGATGTTGGATACGAGCTCGTACTGCTTCGGGTAGTTCGATTTCGCGTTAAACCGCAGCTCCGCCTGACGAGCGGACCACCGGAGAGATCCCAGCTGCGCCGGATCGGTGCGTGTGCCGTCGGAACCTTCCTCCTGAATGTCGACCTTCGACATCGGATAAGCCCCGAACAGCACCGGGTATACTTCGTTGCTGCGCATTTTGACCGTCTGCTTCACTTCTTCGGTCTTCAGCTTGGACGTGTCGATGCCGGTATCCGCGGGAAGTTTGCCGCTCGAATCTACCGAGGTCTGGCGGGCACGTCTGTCCGCCGGACTCGCTTCCCAGCCGCTGCCGGTGTAAAGCGCCCGGGTTTCCCCGCGGTAATACGTGCGGCTCGTCGTGTCGACTGTGAAAACGGGCGTGTAATCGTATTGGAACTGTCCGCCGAGCTGCGCGTCGTTGCGGCTGTAACCCGACGATTTCAGCAGCGGATCGTTGGGGTCCTGCACCATCGTCCGTCCGGAATCGTCGCTGCTCGGCAGGAAGGTCACCGCCTCGCCGTTATACTGCCGCCAGGCCGTATACGGATCGGTGAGAACCGGATCGACCGCCGGTACGAGCGCACCCAGGGTGAGCGTTAGGGCGATAATCAGCACGACCGGCACGATCAGCGGGCCGGGATTGTCCGAGAGCCGCTTCCAGCTCTCGGGCGCTTTATTTTTGAGCTGGGATAAATGACGCACGACTAGCATGCACAATCCGCTAAATATAACCGCCGCAACCTGCGGCCATAACTGCAGGGTGCTGAACGAATCGCGGACCCCGAAAAACAAAATGGCCAAAATGACGATAAAAGAAATCCACAGTTTCGACCGGGACGCCCACATGGCCATCAGGAACACCCACCAGGCGGCCAGTCCGAACCATAAATAAGGGAATAATTGCGAAACGTTGGCCTGAAACCACTCCATCGGACCGCCCATCTGAGACATGGGGACAAACCGGTATTGGAGCACAACCGCGTGAACGACCAATACCAGGACGATCTGCAAAAGTTCCCTGACCAGATGGTGAATCCGCGGGATGAAGAACGTCGCGCAGACGGTAATCAGCGTCCAGTTTACGGCTTTCAGAGTTTCGGGCAGCCACAATCCGTCCTCGCGGGAAATCCATCCGGTGAACTGGAATAAAAACAGCAGGACGAAGAGGGCCATCCATTTCTTCGTTCCGTCTTCGCCGGCCATAAACCGGATCACGTTCCAGATGCTACGCATAGATCTTCGTCCCTCCTCCCAGCACAGCCGGCAGCTCCGCCAGCGTGTGCACGCCGTAGCCCATAAAACCGAGGCTCTGCAGGCGGCGAACCCACACGTCCGCAGGGCTCCCTTTGGCGCCGCAGATGCACAGGTGACAGGCGAGCATGCGCTGTTTGTCGGACCAGTGGAGCAGCGACAGGAGATCGGAGTTCTTCGCCGGCGTGATATACACCACCAAAGCTCCCGGCGAGAACATGCCGTCCGCGTTGTTGACCGCCTGCTGCAGCGGACGGAAGCCATCCGGCTCCACTTCCACCAGGTGATCCATCAGGGCGTCCTCATGGCGGCCACCCGTCTTGGGCACGGCCATCAGGGATTCGCGGCCGGAGGAAACGAGCCCTACCGCAATGTTCCTCCGGGTGCCGAAATGCAGCAGGGAAGCGGCGACGGAAACCGCCAGTTCGAATTCGGCGGGACTGCCGTAATTCTGCTTGCTCCGGTCGAGTACGATGACCATCTTCGGGAGCGTTTCCCGCTCGAATTCCTTCGACTTCCACGTGCCCGTACGCGCCGTGGCGTTCCAGTGGACCCGTGAAAGCCTGTCCCCGTGAATGTACTCCCTCACGCCGTTGATCTGCGTCGTTTCCCGCTGCATCCTAGCGGTTACGGAGTGATGCCTTGCCCCTCGCGGGGATTGGGAAAACTGCGCCCAGTGGCGGATCTCGATCATTTGGGGCATCACGACAAAGCCGTACGGCAGGTGAACGCTGCCTTTGTGCTCGTAGAGCCCGAAGACGTCTTCCGTCGCGAACTCCGCGCGTTCCAGGGAATAATGGCCCCGGCGCAAGGGCGGCGTTTTGTAAACGAACTCTCCTCTGCGCATCCAGTTCAAGACCACGGAACCTTTCATTACGGTTCGCTCCCCGCTGCTTCGCACCAGCTCGTCTTCGATGAGCAGGTACGGGATGGGCCATACGCCGGGAACCTGGATTTTAAGCTTGATCTGCAGGGACTGCCCCGCCTGAACCTTACCGGTTCCGTCCGCCGCCGATATTTCACGCACCGCCTGCGTCCGGCGGATGCCGCTCCATTTGCCGAGAACCAGATAAGCGGAGAGCAGGCATACGACTGCAAACAGCGTGGATGCGAGCTTACCGCCCTGAAAGAGCAGGAACATCAGGCTGGCAAAGAACAGGAAGGATAAAATCAGGGTAGCCTGTCTTCCCCTCTGAGCCGCGGTAGGTTTGAAAAGCCTCATTTCGCTTTCTCCAGCCTGACGGGCACTTTCGTATGCGCCAGTATCGAAGCGAAGACGGAACGGGAGGTTTCTCCTTCCATCCGGGCTTCCGAAGAAAGAATAATCCTGTGCCCCAGAACATAAGGGGCCAAATATTTCACATCGTCCGGGAGGACATAGTCGCGGCCGTTCAAGTACGCGTAAGCCTTCGAAGCCTGCACGAGGGCCAGCGTAGCGCGCGGGCTGGCTCCCAGCTCAACGGCCGGATGCTCGCGGGTGCTGCGTGTAATATCCACCAGATACTTCGCGATGCCTTCGTCGAGGTAGACCGATCGCACTTCTTCCTGCATGCTGAGAATCTGTTCCGCACCGACAACTTCATGCAGCTGTTCCATGGGGTGCTCCTTGCTTTGCGAAGCGATCATTTGAAGCTCCGTCGCGCTGTCGGGGTACCCCAGGCTGAATTTGATCATAAACCGGTCAAGCTGGGCTTCCGGGAGCAGATACGTGCCTTCGAAGTCGATCGGATTCTGGGTCGCAAGAAGCATAAACGGACGCGGAAGCGGGTACATCTCGCCGTCTACCGTCACGTGATGCTCTTCCATCGCTTCCAGGAGAGCCGACTGGGTTTTGGTAGTGGCGCGGTTGATTTCATCGACAAGCAGAATGTTGGCCATAACGGGACCGGGGCGGAAAAAGAAAGCTTCATTCTTCGGATGATAGATCGAAACGCCGGTAATATCCGTCGGCAGCAGGTCCGGATTGCACTGAATCCGGCGGAATTGGCCTTGTATGGAGCGGGCGAGGGATTTGACGAGAACCGTCTTCCCCGTCCCGGGCACATCTTCGAGAAGTACGTGACCGCCGGCAAGAAGTGCGGTTAACAGCAGCATGATTTCTTCGCTTTTGCCTAATATACATGAATCCAAATTGGATCTGATTCTGGAAATCTCACTCATATGAGGTTGGGACACAGCAGCCATTCGGTACGAATCCTCCTTCGGATAAAAAGGGTTTGAAGTCCTATTTTTTATATTACAGGAAAGTAGAAAGCGAGTACAACAAAACCCCTTCTAAATTTATTAAAAAACCGACAGTTGGTGGAAAAGAAGCTAAAAGGAGCAAACGTCTCCGAGTTTTGTTACGGGAGGATGACGGTGCAGTGACGGCAGGATTACGAATGAATGACAGGCGGATGACAGAGAGATGAGAGAGGAAACGGCAACTCCCAAACAACGAAAAAACACCCCGTTTCCAGAAAAACGGAGTGTCGATTTCGGCTTTCGTTTCAGCCTTTGGGACGAACAAACAATGCGGCGAGAAACGAGAAGATGATCGCCGCCGAAATACCGGCGCTCGTGACTTTGAAAATCCCCGTTACGATGCCGATCCAGCCGCTTGTCTGGATTTCTTTGATGGCGCCGTGCACCAACGCGTTGCCGAAGCTGGTGATAGGTACGCTGGCGCCGGCTCCCGCAAAACGGACGAGAGGCTCGTACAGCCCGAAGCCGTCAAGGATCGCTCCGGCCACAACGAGCGTCGTCATCGTATGAGCCGGTGTCAGTTTGCCCAGATCAAGCAGCAGCTGACCGATGACGCAGATGGCCCCGCCGACGAGAAATGCCCATAAAAACTGCATGATTAGAGTCCCTCCTGTCTTTCTATCGCAACGGCATGCGCTATGCAGGGAATCGATTCCCCCTGCTGATACGACAGCGGGGACAACAGGGCGCCGGTGGCGACGACCAGCAGGCGGCGAATGTCGCCCTGCTCCATTCTTTTCAGCAGGTGGCCGTAAGTGACGACGGCCGAGCAGCCGCAGCCGCTGCCTCCCGCTTGCACGCCCTGCTTCTCGATGTCGTAGATCATGAGGCCGCAATCGCTGAACGTGGTGCTGTTCATCGCGATCCGCTGCTCCTTCAGCAGCTCGTTCACGATCTGAAAGCCTACGGTGGCGAGGTCGCCCGTTACGATAAGATCGTAATAGTCGGGGGATCGCTTTAAGTCCCGGAAATGAGCGGTGATCGTATCGGCTGCCGCCGGCGCCATCGCGGCGCCCATGTTGAACGGGTCCGTAATCCCCATGTCGATCACCTTGCCGATCGTGGCGGACGTAACGACGGGCCCCGTGCCTTTCTCGGCCACGACGGTTGCTCCCGCGCCTGTTACCGTATACTGGGCCGTGGGGGGCTTCTGGGAGCCGTATTCCGTCGGATAACGGAACTGCTTCTCCACGGTGCAGTTGTGGCTGCACGTGCCGCTCAGGACGTAGTCTCCTCCTCCCGAGGCTACGATCAGCGAAGACACGGCCAGGCTTTCCATCGAGGTGGAACAAGCGCCGAAGACGCCCAGGTAAGGAATGGCCAGCGTCCGGGCGGCGAAGCTGCTGGAAATAATCTGGTTCATGAGGTCGCCGCCGACGTAGAACTGAATCTGATCCTTCTGCAGACCGGCTTTCTTGATCGCGAGATTGGCCGCGTCTTCCATAAGCGCCTTCTCGGCTTTTTCCCAGCTCTTCTGCTTTAAGGTGTTGTCGTGGTGAATGAGATCGAAATCGAGGGCGAGGGGCCCCTCGCCCTCATCCGGCCCGACAACCGTGGCGGTGGAGATCAGAACCGGAGGCTTCCGGAACTCCCAGGATTGACCTTTTCGAATAATCAATGTGCCCCGCCTCCAAAGATCAGAGTGAAAATGCCGACGAAGAAGGCGGCCACCACGCCGAACACGATAACGGAGCCGGCCAGCTTGAACATATTGCTGGCGGTGCCGAGAACGAGTCCTTCGCTACGGTGCTCAATGGCAGCCGAACACATCGAGTTGGCGAAGCCCGTTACCGGCACGGCCGTTCCCGCCCCGGCCCACTGGGCGATTTTGTCGTACACGCCGAGGCAGGTCAGGATAACGGAAATGAGAATCAGGACTGACACCGTAGGGTTCGAAGCGGCTTCCTTGCTGAAGCCGAACACTTTCTCAAACAGCATCATAAGCGCCTGACCGATAATGCATATAAAACCGCCCACAACGAAGGCGCGGATACAGTTGGCGACGACCGGTCTCTTCGGTTCGTTTTTTTTCGCGATAGCCTGGTACTGCTGCTGGGTTAATGTCGCGTTTTTCTTTTTCTGATTGGCCACTTGCCTGTCCCCCTCTTCTTATTCCGTTCCGTTTGTACTTTTCCCGCCGCCGGACAGCTGCTTTAGCGCATCCCGCAGGGCCGAAGCCGTCTGCTCGTACTTAATCCGGGCGTTGAGATCGGTAGCGGAATTCGCAAATGAATCGAGATCTGCCGTACACTGGCGGAGTGTGGAGATCAGTTCCACCTGGGGCTTCTCCAGGCTGATTCCTTTTGAATCATCGTACAAATCGACGTACAGCTTATTCTGATCGCCTATCTGAGCGAGAAAAACATTATCCGCGGTCGCGTTTATTTTAGCCAATTGTTTATTTAACCATTCCCTTGTAAGCGAGGAGGCTGCCAGTTCGCTCTCGTCCACAACCCCGTCCACAATGACCGTGTGGGGAAGCTTGTCCGGGCCCATCTTCAGCCCCAGGTCGCCGGGCGTAAGCGGCTGCTTTTCTTTTTTGAGCAGGACGCTGAGTTCCCCGCTCGCTTCCAGCATGGCGAATTCGACGTCCGCCACCTGAAAAACACTCTTCGTGCGGAGCTGTTCCATCAGTTCGTCGGCCGTGTACCGCTCCTTCTTCAAATGATGTTCCAGAACACGTCCGTTACGGATGACGACCGTTCCTTTTCCTTCAAAAAAATGGCGGAGCCATTTGCTTTTCAGCGTCGTGAGTTCAAGGAGAAAAGGAACCACAAACCAAATCCCGAGCGCGACCACTCCGTGCAAGTAATGGGCTTCAATATCGGTCGACAAGAAGCCTGCCAATTCTCCAAGGGTGATACCCGTTACATATTCAAAAAAAGAAAGCTGGGAAATTTGCTTCTTGCCCAAAATACGGGTGATGGCAAAAAGCATGGCGATCGCACCGAGCGACCGCAGCACAATGACACCAATACCTTCCACGGCTTAGCCTCCTCTCTTAACCAGAGCAGTTGATTGCATGACTCTCTTTAGCATGTCCGCAAAGGGCATAGGTATGAAAGGAAGGCCTTGGAAAAACAAGAAAACGGCCTTCTTCGCAGAAGCCGTTTTCAGGTGATCCGTTATCAGATAAGAAACAAAATCGCCACAAGCAGTACAAACAAAACGAGTACTACAATCAGCAAGTTCAGGTTCACAGCCGTTTCTCCTTCAAGCGAGATTTCGAACATGGAATATTCAGGAATACCCCATTATATGCGTCCAGTCAAGCAAATGATTGTTCGAAAGGTGAAGGCCGATCCGCCTATTTTATAAGAAAAGGAGGCTTTTCCCCAGCGCAAACACACAGACGTACATAAGATAAAAGGCGGACATCCAAAAATCAGAAGGAGGAATTTCCTCTTGTCTTTTCCCAACGACAGTCAATTTTTCCCGGTGACTTTAAACGGCGTTCCCGTAAGCGATCCGGTTGCGGATGTGAGTCCGGCCAGCACGGATATCGTCGGGAATGCCCAGTTTCCCGCCGCTTATGTTTCATACGACACGACTTATGTCTATTTCCGTTTGAGGCTGAACGGAGACCCCCGCGCCAAAACCGGGTTCGATAACTTTGCCTGGGGGGTTCTTTTCAATACCGACGGCGATCCCGCCACTTACGAATGGGTTCTTGCCGTCAACGGCCAGAATGCCAGTATCGATCTCATCGAAAATAAAATTAAAGTGCCGAACACCTTTAACGACCCGGCCGAAGGCATTGACGGAAAAGGGACGCCGGCCTATACGCGCCCGATTATCAATTTCGATCTGGCGCGGGTGAAACCGACCGGAGACGGGTCCCGTTTCGGCGGAAATGAAAATTATTTTCTCGACTTTTTCATACCGGCTTCCGTTCTGTTCGGAGCGCTCGGGATTACGAGCCAGACGCCTCTCCAGTTTATTTTTTTCAGCTCCGCGAACAATAACAATTTCAACAAGGATTTTCTGATTCCCGTAGGCAGCACGTTCACCTCGGGGTTCAGCGACCCTGTTGCGCCCCAAGGGTTTAACGCGCAAGCCAGACTCGTCCTGACCAAAACCTTGACTTCTACCCCGGGATCAAGCGTCCAGGCCGGACAGGTAGGCTCCTATACGGGAACCCTCGCGATATCGAACCAGGGGAAAAGCCAGGCCAACGCCGTGCTGGTTACCGATGTGTTCGGACTCGACACGGTGTCCTCCCTGACCGTCTCCGGCGTTACACAGGGCCTCTCCACAGTGAATCCGCTGAGCAGCACAATCAGTTGGAACGCGGGAAATATTGCGCCCGGTCAGACCGTGACGCTGACTTTCACCGTGCAGGGAGCTTTCCTGACCGCCGGAAACGGCAGCCGCATCCTGAATACAGCCGCGGGAACCGGATTCGACAGTCTGACCGGACAGACGATAGCAGCCGGACCGGCAGCAAACTCTATTGCGGTCGTAACGGCGGGAGGCGTCACCGGCACCGTATACAACGGGATGACCGCACTGCCCCTTGCCGGCGCCGCCTTGCAGCTTACAAACGCCCAGAATCAGGCGCCCGTCAACCAAACGAGCGGAACCGGAGGGGCGTACGGTTTTTCCAATCTGGCACCGGGAACTTACGCTCTCACGGTTTCTTTTGCCGGTTTCGCTGCCCAAACCGTACCTGTAACGGTTAAAGCCGGGACCGTCACTCCGCTGGACATCACCCTGCGGCCGCAGCCGGCCGCTCTGAGCGGCAGCGTTGCCGATCAAGCGGGAAACGTTCTTCCCGGAGCCGGTATCCGCGTCAAATCCCCGTTCGGCGCCATCGTCACCGAAACGACTGCCGACGCGGCGGGACAATACCAGCTCTCGGTTCCCGCCGGAACGTATACCGTAATCGCGACCGCGAATGGCTTCCAATCCCAGGTGGATACCCTGCAGCTTCAGCCGGCGCAAAGCGTATCCGCTTCGTTTAACCTCGCGGCTCTGCCGGGTACCGTAAGCGGAGTGATCACCGTCTCGGGGTCGGGAGCTCCACTTGCCGGAGCGCTCGTGGAAGCGTTGAACGAACGAGGCCAGCAGATCGCTAACGCTGTCAGCGCCGCGGACGGTTCGTATGCGATAAACAGCCTCGCGCCGGGCAATTACCGCATCCGCGCAAGCGAGCCCTCCTTCACGACGGATATTGCCGGAGCAGCGGTCCGTGCGGGTCAGACGGCAACCGTCAATATCGGCTTAAACCCCGCGCCGGGCACGCTTACCGGCCAGGTAACGGACGCTTTGTCCGGTGTACCGCTAACCGGCGCCATCGTCCGTGTCGTCACGATAGAAGGGATAACCGCGGCAACCGCGGTAACCGATGCCGGTGGAACTTACGTCATCAACAGTCTGCAGCCGGTCAATTATACGGTCACATTCAGCGAAACCGCGTATGCCAGCCAGACGACAGGTGTTTCGATTGCGCCCGGCGCCCAAAGCGTGCTGGATATCGCGCTGCAGCAGTTGGCCGGTTCCGTTACCGGAATTGTGACGGACCTGAACGGGAACCCTTTGGAAAATGCGGTAATCCACATTTTCATGAACAGTTTTGTCGTCGCCACGCTGAATACCGACCAGAACGGGCGGTTCGACATTCACGGACTCGCTCCCGGTTCCTACATGGTCCGAGCCGAAACACCGGGTTACCAGCGCCAACTGATCGGTGCCTTTATCCAGCCCGGACAAATTGTCGAGGTCGATTTCGCCCTGACTCCTCAGCCCGGCACTTTAACGGGAACCGTTACAGCGGGGACGTCGCCCGTACAGGGAGCGGTCCTCGTGGTGCGTCAGTCGGACAACAGTGTGATCGGGCGGACGATTACTTCCGCCGACGGCACTTTCGTACTGGAGGAGCTGGCGCCGGGAACTTATACGGCTGCCGTTTTTGCCGACGGGCTCCAGACTCAGATTAAAGGTTTCAGTACGACCGCCGGACAGACGACCACCGTTTCCTTTAACCTGGAGCCTTTACCGGGAGTTGTTGCCGGAACGGTATACAATGCCTCCACTAACCAGCTCCTCGCGGATATTCCCGTTGCGGTACGCATTGTGGACACGAACGGACTTGTGATCCAGAGTTTGTTTACGGACCAGTTCGGCACATTTACGGCTCCTAACCTGGCACCCGGCAGTTATACGGCGATCGTGTCCTCCACCGACTTTCAGACGAATCTCGTCAGCTTCCTGATCGCCGCCGGACAGACAACGACGATCCGCGCGGGTCTGATTCCGAGCCCCGGACAGATCAGCGGAACGGTAACAGCCGCCGGGACGGACACGGGCATTTCCGGCGCCTCCATCCGGATCAGCAACTATACGGGGACGCTGATCGCTACCGTTCTTACCGACAGCAGCGGTTATTTCAGGGCAGAGGGCCTGGCACCCGACACGTACATCGTCACCGCCTCCCAAACGGGTTTTCAGCAGGGCAGCATCGGGGCCATTGTGAGCTCCGGTCAAACGACGACTACCGGTCTCAGTCTTCTCCCGCTTCCAGGATCGGTCAACGGTGCGATCTTCCCCGCCGTGGACGGGACCGTGATCCAAATTTACGACCGGAACAATTTGCTGATCGCAGAAGAGCTGGTGACCGCGGGGGACGGAACATTCCGATTCGACTCCCTCGCACCGGGGGCCTATATCGTGACGGCAACACCGCCGGGCTACGCCGTCGCGAAAGCGGGCGCAGTCGTGGAAGCCGGACAGGAATCAAGCGTGACGCTTACTCTATCGCCGCTGTTGTCGGTGCTCACGGGCCGCATCACAGATACCGCGGGCAGCCCTGTGGATACGGCGGTCATCCGGGTTTTGGACGGGAATGAAACCTTGCTGGGAACGGGTTATGCCGATGCAAGCGGCGCTTATGTCGTCGACAACATTCCCGCAGGCAATCATTTTCTTGTGGCTTCGGCTCCCGGATTCTCGACCGTAGTCCTCGGCGTCGCATCCCTTCCCGGTGTGGATTTGACGGGAATCGACATCCGCCTCGTCCCCGATCCAGGGTCCGTCAGCGGTCAAATCACGAACGCTTCGGACGGAAGCCCGCTTCCTTCCGCGACTGTATTGATCCGCAGCGCCGACGTGAGCAACCTTCTTATTGCGACAGCTACGAGTTCCCTATTCGGAAATTTCTTCGTAAGCGGTCTTTCTCCGGGTGCTTATACCGTGGTGGCGGAAGCGAAGGGATTCGCGGCAGGTACGGCCGGAGCCGTCGTAGTCAGCGATCGGGAAACCGCAGCAAGCCTGGCTCTCCGGCCCCTAAGCGGCGTAGTGACGGGCAGCGTAACGGACCTCTCGGGCGCTATCCTGACCGGTTCGGAAACCCAGGTCAAGATCTTCAACGAAGCGGGGATTCTCCTGTTCGCTTACTTGGCCGACGCAGACGGGCGCTTTACAACGCCGGAACTGGCTCCCGGCAGCTATGTCCTTACGGCATCCGCTCCGGGCTTCGCTTCCGCCTCCGTGCTCGTCAAGGTTACTGCCGGTTCGGCGGACACCGTTACGCTCGTTTTGACCCTGCAAAATTCGCTCCTGACCGGCAATATCATTAACCGGAACGGATTCGCTCCCGTACCCGGAAGCATGGTCACTCTGCTGAATGCGGCCGGCCAGACGGTCGATCAATCGGTTGCCGAACTAAGCGGAAATTTTACGATCGACAACGTAACCGCCGGTGCCTATACGCTGAGCGTTACCGGTGAAGATTTCGGCAGCACCTCCCTCGGTGTCGTGCTCCGTCCCGAGCAGACGACGGCCGTCACCGTCCCGCTGGAGCCGTCACCCGGCAGTGTCAGCGGCTTCGTCATCGACCGTGTTACTTCGGCCCCTCTGAGGGGAGCGGACGTCCGGATCGAAGATGCGGCCGGTGTGCCGGTTAATACGGTTCAAACCGACAGCAGCGGGTTTTATCTCTTCAATAATCTCAGTTCCGGAGATTATAAAGTGACAGCCGAAGCGGCCGGTTTCGGCTCGCAAAACGGCGGTGCTCCGGTGGCGCCCGGACGGAACACCGACTATAGCTTTGCCTTGAGTCCGCTGCCTGCTTCTCTATCCGGCACGGTGACTAGCGCCGCCGGCGCCAGACCGCTTGCCGGTGTCCTTGTGGAAGTCCGCCAGCTCAACACGTACGGCACCGTCTTGACGGATACGACGACTGACGCGGCCGGCCGTTATACACTGGGCGGCCTTGCGGCCGGCAATTACACGGTCGTGTTCAGCCTAGCGGGCTTCGGCCAGCAGACGGACGCCTTTTCTGCCGCCCCCGGACAAAATACGGGCGTAAGCGCCCGGCTGTCTCCGACGTCAAACGATTTGAACGGGACAGTCGTGACGCCGCCAACCGTTCCCGTGTTTCCGCCTCCTCCGGCGGTGGACGTCTACGACGACCGGAACACGCCGGTCGTGACGGTCCCCACGGACCCGTCCGGGCAGTTCACGGCTGACGGAATAGCCGCGGGGGACTACACGGTCATCGCGCAGAAGCCCGGCCTGTCGTACAGCCAGCAGGTGGTAACGGTGGTCCCCGGCTTTACCCCGAATGTCGTTCTCTCTCCGGGGAACTCGCCGTTTGCCGTTACGGGTGCCGTTCTGGACGAATCGACCGGCAATCCGGTTCCGGGCGCTTCCGTCCAGATCGTGAACGAGAATTTAACGCCGGTCGTCCGGACGCTAGCCGACGGAACGGGTCTGTTCCTGCTGGGCGGCCTGCGCCCGGGAAGTTACACGGTCACCGTATCGAGCGAGCTCTTCGGCTCCAGGTCGGCCGCGGTCTCCCTGGCTGCCGGAACTCCGCCTCCCCCTGTAGCCGTGGCGCTGAACCCTTTGTTCGGCACTTTGACGGGCACGGTAACGGACAGGAGCGGACGGCTCTTAGCCAACGTGTTCGTTCAGCTCTTCGATCCATCCGGGCTCTTCCTGAGAAGCGTGACGACCAGTACCAATGGCGTGTATACGGCCACTAACCTGGCCCCCGGTTTCTATTCCGCGCACTATACGCTCGAAGACAAACAACCGGCCGTGCGCACACTGATCATCGCCGCAAATGAAACGACCGTTCTAAACGTCGTCCTGGAAGACGATACGGAAGAATAAACGAATCACCAAAAAATCCCCGCCGGATTTCTCCGGCCGGGATTTTTTGGTGATCTTTTCCACGGTTTAAAAGGTTTAAACGATTCGATCGGAGGCCGTTACCGGTTACCGGTCGGCGGCGGGCACCCAGTCTTTCACGCCGTTGTCTTCGAGAATCCCCAGGGTAACGTCCGCGATATCGGGATCTCCCAGCAGCTTGTCGCGCACACGGAATTTGATATCGTCCGCTTCGGCAAGCGTCAGGCCCGGTTTCAGTTCGATCAAGCCCTCCACATGGTAGTACCGGCCTTCCTGTAGAACGCGCAGCTGATAAATGTCCGTCACCAGCGATTCGGAAAAGATAAGGGCGGACACCTTGTCCTCCACGTCCGGAGGCGCGGATACGCCGATTAGGCCGACCATATTGTCGTAGCCGACGCGGAATGCGACGAATATCATAAGCAACCCGATCAGGACAGTCATCAATCCGTCAAGGGCACTGAAATTCGTAAGCGAAGTAACTACCACCGCAATAAGTGCCAGCAGAGCACCCGTGGTCGCAACCAAATCTTCGTAGAAGACGAGCCGCGTCGGAGGCGCCGCACGTTTCACATGCTTGAAGGAAGCCTTGACGATTCCAAAACCGGACGCATCCGCCCTGGACTCCTTGATGACCTCCTTCATCGCCTTGACCAGCACGAAGCCGTCAATTGCGATCGACAGGATCAGAACCGAAAGATTCAGCCAAAATCCGTGCGATTCGGCCGGATACTGCAGCAGGTGCAGCCCTTCTCTTATCGTTTCGTAGGCCATGAAGGTGACGACGAGAACCGCAATCATGCAGAAGATATTGATGACGCGTCCGAAACCCGTCGGAAATCGGCGGGTCGCCTTTTTCTCCGCAAGTACGCTTCCGGTAAATACGAACATCTGATTGACGGCATCCGCAATGGAGTGCATGGTGGACGCGAACATGGCACCGCTGCCCGTGAGCGATGCGGCGATACCTTTTACGATGGCAATTATCGTATTGCCCAAGGCCGCCGTAGCCGAAGACATATTGCCTTTCTTGATCAATTCCAGCCAATTCGTGCGTTCAGCATCCGGGCTCATAAGAAAATAAATCCTCCTAAGTAAAAGGTTGTTTAGGGATAGGTTACCACGAAACCATTCCGCCAAATCATCCATACGCGGGACGGGTAAGAGCGGTTTCATTTCCAACCCGAAAAATCCCCTTTCGTTTGCACGCATCGGGCAAGTCATCCTTGCCTTCAGTCGCGCAATAGAAAGGGGATTCGCGCGTCCGGACCGGTCAGCTCCAGACGTTCTGTCTTTCTTTGGATTGGATCGCGCCTGACGGATCCAGATCCACTTCGCTGTCGGCCGCCGAATCGTCGGCCCGCAGCCCGATCCGCTCGTGGGCGCTGACATCCTCGAATATTTTGAGCGGAATCGTATCGTCGGCGGACTTGCCGCCTGTCGTCACGTCTTCAAAAGCGGACTGGCGGACTTCACCGCCGCGGGAATCCGTTAAGCCTTCGGCTCCGGGTCCGGCCTTTGCCGGCGTCGGCGCTTGCCTGCCGCTCTCGGTCTGCTTGTTCACTGCGCATTCCTCCTCGTCATCGTCGTCGCTATCCTCGCGGAAAAGGTTCCGATGATAGGTTTCCCGACTGCCGGACATGCTACTCCCGCTCCTTCCGCCCCTCCTTACCCGGCTTATTTAAAGCCGGTCATGGCGATGCCGCGGATAATCTGCTTCTGAAACAGCAGAAACACCGCAAGCAGAGGCAGGATAGAGATAGCGGCTCCCGCCATGATGAGCGTCCAGCTTCCGCTGTCGCCCGATTCGCTGGAGAAGAACGCAAGCCCGACGGGGATCGTCAGATGCTCCGGCGTCTGCGTGACGATCAGCGGCCAGATAAACGCGTTCCAGCTGCCCAGAAAGGTTAAAATGCACAGCGTGGCCAGCGCCGGCTTGACCAGCGGCACGACCACGCGGAGCAGAATTCCCCACTCGCCCATCCCGTCGATACGGGCCGCATCGAGCAGATCGCGCGGAATGGATTCCATGAATTGCTTCATAAGAAAGATGCCGAACGCGGAAATGAGGCCCGGGAAAAGAACACCCAGGTAAGTGTCGACCAGCTCCAGCTTGGCGGCAAGCAGATACCAGGGGAGGATCAGCATTTCGGTCGGGACCATCAGCGTGCTTAGGATGCCGACGAAAATGACGGTTTTACCCGGAAACGTAAATTTCGCCAGAATGTAGCCGACCACCGTATCGAAAAAGCAGACGGAGACCGTCGTAATGACGGCAACGACCAGACTATTGACGATCCAGGTCGCATACAGCGTCTCCGCGAAAAGCGTCCGGACGTTGTCCAAGGTGGCCTCCGGCGGAATCAGGCTCAGAGAAAACACATCCTGCGGCGTTTTTAGCGTGGTCGCGATCATCCATAGGAAAGGAAACAGCATCACGATCGCGCCCGCGCCCAGAAGAAAATAAGCGAAAAAGGCGGACGCACGGATACGATACCGGGCTGTACGTTTAACTGCTTGTTCGCTGCCCCGCCTCCGGAATCCGGCATGCTCCGCGGCCCAATCATATTTGCTCATGGCCGTTCTCCTTTTAGTACTCGACTTTTCGGTTCAACGTTTTAAGCTGCAATAGGGACAAGAGAAGAATAAGGAGGAACAAGACGACGGTCGCTGCGGTCGCCTGCCCCATATTGAACTGCTTGAACGCGAGCTCGTAAATATACACCACGACGGATTTCGTAGAGTTAAGCGGCCCGCCCCCCGACGTCATATTCAAAATCTGGGTGAAAGATTGCAGGTACGAAATACTTGCAATAATGACGGAAAACAGCAGGACCGGGTTCAGCAGGGGCAGCGTCACATGCAGGAACCGCCGCCACGCACCCGCCCCGTCAATCGCGGCCGCTTCCTCGTATTCTTTCGGGATATTTTCCAGTCCCGTGAGAAAAATCAGCATTTGAAAGCCGAGGTTCTGCCAGATCATAGCGGCGGTGACGATAAAAATAGCCTGGTCCGGCGAGCCCAGGAACAGTTGGGACGGCAGGCCCAATTGGAGCAAAAGGCCGTTAACGATGCCGTTCTTCATGAAGATCCAGCGGAACACCCAGCTCACGGCTACGACGCTGGTGACGTAGGGCAGGAAGTATACCGTCCGGAAAAAAGCTTTGAACCGGATAATCCGACGAAGAAGCAGAGCAACGGCAAGCCCGGCCGCAAGCTGCCCGGGTACCCCGATCAGGACGTAAGTAACCGTATTTCGGAGCGAAGTCAGGAATACCGGGTCATGGTATAAAGCAACGTAGTTGGAGAAACCGACGAACGGCTTCTCCTCCGACAGCAGGTCCCATTCGCGGAAGCCGACCAGAAAGGAATACACGATGGGGACGATCCGGACGCCGATGAAAAACAGCAGCGGCACGAGCAGGCAGGCGTAGACGAAAAAGAGCCGCTGCCGCTTCATTTTTTAGCCTGCTTCGCCCAATAGTCGTCGTAGAGCTTCTGGGTTTTGGCCACCAGTTCCTCGAAAGCTTTCTCGGCGGGAACTTTGTTCAGCACGACGCTGTCCGCGGCCTGCACGAAATAGTCCCGCTCCAGCTTTTCATCCACGAAGAAGTGGGCGTTGGCATCGCCGAGCTGGCGGATGAACGGGCCGATTTTCTCGTCCTTGGCGTACTTATCCTGAAGGGCGACGGCTTTGGATGCCGGCAGCTCGCCGACTTTTTCCACCCACTGCTCCTGCACCTCTTTGCTCGTCAAAAACTTGAGGAATTCGGTTGCCGCCTCAAGCTTTTTCCCTTTGGCGTTCTTGGTGATTCCGTTGGCCCAGAAAGATGCTTGCGTGGCTTTTCCTTTGTACGCGGGCAGCGGAGCCACGGCGAAATTCAGATTCGGCGCATCCTTCTTGAGTCCGCCGAGCTGGAACGAGCCGTCGATATTCATCGCCGCATGGCCGCCTTTGAACGCGGTAATATCATCGTTGTAAAAATCTTTTGTTCCGACTTTATGTACGGTGGCAAAATCAAGCAGATACTTGAACGCCTGGAGTCCTGCAGGAGTCTCGTTCCATAAGACGCGCTTCCGGTCTTCGCTGATATCTTTGCCGCCGGCCTGATACACAAGCGCATCCCGGTACCAGTGATGCAGTTGGGAATTGGGCTGCCAGGCCATGCCTTCGACGACAAATTCGCCTTTGGCGTCCTTCTCGGTCAACTTCTTCGAATAGTCCACGAGTTCCTCCCATGTCGCGGGAGGTTTAGCCGGGTCCAGACCCGCTTTTGCAAACAAATCCTTGTTGTAGTACAGCCCCAGCGTCCGGACGGCCGTCGGAATCGCATAGTAGCTGCCGCCGATTTTAGCCGCTTCGACGAACGGGAAAAATTCTTCTTTAATCTTCGAATCCGGGAACAATTCCTTCGGCAAAGGCTGCAAATAACCCGATGCCGTGTATTTCGGAAGCCAGCCGTAGTACAGGTTGATTACGTCCGGTCCTTTGCCGGCCGGGATCAGTGTCGCCACCTTTTCGTTATACTGGTCGTAAGGAAAATTGGTTTGTTTGACGGTAATGTTCGGGTGCGTCTTCTCGAATTCTTTAATAAGCGAATTGATGAGATCCACCTTGACCGGATACTGGTACTGCCAGTACTCGATCGTGACTTTCTCGTCCTTGCCCGCGTTCCCGGATTGCTGCCCGGATGCGTCTTTGACGCCGTCCCCGGAAGCGGACTTGCTCCCCGAGCAGCCGGCCATCAAACCCGCGCTCAGCGCGGCGGCCAGCGTTAACGCCGCAAGACGGAAAAGCGCGGGCTGCGGCTTGCCTTTTTGGCGTTTCTCTGTTTTTTCGTTGTCTTTTTCCAATTTGCTGCTCATAAGATTTCAACCCCTTTATGTTCTTGAACGCTAGCGGCCGTTTCCGGAAGACGGAGCAGCCTTCTCGCGTTATTGCCGAAAATGCTCTGTATGTCCGTTTCATGGAAGCGCAGTTCCCTGCATACGCGGACCTGATCCTGCAAGTAGCGGTAGACGTACCCGCGGGAAAGCCGCTGGAATCCGATCCGTACACGACGCGTTCGGGACCGATCAGCTCCACGGTTTTGCGGAAGAGGGTTTCCAGCGTCAGGTCGTAGGGCGCCCACCGCATCCACTGGTTGGAGCCGGACGTGTCGACGATCACGTTCGGGCATCCCCAGCATAGGTGCAGCAGCTCCTGGTAGTAGCCCGCTCCGAAGTGCGGTATGAGGATCGGGATGTCCGTAAACTCCCGGGCCACGTTAAAAATGGCCAAGGGATTGATGTTCCGGTGCTGCACGATGCCGCCCGTATGCCCCAGAAGCCCGAAGTGGATCAGTACGGGCAGCTTGCGCTCCGCCAGGAAGCTCCAAACCGGCCGGAGCGACGGATCGTCCAGCGACGTCTGGATAAGCGGGCCGAATAATTTGTAACCCCGGAGCCCCAGTTCGTCTACGGCCCGCTGCAGCTCCTCCACCGCATCCGGCGCTTCGATGGAATGATGGGCGAAGCCCGTAAATTTGCCGGGATACTTGGAAATTTGCTCCTTTAGATCGTCGTTTCCCCTGGCGGTAAGAAAATTCAATCCCCCGATTCCGTACTTGTCGAGCTCATCGGCCCAGCGGTCGATAACCGGCCGCCCGGCGTCGGGACCGGTATCCGGTCCCGACGGAAAATCCCAGGTGAGCCGCATCCGCTCTCCCCGTGCGGCCTGGGCGCCGTCGATCACGGCATCGTGTTTGACAAACTGCTGCGCGTAAGGCAAGTGTCCGTGAATATCGAAGACTTTGAACCCGTCTTTGAACATGGTCCCTTCCTCCTTCTCCTGCTGTTCTCCCTGAATCCTCAGGCACCATTCATCCCCTGAAGGAATCAGGATTCCTTCGCCGGACAAGTGCCCGCCAACTAAAAAAGACACTATCCGCATTAAGCGAAATAGTGTCTCCAGTGGTCTGGTCAACAAATTATTCTTTTATCCAATGAGAATACTAGGAATTATAAAACGCCGCCGAAAAACTGTCAAACCCTTTTTTCAGATTCCGGCGAAGACGCGGCACCTTACCCGATCGTAATTTTTCCTTCCGGGTAGCGGTACAGCTCTTTCGTCCCCTTCGGTGTCAGCGCGTAGGCAAGTGTAAGCGGACCCAGCCGGCCGACAAACATCAGGATCGCCATCAGCACCTTGCTCGGGGAAGTAAGTTCCGGCGTCAGCCCCAGGGAAATGCCCGCCGTACCGAAAGCGGACGTGACCTCGAACAAGATTTTGATAAAAGGACCGTCCTGCAGAACCGACAGAATCATCGTACCCGCCACGACCAGAATAAGGGACATCAGCGTCAGCGTCGTCGCTTTATAGATGCGTTCCTCCGGGAGTCTTTTGCGGAAAAACACGATATCCTCCTTGCCCCGGACCATCGTAATGACAGCGCCTAGGAGAATCGCGAACGTCGTGATTTTGATCCCTCCGCCCGCTGACCCGGGCGCCGCCCCGATAAACATAAGAATAATAACGAAGAACTGGGTTGCCTGGCGGAACGATTCGATATCGAGCGTATTTACACCCGTCGACCGGGTCGTTGCCGACTGGAAGAAAGCGGCGAAGATTTTGCCCGGAAGACTAAGCGGCTGCATCGTCAGCGGGTTCGTGTATTCGAAAATAAAAACCACGAAGGAACCCAGCAGAATCAGCAGGCCCGTTGTCGTAAGCACAACTTTGGAGTGAAGCGTCAGCTTCCGGGTCCGCTTGAAGTCAAGCAAGTCCGCTATGACGATAAATCCGATCCCCCCCAGAATCATAAGCCCGATAACTACGATATTCACGTAAGGATCGTTCACATAAGCCATCAGGCTTCCCTGCGCTCCGGGCAGACTGCTGAACAAATCGAAGCCGGCGTTGTTGAAAATGGAAATACTATGAAACACGCCAAAGTAAACCGCTTGTCCGAAGGGCATGTCGAAAGCCCAGCGTACCGTCAGGAGAACCGCTCCCGCCAACTCAATGGCAAGCGCATAGGTCAGCACCTTGCGGATCAGCCGCACGATGCCCTCCACGGACCCTTGATTCATCGCTTCCTGCAAAAGAAGCCGCTCCTTGAGGGTAATCCGCTTGCGAAGCACGAGCGCGATCAAGGTCGCCATCGTCATAAATCCGAGACCGCCCACCTGAACCAGCATAAGGATGACGATCTGGCCGAACAGCGAAAAATGCACGCCTGCGTTCAGCACGGAAAGCCCCGTCACACATGCGGCCGAAGTCGACATAAAAAAAGCGTCCAAGTAAGAGATCGGCTCTCCGGTGGAGGAGGCGGCAGGCAGCGAAAGCAGCACCGATCCTATTAAAATAATAGCCAGGATTCCGAGCGCCAAAATTTGCGGAGGCGTAAAGCGGATCAGAATCCTTCGTTTTTTACCCATGTTCCTAATCTCCTTCTCACAACACATTCCCCTCTATCCTACCCAAAAAAGAAAAGGAAAGCCACCCGATCGGTGAGCTTTCCCGAGATTAAGGGACGAAGCCCTTCACAAGCACGCGCTCGTCTATTTCTTCCTTCTCATATGTATTTGCGGACGGCCTCTATCACTCTATCGGCGCAGGCCCGGTTGCCCGCTTCGCTGAGGTGCAGATTATCTTCGCAGATAAAGCTTTGCAGATCGCGTTTGACGACGGCGTTTAAGTCGTTGATTTCCACGCCGTGATGCCGCATCAGCTTCGCTGCGGCCGCATTGTATGCGTCTATTTCCGCATTGCTTCTGCCTATGGCATCGACCGGAACGGGCGTAGTCGTCGCAAAAATAACCGCCGCTCCCGTTCTCTGCAGCTCATTGAGAATTCGTCCGAGCGTCACAATGTATTCATCCAGGGAGGTCAGTGCCTCGACCATGGGCGCCTCATGGTGAAGATCCCAAAGCCCGTTGTTCCAATGGATAATATCCGGCGTCCCGAGATCTCTGATCCACAAGTTTGCCCCCCAGAGCGTATGCTTGGCAAAACGGCCGTTTTCCTCCGGTCCCACAACCTCGGCCTGTCCCTCTAACGCGGCCCTCACCAGCGGCTGATAGCCGATCCGGATCGAATCCCCCAGCAGCATTACTTTCTTCATCTTCGCGCAGCCTCCTGTTATTCCATGATGAACATGCAGCGGCACACAGCCGTTGTTCCCCGCCGGGCCTTCATCCGCGCCCGCCTGTCAGCAAGATCTTCCCGGCCCGCCCGGACTCGAAAGCCGCCACGGCGGCATGCACCTCGTCCAGTCCGTAGACGGCGGCGATCTTCATCAGGCTCAGCCTTCCGTCCCGGACAAGATCCATAATCTCCTCGAACGCCCCAAACCAATCCGCCGGGGAAGCGTGGCGAATCCACTGCCGGAGCCAGAACGGCCGGGCGTCCACCCGGTGCCGCCGGGACAACGCCGCCCAATCCGCCGGCCCCCCCGACAGCAGCCCGATGCTGAACACAGTGCCGCCGGGACGCACGCAGCCGGCGAGAGCAGCTCCGTCCGGGCCGCCTATGCTGTCCACGGCCGCTGTCGCTCCCCGGCCGCCTGTCTTGGACAGCACCGCCTCGCGAAGCGGCTTGCCGCCGGTGACGATGACGTGAGCCGCGCCGAGCCGCAGCAGCTCCTCCGTATGAGCCGCGCTGCGGGTAACCGCAATAAGCTCATAGTTGAAAACCGCCGCCAGCTGCGCGAACACGCGGCCGATCGCCGAGCCGCCGGCGTTGACGACGAGCGTATCGCCGTACTTCAGGCGAAGCGTCCCGCAAACCGCCCAGGCGGTCACCGGGTTGATGTAGAGCTGGGCGGCCGTCTCGTCGGGAATGCCTTGCGGAACCGGAATGGCCAGCCCGGCGGGCGCGAGGACCGATTCCTGCCAGGTTCCTTCGCCACGCAGCGGGAGAACCCGTCTGCCGAGCAGCTCCGGCGGCACGGAAGGGCCCGTCTCCTCGACGATGCCCACGCCTTCGTAGCCGGGCACCGCAGGGAGGGCGATCCGGTGGGCATAGGCTCCGCGCACGGGGATCAAGTCCGACGGATTGATGGGCCGGGCCAGCATCCGCACCCGGATCTCGCCCGGTCCGGGCGGGACGACGGGGGTGCGGCGGATCTCCAGCACTTCAGCCGGAGGGCCGAACCGGTCGTAATAGACGCTTTTGTTAAGCACGCTGTTCTCTCCCGTGATGTCAATTTTTCCGAAGCCGGACCAGAGGCGGCGTACAGTGGACGGATCTGCGGCCAACGTGCGGACGGGCTTCCTGCCCCGTGCAGCGCCCGGGCCGTCAACCCGGTACCGTTCCTCCGCCAACTGCCGCCCCGGTTTACGGCCTTTCCGGCGTGCTCTCCCCGGGCTCTCCGAACGAGATTCCTTCCCGTTCGTCCAGGCGCACCGGACCCGCGTCCGTTCGGACGGCCAGCGGGTGGGGTTGCGAGCTTCTCTCGCCCGCGAACCAGACCCGGCCTTTCTTCACCACGATAAAAAGCCCGTGCTCGTCGCCGACCGGCGCGAACGTATCGCTCGGTGTCATCCAGGCCTCCAGGCCCGCTTCCCGCTTCAAAGCCCGCAAAGCGGCCGACACATCGTCCACCGGCATTCCGATTTCGCTGACGCACAGAAAATCTTCCTCGCTGAACGGTTTCTGCGACGCATTATCAAGATTATGCCGGGCGATCAGCTCGACAATATTGCCGGCCGGGTCTTTGAAATATACGGCATGCGCGTTCCAGCTTTCGAAATGAACGACAGGGTCTCCCTCCTCGCCGAGAAGTTCCACCCTGTCCCGGAGCCAGCCGGCCGCTTCTTCGATCTTATTCTCCGGGATGTTAAAGGCGAAGTGATAGAAGCTATCGTCATCCTGAGCCGTGCGGACGAACGTCACGTTCGTGTTCCCGGCACGGAATGAAAAGGAGGCGTCGGTCTCTCCGGTCACCGGCAGTCCCAGCCGCTCCCCGTAAAATTGTTTTAATTCGGATAGATTCAAAGCATGGAGGGTAAGTTCTACTATTTTCATGCTGTTCACTCCTTATAATTCATCCTCGGGCCCGGAAGGCCCCTGACCGAGAGAGATTCAAGCCCTTCTTCTTCCCCTAAACCGCTTCGCGTCTGCGGTCGCCGAGCACGACGGACGTTTCGATCTGCCGGTCCGGTATGGTCCAGTACGTGCGCAGCAGCCGCTCCTTCTCCGCCTCGGGCACGAGAGAGAAGCCGTTTTTGAGATAAAAGGCGATCGCCCAGGAAGCGTCTGCCCACGTACCGATCAGGAACGGTTTCTCCGTCAGGTTCGTCAAATAAGCCAGCAGCCGGCTGCCGATGCCTCCTTTGCGCTGGTCCGTCCTCACGTAGGCGTGCCGGATGAGGGAAACGTCGCCTTTGTCTTGGATGCCCATCACCCCGATCAGACGCCCGCCATCCTCATACCCCCAGAACACTACGCCACTATCGATTTCGCTCTGCAGTTCCTCGATCGTCATGTAAGGCTCGTGAAACCGGTCGGCCGGTATAATGCCTTTGTAGGCGGCGGCCGCATCGTTAATAATGTCGTAAATAGCGCGGATATCTTGTTCGGTACAAATTCGGATCATAAGTGAATGCCTCCCGTTAATTATGGATTTGCGGCAGCACCCAGACGTGCCTATTGCAGCAGCTTCGGTACAATTCCGGCCGATCATTGGCTTACTTATGCAAAAGACGGCATTGGCGCTGATTACGGGGCTGATCTTGCCTGGGCAGTTACGGAGTGTTAGTACCGCCTGTACGCCGGTTCAGCTTTTTTTCAGAGGATTGATACCATAGTGCGCTGATTCCGATCGCTGTAGCGGTGAAAATCGGGTAAAAGGGCGTTAATATTAGCGTCATCACGTAAATCACGTAGACATGATCCTCACCTGGAAACAAAGCTGCCATAACGGCACTGAACAAAATCCAGTAAGGAAACCACAGAACTACCGCCCAGAAGGCAAGCATCCGCCCTTTCATCCATATCTTGGTCATCCGCATACACAGCAAAGTGAGCAAAGCGGCTAAAAAGAACGCACCCCCGACCACAATCTTCAACGAAGCGGAGTGGGACACACCTAGAGGCTTGACGACGCTCATTCCGTAAAGCAGACATTGCCCGAACACGAAACAGACACACGCATATCCCGCGCTGATTCCGTTCAATTTGAGAAAAACGTTCACGCCTGTTCAAATCCCTTTTGCCGCACAGCCGTTATTTTCCTGATTATACCATGGGGGTCTATCCACTCCGCAACTAAAAAAGGCCCCCCTCTAGAAAGAAGGAGGCCCTGAGGCGGTCAATCTCCGAAACCGGAAGAGGTTTCCTTCACAATGGCCTGAACTTCGATCTCCACCAGCAGCTCGGGGTCGATTAAGGCGCGCACCTCCACCATCGTGGATGCCGGACGAATATCTTTGAAGAATTCCCCGTGGGCTTTGCCGATCTCTTCCCACCGGCCGATATCCGTTACGAACATGCGCGTCCTTACGACGTCGGCCAGTTTGGCTCCCGCCTTGTTAAGCGCCTCTTCAATAATGCCCAGTGCGCATTGGGTCTGGGCATACGCATCTCCAATGCCTACAACGGCTCCATCTTTCATGGCGGTCGTTCCCGCTACTTCCACGATATTGCCGATCCTAACCGCTCTGCTGTAGCCGACAACAGGCTCCCACGGCGAACCGGATGAGATATTTTTTCTTTTGGTCATGGTTTCTCTCTTCCTCTCCGATAAATCTGATTGCCGTCCGTTCTTTATTCTTTCGCGGACCGGCATTTAACGCTTGGCAAAAACGGCCGCTCCGCCCGACCCGAGCACCATAAACGCTTCTCCGGACGGTGAAAAACCGCCCTTCAGCCAGCCGTCGAGCCGTGGAATCTCCAGCATAACAGCTCCGGCCAAATACCGGTACTCCCCGGAGAATACATTCTCCAGGATCACGGAAGCTCTCGGCCACCACGGGTAAATGACCTCCAGCCTCCAGCCTTCGGCGTTCATCTGAATGCCGTCTCCCCCGTCCAGCCCGAAGACGCCGATCTCTTCCCCCGTCTCCGGCACGGCGAATTTTAACCCGCCGGCGAGTAAATGCTGTTCGGTCTTCGCCTCGTCGCGTTCTCTGACAAGGCGCTGCCCGGTATAGGCATCCGTAATGCTGTAGCCGCTGCCGATCAGGACGATCCGGCCGTCCCCGTCCCAGCCGCCGGCCGTTACTCCCGCAGCCTCAATAACCGTCTGCAGACACCAGGGCGGCGGCGGTTCTCCCGGAGTCAGACGCCTTGCCTGACGCAGCAGATCCCGCTCGAAGTCCGTCCTTGGATCGGCCGGGTCTTTTTTCGAAAATAGCATGAGATTCTCCTCTCCTCTCCGCTCTGAACAAGCTGCCTATGGGAGCTTCTTATGCACGCTTAGCCGCCCGTACCGCCTGATGAAGAACAAAATAAAACGACACATAAACAATCCCGATCATAAGGCCGAACAACAGGCAGAAAAGCATCGCCGGCGCATGAAGGCTCTCCAGGGCGATCCGTTTAATTAGGCTTACATCTCTCAGCACGTCCCAACTGTTTAGCCGGTATACTCTGCCCAACAGTACGCCGTATCCGCCGAGCAGCGCTGCCGCCGCCACAAAGCTCCAGGCAAGCAGGGAACCTGCGGCAAGCCGGATAAGCGAATGAATCTGATATAGGGAATAGACGCAGAGCAGCAGACCGTTCCACGCAAATAATACGAGAACGAGCAGATCGTACCAGTACCGGAACGCAAACGTTCCTTGACCGGAGGCATAAAGCCCCTTCATCGCGGTTAAATGAACCAGATCCGTCACGATATAAGGAGCGTTCGGATAGAACAGCAGCCAGCCTGCCCCCAGAAATACGATGATAGCGGCTCTCGTCCGGCTTTGTGCCCCGCGCCCGATCTCATAAGCGATAAACGAGAACACGAACGGAACCCACGCCAGAAATAAATTCCAAGTCAAAAAATCGAAGTACGTCTTGTTCCGGAAAACGGAATAGACCAGCAGCGTAAGTGCCGACAGAGCCGCCATAAACGCGGCCGATTTCCACGCAGACAGGTGTATCATTCATGCTCCTTCTTCCGCGGGGACAACGGCGGTACTCTCCTCCGCCTAATCCTGCAGGGAGAAAACCTCGTAAGATCCGGCGTAGGTCAGCCCCAATTTCTCCGCAAGCCCCTTGGACTTCAAATTTGCCGCATCCCAGCTCGGATACAGATCGTGCTCCAGGCAGTGCAGCAGAAATGCGGCCGCAACCCGGGTCGCCAGGCCGAACTTCCGGTAGTCCGGATGTGTCATAATGCCGATTTCCACGCCCGTACGGCATACCATCGCGGTCGTGCAAGCGGCCGCGACTTCGCCTTCCGCGCGGATGCAGTAGCCGAACCCGGTCTCCATAAATTGTTCCGCCGTGTCGTAATTCACGAAGTGATAATGCTGGAGCGGGTCGCCGAACATATCCCGGGCCAGCTCCGGCGTGATCTTCTCCACTTTGTAATCCGGATGCTCCGTCAGCTCCTTCAAAGGGCCGGGCCGCAGCGACTCCGGGGAAAACATGTACCGTTCGCCGCGGATCAGCTTGGCGCCGTGAATGTGCCGTGCACGCTGCACCCAGCCTGGGGAGGAAGGCATGATATAGCAGTGGGCGGGAAGCTCTTCCAGCCATTGCCCCGCGGAGGGGCATGCGGAATCACCGGCAAAATAAGCGAAGCTCCCCTGATTGATCTGCACGCTCGAAGGATTCGTCAAGGAATCGACGTAGATCCGGATCTCTCCGCCGGCCTGGCCTTCCAGCACGCTGTCTATACAGACGTCCACCCGGCGGACCTCTTCAAACAGTTTTGTCAGATGCGGCCTTATGGCGGCGTTTACTTTTGTCATCGTATGCATGGCCTTGAATGTCTCCAGTCTGTGTCCGTCGTGATGCCGCTCCGGTTGCCGGAGCCGTTCTATTGCATGCTGTCCGTGTTGGCGGACAATCTTTTCATCTCTTCATCGGTAAAATTCCGGACCGATTTCTGTTCGGCGAATTTTTCGCTGTTGAATTGCGCGGATTTGTTTCTCGGAATGGACAAGCTGTTCCATTCTTCTTTTTTGAGCAGCTTGGCCGCATAGACGATCTGCCCAACGTGGTAAGGATAATGGGCCAGCTGCCGGTTAATGGCTTCGATCACGGTATGGCCTTCGTTGCGGATATAAATGATCTGTTCCAACTGATCGGGACTCAAGGAATCCAGGGCATGGAATAGGCAGTTCCAGCCTTCGTTCCATTTGTCCAGAAGCTGCTCTTTGTCCAAAAGGCTGTGCCCGAATTCGGCGTCGCGGTCGCGCCACTCTTTCTCCCCGTCCGTCGTAAGAAAATCGGTCCAGCGGGAAAGCATATTCCCGCCTAAATGAGCCACTATCGCCGCAATACTGTTCGTGTCTTCGTTGTAAGCCGTAAACAACTGCTCCGGCTCCAGCTGGTCCATCGCTTTCTCCCCGAGTGTTTTGTAGTAGAGAAATTGTTTGCGCACACTTTCCAGATAAGTCTGATTCGCACTCATTTCGGTCACCCCGGTTATTTATTTTTTCGACGCGGCCCAGAAAGCCGGCACGACCGGCGGAATCACGGTGTTCCACGGAATCGTAACCGTCCCTCCGGCAAACAAAAGCGAAAACCATAAGAACCACTATACCCATAATAATAGACAGACAACCTCTGTATAAACGTCTCCATCGTCGTCCGCCTCCACGGTCTCCCCCGTCGGCTCCTTGGATGCAAATGATGCCCGGCTGTTTTAATCCTTGTAAAGGGTCTTGTTTAAAATGTCCCGGACAAAACCCGTTTTCCTCTCACAGTATGTATCTCTATCATAGCGGAATTCGGCAGCCAAATCTTCCTTAAGCCGCTGATACCTCTCCCGTGCCTCAGGATGGGCACGCAAATAATCGCGAAAAGCGATATGCTCCAAATAGCCGCGCCCGTCCTTGGGACACACGTAGAGATGATAAGCCATGAAACCGTCCTCGTAAGTCCGTTTGAACGCTTCCCGGCCCTCCACGCCCAAATTGCCCTCGTGCCGGAAGCCCGCTTCCCCGAGACGCTCCACGATGGCGGGAAACACTTCGTAGCTGTCCATGACGACATCGATGTCCAGGATCGGTTTGGCTCCCAAGCCTTCCACCGACGTACTGCCGACATGTTCAATGGCGAGAAGGAGGTCGCCGATGTGCCGTTCGAGTTCGGCCCGCATGCTCTCGAAAGCGGTTTTCCACGCCGGGT
Organism: Paenibacillus sp. GbtcB18; assembly: GCF_019091125.1. NCBI lineage: Bacteria > Bacillati > Bacillota > Bacilli > Caryophanales > Paenibacillaceae > Paenibacillus > Paenibacillus sp. GbtcB18. Next base: position 586,239 of record NZ_JAGXJX010000002.1, read on the forward strand.
CATAAGGAACTATCCGGACTTCTTTCGTTTTATTCAACACGGGGACTGTCCCTCCTTCCGGTATTTCATGCCGCTGGCAAACACCTCGAAACCGAACCGTTCGTAATAACCGATTGTCGATTCCGAGCAAAAAAGCTCCATATGTAATTGACAACTGATGCACCGCTGCATAAGCCGCTTCAACAGCTCGCTTCCGATTCCCTTCTTCTGATAGTCTGGATGGACAGCGAGGCCGCATAGAAACGCGGTCATCACGCCGTCCGACACGACTCTTCCCGTGCCGATCAGGCGGCCCCCATCATAAGCGCTCGCCACATACCAGCTTCCCCGCATCGTATCGTGGAGCTGCCGTGCCGACAGCTTAAGGAATTCGTTCCAGCCGAATTGCTCATACAGATCATAGATGTCTTCACCCGAAGGAATTTCGTCCGAATACACAATGTTCAATGGTTTCACTCCTCAATCGGCCGTGATTTTCCATACGGCGGCCGCGTCCATTCTCATTCGGACTTGCTCACCCACGCGTCGACTAGATCGGTCCGCGTCACGACTTCCGCCGTCCTCAGAAAAAACCAGAGAAACCCCGCATAAAAACCGACCAGCGGATAGCGGAAAGACGCCGGCTTGTTGCCTTCGAAATAAAAGTGTCCGGTCCAGGCTAACGCATAATGCAGGACGGCAAGCGCCAAGGTAAGCCGGATGTCGATCCACAGAAAGATCCAAGCCAGAAATGCGGCCAGGAACGCAAAATAATGCAGCGTCCGGTTAACCGGATTCCGGTGCTCTTCCAAATAACCCTTCATATCCCGTCTAATGCGCCCCATGCCCATCCCGCGACTGTCCTCCGTTTCCGGTTGTTCTCCGCTGCTGTTTCCGCATCTGTCTTTCTACTTTACCATTGAACGGTCCCGTTAGGGTATATTTTCCTTCCCCGCCTGTCCTACGCACGATTAGCGGCAAAAAGAAAAATCCGCAGCGGGTGCGGATTTCAATTAATTTTAGGGTGTATGTAGTTAGCCAACGTATTTCTGCATGGCCTGAAGCTTCTCCTGCTGAAGCTGAACAATCTGCTCCTGCAGCTTGAGAACCTGCCAAATCGCACTCACAAGCTGGTAATAGGATTGATCGTCGCTCAGTCGGAAATTGTCGCGGATAACCTTCATGATTAAATCCAGAACTGTAGAAGAAGGCAAATTCAAATCATAAAGCCTGAACGTATGAGACTTCGTAATATCTGGTAGAGGGTCAGGCAAATCGATTTTGAAGGAGACGGGTACTTCGAGATCAATACCTATTTTTTTCATGCGGAGTGATTTGCCAACCTGCTTTTGAATCTCGTCAAAAAGATGGTTAGTAAACAGACGTTGAAAATGATCAAAAGAAAAATCAGTTACCCCTTTAAATACCTCAACAACCTTGAGCGGAGCTATTTTTAATTCTTCGAATGGCAGTAAAACGACAGGTAATAGGGGCCCGACAGCTTTTTGTACAGCTCCTTTCAATGCGTTAAAAAAGGCTTCTTTGACCTCACCCGCTCCAATAACATCTAAGACATTAAAGTTCAATGTGTTAACAGCCTTCGTCTTGGCAACATCAATGAAGGGGTCAACAAGCTGAGCTGCTATCTTATCCGCAACGATTTTCTTAATGTCATTAATAATTTTCTCAAGGCGTGCCGCAAGCGCTTTTAGAAAATCATCGATCTTTTTTAACAGATCATCGATTAAAGCCTGAAACAAAGCCGGAATGATCTTACCTGCAAAATCAGTCATTTTTCCCCAAAGGTGTTGAAGCAGAAGGTTGACGATTTCCTCGATCTCGTCTCCTTGAGGCATGTATAGAACATCATTTTTCAATCGTTTCGCATAATCCACGGCATTACCTTCGATCGGGGACATCAAATTAGCGGTTCTGTCGAAAAGTTCGTTCTGTACATTCGCAGGTAAGGGAGCCACTAGATCCGCAATCGCTTTGGCGGCTTCCTCAAGCGGTTTTTTAACGATCTCTTGAACACCGAGTGGCTTCAGAGCGTTGGTTACATTTTGTACTCCGTCTCTCAAAATGCCTTCAATCCGATTATTTACGATGGAGGATAAGGTACTTACAATATGAACGACACTTCTGCCAAGCATCGTTAAGAGCGGACTGGAGAGTACTTCCAACATCGTTTTCCGGTCAAAATTTTGAAACCCGTTGACTGTCTCCGGGAGCAAAATATCCGAAACGATTTGAATGGACGGAACAAGTGCACGGTTAAACAAGAGAGCAATTTCCTGTTCATCAGATAAGGTATTTGAAATCGCCGCAGATCTGCCGCTGATTTCCCGATCCACATAATCGTCGAACGATTGGCTTATGGCACTAAGAATCGATTGAAAACTTCCGATTGAGGCCATCACTTCTTGCGGATGAAAAAGCTTTTGAATAACCAGATGCAAGTCGTTCCCAAGTGCAGGTGAAAGGATTCTTCCGACATGCCGGAGGTTTTCAGTTCCTTGAACAGCACTTGCCACCGGCCTATCCAGCAAGAATCCCAAGATCTCTTCCACGTTTAAATTAGCGTCCTTATCTCTTTTTAGACTGGTATTGATCCAATTTTTAATTTCAGGATGAAATTGGAAAGGCAACGAACCCGTAAATGAATGAAAATCGTCTGTTGGTGATGATTCATAAGGAAATGCAATAAAATAAGAGGAAACCCATAGGACAGACAATGCCTCGACAAATTCCCTTTTTGTATGTTCATCCTGAATAGAAGTGATAAGCAAAGACAATGAACGGAATAGTTCATCCGAATAGGTTGGAAATTGGTTCGCTTTGACAGCTTGAAGCTTTTGGACGAGTGCAGCAGACTCGTCACTTGGAAGATTGGACCGATTCAGCAAGTCAACAACTTGTGCCCGGTAGAACAAGCCCATTTGCAGGAAAACGACTTTTTGAAATTGGTCCCATATGATTAGGAGTACTTTTCGGGCTATTTCATCCTTATTTGGATTCGTTTCGTTACTCAACCGATCACTGACCTCATAGGACGCTTTTACGGCAATTTTAAGCATCGAACCCAACATAAGAGCCTGATCTTGCTGTGTAGTGATGACCTTATTGACTACCCCATCGATCAATAGATCACTGAAAATCTGTACCAAATGCCTTGGATCGGGCATTTTCATATGGATATAGCTCCGGTATCCTCCCCCAACGATAAAGCCCATGCCTGCTTCATACAAGAACTGAAAGCTTGGCTCCGGAAATTCTTCGTTTTTATGCAAAGAACCAACCGTGACAAAATTGGCGTATGCCATGAAGCCAATTGCATATTGACCGAATAATGCGGCCTCAAGTTTGGTTTCATTTAATAAAAGTTCTAATAATTGACCCGACAAGCCCTTCCCCTCAGGTCTTGCTTTCAAAATTTCCGCCAGCTGTCCCATGGTTAGATTCATATTCAGCCCGGCGGCGACTGCCGCCTCCAAAACAATTTGCAGCCTGGCGGCGAAGCCTGCTTCGTCAAACAAATCGAGTGGTGTTTGGATTTTAACCTGCGCAGTTGCAGAAACTTTAGCTTCGACAAGTATTTTCAACTGGGCCCATTTGTTGAGAAGTTCATTGATTTGTTTCCTGAACTCGGCACCTAGTGCATAGTCCACTCCTCTGCGCTGTTCGCTTTTAGCCGTCAGAATGCCCTGGCCTTTTATATTCCCCCAGCTTTGCGTCGATGTTTCCGATTTAAAAATCTGAAGATTTGGATCAAACGGCAACGATAGCACCTCCATAGAATAAATTCCCTTTTTATTCCTATGGCAACGATCTTTTGTACTATACCATTTTGGAGGGAAAATAAACGTGCTCTTCAGGCGTGAATAGCTTCCGGATACCGCACGAAATAGAGATATGGCGCTATTATTTCAGAAATCACCTCTTATATAACTCTCTCTCTAAACAAAAAAATAATCGACCTAAAAGGCCGATTATCATCAACTAACTGTGCCCGTTTATTGAATCAAAGCCGCCGCGTCGCCGGACACCCAAACTTTATTTTTGATCAGCAGGGTCGGCGTGCTAAGCTTGATCGTTTTGCCGTCCGTCAAAGCGATATTTTTGTCCACCGGGAGCTTAATCGTCTTCGTTCCTTTCGTCACCACGACGACCGGGTTTTCCTTATCCGATTTGTCTACGGTCACTTTGGCTCCCTTGGCCTCCAGGTCGCTTGCCGGAAGGAACAGCTTGTTTTCCAGCGCGGGCAGGTCCAGTCCCAGAATCAGTTGGAGGTATTTGCCGACGTCGGTGTTCTCGACCACGCCGCTTCCGGCATAATCTGTAGGAAGAAAATCATTCGGGTGATAAGCGAACAGTCCGACCTCTTCCGAGGTATGATCTCCCGTGGAGAACGAAACGCCTGCCCGCTCACCCAGTATGCCTCCGATAACCGGGGAGAGATTGTCTTTCAGTCCTTTCTTGACGGCTTCCTCTTCTTCCTTCGTCAGATCGGAGAGCCCGTATTCCTCCTCAAGCATCTTCTTGTAGTTGGACTCGTTAATTCTGCCTTCCAGCCCGTAGCTCGTATGTTTGGCCTTCGTAAAGATAGGCTCAAGATCCTTCATCGTGTCATAGTTGGTCATATTGAGTCCGCCCGTGGCATGATCGGATACCGAAATAACGGCGGTGTTTCCGTCTTTCTTGGCAAAGTCAATCGCCGCTTTCAGGGCACGGTCAAAAGCCTGCGTCTCGGTAACGATGCCGACCGGGTCGTTGTCGTGTCCGAACCAGTCGATCTGGCTCGCTTCTACCATGAGGAAAAAGCCGTTTTCGTTGGAAGAAAGCTTGTTGGCCGCGATCGTCGTCATTTCCGCCAGGGTAGGCTGTTTCTGCGGGTCCAGGTCAAGATCGGCGTCGAGCGCCCCCTCGTTAAAAAGGCCCCAAATCTTGTTCGTCTGCGAACTGAGCAGATCAATTCGGCTCGTCGCATATTCGTAGCCGTTTGCTTTCAGCACTTTGGTGAGGTCTTCCCCGTCCTTGCGGTTGATTTCTTTATCGCCCGGCACGAGATAACCCGATCCGCCTCCCAGCACGAGATCCACGCCGCTGTACACCATCTGCTCCGCGATGGAATGAGCGTTGTCCCGGCTTTCCGCGTGGCTGGCGAAGACTGCCGGCGTAGCGTCCGTAAGCTCGCACGTGAACACAAGCCCCGTGCCCTTGCCCTTCAGACGGGCCGCTTCCAGGAGAGTCGGCAGAGGCTTGGCCGCTTCCCGTTCGCTCGGCTTGTCGATGAAGGGCATCGTGACCTTGTCCGGCGAGATGGATACCGTCTCGCTCTTCACTTTATGACCGGTCGCGTAAGCCGACGCGCCCGCGGCCGAGTCCGTCGTCAGCGAATCCGACGCGTACGTCCGGACGAGCCCTTTGAAATAAGCGTCCATCTCCAAAGGCTTGCCGCCCTGGACCCATCTCGTCAAATTCACGTCCGACAAGCTCATGCCGTCCGTAATAAATAAAATCACGTTTTTGACTTCTTTCTTCTCCGCCGGCAAAGCGCGGCCTGACTGCGCATGTCCCGTACCGGCCCCCAGACTGCCGCACACCAGAGCCGAAGTCAGAAGCATCCCAAGTATTTTTTTAGCCATTTTTTACCTCCTGAACCGTTATGTAGTAATTCACTCTTTCATTATAAGCGAATTCCGTTCCGTTTTCTGCACATATCTTCCAACAAGAAGAAAAAGCCACCTTATTTTGCGGTTCTTTTTCCGTTCTATTTTTGTTTTTTTATGTGATTTAGACCGAAGGGGTTAAAAAAAAGCCGGAGGACGCGCTAAACTGAATGGGACACCCGAGGGGCGAGGAGGAATTTATTTTGAAAAACGTCTGCTATGACTGCGATTCTCTGCATATCAGCCGCAAGGAGCTCGCTTACACGAGTATGCCGTCGCGCCACACCCACGATGCTTTCGAAATGATGTATCTCGTATCCGGACAATTGTATTATTTTATCGGGGACAAAACATACCAGGTCGTAGGCGGCGTACTTCTGTTCATCAACGCCAATGTGCCGCATCAGTTGGTCAACGCGGGCGACGCCGTCTTCGAGCGGGTTACGCTGCTGTTCAAAGAGGAGTTTCTTCACGATTTTTTCCGTCTGCAAGACGGCGGGGAGCTTCTGTCCTTTTTCTCTGCGGACTTCCATGCCGTCCACCTTTCCGGATATGAGCAGACCTTTGCGGAGGAGCTTTTTCATAAAATGCTGCACGAAGGCGTCCGCAAGCAGATCGGGTTCGAGCAGTATCAGAAGGTGCTGCTGATGGAGCTGCTGCTGTTTATGAACCGCAAGGTGCGCGAAGCGGACCGGGAGCAGGCGGGGAGCGGCGCATCGCCCACCCACAAAAAAATTTACGCCCTCGTGGAGTACATCAACAACCGCTTTTACGAGCGGCTTACACTGGAAGATCTGTCGCATACGTTCGAAATCAGCCCTTCCCACCTCAGCCGCACCTTTAAGGAAGTGACCGGCTATACCGCGATCGAATACATCAATAACGTCCGGATCAAAAAAGCGTGCGCCCTGCTCAGGGAAACGAGCTGGAAGGTGCTTGAAATCTGCGAGCGCGTCGGTTTTGACAGCCTGACCCATTTCGGCCGCACCTTCAAGCAGATGACCGGCTGCTCCCCCGTCCGATACCGCCGCAGGCAGCCGTGAGCGGCGAGACGGGCGCCCATGCGGCGCGAAACGCAAATAATCCGCCGGGCTAGCGGCGGATTGGAGCGGGCCCGTTGCCCACGGGCGGCGGTTTCCGGGCGGATGCGGCCCATAGTCCGCCGAGGATGTCGGCGGATCGCAAAGACGGAGCCATGCGGCGACGGGCGGACCGCTTTTCCGGAAATAATCAGTGATTCAAAAAAGGCTGGATTTCCGCCTTGCTGGCGTGCAGATTATAGAACGAATCCAGCCGCAGGTCCTTGACCAGATACAGGAGGAGATCATCGTCCACGCGGACCATCTCACCGGCGGCCGCCTCCCGGTTGCCCGACATCAGGCCGTTGCCGTCCGGGACGTAGCCTCTCCTGCAGTAGATCCTCTGCGCCGCCCCGTAGTCTTTGTACAGTCCGACTCCCAGCCCGATCTGGTGAAAATCTTCGCTTGCCAGCGCTTCGAACCGCTCCAGCAGTTTGGTTCCGATTCCGCTGCGGCGGTAGTCGGGAAAAACATTCAAATCATTGATTTCGGGAATCCGCCGGTCCCGGAAATACGCATACTCCGATTCCACCTTCAAATGGCCGCAGCCGACCAGCGTCTCTTCCACAAAAGCGAGCAGGGTGACGCGGGTACCCAGCACATTTTCATGAAGGCACTGATCGTAGTAGGCGGCCTCCCGGTGCAGCCCGTGCTTGCGGAAAGCCTGCATCCAGATCTCTTTAAGCTCCTCGTTGTCGAGCGGCTTGACTAAAATATTCATGCCCCCACCCTTTCGGTATCCATTGCTTCTGTCCTCTTTATTCCAGATGCTTCGTACAGTTGTATAATCCGCAAGTCCAGTCACGGTCTTCCAGAACTAAAGTCGTGACCGATGTGTTCGTTAAATGTCCGTCGTACTCGGAACCCGGCAGCAAATGGTTCAGCATCGTCCGGATAAAAGAGCCGTGGCTGACGATCAGTATCCGCTTCCCCTTGTGCCTGCTCAAAACCTCATCCAGAAAAGAGCGGCCCCGGGCTATGACGCTTTCCGGCTTTTCTATGCCCAAATCAAGCTCTCTCCAGCCCGCACCCCACTTCGCGATACGTTCCTGTTCGGTCGTCCCCTCGATTTCTCCCCCGCCCGCTTCACGGATTCTTTCATCGCTCCACACCGGAATTCCGGCCCGGCCGCCGATTCTGTCCGCCGTCTGCTTGGCGCGGAGTAAATGGCTCGAATATATAAAGTCCCACTTCTCCGACCCGATCCGTTCCGCCAGCTTTGCCGCTTCGGCCAGCCCGTCTTCATCGAGCGGAATATCCGAGCTTCCCTGCGCTCTTCCTTCTTTGTTCCAATGTGTGCTCCCGTGCCTTATAAATCCGATTGTCGTCATGGTACCGCTTCCTTTCATCATTCGAAAAAACTATCCTTCCCGGACCAGCCATGTCTTCGCAACCTCGGGATCGCTGAAAAACGAGACAGGGCGTTTTAGCGGCGGATCGAGCCTGTTCAGCCTTTTCTTTAATTTGAGCTTGCTTCCGAAGGAACAGCCCACGAGGGTCAGCTTGTAAATATGCGCGTTAAGACGGCCGACATGGTCAACAAAAGCCGCGATAACGTCATCGCTCAGCCGCGTTTCATAGAAATCGACCCAAATTCTCAGTTCCTGGCTCCTCTGCCCGATAAACTGTTCTTCCTCCAGCATCAGCCTGAACAGTCGCACTTCGTCTTGGAAGAAGCTTCCGTACTTTAAGCAGTGAATCTCGCCCCCTTTATAGTAATAAGGAAAAAGGGAACCTCCCGGCGATTTGATGCTGTACATTTCGCCGCCTCCTTCTGTTCGTCGTATTCATGAGTCATCCCGCGCTTCCGGCCTATACCTTTCATCCTACTTGCCGGGAATAAAAAAAGACGAGAAAACCGGCCTTGTCTTAGGTTTAGTCGTCTGGTCTTTGCCCGGAAGCCCTTCATTCGTGCGATGAAGTAATCCTGCCGCGGGTAAGCTTACACGGTATTCAGGTATCTCTCTTGAATAATGTGAATATGATGCCGCTCGTGTCCGGCTATGATCGCGGCGAGCGCTCTGGCGGACATGAGGCCGTTATTGGCCGTTCCGGTCCGGAGCCAGGCTTCCTCCGTAATGCCGCGCAGTAATGTAAGCGTGGAGCAGCGGACGGCGGAGTAATCCTTGAGAATGTCGGACAGGCCGCTTGCCGCGAAAGACGCCCCGGCCATATACTCATTCTCGTCATAACCCGGAAGCGGCGTCTGATCCCCTCTCGCGATGCAGAGCATGCGGTAGGCCATGATCCGTTCCGTATCGGCCACGTGGCCCAATACTTCCTTGATGCTCCACTTGCCCGGAGCGTACTTGTGGTCCCCGGTTTCTTCCGTAAGGGACTGTATCAATTCGGTCGTGGTTTGAAGCTGTTCGACTAGAATTTCGGCAAGATTGCCCTCCTGAACCAGCTTAACGTACGTTTCGTAGTACGCCGGATATTCCTCAAGCGGCGGTTTTATAAGCATGAACTCACTCCTTTTTGAACTCCGGCTTGATCAAATGTTTGACAAATCGGCAGCCGTGCACCTGTACTAGGATCGTACGCAAATCTGCGGCATTTGTTTCGCTGCCGCCTATAATTCCGCAGGAACGGTCCGATGTCGGGGCTCGCGCCTTTTATTCCCCGGGTGGTCCGGGTGGCCGGTCCTTCTCCGAAGCCATGCGGCTCAGCGTCTCGTATATTTTGCGCAAATAGGCCGTAATCGTGATCAGGCTCATCAGAATAAACCCGAGCATAATGAACGTGACGACTTCCCCGGTAAAAAAAGAAACGATGGCCAGCACGACAACAAGAACGCTATTGATCACGTTGTTCGCCAAGCTGCCAACTTCTTTCTGTTGTATGCTTCTTCTATTTCAATCAGCGATTCACTTCCAAACCCGATCTAATTTGTCGGCATAAAAAAGAATGGCTTTTTTGTAAGAAGCGATTCCTTCGTCCCCGCTCGTTTCGCCCAACTGACGGAGCATAAGCTCCATGGCCTGCGCGTGTTCCCCCAGGTTATACAGCGTCATCGCGTAAAAAACCTGAAATTCCCGGGCTTCCGGGTATTCCCGGATTGCCTGACGAAAGCACGTCCGGGCCGATTCGTATTCGCCCAGCGTCCGGTAAGTGCTGCCGAGACCGAGCCAGGCGCCCCGTCTCTCCTCGTCCGCGAGGCCAAGCTCCAGCGCCTTCGCGTAGAAAGGCGCGGCTTCCTTTTCCAGTCCCATGGCGTCATGAATCCAGGCGCACTGGTACCAATTGGACGGAACGAGCGGCTCTTCCCGGACAAGATCCAGCAGCAAAGTCTTCGCTTCCGCATGCCGTCCCGCTTCTCTCAGCCGGACGGCTTCTTCCAGCTTAGTCATGGTTCTCTTCCTCCCGGTTGTGGTTTGAACAAGCCGGCTATTTAAGCCGGGGCCGGATGCTTTTATCGAAAACGCGCTGGGTTTTGACCGGCTCGAATCCCATTTGCTCATAGAACGAAACCGCCTCCTGCCGGTTTACGTTCATCCTGACGCGCAGCCTGCCGAGCGAGGCGGAGCTTGTCCACTCCCCGCATCGTTTTACGAGTGTCCGCCCGATCCCCTGCCCCCTAAATTTGCGGTCCACGATTAATCCCGCGATTTCGGCGAAGGGCTCGGACTCAAGCAGACAGCGGGCATGGGCGTGAATCCAGCCGATGACCCCTCCTTCGTATTCCGCCGTGAGGATGACGTGATCGGGCAGAGTCAGGATGTGACCGAGCCTCTCCGCAAGCCGGTTTTCGCCGGCGGGATAGCCAAGCTGAGCGGACAGCCGGGCCATACCGGGAGCGTCGGAGACAACCGCTTGTCTGTAGACCACGTCCCCGCTGATTGTTACAAAAGCATCATGTTCGGTCATGTAGGCGTCTCCTAGATCAGCTTGTAATAAAAGATCGTCGTGTGCAGGCTTCCGTCCGACGATTTGGCGAAATGCGGGATGCGGCCCGCCTCCACATACCCGAAAGACTTGTACAGCTTGTTGGACGCGTCCCCTTCACGGGTATCCAGCACCAGAAGCGACCTTCCCTCTTCCGCCGCCGTTTTCTCCAAAGCCTGCATCAGCATATGAGCGACGCCCTTTCTGCGGTATTCGGGATGAACCATCAGCTTGACGACTTCCGCCCGGTGCGTGGCATTTCTTTTCATCGCCAAGTGAAGCTGGACAGTCCCGACGATTTTGCCGTCGCATACGGCGTTCCAGGCCAATACGCCGGGCTCTATCACTTTTTTCCAGTAAGTATTCGCGTCCTCCCAGCTTACCGGCGGCAAAAATCCGATCGAAGCTCCATCCTCCACTACCCGGATCAGCAGCTCGGTCAAATCGTTCAGAACGCCCGCGTCCATTGATTCCAGCTCATGAATCGTCACTCCATGTGTCATAGTCGTGAACCTCCTTGCGGCCTAAGGCCGTATATTTAGGCGTGATGCATGCGTATGTCCGTTGTTCTACATGGTATAAAAAAGGCTACGGTCCTCTAGAAAAGGAACGCAGTAGTTTTTGCAAAAAGCGGGCATCCTCTCTTTCATCCACGGATGCTTGTCGGGATTATGCAGGTGAAACGAATAAAAACCGAAAATCGACAGAAGCATAAACCCTTCCAACAGATCGAGCCGCTCCGTAACGGCGCCGGGCCGGACAAGCGAGTAACCCTCCAGCACGGAATCCCTTAATTCCGTTTTCATGGTGAGCGCGCAGCCCGCCAGATCATATCCGTAATACCCGTGTCCGAACAGACAGAAATCAATGAGCGACAAGCCCTGATCCGTCACGATCAGATTGCCTTTATTAATATCGGCGTGAATCAGTCCCCAGGAACTTTCGGACCGGCTGTGCCGTTCAAGCTTGTCCGCTATGCGCGTAAACGTTCGCCCGACGATCTCAAGATCCTCTTCCCTGAAAAGGTCCATGGACAGCCCCGACCGGATCCGCGCAAGCATCTCCTCATTCTGTTCCGCACCCGCATACCGGGGTCTCTTCATTATGGCAGCCCCGGGGTATGTTTGCGAGAAGCGGTGCATCGCACCAAGCTGCCGGCCGAGCCCGTTAACCGTCTCGCGCGAAAATGACTCTCCCTGCCCGACATCCCGGCCTTCGATCCATTCGAGAAGGGTACAAAAAATGCCGGATCGGGCTTCGGCCTGGGTTTCGGATTCCGCATCAAGGTTCACAGACGTTACCCACTCGCCCTCATGGCTTGCGACCGGTTTCTGCACCCGCACTTCCGCAGCGGCGCCAAGATCCGCCAGCCACTGCATTTCCGCATGCAGCCCTTCCCGGGAATGCTGCAGGCCGTGCAGCTTGTCCGTAACCGGTTTATGTATCCGGAGCAGGTACGATTGCCCCGTGGTGCCGTCCGTTACCCGGTAGGTCATGTTTTCGTTGTGCCGGATAAACCGTATGGACGGTTCGCGGACCGGGTAAGCGGACAGAATAGCGGACAAGGGAATCTTTTCATTCATGACTGTTCTCCCTTTCCATCGGTTCTTCTGTATGTCCCTTCCATATATGTCTTATATACCTTCGATGTGCACATTCGCCTTCCTCTTTCCGGATCATAAAAAAAAGGATATCCGAACCGGTAAAAGTTCGCATATCCTTCTCCATTGTACCTATAGTCTGAGCGGCCCGCTTAGTTTTAGAAACAAGTGTACGAGCTGATCCGCCGCAGATCGATTCCAAAAAAGATCCAACTGAATCCCGTCCACCGGAAGCCGGCTATCGAAGTGCGGCCGACAAAAGTCGGGAAGTACCAGAACCGCGTGCCGTCGTTCAACCAGATGAACGTGTTGCGGAACAGACAGCCGACGATGCCGCCCGGGTCAACCGCAAAGGGAGCCACCTGCGGCTCGAACTGCGGAGGGGGCGCCGTCGGCGCCTGCTGGCCGGTGCTGCCCCCCGGGAATCCCGGAGGAGGCGGCATGCCCGGCCCCTGCTGTCCCGGAAACGGGAAGAACGGCCCTTGACCCGGTCCGCCTCCCGGTGACGGAAAGAACGGTCCCGGCGTACCGAACGATCTCTGGACGTCTTGAGTCCCCTGACTTCCTTGCGGCTGTGTAAACGATCCTTGAGGGAAGAAAAATCCCATGCTGCATTCACTCCTCTTCCTTAAGTAGGCTCCTATACTGTATGCCGGGACGAATGCCGGGGACTGGGCGGAAGCGGATTAAAATTTACGGAGATCGGTCTGCCTGCAGGTTCATATCATTCAGGCAGCCATATACGGTGTTTCCGAACGTCCGTATGTCATCCAGGTAGCTGTAGCCGCCCGGATTCGGTCCTGTCTGGTTATACATCCGAACCGCGACGGCTTCCTTCTCGGGAATAACGAGACAGGCACAGCCCGTACTTCCGAGAGATTGATACGAACCCGCAGGAAGCTCGTGCCCCAGTTCCGTCAAGGATCGCGGCCGGTCCTGCACGAACCAGAAAAATCCGTTTCGCGGCAGAGCATCCCCGAGCCCTTCCGGACTGATGATTTTGGCGGTCTGCTCCCATACCGGACGAGGGATCAGCTGTATCCCGTTCCACATGCCCTTGGACAGATGAAGCTGCCCCCAGGAAGCCAGCTCTCTGGCGCTGACGAACAGGTTTATGTCTGTGCCTTCTTCACTTGAATAAGCTTCATTCAGCCAAACGAGTCCGTCCGTTTGGTGTTTGCGCCAACCCGTTTCCGTGAATCCGCCGGGACGGAATACCTTTTCGTTCAATAGCTGCGCAAGAGGCTTTTCGAACACTTCTCCGATCATGCGGATCAGCAGATTGACGCCCACATTGTTGTAGGCCCAGCCTGTCCCCGGAGGAAATACCCGCTTTTGCGGACTCGCAAGACCGTGCGTGTGGGTGAGCAGATGCCGGATCGTCGTGCCCGCCAGCAAGGCGCCGTCGGGATCGGCCAAATAGTCCGAAACCGGATCATCCAGGCCGCCGATCCGTCCCTCGTAAAGGGCCAGAGAGACAGCGAAGCCCAGGAAGGTTTTTCTTACCGAAGCGACATTAAATCGGGAATCCGGCCCGACCGCACGACTGCCTGGAGAGAAGCCGTGTGTGCCCGAGTACCATTCGTTAACGACGGTTCCGCGATGCAGCACATAGACGGCGGCGGCCGATGCCGCAATCTTTTCCTGCACGCCAAGCACATATTGATTCAGCGGAGAAAATGCATCGCTGCGGTGAAGTTCAAGACTCTGTTCGTTGTCCACGGTTCATCTCCTTCCCGGACTTTTCAGCCTCTTGCTTGATTGATGCTCCGATCATATAACAAAACGATTGCGGCAACTAGGAACATTGTCGCTCTCCACGCGGAGAAGCTTTTTAGTTTGAGAGGAAGTTTAAATCTCGTTTAATTTTTTGTTTAATTTTTACTGTTTTGTATTGTTTTGGAAATTAATTCCCCTTATACTAAACTTGTAATCTAAATTCCTATTAGGAGGTTTTACCATGAAAAAGAAACTGCTCTCTTCGTTCTTCGCTCTCTGCCTCACTACCACAAGTGCCGCTTCATTCGCATTCGCTTTGCCTGCAAAAGATTCTGACACATTTAGGAACTATCAGCCTAACCAATATGCGGTAAGCAAAATTATTTCCGGACGAGATGCTTACGGCAAAGTAGGTGTATTACTATGGGAAGGCAACACCGGGGTACATGGCACCGTTTGGGAGAGATGCGGAAAACCAGACTGGTTTGAAAAGAAAACTCTTTATCACGGTATCACACTTCCAAGTTCAGATGGTGAAGCTTCCATCTATATGAATTCCTCTTGTGAATATAAATTAACATTAGACGCCGGCGGCAATACTGGCCAAGGTTTTATCCGGAATTATTAATATTGTTTTCAATAAAAGAGGCCCTTCATTTGATGGTCTTCAGGCTGACGAGAAACATTGTTGACAAAGCTCCAAGCGCTTTTATGGTATTTTTCGAGAAATTTTCAAACCCATAAAATGGATAATTAGACTCATTGAAGAAATATCCTAATATATGTAAAATTTAATCGTATTCCAATAATATCCCATTAGGAGGTTTTTTTATGAAAAAAGTATTTCGTATCTACGGACTTACTGCATTGATCTTAGTTATGACTGCAACCACTGCATATGCAGCCAACGAAGAAAGTACCGCTTACGCCACGAGCGGAGGATATGACGCCAAAACCTCATATATTAACGGTCAAGGTCAATTCGGCAGAATAAAATTTAATTCATCCGGCGGTGGCTGGGGCTTCTATGAACAAGCTTGTTCAGGATCGGAGATTACATATGGCCCTGCTCTCTATATCCCGGCTGACGGCGGTTCAATTGATGAACTTGTGGCAATGCCATCCAACTGCAAGTTCAAGTTGCACATTACGAGCGGAAAGTATTTTCCGGTATCCGGCACCATTCAAAACTACGAGTAATACACACGCGAGCGCTCTTCCATTGGAAGAGCGCTCATACTGTCGTGATAGTCTCGGCAGTCTAACCAAACAAGCCGGCCCCTTTACGGTGCCGGCTTGTTTGGTTTCTTTTCGTTGCTTACTTAATGGGTTGGCCTTCACGGAAACCGGTTAGGTTTCTACACAAATGGGCCTGCTATTTCTTTTTGTGGTAATGATACCCGCTGCATAACCCTTTTTGTTTAGATTTCGCGGAGCAGTTGTGGCCCCCGTTTTTGTCCAATCTTCCGGGATGCGCGTAAGCCGAAGCGGATGTAGCCATAACGACTACAAGAGCGACGATAAAAATAACCGTTTTTTTCAATGTTCTCACCTTAGGTACACCCTATTTGCAGGGCTTATTGGAATTCTATCCCATTCTAAACCAGTTTCAAAAATCGGGATACGATTTGACCCCACAATTTATCAATTCTTTAGAATGTATACCGCCCCAGCGTTCAGTTTGTCAATCATTCCTAAAACTAAAGAGAGGGAATGACCCCTCTCTTTTTAACGCGCTTTAACTTTACTATACTATTTGATAAGACGAGCATTTACCCAATCGGCGTGGTCATTATCAACACCATCTCCACCATCTGTTACTTTAAGTTTTAGCTCATTCTTTCCGGAAAGATTAACGTTTACCTCTTTTGCCTCTGTAGTTTTATTCATTTTACCGCTAGAGAATACAACTTGATTGTCTACAAGAACTTGGAACTCCACTGCACTTAAAGAACCTACCTCACTATCTACCCCAACTAGCGCGGAAAAGGATGTGTACTTCCCATCCAGTTTGTAGACAATTTCACTGTTAGCATGTGTGCCCAAACCTTTTGTATAGGCCTTGTCATTTAACTTAAGTGTATTTCCATCAACACTACGATCTTTTCGGATGGTTCCCCAACCTATTGTGGCAGAAAACCAATCCATATCGCTGAGATACGTTGTAACTGGTTGCGCTGTTTCAAAGATTTTAATTTCACTTGCAGATGCAAAACCATTTGTTCCACCACCTTGAGGTACTTCAAGTCGAACATATTTAGCAAGCGTGGGTGGGAAAGTTACTGTCTTCTCTGATTTATCTTTTGCCCAAGTGCCTGTGGCAACCTCAGTGAAGGATACCCCATCAAGACTAGTTAGGATTCTATATTTTGTAATAATGCCATTTTCTTGAGTTTGTCGCGGCAGATAGGTTAGTTTGGTGAATGTTGAGGGATTTAGGTACTTTGCTGTAATGTTGTAAGGAAACTGATTGGGTTTACTCCATTCGCTGTGCCACAAAGTATTTGGATCTCCGTCAAATGCATATGCTGCCGCATTATTTTCACCTGAAGTCTCTTGGCTGTTCGTTGTTGCCGCAATGATACCCCCAATACCTTTTACCTTATCTATTCCATCAGTCGGTTTAATGATGTTATACTCTGACCCATACCAAATCGGTGCTGTCAGAAGAGGTAAATTCAATGAATTAATCTTATTTTTTGTTTCATTTGTTGCAGGTAAACCCCATTTATCAAAGAAAGGCGTCAAGTCATAGTGAGCTACTTTTGAAGTGTTTAGAATAAATGCCTGTTTTTTCTGATCATCCGTAGTTGGCAGATCAGTTATTGCCGTCTCACGATATAAGCGATGTAAATCCGGGTAGAAGTTATCCCCAAAAGCAAGATTAAGTTGCCACAACATTTCTAATTTTGAATCAGAGTCTTTAAAATTCTTGGTTGGCTGATCTACAAACGTGAAAGCGGCTAAGTACTCGCCTTGTGACCTTGCAGGCTCAGTAGGTTTAAGGGCCTTCTTAGCAACTATAGAATATAGATTTACTGTCACCTCACCCAAATCACCCCAAGTCCAAGGTCCTTGTTGTCTCAAATGACCTGCCTCATGATACTGACCCCAACCCATTCTTGTAAGGTTTAAAGCATCCGCATTTGCCCCATTCCTTGTAGGCATAATCGCCCCATCCCAAGTTGCCATTGCATAATACGATCCTGTGTCAAATGGTGATTCAATAAAGCCAATCAAATGTTTATCTAAACGATGTCTAGGATCAGAATCAGAATCTGATAATCCAGAGATTTTATCCTGTGCTCCAATTAACTTATCATAAGTCTGTAAAACAGGAACCGGATCTTGATTCAAGATATGGTCTTTAGCAGAAGCATATGTGAAGACTAAGAGAGCTTTTTCTGATTGAAGAACAACAGAAGGTGCATTAGGATAAGCACTCATCATTGCCTGCCAATCCGCTTTTGTATTCTTGCCTAATACAAAGAACGGAACAGGACTGCCCCCGCTCACTACATTTACATGAATACTACCTTCATTGTTGCTGTTATCAAAAGACAACAAACCGCCATTTGGTGAGGAAATGATGTTTTTACCTGCTTTTAACGGATACCTGATCGCCCACTCTTTATCATGACGATGTGTCCCAATAACCGCTGTAATTGGTTTGTCACCTGAGACTTCAATCTCAATTTGTTCATTGGCTTTTGCATATAGACCTGTTGGCTGAAATATTTTTCGGGCATCTGCATACCCCTTCGCTCTACGCTCACGCTCGCCTTCCGCCCATATATCTCCAAGGGCTTTTACTTCAAAATTTCGCTGAACAACAAGATTACTTTGCTGTGTGACGGCTGCCTCTGAAGATTGGGCCAGTACCCCGGATGGCGAGACAGGTACTACCACTGTTGCTGCTGTTACCACCATTAGAGATAAAATCTGAAGTGACTTCTTAAATTTTCTCATCAAATCCCTCCCAAAATAAATTAAATGTATGCATAGCCAGCATTTAAATGCCGGCATATCCATCTTGGTAGGTATTAAATAGATTTCAGACTAATAGAACGCGATTACGTTCCACTTTTTACCATTTGTAAAATAACACCATTTATCTCTATTTCTTCAATCTCCTCTTTATTCTTCTTTCAAAAATAAAAAAACTCACAACATAAGCTGTGAGTTTCTTTCAGAGATACAGATGTTGGAATCCTTATAAACAAAAGAGGATGAGCACCACACATAACGGTAGTCCTCTACAGCCTGCGGAGCCTGCCGAGCTCTTCTAGTTGGCGGCAGGACTGTCTTCCGATGTCCCGTCGAGACCCACCACAAATAAATGTACCTTCTTATCGGCCGGGTTCACGTAGGAAATGGAATAAAAGTGCAGCTTATCTTTTTTCCAGCCGATAAATAAACTCGCTCCGACCTTTTTGTTGTTCAAGCCTTCGTAATCGATTACGTGGTCCGGTGTTCCTTCGGGACGCTCGTATCCGGCCTCTTTGAAATAATACACTTTGGAGAAAGAATCGCTGCCGTTTTCAACATCGCCGTTGTCAGTGGCATCTTCAAGTTTTACCTGGAGCCTGGCAGCCACTTCTTCCCGGGTCAGACCCGGCTTCAGTTTCTCTTTGATCTCGGCAATTTTTTGCGCGATCTGCTTGTCTCTGTCCGTCTCGCCGGATTGCGGTGTAGGAACAGGAGTTTCTTTGCCGGGAACAGATGTGATCGCGATCGTTTTCGTATCATTGTTCCATTGAACTTGTCCACCCATCGCCTCCACGACCGCTTTGGCCGGAACGTAGGAAGTGCCGTCGATAATGACCGGGGCCAGCGCTTTCCCTTCCCCGTTCTTCGCGGTCCAGGCTTCATTGTTGAGCGTAAACTTGATATCCGGGTTCAGATAAGCTTCGATTTTCTCTATTCCGCCGGAGGCGTAACTCGTTGCCCCCAACACGGCGGCTAATCCGCATGCGCCCAATAGAGTCATGTACTTCTTTTTCATCCTTTTCTCTCCTTCTCCTTGGTTTTCTGAAATAACCATTTCCTTAAACATTCCAGAAATAAGTGTAGCATAACTGCGTTGTATATTATTAACAAAATTGTAAAATCAGTTGTCTAAATCTGGTCTTTAAACAACACCTTCTTAAACTTCTACCATCCCGATTCGCTCGTATGGGTAGTCGATCTGTTCCTTCACTTGATCCGCTGCTTCCCGCCCGGCGAGCATTTCGACCACATAGAGACCTATATCAATGGAAGCCGATACCCCTCCGCCCGTGACGACATGGCCGTCCTTGACAATCCTGGTCCGGACCACTTCCTTGCAGTACGGTTCCAGCAGCTCATAGGCTTTCGGATGCGTGGTTGCTTTCCGGTTCTCCAGAAATCCGGCCGCCCCAAGCAAAAGCGAACCCGTGCACACCGAAACCACGTGTTTGACTTCCAGTCCCTGCCTCAGCCAATCCACGAACTCCGTTTGGAACCTGAGCTTTCTCGTCCCCAGACCGCCCGGAACAAACAGCAAGTCATATTCTGACAGGTCCGGTTTTATATTGCCGGCACGAATCGTCAAGCCCTGCTCGTCCTTTACCTCCGGCGCAAGCGCACAAATATCCCATGTCGTTCCTTTCGTCTTATCGAATAGGTGAAGCCGGTTGACCACATCGTAGAAGCCGATAAAATCCAGAAAAGTGATCCCGTCAAACACGATAAATGCGATTTTCATTCCTAAACCTCCTGACGGAAAAATTCGTTTGAGCTTAGTGGTTCCGTTATTTGTTTTATGCAAGCTTACCGGAACATTTCAGTATTTAAATGATTAAGATCGAATGTTTTCTTCTTTTAAAAGCAGTCTTCCGCAAGTTTCGTCGCCGTACGCCAATAAAGGTGCTGATCCTGCTTTTTATTTCCTATTTCCCACAATTATACAATCGTTTTAACTGGTAGTCTAATCAAGCTGAAGGGCCATCTGTGGAAGGATGGCCCTGTTTTTTTACTATAGTTCGAATGTTCAACGCCCCGTCGGAAGGTCCTGACTTTGTGCGAAAGCTTGATTCATGTCTTTGATTAAGGAAGCCGAATCATAAATCGAAATTCCGATATTTCGGATTTCCTCCTTCCCCTTCTCATACACGCCGGAAACGGCATCTTCCACCATGATCGCTTTAAAGTCGCGCTCGCTCGCCTCGTACATGCTCGTTCTGGGACAGTTTGGGAAATTACAGCCCGTGAAAATTAGGGTGTCGATGCCCCGCTCCTTCAGGAAATCTTCCAATCGCGTGTTATAAAAAGCTCCCCAGCGGGATTTGTATAGGACCCACTCCCGCTCGCCGATCGCTTGGATCTCTCCGCCGAGCAGCGCCTCGAACCGCAGCTCCTCCGCATGGGGCGGTTTTATCGCATTCGCGAGATCCGCGCCCCAAGTCCCCGGCGCTGCGATAGCCGCCCCGGCCTCGATCATTTCTTTGCGGCACAGATCCGCATTGGAGCCGTCCCGTTCGTAAATCCGGATCACGTGGATAACCGGGATGCCATGGGCCCGGCATTGTTCGAGGATGCGGCCCATGACGGGCAGCACCTCGCTCGTACCCGGAATTTCGGCCGGAGCTCCGGGCAGGCTGAAATCGTTTTGCGTGTCGATCGTCAACAACGCGGATGTTACCAAATTCGGCTGGATATACGGATTCATTCTTACTCGTCTCCCCGATTCTTTTTCCACAATTATACATTCGCTTCCGTCCTTCGTCTAACAAAAAGTACGTTCACCGCTTACAGCTTTCTCATTAAGGCTTCCAGCGGTCCTCTCTTAAATTTGCGCCTCCAAAGAAGACTCGCCCCGACCGCAGCGGCAAAATAACCGATCGAATACGCAACGGAGAAAGGCAGGGAGCCGTTTTCCAGCACCCCAAGCGCCTCCAGAAGTCCGAGGCCCGCGACGACGTGCAATATATAGTGGCTCAGCGCCATTTGTCCGGTATGGACAAGAGCCGTGAGCATACGCCTTCCCGGCAATTTTTCCATCACGTAGATGCACGCAAAGATTACCAGCACCGCCGTGCTCGTCGCGGAAATCATATAGAGCAAATTGGGCGGCATAGGCTTCGTCTCAAAAAGATAGCGCCCCCCCGCTTCTCCAATGGCAGCAGAACTCAGTTTCATGGCGAGCCGTGAGATCAGTTCGCATGCGGCGAACACGATCAGGGAGACGGTCACCAGCTTGGCGCGCACAGACGGATCGGTAAGGTCCAGACGGCCGATTAGCATCCCCATCAGAAAAAAAGCAAACCAGGGAAGCGCGGGATGGAACCCGTTAAAGAACAGATTCCGGATAAAGCCGCCGACCGTCCAAAAATCGGTGTAGGCATGAAAAGCGGCATCCCAGCCCGCCCCATAATTCAGCGCGAGCTGTGCGCATTGACCCGCCAATGCGGCGGTAACGGCCGCACCCGCAAGGAAGCGGTCGGATGAACGGATCAGAAACGATGCCGCAAACAAAAACAAGGCATAGTAGTGCAAAATATCCGCCGTCCATCCCAATGCCAGCAGAAACAGTCCGAGCGCAAGCAGATACGCCGACCTTTTGCGGAGGACGAGTTTCTGCTTTGCCAGCTCGGGCTCGTCACCCCGCCGAGCTTTCCGGGTCATGAGGGAAATGCCGATCCCCGCCAGCACGACAAATACCGCGGAGGCTCTCCCCTCGAACAAGCCGGCGAATCCGGCCAGCCACGAGGGCCCGCTTCCGTCCGCCATCATCGCGATTTTGTAGTTCACCACAATCATCCCGAAGATGGATAAAGCCCGGGCCAAATCCAGCCCGAAAACTCGCGCTTCTTTTTTCACGACCATCATAATAAAATCCTCCAGGTTATTATTTTACCTACCGGTAAGTAAAATAATAACCAAAAAAAGACCGGTCTGCAACCGGACGTTTTTTAATGCGCGGCCTGTTTACTTATTCGAAGAAAATTAGTTTATTCCCGAAAGGGTCGGTTACCGTGCATTCTTTTGTTTCCCAGGGCGTACGTACGATCCCGGGCCTGGCGTAGGGATAATTTTTGCCGATCAGCGTCTTCTGCAAATCTTCTACGCCGGAAACCGCAATCCGGAGCGCCGTCCCGGGGCTGCAATCTCCGTGATGCTCGCTGAGGTGAAGAACGATTTCATCCCGGGAAATCTGCACGTATAAAGGCATGCCGGGCTCGAACCGGTGTTCCCAATCCACCGTGAACTCCAGAAATTCCACATAAAACTGTTTGGCTTTCTTTTCATCGAATATGCGCAAAATAGGAGTGATTCCCGTTAAGGTCATTTCACTGGCACCTCCGCAAGTGTTATTCAGAACGACGTTTCGTAACCGAAAAAACGGTGATTTCCCGGTCGATGAAACTCAGAAATTGTCTGCTTCCGGGATGATAGGCCGATGCGGATAAGTCCGAATTGGCGTACAATTCTTCTCCCGTACCGGAATCGTAAATTCTAAAGCCGCTCTCAGCGGATGTGCAGTACAAATAGTCATCATAATACAGGTCGCCAAAAGCAATCTTAAAGGAAATCGACTCCTTCCCGTCGCGGACATCCATAACTCTTATAAGATAATCTTCGGAAAGCGGCGTTTCTTCCTCTTCCGCCAAGAAGTCGGGATCGTAACGTCCGATGATTCCGATTTTTGTTTCCCCCATCCAGCAAATAGGCTCGTTCCAGTCGTACTTGCCCCACCAAAGCGTCGTTCTGCTTTCCCCGTCTTCCGATTCCCAAACATTTTCCTTTACCCATTTCTGAACGTTCCACGCGGTAACGGAACCGGTAGGATGCCATATCCAGCCGTTATCCGCTATCCAGTCGCCCCCGGGCGATACAAGCAGTTGTCCATGAAAATAATCCAGGCGATGCTCCGCTTCACTAGAATCGTCTTCATCGGTACTACAATAAGGATCCGGTCTGGGGACTACAGATTCTCCGGTACGTACATCGGTAATGTCCAGCCGGTTCCATTTTGTACCCTGCACAAACAGGGTCCGATTGTTGTCTTCCAGAAAAACCGCGGGAAATATGGACTGTTCGAAATGATAGTCGTCTCTTTCAAACGGACGGAGAATCTTTTTTTGTATTATGTCCACAATTACTCCGTTTTTCCCATAAGTGTTGACGACCGAAATGAATTCCTCTTGAACGGAAACCGCAAGTGTCACGCGTTCCTCGAAATTTATTTCCGGGCACTGGACGGAACAAATCTGTTCAATGGAATCCGATACGGTATCCAGCGTATAAAGATTCCCTTTTTCCGTGACAACGATGAATTTCATCGACTTTAACAAAGGCTTCGTATCCATTATACGTTCATCCAGCCGTAAACCGAGCTTCTTTGTTTTGACTTCGAACACCTGTTGTCCCGCCTCCTTTCTCCGGATCAGCTTACCCATGTCTTGATCATGGCGAAGTATTCCCGGATCATATTAATCGGTTTGAGGTGCGCCGGTGACGGGCTCGAAAGGCCGTACGCTTCATAACCTTCCCGTTTCGCCAGCAGCTTGGCCCGATACATGTGATAGTCGCTTGTGACGATGAGAATCTTCGGTTCGTTGATGCCCTTTTCTTTCAAAACGGTTTTGGTAAACCTCAAATTCTCAAGGGTGCTTGTCGATCTGCTTTCGAGAAGAATCCGGTTCTCCGCGATCCCCTTCTTCACCAGGTAGTCCTTCATAGCCACCGCTTCGGGCACATTCTCGCCCGGGCCTTGACCGCCCGAAACGACCACGGTGATGTCTTTCTTCCCGGAAACGTAAGCGAGCCCCGCATCTAGTCTCTGCTGAAGCGTAAGCGACACTTCGTATCCTTTCAGGCCCGATCCCAATATAACGACGGTGTCCGCTCCCGAGGATTCGGCTTCGTTGGCGCCCATTTGCGAGAGCACCAACGATTCCACGACCGCAAAAGAAAGGGCGATCAGCAGCGAGCCCGCCCACAGCGTTTTTCGCAGCCTCACGCGCTTGCTAAAATCAATCCTCCTGATGATCAGGAGAAGAACGACTATGATGCCAAAAAGCATCATCCCGAACCGTCCTCTAAACAAAAAAGGAGAGCTTAAAATTGTCAGAACCAACAACACGTCCGCCACTTTCGCTTTCCTGATTCCAGACCATCTCTTCATGTCGCGGTTCTCCTCAATCTTCCCCGCCGGTAACCGGCGATTTTCGGACGAAATCTGTTCCGATTACGTTTACTTGCATACCATAAGCAGATTCCCGTCCGGGTCCGTAAAGTTAAACCAGTGCCCGTTCTCGATTTCCGTGACCAGCCGGACGCCAAGGCTTTTCATGTAGGCATAGGACTGTTCGATATCGTCTGTCGCGAACTGAACCACCGGCGCTTTAAATACCGCCTCCGGCGAGTAGATTTTACTGTCGAGCACAATTCCCGCCCCCTGCATCGGCAGGATATACAGGTGGCCGAACAGCACTTCGCCGTCCGCAGGGAGGCCCAGTATTTTGCAGTACCAGCTCGCCGCTTGTTCAATATCGCTTACCGGGATAAAGACGGTGAGAATCTTATTTTGGATAGGACTGCTCATTTCGTTCCTCCTATTCGATCCGGCATTTGATTTGAGATGGCGGCAGCTTACTTGAAGCCGTATCCCGTTCTTAATCCGGCACGACTTTCTTTCCGAGCTTGTGCCCGGCCAGCACGATCGGCACCAAAAGCAGCCCCAGCGGCGCATAGGTTAGCAGGTCCTGCCAAGTTGCCGCTCCGTCCCGGAGCAGCCTGTAAAAGAAATAAACCGAATAGGGCAGGCTTACGGCGACGGCAGTCACCACGCCCGGTGTGTAGGATCTCAGCAGGATCGACTGTCCCAGATGGGTAAATACATGTACGAACAGGAGCGCATTGAACCCGATAAACAAGGCCCAAATTCCCTTCTCGGCCGCCAAATACGTAACCGGGACAAAAAGAATAAATTCAACAAACACGGCCACGGCAAACTGCGAGGATTTCACGTTCGACATGTCCTTGAACCATTTTTGTCCCGCTCTCGGGATTAACGGCCGGACCCTCTCGTAGTTTCTGTTCATCCAAGACTCCACAAAAATGATTTCTTCGAAATCGTGAATCATAAACGCCGCGAGGAACAGCCAGACGACCGCGTTCAGCGAAAAATAATCATCGAAGAACATAGGCTCCCCCTGTTTATTCTAGTCTTTGATGCCCCGGTATCTCGCGGTACGAAGCTCTTTGATATAAGCATCCAGCGCCGGCATTCCCGACTCCACGGCCTGGCTGATTGAGCGCTCGATGTCGTAAGGAACTCTTACGAACCGGATTTCAAGAGGGGCCGGCGTCCGGCAATCGATGCTGCCCTCCAGAACGACGTAGGACGCCTGGGTCAGATCGAGCGGATTTCCGACGCTTCCTACATTGAACAGCACTTTGCCGTACAAATGCTGGAGATACGCGTTATGGATATCGCCGTAACCGACGATATCGGCGGGAATCCGCTCCCGGCATTTTTCCGACGATTCGAAGAGGGAAAGCCGCTTCTCCGGCTCGTCCCACGGCTGCACGCGCTCGTACAGGCTGCGGGGCGAGGCATGGAACAGCCGGACGTATTTGCCGCTCATATAAAATTCGAGCGAAAAAGGCAGCCCCGCCAAGTATTCCAGTCGTTCTTTCCCGAGCACGTTCTGATGCCACTTCAGGTCCTCGATCTCCGTTTCCCGGGTGATGAAATCGTCCCAGTTCCCGCTGACTACCTCTTCGCAGTGGCTCCGAATCAGATCGACCGCCTGATCGGCATGCGGTCCTTTACCGATCAGGTCGCCCAGGCAAAAGATTCTCGAGATGTCTTTGCGCCGGATATCCTCCAGCACGGCTTCCAGCGCCGGTATGTTTCCGTGAATGTCTGACAGGATCGCTATTTTGTCCACACGTTTGTCCTCCGTAAGTCCGGCAGGTTAACCTGCTCTCTGTATTGGGTCGTATTTACTTTCGATCCGCCCGAGGCAGCTTCCTTCTTTTCCCTCCTAAACAATCTTCACTCCTTAGACGAAATAGACGAAAAAAAGACTGCAATGATGACTCATCGCAGTCTCTTCGTTCAGGCTTCTTCAAATAAGGTTGTACGGATTTTGAAACACCACTTTGCGGATCGGAGAAGCAGGTTCCCCGTCTTCGTTCCTCAGACCGGGCCGGAGGGTGTCTTTCGGTAGAATACGGTGTACATGCCAGAGGTCAGCCGTAACCGTTCTTCTTCCGCAGCGGCGTGCGCGGCTTCCCTGCCCACGGTTTAGCGCCGCATAGCTGTAATCAACCGCCGGACTCCAGGCTACATGGATGTGTGGGCGCCCATCTCATCTTCGTTTCGTTCTTCGTGTTCCACACCCAGGTTCCGTAGCCCGTAAACCTGCTTGCCGGGGTCCGTCACGGCTTTAGCCGCTTTTATGAACTGGTCGTACCTCCACGGCAGGCTTACGGATTTTTAACCCAGTCCAGATTAAAGCGGGTGAACAAAATCTGGCCGGATTGGCAAACAAGACGCGGCTTTTTCGATCCCCAAGGTCGGGAAAGTTCACGACCGCAAGCTGGCAGTACGATCCCTTACTCTTTACTTTACGGGGTCATATTTTGACCTATTAAAACTACACCTAAAGTCCAGAATTGTAATTAATATGTTTATTCTCTTTCTTTTTCCAGTTCAATAGTTATTATTTTATGTACATGCTAAGCAAAAGAAGATTACGGATCTATTTATTTGGAAAACAGCCAAGAAACAGAACCCACTTTTGTTATCGCTTTAGCCAAGCAGGATAAAAATTCAGATGACTTTGTAGCGAGCTTAAAAGAAACAATGCCAAAAGTTAAAGTAGTAAGAGTAAAAAATTCTTATAAAGATTTAGAAACTATTAAAGAAGACATCAGACTTCAATGGCCAGTGTACGAAGCCCAAGGCGCCATAATTATTTCAACGGGCATCAGCACTTCAAAAAATAAGGTCATTTTAACCGCACAAAAGTTCCCGGAGAATTTAAAGAAATTAGTTCAATTAAAATACGGTAAAGATATTGAATTTGAAATAGATGAAAAATTCGTTATCCCGCAACCTTCCGGTTCTGCTGCACGTTTTAAAAAATGGAACACGCTGGGAGGGGGTATAGGAATTAGTTCAAGTTCTGGTGATTGCTCAACTGCTGCTACAGGCACAAAAAATGGAGTACGGTTCATAATTACCGCTGGTCATTGTGTCAAAAATAACGGAGGGGCAGTATGGCAATTCGAAAATTTGTCGGAAAATTTTGTGGGTGTACAACATTTTGACGCGCGCAACTCACATGGTGACCGTTACGGCATCGATCTCGGCTTAGTTAGAATTACTGACACCGCAAGAACATTGTCAAATTACGTTCTGAAAAATGGTACAAGTGGATATGATGCTAACTTCAATTCTACAGGCAATTTTTATGAATTCCAAAATATATGTAAGGCAGGCATTACCACAGATTATACGTGTGGATTGGTTGGATCAGTGAGTCGTGATGCAAAATATACGGATGGATATACGTATAAAGACGTAGCTCAATTAGATTCCTTTAAATCAGGCGAAACATTAGCTAAGCCCGGTGACAGCGGAGGTACTGTTTGGAGTGGAGAGACATTGTTAGGAGTTATATCGGGTGTTGGAACTTTTACCTATGCCGCAAAAATCTCCTATGTCCCCTCTTTATTCGGTAATGATTTTCAAATAAAACTAAATTAAAGTGGGTCCGATATGAAAATTTATAAATATCTGCAGCTATTTCTTCTATTGCTCACTGTATTTGTAATTGTTGGTTGCCAAGAAACAAAGAAAGACGAGTTAACTTTTCCTAGTGAAGACATGATTAAGACTGCAGTTATTAACGCTTCTGGAATAGAAAAAGAAATGAGTCAAGAAGATATCAAGTCCCTAGTAAAGATTTGTAAATCAGGAGTTTTGACTAGTAACAAAAAAGACAAAACCGCAATAGGACCTGCATTTAAAATTAGCATTACAGAAACTTCCGGCAATGCTCTTGTCATTAACTTTTTCCAGGATCTGCGCTTTGCCTTCAATCATAATTTAGACTTCATATACATGCCCGAAGATTCCTCCAAAGTCATGGCAACGGAACTATTCGAAAAATATGGTGTCATACTTAAATAAAATGACAAATACGCTGATCATGTTTTTCTCACATGATCAGCGTATTTGTTTGTTGTACAAAATTATATCGAGCGCTCTTCCCAAAGCCCAGCAGAAAATCGCCCAGTACGAGGCGCTTAAAAGCCAGATCAATCCCCATTTCCTCGCCAACGCCCTTGAAACGGTCCAGATGAAAGCCATTATCAACGGCCAGCGGGACATTTCGGAAATGGTCGGCATCCTCGGCAAGCTGTTCCGAATTCATATTCAGACCGGCAAGAGACCATCTCCCTGCGGGAAGAGTTCGATCAGATACGGTTCGGCGATAAAATCCGGTACGTTGAAAATCTCGCAACGGGAAGCGAATCCGTCTAAGTGATGCACTTCTCGCTCCAACCGCTGATCGAAAATGCCCTCGTTCACGGGCTGGAGCGTAAATCCAGCCCGTGGCTTCTGGAGATCGGTTCCTTGCTTGCCGGGCACGAGATGACTATCACGATCCGGGATGACGGCGCGGGTATGGAAGCCGGCGAGCTGGTCAAGCTGCGCGAACGGCTAAAGCAGCCTTCGGATACACTGCAACAGCCGCGCATCGGGATCAAGAACGTGCACGACCGCATCTAGTTCTACTTCGGCGAACCGTACGGGCTGACGGTGGAAAGTACTTCCGGCGAAGGCACGGTCGCCAGCATCCGGCTGCCGAGCCGGGAATGCGCGGCGGGCGGGCCGTGGGGCCGATAGGCCAGTGGGTCGTGGGCGGATCGGTGAGTCGTTGGGCCGTGGCGGGTGCCCGCAGCTCAAGCCTGTACCGCATGCGAATGACGTATGCCCGTGCGAATGCGATACGCCCGTAGCCCATGCCTTATGCTGCCGGGGATATCCCGGCATGCCTGACGCTTGGGACGCCGGGCAGGCCCCCGCGAGTCTCTGCTGCCGATAGCCCCCTCCTCTGCCCGCTCCTTGGGGCGACCCACATGCAAAAAGCCTGCCGGGAGCGGCAGGCTTTTTTTGCGTGTGGTGCGAAGGGCTGTTCCGGCCCTCCCGTCATATTTTGAAATTGGCAATCGTTTGCTTCAACTGCTCGGCGCTTTCCCGTGTTCCTTCCACGATGTTCAGCACTTTGTCCGAACTGTCCATCGCAACGCTCGCTTGGTCCGAAATACTTCCCGTTCCGGCGGCAGACTCGTTGTTGGCAATCGAAACTTCGTTGATCATGAGCGCCATATCCTCGATCGCCCGGCTCAGCTCATGCGCGGTCGCGTTGAAGTCGCCCAGCAATTTTTCGTAAAATTCCGCGTCCTGGTAGTACTGCTGACCCGTTTCGACCATCGCGTTGTAATCGTTGATGACGGTCGTATCAATAAAGGTGAGCATGCTTTCGGAGTTCGCTTTCAAATTCTGCACCGAAGAGGTGACGATTTGAACGACTTCGCGAATTTTGTTCGCGGAGTGTCCGGATACCTCGGCCAGCTTGCGGATTTCTCCGGCCACAACGGCAAAGCCTCTGCCCGCCTCCCCCGCTCTCGCCGCCTCGATATTGGCGTTCAAGGCCAGGAGATTGGTTTGAGCCGTAATCTCCAGAATGGAGTTCGCCAGTACCTGGATCTGCTCGACGGCTCTGGACTGCTCGATGGCGCTCTCTACGCTCTCCCGCATTTGCCGGCCGATCTCAACGGCCCGCTCGGACGATGCGACCGCGGTTTCGCGCAAAACTTCCGCCCGCTTGCTGACTTCCTTCGAAGCCTCTTCGCCTTGTTTCGCTTTGTCCGCGATCCGGTCGACGGACTGGCGGATGCTCGAGGACGAATGGTTCATTTCTTCCGTCGATGCGGCCGTTTCTTCCATGGCGGCGGCCATTTGCTGCGTCGTGCCGGACACGTTCTGGATTTGGCCGTTCAGATCTGTCAAATGGCTGCTCACCGCCGTTACCGAACTGCCGAGCTTATCCGACTCTTCCACAACGGTGCGGATCGTATCGCTGATCGAGGCCTGCATCGTATGCATGGACTGCATCAAAACGCCCGTCTCATCCTTGGACTTCATATATTTCTGCGGAACCGGATGCGAAAAGTCTCCGCCCGCGATGACTTTCAAGTGCCCGGTCGCCACTTTAATCGGCGTCGTAATCCGGTACGAAAGCAGTACGAGAATAGCCGCAAACACGAGAATACTTCCGATGATGACGAAGACCAGACCTTTTTTCAGGGCCGCAACATCATGCATATACTCATCGACCGGCTTAAAGGAAACAACGAACATATCCTGCAGGGACGATTTAGCGTAGGAAGCGATTTGCTTCTGTCCGTTCAGCGTGAAATACCCGATTCCCTTCTTGTTGGCGCTTATCTCCTTGAAAAAAGCGGGAACGTCTCCTTCCGCTTTGGTCATATCATATTTCAACACTTCTTTGCCGTCTTCGGAAGCGACGAGAACTCCTGCCACATTAATCATAAACGTTTTAACGTTGCCCTCCTCCGTGGACCGGACGATATTCGCCGACAACTTGGTCAGATCAACCGCCGTACCTACGATGGAAGGCATCGCATCGGTACTTCCGTCCGGAATGTGCGTCAGCAGCGCCATAATCGGTCCTCCGGTTACGGGAGATTGAACGGGGCCGAACAAGACGGGCCCTTTCTTCATCCCTTCCAGGAGGGACTTGTCGAGATCGGCCACGCCGATATCCATGCCGACGGATTGTCCGCCGATGCCGTCCGATACGATCGCGCTGTTGTACGCGGCATAAATATTTTCGTACAAGCCGTTCGCGTCCGTGATGAGCTTGCCGAGATAAGCGGATGCCGTGGCGGCGTTTTCCGATTTCGGATTGCCGGTTTTCTTAATTTCCTTGAATGTGTTGACCAAAAAAGGATTGTTCGCGATCATCGAAGAACTTAACGATAAGTTGGTGAAGGCCATATCCATCTGGTTCACCTTCTCCGAAACGATGTTCATCATGGACTTTCTCGCTTCACCTTCAAGCGAATCGGCCGATGTGCTGCTTGCATACCACAACGCGATTAACATCGGAATGATCATACAAGCAACCGATATCAGCATGATCTTGGCGAATAAGCCGGTTAGGTTGATTTTGCCGAATATGCCTCGTATTCGTTTTGTCTTGCTTTTTAACATCATGCTCCCCCTCATATAGCGGCGTATGCCAAATAGATACCTATTTTATCGACAAAAACAGACAAAAAGTTAATATTAAATTTATTCAATTCGACATATATTCAAAAGAAATTGTTCCTTTTGAACTATTTTCAATAGGACAAAAGAAATAAAAAACAACCTCTCCGCAAAGAGGCTGTTTTTATTCGACGGTTTTTATGGAAATGTCGGATTTACTTCGAAAGGCATTCAAACTTGGGTTGCTCTTCTTATACGAGAATAGAAGGCTAATGATCCGTTTTGCTAAAGGGTTCCGAGCACGTCGAGCAGTGCTTTCTTCTTATCTTCCCCAATTGGTTTCTCCAAAATTTCCTCCAGCAGCCGAGTCAAGTACTCCGCCCGTTCGGCCCGTTCCGCGCCGTTCGTCTTCTCCAGGCCGCCGTGCGGCAGAACGATACCATCGGGAATTTCATTGGAGATTTGTACCGTCGCCTCTCCCCCGCTCGAACCGCTTCCTGATGGAACAAAATAATAGACCGTAGTCGGATTCGCCTGATTGTCTTTGAAAAAGGTTTCGCCGACCCAGTAGCTTGCTCCCCTCCGGACCGGAAACATAAAGCTGTTCGGATTGGAGTAATTGTACTTTGTCCAGTCGCTGGTAAAGCCCCCCGTATTCCCGCCGGTGGCCTGTATCATATATCCGTCGGTCCCTCCGTAAATCCAGCCCACCGATAAAACCTGCTTCCAGGGGAGGTAAACGTAACCGATCACAAATCCGTCCGTTCCCGCCACATGCGTACCGGTGCCGATCCGCTTGTAGTAGCCGATCATCCCCACGCTGCCCGCAGCGCTTAAAGCTCCTTTAACCGTAGTGTCGGACAAGGTTGACGCGCCGCCGACGGATAGTGCGCCCTGTACGGACGAGCTTCCCAGCGAGGCGGCGCCCTGCACCGTAAACGGGCCTGTAACCGTCCCTCCGGACAACGTTGAGGTTCCGGTTACGTTCAGCGGGCCGGTTACGTTCAACGCACCGTTGGCGTTTATCTGACCGGTTACTTCCGCGCCGCCTTTCAATGAAGCGGAACCCGACACCTGGAGCGTTTTGCCGTTCAATCCGGCGGCCGTCGTTATGTTTCCCGCTGCGGATAACGTGTTCGGCGTCTCGTCCGGATTCGTGATGTGTACGGTCACCGCCTCGTACACATACAGCGTTTCGCCGCGTACCCCATCGGTCCGGCTTGCGATGAGAATGAAGGTCGTCGTCTGACTAAGGCCCTTCGTCACGACGAAAGAATTATCGGTTCCGCTGTACAGCGGAGCGGAGCCTGCCGTTGTGACGATCTGATACTGGCTGGCGTTGCCTTCCCAGCTCAGCTTGAACGCCTGGCCGTTTGCGAAGCTGCCGCCAGGCACGATGTCCGGTTTGGAGCTGTCGTAAGCGCCCGCCACAAAATTACGTACGTAAAATTCCGGAAGTCCGATCGTCAAACTGAACGGCAGGTCGCGCTGCTGATAATCTCCGGAGAATGAAGAAGACGTCTCCAGAATGTGCAGGTTGCGGATGTCGCCGAGAGCGGCGGAGACCGAGCCGACGCCGACCGTCAAGATCAGCGGGTAGTTGATCAAGTAATCCTGCGAAGACTTGGCCGTAAATTTAAGCGGGATGTAGGATATACCGACGGCCAGCCCCACCTCGGCGCCTTCGACGATCTTTCCGACCGCGTACTGCCACTTATCCGTATTGACTCCCGGATAAAAGATATCCTTCCGGCTTAGCGCCCCCGAGGGGATATACAGATCGATTTCCTGACAATAAACTTCCTTGCCGGAGGGAGGGGCCACGACTAGCGTTATAGTGCCGGAGGCGGAAGAAGTCTGCGTACTCGCCTGCAGGGGACTCGGTGACGTCAATACACTGTAATTTAAAAGTACGGGAAGATCAGCTCTACTCATCGTTTGAAACCTCCATAGGATAAAATACTTTTACGGTCTAGCTTTCGGATTCGGATGTGTCTCTCTTGCCGGGCTTCGAAGGTTCGGTTCCGGTCTCTTGAGCGGGCCCGCTCCGGAATTGCAGCGTGCCTTCGCGCAGCGACAGGGACCGGGAGTTCAACCGGGCCTGCTGGTCGATTTCGGTCAAAGCATACGTCAGAAAAGCGGGCGGGCCGCCTTCCCGGGATTGCGGCTCCAGCCATTCCCACCTTCCTCCGTTATCCGAGGGAACGGGGATCGTGATAACACCGGCCGGCCCGCTCTCCCCCTCGGCCGTCTTATCCGGGGCCGACTGAAGCACGGTCAGGAGCGGCCCCGTCCGGAATTGGAGGTTTAACGCGCTCAGCGCGGGATCGGTAAAACGGGCCGGCAGCTCCAGAGCCTGTACCGGAACGATGCCCGTGACCGCGTGAACCGAAGCGCGCGGATCCAGCAGCAGCATCACTTCGGCCTGTCGGGTGCCGTCGAACCGCAGCGAGAAGTAATTGCCGGGGCCGATCGGCCGGACATAATCGGCCGCTTCCTCTCCCGCTTCCGGCGGATGGACGCTGTTAAACCGGTCGTAAACGCCGTCCAGAAAATAGCCGATCAAGCCGTCTTTCCGGATTTCCGTGTCGCCCAGTCTCACCTCGTAATCGTTCCCGGTAAAATCGGATGGCGGAGGGTTGAAGGTGGCCGCCCATCCCGCAGCCCTCGCGGCCGGGCCGTCCAGCGCCAGCTTCAGATTGGCCCGCACGAGCGCGAGCGGCCTTCCGGCCAGAACCGACACGTTCCGGTCACTGCTTGAGGCAAGAGGATCGATCGTCCACAAGGAGGCATCGATCACTTCAAGAAAGCGGCCGAAAGCATCTTTGTCCGCAGCCGTCAAGCTTTGCAGCATTTTGGCCAGCTCGGGCGCCCGCTTCTCGATATCCGCAAAATTGCCGTAAGCTCCCGTCGGCGTATAGAACAGATGAACCCGCTTGACGCCATCTCTTCCGGTGATCAGGCCGACATCCCCGACAGCGCCGCCCTGCGCGTCGTATACGGATACCGAGCCGTTGAGATGATTCGGGAGCAGCCAGCCCGCAACGGGGTTCGCAGCGCTGTCAATATCGGCAAACCTCGCCGCATCCCGCGCGTCCACAAGGCGGAATTCGAGGCGGACATGCTGGTTCGGCCTCGGCGGCAGCTGGATGAACCGCTGGGCATTCTGCGCCTCGATCGGCGTGTCCGGTACAAGCCCTTCCGACAAAATCGGCTCGAACACGTCGGAGCGGCTGAGCCCCGAATCGCCGATCACCTCAAGCACTTGACCGAACGCATCGTACACGGCTAAGTAGGCGAAGGCGAACTGTCCCTGCCGCACTCCCTGAAAGCCAATCGCGTCCCCCGTCGAGCGGATGTAGGGAAGATCGTGATAGTCGTCGCCGATGAGATCCGCTAGCGTTTTTTGCCCGCCGTCCTTGAACGTAAAGGTCAATCCGGGATCGGGCGAGCGGTTTACACGCGTATCGCGTACAGCCAGTTGGCTGCCGAAACCGCCAAGCGTTTGCGAGATAAAATCCCATCCGTCGATATCCGCGATTAAGTCGTCGAGCTGATTCAACAGCGCTTCGTCCGGATCTTCCACTGAGCTTGAACTGGTACGGACAAGTTTTTTCAACCGGTCCCGGAAAATAAAGCTTGTCTGCGGCGTCAGCAAAATATCTCCTCCGATCTGCCGGTCGTTCGAACCGGAGGCTTTGCCGTCGTACCGGTAATCGGTTCCGTCGAACGTCCAGTTCGCATGCCCGATCGGGTACCAGTCCGCCACCCATTTCAGCAGGAGCGGATTCCAGGGCTGCTGCCAGCCTCCCGGAACGAAAGCGGGAAGCACGCCTTGAAAGTGGGCGGGATCGTGCTCCGCAATTATTTCCCGGGTAACCGCGGGATTGCTCGCGGAAATGGCCGGAGCGTTGTCCGGATCGAGCAGGAAAAACTCGGCCAGCAGCAATCCGACAGCCCCGGCAAGCTGCAAGGCAATGCCCGGCGGGATGTAATCGCCCTGAAGAGCGGAGGCCAGCTCCGGCGGAGTCAGCGGGAGCTTGGGCAGTGCGGCCGCCAGCTCATCCGCCGTCACGCTGTCGGCGCCGCTCACGATCCCGCCGACGATTTGCGCCGGCAAGCGGCAGGGCAACGGCCGGTCGGGCCCGCTGATCCGGCCCGTACTGCCCGCCCCGCTGATGAAGACGACGGGGTCGCCGGCCCGCCAGTAGCGTGGGCCTGCCACCGGCTTAAGCTTCCGGTCGGCGTCCAGCTCCCCTTGGGCACGCTTCGTCCGCTCGAAAGCTTCGATCCCGGCCGCCAGCGCCTCTTCCGGAGTCCGGCCGTCCCCTTCCGCCGGGCGGGGCACACCTTGGCCGGCCAATGAGCCGATCTCGCTGAAGAGATCCATGATCTTCCTCGGCAGGCTGGGGATGTTGTCCGGCCCCTCAGGCTTGGACGGATCGTAGGACGGATCGTTTTCGGCGGAGAGCGCCTTGGCGAATTGATCTTCCGTCAAACCGTCCGGCCGCGCGAATACCGGATAGGATTCGTATTTCCCCCGCTTCCACCACGTGTCGTAGAGCCGCCTCCGGGCGGCTTTCCACTCATTCAGCTTGTCGTCCAGCGCGGCCTGCGTGCCGTTCAGCGCCGTTAGCCATTGTTCCGGCGGACGTTCTCCGAGGCTTTCCGGCCGGTCGGACTCCGCATCCACGACCGTCCACCGGTATCCGCCCGGCTTCGAGCCGAACCATTCCTGCCGGATGCGGAGATCAAGAAGATCCCAGCAGCTCGGCTGGTCGAGCAGATGCAGCATATCGTACTGAAACGCTTCGAGCAGTCCGGCCGCGTTGGGCATCTTCGCAAGCAGCTGCTGCGCTTTGGCGTCGCCGTTCTTGGCGCGATCGTTCAGCTGGCGCTCGATCATCGCTTTAAAGGCATCGGCCGACGTATTGCCGACGGCCACATGTATCCCTTTGCCGCCGGGATCTTTGTATTTGTCCTTGACCGTCGGCAGCGCGCCCGCGCGGCTCCACTTCACGCCAAGCACCATTCCATGGTACAAGCTGGTCTGCGGGACGTCGCCGTCCGGCGCGGCCTTGCCGTCTCCGGCGGAAGCATCGCCGGGGGCAGCGTCGCCTGCCGGCCCTTTGCCCGCGGAAGCACTATCCGGGACCGTCCACGAGAACGCGGCAAGCTGCCGCTTATAAGCGTCGGCAGGAGAGCTTCCGGAAGGCTTGGCACTTTGGCATTTTTGCAGGGGATCTTCCGCATGATTGGAATACCAGCCGGTCACCAAATAACTGACCGCGCACTCCGGCTCGGCATCATCCAGCGGGTCCCGGAAGGAAAACACCTGGCTGCAGTGGCTTTGAAACGCGCTGAAAAGCGGATTGCCCGGAGCGACCGCTTTAACGAACAGCTGCTCGATGCCTTTTTCCGTCCAGCCGCTCAGATCGAATACTTGTCCGAGCACATCCGCGATTTGCGCGCCGCTGCCGCCTAACCGCCCGCCGGCCTCCCGGCGCACGGGGTCTTTGCTTCCTTTCCACGCTTCTATAACGGCCGGATCAAAAACATAAGCCGCGGAACCGGTTCCGCCGGGGGCGTCGCTTTCCACGAGATACGCTTTGGATACGCGTCCGGCGGAAGTTCCGGCGAAGCGCACAATGAGCCAGCGGTTCGGGACCAGAGGGAATTCCACTCGCCGTGTGACAGGGTCCTGAACACCGTGTTTTAACGCATCGGGAAGCGTCCAGTGTACGTAAACGCCCGTGTGATCGTCCGGATTTCCCGCGAAGCCCCCGCCCCGGTCCGTCGGATCGGGTTCGGAACTTCCGAAGCTTTTGACCTGGTTATAATTGTGCTCCCAGCGCCGGAAAGGCTGGTTGGCCCAAACATACGCGTTTACCGCAAGAGCACTGACCTCGATGGGAACCAATAAGGTTGAATTATCCATGATTTACCTCCACTCTACTGCGGTTCGACTGTCATGCCCGGTTGAAACACGATCCGCTCCGGAGATTTAACCATCTGCAGGGCGAAATCGGAAGGGTGCAGCGTCAATTGTTCCAATTTCAGCGCTTGCTTGATCGCATCGGCCGACTGCTGCACAAGTCCGTCCGCCTCTCCGGGCCTCAGGTCCAAAATGCGTCCCGGTCTCAAATGACGGTCACGAACCGGCAAATGCACATTCAATTCCGAACCGAAGGGAGAGCCGGAACGGTCCTGAAGCACGCTGCGCAAATTGATCTCCCCTTCCTCGTTCAGGCCGAACTGGAACCCTTCCTGAGGCTCGCTGAGCTCAATCCGGTCCGGAATGCCGCGGAATAAGGCGATCAGCACACTGGACGAAAGCCTCTCCAGACGGGCGATCCCGAGCGGGAGGCCCCCGGCGTCGAAAGCGCGCACCGCAAGTCCCGGCCATCCGGAGACCGCAGCGGACCGGAGCAGGAAACCGGCCAACGGCAGGGCTTCCCCGTCCGACGCCGCGCTCCGTTCATCTCCGGGACGGGTGCGAACGGTCTGCACGGCCGCTTCGGCTGCGGCCCGGATCGTTCCTTTGGTCATCCCGTACGTAAACGAATCACGGCTGGAATGTATCGCGACCGCCAGCATCCCATCCAGCATGGCGTCCAGCCAGTTCGAATCCAAGTAAAAAAAACGGATGGATTCGGACGGCAGCATTCGCTCTTCCGGCACCAGGTAATAGAACGGTACGTCGTACAGCAGAAGCTTGTGGGCAAGCCACACCGCAATCGGCTCCAGATCGTCCTTCGTCAGCTCCGCGACCGCCTCTTTAACCTCATCCCCGGCCAAAAATTGCTGGAGCGCGGCGACGGGACTCATGCCGGAGTTTGCCTGGGACAGCTTCCGGCGCGCGGAAAGATTCCGGGGCGGGTCGTCCTGCGGCAAACCCGAGAGAGGCGGCTCCGGGATTTGCTCCAGCAAATCCTCCTTCACCGCGTCGAGCAGCGCCTCCCGCATCAAGCCGGATTGCGCCAGCTCCTTCAAATCGGGGGCGTCCGTCAGCCCCAACGCCTCCAGCCGGTGATACAGCAGATCCGTCAGCCGGTGACAGCGGCGGCGGTAATCCAGGAGCAGCGAGCCGAACGTGGCGTCGGACAAGGCGAGACTGCGTCCGATCTGCCAGGCGGCCGCCAAAGAGGCGTCAAACAAGCCGTTCGCCTTGTCGTAAATCAAGGCCGCGTCCGCCGTGCGCAGCGGCTCCGCGGGCTGGAAGGGAGCCGGCCGGACCGGAGCGAGCGGCCCCCTGTACCAGGCGAAGGTATCCTCCCCGCTCCGGATATGAAACGGAAGGGGCACGTAACCGCTGCGCAGCCGCTTCCTCGCTTCGGCACTGGCCGCGTCGCCCGGCGGCTCCTTTCCCCCGTCCGCTGCACCTTGAGGCAGCCGGAGCAGCAGAAGGTCTGGATCATACGCGGATCCGGACATTTCCTCAGCCACCAGGCGATGCATAAGACCCGCGAAATCTTCCTTGCTGTCGGGACGGCAGCGGAACGTCCACCTGGCCAGAGACAACAGGGCGATTTTATTTTTAGGCGGTTTTGCGCCGGGCTGCAGAAGATCGTCGAATTTTTCCAGCGATACGAGATGAACAATGTTTTTCGTGCCGCCTTCATCGGACTCCTGGGCGTAAGGAAACCGGTTCCCCGTCACGACGCTGTACCATCCGTCCTCCTCGTGTCCGGCTGCCTTATCCTGCGTATCTAATTGCCGCACGTGCGTCAAATAAGGCAGTTCATTCAGTTGGGGAGTGATCGCCTGGAACACCCCGGCATCCATTTGAATGTAAAAACAGGTCTGGCCGTCGGTTACGTCCGCCTCCCGGACCAGAGCCGGGGGGACATATACGTCGGGGCTGTTTTTCAGCCCCATAAATTCGCCGGCCGTCGAACGGATGGCCAGCGTCTCGGCATCCGTCCGGTCCGCAGGGCCAGCCAGAAGCTCCCCTTCCTGGAAAAGAAGCAGGGCCAGCCAGGGGATGTTCGGCCCGCTCATTTCACGCTCCCACGGCAGAACCCGTGTATTCAGCACCAGGTGCGGAAGCTCGTCGGCAAATTTGCCGGTGCTACCTGCGGGTGGCACCAGGCTGTGTATCTCCGAAGGGTCGATCGTAAACTGCGGGGCGTGGACGATAAAGGGCTGCTCGGCCGTCAGAAGAGCCTGTTCCTGAGCAGTCATTCCGATATCCTTCACGGACTGCTTCACGGTCACCTTGTAATTTCCGGCCGGCAAGCCGGGTAAATCATAATCATAAAACCGGATTTGACCCTGCTGGGGTTCGTCACTCATGTTTTCCGCTCCTTTCACGGCTTCACCTGCATGGGGGAATCGGCAAAGAGGTCTCCCGCTTCTTCGGCAAGACGAGGCAAAGGTCCATTCGTGCCGCTATAGGCCTGCAAGTCTTGTAGTACCGCAAAAATGGCGGCCCGATTGGCGGCGGAAGACCCCATAATTCCCGCGATGTCCCCCGGCGTCGTATCTGACGGAACGGGAACATAATCGGAATTTACGGCTCCCCCCGGCTCGAACGGAAGCCGCCCCTGCGGCACCACGTCATCGTAAGCGAGCAGCTCCATTGGCAGCCCTGCCGCCGAATAGCCGAGCTTGGACCCGGGAGGGGTAACGGTTAAGCCCGCGGGAGTATTCCGCGTGGTATCGCTGCCCGGCACTTGCGGATTGCGCATAAAACGGCCGTCCGCGTCCTTCAGCGGCTCTCCCCACAGCGCCGTCGGCATGTTCCGGTAATACGGAACGAGCTGCCATCCCGAAATGTCGTGATCCGAGCCGTCTTTTTCGACCGTCAGGTGATGCTCGGACGAGACGTTCGTTTTGTTCATCGTCCGGATTTGTACGGGATAGGCTTCGGGGTATTTCGGGTCCGTCACGGGGCTCATCGCTTGGCCCGCCGTGAAATGACTGGCCGGAATCGCCGTCTGTGTCGTAAAGCTGAAGGAGCCCGCGCGAACCAGCCAAATATCCGGCCCAGGTTGGGACTGGGACGGGGAAGGCGGTCTGGATGTCTGGGACCCTGCGGTCGGGTGAGACGATTCGGACGATTGAGACGTCTCGACCGGCGGCACCGCTGTATGCTCCTGCCCGCTCCCCGCTGCACCTTCCCCGCCTGACTTCAAAGCCGCATCCGGACCGCCGGGAGAAAGAGAGCCTGTCAAACCGGTCACGGCCGTAATTTTGCAAACGTCTTCCAGGGAAGGGAGCAGCGATTTGAACTGGTTCCACTCGATCGGGCTTTCGTCCCCGTCCGAACGGTCGGCACCGAAGCCGACCGTGAACGAGATGATCCACCAGTGCACGTGAGCTTTTCCGCCCGTCGGCGGTCCCCACAGCTCTAGAGAGGCTCCCAGCTCGACACTGATCGTTTTGGTTACGAACAGCAGGTCCAGACGGTACGAAGCGCCGATGCTCACGCTGATATCCGCCTCGAAATGGAACGGATGGAAGGTAATCAGCAGATCCGCGCGGGCGGTGAACCAGGCTTTTAAGTCGCCGTCATGAAAAAGAACTTCCAACCCCCCGCCGGCCATAACGGCTGCCGGAGTCAGGGCGAAATAAGCTTCGCCGCGAATATTCACCTTATCGCTGACCGCCCAATTGAAGCCGATCCGCGGCACGGCCGGGTAGTAAGACGGAGGCTTGAAGCTCGGATGGTAGCCGCCGAAGGTGACGACGAACTGTCCTTCCTTCTCCCCTTCGTACCACAGATAGAAGGCAAAGCCTCCCGTCAAATGA
The DNA here is from genome assembly GCF_019091125.1 of Paenibacillus sp. GbtcB18. Taxonomy (NCBI): domain Bacteria; kingdom Bacillati; phylum Bacillota; class Bacilli; order Caryophanales; family Paenibacillaceae; genus Paenibacillus; species Paenibacillus sp. GbtcB18. The sequence goes on from NZ_JAGXJX010000002.1 coordinate 627,208, forward strand.
CAGTTCGGATCGAGCAGGAAAGAATTCGGAGTTAAAAGGGCTGTCAACCCGAAGAAACCAGCGGACGGCTTCCAGTCCGCTTCCAGCTGCAGCTCCGCATAAGCGTACATGGCGCTTCCCGCCTGGGGAAGACGAATGGAGGAAAGCCCGAGCAGGGCAAGCTCCAGCTCCCTGCCGAATTTCGCGATAAGCAGGGCGCGGGTATGAAGCAGCTCGTATGACCAGAAATCGACGCCCACGGCCAGCCAGTACTCGCCGGTTTGAGGACGGATCCATGCCTTTCTCTTGCCAGGCGCGTATTCTTGAGTTCCTTCCAACTGCGCCATCACTTCGTTCATCGACAGTTTGGGGCCTGTGTCCCTGGTCAAGGCAAGCAGCGGGAACTCAAACACTTCCTCCGGCGCGGGCATATCCACGTCCCGGTTATAGCCGAAACCGGCAGACAAACCCGTAACAAACAGTGCGGGCGGACCGCCAAGCGGCGTATCCACATTCGCGAACACGAACAGGGACGGCTGTCCATCGAGCATTTGCGCGTACGAGCCGAGCGCTTCCAGGGCAAAATCGGCCGTCCGGATCGTGGCGGCACCGTCATACATAAACCGGGTGCCCGCCGGCGGAGGCACGACTTCCATAAAGCTCCCGCCGATCTCCAGAGGCGCCTGAACGTAATCCACGCCTATGCCGAGCAATTGGAATTTAAGCTCGAAACGATCAAGCGGAGAGCCGAAGCCCATCCCCGTCAGGCTGATCGTTAAGCCGGATAAGGTTAAAGCGCCGTCCAGCATAAACCAGAGGGTCCCGTCCGCGTAACCGATACCGAGGCGGTTTATCGCGACGGGGCCGAACGTTTTCTGCACAAGGAACCACTTGGCCGAGGATGCGGAGGATACGGACGAGACAGCCCGGACAGGCGGGTCGCCGGACGGAGCGGACACCGCCTCGGATGCCGGGGGCTGCGAAAGGGCGTCCGAGCTTGCGAGGTCCGGCCGTCCGGACGCTTCTGCGGCCAAAGGTTCCCGGAGAGCGGGCGGTTTCTGCCCTCCCCCCGGTATAAGCGCGAAAGACAACGTTTGCGGCGTCCCGCCGAAACGAAGATCCGCGCCCGCGGTCAGCCCCGCCTCCACTCCCGACGGCAGCGGATGAACCGATTCCGGCAGCAGCTTGTTGATCTGCGCCGCCTGGACCGGCGTGAATGGAGCGGATGCATACAAAATCTGCAATTGCTGAACGGCAATCGTATCGTCGGCGGGAAGCTCTTTGCCGATAAGGGGCAGATCAGTCAAGCTTACATGCGCGTCAAGGTCAAGCCCAAGCGCAAACTTGCCCTCTTTTGCGTCTTTATAAAAAACGAATTTCACATCCCGAAGATCGATCGCCAGGCTCTGCGGGATTTCCGCCGCCAGCTCCGGTGACAGGGAAGCGACCAGATCGCGGATGGAAACGGCGGGAGGTGATCCGCTTTTCCGGCTGTACGTCGCGATAAAGGTTTGCGACGTCAGGTCCTGCCGGTCGAACAACAGGTCGAACTCCAGCGTACCGATGACGATTTGACCGCCGAACAAAGCCTCATACCTGGCTTGGTCCGGCTCGCCCGCTCCGTCCCGCTTCGAATCGACGCGAATGCTTAGCGTAACGGCAACGGGCACGGAGTCGACTTTAAAATCGCTTTCCACGGTAAAAAAGAAGCTGTTCCGGGAAGCGGAGGAAGCGTACGTCAGCTCCACGTTTTTGAGCGTCATACTGCGTATGGGAGCAGGAATGCCCACATTGAATTTGGCGGCGAGATCGTCCAGCAATTCCCCCATTGGGATCGGGTTCTCTTTCCCCGCCTCCACCCGGATGTCCCAGCCACCCGCAGCGGTGCCGCCGGAACCGGCCGCGAGCGACAGATGAGCATCCACTCCGGCGATGGTCATCGTCCCCTCCAGGCTGAAGCTCGGCTGGCCGTCGTAATCCAGTTCGAACACGAGATTGTTCATCACAAACGTGTTCGGGCCCGTTCCGAGCGGATGTTGGGCCAATCCGGCCCGGATAAAGTACGTTCCGGCCGTGGAGCCGCCCATCTGGAACTCCTCCACCGCTATTTTGTACGCGCCCGTCGGCAGGCCGAATTTGGCGGCGATCATCGTGAGGTCGATTTCGCTCCACGGTTCCATCCGCACGACGACCGACAGATCGGGAATCCTTGGCGAGGGAACCAAATTCGCCGAAACGAGCAGATCGACGCCCCCGATGTCCAGAATGCCGGACATTTTGTAGGAAGCGCTCGGGTGATCGAACGGGTTCCGGACGGCGACGGCCGCCTCGATATCGCCGATTTCGACCCACTTGGGGACGATGGTAAGCATCTTGTCGTCCAGTGCGATAAGCGACGCCTTCACGTACTCCACGCTTCTGGAGCCAAGGCCTATACCGAGCGCCAGACGCCCGATCTTGACGGACGCCAGCATGTTTTCGAACGACGGAGGAAGATACTCCGTGATGCTGACGCCGCCGAACCAATGAGCGATGTCGTCAGGGGAAGGAAGATCCACCGGGCCTTCCAGGGAAAGCTCGGCAATTCCTCCACCCGCGGGCGGAATGAGCGAGATGATCCGCGCCGGCTTCCCGTTCCACTGAATCGTCGCGGTGATTTCCAGCCCGGACGGCGCTCCCGCTGCCGCAGGGTCATGGACGAGCCTGGCGTCGACGGGCACTTTCATCGCCTGAAAAAGCCCGGATAACCCGCCGCCATCATCCGGCAGCTTCAGAGCAAGCGACAACCCCGGGGCCCCCACGTCCCGCAAAACCGCGGGACCGAACGCGAGCGGGCCTTCGCCGATCACCCAATCCGCTTCCTGCAGCAGTCCTTTTGTTTCGTCGAGCGCGCCATAGAAATAAACGGCGCCGTTCAATTCAAGGCCCAGTTCCGGTTCCGCGGCCTTCCCGGCGGCGATCAGCCATCGCGGAGATTTCCCGTCCGTACCGGACTTAAGCGCCAGACCCTGCCAGAACGTGTTCGTCAGCCAAGGCAGCGCATCTCCGAAGCGCCAGTCCGGCGTTACCGAAACCGAGAGCACGAGCACCGGTTCCGAATCCGCCCCGTAAACGGCGCCGTGAACCGAAACCGTCTTGTTCGGCGGGAAAAATATCCTCGGCGGGCTGCCGGCCAGCTGAAGACCCGCGCCTGCAAAAGTAATGATCCCCCCCGTTTCCGCAGGAGCCTCCTGTACCCCGGTTACGGTCAGCGCGCCGCTTCCCGTCAACTGCCGGAGCGTCTCGCCCGTCGGGCCCAGCTTAGCCGTATCCAGCGTAAGCGTCCGGCTTCCCGCTTCGTACATAGTTTGAAGATCGGACAGAAAGCTCACGCGTACTCCTCCTTCTCTTTTTTACGCAAGTTCAAAAACACCCTGCAGCGCAAGCTTCGTTGCCCGCGAGCCTCACACATATTGAAGCTCCATCCGGATCGGCAAATGATCGCTGATGGCATGATGGTACACATAATGCGCTTCGAACATGGAAGACGGTGGTCCGGTCAGTTTAGGCGCGGCGTTAAGCATATCGGTAAGCGCTTTCGATTTGCGCTTCTTCGCGTTTTGCCGGTCCCACCAGTTGTTGTAGATTGTCTGGGCCAGAGTTCCCAGTTCCAAAGAATAAGAAGCCGTCGTGGTAGACCGCGTCACCATAATAGGAGTGCCATCCAGCTGAACGCCGGTTTGTACGCTTTTGGGTATCATCACGTCCATCAGATTGACCACAAAGGCCGCCGAAGGATCAGCTTTGGGGGCTTTTACGAAAAATTTATCATACTCACTGGACAGCACACTTTCGATATTGGTGGGACTTGCAACTGTGGTGGAAGGATTCACAAGCGTTGAAGTGAGACTCGTTTTGCTGCTCCACAGCCTTTTTCCGTAATTGAGTACGGTAGACAAGGCCGGATTGCTGGCGGGTTTAGGGAAATCGGGGCCGGTAATACGCTGAAAAGGATGCGCAAGGATGTAAGCGTTCTGGGCATCGCGCACATATTGGAGTCTACCGAGGCTCATGTCAAAATAATTGAGCGCCCATTGCTTGGCCGCGTCCGTCGCGCTCACGTTAAAATCGCCCATAATGACGCCGACGGCCGCGTTCTCGATGGTGGGGTTCAACTGGTTGCTGGCGATAATCGGCAGGCTGTCTCCGGGTCCGGGTGCATGGTAAAGGACGAGGGTAAGGTCGACATTCGTTCCGCTCGTCAGGGCGCGAAGCACGAAAGGCGGGCGGGAACCGCGAAGCGGGAACGCTTCCGGCGAATCGGCCAGGAGCAGATCGACGATGTCTTTTTTCTGGGCGTCGGTCAACGCGATCGTGGGGGCTTTCTTCGTTAAATCCAACTTTTTGTAATCTTTCAGCATCAGCTCGAACTTTTTGTAAGGAATCATAAAGGCCGCATCGAGCCAACCGTTCTTAAAGAGACTTTTCCAAAACAACTCCTGATTGCTTTTGCTCACTTTGTAGGTTTTGAAATAAGTGTCGAACATGTTCTCACCGACAACGTTCCATAGAAGGCTGGCCTGCCTGCTGAACAGCCCGCTTTTCCATAAAAACACATACTGCTCATTGGGTCGCGCCGGCGTCATTTCACTGGCTTCTCCCGTCCAGGTGATTCCGCTGCCCTTGCCGTTGTTCTTTTTCTTCTCCAGGTTGTTGAGGCAAGTGACGAGCGTGTCCCGGATCTCGTTGCCGAGCCAGCCGACCAGCTCCATGATTCCGACGACATCCGCTTCGGTCAGTTGAATGACCCGGGCGACGTACTCGATAAACGACGTGTCGTCCATCTTGTCCTCCCCGAATTTTTGGATGTTCCACGATAAAAGTTTGAGTGAACCTGGCACTGCCCATGCCTCCCGTCTTGAATCCCGCTTCAAAATAGAAACAAGGAATTGGATCACTTATACATTTCTACTATAATTGCCATTTTCCTCCTGTAAAGGAGCTGAATTTTGTGAAGAAGTAAAACCCCTGACAAATTGTCAAGGGTCATCGTGTAGACAGGGCATAACCTTGGATAATCTCGTTAAACGTCAAGCGACATACGTATTTCTAACACGTTCCGATTTTACAAAATACAAAGTCCAAATCAGACAGATGATCCCGCTTTTTATCAAATCTCTCAAGGCCCCATCCACAAAATCGGAAGCCAATTCGGAAACGGACAAGTAAGCGAAATAAGCAACGGTAGAAAGCACTAAACTTAGCAGCAGGTAAGCGATGGACATCGTTTTAAAAAGCCGTTTTTGTTTGAAGCATAAGTAGCCGAGAACCAATGGACATACCGCATAGAACAGATGCGAAACCGTCTCCACCAAAACAGCCGCGGCCAAAGCCGGATAGTCGCTGAAATAAGCGGCAACTTCCCCCGACTCATACATGGGCCATACATAATCGACCAAGCTATAGGCGGCGTAGATAAATATTCCGATCCGCTCTTTTCCTATAAATTACTTCCTCGTTCATTCAAGCATATTTTGCAGCCATTGAATATGGGGTTATTTTGTCGAAAATGCTAAAGAAAAAAAAGACCTCATGCAAGGTCTTTCAAAATAGGGTATGGAGCGCAGGCATGCTGAAGATCTTATGTTGACAGATGATTTAGGTACGTTCCACGGCAGTGTTAGCGGAAGCTGTTTCTTTTGAAGCAAGATGGTTGTTGTAAAAGTACTTAACGGAACTTTCGAACTGCGATACGATAAACAGCTTATCTCCCTCGCTCAGTTCATCAAAACGCTCCAGCGTTTCCTGGTCAAAAAGGTAGAGGTAGTTCTTTTCCGGTTCACCGGCTTCCGTACCCGAGTACCCCGCCATATTCATCAGTTGCTGATAGGGATAAGTGTATGCTTTGGCCAGACGCTTTAACGTTTCCGGAGAAGGTCTCAATGCGGCACCGGTTCTGGGATCGACCCCTTTCTCGACATAGCGCAAATAGCTGTGACTGACACCGGCACGCTGCCCAGCCTCTCTCAGGCTTTCTTTACCGCGAAGATTTTTTAGTACTTCTCCTAAAGTCGTCAATCTGGAACGCCTCCCAACCTCTTTTCTCATATAGCACACTATGTGCTACATGTTTTACAAGCGAAACATAAAAAAACCCTCATCACGAGGGGATCATTCTTTGCAGAAAAGTCCGGTTCACCGCTTCGCTTTGTAAAACTCGTGATACAGCTTCATCAGCGCGCGTTTTTCGATGCGTGAAACATAACTCCGGGAGATTCCCAGTTCTTTCGCGATTTCCCGCTGGGTCCGCTCTTCCCCGCCGTGCTCCAGCCCGAACCGTCCGACCACCACTTCTTTTTCGCGTTCGTCCAAAATATCTAGGTTGCGGTAAATCTTGCTTTTCTCGATCTTGAGCTGCACCTTGTCGACAACGTCATCCGCTTCCGTGCCTAGGATATCTATGAGGGTGATTTCGTTTCCTTCCTTGTCGGTTCCTATCGGATCGTGTAGAGAAACGTCTTTTCGTGTCTTTTTCAGAGAACGCAAGTGCATCAGGATCTCATTCTCTATACATCTTGCCGCGAAAGTCGCCAGCTTGGTTCCTTTGGTCGGGGAAAAGCTCTCGATCGCTTTGATGAGGCCGATCGTCCCGATCGAAATGAGGTCTTCCAGATCCTCGCCGGTGTTGTCAAACTTCTTGACGATATGTGCAACAAGCCGAAGATTATGTTCGATGAGCAAATTGCGGGCGTGGGCATCGCCTTCCGCCATTTTTTGCAAGTACTTGCTTTCTTCCGCCTCAGTGAGGGGCTGCGGGAACGCGTTGTTCTTGACGTACGATACCAGCAGTGTCAGTTCTTTGATGAAAAAAGCAATGGCGCTAAACAATCCTGGCAAAGAGGACACCTCCTGCTCCAATTCCCGTACCAACCATGGATTAACGGCTGCGGTCTTCTCATTGTATGAGGGCAGGTGCCTAATTGTGCCTGTACGGGCGGAATTGGTGAGGGGGATTCAAGGAATGAACAGCGATAAAAAGGTGAATTCATTCCCTTCCTTGTCTACTTGGAAGGAGTTGTGCAGGAACTCGCCGGCTGTGGCTGACCGAGGATGATGTTTTCCTCAATTAGAAAGTCGTGAGGCGGTCTCATAAATTTATAAGTCCTAATTGAACCTTGTAGATTAAAAAGAAATCAGGTAAGCAAAATGGAAACTGTAAATCTTGAAGGACAATGAGAAGAATGCGAAAAGATCAAGGATATCAAAAAGAATATGAGTGCTTGCTTCTTACTTGACTTGATTGATACTCTAATAATATAACAAAACAGACGCAGCAACTAGGAAAGCGTACCCAATATTCATAAATATCTAGCGACATGAAACGACACAATACCTACAAAAAATATGATCTAATAAAGGTATTTGGTAATGAAAGGGATGCAATGGATGTTTACTAAATCACCTATGTTCATACTCTTAAAAATGTTTTTAATATGCTTTATCTTTTTTTATCTTCGTAATTGGTATGCAGGGAATGAAGGCACGTTGTCTAATGACGCATTAGAAGCTGCCGGCTATGTTATTATCTTTTTCATCGTCTTCACAATTGCTTCAGTCATTCCGCCTGGTTCAAAAACTAACCCGTTATTGTTAGCTGATGATATTGGGGATGAAGTTTCTAAATTCTTGTCACGTTATAGTGTTCTAGAGGGCAAAAGAGGTCTTTACAGGAATGCAACTATAACCGAAGACGGTACAACGAAGTATATCTACCAACCGATTGATAACCCAGAAGAATTTGTTTATACGCTTTATAACTACAAACGTATACTGCAGACTTGCGATAGCCCCAAAACAAATCGAATTCTTTATCATTTAGAGAAACAAATTGAAGAAGTAGATTACATGCGCCATAACACAGTTTTTCCGGTATATAATGATCTATTGAACAACTTAAATCAAAAGAGCACCCAACATGATAAATGACTCTACGATAATCTCATTGGCGATCATCTTTATACTTTTTATTATCGTATATAAAGCAGCTGATTATTTTTACCTGGATAGGTTCTGTGAGCATCAAGTTTTTAACGGTTATAGAAAAAGAAGATGTATCGAATGTTCCAATGCACTTAGACGAGAAGAAGAAGAGAAATTAAAAGCCGAAATTCTTCAACGAGCAATAGAACTTCAAGATCAGGAAGCACGAAGAATACACCAATTACGAAAAGAGCGAGCTGAAGATTTTTATTCACTCACTCCCCGCGAGTTTGAACAAGCTATTGCAAACCTATATAAAAAATTAGGTTATGATGTTCAGTTGACCCCATACGTTAACGATGGAGGAAAAGACATTATAGCTTGGAAAAATGGTAAGAAGTACTTGATTGAGTGTAAAAAATATGGACCGGACAAGAAAATCGGCAGGCCATTATTACAAAAACTATTCGCCGCGATGACGGAAGAGAAAGCATACAAGGGCATCTTTGTTGCCACTTGTTATTTTACCGATAGTGCCTATGAATATGGAAAGAAGTACAATATTTCTTGCATCAGCTTCTCTACTCTCTCCAAGATGCTCACCGAGGCGATTCCTGATTCTGAAAAGGAAGTTGAATTTGATCAAATGTGTTTGGAGTGCGGGGACATTGTTTCATTTTTCATTAGAAACGGCGAGGACAGAATTTGTAGTAAAGGTCACGTAGTGAAGAAACAATTGCCTAAAGGATATTTTAATCCATAATAAAAAGTAACGAAAAACCGTATTGTAAATACGATAAAACCGTTGTTTTACCAAGTAAATTCCTGTAAAATAGAATTAACCGTAGAAACACGTTGATAACGCGCCATGCGAATCGACACCTTCTAGCTGTACGACTGACTATCGTACATAGTTTCAAGAATTGGATCTTTGATCCTCGCAAGTAAACAGTTTCAAGTATTAGGATCATTGATCCTCGCGCGCAACAACCAGTATTTGATTACAAAAGAGGGACACGTACCTGCCAGTACGGTCCCTCTTTTGTATCTACTTTCGTAATTTCATGCCTAATCCATAACGTTAACCACACGGTCCCCTTTCGGAATAGAACAGTATGTATGGCCTAGCAGATGACTAGTCTGCCCCGAAACCTAAATTATGTAGTCTGACGTTACTTCAGTCGGATAGAATAGTTACTGTGTAGAAAGGTTATTTCTTGTTAATGAGTGCGATGAGCAGTTGTACTACAAGACCTAAAACGCCAAACATAACCGTAAAAATTAACGCTAGTAACGGTACCATCGATCCTCCCTTCTCACTGCAAAGGCCAAGGACCGCAAAATTATTATAACAATGAATATTATTCCAGTCGACATTTATTTACAACAAGGCTCCATTTAGAATTTTAATCCATAATACAAAGCAAAAAAAAGCAGCGCCCTGTTCCTTATCCTAAAAGGATTTCCGCACGACCGAAGAGGTCATGGTTTCTGGTAACAGTAGCGCCGCATTTGTTATTACCAATGTACCATAAAATTTAATCCATAATACAAAGTATTAATAAAAAAAGACCCTCATTAGGTGAAGGGTCTTTTTTATTAGAACTGATTGCTTAAATAATTCCACAATTTTCTGCCAAACACTGCAATTAACATTATACCCACGCCCAAAAAGATTGGGTATAAACTCGGCAAGTAGTCAGCAAGCGTTAGATTACTGGGTAACAGATGAATTTCTGTCAATCCTCACTCCTCCTTTCTATGTCTCAAATTGATTATAAAACAGTTGTCTATATATGGGAATTGAAGATGTGATGGTTTCTTACACAAAGTTTGATTAAAAAATGATAAAGACCCTCACAATAGAGGGTCTTTTTTACTTGAAATATTTCATTATAGTAAATATCGCACCAACTGCAACAAGCCCAGTGCCCACTACCCATTTAATTATTGTCGAGTGTTTTTTTTCAATTAAAGTCTTAGTTCCTTCTATTAAAGTTTTGTTCCCCTCAATTAACGTCTTATTTCCTTCAATTAGCGTTTTAGTACCTTCAATTGATACGTAAATATCTGTAACAAGCTTACTGACATAATCCTTTGATGGCAATGCATCTATTTTGGCTTCCAAACGACTTAAAGTACTTACAATCGAATCAACATGAGTTTCAGTTTTAACTAGCCGCTTATCTATGTCAGAAACAGTTTGTGTTAATTTTTTTATATCATCCATGCTACCGCCACCACCTTCAATATATGATGCCATTTGCTGAATTGCTTCTTTTAATTCATTTACCACACTTCTTAGTTCGTAAATACTCGGTGTTGAATCATTAATAAAGGGAGTATCGTTAAATTGTAATCTTCTTTGTCTAGAGTTTATATTTTGAATTAAGGCATCCTCATCGAATATGTTATCTTCAGTTTGTGTGTGTTCTTTAAAGTAATTAAAATATTTAATGACCAGATCCGCCTTATTCATTTCTTACTTCTCCTAGAGAATCATTATCGGTAAGTTCAGGACGAATTGTACTTTTTATATCATTGAGATTCATAATCATTTTGTTGCAAAAATCAAAAACTGACTCTGAATCATTTTCCTCATAAGTTGTTTGGAGTATTCTCAACATTCGAGACACCGAAAATAGTAATGTGTTTGTAGACAATGTTAAATCAAAGTGTTCTTTGTCATTTCTAGTTAATCTAATAGTATTTCGAGTTGAATATATTGATGAAATAGCGTATGGATCGGCAAACCGGTTTACCATATTCATAAAAAATTCGCCAAACATGCCTACCAAAAATCTAAAAAAAGGTTCGTTCTTAAATTCCCTAATACTAAAAACATTATACGATATTTCATTCAATGCCAGAGCTACCTCTAAATCATCACCAATATCTAAACCCGTAATTTCATTAAACTTATTCCCAAAACTCCTGTTGGTGTCACCTAAGATGATATACGTTTTAAGTATGTCAGTCATTAGATCAGCCCGTTGGGGATGCTCATTTAAATAGTGATCCAACTTTGTCCACGTCACAAATATTTCTTCTTCAACACTCATGTAAACACCAACTCGCCCTTCAGGTTAATTTTACCATGTAAAAATTTCTCTGGATAGAGACTAAGTCCTCTTTTAAATGTCACATTTTGTGTATTCTTAAGCTTTTATTCGCAAGATATAAGAACAGCCCCTCACTTACATATTCTATATACTGTATGTACATCTGAGTAAAAGAAAGTCAGCCTAATACAACCCATAAAAAAGACCCTTTGACGAGCGGCTTTTTGTTTAATGTAAATTTCTTACGCTATGTTACTGTCAGTAGTATCTCGATTATACAGTAGTACAGCTAAGCTCCAAATCTCCATTTTGCCCCCTCACGGATGATTTCATGAATGAGAAAATGTTTATTTCCACAGCTCGGCGCCATTAGGAAAGGAATTCTTATTAACTTTGGACGATATTGAACTGACAAACCACTAATTCGACAAAATACCCCCATTTCGAACACTGGAAATATATGCTAAATGGGGTTTGTACCTACTTTTAGAATGGAGATAGAAGATGAAAAAGAAAATTATCATGCTTGTCGCTGTGTTTAGTGTGTTCGCAGGGGTCGTATCTGCATCCAGCATCAATGGAGTTTACAAAGGAAATGCCATCGTCAAGGTCACGGTTAACGGCAATGAAGTCAAAAGCGAAGTACCTGGAATCAATTTGGACGGGACCACCATGCTTCCTGTGAGAGCCGTTTCTGAGGCGCTGGGGGCAGAAGTGAAGTGGGATCAGAATACTTATACGGCGGAAATAGAATCATCGCCGACTTTTAAAAGCCTGGATGAGGTAGCGAGACATTTAAAGAACTACAATATTCATTCGGTTGATTACCATACGGATGGATCCGGCCACACGGAATTCATTGCTATCTATGAGGGTCTATTCTTTATGGGGAACGAAAATAAATATAATGAGGCAGTCAAGGAAATAGCAAAGCAAGCAATCACTCTGGGAACTACTGATTTTATTTTCGCTGATATGCTTAATCAATCCGTAGCCGGAACTACAGAGAATGCTCGTGCTTTTTATAACGGTAAACTAACGGAAACTCAGTTTTTCGATACCCTTATTAGAGAGGATATAGAAGAAGAGAGCGAGCTGGATTCATAAAACAAGTATTAAAAAAGGGATCCTCGGTTGAGGACCCCTTTCTTCTATATTCTTACAAACGATTCCGTTGCTTTGAACGAATTTTTAATTTTCTTTAAACAGATTCACTATATTTTTTGAAATTATCCAGAATCGCCTGCCATCCCGCTTTCTGCATCTCAACGGAATTGGCGGCTTCCGCTTCAAAAGTTTCAATTACCTTGGTGTTATTTTCTTGACCAATAAACGTGATCGTAACGTTTCTTCCATCTCCAAGCGTGTAAGAAATCAATTCGTTTATTCTGATCTCGTCATATTCTCCACCGAATTCAAATCCAAAACTTCCATCTTTCGCTTCCATTCTTGTGAGAAATTTTCCGCCAACCCTTAAATCGTTTTCGGCTTTCGGGGCATGCCAGTCATCAGAAGCAAAAGACCATTTCGTTATATGCTGTGGTTCTGTCCAATATTCCCACACTTTTTCAACGGGAGCATGAACTGTAGCTTCTACTGTGATTGTTACTTTATCGCCGGTTTCCATTCTAATTACCGCCCCACTATAATAGATTTTGTACTATCGATAATTATACCACTGTGCAAATGGAAAATGATAATTCAAAAAACACCCACTATTACCGATGATTCATACGAAAAATAGATTAAAAGCCTACTCTATAAAAGAGAGCCCCCGATCCGTCCTCATCCTTTCGACGTTTTCGGAGTCGGTTTCGGTGTGGAAGGCGGCGAAGGTGTAGACGGTTTGGCCGCCGGCGTCGGAGTCGGCTTCGCGGTTTCCGGTCGTGGTGTCGGCTGGGGCGCTACAGTCGGTTTCGGTGAAGCGGAAACCCCAGGCTTAGGCGGTGGAGTTGTGGTCGGCTTGGGCGACAGCGTGGTCCCAGGTTTGACCGTTGGCGACGCCGTCGGTTTTGACGTGTTCGTTGCCGCCGGTTTAACCGTTGGGGAAGCGGACGGTGAGGGCGATATTTTTGCCGTCGGCTTGGGTGTCACGGTCGGCCTGGGCGTCACGGTCGGCTTTACCGTCTTATACGGTACGATGACCGTGGTGTCCGTATCGGCATCGTCTTCCCGGTTATCGTCGGTAGATGTGCCGCCCTGCTGCGTCTGCGTCCCCTGCTCAGGCGTTACAACGGGGGTCTGGTCCGCAGTCGGAGCTTTTGCTCCCACCGGCGTCGACACCGGCACGTTTAAGGGCTTCTCGGGTCCCGCATTTACCGCGCCCACGATCATCAGCACGAAACAGGCCCCGGACCCCATAAAAATATTTTTGGCTTTTCCGTTCTTCCGGATAACGGCGACAACGGCCCATACGAACAAAACGACACAACCGAGTAAACTTAACATGCCAATCGAATTCCACATAAAAAAATACAGCCTCCCGTGTAGTTTCAAGACTTTTAGTATAGCAGAATCCGGTTCGTTTTAGAGGGAAAATTTTGCACTTTTTCGCTGCACATTCCGCCCGCCGTAAAAAAGAAAAAGAAGCCTTCCCGGCTTCTTTTTTAGCTTACCAAATTCAATGGATATCGGTGTGACGCTCCGAGTTCTCCCGAAGCCGAGACTCGCGCTTTTTGTATTAGATAAGTATTAATCCAGCTCTGCTCTTGAAAATAAATCCTTTATTACAGCATCATCTTCACAGGCTTTTTTAAAGTCTACAATAAATTCTTTTAAGCTTTCAGGATTTGAAGAATAGGCACAAAACATTCCTGCTTCAGGATCAAATCCGATAGCTTCTGCCAGATGCGGTTTTCTTTCATCTAAAAAAACTTGTGCTAAAGATCCCCAATCATAACCATTTCCCTCAAAGCCTTCATCTTCTCTTGTTTCAAAAATTTCCGGTTTATAGCTTCCCGCGTTCAAACATACAGAAAAACTACTTTCATGGGCTACCCAGAAGAAGGGTTTAATGGTTTCTTCAAAATTATTAGTGTCCATATTGTTCTAACTCCTTGAAAAGTTCATCGCCATTTTCTTTTATACCCTCTCTATATTTAGCAGGTATTTTGCTTTCACAGCGTGCAAACCAATCATTAAAAACCTGTTTCCATTCTTGTATTTTTCTTTTTTCTAACAACAAATTAGCATCTGTCGTATATTTATGAGCAATCATTATAGATGCTCGGTCGGCTTGTCATGCTTGTCACTCTGTCTGCAAGGTTTCGCAATTCTTGATTTTATTAACGATATCCTCATAGTATTGTTTACCGTATTCATTGTTAGACTCTTCTGCTTTTTTATTGAAATATTGTAGGGCCTCATTTTTATATGGTTCCGGAATTTCTTCTAAATACAAATCCATTATAGTTTCAAAAGAACTTTCGGCTACTTTTTTGGGTGACATTTTTTTAATATTCATAAAATATTCCCATTTTTTATCGTAATTTTCGAAATTCTTCAATCTAGGCAGGAATATTGCGACATAAGGTCCTATCTTGCTTTTATCGGAGTTTTCCAGCATGAATTCGTAAATTTCCTTCGTTTCCGGAAGCTCATATCTCTGAATCATATTCCCAATTGCTGAAACAAGCAGAACCACAAGTTTAGTATTATCCTTATGTTTATTATAGATATCAAGAAGGGTGTTAGAAAATTTCGGATCCTTAAATAAATCTTGATAATAAATGGAAACCTCTAACCTGGGCGTTTTCTCAAACTCTTTTACAGCAAGAAAAAGCTCTTCGTCACTCAATTTATGCCAATCAGATATTTTCTCTTTTAATAGGCTGATATTTTCAATATTTTTTTTAGTGTCCATATCGTTCTATCATCCCCATTTTCCTTTATACCACCTTCTGCGTTGCAGTTAATTCTGACACCACACATGATTCAACAAGCATTAAGCACGCTGCAAACCGTGCAGATTTCGCGCTATCTCCTCAATCTTCCCGCGCATCGCCAGCTTCTCCCGCCACGACTCGGGTATGCCGCCATAGCCGTAGTAAGCCCCGGCAATCTGCCCGTAAACGGCTCCTGTCGTATCCGCGTCGTCGCCCAGATTTACGGCCAGAAGCGCCCCTTCCTCAAAACTTGAGGACTTGTCAAAAGCCCACAAAGCGGCTTCCAGCGACTGGACGACATAGCCGGAGCCTTTGATCGCCGGAGGTTCCTTGCGCCGGTAAGAACCCGCAAGAATCTCGGCGAGGCCGCCGGACAGCTCCAGTCCCGCCGCCTCCATCCATTCGCGGTAAGCATCCGGCGCAAGAAGCTCCGCTTTGCTCCGGCCGTGCAGGCCCGCGAGGAGGTAGCAGGCGAGCAGCCCGCACGCCTGCAGGCACTCCGCCGTCCCGTGGGTCGTGCGAGAGCTCTGCACCGCGAAGCCCACGGCCGCAGCCGGATCGGCGGCATAGAACATCGGCACGGGAGCCAGCCTCATAATGGAGCCGTTGCCGGCGGAATACGGGTCGAGCGAGCCGCAGAAGGGCTCTCCGGTGCGCTCGAAGAGCAGCAGCGCTTCCCGCGTCGCGTTTCCGATGTCGAAGCACGTGCCCGTGCTGCTCATATATCCTTCTCTGAACCAGCTTACATACCGATTCATCTGATCAACGGGATCGAAGCCGCCCGCTGCCAGCAGACTTTCGGCCAGACACAGCGCCATGGACGTATCGTCGGTCCACTGACCCGGTTTCAGGCCGAACACGCCCCCGCCGACCATGTCCCGAAGGGGCTCGAACGTCCCCGGTTTGCTGAACTCCACCGCCGTTCCCAGCGCATCGCCGACGGCGAGGCCGGCCAGGCAGCCGTGAAATCGATCCAGGGTAAATTCCATAACGTTTCAGCCTCCCAGCTTAGTTGTATGTATAAAAATTCTTCAGCGGACGGCCGATCTCCTTTCTCCGCTTTAAAACAAGCCCGCTGTGCATTGCGGCGCATCGCGCGCAGTTCGATGCCAGTGCCCGCCGTCTTGTGGCACATCGCTCGCAGTTCCGTCGCAGGTGCCCGCCGTCTTGCGGCGCTACACGGCGCGCCGGGAGCTGCGCGCGGTGCCACAGTGAGAGGTCCACATGACGATGCTCATTCTCGGCCTCGTCCCTTCCGTGATGCTCTGCGCCTTCCCCCTGGCTTCCGCACGTATCAAAAAAAGACACGTCCGGCAGTCCGGACGTGTCTTTTTCGCACCATGCAAGCCTCCGGCGCACGGTGAGGCGCTGCATTACAATGCTTCACCATGCGCGAGGCGTACTACTTTCATCCCCTCTAGTCGGAGATGGCCCCTGCCCAAACGAGCATGTATCGCAACGGCTCTTTCACCCGCTCACAACCTCTAAGTACGTTTGCGGCTGAGCTTCAGCTCCTGCATCATTTTCTTGCCCGTCGGCGTCTGGGCCAAACCGCCCTTGGCCGTTTCCCTGTACTTCTCGGGCATAGCGGACCCGGCCTCGTACATCACCTGGATGACTTCGTCGGACGGAATCGCGCTGCGCACGCCGGCAAGGGCCATGTCCGCGGCGGCCAGCGCATTGACGGCGCCGAAGCCGTTACGGACGATGCACGGAATCTCCACGAGGCCGCCGACGGGATCGCAGATGAGCCCGAGCGTGTTTTTCAGCGCCAGGCCGACGGCGTGCACCGCCTGCGCGGGCGTTCCGCCGCGCAGCTCGACCATCGCGCCCGCCGCCATGCCGATGGCGGAACCGACCTCGGCCTGGCAGCCTCCCTCGGCGCCGGACACGAACGAGTTGTTCGCGATGATGTAGCCGATGGCGCCGGCGCTGAACAGGCCCATCACGAGGTGGTCGTCCTCCCAGCCGAACCGCTGCTGGGCGCTGACGAACACGCCGGGGATGATGCCGCAGGAGCCTGCGGTCGGAGTCGCGATGACGCGGCCCATGGACGCGTTCACTTCGGACACCGCAAGCGCGTAGGCCATCGCCCGGCACGCTTCCTCGCCCACGGACGGAACGGAGCCGGACATGTAGCTCATGACGCGCTGGGCGTCCATGCCGGTCAGTCCGCTGCGGGACGTCGTGTCCTCGGTGAGGCCTTTTTGTACCGCTTCCTTCATGATCTTGTAGTAAGCGGCCATCTTGCCGAATTCCTGCTCCGTGCTGCGGCCGGATTCCTTAGCCTGTTCCTCCAGCATAAACTCGGAAATCGATTTGTTCTCGGCCGTGCAAATATCCGCCAGTTCTTTAAGCGTCCGAAATCTCATGATTGCCCTCTTTCCTTCAGATCCACGATCTTCACTCCGTCTACCTCGCTCAGCCGCAAAATCTCTCCGATCAGGTCATCCGTAATCACGGAATCCGCTTCAATCACCGTCATGGCATCGCCGTCGCGGCCTTTGCGGTCCAGATCCATATAGCCGATATTGACATTGTGTTTCTGCAAAATAGCGGTAATATCGGCGATCATTCCGGGCCGGTCATGATGAGAAACGACCAGCGTCGGGAATTCTCCCGTGAACTTAAGATCGAATTGGTTAATTCCGAGAATTTCGATATTGCCTCCGCCTATCGACGCGCCGACCATGCTCAATTCCTGGCCGCCGGCATAGAGAACGATTTTCGCTGTATTCGGATGAACGGTCAGTCCTTTGCTCGTATGAAAAACGATTTCGACTCCCGCCGCTTCCGCATCCTCCAGTGAATCCGGAATCCGGCTGTTGTCCGTCTCATAGTCGAGCAGGCCGCCGACAATCGCCAAATCTGTCCCGTGGCCGCGGTACGTATCGGCAAAAGACCCGTAGAAAGTCAGCTCGGCTTTGTCCGGCTGCTGACCGAATAGCTGCCTGGCCACCCGCCCGAGACGGATGGCTCCGGCCGTATGGGAGCTCGATGGGCCGATCATCGAAGGACCGATAATCGAAAAAACATCTTTGAACCGCACCCAGTATTCCTCCCTGTCCTAATCATTTTAGCAGGGCGGCAGCGTTTACACGCTTTTCCGCTCGGCCGGGCTGATCTCCCTAATTAATTGACCAGCACCTAATTCCTATTCTATTGCGATTCTCGTCTCTATTCAACTGCCGGATCTTGTAACGGGCCGCACATTTTCAAAGCGGGGTTTAGCTGTCGGCAGAACGGGTGGCGGAACGGATAGCAGAACTGTCGGCAGACTGCCGGAAGAACGGCGCCATAAAGGGCCGAATGAGATAAAACGGCCAACAAACAGCTATCGGAAGCTTGTCTTGGATTGCGCCCGCATACTCACGAGTTCCATAAACGATTAGTCCGCAAGCCACTCACTGAGGTGCGCCTTTACGAACTCGTCGTCGTTCAAATGGGGATAATCCCGGTATACGCGGTCGATTTCCTCCATTTGCCCCGGAGAGAGTTCTTCGCTCGGGTTGAGGCACCAGCGGCCCTGCAAAAGCCCCTGCCTGCGCAGCACTTCGTGGATGCCCGGAATACAGCCCTCGAAATGATGAGCCGGATCGAAAAACGCCGCGTTCGCGTCCGTCACCTCAAGGTTGCGCGTCAGCCATTCCGCCGGAATATCGCGGTTGTCTCTGACTTTTTTGACCGCTTCCAGCAGCTCCACCGCTTTATGCGTCCAGACGGCCCAGTGCCCCAGCAAGCCGCCGACGATTTTTTTCTCTACCGGCTGCCCGTTCACCTGAAACCGGTAAGTCGTCAGCAAATCCGTGACAATGTTGTCGTCGTTGCCCGTATACAGCGCTATTTCGTCCCTGCGCTCCGAGCAGCAGACCGCCCGTACGACGTCAATCGTTTGGTAGCGGTTGAACGGCGCCATTTTGATCGCCACGACGCCCGGAATGTCCGCAAACTGCCTCCAGAAATCGAAGCTGAAAATTCGTCCGCCGACAGAAGGCTGGAGGTAAAATCCGAACACCGGAATAAGCTCGGCGACAGCGCGGGTCCGCTCCAGAATTTGAGCTTCGTCGTATCCTGTCAAGCCGCCCATGCTCAGCAATCCGATATCATAGCCGAGCTTTACGGCCAGCTCCGCTTCCCTGACCGCCTGCTCCGTGGGGCCGCAGATTCCCGCGATTTTGAAAAAAGGACGCCGGAGGTCCGCTTTTTCCACTTCCTCCGCAGCAAGCCGCAAAACCGGTTCCAGCAGTCCGACCTCCTCGTCGCGGATTTCGAACTGGGTGGAGTGGACGCCGACGGCGATTCCGCCGGCTCCCGATGCGATATAGTAGCGGGTCAGCGCCCGCTGGTGCTTTTCATCGAACTGCCTATTCTCGTCGAGCGCGAGAGGATGGGCCGGAATCGCCACGCCGTCATGCAGCGCGGCCAGCATGTCGGGGCTTAAGTTTTTACGGGCTGCCATGATCAGAATTTCCCCTCTCTCTCCTGAAAATGGGTCGGTTTGTTCCACGTATGGCCGTCCGCCTCCACCCACTCCGCAATCCAGTCGATCATTTGCAGAACGGACACTTTCGGATAGCCGAACGTCCGGCTTGCCTTCGACGAATTGCTCAGCAGCGCCGTATCCGACTCGCTTCCTTCAAAGACCGGCTCCACGCCTAGCCTGCTGCCGAATTCATTTGCGACCCAGCGCAGCGAAAGCGTCTCGGGCCCCGTGACGTTAAACACCTCAGGAGGCGTACTGCAATGATTCAGACAGCGGATGGCGATTTCGTTCGCGTCTCCCTGCCAGATCACGTTCGCGTGCCCCATCGTAATGTCGATCGGCTTGCCCGATTTGACGGATTTGGCGATTTCGAGCAGCACTCCATAGCGCATATCAATGGCGTAATTCAGCCGGTAGATCGCCATCGGAATGTTATATTTGTGCGAAAAGTACGTGAACACCCGCTCCCGTCCCAGACTGGACTGACCGTATTCCCCGACGGATGCGGGCGGTGTGCTCTCCGTGGCGCCACCTTGGTGAACCGGTGTGATCGGATAAACGTTCCCCGTTGAAAACACGACGATTCTCGAATCCCGGTATTTCTCGGCTACGCGTCCCGGTAAATACGAATTCATCGCCCAGGTAAAATGCTCGTTGCCTGTCGTTCCGAATTTGTTGCCCGCCATGTAGATGATATTTTTCACGTCCGGCAGTCCACGGAGCTGTTCGTCGTCAAGAAGGTCCACTGCAAACGTCTTGACCCCATCTCCCTCAAGCTCTTCTCGCAACCCGCCGGATGAGAACCGGGAAGCCCCGTATACTTTTTTGTCCACGCCCGCTTCTTTAATGGCGTTCATCGCCAGCCTAGCCAAGCTCGGCCCCATCTTACCCCCGATCCCGAGGAGCATAATATCCCCCTCCAGATTGGCCATATCGTTGATAAGCGCCTCAGAGGGCTGCGCCAGTTTCGCTTCCAGTTCTTGAACGGTTTTCATATAGGTCTCCCTTTCTGCTTCCCAAGATAGTTCCAGTATTTCATGCCGGATTATATAAAGACAAGGTCTTTAAATCGTCTTATAAATACGATAATTTGTCTCTAAATCGGATACGCGTCAAGAATATCTTAAGGAAGTCGAAAAAGACTATAAACAATTATTAATTACAAATTCATCAAATTATTTCAAAAAGTTTTTGATTACTTTGTCTATTTTTTCGCCGCTGCGCTTCTTCTGCTTGGACGGATGAATTAGAGACAAACCTCTCTAGTCGGTCTAAATAGACGATAACCCACGAGATGAACTTCTGATGACAGCAAAAAAGCCCTCCGGCGTAAAACCGGGGGCTTTGCCTTGTCCTCTTTTTCCCTTGCCCGATTACGCCGAAGCCGAAGATGGCTCCCGCGCGATAAAGTACCGCAGAAAGAACAGCGGATAGATCATTAAATACAAGTTGAAGGCCCACCAGGCCGCGTCGAAATCGCCGCTGAATCCCCAGAATGCGATCGCCTGCAGCCCCGAGCAGAACGTCAGGACCAGAGATACGAGCGCCCAGCTTCGCCATGCCGCCCTTTTGTTCCGTTGAAGATAGATACTGAGCAGCCCCGTAAACGAAATAAGAAGATCCAGAGGAAAGAACGACCAGTTCCACGCGACGATAACGGGATTGTCGTAATCTTTGAACAACGCGCTATCCGGGAGCAGATGGAAAAACGTAACCAGCCAGTACACGATAAATCCGATGTCCGTAACGAAAAAAAACGGCTTCAGCCCTTTCATGATACAACCTCCGTGACGAAAACTTTTGGGAATCTCATTCATAATTCCGAGCGGTTAAGGAAACCTATACAAAATATAACAAGTTACTGGAGGCCCTGACAAATGAACTCTTTCCGCAAAGGCGGCATCGCTCTGACCGCCGTATTCGCCTGTACCCTGCTGCTCGGCGGGTGCGGCAAAACCGCTACCCCCGCGCCATCTCCTTCGCCCTCGCCCGGAGCCGCCACTCCTTCCGCCGGTGCGGGCACACTGGACGCGATCAAATCCGCCGGAAAAATCCGCATCGGCACGGAAGGCACCTACGCTCCTTTCACATTCCACGATAAATCCGGCAAACTGACGGGATTCGACGTGGAACTCGCGGAAGAAGTGGCGAAAAGACTCGGCGTCCAGGCGGAGTTTCAGGAAACGAACTGGAACGGCATGCTCGCCGGGCTGGATGCCAAACGTTTCGACCTCGTAGCCAATGAGGTGTCCATCCGCGAAGACCGCAAAGAAAAGTATGATTTCTCCGATCCGTACATCGTCTCCAAAGCGGTTCTTATCGTGCGCGAAGACAACAAGGACATTACGAAACTCGCGGACCTGAAAGGCAAAAAATCCGGACAGTCGCTCACCAGCAACCTCGCGGATATCGCCAAGAAGAACGGAGCGGAGATCGTCGCGATCGAAGGGTTCAACCAGGCGATCGAGCTGCTCATTTCCAAACGGATCGATGCGACCATCAACGACAACCTGTCCTACCTCGATTTCAAAAAACAGAAGCCCGATGCGCCGATCAAGGTCGTTGCGGAAACGACGGAAGCGTCCCAGAGCGCTTTCCTCTTTAATAAAAACAACAACGATCTGGTTAAAGCCGTCAACGAAGCGCTGTCTTCCATGAAAAAGGACGGCACTTACCTGAGCATTTCGAACAAATGGTTCGGAACGGACGTGTCCAAGTAACAAGCACATGACGAAACGGGGTTGAAATCGTATGTCCGAGCGCAGCGAACGGCTGCTTCACATTTTTATGGAATCGCTTTGGCCGATGCTGAAAGCGGGACTGCAGTACACGGTCACCTTGACGCTGATCTCCTTTGCGCTCGGTCTAGTCCTCGCGTTCGGGACCGCCTTGGCGAGGCTTTCGCGCTGGAGGCTCTTGGCGGGGATCGCGGCTTTCTATGTTTGGATCATCCGGGGGACCCCGCTTCTCGTGCAGCTGTTCATCATCTATTACGGCCTGCCCAGCCTGGGCTGGACCATTGATGCGTTCCCGGCCGCCGTGCTGGCTTTTACACTGAGTGTGGGCGCTTATAACTCCGAAGTCATCCGCGCCGCCATTTTGTCCATTTCGCGGGGACAGTGGGAGGCCGCCTATTCCATCGGGATGACCCACCGGCAGGCTCTGCGCCGGATTGTTTTGCCCCAGGCCGCAAGGGTTTCGGTCCCCCCGTTGTCCAATTCCTTCATCTCTCTGGTGAAGGACACGTCGCTTGCGGCTACGATTACGCTGACGGAGCTGTTCCAGATTGCCCAGCAGAGGACGGCGATGTATTACGAGCCCATGCTGCTCTACTGCGAGGCGGCTCTTCTGTATTTGGTGTTCAGCACGGTACTCACGTACGCCCAGCGGCGGCTGGAACGGCGCTTCGACCGTTACGCCGCCAGATAGGAGGCTCTTATGATCGAACTCTCCCACCTGAAAAAACAGTTTCAGTCCCAGGAAGTGCTTCGCGGCATCAGCCTGAACGTCGCCCGGGGCGAGACCGTCGTCGTCATCGGGCCGTCGGGCTCCGGCAAAACGACGCTTCTCCGTTGCATCAATCTCCTGGAGGTGCCGGACGCCGGAAAGCTTCGGATCGGCGATGCCGGGCTGGACTTTACCGGCGGCAGGAAGCCGTTCTCCCAGGACATCCTGACCCTGCGCAGGCAGACGGGCATGGTGTTCCAGTCGTACGAGCTGTTCCCCCACATGACCGCGCTGGCCAACGTCATGGAGGGGCCCGTCACGGTACAGGGGAAGCGGGCCGCCGAGGCGCGGGACAGGGCGCAGGAACTGCTCGCCAAGGTCGGGCTTGCCGATAAAGCCGGGCTGTACCCCCACCAGTTGTCCGGGGGCCAGCAGCAGCGTGTCGGGATCGCCCGCGCCATGGCGATGAACCCGCTCGTCCTGCTGTTCGACGAGCCGACCTCGGCGCTTGATCCGGAGCTCGTGGGAGATGTCCTTGAGGTCATCCGGCAGCTCGCCCGCGAAGGAATGACAATGGTCATCGTCACCCACGAGATGAAGTTCGCCCGCGACGTGGCCGACCGCATCGTCTTCGTGGACGGCGGGGTCATCGTCGAGGAAGGAACTCCGGCGCAGGTGCTGGACTCGCCGTCCCAAGAGCGGACCCGGCGCTTTTTGCATCGCATTTCCGGAGGCTAGTCCTCGCCGTTTTTTGATCGGAGTATGGGGTGAGGAGTATAATGGAACGAGCAGCGTACATAAATTTGTCGGAAAGGCGGGATTTTCCATGAAATTGTTCGAACCGTTTACTATCGGGAACGTTACCCTTCCCAACCGGATCGTCATGTCGCCGATGTGCATGTATTCCTGCGAAAACCGGGACGGCAAAGTGACCGAATGGCACCGGACCCATTACGCTTCCAGAGCGGTCGGCGGCACCGGCCTGCTCATCCTGGAAGCCTCCGCCGTGACGGAGCAGGGCCGCATCTCTCCGCAGGATCTGGGCATCTGGAGTGACGACCATGTCGAGGGGCTGCGCGAGCTGGTCGGGCTGATCCGCAGCCACGGATCGAAGGCGGGCATCCAGATCGCGCACGCCGGACGCAAAGCGGAGCTGGACGGGCCGATCGTCGCTCCGTCCGCCATCCCTTTTCCCGGCGGCAAGACGCCGGAGGAAATGACGGCGGCGCAGATTTCCGAGACCGTCCGGGCATTTGCCGACGCGGCCCGGAGAGCGAAAGCCGCCGGGTTCGACGTGATTGAAATTCACGGCGCTCACGGCTACCTTATCAACGAATTCCTCTCGCCCCTCTCCAATCACCGGACGGATGAATACGGGGGAAGCAGGCAGAACCGCTACCGCTTCCTGCAGGAGATCATCAACGCCGTTAAGGAGCAGTGGGACGGACCGCTCTTCGTCCGTGTCTCCGCGGATGAGTACGACCCGAACGGGAACAGCATTCAGGATTACGCGTTCTTCGCCTCCCTCATGAAGGAGCAGGGCGTCGATCTCATCGACTGCTCCTCCGGCGGCGTCGTTCCCGCCAAGATCGACGTCTATCCGGGCTATCAGGTATCCCTGGCCGACCAGATCAAGAACACGGCCGTCATTCCGACAGGGGCGGTGGGTCTTATTACTAGCGGCAAGCAGGCCGAGGATATTCTGGAGCGCGGACAGGCCGATCTCATCTTCATCGGCCGCGAGCTGCTGAGAGATCCGTACTGGCCCCGCACGGCAGCGCGCGAGCTCGAATTCGAGCCCGCGTTTGCCCCGAAGCAGTACACGCGCGCCTGGTAACGCGGCTCAAGCCGGCCGGCACCGGACTCATGAAGAGTCCGTCTGCCGGGCCCGGCTTTTTTTGTGTGCAAGCATTGCTGTGCAACGGACAACGTTCTGATAAGGGTCTATTTAATTCATCGGGAGAATAAGTAGAATGAGCGTGCCGTACAAAATATAGATTTGTTATCAACTAGGTCACCAACCAATCAGCTTAGTATCCATCCATAGGGCTATTGTCAATAATTAAACCGTATTATTTCAAAGTCCTTGCCAAATTTCCCGATGCTCATCTGATTCAGGCCTTGCTTTCCAAGAGGCCATGAAAAATTACCCACCTCCACTCCCACACCTACCCACTCATGCCAATCGAGCACAAAAAAGCCCCCGCCTCCCGGCAGGGACCCCATCTTACAGCCTCACGGCAGTACAATGTCGGCCCGGTACAAGCTCTGATTCCACTTGACCTCCGCCCCGATCTTCTCGGCCGTGAAACGCAAAGGGACATACAAATAATTATCCAGCAGCTGCGGCGCGGCAGGCACCCAGTAATCCGTGCCGTTGACGCGGATATAATAGCTGCCGACGGTCATGACCATCTCGACGTCCCCCTTCTTCAAGGTCAGGGAATGCGCCGCGTTGTCCCACTTGTATTCGGTATTCATCGCGTTCAGCAAAGGGCGCATGGGGACCATCGTCGTCTCGCCGCCGATAAATCCTTTGAAGCCTGCGGACAACTGGCCGTTCACCGCAACCTGCACCTGCGGGGTCGCGTGTCTCTTCACCACAAGCGCGTTGCTCAGAGCCCGTCCGGGGGCCGTCAGCATGCTTCCGTTGGCGTACAGCCCCGAACTGGCCCCGCCGTCCATGTTCATGGCATCGGTCAAGCCCATCGAAAGCGCAATCTGTGCGAGATCGTTCATCGTTGCGCCGTTAACCGTCCCCATAACGAGTCTGCCTTGGGCATCCGCACCCACAAAGCTGCGCATAGCGGCCTGCTTCGTGATTTTCGGATCGGTGAAGCCGTCCCGGGCAGGGTCGATATCCACCTTGCCGCCGGTCACGAGCTTGGGGCCGACCCCCGTGGCGCTCTGCCACAACTCCGCTCCTTGAACGCGCTGGCCGTTCTCCGTCACATCCAGCTTCGTTTGGATGGTATCGCCCACATGGAGGTGAGGAAGCAGGTTGTTCTTGTTGTTCGAGCTGTTTCCGATCAGACAAACGTACCCGTCGTACGGTACGTACACGGCATCGCCGGTAATGGCCGTGATGACGCCGTCCCGCACCACCACTTTCGTCGTTCCGCTCTTGCTCACGGCTGCTTTGTATTCGGGCGTAAACCAGACGACCTGGTCAGGCTGGGAATCGCCGTAATCTTTATTGGTCCCCCATGGAGAAAACGTATAATCCTTGCCCCCGTGAGTCGCCGTAATCGTATAGGACATTTTCAGCTTCCGGATGTCTACCGTCTTGTCCGCATCGACAACCAGGGACTGGTTCTCCCCGGAATGCAGCAGCTCCCCGTCTTTCAGCATAAGGCCGTTCGGGTAACGGATCGAAGCGTCTTTTTCATACGCATTGAAAAAAGTCCCGTTCACCGCGGCGACCGCCCCCGTCCTGGCGATCATGGACGAGAAGCTCTCGTCATACCCGATGCCGCGCGAGGCCGTAACGGGCACAACCTCGAGATAAGGGTCCGTCACATCGACGCGCACCCACTTGACGGAGAAGCTTTTCCCGCCCGCGTTTATTTGCCTGCTGCCGCTTGTGACCGCATCGTCGGCAAGAGCTTGACGGGCAGGGCCCGCCGCGAACAGAATGCCGCCGATCAGCAGCGCCGCCGCTCCCGTACGCAAAGCTCCCTTGGCTCTGGCGTACATCGCATGCGTCCCGTGACCCTTGCGGCCACCGCCCTCATTCAAAGCCTTCGCTCCTGCAGCATCCGATTGCGCTTTCCGCTTGCCGGCGCCTTCCGTTAAACTCCCCCGTTTACCCAACCGGGAGAAAGCGTATCCTGCTATATCCAGACCGCGTCTCATGCTGTCATGTCTCCTTTGACTTTTGGAATCCGGCTCCGTCCGGTTCAACCGTCGAACCGCGTTTCGCGCCTGTCGAAAGAAATTCGCTGCCCGCCCCGCCGGATTCCTTCCCGAATCAGTCCTTCTCTTCTCGAAAAAGCCCTTTATGCCCTTTTTTCCGCAAAAGGCGCCAGTACTTCTCCGATCGGCTCCCGGATAATACAGGAAGCGTGCGAATCGTATGGGGTCGGGTCCAGGTTGATCAGGACCAGACGGCCGCCGCGGAACCGGCCTACCATGCCTGCGGCAGGCTGAACCGTCAGCGAGGTGCCGCCGACGATCAGCAAATCGGCCGCGGCGATTTGAGCCGCCGCTTTCCCCAGCACATGCGCATCCAGCCCTTCCTCGTAGAGGACGACGTCCGGCTTGATGATGCCTCCGCACACCGTGCAGTGGGGCACCGTCTCGATGCTTTCCATGATCGCATCCAGTCCGTAGCCCTCGCCGCAGGAGAGGCATTTGTTCCGGAGCACGGAGCCGTGCAGCTCCAGAACGTGCTTGCTTCCGGCAAGCTGATGGAGTCCGTCGATATTCTGTGTGATGACGGCGGTAAGCTTGCCGCTGCGCTCCAGTTCCGCAAGCGCCAGATGGGCCGGATTCGGCCTGGCCGCCGGGTGAAGCATCTCGCCCCTGTAGAAGGCGTAGAACTTCTCCGGCTCGCGGATAAAAAAGCTGCGGCTCAGCATCACTTCCGGCGGATAGTCGTACTCCGCCCCGCTGTTGTATAAGCCGCTTGAAGAACGGAAATCGGGAATCCCGCTTTCCGTGGAAGTACCCGCGCCGCCGAAAAACACGATGCGCTCGCTTTCATCGATCAAACGGCGGAGATTCTCCGTATGGGTTTCAAACGATGGCAGATCGCTCATTTTGAGCCCTCCCTGAATTTGGAATAAGTAGAAGCCCGGCCTTTCGCCCGCCCCCGAATTTTGCAAAAAGGTTCCTCCCCATTGTACCTTATTTCAAGCACCTTTCAGAAAGCGATTGCAAATATTAGGTAAAAGGAGAGGAATTCCGGTAAAGCCGGGCGAATAAGTGTGTACAAGAAAAAAATCCGATTTAAACCAGCGCTAACATTTTTTAACCCGTGAAAAGGAAGGTGCCTCATGTCTCAATCGAACCCGGTCACACCGGCGCCCCTCCCTGCGAAAGGACGCAAGCTTTTTCTGTCCAGGCCCGTTCTCTCCTGGGGATTAAACGATGTCGCCAACACAATTTTCTCCTCCAACATCGTCACGTTGTTCTTCCCGTTTTACTTGACCCAGGTGATCGGCGGCGATGCGCGGATGGATCAGGTGGCCAGCACGTTCATTACGTATACCAACGCCCTCTCGGGCCTGCTCATCGTCCTGCTCAGTCCGCTGTACGGCGTCTGGATGGACCGCACCGGCCGCAAAAAAAGCCTTATGGTCCCGTTTACACTGCTCGCGATAGGATTTACGCTGCTCATGGCATTATCCGCCAACTGGCACAGCAGCACCTCGTTTTTGGGGCTTCCCCTTGCCGTGGCGGGCGTCCTGTTTTTTTTCGTCATCGCCAAGTTCTTTTTCAGCTCGTCGGTCGTGTTCTATGACGCGATGATTTCCGATCTGGGAAATTCCAGGGAAATTCCTCTCATCTCGGGGTTCGGCGTCGCGCTCGGCTATATCGGTACCCTGATCGGGCTCTCCGTTTACCCGCTGGCAAGCGGGCAGCAGTATGAGCAGACCTTCCTGCCCAGCGCGCTGCTTTATCTGCTTTTTGCGCTGCCGCTTATCCTCTTCTACAAAGAGGCGGCTACCGCACCCCGTTCCCGCGTACAGACCGGATTTTTAAGCGGCTATAAGGAAATTGCGGCAACTTTCAAAGAAATGAAGAAATACCGGCCTATTTTTCTTTTCATGGTGGCCTACTTCTTTTTCAACGATGCCCTGCAGACCGCCATCTCCGTGATGGCCGTGTACGCCAAAACCGTGGTCGGTTTTTCAACGGTCAGGTTTCTCATCTTGTATCTCGTGGCGACCGTTTCGAGCATATTCGGTTCCTTCGTCTTCGGTTACCTGACCCGGAAATACGGAGCCAAGCGCGCGGTAGTCTATGTCGCCCTGCTGCTGATCGTCGCCATCGGTCTGGGAACGACAGCCGTCAACGAGCCTATGTTCTGGGCGGCCGGCGTCATCTACGGGATTTCCATGGGCTCCATGTGGGTGACCTCGCGTACCTTGATCGTGGAGCTCTCGCCCCCGGACAAACGCGGCCAGTTCTTCGGCCTCTTCGCCTTCTCCGGCAAAGTGTCCTCGATTGTGGGCCCCCTCCTTTACGGGACGATTACCTTCCTGCTCCAGGATCAGGGCACCTTGGCCAGCCGGGTCGCGCTCGGTTCCCTTCTGGTTATGGTCGTCATCGGCCTCATAGTGCATAAACGCATCCCGGAACGGCACGAAACGGTTTGACCGGCAGAAAGCCCGGCCGTCTCTCCGTTCGACTTTCTCCCCGCATGCAAAAAGCAGCCCCATACCGGCGGACGAAGCATTCGTCTCCCGGTACGGGGCTTTTTGATCAATCAGCCGAAATTGAAGTTTTCAATCATTTTCATTTTCATTTCCCACGTCTTGGTGCTGAGATCGACCGCATACTTCTCCGGATTCAGTTTGCGGAGATATTCAGGCCAGAACAGGTCGAGCTGCTTCCGGTGATGGGTTCTCATTTCTTCCAGAGAAGGCACCTCGTATACCTGCTTGCCGTCTTCAAAGACGGGTTTCAGCAGCTTGACCGCCTCATACTCGTCCACATATTTATAAATATACGGATGAACGGGGTCGAAAAGCTTGATCTTCCTGCCCTCTTGGACATCCGTCTCGTCATGCAGCACGATGTAATCCGCGATAGCTTTGCCCGTATCGGAGCCGATAATCCGGTAAACATCCTTCCAGCCCGGCGTGGATACTTTCTCGGGATTACCGGAGATTTTGATCTTCGGCACCATGACGCCGTTTTCCTCGATCGCCACAAGCTTGTAAACGCCGCCGAGCGAAGGCTGGTCGGCCGCGGTAATTAACTGGGTGCCTACGCCCCACGTGTCGATCCGGGCTCCCTGCGCCTTCAGGTTCAAAATCGTGTTCTCGTCGAGGTCGTTGGACGCCACGATTTTCACGTACTCCAGGCCCGCTTCGTCGAGCATTTTACGGGCCTTAATGGACAGATAGGCAAGGTCGCCGCTGTCCAGACGGATCGCCTGCATCCGTTTCCCCTGCTCTTCCATCTTTTTCGCCGTCCGGATCGCATGAGGAACGCCGCTTTTGAGGGTATTGTACGTGTCCACAAGCAGCGTAACCTGGTTCGGCAGCGCCTCGGCGAATGTATCGAACGCTTCCTGCTCCGTAGCGTGTCCCTGCACCCAGGAATGGGCGTGAGTCCCTTTGGAAGGGATGCCGAACATCATGCCGGCCAGCACGTTCGAGGTGGCGTCGAAGCCGGCGATATAAGAGGCCCGCGCTCCCCATACCGCGGCGTCCGCTTCCTGGGCCCGGCGCGTGCCGAATTCCAGGAACGTGTCGTCCGGAGACACATTCTTGATGCGGGAAGCTTTCGTCGCGATCAGCGTCTGGTAGTTGATGAAATTTAGCAGTGCCGTTTCAATCAGTTGGGTTTCAAAAATCGTGCCTTCCACCCGTACAAGCGGCTCGTTCGCAAAAACGATGGTTCCTTCCTCCATCGAGTAGATCGACCCGCCGAAGCGGAACGCTTTTAATTCTTCCAGAAATCCTTCGTCGTAATTCTCTTCCTGCTCGCTCAAATAGCGCAGAGCCGGCTCGTCGAAATTAAGACGGTGCACATAGTCGATGAGACGCTGCAGACCCGCAAAGACCGCGTATCCGTTCCCGAAAGGAAGCTTCCGGAAGAACGCTTCGAATACCGCTTTCTGGCGGTGGGAACCGTTCTTCCAGTGGGCGTACATCATGTTGATCTGATACTTATCCGTATGTAAGGTTAAATTCGGTATGCTGCTCATGAATTCGTCTCACCTGTTCCTGACAATGTAGTAGTCCTGCTGTTAGACCGGTTCGCTGCCTCTCACGACTTGAGCGCCCAGCGAAGTACGGAAATGGTTAAGGGCAAACGTGTGCCCGTCCGGGTTAAAGCTGGCCACGGCATCCTCGTGGACGATCAGCTCGAAAGCCTTGTTATACGCATCCACGGCCGTATGCAGGACGCAAATATCCGTGCAGACGCCGGCCAGATGAACTTCCCGGATTCCGCGCGCACGCAGCTGCAGCTCCAGATCCGTACCGCAGAACGCGCTGTAACGCGTTTTATCCAGCCACAAGATCTGGCCTTCCTTTTCCCGGTAAAGGGTGTTTAAACGGCCGTACAGCTCGCGTCCGCTCGTGCCCTCTATATTGTGAGGGGGGAACAGCTTCGTTTCCGGATGAAAAGGCTCGTTCAAACGATGGAAATCGACGGCCATGACGACAAATCCGCCCTCTTCCAGAAATTCCTCCGTGAGCGCCGTAATTCTCTCCTCTATGGCAATGGCGGGATCCCCTACCGGAAGCTTGCCTTCGACAAAATCATACGTATAATCAATGACGATCAAAGCTTTCATAACCCGACAACCCCTTCCCCGAATCTTAGGCTTAAAAGTTTGTAACGATCATATCACTGCGCCCCTCTAAAATCAAACGGGCTCCGCCCTTTCCAGACAACAAAAAAGACCGCTGCGCCAGACATGCGGCAGTCCTGATTCTCTTATCCTTCGCTGCCTTCTTTTTTGGGCTGTTTTCCCTTAAGCAGCTCCGAATTTCTGTTCCAGATAAGTCTCCGTCCATGATAGCAGCAGCCCCCGGCACGGCAAAAACAAGAACTCCCGCTGCCGCTGCCGTTCCCGTACATTGCTGTCATGCGGAAGAGCTCCGTATTAATTAGACACGAACCAATACCCGCCCTCCTGAGTGTTTTACAAATGATCTTGAATCAATTCGGCAAGCAGACCGGCCATGTAGGAGGAGCCTTTGCCCAGATCTGCCGGATGAATACGGAGCCGGAGGAGCGTTTCATCCGCGTCCACAGCCTCTGCGATAAAGCCCGCTAAGCCTCTTGCTTTGCGGTCGATCTGTATCAGCAGTTCCAGACCTTCCGCTGCCGGCAGGAAGCTGATTTCCAGCTCATCCAGATCGCCGCGGAAACGGCCCGCCGGGACGAATTCGAATTCCTGCAGCAGGCCGATCCGACCGCCGAACCTCGGCGACTGCTTCACCTCCGCCTCCCGGAGCCGGAAGCCGAGCCGGTCCGCGGCGTCGAACACGACCTGCATCTCCGGGGAGGGAATGACTTCAATCCGGTCGGAGTCGCTCGGGTCGATTGCGCTGGCAATATCGAGCCCCGTTGAGAACCAGACCTGAGTATGCCCCAGCGTAAGCGGCGTATGTTCGGCCAGCCTGAACCGGAACGGCACCTCCATCTCTTCGTTCGGTCCGAGCGTGAACGGGTCCGAGACGAGGTATTTGGCAATTTCTCTCGTTTCCTTCACACGGCTGTTATTGACTTCGCGCTTGTATTCGGTGACCAGCGAAACATAAATTTCCTCGATGCGTTGTTCGACCTGGCCGCCGCGGATGTGAACGACACCTTCGACCTCTTCACCCGGGTAATAGGCATTCTTGCTGAGGCGTGTATCCACTTGAGCGGCGCCAAAACCGATACTGGCCAGCATCCGTTGGAAAAACGTCATTCTTCATCCTCCTGGACCTGCTAAAAAATAGAAATCTTTTGAGGAAATTATACACGATTTGAACCATCATGTCTTCGGAACAATTCGGGCCGCACGCAAAAAAAAGGCTCCTTGCGAAAGGAGCCGGAGCCTGCGGAAAAGCCGGTTTCACTTGCTTTTTTACTGAAATCTCGGACCTTCTACCCTGTTTCGGGACCTTCCTTCATTTAACAGTAGGACGAAAGCCTCTATCAGATGGAAAGGAACAGGTCATTTTTATTGTTTTTTGGAAGAATAATGTGCATGAAAGTGTAATGATAAACGCGCAATTGCGTAATCAATTTGCGCTGACGAAACGATTTGAATCTTTTATTATAGGATTGTACCCACGTTTACCATTTTATTCATAAAGGATGAATGTCATGTTAAAAAAATCAGCTGTAGAGCTGCTTAGTGATTATCAGCTGCTTGATTGTTTCGTACAAGCCCTACAAATGAAGTTGGGTGCCGAATTTCTTCAACAACTTGCCTCTGAGATTAGACGCCGCAATTTATATTAATCGGCGGCTTGCCGGCCTCGTTTATTTTATACCGGGCCGATACACCGCAGAATCTATCGTTTGACTGAGTAAGGCTCCCTGTCTTTGCCAATTGTCGGAAGCGGAACGAAGCAGCGCAATCGTACTGCTTATTTCCTTCATATAGTGAATATCCTGAATATCTGCAGCCAATTGATACAAGGTATTGAGGCTTCCGGTTGCCTGTTCTTTACCGATCGTTCCATTTCGGATATTCGATAATGTCCTTTCTTTTTCATTGGTAATAAATTTGCGTATGCCGGCCAACCTATTCGATCCCATACCTCTCCTCCTTAATAACGAAAAATGACGAGCGCCGGGTCTTCGGCTTATGCGAAGACCATTATCACTATATGCGCCGAGATTCACATTTCATACGTTAATGGAGCGGCTGTGGTAAAAGAGGAAATTGCCGTTTTACAAGTACATATTAAAAAAAATACCCAATAAAAACGTACGGCAAAAAAAGCCCTGCAAGCTAACGGAAGTTAACTTACGGGGCTTTTCGATTATTCTCCGGTTAGCTCCGGGGAGAAGCAGACCAGCCGTACGCGTATTCAGGCGTTACCGTAACGGGCAGCTTGCCGCCGGCCGGGAACTGGCCGGTCAATACCCCGGCAACCGCGTTCATGGCATAAGGACGGTTTTCGTAGCTCGCCAGGAAAGTTTTCACTTCCGGAAACTCTTTCAAGTCAAACGGATTGCGTCCCGCCACAACGACGAGCTTGCTGTCTCTGGCCGCCAGTTCTTTTAGGATACGCACCTGGTTGGGCGAAAAGCTTGCATTATAGGTGACCACGATAACCTGGTCGTAGCCTTGACTTGCCTTCAGTACACGCTCCACTTCTTCTTCCGAAGGATTCGTGTGGATTCTTTCTTCCGTTACCTCATGAACGGTTTCCGCCAGGAAAGCTCCGAGAGTCTCCTTCTGCTCCACCACTTCGTCGATTTGCGTCCATTCCCGGACTTCCGTCCAGATGACAAACGTTCTTTTGTCATTGGCGAGCGGAAGCTGCCCTTCGTCCTTAACGAGCGTTACGCTTTTCTTATAGGTTTCGCGCACAAGCTCGATATGCTCGGGGGATCCCACAGACGAGATATCGCCAGCCTTATTGCCCACCGTAATGTTCAGGCCGCGTTTCAACGCGAGGATGCGGTCCACCGACTCGTTGATCCGTTCTTCGCTGATGCGGCCGGATTCTACCGCTTCCACGAGACGTTCAATCGTTTGAACCTGGGTATCGTAAGTATGGCTGACCAGCAGCAAATCGGTGCCCGCCTCCACCGCCATTACCGCTCCTTCAGCCGTCCCGTAATGGTCTGCGATCGCTTTCATCTCCAGACAGTCTGTCACGATGACGCCATTGTAACCGAGCTCTCCGCGCAGCAAATCGGTCAACACCCGCTTGGACAAAGTCGAAGGCAGGCCATCGGGCTCCAGCGCCGGAAAAATAACGTGCGCCGACATCAGTACTTCGGCTCCTTCTTGAATCGCTTTTACGAACGGAGCGAACTCCAGCTTCCGCAGACGCTCCAGGTCGTGGGGAATCATGGGCAGCGCATGATGGGAGTCCGAGTGCGTGTCCCCGTGCCCCGGGAAATGCTTGATCGTCGGAGCCACGCCCGCCGCCTGGTAGCCCTTCACGGCCGCAGCTCCCAGCTCGCCGACGATTTCCGCGGTTTCGCCGAAAGAACGGACACCAATCACCGGGTTCATCGGATTGTTGTTGATGTCGAGACACGGCGCGAAATTCAGATTGATGCCCATCGCGCGCAGTTCCACACCGCTGATCCGCGCTGTTTCATAAGCCGCCTGGGCGTCTCTTGTCGCCCCGATTGCCATGCTGCCCGGCATACAGGCGATACCTTCGTGGATACGGGCGACCATGCCGCCTTCCTGGTCGATGCTGATCAGAAGGGGGCCTCCCGCCGAGTCCTTGGCAAACATTTGCAGTTCGTGATTGAGCTCGCTCACCTGCTTCGGATTGTCCAAGTTGCGGCGGAACAGGATAACGCCGCCGATTTCGTGCTTCTGAATCAAGTCGATAATTTTCTTATTGGGTTTCATCGCCGAGTCGAACTCATTCGATGTGGAAAAACCGCACATCATCATTTGTCCGATTTTTTGCCGGAGGCTCATTTCTGACCGTTGTTTCATTCTTTTCATCCCCTATCGGTAATTTAAGCGTTTGTAATCTGTTCACGGTATTCGGAAGGCGTCATGCCGGTAAACTTATAGAACACCCGGGTAAAATACCGGCGTTCCGCATAACCCACCTGCTTGCCAATCTGGGTAATGCTCTTGTCGCTCATGCGAAGAAGAGACTTGGCCAATTCGATCCGCTGACGAGTCAAATTTTCCAGGAAGGTCTCCCCGAAGTGCTGCTTAAAGAGCAGACTGAAGTAGCTGCAGCTGATCCCTAGATGATCGGCAATTTCCTCTACGCCGAAATCGTTGGACAAGTTCTT
Source organism: Paenibacillus sp. GbtcB18 (assembly GCF_019091125.1). Lineage (NCBI taxonomy): Bacteria > Bacillati > Bacillota > Bacilli > Caryophanales > Paenibacillaceae > Paenibacillus > Paenibacillus sp. GbtcB18. The sequence goes on from NZ_JAGXJX010000002.1 coordinate 662,649, forward strand.
GGCAATGTATTCTTTGGCGTTGACCATCAGCAGCTCGCTCGGCTTACGGTTCATCCCCGCATTCATGCAATCTTGAATAAGCTGATGGATCGTCGCAAGCAGATCCTTGACTCCGACACTGCGCTCCAGGTTGGACCAGAGGCCCCGTTCTTCCTCATCGGACATGATGTTGATCTCCCGCATCTCCCGGATGAGATGGAGGACCAGGAAGTGCAAAATCTGCTCCACACGCACATAGGAATGCTCGGAAATAACCCGCAGGCTCTGATTGAGCTTTTCGAAGGTTTGCTCCATCTGTGCTTTATCCCGCCGCTTCAAGCTGGATACGATTTCTTCGACCAGCTCCCACATGGAGTTGTTCCATTCGTTCCGGCCGGGATTCACTTCTTCCAGGAGTAGAATCTGTTCGACGTTTGGTGATAGCTGAAGCGCGCGCTGAAGTTTTTTGTAAGCGTCTGCAAGCTGGAGAACGGACATGTGCTCGGGATAAATGCCCAGGCTGACCGTCAGTTTAACGTGCTGCTTCACCGCCAACTGAAGGGCATCGCTCCATCCTCTCGCCGTCCCCAGATTGAATGGCGTTTCCCGCTGATGACGGATAAGCACGCACCATTCCCCTTCCCGGGTTTGCAGGACCGAGTATAGAAGCTCGTACGGCTCCAGCGCGTCCTGCAGCACATTGCGGACAGCGAAGTTTTTGAGCTTGCGCTCTTTCTCGTTCCATGAACGGGAAAGCTGCGAATAATTGTCCAGGTCAATGAGCAGAAGGGTAAACTCCGTCTCTTCCAGACTGTTTTCATCCTCGAAAAAATGCCGGGTCGTCACGTTCGTATAATCAAGCAAAATATCGAATAAAAATTTCTCGTACGCCAAGTGCCTGACCCGGCTCCATCTTTTCTGCTCATCCAGCTCCGCCTTGCGCTTCTCCCGGATATCAAAAGCGACCCGCTCCACGACCGCTTCCAGCTCTTCGTAGTTGATCGGCTTCAGAATATAATCCTTGGCCCCGTATTTTAACGCCGACCGCGCATATTCAAATTCCTGAAAGCCTGTCAGCAGAATAACCTGGATATCCCTTTCCAGCTTGTTAACCTGCTCCAGCAGTGCGATTCCGTCCATCAAAGGCATGCGGATATCGCTAAGGATAAGGTCCGGCTGGTGCTCCTGAACCATCTCCAGAGCCTTGACTCCGTTCGATGCGAGTGCAACGACTTCGATATCGTGCTTCTCCCACGGTATGACGGTTTGCAGGTTGCGCAAAATATTGATTTCATCGTCCACCAATAAAGCTTTTAAGTTCATCTTCATCACCTTGCTGTCGTTTTGGGAATGATACATTTGATCCGTGTCCCTTTATTCGGCTCACTGCAAATATAGAGCCCGTAGCCCTCTCCGTAATGAATCCGCAGACGGTCGGCTACATTGAGTACACCTAATCCTACCCTTGGCTCATTCGTATCGAGGCTAGGATTCTTTTTCCGGTATTGGAACCTGACAAGAACGTCCTCGGGGATGCCGATGCCATTATCTTCAACCCACAAAATAATGTGATCCCCGCCGTCTTCAACGCGAATGGTAATAATCCCCTGGTACGTAATCCCTTCGAATCCGTGCTGAATACTGTTTTCAACAAGCGGCTGCAGCGTCAGTTTAAGAATAGAGTGATTTTCCAGCTCTCTCGGAAGGTGAATCTCGAAATCAAACAATTCTTCGAAACGATACTTCTGAATTTCCATGTAATTTTTCAAATAGTCGATTTCCAAACCGAGCGCGATTTCTTCCTTATGGTGGAACGAAATCCGTAAGATCGTGCCCAGCCTGTAGACGAGCTGGCTGACCTTTTTCCCTTGATTTTGTACGGCAAGCGCATTAATCGACTCCAGCGTATTAAACAAGAAGTGTGGCTTGATCTGCGCCTGCAGCAAGGAAAGCTCCGCTTTGTTCTTATGCTCCTGCTCCTGCTTGACCTCTTCCACGAGGTCGTGGATACGGGACACCAGGCTGTTAAAGCCTCTGGAGAGGATGGTCATTTCGTCGTTGCCCTGTACCTTAACCCGGACATCCAAGTCTCCCCGCTCCACCTGCTTCATCGAACTGACGATCCGGATGATGGCCCGGATATACCGGTTGACGAACAACAAGTTAAAGAGAAGGGCGGATATGAGGAACAGGAACATGATCGTTCCGACCCATTTCAGAATAACGGACATTTCGCCGGACAAATAATCCCAAGGAGTAACGGATACGAGCGCCCACTTGGGGGTTCCGTATTTTTCCAGCCCTATATCATATACGGTTACCAAACTCTCTATGCCGTCGAATTTGACTCTGCTCGTGGCATACGACTCCGTCAAATCCACTTTTTGAGATAAAAATTTATTTAAATTGGAGCCATTTGTAAGCTTGCGATTGTCGTACAAAATAACCCCTTGCTCGTTTACTAAAAGGAAGTGGCTGTTCTTTTGATTATAGAAATTGAAAATTTTATCCATTTCTTTGAAGTCAAATTGAAGAAACATAGTTCCGATTCTACCTGAACCGGGAGTTTCATAATAATTGACTGTGCGGACCTGGCTAAACAAATTGTTATCACCGGTCAATTCGGGATTTTCATAGGGCCCGATCCACCGGGGAAATCCATTCAAATTTTTGACTTCTTCATAAATCGGATGGTCTTTTAACGTTTTAAAAGGAATCGGCGCAAATGGAATAACACCGCTTGAGTAATTTTCTCCATATAAATTGTATACGGAAAAAGTCCCAAGCGGCTCATAGGTAAGAAATATTTTTCTTAAGCTATTCGTTACATTATTCAGTTGTTCGTCGGACGGCGGGCTCTCGTTTAACTCAACGAGCTGGGACTGTAAATTGTCCCCCAGCATCCAATAATCCGAATAATAGTTAGCTTCCTTAAAAAGGCTTGCAATGTTACGCCCGATCGACTTGATCGTCAGCTCGGATTGTTCCATATATTTCTCTTGGGTAATATCTTGAAAAATCTTATAAGTGAAAATCGAAATAGACAATAAGGGAATAATGATGAATCCCATGAAAGCTAGAAATACTTTTTTCCGCAAATTCATCATTACTCCCATTTCCTTTCAACTTAACCCTTGACGCTACCTGCAGCCAAGCCTTCGATAATCTTTTCTTGTAGTATAGCATAGATGACAACGACCGGCACGATACTAAACATAGTCGCCGCCAGGAGAGCGCCGTAGTTCATCGCCATTCCGTTGTTCATCGCCGCCATCGCTACAGGCAGTGTTCTCAGCGCCTCTTTGGACAGCATCACGTTAGCGAGAACGTACTCGTTCCAGTGACCGAGGAAGTTGATGATAAACACGGTGACGATGGCAGGCGTCATGAGCGGCAAAACGATTTTCCAGAACAGTCCGTAAATCGTCAGTCCGTCCATAACTCCGGCTTCTTCAAGCTCTCTCGGAAGAGATTTGATGAACGCCATAATAATGATGATGGAGAGAGACAAACCGAATGCGATGTAAGGCAGGATCAACGCAAGGTGTGTATCGTACAGCGGAATATGCAGGTCGTTTGTAACGTTCAAAATGAAACGGTACAGCGGAATGAGCAGAGAACCCGCCGGAATCATAATGGCCAGAAGAAATACCCCGGTCACGATTTTATTCATTTTCGGGAAGTACATCCGCGTCAGCGCGTAAGCCGTCATGCTTGCGAGCACAATCGTCACGACACTGGCCACAACGGAAATGTATAAGCTATTGACGAAATACCGGCCGATGTTCGCGCTGGTCCATGCGTTCGCATAGTTATCCAGCGTGAAGTTTTTGATTAAAGCGAAAGGACTCGCGACAATATCAACATGCCTTTTGAATGAGTTTTGAAAACCCCAGAACAAAGGATATAAGGTTACAAAAACGTATAGCAAAAGAAAGGCATGGAGAAATCCATTTTTCAATTTGGACATATCAGTTCTCCACATCCTCTAATTTTTTTGTAAGCAGGTTGCTGAGCAGCGTAATAATCAAGGTGAAGACGAAGATCAGGATCGCAATTGTATTCGCGTAACCGTAATTTCCTGTCGTCATACCCACTTTATACATGTAAGAGGCCATAACTTCCGTGCTTCCGTACGGTCCGCCTTTGGTCATAACCATGACGATATCCATCGCTTTCATCGCACCCGTGATAGACAACAGGACGATAACCGCGAGGATCGGACGGATCAAAGGAACCGTAATGAGAAGCGCACGCTGAAACCCGGTGGCTCCATCGATTTCGGCAGCCTCGTAGACTTCTTTGGAAATTCCGAAGATTGCAGCCAGGACGAGAACGATGTAAAATCCGGTCCACTGCCAAGCATTCGTCAGAAGAATGGAAAGCATAGCTGTGCTTTCGTCAGCCAGCCACAGATGGATCAATTTATCCAGCCCGATAGACTCAAGCAGCTTGTTCAGCAAACCTACTGTCGGGTCAAATACGACAACAGTCCAAAGTACCCCCACGACGGCAGTCGACAAAATACTCGGCAAGAAAACGGTCGTTTTATAAAAACCGCGTAATTTTCTGACTTCCGAAATTAACACTGAAAAAATGACAATTACCGGAACTTGAATAAAGACGGAAAACAAAATAAAGTAAAGGTTGTTTTTGACAGAGATCCAGAAATACTCATCGGTAAATGCTTCTTTAAAATTATCCAATCCGTTAAAAACAGGTGCAGTCAGACCATCCCAGCTAGTAAACCCGTATCTGAATGTTGTAAGAAGCGGGAACATATAAAATGTCAAGTAGAAAAACAGGGTTGGAATAATGAACACCAGGTATGCTAGAGGATTTCGATAAACCTTGTTCATAGCAGCCTCCATCCTTCACACTATGCGAATAAGAACGGGTACCACCACTCGGTGTGATACCCGTTATTTTTTTATCTGCTTATTTTAGATTACGTTACTAATCTTACTTTGCAGTCTTTTTGTTTTCTGCTTCTTGGGATTTTTGAACATCAGCCAGCAGGTCCTGAACGGATTTTTTGCCGCCGACGAAAGCTTGGATTCCGGATTCAAGATCAAGCTTCACTTTAGGCTGGATCAGGGAGTCGAAAGCCGGGAATGTTTTCTTGCCTTCGGAAGCTTTCAGCATTTCGGCAATGATCGGCTTGTCGCCAGTGGAGCTAAGCTTCATGGAAGGGAAGAATCCTTCTTCTTTCAGCTGACGAAGTTGATATTTTTCAGTAAAGAAGACTTTGATGAATTCTTTTACTACTTTTTTCTCGTTCTCGTTCAGCTTAGCGGAGAAACCGAAGCCGTTGGAGTACGAACCGTTGATCAAATCGTTACCTTTGCCGCCTTCTACAGTTGGGAAGTTGAAGAAGCCGAGGTCAGCAGCCATTTTGGATTGATCCGGGTTGGAGTACTTCTGGTTCGCCCAGCCGCCGTCGAAGATCATAGCGGTTTCGCCGTTAGCGAAACGGTCTTGAGTTTGGGAATATTTCAGCGCAAGAGCGTCTTTGTTGAAGTAGCCTTTGTCAATCAGGTCTTTAAACATCGTGTGGCCTTTGACGAAAGCTTCGTCGGTCCACTTGCTTTGGCCGGGTTGCAGGCCGTCTACGACAGATTGACCGCCGACGCGTACATACAGGGTGTTAGGCAGCATGTTCAGTACCCAAGCTTCGTTACCGCCAAGCGCCATCGGCGTGATGCCTTTGGATTTGAACGTTTCGCAAGCCTTCAGGAACTCTTCGTAAGTTTTCGGAACTTCTACGCCGTTATCTTTGAAGATTTTCTTGTTGTAGAACATGCCTTCCAGGTAACCCGCGATCGGAAGACCGTAAACTTTGCCGTCAAGCGTGAACTCGGAAAGGTCAACGAATTTGTCTTTAAGGCCAAGCTCGTCAAGGATCGGAGTCAGGTCAAGCAGGTTGTTTGTTTTCGCATAGTTCTTTGTATCCGTACCGCCGAAAAGTTCGAAAATTTTTGGAGGGTTACCGGCTGCCATCTCGGCTTTCAGCTTCGTATCGCGGTTAACAACTTCGTCCACGCCCTCGGACTCGAATTTCAGGCCGGGAACGTTAGCTTCCACTTCTTTAAGCGCATCTTCGAACATAGCCTTTCTTTTCTTGGCTGTGTCTTTGATTTGCGTATGACGGAAAGAAACGGTAAATTCTTTCGGAGCAGCGCTTCCACCCGGAGTTGTTGTTGCTCCAGTATTTCCTCCATCTTTGCCGCAAGCGGAAAGAACGGTTGTCAGTCCCACGGCTACGGCCATGATTGTCGCCAGTTTCTTTTTCATTTGTAGACCTCCCCAAAACGTTTGAATTTGTGTCTTACAAGTTTGATTATAGGGACGTTGACCTTCTTACGGCAGGTCCTCATTTCAACAATACAGGGATAAAATCCTCTCACTTGAGGGTGAAAATAGTGGGCCCTTAGTCCTTGATCCTATTTATGGAAATTAATGATTCGTTTTACATTTTATAAGGAAGTAATCCAACTGAACCTATGGGTCTTCCTCCTTGCTCCTGTCTTATTCCCCTCCTTGATTCGACAGGTTTAGCGCTGCCCGGCCGGTTTTACAAAACCTTCAAGCCCAATTGATCTGAGCAAAATAGTCCGTACGTACACTTAACTCTGAAAGAGAGGGGGATAAAAAATCGATGAATACCGTCGATGAATCATTGCCAATCCCGGTCGGAAACGCGAGGGGCATCCGGACCGCCTCCTGGTGGAACCGCATCCGGGAAGCGGGGGTCGGCTATTTGTTCCTGCTGCCGTCACTCGCAGGGTTCGGGATTTTTTTGTTTTACCCGTTCTTCCAGTCCTTGTATTTAAGCGTGCACAGTACGAATCTCCGGGGGAAAATTGCCGAATATGTCGGCTTCGAGAACTACCGGGAACTGCTTACCTCGGAGAAATTTTATCATAGCCTGGGCGTTACGGCCCAGTTCGCTCTGCTGACGATCCCGACAACGATCGCCGCGGCTCTGCTCCTTGCCGCACTGACACACAGGGGGCTGAAGGGAAAGAGAGTCTACCAGTTCATTTTTTCCCTGCCCATGGCCCTATCGGTCGGCACCGCTTCCGTGATCTGGGCCCTGCTCTTCCATCCGACCGCCGGTATGCTCAACTACTGGCTCGGCCTGCTCGGACAGGCGCCGGTCGCTTGGCTTTCCGACCCGAGCTGGGCGCTCATCTCGGTCTCGCTGATGACCGTGTGGATGAATCTCGGCTTCGCCTATATCGTCCTGCTCAGCGGGCTGCAGAGCGTGCCGGAGGATATGTACGACAGCGCCAAAATCGACGGCGCGGGTCCGATGCGGACGTTCTTTAGAATCGTCCTCCCCCTCGTCTCCCCCACCTTGTTCTTTGTCGGCGTGGTTTCCCTGATCGGGGCGTTTCAGTCTTTTGGCCAAATCCAGATTTTAACCAAAGGCGGTCCCATGGATACGACCAATGTCATGGTTTATTCCCTTTACCAGGAGGCGTTTGTCAACTTCCGCTTCGGCTCCGGCAGCGCACAGGCCATACTTTTATTCGTGATCGTCCTGTTCTTCACCTTCGTGCAGTTCGGCGTTCTGGAAAGGAAAGTGCACTACTCATGATCCGGTCCTTACAAAAAACGGCTGTCTACGTATTTCTGACCGCGGCTGCCGCACTCGTTCTCTACCCGCTGTTCTTTACGTATGCGTCCACGTTTATGACAGCCGGAGAAGCCGGCCGATTTCCTCCGCCCCTGCTTCCCGAAAGCCTGTACTTGGGCAATCTGAAGAAGGTGATGGAGCTAGTGCCGATCGGGGCTTTTCTGACCAATAGTTTTACCGTCTCTCTGCTTATTATGGCGGGGCAGTTGTTTACGGCAAGCCTGGCGGCTTATGCATTCGCTTTCGTCCGTTTTCCGGGCAAAAAATTCGTGTTCCTACTGTTTCTGAGCACCATGATGATCCCCTGGGAAGTGACGATGATTCCCAACTACCTGACGATCCGCAGCTGGGGATGGACCGATACTTATGCGGCGCTTGTCGTCCCATTCCTTGCGACGGGGTTCGGCACGTTTATGCTGCGCCAGTTTTTCATGCAGCTTCCGGGCGAGCTGTTCGAAGCCGCCAAGATCGACGGCTGCGGACATATCCGATGCTTTTTCTCCATCGCGTTCCCGCTGTCAAAGCCCGGTCTGGCTACCCTGGGCGTATATAGTTTCCTCAGCGCCTGGAACAGCTATCTCTGGCCGCTGCTCGTCACGAACGATCCCGCGAAACGCACCGTGCAAATCGGCATCTCCATGCTCCAGTTCGAAGAGTTCACGTCATGGAACCTGGTGCTCGCCGGAGTCGCGCTCGTTCTTCTTCCTTCTCTGCTTCTGCTCGTGCTCGGGCTTAAGCAGCTCGTCCGCGGCCTCACGGTAGGGGCCGTCAAAGGCTAACCGTTTATCCACCATTTTGATTGATAAAAAGGAGAGACATTCCACATGTTTTCGTACAAACCGTCCCGCCGCACTTCCGTAACGGCTATGCTTCTGGCTTCCGCTCTGCTCATGCAGGCTTGCGGTGGCGCAAACGAAACCGCTCAATCTTCCAACAAAGAAACAACGGGTTCTTCCGCAAAAGAAAACACAGCCTCGCCGGTAAAAATCACCTTCTGGCATTCCATGAGCGGCGAGCTCGGAACCGTGACGGATAAGCTGATTTCCGACTTTAACGCTTCCCAGAAAGATGTTCAGGTAGAAGGCATTTTCCAGGGAACTTATGACGAGAGCCTGAACAAAATGAAAGCGTCCATGGATTCCAAAAGCGGACCGTCGCTTATTCAGGTTTATGAAATCGGAAGCCGTTATATGATCGACTCGAAAGCCATTACGCCCGTACAAAAGTTCATCGATGCCGATAAATACGATCTCTCCCAACTGGAAGAAAACATTACCCAGTACTACACCATCGGCGGCAAGCTGAATTCCATGCCTTTCAACACGTCTAACCCGATCCTCTACTACAACAAAGATATGTTCAAAGCCGCCGGTCTCGACCCGGAGAAGCCTCCCGTCACGTTCGATGAAATCACCAAAGCGGCACAGGCTCTTTCCAAGGACGGTAAAGCAGGCGCTTCGTTCGCCATTTACGGCTGGTTTATGGAGCAGTTTTTCGCCAAACAAGGAGCTGAATATGTCAACAACGGCAACGGACGCACGGCTCCCGCGACGGAATCCTATGTAAACAAAGAAGCGGGCCTCAAAGCTTTAACGTGGTGGAAATCCATGATCGACAACAAAACCGCGCTTAACCTCGGACGTAAAACCGACGATACCAAAAAAGCTTTCGCGGCGGGTCAAATCGCCATGATGCTCGATTCCACCGCCTCCCTGAAAGGCATCGTTTCCACGGCGGAAGGCAAGTTCCAGGTAGGCACGGCTCCCCTGCCGAAACCGGCGGACGCCGCAGAAGGCGGAGTTGTCGTAGGCGGCGCCAGCCTTTATATTACGAACAACAAATCGGAAGCCGAGCAGAAAGGAGCTTGGGAGTTCATCAAATTCCTGACTTCCCCGCAATCCCAAGCTTACTGGCATGTGAATACCGGCTACTTCCCGATCACGAAAAAAGCCTATGACGAGCAAATCGTGAAAGATAACCTCGTTAAATACCCGCAGTTTAAAACAGCGGTCGACCAGCTGCACGGAAGCAAGGCCAACACGGCCACACAAGGCGCTGTAATGGGCGTTTTCCCGGAAGCCAGACAAATCGTGGAGGGAGCCATTGAAGAAGCCCTGAACGGCAAAAAAACGCCTCAGGCCGCTCTGGATGAAGCCGCCAAGTCGATTACGGAAAAGATCGGCAAGTACAATCAGACAGTTAAATAATTTAAAAGCGGGATAGAAGCGGACAGGATAACAAGTTGAACCTGCGGTCCCGGCAAAAAAGAGCACAGCCCCGCGGGGCCGTGCTCTTTTTGTGTTCTTGCATCCGTGCGTCGCTCAGGCAACTTGATTGCGCCCGTTGTGCTTGGCGCGGTACAGCGCTTTATCCGCTTCCTCGATCAGAAGATCGGGGGAAACCTGCGGAAAAGTAGCCGCCCCGATCGAGATCGTCAGGCGGATCGCCTTGCCTTCTCCGAGCAGGAAAAAATGGCGCTCTACTCTGGAACGGATCTGCTCCGCATAGTGCAGAGCTTCTTTCCGGCCGCAGTCCGGAAGCAGGACGGCAAATTCTTCCCCTCCGGTCCGGCACACTTCATCCATCCTGCGGGATGAATCTCTCAGCAGCCCCCCAATCTGCTGGAGAACCGCATCCCCTGCAGGATGACCGTACGTATCGTTGATTTTTTTAAAATAATCGATATCCAGCGTCAGCAGGGACAGCTCCTCCTGTTTACGATCCGCCGCTTGAACAAGCTCGTTAAAGAGCCTGTCGAAGGTACGGTGATTGTTCAGGCCCGTCAAAAAATCGACATGCGACGCTTCTTTCATCAGCAGAAAAAGCTGATGGGCTCTAACAATGTAATCGACCATGTATCCGATAAAAAATCCGCCTACCGCCAATGTGCCGAGAATAACCGGCATCATCGGCAGGCTCGTTGTGCCTATGGCGGAAAATATAGCGGCTCCGGTCGTGACCAGGACGACCGCCATCATTCTCGTCCAGCGAGACCAGTACCGCTTGTCCGTACTTCTTAACACGAGGCCTCCGGCAAGAGCGATAAAAAGCACATTCGCCGCGCCGATGAAGGCGGACAAGTTGGGACCGCCGAACAAGGCGATGCGCGCCGCGGCAATGAGAACGGCGGCGATAAAGCCCGAATAAATGCCTCCGAAATGTACGGCCAGCAAGACGGCGTACCCCCGAAAGTCAACAATGGTCTGGGGGGCGATCGGAATGCTGAAATACATTAAGACGATTCCGAACGCCCCTGTTGCCAGACCGGTTTTTATACGCGTCCATGGCTGCGTGAAATCCAGCCGTTCATCTTTGTAGAGCTGACTAACGGCGAACAGAAAAGCAAGCAGGAGAGCAAAATTGACGATGAGTTCCTTTACGATGTAGAGGCACCTCCATAGAGGTTTGACTCGACTTGATAAGCCAGTGTACCTATTATTTGTTGCTTTTTTAATACTGCGGGCCTAGTTCAAATTCCTGTAAAAAAAGACATGCGTCAGAGAATTATCTCCGGCGCATGTCTAATTGTGTCTATTTTAAGAAGAAATCATGGATGTTACTTGCCAAGCATATGGATCGGGTGGCCAAGCGCGCCTTCGGCGGCTTCAGCTACGATCTCGCCAAGCGTCGGGTGAGCATGGATCGTAAGCGCGATATCTTCGAGCGTAGCTCCCATTTCGATCGCCAGGCCGATTTCGGCAATCAGGTTCGATGCTTCCGGACCTACGATTTGGGAACCGACAACAAGACCGGTATCCTTGTTCGCTACGATTTTAACGAAACCTTCGGTTGCGTTCAGGGAAAGAGCACGGCCGTTAGCGGCATAAGGGAACTTGCCTACGGAAACGTTCATGCCTTTCTCTTTGGCTTCGGTTTCGTTAAGGCCTACCGAAGCGATTTCCGGATCGGAGAACACTACGGCCGGGATGGCCTTGTAATCGACAACGCTAGGCTGTCCGGCAATGGCTTCCGCCGCCACTTTACCTTCGTAAGAAGCTTTGTGCGCCAGAGCCAGGCCTGGAACGATATCGCCGATAGCGAAGATGTGCGGAATGTTCGTGCGGCCCTGCTCGTCAACTTCAATCAGACCGCGGTCGGTCAGTTTCACGTTGATCAGGTCGAGGCCAAGCTCGCCGTCCGTGTTCGGACGACGTCCGACGGTTACGAGTACGTAGTCGGCGGTTACTTTCTTCTCTTCGCCTTTAACCGTGAACCTTACCGTTACGTCGTTCTCGGTTTGCTCGGAGCTTTGAGCAAGAGCTTCCGTGAACACTTCCACGTTCAGCTTGCTCAGGTTTTTGGCAACCAGGCGGGACATTTCTTTCTCGAAGCCCGGAAGAACCGTATCGGAACCTTCAAGTACCGTTACTTTCGTTCCGAATTTCGCGAAGGTTTGACCCAGCTCGATACCGATGTATCCGCCGCCGATCACGACCATGCTCTTCGGAATTTCTTTCAATTCCAGAGCTTCCGTCGAGGAAAGAATACGTCCGCCGAACGGGAACGGCTTCAGCTCGATCGGACGGGAACCGGTCGCAATGATGCAGTGCTTAAAGCGGTAACGCGGAGCTTCCTGCTCATTGAAAACACGTGCTTCGTTTTCGTTGATGAACATGGCTTCGCCCTGGAACATTTGCACTTTGTTGCCTTTGAGCAGACCGGCAACGCCGCTGGTCAGCTTTTTCACAACGGAAGCTTTCCACTCTTGGGTTTTCGCGTAGTCCAGCTTAACATTCTCTACGCTTACTCCCATTACTTCGGAATGCTGGGCCGCTTCGTATTGGTGCGCTGCGGAAATAAGAGCCTTGGAAGGGATACAGCCGCGGTTCAAGCAGACGCCGCCCCACTCGGATTTATCTACGATCAGAACACTTTTGCCAAGCTGTGCAGCGCGGATGGCAGCCACATAGCCGCCGGGACCCGCACCAATTACCAGAACGTCAATATCTAAAGAAGCATCTCCTACTACCATCGCTTTATACCTCCATCACGAGCAGCTCGGGATCGTTAAGCAGCTGCTTGATATAGTTCATGAAATTTTGAGCTGTTGCGCCGTCAACGAGACGGTGGTCGAAGCTGAGAGACAGAGCCATTACCGGAGCAATGACGATTTCGCCATTCTTCACGACCGGCTTCTCGGAAATGCGGCCGGTGCCGAGGATAGCAACTTCCGGATAGTTGATCACCGGAGTAAAGAACATGCCGCCGGCGGAGCCGATGTTGGTAATCGTGACTGTGCCGCCTTTCATTTCATGCGGAGTCAGCTTTCCGTCGCGGCCGCGTGTAGCCAGATCACGGATGGAATCCGCAATCATCCAGATATTTTGACGGTCCGCGTGATGAATGACAGGTACGAGAAGTCCGTTGTCCGTATCGGTTGCGATACCGACGTTGAAGTATTTCTTGTACACGATTTCCTGCTTTTCTTCGTCGATCATGGCGTTCATGACCGGGAATTGGCGGCAGGCTGCCACGAGCGCTTTAACGATGAACGGCAGGTAAGTAAGCTTAACGCCTTTCTTCTCGGCAAGCGGCTTCGCTTTGGTACGGAGCGCCACGAGCTGCGTCACGTCGACTTCGTCCAGCAGCGTCACGTGAGGAGCCGTGTGCTTGGATTTCACCATAGCATTGGCGATCACTTTGCGGATGCCTTTGAACGGAATGCGCTCTTCTTCCAGCTCGCCTTGTGCCGCAGGTGCGGAGGCCGCCTTGGAAGGAGCCGCTTTCTCCTGAGCGGACTGATCGGCTTGTGCCGCGGTTGCGGATGTGCCGCCGCCGGAAACGAAGCCTTCAATGTCTTCGCGGGTAATGCGGCCGTTCTTGCCTGTGCCGGACACTTCCGCGATGTTGATGCCTTTCTCGCGCGCAAATTTGCGGACGCTAGGCGTAGCGAGAATGTCTTTAGGAGCAGCCGACGGCTTGCCGCCTTCGGATTTTTTCGCTTCTTCCGGAGCCGGAGCTGTCGGAGCGCCTTGATCTTCCTTCTTAGGAAGCTCGGTCGACGGCGCATTGGAAGGAGCCGGAGCAGCCGCTTCCGGTGAAGGAGCCGCGGCGGAGGTTTCCGATTCCGGAATCTCGCCTTCCGCATCAATGATCATGACCACTTCGCCGACGTGGCAAACCTGGCCTTCCTTGATCAGCACTTCCTGAATCTGGCCGTTAACCGGGCAAGGAACTTCCACGACCGCTTTGTCGTTCTGAACTTCCATCAGAATCGTATCGTCATCAACCTTGTCGCCCGCTTTAACATTGACTTTGACAATCTCGCCTTCATGAATGCCTTCGCCAAGTTCCGGGAACTTATATTCAAAACGTGCCAAGAAGAACAACCTCCTATATTGAGTAGTAAAATCGTGGAGCCGCAGGCAGGATTAGAAATCCAGCACTTGGTTCAGCCCGTCGATAATGCGGGCAGGTGTCGGAAGCCACTGATCTTCGATTTGAGCAAACGGATAAACCGTATCCGGAGCGGCAACGCGGAGAACCGGCGCTTCCAGATGCAGAATAGCCTTTTCGTTGATTTGTGCGATGATTTCGGCAGCAGCACCCGATGTTTTCTGTGCTTCCTGCACCACGATGGCACGGTTGGTTTTCTTGATGGATTCGACAATGGTGTCGATGTCCAAAGGCATCAGGGTACGGACGTCGATAACTTCCACTTTCACGCCGCGGGTTTTCTCGATCTCTTCCGCCGCTTTCAGGGACGTGTGAACCATGGCGCCATAAGTGATGATCGTAGCGTGGGAACCTTCGCGAACGACGTTCGCTTTGCCCAGCTCTACCGTGTACTCGCCTTCCGGAACTTCCTGACGGAAAGAACGGTACAAGTTCAGGTGCTCCATGAAGAACACCGGATCATTGTCGCGGATCGCCGCGATCATAAGGCCTTTCGCATCGTACGGGTTAGAAGGAATTACTACTTTAATACCCGGTGTCTGGATCATCAAACCTTCCAGGGAGTCCGTGTGAAGCTCGGCTGCCTTAACGCCGCCGCCGAAAGGCGTACGGAATACGATCGGAGCCTGGTAGCTGCCGCCGGAACGGTAGCGCATACGGGCTGCCTGTACAGCCATTTGGTCCAGCGCTTCGTAAATGAAGCCCACGAACTGGATTTCCGCGACCGGACGGAAGCCCTGAGTCGCCATCCCTACCGCCAGACCGCCGATAGCGGATTCGGCCAGCGGAGTATCGAATACCCGATCCTCGCCGAATTCTTTCTGGAGTCCTTCCGTTGCACGGAACACGCCGCCCACGTGGCCTACGTCTTCACCGAACAACACAACGTTCTTATCTCTTGCAAGCTCTACGCGCATAGCGTCTTGAATCGCCTGAATCATCGTCATTTGTGCCATGACATCTACTGCCTCCCATATCGTTCTTCTATAGAGAACACGGCCTTAGACCGGAATATTTAGTGTAAAAAGGGCTGGCGGCCGTCCAAAGAGGCCGCTGACCGTCTGCTGGTTAAGTCTGGTGCGTCCGCAGTTTCGCTTAGGAGAACTGCGCTTTTTGCTCTTCCAGGTGCTTCGGAGTCGTTTCGAACATGGAATCGATCAGGCCCGCTACCGTCATTTTCTCGGTTTGCTCGGCTTTTTTGATTTGCTCCGCTACAGTCGCTTTCGCTTCTTCTTTTACTTTCGCCTCTTCTTCTTCGCTCCAGAGGCCCTTCTGCGTCAAGTAAGTACGGAAGCGTACGATCGGATCCTTAGGCGCCCATTCGCCTTCTTCGTCCTTCGTACGGTATTTCGTCGTATCGTCCGCCATGGAGTGCGGCTTGAAACGGTAAGTAAGGGATTCGATCAGAGTAGGGCCTCCGCCGTTGCGGGCGATTTCGGCCGCTTCGGATACGGCTGCGTAAACGGCCAGAACGTCCATGCCGTCAACCTGCACGCCGCGGATACCCGCTGCCAGCGCCTTGTGAGCGATGGATTGAGCGCCGGTCTGCTTGGAAAACGGAGTCGTGATCGCGTAACCGTTGTTCTGTACCATGTAAATAACCGGAAGCTTGAACGCTCCGCCGAAGTTAAGGCCTTCGTAGAAATCGCCCTCGGAGCTTCCGCCGTCGCCGGTGTACGTAATGGCAACGCGCTTCTCGCCTTTCTTCTTGAACGCCATACCGATGCCGGTAGCGTGCAGGATTTGAGCGCCGATGATGATTTGCGGCATCAGGACGTTCACATCCTCAGGCACTTGACCGCCGTGCTGGTGGCCGCGGGAGTACAGGAACGCCTGGTACATCGGCAGGCCGTGCCATACGATTTGCGGCATATCACGGTAGCCCGGGCAAATGAAGTCTTCTTTGTTTAACGCGAATTCGCTGCCGATCATCGAAGCTTCCTGTCCGGAAACCGGTGCGTAGAAGCCAAGACGTCCTTGACGTCCCAGATTGATCGCGCGTTCGTCCCAAACGCGTGTAAATACCATGCGGCGCATCAGTTCTTTCAACTGATCGTCACTAAGTTTCGGCATTTTCTCTTCGTTAACCACGGTTCCGTCGGGCCCGATAATCGTCAAGGGCTGTACTTGCTCGGAACTTACTTCATACAACGGCTTGCTCATGTGATTGTCACCTCATCTATGATTTTCATGCCATGAAAAAGACTTTCTGTTATACTAATTATTATAAACCTGTTTCGTATGGAATATCAACAGGTAACTTGCTGTAATAACGCCCGTATATCGATTCGGGATAGTACAGTTGCTTTATATATATAATACAGATCAACAAAACCTTTACACTATTATAATACAACCTCCCCTTTAAAGGAGTAAAGAAAGGACGCTCGTTATGACCGATTCCAGACTGTATAAACGAACCATTGTAAAAGAGGAGATCAGCTCCAAACACCTTGATTCGACACGTTCCTTGCGCATTTTCCTGCCTCCGGGTTACAACGAAGTGCTGTCGTACCCGGTCATTTACTGTCAGGATGGAGAAGAATTTTTTAACTTCGGCCGGATAGCGACCACCATGACCGCCGGCATTCTCGACCACGGCTGGGAGCCGGCCATTATCGTCGGCGTCGATGTGAACGTCAAAATCCGGACCTCGGAGTACTCCCCGGACGGCGAAAATCATGAAGCCTACATCCGTTTTTTTGCGGAAGAGATGCTCCCCTTCGTTGAATCGAAGTATGCCGTGCGTGCGGATAAAAGCGAACGCATTTTGGCCGGAGACTCCCTCGGAGGCACGGTTTCTCTGCATCTTGCCCTAACTTATCCTCACCTCTTCGCGAGAGTTATATCCCTGTCCGGCGCATTTTTGGAACCGACCCGCAGCCGGCTGCAGTCCGAAGGGGATCTTTCCTGGCTGGAGCTGTATATGCTGATCGGCCTGGACGAGGAAGAGGTTAAGACCGAGCGCGGCACCTTTGACTTCGTGGAGGCGAACCGCCTCTCGAAAGCTCTTCTCGAACAAAAAAATGTCCGGCTCTTCTATGAAGAAAAGCCCGGTAAGCACGTGTGGGGCTTCTGGCAGAAAGAGCTTCCCGCGATTTTAGAAAAATTTTTCGGCTAACCGTCCGAACGAACAAAAAAACCTCCATGTCCATGAAATTACGTGGACACGGAGGTTTTTTGTTGTGTACGGGCGACTGCGCCGGCGAAGCTCTAGTCCGCGGCCTTGAAGCCGTAGCGCTCCCGCATCGTGCGCATCATCGCCGCGATGTCTTCGTCCGCAGCGAATTCCCGGTATTCCGCTGCACGCACCTGCGACTGACGGGCGAGCCATTCGCCCGTCAAGCGGCAGAACGCGGGCGAAGTGAGCCCGGCGCCCGCGTACTCGGCGAGGCTCGTCATGCGCCCGGGCTCCACGTCCGGGTAGCTGTCCGGCGCCGCGCCCTGCCCCGCTTCGTCGTAGAACGAGCGCGCCACGGCGGCTTTCTCCGCCCCGGTGCCCTCGACGACGACGAAAGCCTGCACCGACAGCGCGCGTGACTGCCTGCGCTGGGCGATGCCGCAGAACTTGCGGCCGCCGACGCTCAAATCGAAATCGCCGGGGCAGTAGGAGCCGGCGATTTCCCCTTTGGCGACGCCCGTATTCCAGTCTGCCAGGACACCGCCCAGAAAACGGTACATGGTTTCGAAATCATCGTGAAAATCTATTTTGCCCACAGGTTTGGGTGTAATCAACGTTACATTCACTACTCCCGGGTCCAGCGGCACGCCCGCTCCCCCGGAATTGCGCACAATCACCGCTCTTCCCTCCCCGGCTATTCTGTCCGCCGCTTGGGGGGCATGAGGCAGCCGGCTGTCCCGGAGCCCGAGTACCAGACCTTGGGGATGCCTCCACAAATGAACGATGGGGTCGGCTCCTTCTCCCACTTTGCGGATGAGCAGCTCTTCGAGGGCAAACGGAAACAACAAATCCGCCTCCAGGTCCCCGGAGCGGTCAATGAGTGTAATCTTTTCGGGTAATAACGGCAATGATTCCATTCGGCAATTCTCCTTCTGACTATCGGTCCATCCTCTGATGCGGTTCGGCACGTCTTTTTAGCCGTTTATTTGTTTATTGTAGGGGAAAACCGGCGTCTGCCGCAAGGACGGGTTCATTTTCTTCTATCAGGATGTGAGGAGTGGCATTTTCCAAGTAGGAAATTTGTATAACTCTATCGAAGTAATACACAGCTGAACAATTGTGGAAAATAATGCCTAGGCAGACTGTCCTGATCTTATCTGAAATACGGGACTGATTTCCTCCAAAACCCTAAAAGATAGTAGGCGAACCGTATGTCGATCAGTTTTCATGAGGTATTGTTTAACGTCGTGATAGCGTGTTCACCTGTCATCGTGTCCCCTTTCTTCGATGAAAGCAATCCGTTAAGCAAAAAATCGTATAAACCTATGATGACGCTCGTTAGCATTCTCGCTGCACTCGTACTCGCGACTTATCCCTACAGCTCCGGCAGCGGGATCAAGCAAAGCTTGTTTATGCTCCCCCTCGTCAGCAGCTTTCTGCACGGAGGACTTCTTCCGGCCTTATCCGTTTCGGCCAGCCTTCTGCTTCTGCGCGGATTCGTTTTCCCGGCCTTACTACCGACAGATGCGGTGTTTTTGCTGATTTGCACCTGTTTTGCGGGGTTGTACATCAAATTTCACAAAACAGGCGGCCGATTCTCCGCTTTTTTATGTCCCGTCCTTCTATCCGCCGGTTTGGGTTTTACGTTTATGGCTTTTCAAGTCTTTTTCCACCGCAAGAACCAACTGCCTCTTCCGTCCGATTTTTTTTCCTTTCATGCGTTCTCTATTGTATTGCACGGTATTTCGATGGCTATTATCATCTATTTGTCTCAATTTATCCGGGAGAGCCGAATCAACCGCATGGAATCGCAGCGGGCGGAAAAGCTGAGCGTCCTCAGCGAGTTGGCCGCTTCCGTGGCGCATGAAATCCGTAATCCGATGACGGTTGCCAGAGGTTTTCTGCAAATTTTATCCCAAACGGAAGTCAACGAAGAAAAGAAAAAAATGTATACCTCGATGGCGATTGAAGAAATGGACCGCGTCCAGCAAATCATTACAAGCTATCTCGCCTTCGCCAAGCCACAAGCCGAAATAACCGAGCCGGTATCCGTAAGCGGCATCTTAGTCAACCTGGTCCAGCGCATTCAAGGATACGCCGGCGGCAGCAAGGTTCAGCTGGAAACGCACGCTCCTCCGTCTCTGTGGATCACGGCAAACGCGGAAAAATTGATCCAATGCCTCGTGAATCTGTCACGGAACGGAATCGAAGCGATGCCGGAAGGCGGACGTTTACGAATAGAGGCTTATCCCGAACCGAAAAGCGTCTGCATCTCCATCGAAGATACCGGGATCGGGATGAACGCGGAAGAAATCGCCCGCCTCGGCTCCCCTTTTTATTCCACGAAGCAAAAGGGAACCGGACTCAGCGTCATGGTGGCGTTCCGCATCATCGAAACCTTCGGCGGAAAGGTGCAGGTGACGAGCGTACCCGGCCGGGGAACCCGCGTGCTTGTCACACTCCCCCAAGCGGCGAAACCGCCCCAGCTCGCTTCCGCGCAGGATCAGTTCGGCTGATCCGCCAGCATGTCCATGATCTCACGCGCCAGCGGAACGGCTTCTGAAGGCGCTTCCGGCGCAGCTTCGCGGATGACGACAGCTACGGCATACTTTGGAGCATCGACGGGACCGTAACCGATAAACCACTGGTTAACGGTTTCTTGAGTTCCCGACTGGACCTGCGCCGTGCCCGTCTTTCCGGCCAGCGGCCACTTCGCCGCAGCCAACTGTCCGGCCGTTCCTCTCCGCACGACGAGTCTCATCTCCCGTAGGAGATCACTTGTCGTCCTAGGAGAGAGAACTTCCTTCGCTCCCGGGAGAAATTTCGGCGGAAACGAGTCCAGGGTCAGTCCGTCCCGGAACCGGACTTCTTTCACGAGGCGCGGAGAACGCGCTTTTCCCCGGTGCAGAACGGTTACGACAAGGTTCGCCGCCTGAAGGGGCGTCACTTGGACGTCCCTCTGGCCGATGGCGGTCTGCAGCCGGACTCCTTCATCGTCTCTCGGCGTTTGGGCGCCGAAGAGCTGACCGCCTTCCTCACCGTCGAGCTGAGCGACCGGGGCCCCTCCCGTGAGGCTCCCTTTCCATCCGACGGGAGTCAGCAGCCCCAGATTCCGCGTATACGTTTCCAGTTCGTCCGAATCCAGACGCCGCATCACTTCGCCGAAAACGATATTGCACGATTGGGCAAATCCTTCTTCGAACGTAAGCTTTCCGTGACCTTCCTTCTTCCAGCAGGTAAACCCGTATTTTCCCCATGCCCCGTGGCAGTCAAATGTCTCCTCCGGCTTAACAACGCCTTTCTCGAGCGCTGCTGCGGCTACAACCGTTTTGAAAATCGATCCCGGCACGGCAGCTTTGACACCCAGATTGGCCCAGTCTCCATCTATCGCGTTGATCTCCCCCGGATGAAATGACGGTTTGGAAGCCATCGCCACGATATCCGCATTGGCGGCATCCAGGACGACGACCGCCCCTTTTGTAATTCCCCGTCTCGTCATCCGTTCTTCGATGCTCCGCTGAATACCCGAATCCAGTGTAGTCATCAACTGCAGGGGATAACGGGACTGATCCGGTGAAATCAGTCTGGCGTTTAGAGCGTCCAGCGGCCGTTTACCCGCATCCGTAAACACGGATAAAGTACGTTCGCCGATGCCCCGCAGCCGGGACTCGAACGTTTTCTCAAGACCCGACACCCCAATCTCACTGGTGAGCGTCAAATGTCCGGCCGCAAGTGCGCGGGCGTACAGGCCGGAGATCCGCTCCGGGTTCTGCCCGATGTAGCCGATCACCTGCGCTGCGGCGGGATGATCCGGATAGCGGGTTTTGTAATCCGTCACCTGCACGTAAGAAAGCCCGCTCGCCTCAAGCAGAGCGATTTGGGAAGACGTTAATTCCAGCGGATCTTTCACGGACTCGCCGGACTCCGAAGAAGCTGATTGGCCCCCGTTCTTCCCCTTGCCAGGAGCCGTCAGGCTTCCCGTCCATAAAAACGGCTCCTTCACCTGTTTTACAAAAGACTTCCAGTCGTCCGCCGTCACCCCGAAAGCTTCGCCGACCTTCCGAAGCTGTTCCGCCGAGCCCGTGTAATCGGGATGGACCGGAAAAATAATGGCCGTCCGGATTGTTTTGCCGGTCAGAGGCTTCAGATTCCGGTCGTAGATGTCTCCTCTTCCCGTATCGAGCACAATGCTTTTCTGACGCTGTAAAACGGAGTTTTTGACCAGATCTACTTCATAAGACGAAAACCGGTGGGGCCTTAGCACCTGGATCCAAAATAACCGCGCGGCCAAGAGTGCCAGAATACCGGTCAACCCGAGCAGCAGCAGGAGTTTGCGGCGCGGGTCCGTTTGGATGCTATGGATGGTCTTACCACCGTCGATGCCACTTTCCACAAGCGAGATTCCCGCCCGGGCGTCTGCCTTTTCTTTTCCGGCAGTACCGGGTAAATCTTTGCCCATACATTCACCGCTCCCGTGTCCGCTTCTTTTGATTCCAGTATAGACAAGGGGGAATGCGCCCAAACCTTCCATTCAGGGATGAAAAAAAGAAAAACGCCTCCTTCCGGCTTTCCGGAAACGAGGCGCTCTTCGGGATTATAATGTAAACTTAGACAGCGTGTCTTTCAGGGAATTCGAGAGGTTCTCCAGTCTGTCGGACAGCTTCACCAGATTCTGACTGATGCTGAGCTGCTCGGAACTGAGGGAAGCCACTTCCTCGGAGGTCGCCAGCGATTCCTCCGCCACGGCACTCACATTCGTCATCGCATCGGACAGGACGGCTTGCGACTGATCAAGCTCGCTTATCGATTCCGTCACCGCGTTCAACCGTTCGATAAATTCGCTCATGTGATTCTGGACCTGGGCGAAAATCCCGTCCGCTTCTTTCACGGCACCGATTTGCTGATTGAAAAGCGGGTAGGCTTGATGAAGCACGTGGACGGTCTCGTCGATTTCGCGCTGAATCGTTTCCGTAATCTGAGCCACAACGTCGATAGACTGCTTGGACTGATCCGCCAGTTTGCGGATTTCATCGGCGACCACCATAAATCCTTTGCCTGCCGCTCCGGCTCTCGCAGCTTCGATCGTTGCATTCAGGGAGAGGATATTCGTCTGCTTCGTCAGATTGTGCAGCATTTCCAATATTTTGCGGATGGATCGGGTGCTCTCTTTCAGGTTGTCGACCTTCTCCACCATGGAGCGGGTCATCACTTCCGTCTGGCCGGTTTTGTCCATCAGCTCTTCCATGTACTTCGTGCCCTGCTCGCCCGAGCTTCTGACGCCGGAGGCTGCCGTACCCATTTCGAGGTTGGCGGACATCACCTGCTTCATTTTCTCGCCGATATGATGCGTCAGCTCGTTCCCGCGTTCGGACTCGGAGGCGAGCCCTGCGGCTCCTCCCGAGATCTCGTCGGTCGCCACTGCGATTTCTTTGGCGGAAGTCGCCGTAATCTTGGAGGCGTTCGCGACTTCGGAGGCCGTGTTCAGCACCTCCTGGGCGGATTCGTTCGTCTGGCGGACCAGCGTCGTAATCTGCTCCATCATCATATCGAAATTTTCTCCAAGCATGCCGATCTCGTCCCGGCCCTTAAGATTCGCCCGCACCTTCAGGTTGCCCTGGGCACCCTGCTTCATTAGCCCGGCCAGTCCGGACAGCGGCCTGCCGATCATTCTCGCCACGAAAATGCCGATTAAAGCGGCGATAACGGCCGCCACAAGGGCCATTACCAGCGTCAGATTAAAGATCACGTTCGCGTCTTTAACCAATTCTCCGACCGGCATGCTTCCTACGAGGAACCAACCGGTACCGGCAAACTTCGAATATACGTTCTGTGTCTGTTTATCCGATGAGAGGAAGTCGCCGGAAGCCGTCTTCTGCTGCTCCTCACTGATCGTAACCGGAGACGGTTTTGCGAGAAGTTCCTGATCCTTCGCATAAATCAATTTGTTGGACGCATCCGAAATGTACATCGTGCTGTCATCGCCGAGCTGGATAAGTCCGAGCTCTTTGTCCAGAATCGATGTAGGAATTTCCATCAGAAGCATCGCGATCGGTGTGGAAGTGCTCGTCGAGTTCAGGTAGCGGCCCATTGCGACACTCGGTTCCCCGCTGAAATAACCTTTCGGTTTCGTGTCCAGCCACAGGGGCTGCCCGCTGGTTTTGGAAATCACCTGGAACCAGTCCGTTTTTGTAATTTCTTCCGTCGTAGCGTTCAAGGAAGCTCCGTTGGAGTTGATCATATGACCGTCTGTTTTTAACAGCGTCATGCTTTTGATCGATTTGTTGGAAAATAAATAAGAATTCACTTTTTCCGTAATTTTACGAGTGACTTCGAGCTGCTCGTACGTACCTTCTTTAACCTCGTTGCGTGTTTCAAGCAGGCGCTGCAAATCGGCGTCGAGCATCATCTGCATCGTTAAATCTTCAAAGCCGCCGAAAAGCAGATCGAGCTTCTGGCTCGCCTGGATCATGGTCTGCCTCGACGCTTCGCTCACTTTGCCGCGCACGACGCTTTTCGAAAGCTGGTACGAGGTAATTCCGACGGTCAGAACAAAAAATAAAATACTGACGATGAAAATAAGAAACAGTTTCATGCCTACGGATTTCGCCGGATTGCTGAGCCCCATAGAAGAAGAAATAAAACCGCCCGGTCCTCCCGGCTTCGGAGCGCCCCCTGACAGAGCTTGTTTCTTTTGAAAACGCTCTCTTAGCTGGGTTGCTGTCTGTGTAAGTCTTTTGTTCATGGGCACCACCATCCACTTTTTTTTAGGAAGAAAGTCTTACGCAAAAAATAAATATCTCCAATATTTTCTACTTTTGTTTTAATGTTCGACGACGATTTGTGTTTATCCTCTTTGATTTGTGCCATTTTTCCTATAAATTCATCTTTTTTTGATTACACAGACCTAGAAATAAAAAAAAATACCGCCCGGCTTAAGCCAGTCGGTATTAAATTCCTTTAACGGGTACGTTTGCGCATCATATCCAGCGGTTTAACCGGCTGTTCGGTTTGAATGCGGATAAGCTGGAGAGGATGACGAGCCGCATCGAGCTCGGCGCCTTCCTCGTCTCGAATGACATCTACCCGCTGCTTGAAGTGCGTGCCTCCCGGACCGAAAAACTCCACTTCCGCACCCGGTTTGAAGTAATTGCGCTGCTGAATGACGGCGGTTCCCGTCTTTTCGTCATACTCCATAACCACGCCGACGAAATCGTAGCTCGCCGCCTTGTCCTCCGGTCCGAAAATATGATCTTCGGGACCCGGCGCTTCGTAGAAAAATCCGGTATTCAGCGGTCGGTTCGCCGCTTTATTGATCTCGTCGCGCCAAAGCGGTTTAACCTCGTAGGCCGCCGGATTTTCAAAATAGCTGTCGATGGCCTGGCGGTAAGCATTTACGACCGTGGCCACGTAATGGATGCTTTTCATTCTGCCTTCGATTTTGAAACTGTCCACGCCGGACTCGATCATATCGGGAATATGCTCGATCATGCATAAATCCTTGGCGCTCATCATAAACGCATCTTCCTCTTCCCCGTAAAGGGGAAAATCGGGTGCAAGCGGATCGGACAGAGGTGCTCCCTTCGCGTACAGATCGTACTTCCACCGGCAGGACTGGCAGCACCCTCCCCGGTTGGAGTCGCGGTCCGTAAAATGATTGGACAGCACGCAGCGCCCGGAATAGGAGCTGCACATCGCTCCGTGAATAAACGCTTCGATTTCGATATCGACATGCCGTTTGATCTCGTCAATATCGCCCATGCTCACTTCCCGGGCGAGAACTACCCGCTCGATGCCTTCTTCTTTCCAGAACTGCACCGTCTGCCAGTTCATGACCGACTGCTGGGTGCTGAGATGCACCTCAAGCTTGGGAGCCACGCGTCTGGCGGTGTCCATAATAATCGGGTCGGCTGCGATGATAGCCGAAATTCCGGCTTCCTGCAGTTCCCTCAAATAATCTTCAATTCCCTCGATATCTTCGTTATGGGCATAAATATTCGTCGCCACGAAAACTTTGGCGCCGTACCGGTTAGCGAATTCGACGCCTTCGCGCATCTCTTCGAAAGTAAAGTTGTCGGCGTTGGAGCGCAGACCGTACTTCTGGCCGCCGATATACACGGCATCGGCACCGTAATGTACGGCAAACTTAAGCTTCTCCAGACTCCCCGCCGGGGCAAGCAGTTCGGGCTTGTCCAGACGAACGCGTCTGCCGCGCGCACGCTCGTTAACAGCTGCGGCAATACTCATGGTGGTTCACCTCAATATACTTGTTCTTTGTAGAAAAAGCCGAAAGACAATTCCCTGCCCGGATCCTGCAGGCGTCGGATAGGCTCCAGCATTTCGTCGTTGAATTTGTAAGAATCGGGATCCGCACAGTAGGCATCAATCACTTGACGGTATGCCCTTACCACGGTTTCATTATATTCGGCGGATTTCAGAAGTCCTTCAATCTTAAGGCTGTCTATGTTTCCCTTGAGCAGCTCATGAAGATCTTCCAGCATGCAAATATCGTCGGAGCTCATCACGTGAGTGCCGTTGCTGTCCTCATAAATCGGATAGCGCTCCTCCTGGCGTTCCTGCTCAATCAGAAAAAGCCCGTTATCCATGGAGCGGTCGACACTGCTTGCATCTTTCCCCAGATGCTCCACGTAATTGGCGACCAGACTGCGGCGGGAATGGTAAATATTCGTCAGTCCGTGCACTTGAACCTGAACTTCCAGCTTGGCGTGGCGCTTGAATTCAAGTGTTTCCTCAAGGTTCAGTTCCCTGGCCAGAACCGCGCGCGCGGCTCCGCGGGACGCCCAATAATTCGCGGTAGCATAGTTCGTCGTCGTCATTTCCGCATTCCAGTGAAGCGGGAGCTTCAATTCCGCTTTGTTCACCATCCGCAGTACGGCGGGATCTCCATACACGGCTCCGTCCACACCGATAGCGGAGATGGCCGCAAGATAGTTCTCAACTTCAGGCAGCGCTTCATTATCAAAAACATTGTTCACAGCCGCATAGACTTTAGCGCCTTTAGCATGAACGTAAGGAACCAGTTCCTCCAGATCTTGAATCGTCACATCGCCCGGAAGGCGCATGCCGAATGCCGCTTCGCCGATCAGTACGGCGTCCGCCCCGGCTTCTATGAATCGCTTCGCTTCCTCTACTGTTCCTGCCGTTATAAGCAGCTCGGGTTTTGGAATCAACCTCGTCACCTTCTTATTTCGCGTTTTTCTCGGTTTGCTTGCTCTTTTCGATGTTGGCCAGATGCTGCGCATAGGTTTCCCCGAACAAATGTCCCTGGCTTCCGTCTTTTTTCGTTACGTAATAAAAGTATTTCGACTCCGCCGGATATAGCGCCGCCTTGATAGAGGCCAGGCTCGGACTCGCGATTGGACCCGGAGGCAGTCCGGGATTTTTATACGTATTATAAGGGCTTTCGATCTTCAGATCGCTTTCGAGCAGTCTTTCTTTCTGCTTGCCCAGCGCATACTGCACGGTCGCGTCGATCTGCAGCGGCTGTTTGATTTTCAGCCGGTTGTAAATGACGCTCGCCACGAGCGGACGTTCCTCGTCCACAACCACTTCACGCTCGATCAGGGAAGCGATCGTCATCATCTGATGGAAGGTCAGCCCGCTTGCCTTCAGCTTGTCCTTCCAATCCGCGGGAAGGCTTTGCAGCCGCTTGTCCAGCTGATCAACCATAAGGGTGATCATTTTCTGCTCGGTGGCATCCTTGGGGATATCGTACGTATCCGGGAACAGATACCCTTCCAGCCTATGTTTGAGCTTGGTATCCGCCGGAATTCCGGCAAGCAGCTCTTCCCCTGCCGTCGGCTTGTACGCTTCCGTCGCCTTAACGAAGGCGGACGCTTCCATCCCATCATGCTGTCCGACTTTGTCGGCAATCTGCGTGACCGTGTATCCTTCGGGAATAGTCAGGCGGTTCGCTTTTACCGTCTGCCCGTTGTTCAGCATCGCAATGATTTCGTCCGTTCCGATCCCGGGCTTCATCGCATACTCGCCGGCCTGGAAACGGCCGCCTTCGTTTTTCCATTTCAAGTAATACATAAAAACGGAGGCGTTGCGGATAAGACCTTCCCGCTCAAGCTTGGAAGCGATATTTTTCATGCCGTCGCCGGATACGATCTCGACCTTCTTTTCCTGACCGGAAGCCGAGGTCGGCTGAAGTTCTCCCCGTATATAATAAGCCGCGGCCGCGGCACAGCCGGCCAAGAGCAGAACAATCACCAGCAGCCCGGTCATCCAGCGTTTTATTCGTGATTTAGGACGATGCATAAGTTCCTCCACAATAGTCATCTTGGTCAATCATCTGCATGAAAAAGAGCGGATTTGACTCCGCTCTGGTTTGCTTTAGATTTCTTAAGGTTCGTCGTGTTCCGGAAACGTGAGTTCGTCGTACAATTCGGAGACGGTTTCCCAT
Organism: Paenibacillus sp. GbtcB18; assembly: GCF_019091125.1. NCBI lineage: Bacteria > Bacillati > Bacillota > Bacilli > Caryophanales > Paenibacillaceae > Paenibacillus > Paenibacillus sp. GbtcB18. The sequence continues at coordinate 690,213 of NZ_JAGXJX010000002.1, forward strand.
TCTTCGTCATCTTCGATGGTTTCCAGCTCCAGTGTGCCTTCCGAATCCCGGGATACCCGGAACACGGACACTTCGCCTTCTTTCTTCATCTCTTCCGATTGCAGAACGGCGTAGTGGCGGTCTTCGTGGAGAATCTCCGTCAAGATGCGAAAGACGGTGGATTCGTCCTGTTCGTCGAATAAAATAATATCATCTCCGAAAGAACTCCGCAACTCGTTCGTCTGTTTTACACTCATGCTTCTTCTTCCTCTTCGGCGATTAGTGTATTAAACGTTTCTTCAACGATATTCCATTCTTCCTCGTCCTCGATGGTGTAAAGCTTCAGATCGTCGCCGTTCTCGTCTTCCTCGTAACGAAATGCGTACACTTCGTCGGATTCCTCGTCGCCTTCAACCGGCACGACCATCATGTACTTTTTGTCGGAACCATCCACTTCGAATTTCATGACGACTTCGAATTCTTCCTCGTTGCCCTCATCATCGGGGATATAAATAATTTCCGCTTCCTCTTGCTGAAAATCCTCTTCTTTAGCCATGGTTCCATCACCTCATCGTTTAGAGTCCATATATCCCTGCAGAATCAGCACAGCGGCGATCTTATCGACCACCTGCTTGCGCTTCTTCCGGCTAACGTCCGCCTCCAAAAGAGTGCGGGTCGCGGATACCGTAGTCAATCGTTCGTCCCACATGCGGACGGGCAGGTTAAACGTCTCGGTCAACTGTGCGGCGAATTCCTGAGAAAGCTCGCCGCGCGGCCCGATCGAGCCGTTCATATTTTTGGGGAGGCCGACCACGATCTCCGTTACTTCGTACTCCCCAATTAACCGCCGCAGTTGGTCTAAATCGTGTTGCGGACTGGCTCTGCGTATAACCTCGATTCCCTGGGCGGTAAGCCCGAGAAGATCGCTGACGGCTACGCCGATTGTTTTGTCGCCATAGTCTAGGCCCATCGTTCTCATACGTGTGAACTCCTAAGCCGGACCCGTCTGCCGGGAATCGGCGCAGGCCCGTTTATTTATGCTCCTTGAGATAAGAGCGCACCAATTCTTCGATCAGTTCGTCGCGTTCCCGTTTGCGAATCAGGCTCCGGGCGTTATTGTGCCGGGGAATGTAAGCCGGATCCCCTGAAAGCAAGTAACCGACGATTTGATTGATCGGATTGTAGCCTTTCTCCTGCAGAGCGTCATAGACAGTTAATAGCACTTCTTTGGGGGATGTTTCGATCTCATCGGCTTTGACATTGAATTTCACCGTTTTATCCATAAAATCCATGAAAGGCACCTCCAATGTTTGCTTTTTCAAACTCTATCGGTTGCAAATGCTGCTAATCCCACTATTGTCATATATTCTCTGCGGGACGGAAAATTCCTGTTCCCGCAGGAAAATTTAAGAAATCTGTCCGGTCACAAGCGCTTCGACGCCGTCCAGCGCCTCCTGGAGTTTGGACGGGTCCTTGCCTCCGGCCTGGGCCATATCGGGACGTCCGCCGCCGCCACCGCCGCATTTCGCCGCGGTTTCTTTGATCAGCTTGCCGGCATGAAGCCCTTTGGCGATCAGATCCGGCGTAACCGCGGCAACCAGGTTGACTTTGTCGCCCGCGACGGCGCCGAGCACGATCACGGCCGAGCCCAGCTTCGCTTTCGTTTCATCCACGATGCCCCGCAGGGAATCCATATCGGATGCGCTCACCTGGGCGGCCAGGACCGATACGCCCGCCACTTCTTTCAGGCGGCCTTCCAGCGCGCCCGCTTCAATGCGGCCCAGTTTGGCCCGGAGCGATTCGTTCTCGCGCGCCAGCTCTTTCATCTGCTGGAGCGTAGAGTCCAGACGCTTCGGCACGTCCGCGGTGTTGGCCTTGAGAACGCCGGCCGCATCCCTCAGCAGCTGCAGCTGGCCGTCCACGTACTCGTAGGCCTGACGGCTTGTCACCGCTTCGATGCGGCGGATACCGGAACCGATCCCGGATTCGCTGACGATCTTGAACAAGCCGATTTCGCCCGTGCTCTGTACGTGGCAGCCCCCGCAAAGCTCGAGGCTGTAATCGCCGACGCGGACGACGCGGACGATGTCGCCGTACTTCTCGCCGAACAGCGCCATGGCGCCCATCGCTTTCGCTTCGTCGATGCCGCGAAGGGAGATGTCCACCGGCGTGTTCGCCCAGATTTGAGCGTTCACGCGGCGTTCGACATCCTGCAGCTCTTCCGGCGTAATGCCGCCGAAGTGGGAGAAGTCGAACCGCAGGCGGTCCGGCTCAACGAGGGAGCCCGCCTGGTTCACGTGCGTGCCGAGCACTTCTTTCAGCGCTTTATGCAGCAGGTGAGTGGCCGTGTGGTTCTTCACGGTTTCTCCGCGAAGCTCGCTGGAGACTTGTGCCGTGACCGTATCGCCCGTGCGCAGGATGCCCTGCTCGACGGTCACGCTGTGAACGTGCTGGCCGTGCGGCGCTTTGCCGACTTCGAGCACGGCTGCGCGTACGCCGTCGCCCGTAATGACGCCGCGGTCGGCTACCTGTCCGCCGCTTTCGGCGTAGAACGGCGTCCGGTCGAGTATGACCTGACACGTTTCGCCGGTTCCCGCCGCGTCCACAAACTCGTTGTCGTGCACGATCGCCAGCACTTTGGCTGGAACTACCAATTCAGTGTATCCAACAAATTCACTTTTATCCGTAAACTCGGAGAGCGCTCCGCCCTGCACTTTCATGCTGCCGGACTTGCTCCGGTTGCTGCGCGCACGCTCGCGCTGTTCTTCCATCGCCGCTTCGAATCCCTCGCGGTCGACGGCCAATCCCTGCTCGTTCGCGAAATCCTCCGTCAAGTCAACCGGGAATCCGTACGTGTCGTACAGCTTGAAAGCGTCCGGCCCGCTGATGGCCCGCCCGCCTGCCGCACGTGTGCTCTCGACCATCCCGGCAAGAATGGCAAGACCGTCGGACAACGTTTCGTGAAAACGTTCTTCCTCGATGCGGATGATTTTCTCGATGAACTCGCGTTTCTCCACGACTTCATTGTAGTAAACGCCCATGATTTCGCCTACGACCGGAACGAGCTGATGTAGGAACGGTTTATCCATGCCGAGTACTTTCCCGTAGCGGACGGCGCGGCGCAGAAGTCTGCGGATCACATAGCCGCGGCCTTCGTTCGTAGGCAGTACGCCGTCTCCCACCGCAAAAGCGACGGTACGGACGTGGTCGGCAATAACCTTCAAAGCCACGTCAAACTCTTCGTTCTCCTTGTACTTCACGCCCGCGATGCGGCAGGTCGCTTCAATGATCGGCTGGAACAAATCCGTGTCGAAGTTGGAGTCCACATCCTGCAAAATCGAAGCGAAACGCTCCAGACCCGCGCCCGTATCGATATTTTTGTTCGGAAGAGGCGTGTAGCTGCCGTCTTTATTGTGATTGAACTGGGAAAATACGAGGTTCCACACTTCCAGGAAACGCTCGTTTTCGCCGCCGGGCCAGCATTCCGGATCGTTCAGATCGCCGTACTTGTCGCCGCGGTCGTAGAAGATTTCCGTACAAGGTCCGCACGGGCCTTCCCCGATATCCCAGAAGTTCTCGTCGAGCTTGTAAATACGCGCTTCCGGCAGACCAATCTTTTTATTCCAGAACTCAAAAGCTTCCGTATCCTCGGGATACACGGTCACCGACAAACGATCCGGATCGAATCCGATCCATTTCGGGTCCGTCAGAAACTCCCAGGCCCAGGTGATGGCTTCTTCTTTGAAGTAGTCGCCGATGGAGAAGTTTCCGAGCATCTCGAAAAAGGTATGGTGCCGGCGGGTTTTGCCGACATTTTCAATGTCGTTTGTACGGATGCATTTCTGCGCGTTTACGATTCTCGGATTCTCGGGAACGACACGACCGTCAAAATAAGGCTTGAGCGGCGCCATCCCGGCATTGATCCATAAAAGAGAAGGGTCGTTGTGAGGCACGAGCGAGGAGCTCGGCTCGATTTTGTGTCCTTTGCTGGCGAAGAATTCCAGCCACTTGGAACGAATTTCACTTGCTTTCATTACGTTTCGAGCCTCCGTTTGTTGGAATGGTTTTGGTTTATTAGGTTTGGACTGCTGCTCCTTCGGCCCTCTCTACAGGAAACAAAAAACGCCCCTGTTATCAACAGGGACGAAAAATTCGCGGTACCACCCTGGTTATCGGATGACGTGCAGGCAGGCGCCTTGCCGTTTCATCCAATCTCCTCGTTGCGGACGATAACGGATCCGCTTGCCGTTGGGCTTATGCAACTTGTCACCCACACTCCGAAATGAGCGTTCGGCCATCCTTCATGAAAGGTTCTCGCAGCCTTCTTCTATAGAAGAAGGAACCTTCTCTCTGCCAATGGGCTATGGCGTACTGGATTTCTTCAGCGCTTTGCTTATCGAGTTTGACTCAGTTACCGAAAATTATAGTTCATATCTGGAAACGATGTCAACCAGACGGACGCCGATTAAAGAAAGCTCCGCCGATGGACAAGTCCCTCTTAGCAGATTGGCGGAAAAGAAGCGCCGCCGGTTCAAACGGATCGGTCAGACTCCGTGTCAAGCGGAAGATTTTCTTAGTTTCAAAAAATCTTCTGCAGCTGCTTTAAGCTTGCCGGATCCAGCTTCCGAATGCTGGCCACTTCCAATCTGCGTTCTTCGGTATCCACCAGGAGGAGACGATCCTCTCCTTGCCTGAATACGTGCTCATGCAAGTTGGGGAGCTGCAGCCGCTCCGAGCCGAACTGGGTAACGATGTCCCACTGCCATCCCGATGTCTTCTGCTTGATGCTCCGGATAACTTCGACGCGGGGAAGCAAGTATCTCAAATGCAGTTCCTTCTCCAGCTCCCGGCGGGAGGCATCGTCCAACTGCCGCAAATCGGCGATAATACCGATCTCCTCCCCCTCTTTGGTACGGATCGAGATGTACCGATTCGGCTCGGAAAAGGGGAACGTCCGGAACACCAGAATTTCCTCATGTTCCCTTCCATCGCAGGACAACAAAAGCAGGCCCCCTTCCGTGCGTTGAAACCGGCATTGGTCCGCTTCAAGCAGGAAGATATCGAAGGGGTCCCCGCCCCCCGGGAAACCGCCGGATTCATACAGGTTCGGCACTGGTATCACGCTCCCTGATCAACGCTGTTTCGGTTTGGGCCTTCACGAGCTTCCAATAGATGCCTTCCTGCTGCATCAGCTCCTCGTGAGTCCCGGTTTCGGCGATGCGTCCTTTGTCGATCACCACGAGACGGTCTGCGCTTCGCAGAGTCGACAGGCGGTGGGCGATCGCGAAGGTCGTCCGTCCCCGGACAAGCCTGGAAACGGCTTCCTGGATAAGACGCTCCGTCTCCGTGTCCACGGATGCGGTCGCCTCGTCCAGGATGAGAATGCGGGGATCGTGCAGGATGGCGCGCGCAATGGCAATGCGCTGTTTCTCCCCGCCGGACAGGCGGTGACCGCGTTCGCCGACCCGCGTGTCATAGCCGTCGCTCATCGCGACGATAAAATCGTGGGCGTTGGCGATCTTTGCCGCCCGCATAATTTCCAGAGGCGACGCTTCCGGCTTCGCGTAAGCGATGTTTTCGGCTATCGTCCCGTCGAAAAGAAACGTTTCCTGAAGCACAACCCCGATCTGAGCCCGCAGGCTTTCCTGGCTCAGCTTCTTCAGCGGAATCCCATCTATTAAAATCCGCCCCCGGTCCGGGTCGTAAAACCGGCAGATCAGATGAATCAGCGTAGATTTACCCGCGCCCGAATGTCCGACAAATCCGATCATTTCACCGGGCTTCACTTCTAGAGAAATGTCTTTGAGGACAGGCTTGTGCTTCTCATAACCGTATGTAACCCGGTCCAGTGAAACGGAGCCATCCAGCCGGCCGGGCGTTACCGCATCTGCCGTATCGGCAACTTCGCGAGGCGTATCCATAATTTCAAAAACACGCTCGGCGGCCGACACGGCCCGGTTCGTCCAACTGATCGCCTGCGTAAACCACTGCAAAGGACCGAAAAACATCGTGAGGTAAACCGTAAAGGCCATCAGAGTGCCCAAGGTCAAGCCGCCGTCCAGCACCTGCAGGCCGCCGTAATACCACACGATGATCCCGCCTGCGCCCGTAACGAGCATAAACAGCGGGGTTGCGGCCTGCCACAGCCCTTCCATCCGCACGGTTTGCGTCATCATTTCCCGGTTGGCTTCCCCATACCGGGCCTGCTCGCTTTTTTCCCGGCCGAATGCCTTCACGACACGGATGCCCTGAAGAGAGTCGCCTACCAGGGTCTGAAGCTTGTTTAGCGCTCGCCACTGCTTGTACCAAAGCCAGCGGACCCTCGGCCACAAAATCCAGACTCCCGCAAGCAGCAGCGGAGTCGGAATAAGCACAACCAGGGTGAGTTTCCAGCTGAGGGTGAGCATCATCGACAAAATAGCCGCGACAGTGAGCACCTGGCTCGCCACCCAGATCACGCCTTCCGTGAGAAACTGTCTCATGGAATCCGTGTCCTGATTGAGCCGGCCGATAAACTGTGACGTCTGGCGGCGGTCGTAGAAGCTGAGAGACTGCTCGGTCAGCGCCTCGAACGTTTCACGGCGGATATCGTTCATCATGGCCGCTCCAACCTTCACCCCGATAAACCCCCGGGCGATCTGCAGTGCGGACAGCACCAGCCGTGCACCCAGCAGAGCCGCTACCCAAATCAGCAGCGTCTCGGCCATCCCTCCCGGTTGCAGCACGTCGTCGACGATAATCTTGGTCACAAGCGGGGGCGCCAATTCCAGCAAAACCGCGATGATCAAAAACAGCGCAGCCAGGACCATCCGGCCGCGGTACGGGCGCGTATACGCAAGCAGCCGGGCCAGCACGCGCCGGCGTCCGGGACTGCTCCGCTCCGTCTTATCTCCGGCCGCGCAGTCATGGTCCAGCCCGGGTGCCGCCTCTCCGCACAGCGCGCACCGGCCTGCACTGTCACCGTCCGCTACGCCGGTTCCGTTATCGCCGGTTTCCAGCAGCAGATTGGCCGCATGAACCGCCGCTTCGAGCCCTTTGGCGCAGGCGCCCGTGTAGCGGACGAGCACGACCGGGCCCGCATCCGTATCCGCGATGAGGCATCCTCCGCCCTGCGGAGCGTCCTGGGTCCGCAGGCTCCGGACCTCTTCCGGCGGGAATCTGCGCAGGCAGACGCCGCCGGAAGCGTAGACGCCGATTTCCCCGGCGCCTGCAATCAGCCAGCGGTCACCCGGCCGGCCGCTCTCGTCCATGTCCGCCCGGGCGGATACCGCAGGCTTTGCCCCCAGGCTGCGGAGAAGTTCGGGCGGCAGTTCTTCCGCTGCTGTGGGCGGCTCCTTGAGTGCCATGGGCAACCTCCTTTCGCCGCTCTACTATCGCGGCAGAATCGTTAGTCTGATCGTAACGCACGCCTCTTGCAAGCGCAAGAGAACGGCCCAGATCCGATTGGCGACTCTGCCCGGACGCGCCTTTAATTGTAGACTTCAATTTGCTTCCTCTGTATCGGCAGCCTTATCCCGTAACCTTCTCCCGAATTTTATCCGAATCTACACCGGACGCCGGTGAATGTAATAGAGAAACAGATGCTGGAGCACCACCTTAAGCACCGCAAAGAAGGGAACGGCCAAAATCAGGCCCGGTATTCCCGCCACTTCCCCGCCGACGAGCAGCGCAAAAATAATGAGCAGCGGATGCATATGCAGAGTCCGCCCCACAACCTGCGGGGATATTACGTTTCCCTCGAGAATTTGCACGATCGTATTGATGACGATAACAAGCAGGAGCATTTTTACCGAAACCGTGGCCGCCATAACAACAGCCGGAGCCGCCCCGAAGAACGGACCGAGATACGGAATGATGTTAAAAACCGCAACGAGCGCCGCCAGCAGCAGCGGATAAGGCATCCCGATGGCCCAGTACCCGATATAAGCCAGCACCCCGACGATAACGCAAACGAGAAACTGTCCCCGGATATAATTGCCCAGCGCCGTGTCGATATCGACCAGCACCTTGACCACCTGCCTGCGCCGCGATTTCGGAACAATGGCCAGCACGGTTTTCTCGATCAATTGAAAATCTTTAAGCATATAAAAGGCGAGAAAAGGAACGATGAAAGCGGTCAGAAGCATATTGATGGTGCCCCCGATGCCGTGAATCGTGTCCGAAATTTTGAGGGACAGATTTTTTTGCAGTTTAAAAATCGCATCGTGGATACCCGACCGGACCGTATCCGGAAGAAGCTGGCTGTTTTTCATGCCGTCCACAAGCGACTGGGCCCTGATCGTCATTTCAGGCATATGCTCGTTCAGTTCCCCAAGCTGCTTGACGAACATCGGAGTCACATTCATAAAAATGACCGTGAGCGAGGTCAGAAACACCGCATAAATGAGCAGAACCGCAAACGTCCGGGGAACCTTGCGCGTACTCAGCAGATTGACGACGGGGTTGAGCACATAGGAAATAATCATCGCAATCAGAAAAGGAGTCAGCACCGCCTTCAAGAAATGGAAGACACTCCCCAGAATCGGTCTTATTTGCAGCAGGAAGAACAGGACCAGCAGTCCGAGAAGCGTATAAATCAGGCCGGCAAACCAGCCGTTTTTAAAAATCGAATTCATGGCGTTCCCTCCCGTTGACACTGGCAGACTTCGGCGAATGAATGTCCTTCTCCATTTCTTCAGTATATGTACTACCTTGGCAATTAATCCAAGCTCCTCCGGCACCGGCCGGTTCTCTTCTATCGGCCCAAACCAAAAAGCACTGCTCCTGCCGGATCCAAGCGGTTAAGCCCGTCCCTGCAGAGGCAGTGCCTCATTTCGGCTAATCAAGTTGTAAACCCTTATTGGGCATGAATTTGCGGCATTTCTTCTTCGAAAAACAGATCGTCGAGCGAACTCAGCGTACCGTCTTCCTCTACTTGATAAACGGACATTTTCTCCCCGTTTACAGCGAGTTCAATGAAGCAGCCCCAGCAATAGAATTGATGGGATCCGATTTTACCGATATCCTTGGAACTGCAATTTGGACAGCGCATCATGTGCAATTTTCACCCTATTCTTCTTTAAATACGAAGATTTCCTCCGCCTCAAGCCGGGAGTTAAGCGGAACAATCACCGCATCCTCACCAATGGTTAGCGATATCGGCATTGGGAGCCACTTGCGACCTTCCATTAAATCGGATACGAAACCTTCGGACAGTTCAAAACCTATTATCTTTGTACCCAATTGTTCAAGCAAATAAACGTCCTCGATTGTTCCCAATTGCTGACCGTCTGCCGTAATAACGGGGAGTTCTTTGAGCTTGTGCTTGCCGCCGTTCAGCGGGATCAGCCCCAGGCCCTCCGCTTCCGCATAACTTCGTACGGATTTCATGTCGGCAATCGTGACGGCATCTTGTCCACAGGCCGTAATTTCACCGGCCGGAATGTACCGGCAAGAAGAATACCAGTGCCGTGCGTCCAGCATAACGCCGAGTACCGTCCATTCATTGTCGAGTAGAACGTCTCTCACCGTTCCTGCACGTTTGCCTGTGGACACGCAGAAGACCGGCAATCCGATAATGTCGCGGGCTTTACGCAAGGGGAATCTTAAACCTCCTCGTGACAGCTTGCCGCCGCCAAAGGGCGCGCCCTTCTCTTATCTACGAATCCGCTTCACGATGGTTGCGGTTTTCCGGGCCGCCGTCTCAATTTGGTCTATAGAATTCCCAAAACCGAAGCTAAAACGGACAGCCGACTTACATACAGATTCTGGAAGGTTCATGGCCCGCAGGACATGAGAAAGCTCAAGAGAGCCCGACGAACAAGCGGACCCGCTGGCAGCCGCGATACCTTCCAGATCGAGATTCATGAGCAGGGTTTCCGTATGGCTCCCCGGAAAGCTCACGTTAAAAATATGGGGAGCGGACACATCCGGGTTGCCGTTGATCACAAAACCGTCGGGCCCTAGTTCCTCCAGGAAAATCCGCTCCATATGTTGGCGATACTCGGAAGTTTGAATGTTGTATTCTTTGTAATTATTGTTATATATTTCCAGTGATTTTGTGAAGCCGACTACTCCGGCTACGTTTTCCGTACCGGCTCTTTTTTTACGTTCCTGAGACCCTCCCAATACTTGCGGGGCCAACTGAAGCTTACGTGAAGCGAAAAGAGCGCCGATCCCTTTGGGCCCGTTGATTTTATGAGCGGAGAAGCTCATGAGGTCTACGGGAAGCACGGACAGGTCGATCGGAAGCTTGCCCAGCGCCTGAACGGCATCCACGTGAAAAGCGATGCCTCGGCTTCTGGCCAACCGTCCGATTTCTTCAATCGGCTGGATGGTACCGACCTCGTTGTTCACATACATGACGCTGATCAGCACGGTCTCCGGCCGGATAGCTTCTTCCAGGTCTTCCATTCGGATAAGACCGGTCATATCTACTGGCAGAAATGTAACGTCGCAGCCCATCCGGGCCAGACGTTCTGCCGGGTGCAGCACCGCATGGTGCTCGATCTGGGTTGTAATCACGTGAACGCGTTTGCCCCCGAAGGTCTCGACGACCCCGTACAAAGCTGTATTGTTGCTCTCGGTTCCCCCACTCGTAAACAGCAGATCGGCCGGTGAACAGCCGATTGCCGCCGAGAAAGCGCTCCTCGAACGGTCGAGCGCCGTCTTGGCGGCCCGGCCGTAGCTGTGGATGCTAGAAGGGTTGCCGAAGTAGTCCGTATAGTAAGGCATCATGGCTTCCAGCACCTCCGGATGGAGGGGCGTGGTAGCGGCATGATCAAGATATATTCCCATAATGGTCACCCTGCAATCAAATATAGAACATATAGCTGTCGCGTTTGCCTTCTTCTTGGTAAGAAATCAAAGAAGCCAGAGTTGTGGAATCCAGAACCTCCGCGATGCTGTCCCGGATACGAATCCACAAATCCCGCTTGGCCGGATCGTCTTCTTCCGTAAAATCGACAGGTGAAATCGGTCCTTCCAGGACTCGGATCACTTCGCCCGCGGTAATTTCTTCCGCGTTTTTCGAAAGAATATACCCGCCATAGGCGCCGCGGATACTTTTAACAAGACCTGCGTTTCTAAGAGGAGCTACGAGCTGCTCCAGGTAATGTTCGGATAGCTGATGTTTCTCTGCGATACTTTTCAGCGAGGTCGGCCCTTCCCCGAATCTTGCGGCCAGTTCCATCATTATAGTGAGACCGTAACGGCCTTTTGTTGAAATTTTCAATTTAACACCTCTTCTACCCCTGCTTATGTGTAAGATTACTAGCTCTAGGGTATCCTATTTCTCTATGATTCATTCCATTTAGGCATGTTCTTTACTATGTTATCACAATTCCGATTATTTTGGTTACAAAACCATGACATCTTGATGAAATATTTTCACTTTGCGAAAAGCGCGTTATAATGGGTAGAACCCTGAGGTCCATTCAGGTGTCACCAGCCATTTTTGGCAAGAAAGGATTAGAACCGGCCATGAGCAAACAGAGAGTCATTCTCGGTATGTCGGGCGGGGTAGACTCTTCCGTAGCGGCTCTGCAATTGAAAGAGCAGGGCTATGACGTCATCGGCGTCTTTATGAAAAACTGGGACGATACCGACGAGTTCGGCCATTGTACCGCCGAAGAAGACGCGGAAGACGTACGGAGAGTCTGCGACCAGATCGACATTCCGTTTTATACGGTTAATTTTGAAAAAGAATACTCCGAGAAGGTGTTCCAATACTTCCTGGATGAATACAAGAGCGGGCGCACTCCGAACCCCGATGTTATGTGCAACCGTGAAATCAAGTTTGGCGAGTTCCTGCAGAAAGGTCTGGATCTGGGCGCCGATTTTATCGCGACCGGCCACTATGCCCGCCTGGAGGAACGCGACGGGGAATTCGTTCTGCTTCGCGGAAACGATTCGAACAAGGACCAGACCTACTTCCTGCACGCGCTGAACCAGTACCAGCTTTCGAAAGCCATGTTCCCTATCGGGCACATGCCGAAGCCCCAGGTCCGCGAAATCGCGGCGGCTGCCGGTCTTGCGACCGCCAAGAAGAAGGACAGCACCGGCGTCTGCTTTATCGGGGAACGGAACTTCAAAGAATTCCTGAGCCAGTACCTGCCCGCACAGCCGGGGGACATCCAGACGCTGGACGGCGAAGTGAAAGGCCGCCACGACGGCCTGATGTACTACACGCTCGGTCAGCGCCAGGGACTCGGAATCGGCGGTTCGGGTACAGGCGAGCCTTGGTTCGTTGCGGACAAGGACCTTGAACGCAACATTTTGTACGTCGTTCAGGGGGACAAGCACCCGCGCCTGTACAGCAAAGGCCTGTCCGCCACGGACGTGAACTGGATCAGCACGCGGAGACCTCAGGGTGAGTTCACCTGTACGGCTAAATTCCGTTACCGTCAGCCTGATCAGGGCGTTACGGTAACACTGGGCGCGGACGGAGCGGCCGAAGTCGTGTTCCACGAGCCGCAGAAAGCGATCACGCCCGGCCAGTCCGTCGTTTTCTACGACGGCGAAATTTGCCTGGGCGGCGGAATCATCGATAAGGTGCACCGCTAAGAAGGACCACCTTTCGGAAGCCAAGCAATTCCGCCCCCGCTGCGCCGCAGCCACAGTCGCCCCTGGCTTCAACCGGGCCCGGCTGTCTGCTCGCGCGGCGGTTGCAGTCTAAGTAGGCTGCCTGCACAGCATTGGCTACAGCATTGGCTACTGCAATGGCTACTGCAATGGCTACTGCAATGGCTACTGCAATGGCTACTGCAATGGCTACAAAAAGAAAGCGACTCCCTCCAAAGGGAGTCGCTTTCTTTTTTGCAAGTACATGTATAGTACTTACAACTAAAGCAACATTTAAAGCAGCTTTGATTACCTGGGAAATAATTCACCCCGTTAGCCATTTCGACTCCAAAAGCTGTGTTCACAGCCCATTTTCGGGCGTAAGATCGGCGGCTTTGATCGCGGGGGATTCCTCATAAAAGATTTTCTTGACCTTCTCCCTCATCGGTTTCGACACGAGCGTATACAGAAGGTCCCCTTCGATAAGCTCCGTATTCCCGTGAGGCGTTATAATTTTTCCTTTTCGGACGATGGCCGTAATGAGAACTTCTTCCGGGAGCTCCAGGTCGCTGATCAGCCTGTTGTTGACCGGGCCGCCTTCCGTCACTTTAATCTCGATAATTTCCGCATTCGCTTTCCCGAGAGCCAGAAGCTCAAGGGTGTGGGCATCGTTCTTCGCCGCCCCCTCGGTAAGGCCCAGTTTTTTGGACAGGACGGAAATGGTTGAGCCCTGGACCAGCGTCGATAAAAGCACGATGAAGAAAACGATGTTAAAAAACATGCGTCCGTGCTCCAGTCCCGCGAGCAGCGGATAGGTGGCGAGTACGATCGGAACGGCCCCTCTGAGGCCGGCCCACGAGATCAGCAGCTTTTCCCGGTATTGAAATCCGGTGCCGAGCATGCTTCCGAATACCCCCACTGGTCTCGCAACAAACATCAGAATAAGGGCAAGAGCTACTCCCTGCCAGGCAATACTGATAAGATCGTCCGGGAACGCCAACAATCCGAGCAGCATAAACATCAGGATTTGCATCATCCAGGCAAACCCTTCATGAAACCTCGTGATCGAGAACCGGTAGGCAAAATCCGCGTTGCCGAGCCGAAGGGCCATCACATAGACGGCCAGCAGTCCGCTTCCGTGAAGCAGCGCCGTAGAGCCGTATGTAAATATGGCAAAAGCAAGCGCCAGAACGGGATACAACCCGGAAGAATCCAAATCGATTTTGTTGAGGCTCCAGACGGCCAGACGGCCGATGACCAATCCCAGCACAAGCCCCAAACCCATCTCCCATAAAAAACTGCCGATCAGAAGAAGGATGCTCGTGTCCGGCATTTGAATAAGTTCGATGAGAGAAACCGTCAGAAATACCGCCATAGGATCGTTCGTGCCGGATTCCGCCTCCAGCGTCGAGGTCAGCCTTCTCTTTACGTTCTGGTTGCCGAGAACGGCAAATACCGCCGCGGCGTCCGTAGAACCGACAATGGCACCGAGAAGCAGCCCTTCCTTGAGCGTCACCTGCAAAATCCAGTAGGCGCTTAACCCGACGATGGCCGTAGTCAACAGCACGCCTATCGTAGCGAGCATCAAGGAAGGGCGAATCACTTCCTTCACATGCGTCCACTTCGTGTGCATGCCTCCGTCGAACAGAATGACGATAAGCGCCATCAAACCGAACCACTGCGTAAGCTGGGCGTTGTCGAAATAAATAAAACGATTAAGCCCCATGCCCACCAGCATAAAAAAGACGAGAGCCGGAAGTCCGAAACGGGACGAAAATTTGGACATAAGCACGCCGGCGAACAGCAGGACGGCAATGAGAAAAATATATTTCTCCGTCATAATCGGTCTCCTTCAGCTACCTGCAGTTCCTGCCGGAAGCCGCAGGCTCTTATAGAAGGGTCATCGGTTCCGGCGCTGCTGATTTATTTTCATCTTCTCTTCCATACCCTGTTCCGTGGCATTAAAAAACACCTCGCCCTCCAATTGTTCCGGCAAATACGCTTGTTTCACGTAATGACCCGGATAATTGTGGGGATACATGTAGCCTTTATGCCCTAATTGTTCCGCTCCCTTGTAGTGGGTATCCCTGAGATGCAGGGGAACCTCCGCCTTTCCGATACTGTCCATGGCGGACATCGCACGTCCGATGGCAAGCGGGATGGAGTTGGATTTCGGACTCTCCACGGCGAACAGAATCGCCTGGCAGACGATATATTTCGCCTCCGGCCAGCCGATCTTGTGGTAGGCCTCCATCGCCGAAACCGCCTGAACCATAGCCTGCGGATTCGCCAGGCCGATGTCTTCGCTGCATGCGACGGTCAGACGCCGGATAAACGTCATCGGGTCCATGCCGAGCTTCTCCACGGCATACAGGAACCAGAAAAGAGCGGCGTCGGACGATCCCCGCACGCTCTTATGAAACGCGGAGAGGACGTCATACTGCGTCGACTCGTCCGCTTTGACGGTCGGGCGGCGGATGGACTCCTCCGCGATGTCCAGCGTGATGCGGACGACGCCGTCCGCATCGGCCGAGGTCGTAAGCGCGGCGATTTCCAGCGCATTGAGCGCACGGCGGATATCTCCGCCCGCCATGAACGCGATATGCGCAAGCGCCTCTTCTTCGGCTTCTATGTTCAGAAAGCCGAGTCCACGCTCTTCATCGGAGAGGGCGCGCTCCATCGCGATGCGGGCATGCTTCTCAGTCAAGCCTTGAAGCTGGAACAGCGTGGAGCGGGAGAGCAGAGCCCCGTTCACGTAGTGAAACGGATTCTCGGTCGTCGCTCCGATGAACACGATCGTGCCCTGCTCCACGGCGGGCAGCAGGGCGTCCTGACGGGCCGAGTTGAAACGGTGGACCTCATCGAGGAACAGAATCGTCCGCCGGCCGTACAGCGCCTTGGCCGACTTGGCCTGCTCGATCACTTCGCGGACATCCTTGACCGAAGCGTCCACGGCGTTCAATCTGACGAAATCGCCGGACGTCTTCTCCGATATGATGTGAGCGAGCGTGGTTTTGCCGCAGCCGGGAGGCCCATACAGCACGATCGACGTGATCTGGTCGGCCTCGATCGCCCGGCGCAGCAGCTTGCCGGGACCCACGATATGTTCCTGGCCGATATATTCATCAAGAATGCGGGGCCGCATCCGGTCCGCGAGAAGCTTTCCGCGGGAATCGTTCTCGGCAGCGGCACTGAATAAGTCCATTTCCATCTGCAATTCCGCCTTTCAACAGCATATAGAGTATCTTCCTATTATACTGTCGGCGCCTCTTATTTGTCGAAGTACCCGGCCTAATGAGCCGTTCCCGCGGAGTGGATGCGGACATGAGTGTTCACTTTGAATGTCAGCTTTGGGTATATTTTTTGCCAGTCCTCCCATTCCGATGCGTTATCCCAACGGCGGGACATATAATGCAGACCGAAGCCGATCGGATCTGTCTCATGTTTTTGCAGCTTCTTCAGGAATCGTTCCACTTGTCCGTTTATTTCCTTTTCCGTTGCGTCTTCGATACTATCCAGAACAGGCCGGGTCATTTTCTTATGGCTCTCGTTTTCTTCCAAAGTCGCTTTTATGTAAATTTCGTACGCGAGTACCGGCTCATCTCCCGGTCGTGCGTTTATTTTATAAGAAGCCCGTGAGCTCTCCAGATTCAGTTCGTACACGCTTCCTTCCATTTTACCGCTCAGGTTCGTTTTTAGATTTTTGGTCTTCAGCAGGTTATACAATTTCGTCTCATTGGGACTCAGCTCAATTCCGATCCGGTGTTTTTTCATGAGCGCCAGCTGATCGATTCTAAAATGACCTCCTTCGGCTTTGACGATCGGAAGAATGGGATCCAGTCCTTTTTCCTCAAGCCGCCGCTGGTAATCGAATAAATACTCCGTTACGATGTAGGGCGATTCCGTTCCGCTTTTGGAAAGACCGAGTATAAGGGCGTTGGAGGGAATACGCTCGGATTGGGGCTTGACTTTCTGGACGTCTAAGGCTGTTGGCTTGGCAATGGCCAGCAGCGTAATGAGCTGAATATCCCTGCGCCGTACCCCCCAGTTGATAATCTGATAAATATCATCGCGAGCCATATTTTCCCCGATCAGAAGCACCTTCATATGACCGAAATCCAGCTCTTTGTCCACCTTGGACTTGGCTTTCCTTACCGCGTCCGCAACCGTCTTGGTCTCCTCGACGATAATGTCGAATTGCTCGGTCCCTTCTTTGGGATTTCCTTGAGGAATGGCCAGTTTCAGGCTGATCCGAAGGTTGTTTTCCTGATCATCCGACTTGTCAATCCCCATCGAAATCACAAAAATTCGTTTGTCGATATCTTTGAAGTTGCAGCCGCCGAGGAGCAGCGGGAACAGCAGAGCCGGAATAAACAGCAGCAGCTTGTACCTCACTTCTTTTTCTCCTTCCGATACATATAGAAAATCAGCAGCACGAAAATAAATTCAGCCATGAGCCTGATTTCAAGAAAGATCTCTCCTGCTCTTATCAGCCCTTCCTGATTGAATTTGAGCATCCACATGCATGCTGTAGCGAAAACGACAACGACTCCTAGCGGAAGATACTTAGCTCCGCGTGAAGTGGCGGGTAAGCGGATTAAGCCCCGGGCCATACTCTGTGCCACATGCCAATGTACGATCGTACTGATAAGAAAAAGCGAGATATACACCAAATAAAAAACGAAGACGAGCCGTTCGACGAGGAACATATCGACCCGGATGGAATCCGCCAAAGAAAACCACGGATAAACGTACGTGGATACGCCCATAGAACCGTGCATGCCGATCGGCACGATCATCGTTAGCAGCAGAAGCAGCAGACCCGACAGCGAAATAAGCAGATAACCTCTCATATGAAACTTTTCGAATACCCGGTTAAATACAACCAGATTGATATAACCCGTAAAAAGAAAAGTCGCCGCCGCCATCGCCTGAAACGTGGGCCATTGCAGACTGAACGTGAAGGTTTGCAGCACCGCGTCCCAGTCGAACAGGGGCGACGTTACGGCTCGAATGATGAAGAACGCGACAATAGGACAATTCAGCACGAGCAAAATCTCGAGTCCGAACAAAATGGAAGCGGGATTGAGCGTACAGGCCCAGCACACCACGATCAAATAGCCGATCATAACCAGAAAGGCGGGAACGTCCGGGCTTATGTAACGGAGCGTAATATCCACAAAGGACAAAAGCGTAATGGCCCCGGCAAAAAACCAGAGCCCGATCATAAGCAGTAGGACGAACACATTCAGCCCCTTGGGCAGATACTCCTTCATCATTTCCGGAAATCCCTGCCGGGTGAAAGGAACCAGCATACTCGTGAACCATCGGATCAGCAAGTAGCTGATGACGACCGAGAGGAGAATCGAAGTCCATGCGCCGTCGAACCGGTGCTGCAGCAAAATTCTCGGCACATAAATGATAATGCTGATTAAAGCGTTGATGGCGATCATGTAGTACACATATCTATTGGTGACCATCCGTACCTCCTCTACGCTGCTCGTTTATATGAAACAGCCGCATATAAGGGCGCCCGAAACTGCGAAGATTGCATAAGTATAAGATACTGCCGATGACCCCGACGACTACGCCGAGCAGTCCGAAAACAGCGGCCAGCAAGACGAACCAGTACTTCGCGAAACGGACCGAAAAACTCATCATGTTGATCGGAATAACAAAGTTGGAAATGGCAACCGCCGCCACGAGAATAATCATGATGCTTCCGACCAGCCCCGCTTCCGTGGAAGCCGTCCCCAGAATCAGACCGCCTACCGTCGTCGCCGTAGGCCCGATCGCTTTCGGCAGCCGCAAGCTCGCTTCGATCAGAAATTCCATCATAACGAGCATAATCAGAACCTCGACAAATGAGGGGTACGGCACGCTCGCCCGGCTTCCCGCGATGAGCAGCGTCAAGTTCATTTTCAAAATTTCTGGATTATAGGATGTAAAGGCCACGTAAAGCGCAGGCAGGGTCAAGGTCATAAACAGGCCGACATATCGAAGAATGAGCAGAAAATAACCGACGAACGGGAGCTGCACTTTATCGTCCATAGCGGTAAAAAAATCAAAAAAGGTGGACGGCAAAATAAGCGCAAAGGGACTCGTATCGATCAGAATGATAATCTTGCCCTCGCTCAAATTATCGATCGCCCGGTCGGGCCGTTCCGTGGTCATCATCGTAGGCACCAGCCGGAAGCCATGCGGACTCAGCGCTTTCTCCAGCTCGCCGGAAGATTGAATCTTGTCTATCTTCATCTGCGAAAATTTATCTTTAACGTCTTTAAGGATACCCATGTCGACTTTCCGGTCGTCGTAAACGAGGGCGATGGCGGTTTGGGACAAATAGCCGACCGTTGAATTTTCGATTTTCAGATTGGAACATTTATAACGCCGGCGGACCAAGTTCAAATTCGTGAAAATGGATTCCGTAAAAGCGTCCTGAGGCCCTTGCACGATCGCTTCCACCGTGGCGTCCCCCACACTGCTCTTTACGTCCTGCAAGGCTTCCAGCAGGTATATTTTGCCGTCGACGAACAGAGCCACCGATCCCGATAAAATCAAATCAAGCGCTCTGACCACATTCGTAAACTCCATGCCGCTGGGCAGGGATGAAATATATTGCACATAAAGGTCCATCGACCGGATTTCAAAAAACGGGGCGATAAAAAATCTCCGTATCATTTTCGAATCGCACAAGCTTTTCAGGTAAATCAGCCGCATCGTCCTGCCATCCGAAGTAAGCTCGCAATTTTCCAGATCGACGGAAAGCGCCAGCTTCTCTGCCAGCCATTGTTCAATCTGCTCCGTTGTCGCATTCGTGCCGGTCATCCGTTATTCTCCTCCCTTCCCTCTTTTGCGTAACGGTTCTTTGGTTTACGTTGCCCAGCTTGCTTCCATGTCATTCCAACACTTCGTAATTACAACCTGCCGAACAAGCATAAACGAACCCTGGAGGCAGACCGTATTTGCCGCCGTTTGTCTTTTTACGGGCTAAAAACCCGAGTTCCCCTACGTCCACCTTGCGGCGAAACGCAAAAAAAGCCCTCACCCCGCCGGAAAGCGGAATGAAGGCTAATCGCTTCAAAACATTCGAACGTGTTTAACAGGCTTATTGGGGGAAGAGAGGGTGCCGGAAAATCTTTCAGTCCTCTTCCAGGGCCAGAATTCCCTTGGCCTTGCTGACGGATAACCGCAGCTTCTCCCCTTTGTCCGTCACGGTAAACAGGAAGCGGTCTCTCTCCTCCCGCTCGAACAGACCGGAGCCCGCTTTGTAATACCGGCCCACAATCCCCTCCGCCTCTTCGCGGGTGAACGGCTCCGTAAGCTTCTCTTCCTCGCGGCCGCCGATGACCCAGTTTCCGTTTCGCTTGAGCAGCGTATACGTCAGAAAGGCCGAATCCGTGTAGGCCCCTTCCGGCCTCTTGCCACGGACTTGGACCCTGTCGTCCGTCACGCTGACGATTTTAAACGAAGGCACCGGCATCGATACAGCCGGAAAAACGGCCACGGCTTCGTATATCCCGCCCAGATGACGCTCATAGAAAGTTCTCCAGCTTCCCGGGTCCGCATAATAGCGGCTCAGCACGGGCCGGATCGCTTCAAACGGCGGCTTCGTACGGGAAGCCAGTTCATGGTCGAAGAGGCTCAGAAACAGCTCCGCCGTCTTCTGCTCGTTAAACCTTATCAGGCTTGCCGCCTTGTCCGCCGTCAGGGGCTGCGCCGCTTTAGCCGCGCGCTCCGCAGCCGTCGTCTCCAGCAGGGCCAGCGCCCGCGAAACAAGCGTAGCCGCATCTCCGCGGGTCATGACGCGCTTCGGTTCATAGCTCGCTCCCGAATCGCTGCGCAGCCCCAGCGCCATGATGTTGCGCACGGACGCCTGTGCCCACGCATCCGCATCGCCCGCGCTCGGGCCGGATGCAGCCGCCGGGGCTTCGACGCCCCGGGCCTCCAGCCAGCGCCACACCATCGCGGCGGCGGCCTGGCGGGTTACCGGCTGCGCGGGCATGAACTTGACGGCCGTTATGCCGTCAACGAGCCCTGCCGCATAGGCAGCCGAAATATACGGCGTCGACCACGCGGACACGAGGTCGACGAAAGGGGTCGGCCCTTCGGACGTTCCGAGTCCGAAGGCGGATGCGAGCAGCTTGGCAAACTGCTCGCGGGTCAGCGCCCCGTCCGGATCGAACCGGCCGGATGCCGCTCCTTCGATGAGGCCCCGCGCAGCCAGATCCGCAATCGCGTCCGCGTTGCGGTTATCCGGGGCCACATCGGCGAAGAGAAGGCCTGCGGCCGGGCGGGTTTGCGCCCCCGCTGCCTGTCCCTCCCGCGGCGCTTCCGCCCCGCTTCCGCCGGACCGCTCCGCCTCCCGGTGCTCCGCCGCGAAGGCCTGTCCGGCTGCCGAAGTTAGCATGGCAGCCGCGGATAAAGTGAGAAGAACTTTCTTCCAAGCCATACCTTTCCTGCCTCTCTTGGTGCTATTGTCACTTCGCAAAAGGTAGTTAAACGTCAATACCGGCGTTGTGCAGCAGGTCTTGGACGCATACGCTGACCATGATCAGACCCGCAACGGGCGGTACAAAAGCGTTGCTCGCCGGAGGCTGCTGCGCTTTCCGGATTTCCGGCGCGTTCTCCGGTACGATGCGCTGAGTGACATCTTCACGCGGTTTCTTCGGCTCTTCCGTCGAGAAAACCACCTTTACGCCTTTTTTGATGCCTTCCTTGCGGAGCTTCGTCCGGACGACCCGGGCAATGGGGTCCATCGTCGTTTTGGAAATGTCCGCGACCTGGAACTTGGTCGGGTCCATTTTATTTGCCGCGCCCATGCTGGAAATCATCGGAATCTTGCGCTCCAGGCACTGCTTGATGAGATGAATTTTATAGGAGATGGTATCCGAAGCGTCCAGAACATAATCCGGCTCGTAGTCAAAAAGCTGCTCGTACGTTTCCTCCGTGTAAAACATCCGCAGCGCGATAGCGTCGCATTCGGGATTGATGAGCTTGATCCGTTCCTGCATAAGATCGGCCTTAGGTTGTCCTACCGTCGTCGTAAGGGCATGGATCTGACGGTTCACATTCGTAATATCCACCACATCTTTATCGATCAGTATAATTCGTCCGACTCCGGTCCGGGCCAGCGCTTCGGCCGCTATGGAACCGACTCCGCCGATACCGAGAACGGCTACTGTGCTGCCTTTCATAACCTCAAGGCCTTCGGGTCCGATGGCAAGTTCCGTCCGGGAGAATTGATGAAGCATTCGGAATTTCCTCCTCTGTTAGCTAACAAAATGATAGGTTTACGCTAAGTTTGACCTGATTCGGTGGCCAATGTCAAGTCGGGCGCTTGGTTTTACCTTTGCGGCCCGAAAAAAAGGGACCCGAAGGTCCCTCCCTGTTTCCTCTATTTTACACCGCTGCGGCCTGTAAAATTTACATGGCCGGGAGCGTCGCGGCTGCCGAACTTAAGCTTTGGCTGCCGGTTGTTTCAACGCGATGCGGATGGAAAGCTGTTCAAGCTGCTTCTCGTCGACTTCGCTCGGCGCATCGGTGAGCGGATCGGACGCGCTTGCCGTTTTCGGGAAGGCGATCGTCTCGCGCAGGTTCGTGCGTCCCGCAAGCAGCATGACCAGACGGTCGAAGCCGTATGCCATTCCGCCGTGCGGAGGCGTACCGTATTCGAAAGCTTCAAGCAGGAAGCCGAATTTTTCTTTGGCTTTTTCAGGCGTGAACCCGAGCGTTGCGAACATTTTTTCCTGCACCTCGCGCTGGTAAATCCGCATGGAACCGCCGCCTACTTCGTAGCCGTTGAGCACGATATCGTAGGCCTGGGCGCGCATTTGGCCCGGGTCCGTTTCGAAGAGGTGCAGATCTTCGTCCTTCGGACGGGTGAACGGGTGATGCATGGCGACATAACGCTTCTCGTCTTCGTCGTACTCGAACATCGGGAAGTCGACGACCCACAGGAATTTGTAGGCTTTGTCGTCGATCAGACCCAGATCGTGGCCGACTTTCAGACGAAGGTTGCCGAGTACGTCGTACACGACTTTCGGTTTGTCGGCGGAGAAGACGAGCAGATCCCCCTCTTCCACGTTCAGACGCTCGGTCAGCGCAGCGATCTCTTCTTCCTTGAAGAATTTGACGATCGGCCCTTTCCATTCGCCTTCCTTCACGGTGATCCAGGCCAGACCCTTGCCGCCGTAGCGGGATGCGAACGGCTGGAGATCGTCAAGTTCTTTGCGGCTCCACGTCGCGCCGCAGCCCTTGGCGTTCAAGGCTTTGACGATGCCGCCGTTTTTGGCGACCATGTTAAACACTTTTACGTCGCTGTCCGCCACGATATCGGTCACCGTGGACAGCTCCAGCCCGAAGCGCAGGTCCGGCTTGTCGGAGCCGTATTTGTCCATCGCTTCCGCGTACGTCAGACGCTGGAACGGTGTAGGGATTTCAGCTCCGACCGTTTCGCGGAACAGACGCACGAGCAGCTGCTCCATCATGTCCAGAAGCTGATCCTGGGACAGGAAGGACGTCTCGATGTCCACCTGCGTGAACTCCGGCTGACGGTCGGCCCGCAGATCCTCGTCGCGGAAACAGCGCGCGATCTGGTAGTACCGCTCGAGTCCGCTCACCATGAGCAGCTGTTTATACAGCTGCGGAGACTGCGGCAGCGCGAAGAACTCGCCCGGATGCACGCGGCTCGGCACGAGATAGTCGCGCGCGCCTTCCGGCGTGCTGCCCGTAAGGATCGGCGTCTCGATATCGAGGAAGCCGTTCTCGTCGAGGAACTCGCGGAAAATCCGGGACGCTTTGGCGCGAAGCATGAGCGTCTGCTGCATTTCCGGACGGCGAAGGTCCAGATAACGGTGCTTCAGACGCAGCGTTTCGTCGATTTCGATGCCGTCTTCGATGAAGAACGGGGGATTTTTAGCCGCGTTCATAATTTCGATTTCCGTGATCCGGACTTCGATTTCACCGGTCTGCAGGTTGGTGTTTACCGTTTCGGCGTCCCGTTCGACAACGGTCCCTTTTACAGCCAGTACGTACTCGTTACGGGCACGGTCGCCGACCGCCAGCGCTTCTCCCGAGAAGTCCGGGTTGAAGACGATCTGCACAAGACCGCTGCGGTCGCGCAGGTCGATGAACAAGACGCCTCCCAGGTCGCGACGGCGCTGTACCCAACCGTTCAGAATAACCGTTTCTCCGATGTTCGCTTTCGTTAATTGCCCGCAATGATGTGTTTTGAGCATCATAATGACTGAACCCCTCCATTTTCGTTTCCGGATCTTGTCCGTTTCAAAATCGTTTCCGCAAAATCTTCCAGCTTGATCGTTTCCTGCTCGCCGGTGGCCATCGTTTTGACCGTAATTTCACCGCGCTCCAGCTCGTCGTCCCCCAGAATGGCGACAAAACGCGCCGCAGAACGGTCAGCCGATTTCATCTGCGTTTTCATCTTGCGGCCCTGGTAATCCTTCTCCGCCAAAATGCCGTGCGTACGCAGCTCGTAGAGCCGCTTCACGATCTCGTCCTCGGCCGCCTGACCGAGTCCGATCAGGTACACGTCCAGCCCGGGAGGCTGAGGAAGCTGCACGCCCTGGGATTCCAGGACGAGCAGAATGCGCTCGAGGCCGAGACCGAAGCCGACGCCGGGCTGATCTTGCCCGCCCACCTCGGAGACGAGGCCGTTATACCGGCCCCCGCCGCCGATCGTATCGATGGAGCCGATGCCCGCCGCTTTATATTCGAAAGCGGTGTGCGTGTAATAATCGAGCCCGCGCACCAGGCGGGGATTGATCGTAAACGGAATCTCCATCGCGGTCAGATGACGTTTCACCGCTTCGAAGTGAGTCCGGCACGCTTCGTCCAGATCGTCCAGCAGTTCGGGTGCCCCGTCGAAATACTTCTGGTCGACTTTGCAGTCCAGAATCCGCATCGGATTGCGGTCGAACCGCGACTGGCAGTCCTTGCAGAGCTTATCCTTGAAAGGCTCCAGGAACGCCTTCAGTCTCTCTTTGTAATTCCCCCGGATCTCGGGTGTTCCGACCGAGTTAATTTCCACGGATACGCCCGTCATCCCCAGTTCGCGGTAAAACGTGTAACCGAACGCGATGACTTCGGCATCCAGCGAAGGATCCTCCGAGCCGAACGCTTCGATCCCGAACTGGTGAAACTGCCGGTAGCGTCCGGCCTGCGGCTGCTCATACCGGAACATGGGTCCGATGTAAAACAGCTTGCTGATATCCGGCTCGCCGTACAGTTTATTTTCCACATACGCGCGTACGACGCCGGCCGTTCCTTCCGGACGGAGCGAAATACTGCGGTTTCCTTTGTCTTGGAACGTGTACATTTCTTTCTCTACGATATCCGTCGTCTCGCCCACACCCCTGGAAAACAGCTCGGTGTGTTCGAAAATCGGCGTACGGATTTCCCGGTAGCGGAACCGGCTGCACAGGTCGCGGGCTTTGCTTTCCAGCGCCTGCCACTTTTCTACGGAACCCGGCATAATGTCCTGGGTGCCCTTCGGCTTTTGCATGCTCATGCGAGCCTCCTCCTTGCTTTTCTTGTCGACTTTCCCCGTTGTCTTGCGTCTGTGATAGTACTCTTTTGCCATTAAAAATTAAAAAAGTCTCCCATCCCTAAAACCACAAAACGGTCAAAGGGACGAGAGACGTTAGTAACTAATCATCACCCGTGGTGCCACCCACATTCCGAAAATCGGCGGCCTGCGGCTCGGAAAGTCCGGCCCGGCTGATTCTCGCTTCATACGGTTAACGCCCGTCTACGCAAATCGGCTAATGAGACATGGTAAGCGCGGCATGTTGCAAAGAACAAACACCGGCAGCCCTCTGTTCACCGACTGTCCTCCGGGAGGTCTTACGCTCGGCCATCATAAGGAAGCTTGCAGCCAGGGCTTCCCTCTCTGAGTACGTGGAGTCGAACGACTTCATCCCTTCAGCGGATCAAAGTTTTTCAGGGTTGTATTAGAGATGATTGTAAACGGCTCTTCCGGCAAAGTCAAGCTTTTCCCTTACCAAGTTTCCGCCCATTTTTGCAGCTCGTCCATTACCGGTTCGAGCCCCTTGCCTTTCTCGGTCAGTTCGTATTCGATCCGCACAGGCGTCTCCGGGTAAACGTGCCGGATCAGAATGCCCGTCGCCTCCAGTTCTTTGAAGCGTTCGGACAGCATTCTGTCACTCATGCTCGGAATCATATCGGATATATCTTTAAAACGCTTGGGACCGCTCAAAAGGACCCGGATGATCAATCCCGTCCAACGTTTTCCAAGCAGTTCAAACGCATTTTCGAATTTGGGACACAAATGAAAATCTGCCATGCGACATCATCTCCTTAGCTACATCTTACCATAGTGACTTGTCAAAAGTAAGTCTATAAAACTAATATCCCGCCGAGGGACCGGTTTATGCCTTCACCATCACATTCACATTCACATTCACATTCGCATTCGTTTCGCCGCCGGGTTGTCATTTCATTAAACCTTTTTCGAACATTTGAAAAATATGGTTCTACTCTAGCGCCTCCCTCATAGAATAGGATCATAGAGTTCAGAATCATAGAGCCGAACAGACAGGAGGTTGGCTATGCTTCCCCGGTTTTTCACCCGAATAGACAAGCTGCTTGCGATTTACGGCGCCGTTGCGGCCGCCAGTTTTGCCGTCACCCTGCTCTTCGCCCATCAGTCCGGAGAAAAAAAACCGCCCCCTCCTGCGTACGCTTATGCGCAAATAACGGCGCCCAACGGGGTCGAGCTGCATGTGGCGAAAACCAAACCCGAGCGGATTGCCCTCAAAGCCGTAAAAGGCAACATCATGGAGCTGTCGGAGTTCGGGATCAACGGCGGCTTTTTCTGGCAGGGCAACCTGCTCAGCATCGCCGTTATGAACGACCTGCCGGTCAAGGGAGCTCAGGGCGAATACGGATCGGGCTGGTTCAATACCGGCCATAAGCGGGGAACCCTCGTCTGGGACGGCGCAGCCCGGCAGTTTACGGTCCAGCAGGCGTCCGACGCGGCCGAGCTCAAGGTAGCGGACCGAAGCCGCTACTGGGCCCAGGGCGGGATCTCCATGAGCCTGCAAAATGAAGCCGACTGGCGAAAGCTCGCCAAGGAGGAGAACATGCCCGCCCTGAACGAAGCCCGCATGCGGACCGGCATCGTGTACGACAAAAGCAACGCCGTCTGGCTCGTCGTAACGCCGACGCCGTGCACCGGCGAGCAGTTTCGCGCCGCCATCGCGGGATCGCTGGGCAGAAGCGGACTCGTGGACGGCGTATTCCTGGACGGAAACGGCTCCTCCCAGCTCAAAGTGGCACAGGCATCCCTGCCGGGCGACAAACGGCAAATCTATCAGATGATTGCCCTGCATTGACGATCCGTTTCTGCGGGAAAAACAGGCCGTACAAAGAAAAGAGCCTGCAGCACAAAGCTGCAGACTGTCCATGGATATCTATATCGTAAAGGGGGTCGATATTTAGTATAGGGCGCGAACATTAATCCCAGATGAAAATCAAGTTACAATTCCGTTACAATCTCGAACGAAATTAGGACGACGCAGGTTTCGCGCCTTTGCTTTCGGCGTATTTATGCAAATCCATGATCAGCATAAAGGTGTCCCCGTTTGTCAGGTTCTGCTTGTCCTTGATTGTCGCGAGCGACGATTCCTGTACGATGCCTCGCTTGGAAAGTTCGGCCATGGCGCCTTCCTTTGGAACGGCGATGCCCAGTCCCTGCGTCATCGTATACGCGGCCTGATCGAGCGTCAGTGCGGACTTCTTGCGTGCTTCTTCGTCGATTCCTTTCAGCGAACCGCTCGGATCGCCGCCATAAGCCGACGGAATGATTTTCTTCATCCGGGTGATATAGTTCACCATACGCTGAGGGTTTGACACTTTGTCCAGCTCAAACTCGTTCTTGTAGCCGCCGCCTACGAGAGACATGGACACGGCTGCTTTGAGACCTTCATACTGCTTGTGGGTCATAAAAGGCTGCGGCTTCATGCTGAATGGCTTAAGATCCACGCCCTGTTTGTTCAGCATATCCTGGAGCTTCGCAATATTCTCCTTGGAAGCGGCAAGCTCGCGGAAACTCAGTCCCGCATCTTTGGCGAGTTTGGCTGCGGCTCCTGCGGCTTGCCCCTCAGCCATGCCGACCGGGATGACCCGGGCGCTGCCGTGCGGAAGCGTGTCATAGGAAGCCGCCCGCCCGACGACGAGCAGCCCGTCGACCTTCTTCGGCACGATGCTCCGGAAAGGAATCGCGTACTGCTCCGGCTGCGTGACGACCATACCCGTGTCCGTCGGAGCCAGACGCTGGATATCGACCGGATACGAGCCGAACGCGATCCGGTCCCACTGGTCGCGGTTTTCCAGCAGGTCGATAATATTCAGACGGTATTCCCCCTGAATATGGCGCGTCTCCCTGACGTACAGCTCCGGAGCTGTACCCGCGAGTTCGACACCCGCGAATTCGGGGTAGTTCTTTTTCAAGAAAGCGACCACGTTCGGAATTTCTTTCTTCGCGATTTCAAACGCTTCGGCGCGCGACTTCGCGTCCAGACCGTCGATATTGAAAATCTGCAAAGCGTTGATTAGCACCATATCGCCGTCTTGGCGGCCGATATTCAGACCGCGCATCTTCACGCGTTCCGGGTTAAGCGCCGGGTAGTTGTAAAGCTCTTTGTAGCCCCAGGCGCTGACTTCGTTGGCATCGGACATCGGATCGTCGTCCGTTTTCAAATGCTTGGTGATTTGAGACCAGACTTCAGGCGTCACATTTTTCAGCTTGAATACGAGCGTAACCGCCATTTTGGCGTTTTTGTTGCCGAGATCTTCCAGGCCATACGTAAAAGGAACGCCGGCCGCGGCGGCGATATCGCCGTCCTGCGTCGCGTCGATCACGGCATTCGCGCGAATTTCCTGCTTCGTTCCGTCTTCTTTTGTAAGGGTGATGCCTTCTACGCGGGTTTGCTGTCCCTGATTGGACAGGAGCGGCTCGATGGATTTAAGTTTAAGCATAAGATCGATGTTCTTCTCGCCGCGCACCATGTCGTAGAATGCGTTCGCCGCCGTGTTGATGCTGAAGGAATCACCTTCGATTTTACTGTACCATTCGGAAAAAAGGCCTTTGTTCAGCACGTCGTGCGGATTGAGCACGGACGGATTCGGCACATAGTTCATGTCGATGCTGTTCAGCCAGCCGAGTGTCATCAGGCCGCCGAGAATTTCCCGGTCGTGCCCGTCCACCAGCAAGGTCTTCTGCCCGTTGCGGGCGGCTGACACCGCTGCCGTTACCCCCTCCGGGTCCGTTCCGACGACGATCACATCATACTGCTTCTCCAGATTCGCTACCGATTTCACTTCGGACAGCGTTTGCTGAGCGATCGGCTTCGGTTTGTTGTGATGACGGTACTGCCAGTAAAGTGCGGCTGCGGCTGCGATTACGGTCAGCACGAGCAGCAGGCACATCCAGACGATCCAGGATTTTGATGCGGCATGCTTCGAATGGTTGTTCTTACTCTTTGTCATGGGGCACCTTCCTCATTGAATTCCAACTGCTTATGTTTCTGCTTGCGTCCCGGCTATGTAGTCCTGTGTGCATGGATCGTTCCGAAGCCTTTCGGGTTTGCTGCACGAATACGATTACGGCCCGGGACAGCGGAGAGTAGGGGAGTTGAACCCTTTATCCGCCTTGGAAGTTTTGTAGGGTCGTGAACTTATTTGAACGCCCGGAACAGCGGGAAGCTCAAGCACCACTTCTTCTTATACGGGAATGAAGCCAATCGGTCTCCGTCAAACGGCAAAAAGCTTCTTTTCCTCCTAAAAATGACCATGACTAGTGTAACATATTTTGCAAGGGGGACAAAGGTTTTAAGCTGGCCCGCTCTTGCGTCTGCCTTCTCTGCTCAAAATGAAAACCGGCCTTCCGCTGGGAGGCCGGTCTCGTTAACGGGGCGGGATTTTAGCCGTCCGTTTGAATCTTCCTTGCGCGGGGGCGATTTCCCCGCTCGCTTCCATCCAGGACTGCTCGGCTCCGGCTCGTATTCTTTCGGAGTAAGCCGAATGAGCGAGCTGGCTCTCGGGCTGGGTCATTTGCTTTTCTTTAAGGGATCGGCGCATGGTGTAGGAAAGCTCCTCTGTCTAATGGCGCGCCGGAGGAAGTTTTTCTCCGATGAGAAGGTTCTCCGGCCGGCGGCTTCGACTTTTAGGCTGTCCAAAGAGCTGCCGCATTATGCCAGTCCGGCACCCGCCCGATTAAGCTTTGCTTTCGAGAATAAGCGTGACCGGTCCCCAGTTGGTGAAGGCGACATCCATCATTTGTCCGAACGCCCCCGTTTCCACATGAAGGCCCTGTTCGCGGAGAAGGCCGTTGAACTTATCGTACAAAGCCTCTGCCTGCTCGGGCCGGGCCGCCCCCATAAAATTCGGCCTTCTGCCTTTCCGGCAGTCCCCGTACAGGGTAAACTGCGAAACGGAAAGCACGCTGCCGCCGATATCCTTCACGGAAAAGTTCATCTTTTCCTGTTCATCCTCGAAAATGCGCAAGCCCGCTATCTTGTCCGCCAAATATTTGGCGTCCTCTTCCGTATCTTCATGGCCCACGCCTACCAGAAGCATCAAGCCCCTGTCGATGCGGCCGACGATTTCCCCGTTTACCGTAACCTGCGCTTCCTTGCTGCGTTGTACCACGACTTTCATGAATTCCACTCTCCTTACCGAAAGAGCCTATTGCATAATCCGCTGAACGGAATATACATCCTCCACTCGCTTGATTTTCTCCACAACGGCATGCAGGTGCTCGATGTTGCGGATCAGGATGGTCATGTGAATCATGGCCATTTTGTTCTTGTCGGAACGGCCGGAAACCGCGGAAATCATCGTTTTGCTTTCCGAAACGACCTGCAGCACTTCATTCAGCAGACCGCGGCGGTCATGCCCCGTGATTTCGATTTCCACGTGGAAATTCGATTCCACGGAATCCGCCCACTCGACCTCGATGACGCGGTTTCCTTCCTCCGTGTTCTCTCCCGGAATGTTCGTACAGTCCGTCCGGTGAACCGACACCCCGCGGCCGCGCGTGATGTAGCCGATAATATCGTCGCCCGGCACCGGGTTGCAGCATCTCGCGAAGCGGATCAGGAGGTTATCCACTCCTTTTACCCTTACGCCGCTGACCGGTCTGCTTTTCTTCTCGGCGGGAGCCGCCTTGACTTCCTTGACCTCGTTGGTCAATTCCATCGCTTGGGCTTCTTCCGCTTCCTTCTCTTTGCGGAGCTTCTCCGTAAGCTTCGTACAGATCTGAGCTGCGGTGATCCCCCCGAAACCGATAGCCGACATCATGTCCTCGATATCGTTAAAAGCGAACTTCTTCGCCGCTTCCATCAGCTTCTCGTCGGTCATAAGCGCCTGCGGATCGAAAGCCAGCCGTTTCAGCTCGCGTTCGATGGCTTCGCGGCCTTTGGCCACGTTCTCCTCGCGCTTCTCTTTCTTGAACCACTGCTTGATTTTGCTGCGCGCGTGGGAGGATTGAGCGATTTTCACCCAATCCTGACTCGGTCCGTAAGAATGCTTCGATGTCAAAATTTCGACGATATCGCCCGTTTTGAGCTTATGGTCCAGCGGCACGATCCGGCCGTTGATTTTGGCTCCGATGGTGCGGTTGCCGACTTCGGTATGAATGCGGTACGCAAAATCAAGCGGGACCGCGCCCGCCGGAAGCTCGATAACCTCCCCTTTGGGAGTAAACACAAAAACAAGATCGGTAAAGAAATCCATCTTCATGGATTCCATAAATTCCGACGCGTTGTCTGTTTCTTTCTGCAGCTCGAGAATTTCACGGAACCACTGCATTTTGTCACTGAACGTTCCCTCGGGGGAGCCGTTGCCTTCTTTGTAGGCCCAGTGGGCCGCGATTCCGTATTCGGCGGTCTGGTGCATCTCCCAAGTCCGGATCTGGACTTCGAGCGGCTCGCCCTTCGGGCCGATGACCGTCGTATGGAGCGACTGGTACATGTTCGGCTTCGGCATGGCGATATAGTCTTTAAAACGTCCCGGCATCGGCTTCCACAGCGTGTGGATAATCCCGAGCGCGGCGTAGCAATCCTTAATATTGTCAACGATGACGCGCAGGGCCATCAGATCGTAGATCTCGTTAAACTGCTTGTTGCGCGAAGACATTTTTTTGTGAATGGAATAAATGTGCTTGGGTCTGCCGGAAATATCGCCTTCGATCCCCATTTCGCGGAGCTTGTCCTGGATATTCCGGATGACGTCCTCGATATACTTCTCCCGTTCCGTCCGCTTCTTCTGCATAAGATTGACGATGCGGTAATACTGCTGCGGGTTCAGATAACGGAGCGCGATATCTTCCATTTCCCATTTGATGGCGGAAATACCGAGCCGGTGGGCGATCGGACAGAAGATTTCGAGCGTCTCGTCGGCGATCCGCCGCTGGCTCTCTTCGGACTGATACTTAAGGGTCCGCATATTATGCAGCCGGTCGGCCAGTTTAATAAGAATGACGCGGATATCCTGCGCCATCGCCACGAACATTTTGCGGTAGTTCTCGTTCTGCTGCTCTTCTTTGGTTTTAAACTTGATCCGCTCCAGCTTGGTCAAACCGTCTACCAGCATGGCGCAGGTTCTGCCGAATTTATCTTGGACGGCCTCGAGCGAAACCGTAGTGTCTTCCACGACGTCGTGAAGCAGAGCCGCAATGATGGACGTCACGTCCATCTGCATGTCGACCAGAATGTCGGCAACGGCCAGAGGATGTAAAATATAAGGCTCTCCGGATTTGCGCACTTGCCCGTGATGGGCTTGTTCCGCGAACTCGTACGCCTCTCTGATTCGGTTGAGTTCTGTCTCTTTAAAGTACTGTGCCGCCTTTTCCAGCAACTGCTCTATTCCCATGAATAAACCCTTTCTACGAAACATGGATATTTCTATTCATTATGCCTAAATTGTGCGCCTTGCGTCAACTGTCAAGCCCGCTCAAAACAAGAAAATTCGGGAAATGACGACCTTTTTCCTCAAATTCTCTGTCCGGTCCGAAAAAAGCTATAGACGAATCCCGAAAATCTGCTAAACTTGTCGATGGAACTCTAGCTATCATCGCTTAAACGCGATAAAGGAGGAAATGTTCGGACATGAGTAACCGTACCATCGGGGTTGATGAACGGCCATCCCTGGGCAAAACAATTCCGCTCAGCCTGCAGCATTTGTTCGCCATGTTTGGCTCCACTGTTCTAGTACCCGCGCTCTTTCATGTAAATCCGGCCATCGTGCTGCTGATGAACGGGATCGGAACTTTGCTCTACATCTTTCTGTGTAAAGGAAAAATTCCGGCTTATCTGGGCTCCAGCTTCGCCTTTATTTCGCCGGTGCTGTACGTGCTTAGCACAAATAGCTACAATTCAGCGCTCGGCGGCTTCATCATCGTCGGAATCGTCTTCGTGCTTGTCGCTCTGCTGGTCAAACTTGTCGGGACGAAATGGATCGATGTCGTCTTCCCGCCGGCCGCCATGGGTGCCATCATTGCCGTTATCGGGCTTGAGCTGGCGCCGACGGCCGCGGGCATGGCCGGATTTCTTCCGAAGGACGGCGCTCCCCTCGACGGCAAAGCGCTGCTCGTCTCCATCGTAACTTTGCTGATCGCCCTGCTGGGCAACGTGCTGTTCCGCGGCTTTATGAAAATCATTCCGATTCTCGTCTCGATTGTAGCCGGCTATGCTCTGGCCGCCTTCGTCGGAATCGTGGACTTCGCCAAGGTTTCGGAAGCGAGCTGGTTCGCTCTGCCGCAGGTATATACACCACAGTTTGATCTGACTTCCGTTCTGATCATTCTGCCGGCGGCCCTTGTCGTGATCGCCGAGCATATCGGCCATCTCGTCGTAACCGGCAACATCGTGGGCAAGGACTTGTCCAAAGATCCCGGACTGGACCGCTCGCTGCTCGGCAACGGGATCTCTACTATCCTGTCCGGTTTCGTCGGTTCTACACCAAATACGACCTATGGCGAAAACATCGGCGTACTTGCCCTGACCCGTGTATACTCTACCTGGGTTATCGGCGGTGCGGCCTGCTTTGCCATCGTGCTCTCCTTCTCCGGGAAGCTTGCCGCACTGATCATGACCATCCCGACTCCGGTGATGGGCGGCGTTTCGCTCCTGCTCTTCGGAGTTATCGGCGCATCGGGTATCCGAATGCTGGTCGAAAGCAAAGTCGATTATTCCAAGGCGACTAATCTGATTTTGACTTCCATCGTGCTTATTATCGGCCTCAGCGGCGCGGCCCTCAAAATCGATTCCTTCGAGCTGAAAGGCATGGCGCTGGCGACCGTATCGGCTATCGTGCTCAGTCTTTTCTTCAAACTGGTCGAGGTGTTGAAGCTTTCGAACGACTAGTGCATCTGCGTTAAAGAAATTGTCCTTTATAAAAAGCCTGTTCTCCGCAAAGGAGAACAGGCTTTTTTGTATCCGCAACTTAATCTTAATACTGGATCAACGTGAAAACATCTTTGCCAGCAGGCAGCTGCTCGCGGCCGTTCAAATAAGTCAGCTCAATCAGGAATGCCGAACCCACGACTTCTCCGCCCAGTTGTTCGATCAGATTGACGCAAGTTTTGATGGTGCCGCCGGTTGCGAGCAGATCGTCGGCAATCAGTACGCGCTGGCCCGGTTTGATCGCATTGTCATGCACCGCCAGTTTGTCTTTGCCGTACTCCAGGGAGTAGTCCGCTTCAATGGTTTTGCCCGGCAGCTTGCCGCTCTTGCGGATCGGCACGAAACCTACTCCGAGCGCATAGGCAAGGGGAGCGCCCACGACGAACCCGCGTGCTTCCGGACCTGCGATCAGGTCGATTTCTTTGTCTTTGACGAAACGGGCGATCTCGTCGATCGCTTCTTTGTATACAGCCCCATTTTGCAGCAGGGTCGTAATGTCTTTAAAACGGATGCCCGGCTGCGGGAAATCTTCGATGACGCGGATATACTCTTTGAAATTCATGGGGATTCCTCCATTTATGTGGGTTGCGCGGACGACAATTGCTGCGGTGAACGACAGCCTGCAATCCAGTCGCTTAATTCTTTGGCGGACGTATACACGCAGACGCGGTCGACTTCCGCGCGGGACAGACGTTCCTGGTACTTCCTCGAAGTCGTCAAGTCACGCTTGGACGGAGCGGCTACCGGGCGGACGACGCCTCCGGCTTTCTCGATAAAGCCCAGCTCCTCGAATACGTCGAGGACGAAAGAGATCATCGACGCCGACAAGCCTGACCGGCGGCTGAACGATTGCAGCAGGGCGGGATTGCGCAAATCCCACATGCCCTGCTGCCTGACGGACGCGTAGACCGCTTTGAACTGGTCACGCGTAGGCATCGCGCCGCCATCCTGCGGCGCGGGATCGGCGAAGACGGCATAGCACCGGCGTATGCCGTCCGCCTGGGCGAGCGCCCGCTCCAGCTGCGGGAGCGAGCGCGGAGCCGTGCAGAGGACAATGTCGGTCATCTCCGGGAACTTCAGTTCCCGGGCCGCTTCATTGTCCGCTGCCAGGCTCCCGTCCGGCAGGCACCGCCACACGGGGCCTGCCGGACGCCCGCCGGGCGCCCGGTCCTCTTCGCCGAAGAGGACAAGGGCCGGCGGCCGGGCGGAGCCGCGCCCCGGAAGGGCGGCGAGCCGCTCGCCGAGCGCGGCCAGCTCTTCGACGACGCGCGCGGCGGGTTTGCCTCTCCAGTCGAAGACCTGGAGAGCCGGGATGCGCAAGTCCTGCAGCATGAGCTGCGGCTTGCGCACGCCGTTCCACTCATTGACGGAGAGCTCTCCGACAATGTCAACGGGCGCCTGCGGCGTCATCAGGCTGCCGAGCCAGCCTTTGCCGAAGCCTACGGCCTCGACTCCGGCGGCGATCTCGGCGGCGGCATCCGTGAGAACCAACTTGAGATGCTGGCGCTCACGGCCCATCAGCCTGATTTCATCGAGGCGGAGGCCGCTGAACAAAATCTTCGGCGCCGGATTGCCTACTCCGAACGGAGCCAGCTTCTCCAGCTCCTCGATGCATTCGAGGGGAACTTCGCTGAGGCTGCATTCCGCATCGACGGCGAGCAGCGGGATAAAATCTTCCGCGCTGAGCCATTCGCCGGCAAGCACATTCAGCCTCCGTTCAAACTCGGCGATGTTCTCCCTGCGAAGCGACATGCCCGCAGCGGCCTGATGCCCGCCGTAATGATCCAACAGATCGGCGCAGTGCGTCAGCGCCTGATACATATCGAAGCCCGCGATGGATCGGGCGGAGCCTTTGGCCATCCCCGTGTCGGGATCTATGCTGAGCACGATGGTCGGACGGTAATAAGTGTCGACCAGACGCGAAGCAACGATACCGACGACGCCGACATTCCAGGTTTCGCCGGACACGACGATAAAGTTTCTGGGCGTTTCTCCCCGCTTCAAAGCCCCGTCCTGTTCTTCTTGCACGGCAGCCTTAGCCAGTCCCGTCAGCTCGTCTACAATGAACTGGCGTTCTTTGTTCAGCAGATCGAGCTCTTCCGCGATCGATACCGCTTCGGCTTCGTCTTCTGTCACCAGAAGTTTGAGTGCAGTCGAGGCGTGTTCCAGCCTTCCGCTGGCATTGATCCGGGGCGCGAGACTGAAACCGATATGCGTGGCATTCACTGCGCTCCGGTCGACACCGGAGACGTCCATCAAGGCACGCAGTCCGGGATAAGCCGACTTTCTCATTCTTTCCAGTCCGAGCTTAACGATAAGCCGGTTCTCGTCGTGCAGCGGCATTAAATCCGCTACCGTACCGATGGCGGCAATCTCCAGCAGTTCTTCGGGCAGACGTCCCAGCAGTCCCTGGGCCAGCTTTAAAGCGACCCCAACACCTGCAAGCCCCTTAAACGGATAGGGGCAGGTTTCTTGCTTGGGATTGATCAGGGCAAGCGGCTGTGGCAGCGTACCGGGCGGTTCATGATGATCCGTCACGATGACGTCCATGCCAAGCTCCTGAATATAAGCGACTTCCTCTACCGCACTTACACCGGTATCGACCGTGATAATCAGCGATACTCCTTGCTCTTTAGCGAGATCAACGGCCCCTTTATTCAAACCGTACCCTTCTTTGACCCGATGCGGAATGTAGGTGTCGAAATTGGCGCCCAAACCTCGGAGCAGGTGAGCCATAAGCGCCGTTGAGCTGACCCCGTCCGCATCGTAGTCGCCGTAGACACGAATTTTTTCTCCGCCGCTAAGGGCCGATCGTATCCGGCTGACCGCCGGTTCCATGCCTTCCATCAGGAAAGGGTCGTGAAAATGACCGCTTCCTCCGCTGAGAAACTGTTCGGCTTCGGGAACGCTGCTAACTCCGCGCAGCACAAGCAGCCTGGCGAGCAGCGGATCGATCCCGAGAGCATCGCAAAGCTGCCCGGCAACGGCCTCGTCTCCAGCGCCCAACCGCCATCTTGCTTTGGATTCCAGCACGTTGTTCCTCCTAAACTTGCATATTCATTTCTTAGCTCATTCGTTAATGAAGCATCTGCGCACTGTCATTTGCAGCGGCATCTATACCGTGTTTGTAAGGATAACCCGAATCGTATGGGAATACGTGAATCGTGACATCCGAAAGGTGTATAAATTTTTTCATGAGCTGGTACTTGACCGTTCTTGCAATCTCGTTGCCTTCCAGAACGGAAATGCGCGGATTCACGCTGATCCTAAGCTCCACAATGACATAATGTCCGTGTTCCCGGGCCCGGAGATCCTCTACGGAAATGACGCCCTTTACGCCTTGTACGGCGTCGATCATATCCCGCGCATCTTCCTGATGCAGGGCGCGGTCCATCGTTTTCTGCAGCGCGTCGGTAATAACCCCGTAACTGTTTTTAACGATAAGAAGGGTGACGGCGATGGCCGCTGCCGGGTCCAAGTAGTACATAAACCACCAGCCCATTTTTTCACCGATCAGAGCGCCTCCTACCCCGGCCAGTGCCATAATCGAGGAATACACGCCGGAACGGTGTTCCCAGGTGCCGGTCACGAGATCCCGTGAGCCTAGCTTTTTCCCGACCCAGTAATTGTACCGGAACATGACTTCTTTGCAAACAAGAGAAGCGATAACGGCAATAAGCGCATAGCTCTCGGGTGCGTTACGTACGCCGGAAACCATGTCCTTCACCGAGTTCATACTGATTTCCACGGAAATGATCGTCATAATGACCGCAATTAGAATCGCGGCAATGGATTCCGCTTTGTCACGACCGTAGGAGCGGCCATGGTCGACGGGAGTTCCCGGCGCTTTCAGACTCCGCAGCGAAGCGAATGAACCCGCTGTATCCGAAGCGGAATGCACGGCGTCCGCCAAGAGGCTCCGGCTTCCCGCCATCACGCCGACCACACCTTTAAGAACCGTAAGACCGATGTTGCCACCTATTCCAATCCACGCGGCGACTTCGGCTTTCTGAAATCGTTCGTCTGACATGTCGACTCTCCTAATGAATAGTTTGCTGGGTGACGCTTCTATCTCATGTCAAGGAAAAGCCGCGGGAACAAGGATTCACGCGGCAGTGAGCTTATTCTTTTGCGGCTGCGGCCGGAGCGGCTTTGCGCTTGTTGCCGAGCGAGTTTCTTTTGAGCAGGTACCACAGCGGGCTCGCGATACAGATGGAAGAGTATGCGCCGCTTGTCAGACCGATGATTTTCGCCAGGGCGAATAATTTAATAGATTCGCTGCCGAAAATAAAGAGGCAGACAGCCGCGATCAATACGGTAAGAACCGTGTTGATGTTCCGAGCCATCGTTTGCCATGTGCTGTCGTGAACAAGCTTCTCCAGGTCTTCCGGAGTTTTCATCTTGGCGAAACGAAGGTTTTCACGAATCCGGTCGAAGATAACGATCTTGTCGTTGATCGAGTAACCGACGGTAGTCAGTACGGCGGCTACGAACGGCAAGTCAACCTCGAAACGGAAGATGGCAAACATCGCGACAACGATAAACGCATCGTGAAGAATGGAAATAATGGCGGCTAACGCGAATCTCCATTCAAACCGGATGCTTACATAAATGCTGATCGCCACACTTGCGATGAGAATACCGATGATCGCTTTAATGGCAAGTTCCTTAGCAATGTCGGGCGATACGGTGTTCACTTCCATGGACACCTTATCTTTATAAGGGGCTTCGAAAGCCGCCTTAATTTTATCGACCTGTTCTTTGCCCAGAATTTCATCGAAACGGGTGGAAACGCGGTCGCCGTTGGCTCCGCCGATCGTAACGGTCTGATCAAAGCCCGCGCCTTTGTAAATCTCCTGCGCCTTCTCTTTGGTAATCGCTTGTCCTACCGAAACGTCGATGGAAGTACCCGCTTTAAAGTCGACGCCGTAGTTCATTTGGAACAGCAAGAGCGTTACGATACCGGCCAGTATGAGTATACCGGAAATTGCGAAGAAAACATTCCGGTGTTTGACAAAGTTGAATTTGTTACTATAGTTCACGGATGTCCGCCTCCTTCACGCCAAAATAACCGGGCTTTTTAAACACATTGCCCTTAATGAGCAGGTGAATGAGGAATCTCGAGAAGAACACGTTCGTCAAGATACTCACGACAATACTGAGCATCGTGGTCAAAGCAAAGCCTTTGATAGCCCCGTTGCCGATATAGTAGAGGACAAGGCTGGAAATGATATTGGTGATATTCGCGTCCATAATCGTACGGAAAGATGCTTTGGAACCCGCTTTAAGCGAAGAAGGAATGCTCTTGCCGCTGCGGATTTCTTCTTTGATCCGTTCGTACGTAATAATGTTGGCGTCGACCGCCATCCCGATCCCGAGCACGAGTGCCGCAATCCCCGGAAGGGTCAGTGTCGCGTTGATCCAATCAAACAGCACGAGAAGCAGCCAAGTGTACGTGATAAGCGTAAAGGCCGCAATAATGCCGGGCAGACGGTAAAGGAGAATCATAAAGACCAGAATGATAACGGATGCGATAATCCCCGCGCGGATCGTTTGTTCTAGAGACATTTGTCCGAGGGAAGCGCCGACTACCTGCGTGTATTTCTCCGTCAATTTCAGAGGGAGGGCGCCGAGGTTGATCGTATCGGCCAGCTTTTGCGCTTCCTCGAAAGTGAAGCTGCCTTCGATAACAGCAGAGTCACTATCAATTGGAGTTTTAACCATCGGAGCGGAAAGCATAGTATCATCCAGATAAATAGCTAGTGGATTGCCCACCATTTTTGTAGTAACTTCTTTAAACTTGCTGCGTTCTTTCATTTTGATCTGTACAACCGGACGATTCGTAGAATCGTAACCGACCGAGGCTCCGCCTTCGACAAAATCCGTACCGATCAGCATATTGTTGCCTTGCGGATCACGAAATGTGAGAACAGACGGTTTGCCGATTTGCTTGCGCACTTCATCTTCGTTCTGGACGCCCGCCAGACGCACACGGATACGATTTTCGCCTTCGGCGAGAACTTCCGGCTCCGCTACGCCGAGCTTGTCCGCGCGCTGCGCGATGCTTTCCGCGGCTTTCTTCAAAGTTGCGGGGGTTACTTTCTGACCGGCCGTAAACGGCTCAGCCACGTAGAGGATCTCAAACCCTCCTTTTAAATCCAAACCGAGCTTGATCTTGCCAAGAAGCCCGGGACTCGTCGTTGCGATCACGGCCAGCGTGACAATGACGGTTATGAAAAACGCCGAGATCCGTTTTACATTCATTCCTTGATAATCTCCCTTCCCAACTCAATATTCCTATTATACCCACACGCGAAAAACGAGTCAATTTGACGTTTTTTACCACTCCAAACAAAAAAAGGCCCCGAAAAGCCGATCAGGACCTTCGATACATGCTTAACGTCAAATAATTCATAAACTGATTAGGTTTAAGCGACAAAATATCGTTGACAACCTGGTGAAGAGGCGGCAAACCTTTCTTCTTGTACCTGTCGTTGATGCACTCCCAGATTTCTTCTCCCGTGACATGTTCGTAACCGATCATCTGGAACTCCTCCGCTTTGCTCAGGCATAAGCCTTCGATCATCTCGTTGAGTTCCCGGTCGTTCAAGCGCTCGGGCTCTGATTCCTCCTCCATAGTGCCTTGGGCAGCCCCGGTATTAAATTCCCCTTCGACCGCCATGTCGAATGCCGGCTCCGCTTCCACTTCAAACGAATCGGCAGGATCGATCACGACCGCTTGCACGGGTTCGGCAGCAGCAGCCGTTTCGTCCATGGAGCCGATCTCCACAACCGTTGGCGTTTCTGGCGCTCCGCCTGTTTCGACTTCACGGCCGGATTCTTGCATCAATCCACCTCTTTCCGGCCATCCGTCCGGAACATCCGCATCTTTCTCTTCTTCCGTCTCTTCGGGTTCCAGCATCGTTTCCAGGGACTCCGCTTCGGCCAGCGCTTCCGCTTCAAGAAGTCCTTCCGGCAATAGCGGGGCTTCCGTTTGCTCTTTGGCGTCTTCCGGGGCCTCGGATTGCTCCGCTGCCGCGGCTGATGCCGTCTCCAATTTGTCCGTTTCCGAATTCACATTATTCCCCCCTTAGCTGCTGTAACGGCAACGTACACGTTCTGCTTCATATCTGCTATATTCGCTTACAAAAACAGGTTTTCCTGCATGGCCGGTCCCGTATCCCCAAAAAGTTTGGCATGAGCTTGGCCATTGCCCGCATATCCTCTAGTAGAACCCGTTACGGAAGAGGGAGTGAACGTTGACCAAGCAGTCTTTTCTAAAAGGGACGATGATTTTACTGGCGGCAGGCATCGTAAACCGGATCCTCGGTTTCATCCCGCGGATCACGCTTCCCCGGGTAATCGGCGCCGAAGGCGTCGGCCTCTACCAGATGGGCTGGCCGTTCCTGATCGTTATTCTTACGATTGTAACGGGAGGCATTCCCCTCGCCGTATCCAAACTCGTGGCGGAGGCGGAAGCCGAGCGCAACTACCGCCGTTCGGCGCGCATTCTTAAGCTCGCCCTCACGCTTTCCGTGAGCATATCGGGGATCTTTACCGCAGTCTGCATACTGGGGGCGCGCTGGATAACTTCCCATCTGCTGACGGACGAGCGCGTCTATTTTACTTTTCTCAGCATGAGCCCGATTATACCGATTATCGCCGTATCCTCGGTTCTCCGTGGCTATTTTCAGGGAAAGCAAGACATGATCCCTACGGCCACCTCCCAGACCATAGAGACGCTGGTGCGCATCGTCATGGTGCTTCTCTGCTCCTTCGCCCTGCTCCCCTACGGGGTTTCATGGGCGGCCGCCGGCGCCATGATCGGGGTCACCATCGGTGAAATCGCGGGTATGCTCGTCCTTCTCATCCATTACAAGCTGCAGCGCAAGAAAAACATGCCCGTGAACAAGGCGCAGATCGGCACAAGCGCCGCGCACGGCCGGATGACCCAACTGCGCCGTCTGCTGACGCTTTCGCTGCCGATTACGGCCAGCCGCCTCGTGGGGGCGGGCTCCTACCTGCTCGAATCCATTCTCATCGCGCACAGTCTTGCGGCCGCCGGTATCGCAACCGCACTCGCCACGGCGCAGTACGGCGCCCTTCAAGGGATGATCATTCCGATCATCCTGCTGCCGAGCGCCTTGACTTCCTCGCTTTCGGTTTCGCTCGTTCCGTCGCTCAGCGAGGCCGCGGCGCGCAAAGATCTGAAGACCATCCACAAACGCATGCATCAGTCGCTTCGCCTGGCGCTTGTTACGGGCGCTCCCTTCGCCGTCATCATGTATGTGCTGGCCGACCCTCTTTGTCTGCTAATGTACGGGCAGAAGGATATCGCAGTCATGCTTAAAATGCTGGCGCCGGTCGCGATTTTCATCTACCTGCAGGCTCCTCTCCAGGCCGCGCTGCAGGCGTTGGACAAACCCGGCAGCGCGCTCATCAACACGCTGATCGGCTCCCTCGTCAAGCTTCTGCTGATCGTATGGCTCGCGAGCAAGCCCGAATTCGGTATACTTGGCGCCGTTATGGCCAGCTGCGTGAACGTTGTGCTGGTCACCTTCCTTCACGGGCTGAGCGTGCTGCGGCATCTGAAGTTTACCCTGCGCGGCAGCGATGTGGCCAAAGTGTCGGTCGCCATGGGCATCGCCTCCTTATGCTGCTACGCCGTTTACCGGTCCATCGGCACCATGCCCGCCGGTATGAGTTTCCTCCTTGCCTCGGCTGCCGCCTTAACGGCTTATCTGGCGGCCGTAACGGTACTCAAAATCATTAACAGATCGGACTTGTCCCGATTGCTGACACTCGGGCGGAAAATCATTCGCAAACCTTGATCCGTCCGCCGCATACAGAAAAGCCGGTACGCACAGATTTTTGTGCAGTCCGGCTTTTTCAACGTTTAAACCCGGTCCTTCTTATCCACGTACAAATACCCGCGGTGATCGACGGAACAGAAGAAAACTTCCTTGAAGTCAGATATCCCCTTCTTCTTAAGCTCGCTCTTAAGCCAGAAACGGGTCTGGCCCACTTTTTGCAGATTATCTTCCTGGACTTTGCCGTCCATGACCAAGGCTACAGGCAGCCCCGCATAACGGATGCGCCCGCTCTCGATCGGCCCCATTTCGGGCTTACGGCTGGGATGATATTTTTCCACCACACTCAGCTTGCCGGAAGGCTCCAGGATGGCGAATTCGACATCGGCCACGTTCATAACCTTATGCTGCCGGAGCTGCATCATCAAATCATCGAGGTTGTAGCGCTGTTTGCGCATTTCTTCGCGGTTCAGCTTCCCGTGTTCGATCAAGACGCTGGGACGGCCTTCGAATAACGTGCGGAAACGCTGGCTTTTGAGCGTAATGAATGCCATCAGCAGTTGAATGAGCACGAGCGTAATCATCGGCACCATTCCGTTAGCCATGGGCATGCGTATGTCTTCCAGTACAAATACGGCGATTTCGGCAATCATAATCGATATCACCAGATCGAAGACCGAAAGCTTGCCGATTTCGCGTTTCCCCATAATACGGAGCATGACGAAAACGACAAAATAGATCATAACGGTGCGCAAAAAAATCGTCAGCAGTTCCATGGTATCCTCCTGGACGTTCTGTTCTCGGAGTTTACCTGGTAGTCTGACCGCCCCCCTTTCCCTTCATGCGGCCCGGAGGTCCCTCAATTGTTGCCAAACCAGAATCCGACTAAATACAGGGATGCCAGGGTAAGTGAAAATAGAGCAAACGGCACGCCGATCCGTGCATATTCCCGGAAGCTCATCCCGTTTTTCCGGGAGGCAGCGACTCCAAAGGCCAGAAGACTGGAAAAAGAACTGAAGCTGGTCGCATTGGCGCCTAAGTGGATGCCCGAAAGCAGGACATACCAGAGCCTGCCCGCATGATCCGGAGAAACCGATTGCAATTGTTCACCCACCATTCGAACGACGGGAACGGAAAATGCGGTCCAGGCCGTCCCGTCCGAAAAGGCGGTGCCGGCGGCGGACATCCAGAGGACGGCCAGCACGGCCCGCTGGTCGTCTCCCGAGCTTGCCTTCATCAGCCATTCGGCCGCGACGTCAAGCACGCCTGTCTGGACGAAAGCGCCGGCGATAAGAAGCCAGCCGGCGGTGAGCGCCAGGAGCGGGACAAAGCCGGCCGCGAAACTTTTGAGGCTTTCGCGTCGTTTAATTACCGATTGGAACAATAGGGCCGCTCCCGCTCCGGAAATCCAAATCAAGTCAACACCCGTCAGATCGGCACAAATATATGCCAACAGGATCAAACCAAGGGCGATAGCCGGATTGCGGATATCCCCCTTGTTTCCATTCATGCCCGAAGCCGCGGTTTGGAGTTCCCGGAGCCTTTCCGTGCCTACTTTCAGCTTATCGACATACACCGTCCGAATCATCAGATAAGCGAGAACAAGCAGCACGGCATGGAGAGGGCCCAGCACGAGCCAGACGCCCGTCAGGCCAAGTTCGCCTGCAGTGCCGATCAGCCGAGCCGGCATAGTTCCGGCAACGGAGAGGCCGCTTCCGAGGTTGCAGGCCAGCATCATCCCGATTACGAACGGAGAAGCCGGTATTTTCCAGGCTCTCGTAAAAGCCAGCAGAAGCGGCAGAAGAGCCGCCATGGCGGTTAATGCGTCCAGAAGGGCCGATGCGGCGGCGGCCAGCATCATGGACATGGCCAGCATCTTTTGCGGGTTCGCCGAAGTCAGCCGATAAAATCTTACCGCCGTCAGCTGAATCCATCCCGCTTCTTCGGTTACGGTCGCGATTATTCCCATAGTCAGCGCAAGCGCGAGCGCTCTCCACGGGACGGTCTCTATCACGGCGGCTGGGGGACCCGCAATTCCGGCCGCCATTAAAACAGCTGCTCCCGCCAGCGGAAGCCAGGCGCGGCAGCGGACAAATTTCAGGCCCAAACCTACGGCCAGCAGGGCGACAACTACAGCCGCTGCGGCCTGCCAGCCGGCATTCTGCACAGCTTTATACATCTTGTTCCCGCCC
Source organism: Paenibacillus sp. GbtcB18 (assembly GCF_019091125.1). NCBI lineage: Bacteria > Bacillati > Bacillota > Bacilli > Caryophanales > Paenibacillaceae > Paenibacillus > Paenibacillus sp. GbtcB18. The sequence goes on from NZ_JAGXJX010000002.1 coordinate 735,180, forward strand.
CCCTTTCCCACGGAACCGCGTACAAGCGGAACCTGTACTATTCTTATGAACAGGCCCATAGAATGATGATACCGAAATGTTCTTAAGGGAAAGGGAGGATACTGTCATGATTCCGATTAATAAGGTGAGCCAGGTCCGTCTATCTTCACCATTTCTTTCAGGCCTTCTCTATGCGTTCATTATGCTGGTTGCGGGAACGATAGTAACGTCGCTGATTCTGCTTCTCAGCCGTACGCAAGAATCTTCGCTTTCCACCCTGGCGTATATCACGCACGGGCTTTCCGTTTTTGTAGGAGGCTGGGTTGCGGGTAAACGCGCGGGCCGGAAAGGCTGGTATTACGGCGGCATGCTGGGTATTTTTTATGCGCTGATCGTCTGGATTATCGGCTTCCTTGCGGTTGATACCGCATTCGATCTGAAAACGCTCACTCTGGCCGGATTCGCTTTCGTTGCCGGTGCGCTCGGCGGCATGATCGGCGTTAATTCCAGCAGTAAATAATGGAGAGACCCCTGAAATTGCACACCTACTACTCCGACTATGATATAATATCTTAGTTCTCTTATACCTTTTTGAATTTTAGGGGGAAATACAATGTATCCGTTACAATCCATGACCCACGCAACCGTATATATTGTGATTTCCATCTACGTTCTCCTGTACCTGTCTTTACGGAAAAATCCGTTTTTTGTCGCGGGAGCATTCGTACAGGACTTTTTCACAAAACGGAAGTTTTTCTTTCATTTTGCGGCGGTCATGGCTATTCTCTTTTTCAACAAAGTCGAGCTTTGGATTGAATCCAAAATGCACTACACAGCCGATTTCACGGCAAAAATACACGGGCTGGAAGGAGACTTCGTAGCAGGTTTCCAGCACTTGTTCTATAACAACACCATCACGATGGTTACCAGTATTTTTTATGTGATCGTATTTCCATGCCTGATGATCGTATCGATTCTGATTTATACGTACCAGAAGAAATACCGTCTTTTTTATGCGCTTTGCTATACGGTCATAATCAATTACGTCATTGCCATTCCGTTTTACTTGTTCTTCCCCGTCCAGGAAGTGTGGGCGTTCCATCCCAACGTAAAGCTGCTGATCTTGGAAGTGTTTCCTAAATTCGAAGCGGAATACCGGCCTTTGTCCGGGCTCGACAACTGTTTCCCGAGCCTGCACACCTCCATTTCCGTTTCTATGGCGCTGCTTGCCAGCCGTTCAGGGAACCGGCTTTGGAAATGGTTTTCCCTCCTCAGCTGCGTGGTGATCATCTTCTCGATCTTCTACCTGGGGATCCACTGGCTGACCGACATGTGCGGCGGTGTCCTTCTCGGTATATTCGCGGCCCGTCTGGGCCTAAGCATCAGCGAAGAGCGTCCGTTCTTCAGCAGGATTCTTCTGCCGCAGCGCAGGCTCCAGAAGCAAGAAGTCAGCGAATAATGCTGCAGCAGCTTGCCGATACGTACGTAAAAAAGGCGAGTTCCTTAGACCGGCCGGTCGAGGAACTCGCCTTTTATGTATGTGATTCGCTTTTATTTCTTCTCTTCTGCAACCGCGCTGCTCGTTACAACGGTGTTGACCGCGGAACGGTCGAATGTCATTTTGGTCGCGTCGTTAACGCGCAGAACGACGATGTCGTCGGTAATCTCCAGGATCGTGCCGTGAAGGCCTCCGATCGTCACGATCTTGTCGTTTTTCTTCAAGTTAGCCAGCATCATGTTGCGGGTTTTCGTCCGCTTCTGCTGCGGGCGGATCAGCAGGAAATAAAGAACCAGGAACATCAGAATAAGCGGAATGTACGTCACTAAGCTTCCGTACGGACTTGCATTGGCTGCTGCGGCCAGATTGGACATCGTTAAGATCCTCCTTCAGTTAAAAACCTTTGTCGTTGTCGTGAAGACCATACTTTGTAAAAAACTCGTCCCGGAAATCGCCGAGGCGATCTTCGCGGATGGCTTGTCTGACACCCCTCATCAGTTCAAGCAAGAAATGCAAATTGTGGTACGTGGTCAGCCGGATGCCGAATGTCTCATCGGCCTTGATCAGGTGACGGATATAGGCGCGGCTGTAGTTGGTACATGTGTAGCAGCTGCACTCGGGATCAAGCGGCCCGAGATCATCGGCGTGTTTCGCGTTGCGGATAACAAGACGTCCTGCGCTCGTCATCACGGTGCCGTTGCGGGCAATCCGTGTCGGCAGTACGCAGTCGAACATATCCACGCCGCGGATAGCGCCTTCGATCAGTGCGTCGGGTGAACCCACTCCCATCAGGTAGCGGGGCTTTCCGGTCGGAAGCAGCGGTGTCGTGCACTCCAGCATCTCATACATGAGGTGCTTGGGCTCGCCTACGCTCAATCCTCCAATAGCATACCCCGGGAAATCCATGGAAGTCAACTGCTCCGCGCTCTGCTTGCGCAAATCGGCGTACATGCCGCCCTGCACGATGGCGAACAGTCCCTGGTCGCCCGGACGGGCATGACTCTTCAGGCAGCGCTCCGCCCAGCGGGTCGTACGCTCCAGAGAGTCTTTCACGTACTCGTAAGTCGCCGGATAGGGAGGACATTCGTCGAAGGCCATCATAATATCGGAGCCGAGCGCATTCTGGATTTCCATGGCTTTCTCCGGCGATATAAAGAGTTTGTCCCCGTTCAGGTGGGAACGAAACTGCACGCCTTCTTCCGTGATTTTACGGATATCGCTCAGACTGAATACTTGAAAGCCCCCGCTGTCCGTCAAAATCGGGCGGTCCCAGTTCATAAATTTATGAAGGCCGCCTGCTTTTTTCACAAGTTCATGGCCGGGGCGGAGGAAAAGATGGTAGGTGTTGCTCAAAATAATATGAGCGTCCATCACTTTCAGTTCTTCCGGGCTCATCGTTTTTACCGTCGCCTGGGTGCCTACCGGCATGAAAGCCGGTGTTTCGATCACACCGTGCGGAGTATGTACGCGACCGAGCCTTGCCCCGGTCTGCTTGCAGGTCTTGATGTGTTCATAAGTAACCGCAGCCATAGTTGTCTTCCCTTCTCGATTCAATAAATAAACATCGCGTCGCCGAAACTGAAAAAGCGGTACTTCCGCTCGACGGCTTCACGGTAAGCGTTCAAAATGCTCTCCCGGCCGGCCATCGCGGAAATCAGCATCAGCAGCGTCGATTTAGGCAGGTGAAAATTCGTCAGCATCGCATCGACAAGCTGAAATTCCACGCCCGGATAGATGAAGATGCTGGTCCACCCGCTGCAAGCGCGAATGTACGGCTTGCCGCTGTCCGTGTGGACGGAGCCGCCTTGTTCTTCCGCTGCCGACCGCGACTGGCGGGCCGCGGTTTCCAGCGTTCTCGTCGAGGTCGTGCCGACCGCTACGATGCGGCCGCCTGCGGCGGTCGTCTCGTTGATGAGATCCGCCGTTTCCTGCGGAAGCTCATAGTACTCGGCATGCATCTCGTGCTCTTCCACCTTGTCGGCGGATACGGGACGGAACGTCCCGAGCCCGACGTGAAGAGTCACGAAGGCCAGACGGATGCCCCGGTTTTTCAGCTTGTCGAGAAAATCGCCGGTAAAATGCAACCCGGCGGTCGGAGCGGCAGCGGAACCCGCATGGCGGGCATAGACCGTCTGGTAGCGCTCCTTCTCGGGCAGCTGTTCCTTAATATAAGGAGGCAGCGGCATTTCCCCCAGCTTATCCAGGATCTCGTTAAAAATACCTTCGTAACGGAAGCGGACGGTACGCGCTCCCATCTCCCCTTCGGCTTCGACAACTGCCGAAAGCGGCGCCTGCTTCGGAACGACCGGCGTACCGTCCGCAGCCGTCTCCGGCTGTACACCGAACAGCAGCTCGGTGCCGGTTTTAATCCGCTTGCCGGGACGGGCCAAAGCTTCCCATCGGTCCTCGCCCAGCGGCTTGAGCAGCAGAAGCTCCACTTTGGCCCCCGTGTCCGCCTTCACGCCAAAAAGCCGGGCTGGAATGACTCGCGTGTCATTCATCACGAGCAGATCCCCGGCTTTCAAATAATCGGCCAACTGTTCAAACGTATGATGACCGATGGCGCCCGACTGCTTGTCGAGCGTCATCAGTCTAGACTGCGTCCGTTCCAGGAGCGGAGTCTGGGCAATCAATTCTTCCGGCAAATCGTAATCAAAATCTTGTACGTCCATTTATGTCTCTCATTCCTTAGTCGTCCAAACTCCGGTATAGTAAGTTTGTAAAATTTCGGTGTAGGTTTTCCCCTGCTCCGCCAGACCTCTGGCTCCCCATTGGGACATGCCGAGTCCGTGCCCGTTGCCTGTCCCGCGGATCACGAAGCCGGCCGTGCCCGATGCGACGCTGCGCACCTGGTTGTCCGCCCCCATGACGAACAGGTCGGCCCCCGCTTTTTGCGGTTTGGCCTGGGTTCCCCCGATAACCTGGACAGAACCCGCCGTTTGGGCGGCCGGTTTACCGTCTGCACCAACTATAGTATACCTTCCCGGTTCCTCAATATCAAACAGGGTACTGGGCAGGCCGCCCAAAACATTTCGCAGATCGTTCGGGTATTTGACCTTCACTACTTCCCCGTTTGCTTTCAGTTCGGTAGCGCGTCCCGACGGTCCTCTTTTGCTTACCTCCAGCGACTGGAGCGGTCCGTTCAGCTTTACTCCCGCGCCTGCGAGCAGCTTCTCCATCTGGGCGCGGTCGTACACCCTGAACCAGCTGTAGGAGTTTGACTCCGTTACCTGTTCCAGCAGGGTGACACGCTCCTTGTCCTTAAGCTGGGCAACAGCCGGGGAGCTGGCGCTGTCCGTGCTCGGCAACGTGCGGACATTTACGCCCCCTTGCGTGGATGCGGCTATTTCAAGACCGGCCGCGCTCTTCTCGCCCGTTTTCTTCAGGTAAGTGCCGCTGACATAGCCGGTTTCACCGGAAAGCAATGCAACCCGGTACCAGACTGGCTTGCCTTTAGCCGCTCCCTCGTCGGGGCTGGCTACGCTTTTCAGATAGGGAACCGCATTGCCCCAAATTTCGGAAGCGTCGGCGGTCTGCCCGCCCGAATTGGAAGAGTACAAAGGATCTCCGATAATGCCCGACTTGTCTACCAGCACTTCACCTTTGGTCGCATCGACGGCCTGGCGGACGATTTCGGCTTCGCGGAGCATCCCCCTGTAGGCTTGGTCAGTCGTCGAATCGCTGAGGTGCGCGATGCCGTATTTCATTCCTTTTTTAATCGCAAACGTACGCGCGGCGACCGCCTGCGCTTTCAACGCTTCCAGCGGAAAGCTGCCGTCCATCTCGGAGCTGACCACGGAGTACAAATACTCTTCGAAAGGAAGCTCGTTAACGAGCGCGAATTTGCCGTTGTAGCGGCTGATTTCCATGCTGCCCCGGTAGACCTGATTCGACTTCTCCGCTACTTTGATGCCGGCACCGTTGCCGTCGAACCAAGTTTTCTGCGAGCCTGCTCCCGAGAAATAATGGGGAACTCCCGCTGCGGCGGTCGTAGCGTCCGCCCGCTTGATCAGATACGCCGATGCCGTATCGGCCGGCTGCAGGGCCACGCCCGGCAAAGCCGCTTTGACGGCGGCCAGCCCGGCCTCGTCCGCCTCGCCGCCTACCCATACACTGTACCCGGCTTGTCCCGAAGCATCCGGCGTCAGAACAACGTCGGCGTCCGCTCCCGCCAGTGATACGGCCGCGGCCTGCTTCTCCGCTTCGGCGGCCGTGGCGTACGTGCCGGCAGACCAATGCAGAGGCCCCGACAGAACCGCTTGCGCGGAGCCGGTTGCCTTGACCGCCTTGGCTTTTGCCGTGTTGGCCGTTTCCTTCGCCGCGTAGCTGCCGTAGTATACCTGATACACGTTGGCTCCTTTTTTGGAGCGGCTGATGATGTACGCACGGTCGGAAGGCGAGCTCTGGAGCTTGTCGTAAGCGGCTTTCGCTTCACTCCAGTTCGCCGTCTCCAGCACAAGTACCCCGTAAGCGTCCAGGGAGGTTTTCAGAGTCGCGCCCCCCTCCGCCGCTAGGTTCACAACCCCTGCGGGGGTGCGCACTCCCAGCTTGAAGCCTTTGTCCGATGAGAGGGTAACCACCTGCTCGGGAGTGCGGTAGCTTTCATGTTCGATAAAAAGGCCGACCCGAATCGTATCGAGTTTCGGAACCGCTGCTTGTAGCGGGAGCGCGGCGCTGCCGAACAATCCCGCTGCCAGCACCAGCGCCAGCAAGGCGGCCGTGACCACTTTCCAGCTTATCCGGCTGTTCTTCATAGATGCAAACAATCCTTTCCGTTTGGGGATATGGGTCTGGTAAATGAATCCAACTCTAGTATTCTATCAACTATTAGACGCAGCTTTCAACGATAAGTTGTGAGAATTCCAAATAAGCCCAAGTTGGACTCCCTTCTCTATCCTTTATATCGGCATTAAAAAAGGCCTTTTCAAGTCCCCGAAGCTGCATGAAAGCAGGTATCGGAGACCGGAAAAAGCCCGATTGGAAAAATGGCATAAGATTATTTAAGTATTCTGCTCCGGAATCGGCAGCCCCAAATGGGTGTACGCCTGGTGCGTGACCATCCGTCCGCGGGGAGTCCGCTGCAAAAAGCCGATTTGCAGCAAATAGGGTTCATACACGTCTTCGATCGTCTGGCTTTCCTCGCCGATGGTGGCTGCAATCGTATCGAGTCCGACCGGGCCTCCGCGGAACGAAGTAATGATCGCCCTCAGCATTTTGTGGTCGATCTCGTCAAGGCCGAGATCGTCCACCTGAATGTGCCGGAGTGATTCGCGGGCCAGGTCGACGGTAATGATCCCGTCTCCTTTGACCTGGGCGAAATCGCGTACCCGCTTCAGCAGCCGGTTCGCGATACGCGGCGTGCCCCTGGAGCGCATCCCGATTTCACGCGACGCCTCTCCGACGATCTGCACCTGGAGGATGTCGCAGGTGCGGCTGACGATATACGACAGCTCGTCGACGGTGTAGAACTCGAGCCGGCTGATTACGCCGAAACGGTCCCGCAGCGGAGCCGACAGCAGCCCTGCGCGAGTTGTCGCGCCGATCAGCGTGAAGGGCGGCAGATCCAGCCGCACGGAACGCGCGCTCGGCCCCTTGCCGATGATAATATCGAGCGCAAAATCCTCCATCGCCGGATACAGCACTTCCTCCACCGTCCGGTGGAGGCGGTGGATTTCGTCGATGAACAGCACGTCGCCTTCCTGCAGATTCGTCAGAATCGCAGCGAGGTCGCCGGGCCGCTCGATAGCGGGACCGCTCGTCGTGCGGATATTGACGCCAAGCTCGTTGGCGATGATATTCGACAGGGTCGTTTTTCCGAGCCCGGGAGGTCCGTAAAGCAAAACGTGGTCAAGCGCCTCTTTGCGCATTTTGGCCGCTTCAATATAAATCTTGAGATTTTCCTTCGCCTGCGTCTGTCCGATATATTCCGCCAGGTACCGGGGGCGAAGGGAAAATTCCACGATTTCGTCTTCCATCATCAAATTGGCGGATATAATGCGGTCTTCCATCGTCATCTCCCCCAAAACTTACATTTGAAACAGAGCCTGGAGGGCTTGTTTCATGATGACATCGGCCGGATCGGTGTCCTTAACCTTCGGCTGGATGCGGGACCACGCGCGGTCCGCTTCCGCTTCCGTGTAGCCGAGCGCGAGCAGACCCTGCTTGACTTCGCCCCAGACTCCCTGGGTGCCGAATTCGTCCGACGGGTCCACTAAGCCGAACGATACGGCCAGATCGCGCTCCGTAACCGGCAGTGCGCCCAGCTTTTCTTTCAGGTCGAAAATAAGCCGCTGTGCGGTTTTCTTGCCGATACCCGGCAGCTTGGTAAGAAACGCGATATTCTCCTGCTGGATAGCCGCGACTACCGTTTCCGGGCGGCCTCCGGCAAGAATGCCGAGCGCGACTTTGGGACCGATGCCGCTGACATCGATAAGCTGCCGGAACAACATCTGCTCCTCCCTTGTCGGGAAACCGAACAGCAGGTGTGCGTCTTCACGCACATGATAATGAGTATACAGCGTGACATCGGCGTCTTCTTTCAATCCGAACGCGTACGGGTTGGCGCAAAAAACGCGGTAGCCGACTCCGTTCACGTCGAGAACGACGTATTCCGTTTCACGCGCAGCTAGTTTGCCTCTTAAGAAATCAATCATCGTTTGGTAACCTCTTTGATTTTATCGTGCAGCGTGGATGAATGCGCGTGGCAGATCGCTACGGCGAGCGCATCGGCTACGTCATCCGGCTTCGGTATCGCGGACAGCTTAAGAAACATGCGGACCATTTCCTGCACTTGGATTTTCTCCGCTTTGCCGTAGCCGACAACGGCCTGCTTAACCTGGAGCGGCGTGTATTCGCCGACGGGTATTCCGCGCTGAACGGCTGCGAGTATAATCACGCCGCGCGCCTGTCCTACGGTGAAGGCCGTCGTCACGTTCCGGTTGAAGAACAGTTTCTCGACAGCCATCGCGTCGGGTTTATATTTGTCTATGAGCTGGCAGGCCGCATCATAAACCTGCTTCAGCCGAAGACCCGGATCGGTGTGGGCCTCGGTTTGTATACAGCCGTACTGAACGGGCGTTAGTTTGCTGCCGGTCTTGTCGATAAACCCGAAACCGACGATCGCAATGCCCGGGTCGATTCCCAGAATACGCAAAAGAAGTTCTCTCCCATCCCCTGTATGCCCCAAAAAGCGAACATATGTATCGATTTCCATTATAGCAAATTCTCGCCGAAAGGGATAGCGTGTTTAAAACCGGGACAAACCGTAAATATTCCCCCTCTTGTTCGCGGTCTGTCCACAGCCTGAATTACAGGTATGTTCCGAACATCTTCGGTCCGATCCTCAACTAAATAGAAGTCCCGCAAGACCCTACCGCTCTTGCAACAATAAAAACGGCTCCCTCGCGGAAGCCGTCTCGTTTCGCTGTAAATTTACGCTTGGACAACATCGATAAACACGTCGATATTGTCCCGTGTAGCCTTCGAGTAAGGACAAACATGGTGTGCGGCGGCGACCAGCTCGTTAGCCGTTCCCATTTCCACTCCGGGAATGCTCACTTTGAGTTCGACAGCCAGCTTGAAGCCCCCGTCCTCCGCGTCTTTACCGATCGTTACGTGAGCCGTCACCTGTGTTTCGGAACGGATTTGCTTTTGCCTCATCACAAGGTTCAGGGCGCTGTCGAAGCAGGCCGCGTAACCCGCCGCAAAAAGCTGCTCGGGATTCGTTGCCGCTCCGCCGGGACCGCCCAGCTCTTTGGGCATTTTGACTTCTAAATTCAGCACACCGTCATCCGAAGTTACTTTCCCGTTCCGTCCGCCTTGAGCCGTTGCAACCGCTGTGTATAAATGTTCCATAGTCAAACACCATCCCTTTAAAAGTTTAAAATAGAGGCGCCGCAGGAGGCGCTTCGTTGTATGAGAGAATAATATCACACTATTATATTGTGTGCAATATAATTTTATAAAATTTATATTCCTAAAAAAAGCTCCGCCTTAAAGCGGAACCTTTTTAAACAAATTTGTTGAAATCGCCATTCCGGCCGGTAAAAACTTTAGTAATTGGGCGACATGGCCTTTTCGCTCTCCTGGACGGCATAATCGCTGAATGTGGACAAGACACTGTTGAACTCAGCCACATCGGACACCCGTATTCCTTCGTGAAGCTGATGCACGGTTTCTTTGGGCAGAGTGCTTTCGAGATATTGGATATTAAGCTGGAAAAAGGTACGAATCACCTTGTCATTGGCTGGCAGCCCGTCAAACAAAGATAAGTTTCCGCTCTCGTCCACCCCGAAATATGCGCTCTGTTTGCATTTGGGCGACAGATCGTCGATATGCTGAGTAAAAATTACACTCCCCTTGGAATTCAAACTCAGGGTCCAATCAGGATGCTCCCCGTTCAAAGCCGTAATCTCGTCCGCGGATTTCAGTCCCAGCTCCTGCTGCTCTTCTCCGCATACGTACGAGCGCTGTATATAAGTCAGCCGCTGACCGCCTTCGGAGCGGATTTGCCGCAGGGTTTGTTCCTGCTGCGCTTTCAGAGCCTGATCGATTTCCGGCGCGGCAGCTTGTCCGAGCGGCGCACCTGCTTCCCGATAAGCCGGTTCGGGGAATTCATAGGCAACCAGCAGGTATGCGATTGCGGCAAGCAGAACGTAACTGCCGAATATCAGCCGTTTGCGTTTAAGACGGATTTTTTTCTTCAATTGCTTCAGCAAGTTGAAAACCATCACGGCAATCCCCTTCTATCCTCTGTTTTCCCTTATTGTTCCCCCCGTCTAAAAGCTTATACATGTATTTCCAGCACGGTATAAAGGCTGCGGTAAGAAAATCTGGAGACGATATCGCCGTGCATAAAATGAAAAACTCCGGCATTCCCGAGAGGAATCGCCGGAGCGGAAACTTCCCATGGATTGACATGGAAAGCCGATAAGACAAAAGGTTTAAACGTTCATCCAAGGAACATTTGCACTAACCGTCTGTTTCGGCGCGCGGCGGCCCGATTTGCGGATGATCGTGCGCACGGAACTCTTGGAAGGTTTGGATTTCTTGGGAGCGGACGTTTTTTTGGCTTTGGTCTGCGTCTCCAAAAAGGAATCCGATTCCTCTTCCTGATCGGCCAGATGAATCCGTGCTTCACTGTCCCCGTATCCCTGTTCGGATCCCTGGAAGCCCTCTATCCCGTTAGAGGCCCCCTGAAACGGCGGACCTGAAACGGCGTAGGCGGGCTGGGGAATTTGGGCGTACGGATTCACCGCTCCTTCCTGATCGGGACCATAACCGTACGGTACTGGAAACGCGGGCGGATAAATCCGCTCCCAATCCGGCTGGCCGTAACTTGTAAACGGCGTGTACGGCGATTGCTGAGCGCCTCCCGCGTAAGGAACGAACCCGGACGGGAATGCCGGGAAGTTAGTCGCCTCCGGCGTCTGACCGCGGCCCTTCTTGGCACCCCCGCAGCCGCAGCCGCAATCTTTCTTGCCCGCCGATGGTGGAATAGACGCCAGGCCGGCCGTAAAAGCCTGCGACCCATAAGGCTGTGGAGCAAAGCCTTGCGGCCATCCGCCTCCTTCACCGTAGCCTCCGGGCGCGTACTGGCCCTGAAGCGGCTGCTGCTGCGGCGCATAGCCTTGCGGCCATCCGCCTTCACCGTAGCCACCGGGCGAGTACTGCCCCTGAACCGGCTCTTGCTGCGGCGCATAGCCTTGCGGCCATCCGCCTCCTTCACCGTAGCCTCCGGGCGCGTACTGGCCCTGAACCGGCTCTTGCTGCGGCGCATAGCCTTGCGGCCATCCGCCTCCTTCACCGTAGCCACCGGGCGCGTACTGCCCCTGAACCGGCTGCTGCTGCGGCGCATAGCCTTGCGGCCATCCGCCTCCTTCACCGTAGCCTCCGGGCGCGTACTGCCCCTGGACCGGCTGCTGCTGCGGCGCATAGCCTTGCGGCCATCCGCCTACCTGCTCGCGGCTTCCAAGCGCATATGCGGCCTGCTCCGCCTCCTCCGGCGACGCGTAGCCCTGCGGCCATCCGCCTGCCTGCTCGCGGCCTCCGGACGCATATGCGGCCTGCTCCGCCTCCTGCTGCGACGCGTAGCCCTGCGACCAGACGCCTGCCTGCTCGCGGCCTCCAAGCGCATATGCGGCCTGCTCCGCCTCCTCCGGCGACGCGTAGCCCTGCGACCAGACGCCTGCCTGCTCGCGGCCTCCAAGCGCATATGCGGCCTGCTCCGCCTCCTCCGGCGACGCGTAGCCCTGCGTCCAGACGCCTGCCTGCTCGTGGCCTCCGCGCGCGTATTGGCCCTGCTCCGACCATTGCTGCGGCGCTAAGCCTTGCGGCCATCCGCCTACGTCACCGTAACCTCCGGGGACATGCTGCCCCTGCTCCGCCCATTGCTGCGGCGCTAAGCCTTGCGGCCATCCGCCTGCCTGCTCGTGGCTCTGAGGCCATCCGCCTACGTCACCGTAGCCTCCATGCTCAAAGCCCCCATGGCCAAATGGTGCATATGGCTCGGGGTAACCCGGATGCTGTCCCAATGCGGGCTTTTCCGCACAATAGGCTCCGTCCGTGTAAGGGGTATTCAAATCCGGGCCGACTCCCATGCCTCCGTACAAACCGGGCTGGCTCGGAAACCAAGGCTGGGACGGATAGGGCTGTGCCTGAATATGCCCGGCCGGCTGGATGAATTCTTCCTCGGGAGCGACCATTGCCTGATAGGACGGAATGCCTTGAGGAATTTCCACATTCGGATACGGCAGCGTCTGCGGATGTCCCCAGCCGCCTTCGTACGCTCCGTGATGTCCATACGGGACGGGCAGTTCACCGTCGCATCCGCACGGTTCTTTTTTCCACATTTCATGATGATGCCCATATGGAGACACGAAAGGCGCATAAGGAGGGCAGGGCTGAATCATCGGAAGGATTTCCGGATAGCCTCCGCAGTCCGGAATAGCTTCCGCCTCTTTTACATAAGCGGGATAAGGAGCCGGTACAACGGGCTCGCAAGGGTGCTGGGGCGGAGGCTGCGGTGTATAAGACGGCAGCTCGATCTGCGGCAGCACCAGTTGAGGCAGCTGGTATTCAGGCACCTGCGGCTGAACCGGCGGCTGCGGAGCCGGCTGCACGGGAGGCTGCTCGATAACAGGCAGCTCTACCTTAGGCGCAGGCTGTGCGGGAAGTTCGATCTTTACTTCCTCTTTATGGTCTGTCACCTTTGCCACGTTTAAGTTAATTTCCGTTATCTTCGTTATTTGGTTAATTTCCGGTGGTGGAGGGGGCTGGATGACTTCCGCCTTTTGCTCCACTACCTCGGGCACGGGGACAACCGGCTGGATCGGGGCAGTATTCTTCTTGCCGTGAGCTGTCCCGCCGTGATGAGGCTGATACCCTTGAACGCCTTCTTGCTCTTTGTGACCCTTTTTGGGAATATAGACGGTTTCACCGGTCATCAGAACGCTCGGGTTTTTCAGTTGGGTGTTGACCTCAATCATTTCTTTCAGCGGAATTCCCCATGCCTTCGAGAGCTTCCACAGCGTATCTCCCTGCTGCACAATGTGCTTTACCAGATGGTGGGGCTCATGATGATGCCCATCATGATGATGCCCATCGTGATGCTGTCCATCATAATGCTGCCCATCGTGATGATGCCCATCGTGATGCTGTCCATCATAATGCTGCCCATCGTGATGATGCCCATCATGATGCTGTCCACCCTGCTGGTGCCCATCGTGATGATGCCCATCATGATGCTGTCCATCCTGCTGGTGCCCATCGTGATGCTGTCCATCGTGATGCTGCCCTTCATGGTGATGGGGTTTCGTCGGCATTCCCGGAATTTTCACCTTTTCGCCGACGTTGATTTGGTCCGGGTTCGCGATGTGAGGATTCGCTTCGATCACTTTATCGAGATCGACGTTGTATTTTTGGGCGATTTTATACAGCGAATCCCCTTTTTTAACCATATGGATTTTCAACGGGTCTTACCTCCTTCTTCTAAGTACATATCCGTCTTCCCCAATCCGATTGACATTACATCTTATGCAGACGCATGGGCATTTGACATCCCCGGACGAAAAAAAGCCGCGGAAAATTCCGGAGGACAGGCGCAAACACAGCAATTCCGGGCATAAAAAAACCGCTGCCGCAGGAAGTGCCCCTTCCCCGGAAACGGTTTTCTGAGAGTTTGATGAGTTGTTTTGGCATAAAACGGTCCAACCGATACAAAAGTCGGTACCGGTAATCAAATGAAACGAATCGTACGTGGGAGCCTATTCGTAAACTTTAACCCCGTCGACAGTCACTATGCTGCGGAATTCCTGCAGAAGTTTCGTCGTAATCGGGCCGGCTTTGCCTTCCCCGATAATGCGGCCGTCCACTTCGCGAACGGCGATAACTTCGGCGGCTGTGCCCGTAAAGAACACTTCATCGGCCACATACACGTCATGAAGGGTAAACGGCTCTTCCTTCAAGGTGTAGCCCTGGCGCTCACAAATCTCGATGATCGCCGCGCGCGTGATACCTTCAAGCGCCCCGATGTAGCAAGGCGGTGTGAACACGACGCCTCTTTTTACGATAAAAATGTTATCCGAAGAACCTTCCGCTACATATCCCTGCGAATTCAGCATAATCGCTTCGCCCACGCCGGCCAGGTTGGACTGGATTTTGACGAGAATGTTATTCAGGTAGTTGAGCGACTTTATTTTCGGATTGACCGCGTCGGGAATATTGCGGCGGCTTGAGACCGAAACGGTTTTGAGGCCGTTGATGTAAGCTTCTTCCGGATAAATCGACAGCTGCTCGACGATAATGATGACGCTCGCTTTGGGCGAACGGCGCGGATCGAGCCCGAGGTCGCCGGGACCGCGGGAAACGACGAGACGGATATATCCGTCACGAAGTTCGTTGCGACGGATCGTTTCCACCAACGCGTCCTGCATTTCCTGAAAGCTTAATGGAATGTTGAGCATAATCGATTTGGCCGAATCGTAAAGACGGTCGAGATGCTCCTTGCATTTAAAAATGTTGCCGCCGTAAATGCGGATGCCTTCAAAAATTCCATCCCCGTACAAAAAACCGTGATCGTATACGGATACCTTGGCTTCTTCCTTAGTAACGAAGCTTCCATCCAGGTAAATCCACTGCTGTGCCATAATTCGTTCTTACACCTCCGGGGTTTGGGTTTCGTACTGGTACGTCGGGTAGCAGCCCAGAATCCGCACCTGGCAGCCAATCGCTTCGATTTCTTCAAATGCGGCCCGGACGAGAACCGATTCCAGCGAGCCTTCTACATCGATATAAAAATAGTACCTGCCGAGCTTGCGTTTCGTCGGCCGGGATTCCAGCCTCGACAAGTTGATCCGGCGCCAAGCGAAAGCCGACAGCACCTGGTGCAGCGCCCCCGGATAATCCTCGGGCGGTGTGACCAGAATGGTCGTTTTTGTATGGCCGGAGGCCGGCAGGTCCAGCTTTTCACGCCCGATCAAAATAAAACGGGTCGAATTGTCGGGGTTGTCCTGTATTTTTGACGCGAGAAGCTCCATTCCGTACATGCCGGCGGCGTTTGTCGTCCCGATCGCCACCACGTTCGGGTCTCCCAGCTCGCTGACAAGGCGGACGCTCTCCCCGTTGGAACCCGTCTGCTCGATCTCGGCCTGCGGCATATACGTGCGCAGAAACTTGCGGCATTGGGCAAGCGCGACCGAATGGGACAGCACTTTGGTAATGTTTGACCAAGAGACGGGCGGAGAGCTTGCCGGTTCCCCGTGCTCCAGTCTCGCCAAGCCGTTCTTGTCATCGTCCGCCCGGTGGGCACTGCCGGGAAGACCGATCAGGTTCATATCTATAGGATAAACCCATTCCACCTGCATCGGCAAATCCACCTCATGGACGAGCCAATCGATATGCAGGGTAACGGAACCCTCGATCGTATTCTCGATCGGAATAACGCTGTAATCCGTTTCTCCCGAAGCGGTTGCCAGGAATACATCGGAGATGAGCTTGAACGGTACATATTCGTACCCGTCCCTCCCGAGGAAATGATGCACGCTCTCTTCGGAGAATGTGCCGGGCCCCAGCATCGCAATCCGTTTCTTCGCCATCGCTATTCCGCTCCCCCCGCGAATTCCTCGAAGGACGGCTCCCCGCCCGCCAGCTTCCAGACGCGGACGCCTTCGCGGGAGGGCCTCAGCCATCTCGTTTCCGCCTCGATGCCTTCGGCGCGGAACGTCTCCCGGAGGAACGCCTCCAGTTCCTCCTGCCTCCCCTCGCTCTTATCGGCGAATGCGATAAGAGTCGGTCCCGCGCCGCTGAGCGCAGCTCCCAGCGCGCCGTGGTCGGCCGCTTCCCGGAGAATCTTCTCCATTCCGGGAACGAGAGCCGCTCGGTACGGCTGATGCAGCGCATCTTTCATCGCGTGCCGGATCATGCCCAGCTCCCCGGCGGCAAGCGCCGCGACGAGCAAAGACGAGTGACCGATGTTGAAGACGGCGTCTTTCATCGGCACCTGATCCGGCAGCACGCGGCGCGCATGCTCCGTGGAGAGCTGGAACGCCGGCACGGCGACCAGCGTCTCCAGGCGCTCGTGCGGCTCGATGCGCACGTGCTTCGCCTCACGGCCGTCCCAGTAGGCCGCGATAATGCCGCCGAACAGCGAGGCGCCGACGTTGTCGGGGTGCTTTTCCATACCGGAGGCGATCTGGAAAAGCTCGTCCGGCGGAAGGTCCGCACCGCTCAGCGCATTTGCCGCGGCAAGCGCCCCGACGATAGCGGAGGCACTGCTGCCCAGGCCGCGCGTGAGCGGAATGTCGCTGTCCATGCGGATGCTCAGCTCCGGCATGGGAAGACCCGCGTGATCGTACAAAGTGCGGGCCACTTTATAGATCAGGTTCGTCTTATCCGTCGGAATTCCCTGCATATTGCTTCCGAAAAGTTCGATCTGTGTCCGGTCCGCTTCACTCATCTCAATCCGGGCGTACAAATCAAGGGCCATGCCGAGCGCATCGAAGCCCGGTCCCAGATTGGCGGTGCTGGCCGGAACGCGGACGCGTACCACGACGGGGGCCATTAGCTGCCCACCTGCTCCAGCTGCCGGATCGCGTCCATTACGGCTGCTTCCGAATCTTCTACGACGAGCGGCTCGGCTTTCACGCTCTGAATGGCGTTGTGCGGATCTTTAAGGCCGTTGCCGGTCAGCACGCACACGACGGATTGTCCTTGCCGGAAGTGGCCTTCCCGCTTCAGCTTGATGACGCCCGCAAGGGATGCCGCCGATGCCGGCTCGGCAAAGATGCCTTCCTGCGAAGCAAGCTTGCGGTAAGCCGCCAAAATTTCGTCATCCGTGACGTAGTTGATCTGGCCGCCGGATTCGTTGGCCGCGTTTACGGCTCCGTCCCAGCTGGCCGGGTTTCCGATCCGGATGGCGGTCGCTACGGTTTCCGGATTGAGGATAGGCTCTCCCTTGACGATCGCCATGGCGCCTTCCGCTTCGAATCCGATCATTTTGGGCAGCGAAGAAGATTTGCCTGCCGCCTGATACTCCTTGAAGCCTTTCCAGTAGGCCGTGATGTTGCCCGCATTGCCGACCGGAATCGCGAGATAATCCGGCGCTTTACCAAGCTGGTCACACACCTCGAAAGCGGCGGTCTTCTGTCCCTCAATCCGGTAGGGATTGACGGAATTGACGAGGGTAATCGGCTGCTTCGCCGTAATTTCACGGACAATCTCCAGCGCCCGGTCGAAATTCCCTTCAATGGCGATTACTTTCGCCCCGTAAATGATAGCCTGCGCCAGCTTGCCGAGCGCAATGTTGTTGTTCGGAATAAGCACGATGCAGTTCAGCCCGCCGCGAGCGGCATAGGCGGCAGCGGCTGCCGATGTATTGCCGGTGGAAGCGCACATGATCGTGGAGCTTCCCTCCTCCATCGCTTTGGCCACGGCCATTACCATGCCGCGGTCTTTGAACGAACCCGTCGGGTTCAGTCCTTCGTATTTGACGTAGAGGTCGAGTCCCAGCTCCTCGGACAATTTTTCCGCGCGGATAAGCGGAGTGTTTCCTTCGTGCAGGGTAAGCAGCGGGGTTTTTTCCGTAATCGGGAGGTAAGATTTATATTGATGCAGCAAGCCCATATATCTCATTTTTTTTCTGCAGCCTCTTTTCTTTAAATATAAAATTTAGCCTTCGACGCGGTAAACGCTCTGGATCGTCTGAATGACATCCAGGCTTTCGAATTCGGCCAGAACTTTATTCATGCCGGCCTGGCTGGCGTCGTGGGTAATGATAATGATTTCCGCTTTCGGATTATGCTCGTTCGGATGTTGAAACACGGACTCCAGACTGACTTCGTGCCTGGCGAAAATTTGCGTGATTTGCGCAAGAACGCCCGCTTTGTCCTCCACGTGGAGAAGCACAAAATATTTCGAAGAAATTTGCTCGTCCGTTTTCAATTTTTTCTCCAAGTAAGGCGCCGTGCTGTGCTGGCCGTTTACACCCAGGTTCAGGTTGCGTACGACAGCCACGAGATCCGCCACGACGGAAGTCGCCGTCGGCATTTCACCGGCGCCCGGCCCGTAGAACATCGTCTCGCCCACGGCTTCGCCGTATACGTATACGGCATTGAACACGCCGTTGACGGAAGCGAGCGGATGCGACGTTTTGACCATCGTCGGCTCGACGGACACGGAGATGTGCTCGTCATGCTTTTCCGCAATGCCGAGAAGCTTCACTTCGTAGCCGAGCTTTTTGCCGTACTGGATGTCTTCTTTGCTGACCTTGGAGATCCCTTTGACCTTCACGTCAGCCAGCGCCACTTCCGAATGGAAGCCCAGCGTGGAGAGAATGGTCATTTTACGGGCGGCGTCCAGTCCTTCCACGTCGGAAGTCGGGTCGGCTTCGGCATAGCCCAGCATTTGCGCTTCTTTGAGCACGTCCGCATAGGCGGCGCCTTCCTGGCTCATTTTGGTCAGGATATAGTTGGTCGTTCCGTTCACGATCCCCATGATTTTCGTAATCCGGTCCGAAGAAAAGCCCTCGACCAGCGTACGAATAATCGGGATTCCCCCGGCCACGCTTGCTTCATAGAATACATCGCAGCCTTTTTCGGCGGCTTTGGCAAGAATCTCGGGGCCGTGCATCGCCATCAGATCCTTGTTCGCGGTCACGATGTGCTTTCCTTGCTCCAGGGCTTCCAGAATATACGCTTTCGTTTCCTGAACGCCGCCCATCACTTCGACGACAACGTCGATTTCAGGGTTGCGGATAATATCCCAAGGCTGGTCGGTAAGTTTATCGCGGTCTACGGAAACGGAGCGCAGCTTGCTCAAATCCTGCACCAGCACCTTCTCCACTACGATGGCGGAGCCCGTCTGCTTCTCGAGATCTTCCCGGTGGCCTTCCACAATCCGGACAACGCCAGTTCCGACGGTTCCGAGTCCCAGCAAGCCGATTTTAATAGGTTTTTTCATAGTCACAATTCCTCCCGTATACATGCTGTTCTTTTTCTGTACCCTGAGTCTGTGCCTCTCCGGTTTTTAGCCGGGCTGCTCTTCCCAGGGCCTTGCTTTGCGTTAAATCGAGCTTCCCTGTCCGATCACGGCGGCTTTTTTGACCCCGTCCTGCGATTCCAGCAATTGAACCAGCTCTTTCGCTTTATCGCCCATCAAGGACGTTTCCACGGAAATGACCACGTTCGCCATTCCCTGCAGCGGAATACTTTGATTGATCGTCAGCACATTCCCTTCCTGTCCGGCAATAAGCGCCAGCACCCGGGACAAAATGCCCGAGCGGTGCTCCAAATTCATGGAGATGGTGACAATGCGCTCTTTATCCAGCTTGTTCAGGGGAAATACGCCGTCTTTGTACTTATAAAATGCGCTCCGGCTCAGCCCTACCTGCTCAACCGCCTCGTGGATCGTCTTTACTTCTCCCCGGGCCAGCAGTTCTTTGGCCTGCACCGTTTTTAAAATGCCTTCGGGCAAAATCTGCTCGTTTACGAGATAAAAGCCGGACTCGCTCCAACCGGCGGCCTGTTTAGGTTCCATCACAGAAAGTCCGTCCTTTCCAGAAAGACGTTTGTTCTTATATAGAGGACATTATACTTAACTCTACAAATTTCGGCAATAGGAAAATGGCATCCTCCCTTTTCGCCCTGCTGTTTCCCCTGCCTTTCACCGGAAAAAGAATCCGAATCTTCGCAGTTTGCTTCGATCCGGCACGGTCCGTGACCGCTGATTTTATCAAGTCCGGCCGCTCTAACCTTTGTCCAAACCATAAAATTTCAGGCGTCTTTCTTTTTATCGGTTTTTCCTGACTTCCGTTTGAAAAACAAGCGCCTCTCAAATACGATAGGCGTCAAAATGCTTTCCGGACGGGGGTTTGCTTGTCCTTCTTCCCCTATGGTAAGCTGAAAATCAGCAAGGAGGCGACCCGTTTTGATCACGTTGCGATTAATATCCGCAGCTCTTTTGTTCAACGCCCGAGGCGAACTGCTTATGATGATACGATCCATGAAAAGGACGCTATCGCCCGGTATGTGGGCGGCCGTGGGCGGCCATCTGGAAAGCTTTGAAATGGCCCGCCCCCGGGCAGCCTGCCTGCGTGAAATCGAGGAAGAAACCGGAATACGCGAGGACGAAATTTCGGGGCTCCGTTTGCAGTACATTCTAATAAGGTTAAAAGATCAAGATATCCGGCAGCAGTTTATTTATGTCGGACACACGGATGTTTCTCCCCGAATCCGGACCTCCGAGGGCGATCTGCACTGGATTCCCCGCACCGAGATCCTGAACCGGGAGCTTCCGTTTATTTTTCGCTATGCGCTTGAGCATTATTTGTCTAACGGAGACACTCCCCATACATGGATCGGAACGGCCGTTCCAGGCTCCTCCGGCATTCCCGAAGTGAGCTGGACCGCGCTCCAAGATCCCGAAAGAACCTAAGTCAGCAGACCCGGAAAGGACGAAGCCCCTTGAATCGGATACACGCGCTTCTCGACAAGCAGAGAAACTTTTTCGCGACAGGTGCGACCAAACCGCTGAACTACCGCACGGAACAGCTCCGCCGGTTAAAAGCCATGATCCGGGATCATGAGGAAGCGATTATGGAAGCGCTGAGGCTTGATCTCGGAAAATCCGACTTTGAAGCGTTCGCTACGGAAATCGGCATTCTGCTTGAAGAAATCAACCATGTGCTTAAACATCTCAAACGCTGGAGCAAGCCGCGGCGGGTTAAAACGCCTCTTACGCATATCGGATCGCAGAGCCGCATTTATGCGGAGCCATACGGCATTGCGCTCCTCATCTCGCCGTGGAACTATCCGTTCCAATTGGCAATCTCGCCCTTGATCGGAGCCATGTCCGCAGGAAACTGCGCTGTCCTGAAGCCCTCCGAGCTTGCGCCGCATACTTCCGCCCTGCTCGCCCGGCTTCTCGGTCAGACCTTCGACGAAGCGTATGTGGCCGTTATCGAAGGCGGCGTCGAAACGAGCAATGCCCTGCTCGCGGAAAAATTCGATACGGTTTTTTTCACGGGGAGCGTCGGGGTCGGACGGATCGTCATGGAAGCGGCGGCCAAACATCTGACTCCCGTCACGCTGGAGCTAGGCGGCAAAAGCCCCTGCATCGTACATGCCGACGCCAACATCAAGCACGCGGCCAAGCGCATCGTGTGGGGCAAAACGCTGAATGCGGGACAAACCTGCATCGCTCCGGATTACTTATACGTTCACGAAAGCGTCAAGGACGAACTGCTAAAGGGAATGAAGGAAACCGTAGACGCCTTCTACGGTGATCCGCTTGCGGACGGCAGCCCGTACCCGAACATTATCAATGCCCGCCATTACAACCGGCTTAAGAGCCTGATGGAAGCCGGTCAGCTGGTATACGGCGGAAGAACGGACGAGCGGTCTCTTAAGATCGAGCCCTCTTTTATCGGCGATGTCGGCTGGGAGGACCCGGTTATGCAGGAGGAAATTTTCGGTCCGCTTCTTCCGGTCCTCACTTACCGCAATCTGGAGGACGTGATCCGGGAAGTAAACGCCCGCCCGAAGCCGCTCGCCCTGTACGCTTTCTCCGAAAGCGAAGAAATCCAGCAGAGGATCATCCACTCGATTTCGTTCGGCGGAGGCTGCATCAACGATACGATCCTCCACATCGCAACTCCGTATCTTCCTTTCGGAGGCGTCGGAAACAGCGGGATGGGCGGGTATCACGGCAAAGCAAGCTTCGATGTGTTCACTCACCGTAAAAGCGTGCTGAAGCAGACGAGCCGCTTCGACCTGCCATTCCGTTATCCGAACGCCAAAAACGCTTTGAAAAGATTAAGAAGTGTTTATAAATAGTCTTTATCCGGCATGGAGAATTTTCGTTGTCCGCCGCCGGTTCTACTTTAAACAACACGCTAAAAACCCCCATGCCTGCCGGCAAGGGGGTTTTCCATTAAGATTTTTCCACGAATTCGAATTCATAATCGTTGAGACGGATCGTCTGTCCGTCGACTGCACCCCGTTCGCGGAGCGCCTTGTCGATACCCATATTCCGCAGAATCCGGGCAAAGCGTAGCACGCCTTCTTCCGTGGTAAAGTTGGTCCGTTTCATCAGCTTCTCGATGCTTGGGCTCTCTACAACGAAAACATCGTTCTCGCGGCGAATAACAAAATCGTTATCATATTCGTTCTTTTTCTCCATCCGGTACACTTTGCGCTCCTCGACTTCCTGCACTTCTTCAAGAAGCGGAGCGTCGGGAATCGCGTCCAGCATATCGGCTACGCGGTACAGGAGAGGCTGAATGCCTTCCTTGGTAACGGCCGAGATGGGGAAGATTTGGGCGGACTTGCCGTCTTCCTCCATTTGCTTACGGAAAGCGGCCAAGTTTTCTTCGGCCTCCGGAATGTCCATCTTGTTCGCGACTATTACCTGAGGACGTTCTTCCAGCTTGGCGTTGTAGAGCTTGATTTCCTCATTGATCTTCTTCCAGTCCTCATACGGGTCGCGGCCCTCGGTCCCTGCCATATCGACCACGTGCACGATGATGCGCGTCCGCTCGACGTGACGCAGAAACTCGTGGCCGAGTCCGACGCCCTGGCTGGCGCCTTCAATGAGGCCCGGCAGATCGGCCATGACGAAGCTTCGGCCTTCGCCGAGATCGACGACGCCCAGGTTCGGCGTAATCGTCGTAAAGTGGTAGGCGCCGATCTTCGGAGTCGCCGCCGACACGACGGATAGCAGCGTCGACTTGCCCACGCTCGGGAACCCGACGAGGCCCACGTCGGCCATCACTTTAAGCTCGAGAACGACCCAGCGTTCTTGACCTTCCTCGCCGTTCTCCGCGATTTCCGGAGCGGTATTCTTGGCCGTGGCGAAGCGCATATTGCCGCGTCCGCCGCGTCCGCCCTTCGCAACGACCACTTCCTGCTGATGACGCGTCAGGTCGGCAACAATCTCGCCGGTGTCGTCGTCAATGACCAGCGTACCGGGCGGAACGCGAACGACCATATCGTCGGCGTTGGCTCCGTGCTGGCATTTGTTGCGGCCTTTCTCGCCGCGCTTGGCTTTGAAATGCTTCTGGTAGCGGAAATCGATCAGCGTCCGGAGTCCTTCGTCCACGCGGAAGATCACATCGCCGCCATCGCCTCCGTCACCGCCGCCGGGGCCGCCTTCGGGTACATATTTCTCGCGGCGGAACGCGACAAGACCGTCGCCTCCGTCGCCGCCTTTTACATAAATCTTCGCTTTATCTACAAACATGTGCATCACACCTCAACTGATGTCCGGTAAGGCAGCCGCAGGGCGAGGGCCGCCTCCTGTTCCTGATAGTCATTTTGTTCCACAACCGCAGCCAAGGTACGGCCTGTCCCCAATTCCAATGCGAGCGACAAAGCCTCTTCCAGTAGGCCCCGGTTATACGGTCCCTGATATACAAAATCGAGCAGCAGCGAATCCTCTTCGGGGACGAGCTGCATACTGAGCATGCCGCCTTCTTCATTTTCTCCCGCTGACGCTTGTTTGAAACCTTCGATAAGCTCGGGAATCAACTTGCAGACGGCGTCGCCGTCCAGCGCCAGCTTGCGGATGTTGACCTACTGGTCAAGCTCGACCTCCAGCTTCATGTGCCTGCCTTCCGCTTTCGCGGTGAGCAAAAACACGATCAGACCCGGATCGCCCAGCTTGGCCATAAAGCTCTCATGCTGGAGCTTTCCCATCACACCGGCAACCACACCGTGAAGATGATCGTATTTCTTTAATTGAATATATCCAAGAAGCACCTGGATATCGTTCATCCAATCGTGGCGAAGATGATTGATCGTCAGAAGCATCTCTTGTTGAGCAAGCCGCTGAATCCGCGCACGCTCTTCTTCCGCCTCCTTAAGCTTCATCCGGTGCCGAATGTACAGAACCGCTGCAAAACATGCGGCAGTCACGACGCCCGCGGCCAGACGAAGCCCTGCCGTCAAAGGCACGGCAGCCAGCATTATCAAACCGAGCAGACCCAGCAAGGCTGCCGGTATCCACAACCTGTTCCCCATGTACGCATACGCTCCGTTTCCGACTTCCCATTAGCACATTATACCATTTCCGGTCCCAAAACGCATCCGCGCATAAATGGCTGCAGGTTCCGGTCGGATGCCTCTAAAAAGCAAGAAAGCCCCAGCAAACATAACGTCGCCAGGGCTGTACATGCATGAATTTTTAACTTATGCTTCTACAGTAGCCGCTACTGGAGCGGTTTCTACCGGGTAGACGCTAACTTTCTTGCGCTCACGACCCCAACGCTCGAACTTAACAACGCCTTCCACTTTAGCAAACAGAGTGTCATCGGAACCGATGCCCACATTGTTGCCCGGGTGAATTTTCGTTCCGCGCTGGCGCACGAGAATGCTGCCTGCGGTAACGGTTTGACCGTCTGCACGCTTAACGCCAAGGCGCTTTGCAATGCTGTCACGACCGTTCTTTGTGGAACCTACACCCTTCTTGGATGCGAACAGCTGAAGATCCAATTTCAACATGGTGTCAACCTCCTTCATTATAGGCTGTATGAATTGCTATATAGTCACTGTAGGAACTTGCAATAGTATGAAGCATCACGATCATAGATTCGATGATCAGCTGAACCTGAGCCATCTGTGCCGGTTCCGAATCAAGAGGAAGGATAACGTCAAGCCAGCCTTTCTCCATCTCTGTGCCCGGTACAACTCCGGTTAGCGTTTCGATCGAATTGACCGTCCCGACCGTAATGGCCGATACCGCGGCGCAGACAAGGTCTTTGCCGGGAACGTCGAATTCCGCATGGCCTTCGACCTGGTACGCTTCTATCGTAGGGTCTTGTTCAGACCGTCTGGAAACCGTAACGTGGATCATCTGATGGCCTCTTAAGCTTCGATTTTCTCGATTACGACTTTCGTGTACGGTTGACGATGACCTTGCTTACGACGGTAGTTCTTTTTCGCCTTGTACTTGTAAACGATGATTTTGCGTCCTTTGCCTTGTTTCTCGACTTTGCCGGAAACTTTAGCACCTTCTACGACTGGAGCTCCTACTTGAAGACCGTTGTCGCCAGAAACAACCAGAACACGGTCAAAAGTGACCACATCGCCTGCGCCGGCTTCCAACTTCTCGATGTAAAGAACATCGCCTTGTTGTACTTTGTATTGCTTGCCGCCTGTTTCAATAATTGCGTACATTTCGTTGCACCTCCTCATGTCTCAGACTCGCCAATATCCAGGTGACGTTCAGCGGCAGAGCCTCTGCCCGTGCTTCACAAACCCGATCCGTGCGGTTACAGCGCATGCCTAAGCAACGCACTCATAGTAGTATAGCAAAAGGGTTCGTCCTTTGCAACGTTTTATTCAACAGCTCCGGACGGCGATGCTCTCCTCTTATCTTTCCGACCGATTATGTCCCTAATCGGCAAAGTCTTGAAATCCCTCGCTCGATGCCGGAATCTTAAGCTGCACGTAAAACAAACCGGACGGCGAAAGTTTCCCGCTGTCCGGTTTTTATCCGTGTCTGTGCCGTATGCCGTGCCGATTACCGGATCAATCCCGTTTACGAGTACCGGATAGCGGCCGCTGTCATGCTAAAGGTTTTAACGTTTGATGGTACTGCTTGTTTGTACATAGTTCTTGTATACCGTGCAAAATTCAGGCCCCGGCAGCCGGTATGGCGCCACAAACGATAGAGGATTCATGTTGCGGATTCCTACTTGCGTTTGCGCGTTATTTCCAGCAGGCCGAGCTTCGTCCAGCCGAGGAGTATCGTTTTGGAGCGGTCCTTCTTGACCGCCTCCGCCATGCACTCCAGCACGCGGTCGCGGTGCGCGGACTGCTCCATGTCGATGAAATCGACAATGATAATGCCGCGCAAATTGCGCAGCCGCAGCAGCCGCGGAATCTCGGCGGCTGCTTCCATGTTCGTGCGGAACACGGTCTGCTCCAGGGACGAAGTCCCTGTGAACCTTCCCGTGTTCACGTCAATGACCGTCAGCGCCTCCGTCGGGTCGATGACGAGATAGCCTCCGCTCGGCAGCCACACTTTGCGGCGCTGCGAGCGGGAAAGCTCTTCGGCGATGCCGAACCGCTCGAAGAGCGGTGTATCGCCGCCGTCCAGGCGGACGCGCGCCGCAAGCTCCGGGCTGCGCTGCCGCAGCAGCCCCTGCAGCTCCGCGCGGACGGCTTCGTCGTCTACCCAGATCTCGAGCACGTCCTCCGTGATCACATCCCGCGCAAGGCGCGGGAGCAGCTCGAGATCCTGGTAGATGCAGGCCGGCGCCGCGCCGGCCTCCGCTCTCTGCTCGATCACCGCCCACAGCTCGCGGAGATCGAGCAGGTCGCGGCGCAGCTCCTCTTCGCTGCGCCCCTCGGACACTGTGCGGAGGATGAGCCCTTCTTCTCCGCAGCGGAGGCTGTCCGCCACCTGCTTCAGGCGGACTTTCTCCTCTTCCGCTTCGATTTTGCGGGAGACGGCCGTGTACCCCGCTCCGGGCATGTACACCAGCCAGCGGCCCGGAATGGAATAATGGGTCGTAACACGCGCCCCTTTGGACCCTTCCGGTTCTTTGACAACCTGAACAAGCACCCGTTGGCCCGGCTGAAGAAGATCCCCGATAGGCGGTTTCGTCTTAGGCTGCTTCTGCATGTTCACAGGCAGCACGTCATCTATGTATAAAAAAGCGTTCTTATCCAATCCGATATCTACAAATGCCGCCTGCATGCCAGGCAGTACGTTTACGACACGGCCGATGTAAATGCTTCCGGCACGCTGCGTCTCGCTAGGATGCTGAGCCTCGTGTTCCACGAGCTTGCGATCTTCGAGCAGAGCCGCCTGAAGCGAAGCCGCCTCGCAGCTTACGATCAGTTGTTTCATGGCGTTCACCCCACCATTATTGTACATGAAGGAGCAAAATTTCGCACTTTACTGAATAAAAGCAGGAAAGCGAGCCGGACACCGAAACCCCGCACATTAGGGTGAAAAAGTTAGGAAACGGCAGGTCGGTCCGTTTTTCCTTTCAAGGAAGCAGCTCGGAAACCGTACACGAACGGTTTTTGTGTGTCAAATAAGTATCGACCACCTGCTGCTCCGGAAGGATGCCTTCGATCGTTCCCCGGCTGCCCATCACGTAGACGGGATGATATTTTTCACGCATAAAAAGCTTCACCACTTCTCCGACCTTCCGCTGCCTTGCGACCGCAATGGGCCTTGCTTGCGTTCCCTTCTGCATGAGGCGCTCCGTATTCGCTTCGCGGTTCATCAAAAACCGGAGAAAATAAAAAGGCAGATGCCTGCGGCTCACCCAATTTTGATAGAGCAGAAACAAACCGACGATAAGGACGTTCATGTGAATCTGTCCCGTCCCTGCCGGCCAAATGGCGATGACGGTCATCATCAACCCGAGTACGATAGACACCCAGACTGTGCACACCAGGGTGCGCCGGTAAGGCAAGCCCATGCTGAGCAGCCCCTGCAGCAGTTTTCCCCCGTCAAGCGGCAAAACGGGCAGCAAATTAAATAAGGCGATAACCGCGTTGATTTCGATAAAATAGGACCACCATTCCGGGTCCCCCGCTTCGAGGAAACGGCAGAGGAAGCCGAGGGCGATCAGCCAGAGATGTTGGAGCGGTCCCGCGAGCGCGACGATCATTTCTTCCCGCAGTGGAACCGATGCCAGCTCGTCGACGACAAGTACACCTCCGAACGGCAGCAGGCGAACCTCCCGCACCCTCCAGCCGAAAGCGGCCGCGGCTCCGAAATGACCGAGCTCATGGAGAAAAACGATGCCAAACAACGTGGCCGATTCCAAAAAATGTCCGGTCGCCAGTGAAAGCAGCATCACCATTGTAAAAAGGGGATGAAAGCGGAAACGTACCTGCAGCAAGTTATTCAAACGGGATCACACCCGCCGGATCCACGTAGCGGCTTTCCTTTTGGACGGCAAAATAGAGAAGCCCTTTGTCGCTCTTGCTGTCTCTGGACACTTGACCGATCGCTTCGCCCCCTTTGATCCAGTCGTTGACCTCGACGCGGGACTGCTCGATCTGCCCGTACTCGGACTGCAGGCCACCCGGATGGCGGATGATGATCGTGTAGCCTGTCTCGTCTTTGGGTCCCGCAAAGGTGACTTGTCCCGCATCAAGTGCGTACACGGGGGTGTGAGGCTCGGCCGCCACGCTTACGAAGGGCTTGTCAGCCGTGTAGGTCTCGTGGATTTTTCCTTTGAGGGGGACAAAATAGGAGCGTTTCTGGGCATCCGCCTTAACAGCCGGATTTTCTTCGTCCGAATGAAAAGCCGGAATAAAGGAAGGCGCCCCGGCAAACGTGTTCTGATACCAGGCCGACAGCTGCTGAAAATCGAGCGGTTCGCGGAGAGCCGTCGTGACAATCCCTTTCCCGCGTTCGATCAAGGGATGCTGAAGCTGAAACATGCCCCAGATAAGACCGAACAGCATGGCGCTGGCGACCAACTGCCGCAGAAACCGGATACGGTAAGGGATACGAGGGTGATATCCACCCCCGTCTCCATCATCCCGATCCGGGGCGCCGGATCCCCGGGCATAGTAAGAGGCGGGAAGCTGAAGCTCGCGCTGCATTTTTTGCTTCCATACATATTCGGGGTCGTTCCATCTGTCGTCAAACTCTTGATCCCGGCGGGCTAAAGGCAGAATGTCAAGCGCCGGTTCCACCTCCGAAGACGGATTCCCAAAGGGCAAAAGTTCGCTTGACTGCCGGTGACGAGGGGCTTTACCCGAGGGGCTTTCCTGCAGCTTCCTGATTTTTTCCAGTCTGCGCTGGCGCACATTATGCTTGTTCTCCATGACTTAACCTCCTGTGAGGCGGGGCTTGTTTACTACAGCATATGAGCGGCTTGTACGAAATATGAGCATACAAAAAACAGGCCCCACAGGCCTGTTTATTTATCGTCTTCTATGGCATGATCATGGATTTTAACGCTTAGTACCATTCCTATACAGAGCATGTTGATTAACAAAGATGTCCCCCCATAGCTGATAAAAGGAAGCGTAATACCGGTCAAAGGCATCAAACCTATCAACATACCGATATTCTCAAATATCTGGAAGACATACATGGCTACAACTCCGACAACCAGATAGGAACCGATTCGATTCTTACTTTGAATGGCGATCAGAATCATCCTATAAATAAGGAAAAAGTAAAGCATCAGAAGCACGGCTGCACCGCGGAACCCGAATTCTTCACCAACCACGACAAAGATGGAATCCGAATAAGCATACGGAATGAAGTTGGAGTGAATGGAGCTTCCGTTCAAGTAACCTTCACCCGTCAAGCCGCCGGAACCGATCGCCCTGAAGGAATTTTCCATTTGATAGCGGTCGTTCAAGCTTGCCGTAGCCGGATCTAAAAACGTATCAATCCGCTTGAACCAATGTTTTTTAAAATGGAAATTATCAATCAAATACCCACTGATTTCTTTCGGATGCATCGAATAAAAGTAGAAGAATACAAACAGGCCGCCACCGAAAACGATAAGACCGATGAGCGCATGAGAATATTTAACGTTCCCTATCCAAAGCATTCCGATAAGAACCCCAATCAGGATGATCGCATTTCCCAAGTCGGGTTGAATAAAGACTAAAGCAAAAGGAAGTAAGGTTAATAATCCCATCGGGATCACATCTTTAAAGAGTTGGAGGTCTTCTTCATTTTTTTTGCGGAGCCAGGCAGCAAGTGCAATGATGACACATAGCTTACAAAGCTCGGCCGGCTGAAAAAGGAAGTCCCCTATTTGGATCCATCCGCTCGCCCCATTGATGGCTTCTACTTTAAGTACAAAAACAAGCAGCCCGATGCTGATCAAATAAGGAAAGATCCAAAACCGGATAAGGAGTCTATAATCCAAAAAGCTGCAAGCGGTTAGGGCGAATAAAGCAATAACGTAAATGATGATCGTTTTCGTCCAATTTACATTAATGTTAGGGTCGTCAATATCCGCGCTGTATACCAAAAAGGAACTGATAGTAATTAATACCATCAGTAAAAAAATGATGGTCAAATCTAACTTTTTTAATTTGGCAAGCATATCGCACTCATCCTAATTTAAAAAACTTTTTCAATTTAGCCAGCATACCCGGCTTTTCGTCAAGCGGCATAAGCGGGACCGATTCACCAAGTATGCGTCGTGCGACATTGCGGTAAGCGATGGCTGCCCGTGAAGTCGGATTCATCACGGTCGGTTCGCCGGAATTCGCAGCCCTAATAACATGCTCGTCATCCGGCACGATTCCGAGAAGGTCGATGGCCAGTACGGAGCAGATCTCGTCGATATCAAGCATTTCGCCTTTTTTGACCATGTTCTGACGAATGCGGTTAATAATCAGTTTCGGAGCATGGATTTTCTCGTTCTCCAGCAGGCCGATAATCCGGTCCGCATCCCGGACGGCCGCATTCTCGGGGGTCGTGACGACAATCGCTTTGTCGGCTCCGGCCACCGCATTGCGGAAGCCCTGCTCGATTCCGGCAGGGCAGTCGATGATGACGAAATCGAAATCTTTTTTCAATTCCAGCACGATATCCTTGACGCTCTCCGGGGAAACGGCATGTTTGTCTTTGGTTTGTGCGGCCGGAAGCAGATACAGTTCTTCGAACCTCTTGTCCTTGATCAGCGCTTGAGGAAGCCTGCAGCGCCCTTCCACAACGTCAACCAGGTCATAAATGATCCGGTTCTCCAGCCCCATAACCACATCCAGGTTGCGCAGACCGATGTCGGTATCGACCATACATACTTTCTTGCCCTGCAGAGCGAGTGCTGTCCCCACATTGGCCGACGTGGTCGTTTTGCCGACGCCGCCTTTTCCGGAAGTGATAACGATTGCCTCTCCCATGGTATTCACTCCTCAGCGTTACGATAATTGCGTGCTGCCGGCTTGCAAAAGACCATCCGGCTATTAAGCAAGCACCATACGGTGCAGTCCGTTCAATTTATCAATTTCCATACGCCCGTCTTTGATATAGGCGTATTCCATAAATGCCTCCTGGAATCCCCATTCATCCGGAGGCCGGCTGATTACGCCGGCAATGCGCAGTTGAGTCGGACGCATATGGGACGCCGCAACGATCGCAGCCTCGTCCCCGTCCACACCCGCATGTGCCATTCCCCGCAAGGAACCCATGATGTAGATGCTGCCGGTGCACAGTATAGTGCCTCCGGGATTGACATCCCCCATGTACAGCAGATTGCCTTCATGGCTCAGTGTCTGTCCCGACCGGACCATGCCTTTAAGCATGGTAATGGGAGCAGCCGTTCCGACAAGCGGCTCCGGTTCATCGGATTCAATGGACTGAATGAGCAGGTTGCCCTTCTGTCCGATGATGGCGCGGATTTCTTCCTTCTCCTCGTCACTGACGCTGCGCTTACCGAGTCTGACATGAACACGCACGATAGGTCCGGTCAAAATGCGGTCGTGAGTGCTCTCCACCTTGTGCCGCAGTTCTTCCAGGACAGTCGCAAGCTCGCATGAATCGTCGAGAAGAAAGTTCAGGCCGTCTTTGACTCCTTTTATAATCACATGATGTTTACCTGCCGTCGCCATAAACGTTCCAACCTCCCACCCCATACAATTCGGCCTGCTGTCCGGGTTTTCCTGCCGGGTGAAAAAGAACGGTCAAAATTAATGTTCCGCTCTAGATCCTTGGCCTTGGAGGGCTTCCATAAGCTTGCGCATCGGAATGTATACCGCGAGCGCGAACAACATGTTGAACAGCACGCTCGGCAGCATAATATGGGTAAACGCAAACTGAAAATTCACCGTTACGATGTTAAATAAACGGTTGATTCCGAATTTGATAATCTCGAAAATAAGAACGCCGACTCCCATCGTCATCAAAGTAGTGAAAATAAGGTTCGTCTGCCTGCGGGGAAGAAGCCCCGCGACGTAACCGACCAGTCCGAATCCGAAGGAGTAGACGCCGAGTATGTGTCCGAAATAGACGAAATCGTGAAGCAGCCCGAAACCGAGGCCATACAGCAGTGCAGAATGCCGGTTTAAATAAAGTCCGATATACAAAATAATGATCAGCATGAAATTGGAAGAGATCCGGACGCTTTGCTGCCAGGAATCCGGAATCAGCCAATGAATGAGCGAGCCTTCCAATATGAGCAGCGAGAGCAGAATGAGCCAGAGCGAGTTGCGTACCATGGCTATTTCACCTCGGGTATTTCGATGATAAAGACTTCCCGGATATGTCTGAAATCAGCGAAAGGTTTGATCAACGCTTTCTGGGTAATCCCGAAATCCCCGGGCTCGCGGGATACGACCGTTCCTACCGGAATACCGCTTGGGAATACTTTGCCGATATCGGAGGTAATAACGGTGTCGCCGACCGCAAGCTTGTCGTTCTGATCGATTTTGTTCATCACGAGCAGGCCCTTTTCCTTGTCGTACGACTCAATGATCCCGTAAGATCCTTGGCCTTCGGCGGATTTGTATTCCTTGCCTTTGACGGTTGCGGAAATAGCGGGCGCCTTGTTGTTGGTATCGCTCAAATCCGTAAGAAGCTGCACATTGGAGGTGAATTCCGTTACGGTGAGCACCCGGCCGAGAAGACCGTCCACGTTAATAACGGCCATATTGGGCTTGATGCCGTCTTTCTCGCCCAGATTTACGGTGATGGTCCCGTTATAAGGGTCGGGACTTGCCGCAATCACGTCGGCAATCCGGTATTTATAATTGGACACTTGTTTCTGGCGCTCCGTGAACTCCAGAGCTTCTTTATACCGTTTGTTCTGATCTTCAAGCGCGTTCAGCTGCTGGGTAGCGAGTGCGTAGTCGGTCAGTCTTTTTTTCAAGATCTGATTCTCGTCATAGATGGTTTTAAGCTTGCCGACGTCCTCAAAGAAGCCCGCCACGCCCGCCGCGGGTCTGTAAAATACGCTCTGCGTCCAAGCGATCGAATCTTTCAGAAATTTTTCCGGCCAGTAAAATTTCGTCCGTCCGCTAAGCGTAAGCCCCATCAGAATGAAAAAACAGATGAGACCCACAAGCAGAACCATCAGCCTCTTGTTCCCCATGAATTTCAACAATTCAACACCTTCTCCGTCGGCACAGTCAGACTAGCGTCTGTATTTGGCGCCGGATTTGGCACCTTTGAACAGATGGATGTGATCCAGGGCGCGGCCGGTCCCGATGGCTACACAATCAAGCGGATTATCCGCCACGATAACCGGCATCCCGGTTTCGCCTGCAAGCAGTTTATCGAGATTGCGAAGCAGGGCTCCCCCGCCCGTCAGCACGATACCGCGATCCATAATGTCTGCGGCCAGCTCGGGAGGACATTTCTCCAGCGTCACTTTAACCGCGTCGATAATGGCGTTCACGGTGTCGGTCAACGCTTCCGTAATTTCGTCGGAAGTGACGGAAATCGTCTTCGGCAGACCTGTCACGAGGTCTCGGCCGCGGATTTCAAGAAATTCCGGCTGTTCCATCGGCAGGGCGGAGCCTACTTCCATTTTCAGCGTTTCCGCCGTGCGCTCCCCGATCATCAGGTTGTAGGTGCGCTTGATGTACTGAGTGATGGCTTCGTCCATCTCATCGCCCGCGATGCGAATGGAGCGGCTCGTCACGATCCCTCCGAGAGAAATAACGGCCACTTCGGTCGTACCGCCGCCGATGTCCACAACCATGCTTCCCGTCGGTTCCCAAACGGGTAGATCCGCGCCGATTGCGGCCGCGAACGGCTCCTCGATCGTATAAGCGTCACGTGCTCCGGCCTGCTTGGTCGCGTCTTCCACGGCGCGCTTCTCAACCGCCGTAATGCCGGAAGGTACGCAGACCATAACATTCGGATGGCGCTGGAACATGAAACGATCCTTCTGTGCCTGACGTAAGAAATAACGGATCATCGTGGCGGTCGTTTCGAAATCCGCGATTACGCCGTCTTTCATGGGACGAATGGCACGGATGTTACCTGGCGTACGTCCGATCATTTTCTTCGCGTTGTCGCCGACGGCCTCAATGGTTTTCGTATCCGTGCGGATGGCGACTACCGACGGCTCCCTCACGATAATTCCTTTGCCCTTCAAATACACCAATGTATTGGCAGTACCCAAATCGATACCTAAATCCTTTGTAAAACCTCCGAACATAATAAAACGGCTCCTTCCCAAAATCCATCTTCTGTCTGATTAACTGCTTAAATGGCAGCAAAAAATACCGACGGTTTATTGTTTCGTCATAGTTTTCGTAGTCATTGTCGAAATTAGGGGTCTTTCCACGAACATAATCTTTATTATATTACATATGACCATGCTCCTTCAAACTGACATAGCGGTCATCTCCGATGACAATATGATCGAGTACTTCGATCCCTATGATATCACCGGCCTCTGTCAGCCTGTGCGTAAGTTCAATGTCCTGTGGACTTGGCGTTGGATCCCCGCTGGGGTGGTTATGTACACAAACGATGGAGGCGCTGCTGCGCTGAATCGCGGCGCGGAAAACTTCGCGCGGATGCACAATGGAGGCGTTCAAACTTCCGATGGACAGCGTTTCGCGTCCGATGATGTGGTTTTTCGTATTGAGGAACAAACAAACGAAGTGTTCTTTCTGCAAATAGCGCAGTTCGTCCTTAAGCAGATCGAAAACATCAAACGGAGAGCGCACCGTCGTGATTTCTTCCGTGCGGGTCCGGGAAATTCGTCTTCCGAGCTCAATTCCGGCCATAATCTGGAGCGCCTTGGCGTCGCCTATCCCCTTGATTCGGACAAGCTCTTCCCGGCTGGCTTCCACTAGCCCCCGGAGTCCTCCCGTATCGGAAAGAATCCGCTGTGCGAGCGCCAAAGCAGACTCGGAATAGGTTCCCGTACGAACCAGGATAGCCAGCAGTTCGGCACTGCTTAGCGATGAAGCCCCAACCTGCATCATTCTTTCGCGGGGTCTCTCTTCCGGTGGAATTTCACGCAAGGTGACAATTGATGATATCATATATTCCCCTCTTCCGGTATGTTCTTAAGCCAATTTCCAACATTTCCTTTAAAACGGGCGCCGAACGTCCGAAAAACGCTGTCTGCCGGGCTTTTGCCGTCTTCGTTCAGCCGCTGTGAAGCCCGGTTTTAACTGGTGCATCCCCAATCAACCGTAGCGGGGTGACCAGAACGGAAACGCCTGTAAAATCGGTATAGATTATTCGTTTATACCTATGCGGTC
This sequence comes from Paenibacillus sp. GbtcB18, assembly GCF_019091125.1. Lineage (NCBI taxonomy): Bacteria > Bacillati > Bacillota > Bacilli > Caryophanales > Paenibacillaceae > Paenibacillus > Paenibacillus sp. GbtcB18. The sequence goes on from NZ_JAGXJX010000002.1 coordinate 770,316, forward strand.
AGTCTATAAAACCGCACAAAACCATACAAAGATCAGAGGGGCTGTTAAATAGGACGATTGAGGTCCTAAAAAAGTCTGCACACCTCGACAAAAAATACAAAGGATCGCTCAGAGGTAAGTATGCTAACGGCGGGTTTTGGTTTTGAGGATGGACTCAGAGGAATTTGTCTAACAGCAGGATTTAAAAGCCGATGTGCTTGGGAAGGCAGTAGTACAGGAAAGAACGGATCGGAAAACAAGATGCGTCAGCGAAGAAAAAAAATTAAAACGGAATGCGGGAGAGATAGACAGCAAGCAATAAACTCGCGAAGAAGAAAAGGGAATGGAAGGTAAAAAAACAAGGGCGCAGGGGCCCGAAAGCGGAAAGAAAGCGAAGTGCATGGAAGGGTAAAATCAAGCTTAGCCGTTCAACCTACTCGGCGAATGAGAATACGGCTAGGAAAGCAGTGGCCACCAAGACCCAAGAAGAGACAGGCGGACGGACCGGCAAAACGTCTCCCTGACGGAGAAATCGCGCCTTGTGAAAGCTGAGTCCGCGCCGCCCCGCAGCACCGGGTGTCTTTCCTCATGTATCGTTGCAATAAAGCGGACGCCTGCATGTCCTTGAACACTTAGCGTAGGCAGACGCCGCTTCAGGAAATCAGATTCTTCTCGGCATCGGCGGCTTTCTTCTCCGTCTCGTTCAAGGTACGGAGCATGCTGCCGATCGTCACGCCTTTCAAATATTGAATCATATTCTGTTCGGCTCCATCCAGCATGTTGTCCATCACATTCTGCATGTTCGCAGAAACAAGACAATCATTTCCCTGGTCGCCCGAACACCAGTTCGGTTTGAGGGTGCCGAGCGAAGTTAGCTGATAAATGTCGCCGAGCGTAATCTCATCCGGGTCGTGATTAAGAATAAATCCGCCCCCGCATCCTTCCTTAGTGCGAACAAATCCGGCTTTGCGCAGACAGCCCATAATTTTGCGGATGCGCGCGGAATGGGTGCAAACGTTGGAAGCAATATCATCGCTCGAAGCCATGTGTTCCGGCAAATGGGCAAGAAGCACCAGACTGTGCACGGCAATCGTAAATTCGCTGTTCATGACATAGCCCTCCTTTCTCCTGATGTTCTCTCTATTGTAGCAGAATCGGCTCTTAATGAAAACGGTTCAGGGCCGGGGGCATCCACTTAGATGACACGGATGCCGAAAGGCTCGAGCATCTCGCTCAGAAGAGACACCGGAAGACCGACGACATTGAAGTAGTCGCCTTCTATTCCCTCGATCAATGTGGCCCCGATCCCCTGAATCGCGTATGCTCCCGCCTTATCCGAAGGCTCGCCCGTCCCGATATACCGGAGAATCCGCTGCTCGTCCATCGCTTTCATCGTGACTTTCGTCCGGCGGTGGCTCACCGAAACATTCCTGCGGTCCGCGCTCAGACAGGCAACTCCGCTGAATACCTCGTGAGTCTGGCCCTGCAGAGCGGACAGCATGCGAAGAGCGTCCCGCTCGTCTCTGGGTTTGCCCAGCACTTCTCCGCCCAGGACCACAATCGTGTCGGACCCGATGACGACGGTTCTATCCGGCGCATACGAATCCGGTAGAGAGGCCGATACAGCCTCCGCTTTGCGCACGGCAAGCGTCTCGACGATCTCCCGGGGGCTCAGGTTCTTCTCCACGGTTTCATCCGCATCGCTGGCGATAATTTCAAAATCAAGCCCCATCCCTTTCAGCAGCTCCTGCCGTCTTGGCGAAGAGGATGCGAGAATCAGTTTAATGCCCTGCTCATAGGGCGCGCTGCCCGATCGGCTCATAGCGGTATGCCTCCACTTTTCTCTTAAAAATTTACTTTCGTCTTCTCACGGGCTATGTCTTCTCACGGGCTATACCTTGCGGTACAGCCAGAAAGCGGCTGCGAGGCCTATAATGCTGCACAAATTCAGTTTAATCTGCAAAAGGATATCATACTGGATGACCTGCAGGTCCGCTTTGGGCTGCCAGACGATATCCGTCGTTTTGGTCAGGAACGCCAGTGCTTTGACCGGTGCAAGCAGTTGTCCCACAATGATGCCGACGACAAGACCGATCACTAAAAACAGAACGAGGGTGAAGCCGTTTTTCTTCATCCGTTATCCTCTCTCTTCCCTTGTTTCTCCCTTATTATACGAAGCGACACGTCTGGCATCAATCCGAAAAAACAACAAATTGTAACATATTTCCGGCTTACTAACCTGGAAAGTCCCTGTACAATTGGAAACGGGAGGGGAAAAACAGGATGAAAAAAACTACAAAATTAGCAGGGCTGACCCTCGCGCTTCTGCTGGTCTTTCCTTACGAGGCGATGGCCTACAAGGTTGTCGTCGATCCCGGTCACGGGGGAAAAGATCCGGGAGCCATCGGTGTAAACGGTCTCAATGAAAAAACGGTCAACCTCGACGTTTCTCTGAAGCTCCGCGACGAGCTCAAGAAAAAGGGCGTTGATGTCGTGATGACCCGAGCGGACGACCGTTATTTGTCCCTTGACGAGCGAGTTCAATTTACAAACGCCCAGAACGCGGACGTTTTCGTATCCGTGCATGCCAATTCAAATCCGAGCTCAGCCGCGAACGGATCGCAGGTGCTGTATTACGACAGCCGCTATCCCCAGGACGATTATCCCGCCAGTCCGGAAATGGAAGCCCTTACACCTTCCAGCAGGCTGCTGGCCCAAAAGGTGTTAAGTTCCGTTCTGTCACAAACCGGACTGAAGGATCAAGGCCTGGTTCCGAGCGCGGTTTATGTCGTCCGCAAAGGAAAAATCCCGAGCATCCTTGTCGAAACCGGCTTTTTGAGCAATAAAAAAGAAGCGGATTTACTGGCCGATCCGGCATTCCGCACCAAAATGGCAAAAGCGATCGCAGACGGTGTCGTCTCTTACCAGCCGCCGGTTTTCCCGGATACGGCCGGGCACTGGGCACGCGAAGCCATCCTGCGCATCAAAGACAAAGGCTGGATGGAAGGCATCGGAAACAATTTCGAACCTAATCGGGCGCTGACACGCGCGGAATTCGTAACCGTGATGGACCGCGTCTTCGGTTTCGACGGCCTGCTCGGAACGGAAAATTCCGCATCCGCACCCGCTTTCAGCGATTTGAAATCTACCCAGTGGTCCTATTCCGTGATGACAAAAGCCGTCCGCCTCGGACTCCTCGACGGATACGCGGATCATACCGTACGACCGAACCAGGCGATCACCCGCGGCGAGGTATCCGCTATTCTTCAGCGGCTTCGCGAAATGAAAGGCACGCCGACTTTAACGCCGCCGTCCGGGCAGGACGTTTTCTCCGATGTTCCCGCTTCCATGTGGTGCGCCGGCGCCGTCTATACGCTGACGAAGGCCGGTATCGTCGACGGGACAAGCCCTACGGAATTTAAACCGAACCGTTACATAACCCGGGCGGAGATTGCCGTCATGATGGACCGCTACTCCAAGCTTCAGCCCTAAAACCGACACGGCCTGCGAATTCGCAGGCCGTGTTTTTGCGTGATGGAGCGGCGGTTTGAGCTACGCCGATGCGGCCGTCAGCTGCTGCATCAGGCGCTTCTCGGCGACGACGTACTGCATCAGCGCCTCCTGGGTCTCGGCCAGAAGCGGGGCGGACGGCGACTTGCCGTACTCGCCGAGCTTCGCCACCGCCTTGGCGAGAGCCGCGTTCATCTCCTCGACCTGCGGCTTGGCCGCGTCGGGGATTCCCGCGGCTACCGCCGGCTGCAGAGCCGCCCACGCCTTGGCGGCGGCGTCAAGCGGCTGCAGCGAAGCCGCGTCGAGCGTGCCCGGCGAAGCCTCCGCCATCTTCGCGGCGGAGAGGCTGCCGGCCGTGCCGGCGACCTTCGCGCCCTGCGCGAGATAATCCGCGAGCGGCTGGGCGCTGCCGCTCTTCCAGTACACCTTGCCGACGGCGGGAAGATCGAGCGGCTTCGCGAAGACTTCGATTTTCTTGGCGGCAAGGGCTGTTTTCAGCTTCGCGGCGTCCTCTTTGCTCCCGGCGAGTCCGACGTACACCGTCGTCTTCGTGCCGGGTTCCGCCACCGCCGCGGCGCCTTTGCCCCGCGCGTCGGCGCGGGCGGTCTCCGCGCTCTGCGGCGTGCTGAAGATGCCGTTCTGCAGCACGGTGTAGGAGCGCGCCGGGATGGAGGCCGCCGCAGTCGGCCCTCCGACCGGCGTGGCGGCAGCGGCCGTGCCCGCCGACGGAGCGGAAGCGCCTGGGGCGGCCGGGGCGGAGGCATCCGGCTTCAGCGGCGTGACGGCCCCGGGGCTCGGCTGGACCTGGGCTGTCGCGGCAGGACCCGCGTCAATCGTGATCGGCTTCTCCGCCCCTCCCGAGAACATGGAAAGGACAAAATAGCCGAAGGCCGCCCCGGTTACCATCGCTCCCGCAACGGATGTGGCGACGCGCAAAAAGCCGCCGCCGCCCGAACGGGAAATCCGCACGCCCGATTTTACGGGCTCCTCCCAATGCAGCCGGTTGTACGGGTCTTCGTAAACGGGCTCTCTGCGGTATTCTGCCCCTTCGCCTTCGTAATAGGCGGGCGGACTCCGCCTCTGCCCCGAATGTGGCGCTTCCGCAAGCTGCCGGTCTTGAAAGCTCCTCTCTTCCGAGGAGGACCTAAACCTTCTGTCCCTCGTATCTTGCACACCGTTGTATCCGGAACGCGTATAGCCGTCATCCTCACGCTCGTCTTCTTGAGCGGCACGGAGGCTGTTATAGCCGGGCAGGGAGGCCGTCCCGTGATCGATAAAGCCGCTTGGATCCTCCGGCCAGCCGAGGTTTGGCGGAAGCGGATAGCGTTCTTCGCGTCCCCGTTCACCTGAATTATCGCGCTCCACGGCCCGATTCTCCCGAAACCGGTAATCCGTATATTCGTCCTCCCGCTCGGACGGCCCCTCAAAGTCCCTCATCTGCCTTGCGGCCGTTTCCTCGTCTCTACGTTCCCCGTACGCGGTCCGGTCCAAATTCTCGTATTCCTGTCTTCTTTCTTTTTCTTCCCTGAAACGTTCATTGATCGTGCTCTCAAAATAACCTGAATCTCCCCGGTAACCCGGTTCGGATTCCCGGATAAGTTTGGCGATCCGTTCCGTTTCGGCATCATAAGGACTTTGCCATGTACCGAAGTCGGCCGTATATTCATTCAGTCCTTCCCGATTCCGGGGTCCCGCTTCCGTGTCCCTCCGGTTTTGCCGGGCTTTTTGCGCTCTATCCGCCTCCGCGTCTCTCCAAAGAGCTTCCGAAACCGAAAACTCCTCTTTCGTTAAAGGTATAACTTTACCGCCCGATTTATCTTCTTTACGGTTTGTCCGGTCGCTTCCGTCTATACGGTAAGAAATTCTCGCTTTATTCATACGGCCCATCTCCTTATCCGCGTTCTGCTATCAGCCTATGAACGAAAGCGGAAAAATATGTCCGGGCCTCTGAAAATTTTACTAGAGTGGGAATTTTCCATATCGTGGTATATGCTATAAGGATGAAGCGGATAAACGGAGGTACCCGAATCATGGCCCCGATCAACAAAAGAAACTCTTTGCTGCTTGCAAGTATACTCGCCGTCTTGGGCTTTATCGCTCTTGCGTCAAATCTGACAGGGTCTAACCCATCCACTACTCTGTACGTATTTAATCCCCATGTTCCTTTGACCGAGGAGCAGCTTAAAGGGCTCGGTATCGACGTAATCTCTTACAATCCGCCTATGGATAAGTTTAAAATCACGTCGTATCCTACATACGTTCTAGTAAAAACCAAAACACAGGAGCTAATAGGGATAACTAACGATTTTACGGAACTAGAGAGATGGAGAAAGAAAAACAACTAGCCGTTTATCTCGCGAAACGCTTCCCTTCCCGGCCACCTTATTCCCCCATAAAAAAACCTCCCGTCAGCGCAGGCTGAGGAAGGTTTTCGTACTGGAGCGTGCAGTATATTTTGTTATGTTAAACACTTCTTTACTCCGCCTCATAGCGGGCGCGAAGTGTTTTGGCGAGACCGTCCGCCGTTTTCCAAATGTCTCCGGCTCCCATCGTGATCACGAGGTCACCCGGTTTAACGCGGTCCGTCAAGTAGACTTCCGCTTCGCCGCGGGTCGGGATATAAGTGACGTTCGGATTGCTGTTCTTGCGGATCAGTTCGACGAGCTTCTCGGAGCTGATGCCTTCGATCTGCTTCTCCCCGGCGGGTGAGTAGATGTCGGTGATCAGCACCTCGTCCGCCTCTTTGAACGCATGGCTGAACTGCTCGAATAAGTAAAACGTACGCGTATAGCGCTGGGGCTGGAACACCGCGATAAGATGCTTGCCGGTCGCTTTGGCCGCAGAGATCGTCGCCTCGATTTCCGTAGGATGATGGGCGTAATCGTCGATTACGAGAATGTCGTTCACTTCGCCCAGCACCTGAAATCTCCGTTTGGCGCCGCGGAATTCGTAGATCGCCTCGGCGATCTGGTCAAAGGTAAGGCCCGCTTCCAGACACGTAATCAGCGTAGCCAGCGCATTGTATACGTTGTGCCGGCCGGGAACCGACAAGCGCAGCTTGCCGAGCGTCTCGCCGCCGCGGCGAACGTTGAAGGACACTTTCCGGTCGCCCAGCTCGATATCCGTCGCCACATAGTCGGCATCCCGGTCGATGGCGTAAGTAAGGGTTTCGCTTTTGATCTGCGGAAGCATGCCCCGCAAATATTCGTCATCGAGACAAATGATCGCCTTGCCGTCTTCTCTCACCTGGCTGAGGAACTGGGCATAGGCTTTTTTCAGATTCTCGAAATCTCCGTCATAGTTTTCCAGATGATCCGCTTCGATGTTATTCACAAGGGCAAGCGTCGGATGATACTGCAGGAAAGTGCCGTCGCTCTCGTCCGCTTCAGCTACGACGTAGTCGCCTTTGCCCGCTTTGGCATTCGAGCCGATGTTCATGATTTCGCCGCCGATGATATACGTCGGATCTGTTCCGCAGTGCTCCATCACAAGCGCGATCATGGAAGAGGTGGTCGTTTTGCCGTGCGCTCCGGCTACCGCGATGCCTTTGCGCTCATTCATCAATCTCGCCAGCATTTGCGAGCGGTGAATGACCGGAATGTTCTGCTCTCCGGCCGCGACCATTTCCACATTGTCCTTGGACAACGCCGTGGAGTAGACCACGAGGTCCGCTCCGTTCACGTTCTGAGCTTCATGCCCGATATAGACGCGGGCGCCTTTGGCCCGAAGCTTCTCAGTCAGTTCCTGCTGGGCCAGATCGGAGCCGGATACCTGATAACCCATTTCCAGCATCACTTTGGCGATCGCACTCATACCGTAGCCGCCGATGCCGATAAAATGCACGTGTTCTGGAGTATTCAATGTCGTTCTCACCATCCTTTTTCAGAGTCGGTCGTGTATAAGAGCCAAGAACGAACATCAGAAATCAGGTAGAGCGTGCCGGATACGACCGCCAGATCATCCTGTCCCGTTCGCTGCTTCAGTTGTTCCAGGGCTTTTTTCCAATCCGGTTCCACCACGATATCGATATCCCGGTTCACGTCCAGTTCCCGGAGGGTCTCCCGGGCCCGGTCGGCCAGACGGGATGCATTTTCTTTTTTATGAAAATCCGGTTCCGTAAGGATAAGCGTATCCACCATTGGTAGTATATGCCTGAAATAGCCGGGTTGATTCTTCGTGGACAACATGCCGGCCATCAAATGCAGTTTCTTGTAGGAATACGTGTCATTCAGTGCGGCGGCCAGCGTTTGCGCTCCCTCGGGATTATGGGCTCCGTCCAGCAGAATCCGCGGATTGTCGGAAACCATTTCAAGGCGGCCGGGCCACTGCGTTTCGCTCATGGCTGCGAAAAGATCTTCGTCGTCCACGATTAGCGCGTTATACTGGCGCAAGACTTCGAGCGTCATCAGCGCCGCGGCGGCATTTTTCAATTGGTGCGCCCCGTTAAGGGAAACCGGCACGTTCTCGATCGAACGGAACGGACCCGTGAAGTTCAGCTTCTGGCCGTCCAGTTCCGTGGATACGGGCTCGTAGGTAAACTGCTTGCCCAAGAGATAAACCGTTGTGCGTTTGCTCTTCGCATCCCGGATAAACAGTTCCGCAAGCTCGGGCTGTTCCACGGTCGTAACCAGGGGTACGCCCGGCTTAATGATGCCCGCCTTCTCAAGCGCCACCTGCTCCAGTGTATCGCCGAGAATATCCATATGATCGTGGCCGATGTTCGTGATAACGGAGATGACCGGCGATACGATGTTGGTGCAGTCAAGACGGCCGCCGAGTCCCACTTCCAGAACGACATAATCCGGGAACGTGACTGTGCCGAAATACAAGAGCGCGAGCGCCGTGCAAATTTCGAACATCGACGGGGAACCGAGCTCGGTCTCTTCCAGTTCGTCGGCGATCGGTTTCAGCCGGTTCGCCAGAAGCAGCAGATCTTCTTCTTCAATATCTTGACCGTTATACTGTATACGGTTCGTAAACTTTTCGAGATATGGGGACGTAAAGGTTCCGACATCGTATCCACTGCGGATAAGCACCTTCGTCAGAAAGGCGCAGGTCGAGCCTTTGCCGTTCGTGCCGCCGACGTGTATGAACTTCAGTCTCCGGTGAGGATGACCGAGTTTCTCCATCAGCAGGTCCATTCGTTGGAGTCCGGGTTTGATGCCGACCGGCACGAGACCGGTGATCCAGTTCACTGCTTCGGTATAAGTCTTGAACGGGGAAGCCTCTTGTGTGTATTGTTCCATGACTATCATCCCTTTAATTGATGTGAATCGCGGTGCTCCTCGTCAAACCGGACGGGGCGCACCGCGATATAATGCAGGCTTAGGCTTTCAGTTCGGCCAGACGGGCAACGACTTTGTCGCGCTTATCCGCGTAGTCGGCCATTTTCGCTTTTTCTTCTTCTATAACCTTGGCCGGGGCTTTGGCGATAAAGCCTTCGTTCGAAAGCTTCTTCTCGATCCGGGTCACTTCCCCGATGAGCGTCTGCATTTCTTTCTCCAGGCGGGCCACTTCCTGAGCGATATCGATAAGTCCCGCGAGCGGCAGGAACAGCTCCGCTCCCGTCACGACAGCCGTCATCGCCTTATCCGGCGACGCGAGTTCCGCGGAAATGCTCAGCTCCGAGGTGCTGCAGAAACGGCGGAGATACTCTTCGTTGCGGGAAAGAATTGTCTCTGCGTCCTGGCCGGAAGGCTTGACGAGCAGCTCGATCTTCTTGCTCATCGGAACGTTTACTTCCGCACGGATGTTGCGCACGGCGCGGATAATGTCCATGAGCAGCTCCATTTCGCGCACCGCTTCCGGCGCTTCGAACTGGTCATCGTACACCGGCCAGGCGGCCAGCGTAATCGTATCGCCTTCGTGAGGCAGATGCTGCCAGATTTCTTCCGAAATAAACGGCATAAACGGGTGAATCAGGCGCTGCGTCCGGTCAAGTACATAGGCCAGCACGGATTTCGTCGTTTTCTTGGCCGCTTCGTCCTCCCCGTAGAGGGAAAGTTTGCTGAATTCGATGTACCAGTCGCACAGATCGTCCCAAATGAAGTTATACAGCAGACGGCCGGTTTCGCCGAATTCGTATTGGTCGATCAGACGCGTTACATCGCGTGCCGTTTCGTTCAGACGGTGCAGAATCCAGCGGTCGGCCGTTCCGAGCTTGCCGCTCAGGTCGATGTCCGCGGCCGTGAATCCTTCGAGGTTCATCAGCGCGAAACGCGAAGCGTTCCAGATCTTGTTCGCGAAGTTGCGCGTCTGCTCCACGCGCTCGATGCGGAAGCGCAAATCCTGTCCCGGCGTGCTCGAAGTCGAAAGCATATACCGCATCGCATCCGCGCCGTATTTCTCGATAATTTCCAGAGGATCGACGCCGTTGCCGAGCGATTTGGACATTTTGCGGCCTTCCGCGTCGCGGATGAGGCCGTGCAGCAGCACGTCCTTGAACGGAACCTGGTCCGTAAATTCCAAGCCGCTGAAAATCATCCGCGCGACCCAGAAATATATAATGTCATAGCCGGTGACGAGTACGTTCGTCGGATAGTAGCGCTGCAGATCTTCCGTCTGCTCCGGCCAGCCGAGCGTGGAGAACGGCCAGAGCGCGGAGGAGAACCACGTATCCAGGACGTCGTCATCCTGACGGATATTTTCACTTCCGCAGTGCTCGCAGGCATGAGCGTCCTGCTGAGCGACGGTCACCTCGCCGCAGTCCGCGCAATACCAGGCCGGAATGCGGTGTCCCCACCAGAGCTGGCGGGAAATGCACCAGTCGCGTACATTTTCGATCCACTGCAGGTAGATTTTCTCGAAACGGTCCGGAACGAAGTTGACGCCGGTGCCGTTCTTCTGCGCTTCAATGGCACGTTCGGCAAGCGGCTGCATTTTCACGAACCACTGTGTGGACAAGTAAGGCTCCACAACAGCGCCGCTGCGCTCGCTGTGTCCGACCTGGTGGACGTGTTCCTCGATTTTGACGAGGACGCCCTGCTCCTGCAGGTCGGCGACGATTTTCTTGCGGCAGTCCGCACGGTCCAGTCCCTGGTAAGGGCCCGCGTTAGCGTTCATCGTACCGGATTCGTCCATCACGAGAATTTGCGGCAGGTCGTGGCGCTTGCCCACTTCAAAGTCGTTCGGATCGTGCGCCGGCGTGATTTTAACCGCTCCGCTTCCGAAGTCTTTCTCGACGTACTCGTCGGCGATAACCGGAATCTCACGGCCTACCACCGGCAGCACGAGCATTTTTCCGATCATGTGCTTGTAACGCTCGTCTTCCGGATGAACGGCAACGGCCGTATCGCCAAGCATCGTTTCCGGACGGGTAGTCGCTACCGTAATGGAGCCGCTGCCGTCTTTGAGCGGATACACGAGGTGGTACAGGCTGCCCTGGATTTCTTTATATTCAACCTCGATGTCGGACAAAGCGGTCCGCGCTTTCGGGTCCCAGTTGATAATATATTTGCCGCGGTAAATCAGGCCCTTGTTGTACAGGCTTACGAAAACTTCACGTACGGCTTTGGACAAACCTTCGTCGAGCGTAAACCGTTCACGGGAATAATCGAGGGAAAAGCCCATTTTCGCCCACTGCTCGCGGATGGTTTCGGCGTACAGGTCTTTCCATTCCCACACTTTCTCCAAGAACTTCTCCCGTCCGAGGTCGTAGCGGGAAAGCCCTTCCTCGCGCAGCTTTTGCTCCACCTTGGTTTGTGTGGCGATACCCGCGTGGTCGGAGCCCGGAAGCCAGAGCGCGTCATAGCCCTGCATCCGCTTCGTGCGCACCAGAATATCCTGCAGCGTAAAATCGAGCGCGTGGCCCAGGTGCAGCATGCCCGTTACGTTCGGCGGCGGGATTACAATCGTATAGGTCTCCGCGTCCGGACGCTGTCCTGCACGGAAAAATCCGTTAGAAATCCAGTAATCGTACCATTTTTTCTCGCTTTGCGAGGGATCGTAGGTTGTCGGCATGGATACCGAGTTTTTATCGCTTGTTTCTGCCATAGTCCATTTCCTCCATTCAAGTACCTTGCGCAGCTGCTCCAGCTAACAAAAAAATCCCTTCGCCGCAAAGGACGAAAGGATGTGCTTCCGTGGTACCACCTTCATTTCACGCCTGCTCCCGAAACGAGCGGAACGTGACACTTGAGACGCATATAACGGTGCGGGCCGGTTCACGCTAAACTTCGCCGCCTTAAAGCGAACGAGTGCTCACGCAAACAACTCCGGGGCGACTTCGAACGGCCGTTTATCTCCCTGTGGAACCTTCCAGCGCTGCAATTCCACTCTCTGAAGGGCTCGCCGTCTACTACTCCCCATCCACGTCGATTCAACGTAATAAAAAATGTTTGTAAAGCAAACCGTTAAATTACACTTTATAATAAACCAAACGGACCAAAAACGTCAATCTTTTCAATCCGAAAAGGACTATTACCCATCATAACCAAGGAGGCGCCCGCATAAACTGATAGCGGAAATTTTTATGACCGGAGGGGGATACTCATGCAAAAATGGTGGTGGAAAACCCGGTTCACCGTTCGGGGCGTGCTTTTCCCGCTCATCTGCATTCAGTTTGTCCGCACGCTGATTTTTCCCAACGGCCTGGATGTCTTTCTCTTGTTCGTTCTGTTTCTGGCCTATCTTGGTTTTCTTCTGGACGTGTATTAATAATAGTAGGTTTACGAAAAACGGCACGGAAAAACCGGCAACGCTTATCGCGTCACCGGCCGTTCCCGCTTACTTCACAATGTTATCCAGCAGCATGCGGCCCGTCTCCATCTGAATATCGTACTCACGCTGATATTCTTGGATAATGTCCGTGCTGAAGCCTTCATTCTGAAGCGTATTTTGGGCACTGCCCACAATATCCTTGAAATCGGACACGCACTGGGCGAAGCGCTCGGAAGCTTCCTTATAAAGAGTCGATTTCTGGTGCGTTGTCGTCGCCTGCGCAAACTGCATCGCGTAAGAAACGAGGTCACGTTGGCACGCCGCTTTCAGCGCATTCAGCTTCCGGATCGTTTCTTTATTGATGGAATCATACCGGTCGTCACGGTCTTTGCCGCCGTTGCCGTTGTTGCCTTGGCCATTGCCGTTGTTGCCTTGGCCATTGCCGTTGTTGCCTTGGCCGTTGCCGTTGTTGCCCTGGCCGTTGCCGTTGTTACCCTGGCCATTGCCGTTGTTGCCCTGGCCGTTGCCGTTGTTGCCCTGGCCGTTGCCCTTGTTGCCTTGGCCGTTGCCGTTGTTGCCTTGGCCGTTGCCGTTGTTGCCCTGGCCGTTGCCGTTGTTACCCTGGCCATTGCCGTTGTTGCCCTGGCCGTTGCCGGAATCCGGAGCAGGTGTCGGGACCGGCGTCGGGTCTGGTTTAGGTTCAGGCTTAGGGACAGGAAACTTCTGATTGCCGCCCGTAAGAATCGGGAGCAGATATTCATTCAGGAAGCCCCACACATTGTTGGCAAGCTGATCAAAACTCGCGCGGGCGTTCTGATTCATCGCCGCTTGCGCATTCGCCTGACCCGGCTGGAAAGCCGGGGACAACAGAGCCAGCAACAGTGCGGCCACGAGCGCTTTATTTAACTTTTTCACAATTTCACTCTCCTCTTGGCGGGCGTTCTGACAAAACCGCAGCTCACTCGTTAACGGATTGCTGATACGACTTGCCTTTGCTCAGGCCATATTTGCCCGCAATGGCAATCAGTTCGTTATACTCGCTTTCGCTCAGCCTGGCCATGATGATCGCTTTCGCCTTTTTCTTTTCTTCGCGTGACACGCCGTCCTTCATCAGGAGGCTTAGCTGCTTGATATCGCTTGCCTGCAGCCGCTTCAGCAGAACGGTTGTAATCTTCATCCGCTCCGACCAGGAAATCTCCCCGCTTAGGCGCTCGGCCCGGTCCGCCGGTATGGCTGCCGGATCTTTGGAGCGGCTTTTCGCGCTTCCGCTGCCGCTGCCGCTTCCGTCGCTGTCCTCCGCCGATCCGGCTGCCTGATGCCCGGCCTTTCCCGGGGCCGGACGGGCGGGCGGCGCCGCAGACGCAGGAGCTTTCCCGCTGCCCGGCACGGCTTTTACGCCCGGGAAAGCCTCCTGCGGACGGGAGCCGTCCGGCGCACCCGCAACGGGCGAAGCCAGAGCTCCGCCACCCGGAACCGGGCGGCCGTCCGGCGCTTCCTTGCCCGCAGCGTCGGCTTCGGCGTCTGCCTGCCCGTCACTGAAGGAGGCCGCCGTCCGGATCATTTCATCCGAAATCCGGACGGCCGCAAAACTCCCGGCCATTCCCGCTAAAAGGATGCCTGTCCCCACCCAAAGGAACAAGCGGCGTCGTTTGTTCATCTCCCGGCCTCCCGTCTTTTAATCAGGCTGCTTGTCCGCCAAAGCCGAATCCCCCAAGGCACCGCCCACACGGCTGCCGATAATCCCGCCAAGCCTCCGGCTGTATCCAAGACAACGTCCTGTATTGCACTGGTACGCATAGCTGCGGCCGATTGAACCCATTCATCCCCCATCGCAATCACGACGACATACAGCAGGGTAAAGATCATCCGCTTCCTCCGCCGGCTCCTCCAGAATGAAAGAGCTTGATACGCAAGTGCGGCAAGTACGGCATAAACAACCAGATGGGCCGTTTTACGAAAAATAAATTCGATGAACCGCATCGGATCGGACTGAGCCCGGATAATCGTATGATGGTAGCTCACCGTCACCTGCGGGATATAGTCATGAATCTCCTCCTTTGTGAAAAGTTTATGCAATAAAGGCTGTATGCTCTGCTCGCGAAACGATTGATGAGACCAATGGAAGACGAGCAGCGTCCACAGCAATACAGGCAGCATCCATAAAAGCTTAGAGCGAAACGGTCTTGGCCGCACTGGCATTTGCGCTGCCGGTTGTGACGGCGGGGCGTCCGACGGAATAATAGTCGAACTCCCGCTCTTTCATTTCCCGGACGGAGAAGCAGTTGCGCCCGTCCACAATAATCGGGGCCGTCAGCAGCTGTTTCACCCGGGCCAGATCCATTTCGACGATCTCGCTCCATTCCGTCAAAATGAGGCAAGCATCGCAGCCTTCCAACGTTTCTTCAAGCGTCTCGAAATCTTCGTAATACTCGGCGATCTGATTCCGCGCGGCCTGCATCGCGATAGGATCGTAGGCGCGTACGGAGGCGCCGAGCCGGACCAGTTCCGGGATAATCGTCAAGGAAGGGGCGTAGCGCATATCGTCGGTGTTCGGCTTGAAGGCAAGCCCGAGTACGCCGATCTTTTTGCCTTCCAGGCAGCCGAGCGCCTGTTTCAACTTGTCCACGACAACAAAACGCTGTTCGTCGTTGGCTGCGATAACCGATTTCAGCAGGGAGAAATCGAACCCCGCCTCTTCGGCGATATAAGAAAGCGCAAAGGTATCTTTGGGGAAGCAGCTTCCCCCGTAACCGATGCCCGCCTGCAGAAACTTCGCGCCGATCCGGCTGTCCAGCCCCATGCCTGCGGCAACGGAGGTGACGTCGGCACCGACACGTTCGCAGACGTTAGCGATTCCGTTGATAAAAGAAATTTTGGTGGCTAGAAAAGCGTTGGCCGCATATTTGATCATTTCCGCGCTCTCCAGATTCGTCTGGAAAATGCGGGTGCGGAAAGGGGCGTGAAGATCGGCGATCCGCTTGGCCGCCTTGTCGCTCGTCGCGCCGATGACGGCGCGCTCCATGTTCATGCAGTCCTCGATGGCCGAACCTTCCCGTAAAAACTCGGGATTGGAAACGACGTCGAACTGGACGAAGCGGTTTTTCCGGTTTTCCATAATAATCTGCCGGACCTGCTCCCCGGTTCCGACGGGAACCGTGCTTTTGTTCACGATAATTTTGTAGCTGTTCAAATGCTGACCGATCGTCCGGGCAACCTCGTGCACGTAGCGCATATCGGCTTCGCCGTTATCGCCCATCGGCGTACCGACCGCGATATAAATGATGTCGGACGCTTCAATGGCATCGCCGATTTCGGAAGTAAAAAACAAACGGTCGGCATCGACGTTTTTCTTCACCAGTTCTTTGAGACCCGGCTCGTAAATCGGAATCTCGCCTTTGCGCAGCATCGCGATTTTGAACGGATCGACGTCGCAGCAGATGACCCGGTTGCCGATTTCGGAAAAACATGTTCCCGAAACAAGCCCTACATAACCACTGCCGACTACTGTAATTTTTTCCATTCTACTTCGCCACCTTACTGATAGGATTGTGAAGCGCAGCGTGCTGCTCGTGAACCGATTGAATGTATCCCAGCAAATCCTGCTTTAAATCCTCGCGCTGAAGAGCGAAGTCGAGCGTGGCTTTAATGAAGCCGAACTTATCCCCCACATCGTAACGGACGCCCGAAAAGTTGTAAGCGACAACGGGTTTCTGCTCGTTCAGCCTGCGGATCGCGTCCGTCAGCTGGATTTCGCCGCCCGCTCCGGGCGCCTGATTTTCCAGGATTTCAAAAATCTCAGGGGTCAGCACATAACGTCCCATAATCGCATAATTGGAAGGTGCCGCTTTGCGCGAAGGTTTTTCCACGAGCGTTTCCAGGAAAAAGACATCCGGTTCGATGGACGACCCTCTCGGCGCGATGACGCCGTACTTGGATACATCCTCGTCGCTGACCCGCTGCACGCCCACAACGGATGAGGAGTAGCGGGAATGAATGCGGAGCAGCTGCTTCAGGCAGGGCTCCTCGGATTGCACGATATCGTCGCCGAGCAGGACGGCGAACGGCTCGTTGCCGACGAAACTGCGGGCGCACCAAATGGCGTGACCGAGGCCTTTCGGTTCTTTTTGCCGGATATAATGAATATTCGCCATGTCGGAAATGGCCTGAATTTGTTTGAGTTCTCCGTGTTTGCCCTTTTTGTCCAGGGTTTCTTCCAGTTCGAACGACTTGTCGAAATGATCTTCAATCGCGCGCTTGCCCCGTCCGCTGATAATCAGAATATCTTCGATGCCGGACGAAATGGCTTCCTCGATAATGTATTGGATCGTCGGTTTGTCCACGATCGGGAGCATTTCCTTCGGTTGGGCTTTCGTAGCTGGCAGGAACCGGGTGCCGAGACCTGCCGCCGGAATTATCGCTTTACGCACTTTCATGATTCATTCCTCCTTATGGTCGTTAACTGCGTGTGGCTCTAAGCGTTCAAAGCATGAAGCAGAATGCCGATGACAAAATCCTGATCCGATTCGCCGAGGCTGGAACCGGAAGGCAGGCACAACCCTTGTTCGAAGAGGCGCTCGGATACGCTCACGCCCTCTTCATGCGGGTAGTAGGCGCACTTGCCGTACAGCGGCTGCAGGTGCATCGGCTTCCAGACCGGCCGGGACTCCACATTCTCCGCGGCCAGGCGCGCGATAAGCTCTTCCGTCGTAATGCCGGCCGCGGCCGGATCGACCGTCAGCGCGGTCAGCCAGCGTGTGGAGCGGCCGTACGGCGCCTCCGGCATAAACGCGATGCCTTCGATGCCGCCAAGCGCCTCGCGGTACCGGTCAAACACGGCCCGGCGGGCGTTCACCCGCTCATCCAGCACACGCAGCTGCCCTCGACCGACACCGGCTAGAATGTTGCTCATCCGGTAGTTATAGCCGACCTCGCTGTGCTGGTAGTGCGGAGCCTGATCTCTTGCCTGCGTGGCCCAGAAGCGGGCTTTCTCCAAGGCTTCCAGATCGTCCGACACCAGCATGCCTCCGCCGGATGTCGTAATGATCTTGTTGCCGTTGAACGAGTAGACTCCGAAACGTCCGAGCGTTCCGCTCGACTTGCCGGAACAGGTCGCGCCGAGCGATTCGGCCGCATCCTCGACAACGGGAACGCCGTAGGCGTCGAGGAGCTCCAGGAGCGGCAGCATGTCCGCACTCTGTCCGTAGAGGTTAACGACGACCGCCGCTTTGGGCAGCCGCCCTTCCCGCTTCGATTCGGCGAGAGCCCGCTCCAAGGCGGCCGGCGACATGTTCCAGGTCGCTTCGTCCGAGTCGATCAGCACAGGCTCCGCTCCCTGGTAAGCGATCGGATTGACGCTGGCGACGAACGTGAGCGAGGAGCACAGGACGCGGTCGCCCGGGCCTACGCCAAGGAGACGCAGCGCCTCGTGGATACCGGCGGTGCCGGAGCTGAGGGCCACGGCTCCCTTCGAGCCGGTGTAAGCCGCCAGCTCGGCTTCGAACGCGTCCACGTTCGGACCGAGCGGAGCGATCCAGTTCGTCTCGAACGCTTCGCGGACGAACTTCTGCTCCTCCTCGCCGATATGCGGAGGAGACAGGAGAATACGGCTCCAGCCGGTTCCCGGCAGACTATCCGCCGTTCCGGGGGCGGTCCCTGTTTGAAGCTGTACGGCGCGGGCCGGTGAAGCATGAGTTTGAAGTTGAACAGCCATATTCGGTCCTCCTTTGATTGATCCGGTCATTCGGTCAAATGGAATAAGAGCGTGTTTATGTACCTGACGAAATACGATTTATTGAATGAAATCAGAATCATTTCGCTGAATCCGGTCACACCGAGCGCAGCGCAGTTCAGCTCCCGGTCACGATGCGGTGCGGCATGACGTTGGTCACCCGCACCTGCATATCGGCTGACTGCCGGGTAACTCGCTCGCCGCCCCGGACGGGTGAACGCACGCGCGAATACCAGGCTCGCGCCTGCGGTCCTGCGCAGCGTTCAGCCGTCACCCGCTTACGCCCGCCGGATCACCCGGGCAGGCACGCCCGCGGCCGTGCATCCGGCGGGGATATCGCGCACCGCCACGGCTCCGGCGCCCAGCGTGCTCCACTCGCCGACGGCGAGCCCCTGGATCACGGAGGCTCCGATGCCGATGTGCGCTCCCGCTCCCACGTCAACACCGCCGGCCAGGGCCGCGTTCGGCGACACATGCGCGTAGTCGCCGATCACGCAGTCGTGTTCCACGACGGCGCCGGTGTTGACGATCGCGTGGGCGCCGATCCGGGCCCCCGCGTTGACGACCGCGCCCGGCATCACGGCCGTGCCGGGCGCCAGGCTCGCGTTCCCGCTCACGACGGCGCGGGGATGGATCAGCAGCGCGAAGCGGTCTGGCTCTATGCCGAGCGAGCCGGCGACCCTGCGGCGGACCGTTCCGCTGCCGATGGCGACGAAGACGCGCAGGTCTTCGTCTTCCGCGAGCATGCGGGCGGCCAGTGCGACCGGTCCGCGGGGCAGGCCGTCCGCCCCGGCGGCCGGGACCGCATAGCGGTCATCGAGCACGGCGGCCAGCTCGTACTGCCCGCCGGCCAGCGCGATGTCGCGCACGACCTTGGCGTGGCCCCCGTCGCCGATCAAGAGTAGTCCCCTCACGACGGGCTTCCGATACCGGATGCGGCGCTTCCGGTGTACTTGGTCGTCGTGGCCTGCCCTTCCTGCGACACGCCCTCCCTGCGAACGACTTTAACGGCGGTCAGCAGAAGAATTTTGACATAAAGGCGGAAGGAGCGGTTGTCGACGTACCACACGTCGAGTTTGAACTTGTCTTCCCATGAAATCGCGTTCCGCCCGTTCACCTGCGCCCATCCCGTAATTCCGGGGCGTACCCAGTGGCGCCGCTTCTGCTCATCGGTGTACAGCTCCATATACTCCATCAGCAGCGGACGTGGGCCGACCAGGCTCATATCGCCCTTGATCACGTTCAAGAGCTGCGGAATTTCGTCCAGGCTGAGCTTGCGCAGCCCTTTGCCGAATGCGGTCAGCCTGACTTCGTCCGGAAGAAGATTTCCGGATGAATCTCTTTTGTCGGTCATCGTCCGGTACTTGTAGACGTGGAACGGTCTACCGAACCGTCCCGGACGCTTCTGCTTAAACAGCACCGGCGAACCCAGCTTCAAGCGGACAAGAAGCCCGACGACCGCATAGACCGGAAGCAGCAGAAGCACCAGAGGCAGTGCGATAGCAAGATCCGCCGTACGCAGGGCGGTATGTCCCAGCCATCTTCCGATGCGGCTCTTTTGTCTTTTTCCCGCACGGAGTTCCTTGTACATCGTTTCGAGCCTTTTGACGACAATCTGCTCGGTAAATTCCCGTTCGATTCTACGTCGGCCGCCTTGCCCCAGCATGGTGCCGTACGCTTTGTTCTCGATAAGGGTGCGGAAAGCTTTGGCGAGCGCCCCGGTATTTTTGTAAGGAACGAGCAGGCCCGTATCCTCGTGCCGGACCAGCTCCCTCGTACCGAGCACGTCGCTTGCGACCACGGGTTTGGAAAAAGCCATCGCTTCCATCAGAAAACGAGGAATTCCTTCTTTCTCGGAAGTCAGCACGACGATGTCGGCCATTTTCAGAAAGGCATACAGGTCGGAACGGTGCCCGATCAGCAGCACTTCTTTTTGCAGGCCGAGCTCGACGATCCGTTCGAGGATTTGTTTTTCCAGCGGACCTTTGCCGGCTAGCAGACAAACGAAATCCGTGATTCCCTGGCTTTTCAGCAGAGCGAGCGCGTCCAGCAGAAAATGATGATCTTTCACCGGCTCCATTCTCGCTCCCATGAGCAGAACGGTCTTATTTTCCGGGACACCGTAGGTCGCCTTTAACCTCTCCAACTCTTCCCGGCTGATGGTACCGGCCGCTTTGTCCAGTTTGTCCAGGTCGACGCCGTTGCCTTCGTAGTACACGATCTTGCCCGCGTTCAGCGACTGGAGCTTGGTGATGTCCTCCCGGTTCTGGGAAGCAAGCGCATCGCAGAAGTACGTGCCGATCTTTTCGAGCGTCCGGTAAACCGTGTAAGCCGTCTTCGACTGGCCTTCATAGAACGGCAGGCCGTGGCTCGTGTGCATAATGACCGGCGTGCGGGCCAGCCAGGCGGCGGCTCGTCCGATAATCCCCGCCTTGGCCGTATGGGTATGGACGATGTCATAGCCTTCGCGCTTAATAAGCCTTCTCATCCGGAGGATCGAACGCACATCTTCCACCGGACGTATTTTGCGGTTCATCTGCACGAACTTCAGTTTGAGTCCGCTGTTCTTCATCGCCTGCTCGTCGTAGCCTTCCGGGGATGAAATCAGATGGACTTCATGCCCGGCCCGCTGCAGGACGGACATTTTGTCCGACAAAATTTTGTGAGAGATAGCCGACGTACAAATATGGGCGATTTTGCTCAAGCGAAGCCTCCCCTTTCCGTCTAAGATGCGTTTGCTTTAAGACCCGGACCCGTAATACCCGACATACCAGTCGGCGAACTTGCGGAGTCCTTCCGAAATAGGCGTCGACGGGCGGAATCCGACATCTCTCTGAAGAGCGTCAATATCCGCGAAAGTCGCCTGCACGTCACCCGGCTGCATGGGTTTGAACTCAATGTCCGCCCTCGTGCCCAGACTCTCTTCCAGCGTCCGGATAAACGTCATCAGTTCAACCGGCGAATTGTTGCCGATGTTATACACTTTATAAGGCGCGTAGCTCGTGCTCGGATCGGGATTTTCCCTATCCCATTCCTTATTCGGCGCGGGCGGGCGGTCCAGCAGCCTCACAATGCCCTCGACGATATCGTCGATATACGTAAAGTCGCGCCGCATTTTGCCTTCATTGAACACTTGAATGGGCTTGCCTTCGAGAATGTTGCGGGTAAAAGAGAAGTACGCCATATCCGGGCGCCCCCACGGTCCGTATACCGTAAAGAAGCGCAGCCCCGTCACCGGTATCCCGTATAGGTGGCTGTAAGAATGAGCCATCAGCTCGTTCGCTTTTTTGGTAGCCGCATACAGACTGACGGGATGGTCGACCGGGTCGTCCGTCGAGAACGGCATTTTGGTGTTGGCTCCGTATACCGAACTGGAAGACGCGTAGATGAGATGGTCGATTTTGTAGGTCCGGCACGCTTCCAGAACGTTCAGAAATCCCGTCAGATTCGAATCGGCGTAAGCTCTCGGGTTCTGGAGGCTGTACCTCACGCCAGCTTGAGCGGCCAGATTGACGGCTACCCGGATTTCATGCTCGCCGAACACCCGGTTAAGCTGCTCGTGGTCGCATAAATCGGCCGTATAATGATGATAATTCGGGTAATTTTGAAGCTGCTTCAGCCTGTCTTGTTTCAGCGTGACGGCATAGTAATCGTTGAGATTATCGTAGCCGACTACCTCCGCTCCGCTTTCCAGCAGCCTTAAAGCCAAATGGTAGCCGATAAAACCGGCTGATCCGGTGATCAGAATAGACACTGCCTACACTCCCCTGCTTACATATTGATGAAAAGACTGCCAGAACTCGCTTCGATCGCGGTCCAACTTCGTTTTGGTGAAATTAGCCGCCTTGGCAAAATTGCGGCTTGCCTGCTCCAGCATCCAGTCCCGGTTGATAACCGTTCCCGTAAGCAGAGCGGCCAATTGTTTATCCTGGCCCGGCTTGAACAGGCAGCCCGGATCGAGAAGCTCGGGAATGCCTCCGGCCGTCGAGCCGATTACGGGACAGCCCCTTCCCATCGCTTCGATCGTGGCGCGGGGAAGTCCTTCCTGGAAGCTCGGCTGGATGTAGATATCCACGCTGTCCAGCCAGCCGAACACCGCGCTGCCGCTCGGAAGGACGCCGTCGAACTGGACGTTCTCCTGCAGTCCCAGGCTTCCTGCCATCGCGATCCAGCGCGACTTGTCCCCGTCCCCGAGAATGCGGAACTTGAACGGCGGCAGTTGGCTTTTGATCCGCGCCAGGGCGTTCAAGGCAGTGTCGATGCCCTTAGTTTTGCCGTTTAACGAACCGATCAAACCGATCGTGACCGGCGTTTTCATGCTGCGAATCCGCTCCAGCCTTCTTTGCAGCACATCTTCGCCCATCTCGGGAAGCTCGACGTTCGAACACGATTGGGTGCGGCCGCTCGGGCACGGGTACCTTTTCTGCAGAAACTGCTCCGTGACGTAGATGGCATAGGGAGCTTCCTTTACGTCGGACTTCGTTTTCCACGTGGCGATCGGTGCGTACAGCTTGCCCTGCACGCTGCCGTAGTTCCACAATCCGTCCCAGGCGCAGGCTACAACCTCGACCGCAAAAGGCTTGCCCAGCTTCTTGGCAATGGCGATTGCTTCGGAGCCGATTTCGCTCGGCAGCCGGGCGATCACCGCGTCCGCTTTCATGACCGCTTCCGTCAGCACGCGCTCGACGTAGCCTTTTTTCGTAATCTTATTAACGGGATTGCTGAGGGAAGGCAGGACGATAAAGTTGACGCCCGCTCCGCTCGACAAGCTTTTCTTCTCCATTTCATGGGCGGAGGTCATTCTCTTGCCCCGGGACACGACCGTGAGAGAGTCGAATACGGAAAGATACCTCTCCCATACGGCGTAAGGCAGCTTGCCGCTTGAGTAAAATTTCCCCGAATCCGTAAAGTAAAACGTATGATCATGTGCCCACAGAACGTTCATAGTGACCCTCTTTTCTGATTGACTTAATGATTTTGGCCGGCACACCCGCCGCCACTGTCATTGAGGGAACCGGTCTGGTTACGACCGCCCCCGCAGCGACGATTGAACGGCTTCCGATGCTTGCGCCCGCCAAGATCCTGCATCCGCAGCCGATCCAGACATCCCGGTGAATGTGGATTTTGGAACAAACGACCGGATTGTCGCGGATGGGAAGAGATTCGTTCTCCCAGCTGTGCTGGAAAGAGATCAGCGAGCTCTGGTGAGCGATGGACACGTCGTCGTCGATCTGAAGCTCGCCGCATGCGTCCAGGTAGCACTGCTTGTGGATGCTGACATTGCTGCCGATCCGCAGGCGCTCCCAGTATTTGATCTCCACCGACCGGCCGACGAAGACGTTGTCTCCGCAGCTCAGCGCCAGGCACTTCAGCAGACAGTATCGCATCGCCACCCCCGCCGTGTCCGGCAGAAGATCGGTCAGCGTCCAGGCGTACTTAAGCGCCGGCCTCGGGAAGAGACGGAGAATGCGGATGACGATGTCCAGCACCGTTTTGAATTTGTGAAACCGGTCTCGGCCTCTCATGAATTCCTCTCCTTTTGTCGCGGATAGACTTGAACCATTTCAGCGTCCAGCCGGCCGTATAGGCCTGAAACATATACAGCAGGGGCAGAATGGGGAGCTTCTTGCGCACCATGTTGTCCCCGATCGTGCCGACGCCGTATTCCAGATCGCGTCCCGTTACCGTCATGTAGCCGACGAGCACCAGCGTGCAGGCATAAGCGAATAGCAGCACCACGACAATCCGGTAAAACGCTCTCGTCTCCTTATATCGGATAAACATCAGCACCGCAAAAGCAAGCGCCACGAGCATCGCGACGGCTTCCATGGAACGGAACATCACGTTCGTTTCCCAATTTTCCGGATTGACGGGATTGGGGCTCAGGAACAGGAAGGCCGTCAGCAATACCGCATTGACGATGCCCAGTCCGCCGATTTTGACGGCGAGCACGCCGGCCGATACGACCAGCATGGCGACCGCGGTTTTGAATCTTTTCGTAAACAGCAGATAAAAGCAAAGCGTGTACACGATGGCATAATCGCGCAGGCCGGTTGCGTACAGCATCACGAGCAGGAACAAAACGTACTTCCGTTTCAGCAGCAGATGCGTGCAGTACAAGCCGAGCGCCACGCAGGTGACGTCTTTTGCAAAAAGCGAAGTCATCATCATGAACGACGGGCTGACGAACAGCCCCAGAATGATCCAGCCTTCGTACATGCGGCGGTTTGCCTGCTCATAACCGAAAAACGACCGGTTTAGCGCATAGATCAGATAAGCGATCCAGATCAGCATAACCGAGTTGTACGTAATGATGACAAGCGGATCGGACACGTCGAGAAATTTAAAGAACGGCATGTACATGAGTCCGAAAATCGGATACGCCGATGAGTTAAACAGATAGGTCGAAATATGCTCAAAGGCATAATTCAGAAAATCACCCAGACCCAGGTACGTGACGACCTGCTCGTAATAATGATTTTCGTCGGGCCCGGCCAAGGGAGTCGCGGTGAGCGCATAAACGAACTTCCCGATCAGCATCACGCAAAAGCCGATATACAGCAGAAACGGCTGATCCGGCCACCGGATCATGCAGAAGAGCGGCAGCAGCAGAACGAAAAAAGAAATGATTCCCATGCGTTCATCCAGCAGAAAAATTCCTTTTTCCAGAAGCAGCATAAGGAGTACATATCCGACCACGAACAGGTTCCGAAGAGGAGGCGCTCCCTTCGGCAGCCCGGCTGCAGAGCTATGGCGCCGCAGCGTACATCCGCTCCAGTCTCCGCACACTCGTCTGAATGTCGTATCCGCACTCCTGCAGCGCCTCCAGCCGGACGGGCCAGTCGAGCCGCGATCCGACGGTTTTCTGCCGGATCGCCCCCGCCCACGTATCGGCCGATTCGTTCAGGGACAGCCGGCTGACCAGCCCCAGGTTCAGGTCCGCTTCTGCGGGCACCTGATCGGAGATGAGGCACGGAACGCCCGCAGCCTGCGCCTCAATGACCACGATGCCGAGTCCTTCGTACAGCGAAGGCAGCAGGAACAGATCGAAGGCTCCGATCAGCTCGGGGATGTTCTTGCGCACCCCGAGCAGATGCACGTGATCCGCGATTCCAAGCTCCCGGACCCGGGCTTCCATCTCGCTGCGCAGCGGTCCGTCCCCGATCAGCACAAGCTGAGCGTCCGGACGGGTCCGCAGGAAGCGGGCGAAGATGTCGAGCAGAAACCGGTGGTTCTTCTGCTCGCTGAATCTTCCGATGTGCCCGATCACGGGCACATGAGGGTCCGTGACCCCGACCGCTCTGCGGTAGACCGAGCGGTCTCTCTCCAATTGCCCGTAAGGCTGGACCTGGATCGAGTTCGGGAACACGACGACCCGCTCGTCCCCCCAGCAGTCGGGCCCGAAAAGCGCTTCGCAGGCGGAGCGGGAGCAGCCGAGCATCGTCGTGGAGTTGCTGCGGATCAGTCCCCGCATGTACCTCCGGTAGAGGTTGCGAAGCCACGATTCCCGCTTGCTGTCGTGCGTGTTGTGGCTGTGGCTGATTCTGACCGGCACGTTCATCTCGCCGGCCAGCTTCAACACGTAGCCGCTGAACTGGTAGATGTGGCTGTGCACGACCTGATACGGCCCGTGTTCCTTCAAGTTGGCGAGGAAAGCACGGCGGAAGGCGCGCAGCCCTTTTTTCGGATGAGGCTGTCTGAAAATACGGCCTCCCAGCTCGATGATCTCGTCATCGTAAAATCCTTTTTCCTCAAACTGTACGGCAAAATGAAATTCGTATTTATCCCGGTCAATCGTCCGGTACAAGTTCATCAATAGCGTTTCGATCCCTCCGGGATGCATTTTTCCGACGACGTGAAGAATTTTCGTTTTAGGCTTCATGCAGAATCCTCCCGACGTAAGTAACAAGTTCCCGTTTTTTCTGGTTGACGATCCGGACGGAGCCTTCCTGGCGGCTTTTCTCCGGGACAAGCCCGGCAAGCACTGCTTGGGGGTCCGTACGGAAATCGAGCACGTGTCCCGAGAGGCCCAGATCTTTAAAAATACTCGCCAGCTTTTTGTCCCAGGCGATGCCGTAGGTCGGCTTGCCGAAGGAGATGGCCGGGATGCACGCATGCAGGCGCTGGGCGATAACCGTATCGCAGTCCCGGATGCTCTCGACCAGATCCCCGACATCGCCCGGATAAGGGGCGAATTCCACACCGGGCATTCCGGCCAGCCGCGGTTTGATGTAATGTTCCACGAAGGCGTTGTCGGTGTCCGCCCCGTTCGTAAAGACCCGGACGCGGCTGCCGCCGTCGGTCGCTCCCTTCGCCAGACTGTGCCACCAATCGGCGCAATCGTCCCGTTCCCATACGTAAGGGGAATGCCGCCTCATTTCGTTGGGGTCCATGATACCGAGCCCGACGGTTCGGACGGAAGCGGACTTTGTGTCCCCGGCATGCCTTCCCGGAAATGCTTCCAGGGTAACGAGCGCCGGATCGGATAAAGCAACGGCTTTGTGAGCCAGTGACGGAGCGATGGAAAGTAAATAAGCCAGCGAATCTTCGTCTCGGACCGAAATTGTTTTGGCGTAATGCAAAATATCGGTAAACCACTTCCGGGCCAGAAAGCTCCAAGGCCCTCTCATGCCGACGAACACGACGTGAAGCGGCTTGCCCTGCCTCTTCACTTCCCGGACCAGACGGCGCATGGCGATGGGAAACGACAAGTAAGTGTCGATAAACAAATGTCCGCCGCCGATCAGAACCGCATCCGCCCGCGTGACAAGCTCGCGGATCTGCTCGCCGAGCACGGCGTCTTTGCGTTTATGGACCGAGTACGATTTCATGTAGCGCAGAAAATCCGGCGTCAGCTTTTTTTTCACGCTGACTTCGTTCAGTTTGTATTCACGGGTTAGAGCGGGTCCTCCATCCGATCGCCGAACGGAACCGCTGCGGACCGGAGTCTCTCTGTACAGACCCGCCGTCAAATCAAAGTTGGTGACGGTATATTCCCCGCAGGTGCGGATCAATTGGTTGACGGTCATCGCGATAAGACCGTCTCCCAGATTCGTCGAATGGGGCACGCCCGCAAGCAATATATGTTTCACGTTAGTTCCCTCGCTTTTTGTTGGCGGTCATCCAGGCAAACATCCCGATGGAAATGCCCAGCTTGCGCCGGATAACGATCACCATGGCTGTTTTCCAGCAGACAGTGCAAAGCAGATTCGTTACGGCGGCCCCCAGCATGCCGAAGGCCGGGATCAAGGCAAGATTCAGCACAATGTTCAGCACGGCGGAACCGGCTAAAATCCGGCCCAGGGTTTTCTGCTGACCCGTCATCGTCATCAGCGTACCCGTCTGCCCGCTGAAAGCGGAGACGAGCTGGCCGGTGGACAAAATCAGCAGCGCCAGCGATCCCCGTTTGAACTCTTCTCCGAACAGGCCGAGAATGGGATCGTTCAGAAACAGGAAGGCGACATAGATGACGCCCGCAAACAGGAATCCCGCCAGATTGCTCAGGCTGAGCACATGCCGGAGCTGCTTGTCGTCCTTCTTGGCGTAAGACTCCGAGATGAAAGGAGCCGCCGTCATGTTGATAGCCGTCAGACCGAACGAAACGAGCGTCGCGATCCGGACGGCCGCCCCGTAAATCCCCGCCTCGGTCGTTCCCTCCATCCAGCCGAGCATCAGCACGTTGAGCTGGCCCAGCACGAGGTACATGCCCGAGACGAACATAAGCGACAGGGAGACGTTCACCCACTCGCGGGTGTTGTAGGCGGTGCCTGCTCCTTGGATCTTCGGAGTCAGCCTGCGCTTCAGCACCCATGCGCCGATGGCGTAGGACACGGCCATGGCGGCCAGGAAGAGCAGCATCGCTTCTCCCGCCCCGGCCTTCGTGTCTGCGATGGCGTTGTAGAGAAACAGCAGCGCGATGAACACGACCGGGCGGATGATTTTCTCCGGCAGCTGCGCGTGCAGCATCTCCTTCAGCGCCTGAAGGGAGCTTTGACGGAGCAGGGCCAGGGCCATAACCGGAATGCCGAGCAAGCCGGCTATGTAGGTGTAGAGAAGTTCGCCGTTCATGGTTCCGCTCATCAGAAGCACGACGAGGAGCGAAATGACCGTCACGGCCAGCGACAATCCCGCCGTGATCTGATTCGCCCGGCGGAGCAGGCCTTTCACCTCCGCCCACTGCCCGTGCGCCCGGTAGGACGAAACATACCGGACGATGGCGGTGTCGAACCCGAGCTTCGTCGGGAAAACCAGGAACGTCACTGCGGTCGTGACGAACGAATAATAGCCGTAGCTGACGGCGCCGAGCTGCCTGGCCAGGAGAATTTGCAGAATCAGCGCAATGCCGATTCCCCCTACGTTGACCAGGAAAGACAGCGAGCTGCTTTTCATCAGCATTTTGGATAAAGAACGCTGTGTAAGTGGTTTCGCGGTTGTATGTATGCTCATCCCGGATTCAATTCCATTCCTGCTTTGGTTTTAAGAAACATTGCGGTAGGTCGGCACCAGATGCTGCAGCAGCGCGCGGATTTCTTCGGGATCGCTGCCGAGCACGCGTTCGAGACGGCGCATTTCGAATTCCAGCTCGGTCCGGTTGATATTCATCGGCTTTCCGATAAAAATCCGGTCGTGCATCGTGGAAGTCATGCCTTCCTCGCTGGTCAGCAGCTCCTCGTACAGTTTCTCGCCCGCGCGGATACCGGAAAATTCGATATCGATATCGACGTTCGGTTCATAGCCGGAAAGCCGGATAAGGTCGGTCGCCAGATCCACGATTTTAACCGGTTTGCCCATGTCGAGAATGAATACCTCGCCGCCCTTCGCGAAAGCCCCGGCTTGAATCACGAGCTGCACCGCCTCCGGAATGGTCATAAAATAACGCACCATCTCGGGGTGGGTTACCGTTACCGGGCCTCCACGGGCGATTTGGTCCTTGAACCTCGGAATTACGCTGCCCCGGCTGCCCAGGACGTTCCCGAAGCGGACGGCCACGAATTTCGTTTTGCTGTGCTTGTCCAGACTCTGGATAAACATTTCCGCGATCCGTTTGGTCGTTCCCATAATGCTCGTCGGGTTGACGGCTTTGTCCGTCGAAATCAGCACGAAACGCTCCGCGCCGAATTCGTCCGCGCACTCCGCCACGTTTTTGCTGCCGAATACGTTATTCTTGATCGCCTCCGACGGGTTGCGCTCCATGAGCGGCACGTGCTTGTGCGCTGCGGCGTGGAAGACGACCTGCGGGCCGAATTCGCGGAACACGTCCGCAATGCGGGTCCGGTCCTGCACATCGGCGATTACGGTTTCGATCGGAAGATTCGGGAACAGCCGGCGCATTTCCATCTCAATGCCGTAAATGCTGTTCTCCCCGTGACCGAGAAGGAGCAGCCGGGCCGGTTTGAACGGGGCTACCTGACGGCACAGCTCGGAACCGATAGACCCGCCCGCGCCGGTGACCAGCACGATTTTGTTCTGCACATAATCGGCGATATTTTGCAGATCCGTCTGGATGGGATCGCGCCCAAGCAGGTCTTCCACCTGCACGTCGCGCATCTGGTTAGCCGCCATTTTACCCTGGATATATTCCTGGATGTGCGGAATGATTTTCAGACGGGCTTTCGTCGTTTTGCAAATGTTGATAATGTCCGAAATCTGCGTCTTCGACACCGAAGGCAGGGCGATGATAATATCGTCGATCCGCTGCTCTTCCACGATGCGGGGAATGTCCAGGCGGTTTCCCATGACCGGTATGCCGTGAAGCTGAAGCTTCTGTTTGTAGGGATCGTCGTCCACGAAGGCGACCGGTTTCATCATGAAGCTGTCGTTGTGCGCCAGCTCCTTCACGAACATGACGCCGCAGCTTCCGGCTCCGACGACAAGCGTCCGCTGGGCGGGTTTGCCGCCCCGGGCTCTTGAGCTGCCGTAAAAGTTGTCGCAAAACACGCGCCAGACGAACCTTGAACCGCCCAGCATAAGCAGAATACCGTTCAGATTCTGGAGGAACATGTACAGCGTAATCTCTCCGGCGGACAGGAACGATGTCACCGCATACGAGATCAGACAGGAGACGATGACCGCTTTGGCGATCGCTACCATTTCACCGACGCTGGCATACTGCCAGATCCGGTTATAGAGCTGGAAGTAAAACATCGCGCACGCCAGCGAGATACCGGATACCAGTGTGTAGAGCATAATGACACTCATGACTTCCTGCGGAATGCCGCCCCGGAAATGCGCCAGGAAAGTCAGATAAATGCTCGCCCATACGATAATCATGTCGATCAGGACAAGCATGGGCGTCCGTTTAGAATAACTCATCTTTTCCCCTCCCTTAGTGTTGGAAACCGTTTTGATAAAAGGATGATGAATCTAAATGGAGAAAACCGCCGTTTTCTAAGTAAATCAACTGCTATAGTCGTAATACGTATTCATCTTGGCATCCTTGCGGGCGACTTTGTTCAGGACGACGCCAAGCACGCGGGCATGGACGAACTGCAGGCTGTCCCGCGCTTTCTGCACGAGCTCGCGTTTGACTCCGCCCGCGTTAACGACGAGCACGACGCCGTCGCACTGGGTCGCCACGACCTGAGCGTCACTGACGGCGAGGACGGGAGGCGTATCGATCAGAATCACGTCGAACTCCTGTTTGAGCCGCTCCAGCAGTTCCTTCATCCGCAGGGAACCGAGAATCTCGGACGGGTTGGGCGGTACGGTGCCGCAGGTCATGACGTACAAGCCCGGGATATCCGTCTCCTTGAGTGCTTCCTCCACTTCGGCCTGGCGCGTCAGCACATCGGTCAATCCGGTGCGGTTCGAGAGGCCGAACGTGCGGTGAGCCGTCGGTTTGCGCAGGTCCGCGTCGATCAGCAGCACTTTTTTGTCCGTTTGGGCGTACACGACGGCCAAGTTGTCGATGGTGGTGGACTTCCCTTCCCAGGGACTTGCCGAGGTAACCATCAGCGTCCGGATTTCTCCATCCACCCCGGAGTACTGAATGTTTGTCCGCAGCGTGCGGTACGTTTCGGATATCGGCGACATGGGATTGCTGTGAGCGATAATCGGTCGCTGCTTATTGGATAGGGACACCGGATGCTTCACCTACTTTCTTCCCGATCGGGGTGCGTTTGGGCTTCATGTCTCCGGCCCTTATTTCAGGGACCGCCACAAGGGTCGGAAGGCCGAGGTAATGTTCCACGTCTTCCTCTGTTTTCAGAGTATCGTCAAAATATTCGAGTGCGAAAACGAGTCCGATGGCGAACATGAGCGAAGCCAGGAAGCTGATCGCCACGTTCAGCGGCACATTCGGTTTGACCGGCGCCGGCGTTTTGGCCGGGTCCGCCTCATGGAGCACGAAGACATTGTCGATTTTCATAATGTTCGGAATCTGCTTCTGGAACATCTGCGCCACCGTGTTAATCATCTGAGCCGCTTTGGAATAAGAAGCATCTTCAAGGCTCAGCGTAAAAATCTGCGTATCGCTGACCGAACTGAACTGGATCCGCCGCATAAGATCGTCGGAGGTCACTCCGTATTCCGGATGTTCCTTGACGACAAGATCCATAATCGCCGGTGTTTTGATAATTTCTTTGTACGTGTGGATCAGGGAAATATTCGTGTTGATCGCATTCATATCGAGCCGCAGCATTCCCTGGGTATCCGCAGGGGAGTTGACGATCAGCTTCGTGGAAGCCTGATAAACGGGCTTTAAGTAATATTTGCTTACGACGCCGGTAATCAGACAGCCCGCCGCCACGATCAGCAGAATAAGCCAGAGCCTTTTACGGAGGACAGCCAAATACCGTTTAATTTCAAAATCTATACTCACCTAACTGAATCCCTCGCTTTCATTTGGTATCCGTATGACGCGGCCCGATGAGGGCCTGCGGACAGCAAGCTGCTTTTCTCCATACTTCACCGCATTAAAACAATGTCTAATTGCCGCTTTGTAACCTTAAAGCACAGAGGTGCGCCATTCAACGGAACATTGCAAAAATCCTCCGGGGCCTGCCTGCGACCGGCTCCCTTTTTTCCAAAGGAAGATCGTTCGCTACCCGGATAGCGTTCCGGCGGCAGTACTCCGCGTAATCCCCGCCTATCTTCGCCTCTATCTTCTCATAGGCTTCACTCAGCCTGAACGGCCTGCGGATCAGATCGTGCGCATCCGACGCAACCAAATGAATCAACCGGCGGGAGCAAAGCTCAAAGGCGAGCGACTGTACCTTCGAACCGAATGTGCCCAGGATGGAATCCGAGGTGAGCTGAAATGCCGCTCCCCATTCCGCAAGCTGCAGCAGCTTGTCCGGATCTCCCGCAACCTCCGCATTCCTCTCGGGGTGCGCAATTACGGGCACGAGTCCCAAAACCGAACATTCATGGCAGATCTCGGCCAGCTCCGCAGGAAGGGAGTGAGCCGGACATTCAATCAGCAGATAACGGGTTCCTCCAAGCGTGAGCAAAGTATCCTCGTACCAGTCGTTGATCAGATTCGGGGTCACGCGGATCTCCTGGCCGCTTTTAACGTGAAGCGGAATGCCGTGCTCCAATAAGGACGCATTCAACCCGGCTACCGCTTCTTTAATGTCTGCGGAGGGGGTGAAATAGCGGCTCGTCCGGTGATGAGGCGTAGCGAATACCGTCGATATTCCATTCGACACCGCCATTCGCGCCATTTCGAGCGATTGCTCTAGACTGCCTGGCCCATCATCCAGACCGTGAAGGATGTGTGTATGGATATCAATCATTCATTTTCCCTCCAGATCCGAATGTTACTAAAATTATGTCACAAAACGTATGGATTGCATGAGGGTGTATAGTTATAAATTCATGTAGTCACTCTTGCTTATTTTGCACAGCGAAGTATGAGCTGGATTTCCTGTTTGTTTTTGTTTTTATTTATCACATTTTCCAGTTATTTATAATTATTTCGCGGTATTTTACGATTAAAATGCTATCTTCCGCTTCTTGCAAGGTACAACGAATCAGACCTTTCTCTCTACAAGGTCACGATCCGTTCATGCTTTTTTTCCACTCGGAAAACCCCCTAATGCTTTTAAAAGACTGGCTCCACGGGCTTTCGGGGGGTCGTAAACGAATTTTTAACAGATGATACCAAAGACAGGTCCCAGGGAAAGCCGTTCGGCTCAATTTTCGATTTGGGGGTGGGACGGGGTAACTAACCTAGGTCTTAGGGACGCATTTAGGGGCAAAAAAGGAACCGGATTAAATTCCCACGATTTTACTTGGAATAGTCCCGGCCTGTACCTACTTCTTCCAAAAACCGGGACAAACTCCGGGTTTTCGTCCCAGTCTTCCGGGTAATCCCGTTACTAATTTCCCGTCTCCTGTGTACTTTACCGGCAGAAAAGCCGACATTCCGCTCTATCGAATGGACTCAACCCCGCGGAAACCGCCGTTTTTTGGCCGGCTCAGGCACTATTCGCCTCCTGGCAGTGACTTTGGGCACAAGGGGGCGCGCGCCTTCCTTCTTTCAGCCCAATCGGGTACGGACTCAAGAGCTGTTTTTTGCAAACGTTTCCATTCAAGTTTTTAGGAGCTTCTCCTATGCTTTCCTTTTAGTGCGCCGCAAACCGGCCCGGCTCAGCCTCCGATCGGCCAAAAGAAAAAAAGCCGCACGCGGCGGCTTCTCTTTCAACCTCAATTATTCTGTTCATCCGTGCTATCGGAAGTAGCGGAACTTGAACTTGCCCGATTGCCTGCCGGATTATTGGTCGGAGGAAGAAAATACGGCTTTCCCGGGGATATACAGGACTTGGCCGGGGCTGACTTCCTGATCCTCCAGCCGGTTGTAGAGCTGAAGCTCCCTCGGATTAATCTCATACCGTTTGGCGATAAGATCCAGTGAATCTTCCTTTTGAACGATGCACATCGTCACTTTGCGGAACTGCTGATCGTCTTTTCCCGTTTGAATAAAAAGTTTTTTCCACTCCAGGGCATCCGCTTTGGATTCTTCCGAACCGGCGGTCGAGGCGTATTCCCGCTCATCCTTTTCGGTTTGTTCGTAAGAAGACGCACTGCTGCCTGCGCCGTTTGCGAAGAGCGACTGAAGACCGGAACCTCCGGACGATGGCGAGTCTTGCTGCTTCTTGCTTCCGAACGCCACCTTCAGTTCCTTCGTTTCTTCCTGCGCGGCAGGCTCTTCATCGGCGAATACTTCCAAACTCTCTTCGGCGGAAGCGGAAGCAGGCACCGGTTCTTTCTCGGGCTCGATGATTTCGGCATCGACACTGAAGGCCGGTGCCGTTTCCTCGCGCTCCGCCTGTCCGGCCGCCTCCTGCTCCTCCCGGGAGGCCGAAGTAGGCTCCGCCGCCTGGGCAAGCGGCTGCTGGCCCCCAGCCGCGGACGGAGGGCGCTGCTCCTGCGCCTCTTCCTCGCCCGCGCTGCGGTATGAGCGCTCGGAGGAGAGCTGGTGCAGCGTCAGCTCGCCGAAAGACCGGTCCGCATACGAAGCGGACGAATCCTCCTGCGGCGGAGGAGACTTCGGCGCGGCCAGCCGGTCCCAGGCGCTTGGCGCCGACCCAGACAGCGCCGCCACCTGGGCCTCGGGCTGCTGCTCTGTCCGCGTCTCGCGCAGCCACGGGTTTTCGGCCTTGTACGCGCTGCCCGGATAAACCGGAGCCTGAGGCTGGGCCTGGTACTGGGGCTGAGCCGATGTCGTCGGGGGCTGCAGCTTCACCTGCCCGTCCGCCGAAGCCGAATACTCCGTCTGCTGACGAAGTTCGAGTTCATCGGCTCCGCCGGCAGGTTCGCTCCACGGCTCCGCCGGAGCATTTTGCGGAGCGGAAGCCGCTTCATGCACAAAAACAACCTCTTCGTCCTCTTCGCTCCAGCCGCCGGCTTCATAAGCCATCTCCACACCGTGCAGAGAAAGAACCCCGGTCACATTCAGGCTCCGCGAATTCAGTACGTCCACATCAAACGTTTCGATATCGACCAAAATATCCTCGATCCGCTGCACCCGGCTGAGCGGCAGCGTAATCTCCACCGGAATGGAATGCTGCAGCGACCGTTTCGTTTCCTGCTCATCCAGATAGCTTCCGTTCAGCAGCAGGCTGCCTTTCAACAAAGCTTGTTCCTGCTGGGGAATCACCTCTATGCTCGGAATCAGTTCCACATCGTCCAAATCCCGTATGCCTGCGGCTCCTTCCGCCAAATGTACGCGTTCGTAGATGTCGAATCGCAGACCGTTCTGCTCTTCCGTCAACGTTGCCATCCTCCCTTCGGTTGTCCTCTAGTAAAGCTGCGCCTTATCGCGGGACTCCGTTCTTTACTATGTATATGATAGAAGGAGGATGGCATGACTGCATTTTCGCATTTATGCGTTCAAAACGGCAAGAAGCTCACGGAAATCATCCGGATAAGGAGCGTCGACAGCCAGCTCTTCACCGGTGACCGGGTGACGGAATAGAAGGCGCGCGCCGTGCAGCGCCTGCCTTCCGAAAGCGTTCATCCGTCCGCCGTACAGCACATCTCCGAGCAGCGGATGGCCGATATGACTCATATGTACGCGGATCTGATGCGTCCGCCCGGTTTCGAGGCGCAGCTCCAGCAGGGCCGCGTCTCTGAAGCTCTCTACCGTGCGGTAATGCGTCACCGCCGCATCCCCTCCGGGAGACACCCGGCGGCGCGCCCGGTGATGACGGTCTTTGCCGATCGGGGCTGAAATCGTTCCGGCCGGAGGCGCCGGCAGTCCGCCGCAGACGGCCGCGTAAATGCGCCCGATCGCTTTCTCCCGCATCGCTTCATCGAGCAGAAGGTGCGGCAGCTCGTACTTCGCATACAGCACGGCTCCGCTTGTATCCTGATCCAGCCGGTGAATGTGGCGGACGCCGCAGCTTTGGCCCGTGGATTCGTAATAGCCGGCCACCGCGTTCGCCAGTGTTCCTCGCTGCCCCGGCTCCGATGGATGAACCGCCATCCCCGCCGGTTTGTTGACGACAAGCAGGTAGTCGTCTTCGAACAAGACTTGCAGGTCGGTCCACTCCCCTGGCACGGGTGAAGCCTCATCGGGAAACACCTTCAGCAGAACTTTCTTCCCCTGCCGGCGGATTCCGCCTTCTCGTTCCAGCTTGCGCCATAGCTTAAGCGGAACCGGCAGTACCGCGTTGACCTCTTCCCATGCACACGTATCGCCCGGCAGCGCCAGCTCAATCCATTCCCCTTTTCTTCTGCCTGTCACGATAGCGCCCTCCCTTCCGCAGCACGACTGCCAAAACGGCAAGCAGCACGACAAATACGAACACGATAAAGATCAAATCAATCGGAAAATCGAAGAAATAATAGCGTTTCATGCGAATAAACAGCTCCGTTCGTCATCGAAAGTCTTTCCCATTTTATCATCTCCGCCTTTTAAAAGAAAACAAGCAAGTCCGGAACCGTCCCCTCGTTTGTTAAACGCCATCGGCCCGCTTTACGGCAGGAGGAGGTGCAGGCGGCCTCCCAAGGCTCTTTCCCGTAACCGGATGCAAGCATAATCACCGTTCCTTATGTCCGTACAAATGCGCACAAAAAAATCCCCGGTCCTGAAAGACCGGGGAGACACCGTACAGCAGGGCAATCAAAGCAAAACAGAGGAATAAACGCCTACAACCGTTTCAAAGCTTCGCGATTCGCCTCGATAGTCGCTTCGATGTCTTCATCCGTATGGGCGGCCGAAACGAACATGCCCTCGAACTGGGAAGGGGCTACCGAGACACCCAGATCCAGCAGATGACCGAAGTAGCGGTTAAATACCGACAGATCGGACGTTTTGGCCGTGTCGTAATTAACTACCTTCTGCTCAGTGAAGAACGGACACACCATCGACCCGACACGGTTCAGCGTGCTTGGCACGCCGACTTCCTTGGCATTGGCCAGGAAACCTTCCGCCAACCGGGCGGATTTGCGTTCGAGTTCCTCATAGACGCCAGGCTGTCCGAGCAGCTTAAGGGTGGTATATCCCGCCGCCATCGCGAGCGGATTACCCGACAGCGTACCCGCCTGATAGATCGGTCCGCTTGGAGCGATCTGCTCCATGATGTCCTTGCGTCCGCCGTAAGCGCCGACGGGCAGCCCGCCGCCGATTACTTTGCCCAGACAGGTCAGATCCGGCGTCACGCCGTACAATCCCTGCGCGCAGTTAAGATGGACGCGGAAGCCGGTCATCACTTCATCGAAAATAAGCAAGGCGCCGAATTTCGAAGTCACCTCGCGCAATCCTTCCAGGAAACCGGGCAGAGGGGGCACGACGCCCATGTTGCCCGCAATCGGTTCGACGATGACAGCGGCGATATCTTCGCCGAATTTTTCAAACACTACCTTAACGGTCTCCAGATCGTTGTAGGGAACCGTCAGCGTATTTTGCGCGACCGATTCCGGCACGCCCGGACTATCCGGCAGGCCAAGCGTAGCTACACCCGAGCCCGCTTTGATCAGAAGCGCATCGGCGTGGCCGTGATAGCTTCCCTCGAATTTCAAAATTTTGTTGCGCTTGGTGAAACCTCGGGCCAGACGCAGCGCGCTCATCGTCGCTTCCGTACCGG
The DNA here is from genome assembly GCF_019091125.1 of Paenibacillus sp. GbtcB18. Lineage (NCBI taxonomy): Bacteria > Bacillati > Bacillota > Bacilli > Caryophanales > Paenibacillaceae > Paenibacillus > Paenibacillus sp. GbtcB18. Next base: position 807,723 of record NZ_JAGXJX010000002.1, read on the forward strand.
AATTCACCATGCGCACGATATCGATGGAAGGTACGCGCTCCGCGACCAGCTTGGCCATTTCCGTCTCGATCAGCGTAGGCGCTCCGAAGCTCGTTCCTTTTTCCGCCGTCGATTTCACGGCTTCGATCACTTCTGGATGAGCATGGCCGAGAATGAGAGGTCCCCAGGAACCGATATACTCGATATATTCGTTCCCGTCAATGTCGTACACCCGCGAGCCGCTTGCGCGTTCCATGTACATCGGAGTCAGACCGACCGATTTAAAAGCGCGGACCGGGCTGTTCACCCCTCCGGGGATCACTTGTTTAGCTTCGGCAAAAGCAGCCGCGGACTTCGTATCGTTGCGTTTGTGATTCAGTTCCATAATAGCCGGATACCTCCTGGTTTCAGTTATCAGTAAACTTTATCGGGCGGGCACCGTCAGGCGGATGCGGGTAAACCGCGGTCCGCCCCCTCCCGTCTTGACAGAAGCCGGGACGCTTCAAACGAACAAAGGCGGCCCGGCTTCTGCTTGTCAGTAGTTTCTATTATACACGCTTCCGCATTCGATTGCTTTAAGAGGCTCACGGCCTCCGCTGCCGACGCGCCGCGTGCGTTCGCTTCGAGCTTTTGTTCCATTATAGGCAAGCGGCTTCGGTTTCGGCTGCGTTATAGTGCGCAGCGAGCTGTGTGACGTCGACTTCGTCCATAAGCGTCACGTGAGGCGCAGAATTACCTGGCTTTAGCCAAGGCACTCGCGATCGCTTTTGCTTTTACCGCTTCGGCCCCGGCTCCAGTTTCCGCGACTAAACCTTCGCTGCCGCCTTGGTGCCTTCCGCCGAAGCTTTCGCCGCCGATCTGTCGGCCGCGCCCGTCAAGCGATCCGCGGCTTCGAACGCCGCTTCCCGTCCCTGCCGGATGCAGTCCGGCAGTCCCACGCCGTGGAAGCCCGCGCCCGTCACGTACACGCCCGGCATACGCTCGGCTAGATCGCTCCGCAGCTCCCGGACATGATCCAGATGGCCGACCGGATACTGCGGCATCGACCGGTACAGGCGGGTCACTTCGTAGAACAAAGGCTCCGCCGTGATGCCCATCAGTTCCGCCACATCTTTGCGGACTTTCGCCACGATTTCTTCGTCCGTAAGGTGCACCCAGTCTTCCTCGCCCGAGCGGCCGACATAGCAGCGAAGCAGGACGTGACCTTCCGGCGCCGTGTGAAGCCACTTCGTGGACGTCCAGGTGCATGCCGTGATCGAGCGCCCTTCGGATCTCGGGATCAGGAAGCCCGATCCGTCGAATTTGACGTTCACGTCTTTTTCCCGGTACGCGATCACCACGTTCGCGACCGACACGTAATTGATCGCCTTCAGCTTGTCCACGGACGGATGGTCGCCCAGCAGCTCGGCGGAGTGATAGGTCGGCAGGGTCAGAATGACGCTGTCGGCCGTTTCCCGCTGTCCGCCTTCGTATCCGACCTCGTAGAGGTTCCCTTCCTTGCGGAGTTCCGTCACTTTCGTGCCCGTCCGGATTGTAACCCCTTCCTCCCGCAGCACTTCCTCCAGCCGCTCAACCAGCGTCTGCAGGCCGTTCTTGTAGGTCAGGAAGACGGAGTTGCGGCCGGGAGCCGGCAAATTCAAAGCCTCCTGCTGGGATTTCTTGCGATTCGATATCATGCCGTAGATCAGGCTCCGGTACTGCTGCTCCATTTCGCCGAACTGCGGAAAGGTCGATTTCAGGCTGAGCGCATACGTATCGCCCGCATAGATGCCCGCCAGCAGCGGTTCGACGATCTGGTCCAGCACTTCTTTACCCAGTCTCCGGTGAAGGAAATGGCCTAGAGATTCGTCGCTGTCGTCTTCCTTCTTGGGCAGCACGAGATCCATCATCGCACGCGCCTTGCCTTTCGCGGAAACGAGGCCCGTTCTCATAAACGGTTCGATGTCCGTCGGAATGCCGAGCACCAGTCCCGCAGGCATCGGGTGCAGGGTGCCGTCCCGTAAAATGTACGTCTTCTTCGCCTCCGGGTTCGTACCCGTGAGTTCCCCTTCCAGCCCGAGCTCGCGGCTCAGCTCAATGATCGGAAGCTTCCGGGCCAGGAAAGAATCCGGGCCCTTCTCGATGACGAATCCTTCTTTACGCAGAGTATGGATTCTGCCGCCGAGCTTTTCGGCTCCTTCAACCAGGGTAACATCCGCCGTACATCCGGCCTCCTTCAACCGCTTCCGCACGTAATAAGCGGCGGTAAGACCGGTGATGCCTCCGCCGACAACGATTATTTTACGGGCCTCGTTCATAGGGCAACGTCCTTTCCGCCCGGACAGCATCTTAAGGCCGCCCGGATTATAAAATCGCAAAGAGGCGCATCCGAATGTCTGCGCTCCTTTGTCGTCTTACTTTAAGCTTGTTTCGTCAGTTCGCCGTACTGCTTCCATACGGCATCGCTGAGCGTCTGCATATACAGCGGGTCGGTATTAAGCGAATCCGTACGTTCGAGGTGCAGGCCTATTTCCTTGGCGAGCTGCTGCGCCTCGATATCCAGATCGTACAGCACTTCCAGGTGATCCGAAACGAATCCGATCGGGCACACGAGTACGCGCTTCACGTCTTCCTTCGCGAGAGTACGCAGTACATCCAGGATGTCCGGGCCAAGCCATGGGGTAGCCGTCTGCCCCGCGCTCTGCCACGCAAACTGCCAGTTCTCGATGCCGGCTTTGTCCGCGATCGCGCGCGAAGTTTCAAGCAGCTGCTCCGGGTACGGATCGCCCAGCTCGAGAATTTTCTCCGGCAGGCTGTGCGCCGAGAACAGGACGCGGACGGAGGAACGATTCTCCTCTCCGAACTTGCCGAGTGCGCGTTCCACCCGCTCGGTCAGAGCTTGAATCAGCTTCGGATGCAGATGGTAACTGTCGACGAACGTCATGGAAATGCCGTGCTCGGCCGCCTTTTCGCGTGCGCGCTTGTTGTAGCTGCCGATGCTCATCGTCGAATAGTGAGGAGCGAGAACGATGCCCACTCCTTCGGTGATTCCGCTCTGAGCCATTTGTTCAATACCGTCTTCGATAAAGGGATATGCGTGCTTCAAGCCTTGGAAACAGACGAATTCCACGTCGTCATGTTCGGAAGCGAGTGCATTTTGCAGACCCGCTACTTGATTGTCCGTATTTTCCCGCAGCGGAAAAACACCTCCGACAATCGCTTCATAACGGCTGGTCAGCTCATGTAGCTGTTCCGGACTCGGCTTGTTGCCCCTCCGGATATGCGTGTAGTAAGCTTCGATATCCTCCATGCTCTGTGGAGTGCCGTAAGACATCACCAGTACGCCGACTTTCTTCCTGCTCATGGTTCAGACCCCCTTGCCCGCGTTCCGCCCGGCCAGCGCCTCGGCAGAATAGGCGTGTATAAAATCAGTGAGTTCCTTTAATTTATCCAGCGACGCTTCCGGGAACAAGCCATGACCAAGGTTGAAAATGTAACCCAGCTCCGTGATCCCCTGATCGATAATGCGCTTCGCATGCTCCTGAATGACCGGCATCGGCGCCGTAAGCACGTAAGGATCGAGATTTCCCTGGACGGCAAAACGTCCTCCGGTTCTTCTCCGTCCTTCCGAAATGGAGACGCGCCAATCAAGACCGATCACATCCGCCTGGAGATCGCCGAGCAGAGGAAGCAGTTCGCCCGAGCTTACGCCCGGGAAATAAATTTTAGGCTGCTTCAGATCGCCGAGTTCGCGGAAAATCCGCTGGATCGTAGGCAGGACGAACACCCGGAAATCTTCCGGCGCAAGCGCGCCGACCCAGGAATCGAACAGTTGAACCGCTTTCGCCCCTGCCGCGATATGAGCACGCAAATATGTAATGACCATGTCTCCGAGTTTATCCATAAGCGCGTGCCATACTTCCGGATTTCCGTACATGAGTTCTTTCGTGCGAATGTAGCTTTTCGAAGGACGGCCTTCGATCAAGTAGCTTGCAATAGTGAAAGGCGCTCCGGCAAACGTAATGAGCGGAACCGTCAGCTCGCGATCCAAAATCCGGATCGTTTCGATAACATGGGACAAGTCGCCTTCCACGTCGATCGGCTTCAGCTTCATCACATCTTCACGGGAACGGATCGGATTCTCGATCACCGGCCCCACGTTTTTAACAATATCGAATTGAATACCCAGCGACGCTACGGGATTCATAATATCGGAATACAAAATAGCCGCATCCACGCCGAGCTTCTTCACCGGCATCAACGTGACTTCCGCAGCCAGTTCCGGCTGTTCGCATATTTCAAGCAGCGAGTACTTTTCTTTGATCTTGCGGTATTCGGGATCGTAGCGTCCGGCCTGACGCATGTACCACACGGGCAGCCGGTCTACCTCTTGCTTGAGGCAGGCTCGAATAAAACGGTCATTATTTATCACAAGACACCTTCTCCTGACCCTGTCATGATTTGTTACCATTATGCCCTAATTATACCCCGGTCACAACCGCAGCCGCGCTCCGACTTCCGACAAATCTTTGACAAAGCCGCCGGGAGCGTGCTTTTCTCCGAACTCTTACTTCCGTTAACGCCGTTTGAAGCCCGGTTTATCATTTTCAACTCGTACGAATCCCAGGCGCTCGACGCGACACTGCACGGCGGTTTGTCACAGGTACGGTTTCTAGGGCACACAGCTTTCGTCAGTAGTTTCTGATCCTTTTTATCCGGATAAAAAACGCTCCGCAGTTTCCCGGCCGGGCTCCTGCGGAGAAAAGGTTTCATTATACGTTTTTAAGCCAGCGTGCCGCGTCCTTGGCATGGTAGGTCAAAATAATATCGGCTCCCGCGCGCTTAAAACCAAGCAGCGTTTCCAGCACGATTTCTTTTTCATTGATCCAGCCGTTCTGGGCCGCAGCCTTGACCATCGAATATTCCGCGCTTACGTTGTAAGCCACGAGCGGAAGGTCGAAGTTCTGCTTAAGCAGCTGCAGAATGTCCATGTACGCAAGCGCAGGCTTGACCATCAGGAAATCCGCGCCTTCCAGGACGTCGCTCTCAGCTTCGCGAAGAGCTTCGCGGGAGTTGGCCGAATCCATCTGGTAGGTTTTGCGGTCCCCGAACTGAGGCGCCGAATCCACCGCTTCACGGAACGGGCCGTAGTAAGCGGAAGAATATTTGACGGAGTAAGCCATAATCGGCACATGTTCCAAACCTTCCGCATCCAGTCCCGCGCGGATGGCATGCACGTAGCCGTCCATCATGTTGGACGGAGCGATAATGTCCGCGCCGGCCTTCGCCTGGGAAACGGCCGTTTTAACGAGCAGCTCCAGCGATTCGTCGTTGGCGATATCCGTGCAGCCCGTCTCGGGGTTATGATGCACAACGCCGCAGTGACCGGTATCCGTGAACTGGCACAGACAGGTATCGGCAATAATGAGCAGATTCGGGTTAATCTTCTTAATCAGGCGCGACGCCTGCTGGACGATTCCTTCCTCGTGAAAAGCCGACGTTCCGATGGCGTCTTTCGTTTCGGGAACACCGAACAGAAGAATGCCCTGGATGCCCAGCTCGGAAATCTCGCGGATTTCTTCTTCCAGACGATCCAGGGAAAAATGGTAAACGCCCGGCATGGACGGAATTTCGGATTTGATATTGTGACCGGCTTCCACGAAAACCGGCTGAATCAGATCGTTGACGGACAACGCGTTTTCACGCACGAGGTTGCGGATTGCAGCCGAACCGCGCAGACGGCGGTGGCGCACTAACGGGAAACTCATGATAACTTCCTCCTTTTAATCCATATCGGCAGGGCAGCGGGCCCACAAACTTCGAGCCCCGGCCGCTCCCGCCGCATAACGAAAAGTTTATTAGACTCAAGAGCCCGCAGGCTCTCCCGCTTTAACGGACCGGCCTGCGGCAATACTTTCCACGAGGGACGCGATGGTCGCTTCCGGCGGCATATAGGCGGCCGCCAGCTCGTAATGAGCCAGCGTCGCTTCCGTCTTCGGACCTATGCAGGCGATCTCCGTATTTTTCAGCAGGGATACGGGGTCTTGGACCCCGAGCTTCTGAAGCGCTCCGATCAGATTCGTGACCGTCGAGGAGCTCGTGAACGTCGTGATGTGCACCTGCCCTTCCTCCAGCAGCCGGACCACGTCTTCGCCGCCTTCGACTTCGGGGACGTTCTCGTAAACGTCCACTTCGCTAACTTCGAGACCAAGCGAACGCAGGCCTTGCGGAAGCGCGTTGCGGGCGATATCCGCGGTGGGCAGCAGTACGCGCTCTCCCGGGCGGACCGCTTTTCCCAGCTCCGCAAGCAGCTCGTCCGCATGGAACTCCCCGGGAAGCGTCTCGACGAGCAGCCCGCGGGATTCCAGAGCTTCCGCGGTCTTGGGTCCGACTGCCGCGATCCGCACGCCGGCCAGTCCGCGTATATCAAGGCGCAGCTCCCGCATGCGGCGGAAGAAGAACTCCACCCCGTTCGTGCTCGTAAACACGACCCAATTGTAATTCCCGAGTCCGCGGAGCGCTTCGTCCAGCAGACGCTGCGCATCCGGGCTGCTCGGCGGCTGGAGCTTGATCACCGGAAATTCGACCGGCTCCCCTCCAAGCTCCTCGATCATCGCAACGAGTTCGCTGGCTTGGCTCCTTGCCCGCGTAACGAGTACGCGCTTGCCGAAAAGAGGCTTTTTCTCGAACCAGGCCAGCTTCTCGCGCAGTTTGACCACTTCGCCGATGATAATGACGGCCGGTGACTTGAAACCCGCTTCCTGCGCTTTGGCGCTGATGTCGGACAACGTGCCGGTCAGCGTCTGCTGCTCCGTCCATGTGCCCCAGCGGATCAGCGCGACAGGCAGGTCGGCAGGCTTTCCGTGCCGGATCAGCTGCTCGCTGATCTGCTCCAGATTCGCTACGCCCATCAGGAACACGAGCGTGCCGATTCCTTTGGCCAGATGCTCCCAATCGAGCTTCGTGTAAGTCTTGTTCGGATATTCATGCCCGGTTACGATGGCGACCGAAGAAGTGAAATCCCGGTGTGTGACGGGAATGCCTGCATAAGCGGGAACCGCTATGGCGGAAGTAATACCGGGAATGATTTCGAACGGAACTCCATGATCGGCCAGAAGCTCAGCCTCTTCCCCGACACGGCCGAATACGCTCGGGTCGCCGCCTTTCAGACGGGTCACGACCTTGCCCTGGAGGGCCAGATCAACGAGCAGACGATTAATGTCTTCCTGCTTCATCATATGTTTATCCGGGAGCTTTCCTACAAATACCAGCTCCGCATCCGGTTTGCGGTGTTTAAGCAGTCTGGGGCTCGCGAGCCTGTCGTAGACAATCACGTCGGCCCGCTCAATCGCCTGAAGTCCCCGGACCGTAATTAACTTCGGGTCACCGGGTCCTGCGCCCACTAAATAAACTTTCCCTCTCTCCACTCGCCCACTCCCTCTCAGCTGCTTCCGTCTCCCTTGCGGCAAGCCCCCCCACTGTCTCCGGCGGACCTTGCGCCCTTTCTCAACCGGAAGCTTCCCCGCTGTCCGCTATTCTTAGCTTATCGTTAACCGCTGTTTGTAAAAAGATGCCGATAGGCGAAAGCAAGGCGGAATCCGTCCGTCCGCCTATTCGATCTGGCCGCTCTCGTACGCTTCGGCCAGAATGCGGTCCGCGCCGCGGGCGATGAGCTTCTCCGCGGCTTCTCTGCCGAGCGCTTCCGGATCGCTGCCCCGCAGCGTCTCCTTCAGCAGCTCGGCGCCGTCCGGCGAGCCGACCATCGCCGTCAGCGACAGCTCCGTGCCGCCGCCGGTACGCTCGACGATCGCGTACGCGCCGAGAGGCACCTGGCAGCCTCCGTTGAGTCTGCCGAGGAAACTGCGCTCCGCTCTGACCGCGAGCGCCGTATCGTCATCTTGAATCTTGCTCAGCAGATTCAAGACGAATTCGTCGTCCGCCCGGCATTCGATGCACAGCGCGCCCTGCCCGACGGCAGGCACGCACACTTCGGGCGGAACGTAGGCGCTGATGCGATCCTGCCAGCCGATCCGGTGCATACCGGCAGCGGCCAGTACGATCGCATCGAAGCCTTCCGATTCGAGCTTGCGCAGCCTCGAATCGATGTTACCGCGGACCGGCTGGATGCGCAGGTCCGGGCGGCTGTGCTGCAGCTGGCTGGAACGCCGCAGCGAGCTCGTTCCGACGAGCGCGCCCTGGGGCAGCTCGTCCAGCGATTTCTCCCCTTTCGTGATGAGCACATCACGCGGGTCCTGCCGCTTAGGCACCGCCCCGACCATGAGCCCTTCGGGAAGCTCGAACGGCATGTCCTTCATGCTGTGTACGGCAATGTCGATTTCTTTGTCCATCATCGCCTGCTCGATTTCTTTGACGAACAGCCCTTTGCCTCCAACCTTGGACAGCGTCACATCCAGAATCCGGTCCCCTTTGGTCACAATCTTGCGAAGTTCAAACTCGCATTCTATGCCGTATTGCCGGCTCAGTTCCTTTAATTCGTCGATAACCTGATTCGTTTGAGTGAGGGCCAGAGCGCTCTGACGGGTGCCCACGACGATCGTACGCATATGTAATTCCTCCGTTTCTTCTATGAGGCCGTGAAAATGCCGCCTTAATTCAACTGCGGGGCCCGTAGCCGGGTGCCGCCTCTATTGCTGATCCGCTTCCATCCATATCGCGGCAAAAATTTCTTCCGAATCCTGCGCCGCCAGCAGCCTGTCCAGCAGGGATGCTCTCCACGCTTCGTATGTGCCGGCGGTGATACGGTCGAGGACACGCCAGTTCGGAAGCCGCCGGAGCAGCTCATGCCGCAGAGGCATATCGCCGACCCGGCTGCGGGCGAGCTCTCTCAGCTCCGCCAGAAAATCGAGGTAAATCTCGTACTCCGGTCCGTACCTCTCCTGCAGCTCCCGGCCGATTTTAGCCGACAGCGCGGGACTCGCTCCCGATGTCGACACGGCCAGCGTGAGCTTGCCCCGCCTTACGGCGGCCGGCACGATCAGACTTCCGCTGTCCGGCTTGTCCGCCGAGCTTACCAGCTTCCCCGCCGCGTCGGCGTCGGCCCGAACCCGCTCGTTGACCTCCGGATTGTCCGTCGCCGCAAAAACAATGAGATATGGAGAGAGGTCCGGATAGAAGGAGGCCGCCGTGCCCGGCCGGCCCTTATCCGAACCTTCTTTATCTTTTGTGTAACCATAATCCGCTTCTCCGTAGCGTCCGCAGTGCCAGGTTAACCGGCCGGCTTCCGCCCACTTCTCGACGGCCGCGACAGCCCTAGGGCTGATCACCGTAACGAGCGCGCCCGCTTCCAGCAGGGAAGCGATTTTTCTTTCGGCTACGGCTCCGCCGCCTACAACGAGGCAGCGCTTGCCTTCGAGCCGCAGCATCGCCGGATATTCCTTCATCCTCCAACCCCCGTCTGCTGCCAGTTATGAAATCCGGAGAACACGTTGGAAAGGATAAAATTGAGCAGTACGATGCCAAAAGCCGCCAAGTTCCACTTCGCCAGCTTCGGGCCCGACATGCTTAGCGAATGATGCTGGAACAGGTAGAACCCGTACGCGCAAAGCACCAGCAGCGAATTGATGACTTTCGAGTCGAACAGCACGTTGACGTTCTTTTCGATAAGCACCCACACGACTCCCAGAGCCAGCGCCAGCATGAGCAGCGGCGTTCCGATCACGACGCTCACATACGTGTAGCGTTCGATTTTTTCCAGGGAAGGCAGCCTCTTCATCGTATTCGTCCAGCTCTTCTGCTTTAGCTTACGGTGCAGGAACAAATACATGCCCGAGAAAATGGCCGAGATCGTATAGGCCGCATAACTTCCGACAGCGAGAGAGACGTGAATGAACAACAGCTCGTCGTTGACGTTCCAGGAATCAATCATGGGAGAGACATTGGAATCGCTGAAGAAATTTAAGGCCAATACGGCAAGCCCGAATAAATTAACGAAAAAGACCACCAGCTCGATCCGGAAAAACCGGCTCATAATGAGCGATACCGTGACGAGCACCCAGGAAAATAAAAAGAGCGTCTCAAACATGGAGAACACCCATCGTCCCAGGTGTTCATATAAATTGTGGCCCAGATAGGCTGTCTGCAAAACCCATACAAAAGAAAGCAGCCCCGTACCCATCCGTTTCGCACTCCGATTCGCGCGCGCAACATCAGAGAAGTAAAACAGCAGGCTCAGGGCATATAAATAAATTATCGCATCGTACAGAAAGCTGCGAGTGAACACGGCATTTCTCCTTCCTCTATCTCGGAGAACCGGGAATCAGGAGCGTGCAAGCGCCGGCTGCATCGTAAAACCGCCGGTCAGCTCTTCTTTGGCATGCTTCTGGGCAGCCGTCTGGACCGCTTCCGCTTTGGCTTCTCCCAAAGCTTCGGCTTGTGCCTGCTCCGCCATAAGTTCCTCTAAAGCGAACATTTTCGTAAACATTTCAAGCGCCTCGTCGCCCTTCTTCTCGGCAGCCATTTCTTTAATGGCGAGAATCGGGTCTCTCAGCATCTGGTTGACAATGCTTTTGGTTAATTTCCGGATCACTTTTATCTCGCGCTCATCCAGGTCCGGCAGCTTCTTGAACAAGCTGTCCATCGTTTCTTGATGCACCATATTCGCTTTGGCCTGAAGCGCGTGAATAACCGGGCTCACTCCGAGCGTCTTCGTCCACTGGTCGAAAGCCGCAATCTCGGCGCCGATCATTTCCTCGATTTTGACAGCTTCTTTCTTCCGTTCTTTGAGATGGCTGTCCACGATGGCCTCCAGATCGTCGATGTCGTACAGGAAAACGTCCGGAAGATCGCTGATGTCCGGATCAAGGTCGCGCGGAACCGCAATGTCCATCATAAATAACGGACGGGACTTCCGCTTGGGCAGCACGGCTTGAAGCTGCTTCTTCGTCAGCACGTAATCGCTCGATCCCGTGGACGAAATGACGATATCTGCTTCGGCCAGCCGTTCGTAAAGCCTCTCCATCGGATACGCGTGGCCGTTGAACTTGCCGGCCAGTTCCAAAGCCCGCTCATAGGTGCGGTTGACGACGTCAACCCGTTCGGCGCCGCTCGCATACAAGTGCTTCACCGTCAGCTCGCTCATCTTGCCCGCGCCCACGATCAGAATTTTCTTACCCTCGTAGCTTCCGAAAATCCGCTTGCCCAGCTCAACGGCGGCATAGCTGACGGAAACCGGATTTTCTCCGATCGAAGTCTCCGAGTGAGCGCGTTTGGCCATCGTTACGGCCTGTTTGAACAGCGTATTAAATATCGTGCCCGTGGCTCCAAGGCGCTGGGCTTCCAAAAATGCGTCCTTCACTTGCCCCAAAATCTGCGTTTCGCCGATAATCATCGAGTCAAGACCGCTTGCGACACGGAACAAATGCTCAATGGCCCGGTCATGTTCATATATATACAGATGGTTATTGAATTCCGTCCGCGGAATCTCAAACCAGTCTTCCATAAACTTGCGAATGTAGTGCCCGCAAATGTGTACACGATCGACCACGGCGTAGATTTCAGTACGATTGCAAGTGGCCACGACAACACATTCCAGTATGCTTTTTGTCTGCCTCAGCTCCACGAGCGCTTGCGACAACTCTTCCTGTGTAAAAGTAAACTTCTCGCGAATCGCGACGGGAGCTGTCCGGTAATTTAATCCGACGACGACAATATGCATGGGGCACACCTACCTTTCTTTGCAGCTAACAATAATTATTATAACATAGCCGACCGTCGTAACCGACAAATATTTTGACTAAATTTTGAATGCTGCCGGAACCCGCTATGCCTAGTGTGGTCTATGTTTCTTGTAGATATACCGATTATTGGAGCAGCTTTTTTTCAAGCAGTTCTCTTAACGCTTCATCATTTTTCGACACGGCTTCGCTTTGCGAAGTAACGACGCTCCCCGAGGAGGTCATGAGCTTCCCATAGGCCTCGTAAAGCTGAGCGTAGAGCTTCGCGGATTCCTGCAGGACACCCTGCTCCTCCGCTTTCAGAGCGCGCTCCCCGCCTATCTGCAGCCTCAGTATGTACTGCATCAGCTGAGGCAAACTGCCCAGCGTATGCAGCTTCTCGCTTCCTTCCGCAAGTACGAGTCTCTCGTGCGTATAACTGGCCGTGTACAGCGCCTGTTTAAGCGAATCGAGTTCCCGCGTATCGGCCGATCGTGCGGCATCCTGCAGAAATCGGTTCAGCAGCTCGATCTGGAACAAAGAAACCTGGAACAAAAGACGCTCCGCATCCGGCTTATCCGCGCCTTTCGTCACATAGCCGTATAAGCTGGTAAGCGGCCAGGCAACCAGCCCGGCTGCCAGCACAAACAGGATGAGCTTCGATTTGATTCGGCTTCGCACGGTACCTCTCTCCTTCCGGGTCCCCGTTAAGAAGACCCGTACCATTGTATGAGAGGCCTGACAAACAAATAACCACGGAATGCGGACTCCGTGGTTACCTTACTTATATAAACGCTTATCTTGTATACTAAAACAACGAACTTACTTAGCCAATACGGCTTGCTTGATTTCCGGCGTTTCGACTTCAAACTCGCCCATTCCGCGAACCAGTTTCTTGGCATAGACCTTCTCCGGCTTAAGCAGCGAGATCATGTGGTCGATAGCCAATTGAGGATCTACCGTTTCACCGCAAGTGTAACAATCCAGCGCGGCAAAACCTCTCTCAGGGTACGTATGAATGGAAAGATGACTCTCAGACAGCAGTACTAGTACTGTGGCACCTTGTGGCTCAAATTGCTTGGACTGAACAGACATGACCGTTGCTCCACACGCTTCAGCTGCGTCTACCATTTGGGCTTGCAGCCACTCTGCATTGTTCAAAAGTTCAAAATCTACTCCCCAAGTATCTACAGCAACGTGTCTTCCGAAAGTTGAATATTCCATCTTCCGGTTCCCCCTTCCTAGGAATAAAATTGTTCTCGCATTTCATCCGCTAGGACCTACGTCATTCACTTCCCGAGGGAATAATCTCTCGCAACATTCAATGTCCTGAGTGAATCCTGGTTCCTATATTGTTTTCAACGAAATTAAAAATAACATCTATTGAACAGAAATGCAATAGTTTTTTTCATATTCGCAAGATTCATTTTCGGAATGCCTTGCTTGCGTTTCTGTCTGTAATACACTATGTAACGGTACGCGGCTTCGTGTCTGTCAGAAGGGGCCGGACGAATCCATTTTTTCTTCACAAAAAAATAAAAAAAGAGCCTGCGGACAGGCTCTTCGCTTCTGTATATAGAGCTTAACTTGCACGTAAAATAGTAGGCCTACTGCCGGGCTTGGGCCGGTTCTACGCTTCGAGTACGAACAAACGACGGGTCAGCATGGTCAGCCGTGCGTCGATATCGCCTTTAAGCGAAGGGCAGGGAACTTCGTTGCGCATATCCAGCAAATGGTTGATCTGATCCTGGATCATATCGATTTCCCGCTCGATCTCCGTCCGGCGGAACAGGTTCTCCAACTGGCCGAGCGTATCGTGATACTCATAGACGACGTTCGTATGCTGGCCTTTGATCTCGACGATTTTGATGACTTTGCCGTTCTCGTAGGTGTACATCATCACGAACGTAGCGTATATCCGCTTAACGATGGCTGAACCTTTGAATTCGGCTATCGCCTTACGCATAAGATTAGTCAAACGCAGACTCGTTACACGGCAGGATCCCGAGCTAATATACTGCTTACCGACGCGTTCAAACGAAAGAACGATCTCTTCTCCCGCTTCTTCCTGAAAGACAAACTCCTGGTTTCCGTTCTCGATGACTTTGACCTGAGCCGTGATTTGCTGATCGGCAAACATTTGGACAAATTTGGACATTTCGGCTTCCGTTAATTGCAGGCGGGTTTTGACATATTCAGTCGCTAACCTCTGTGCCATGGAAATCCCTCAATTCTATTTTTTCAACGCCTTTGATCTTGCCTACTTCATATTATACTACATCAAGACTTAATATTCCTGCGTATCATGCATGAAAATCCGGCGAAAACCGGAAAAAACGCTCTCCTGCCTGAAAAAATTGGCTATCAGCACCGTAAAGTCTTCAATTGCCTTGAAAACTCATCGCTTTCCATGCACACTTCGCAAAATAGTCTTCCATACGGCTTTTTACCCGTTCTAGCTTCCGATTAAACAAAAAAAGCGCGGAGTCCGCGCTTTTTACTTATTAACCTTTGGTGAACATTTAATTTTTCAGCTGCCGGTATTTGATGAACGAATACAAGATCGGGACGAGCACGCTCAGCAGAATAACGACAATTCCGAACCAGGCGGGGACGACCGACGGGAACAGCGATACTCCCATAAAGACGATTCCCGCCAGCATCCAGACGGGACCTGCCATCCGATGGGTCCGGCGCCAAACATCCTCATCGGCCAGCGTCCAGGGAGTGCGTATCCCGAACGTATAGTTGGGGCGCGCACGTCCCATATAGTTGCCTACAACCATCCAAAGAGCGCCTACGCCGAGCGGAACCCAGAAATTGATGGGTACATCGTATCCGAGATTGGTCAACAGGGTCATGAAGAAAACGCCGTTTAATAACACCGTGATTAAAATTCGGAAAAGATCGTAAACCCCTTGGAATTTCTCGTAATTCGCACGTTTCGGATCACGGGAAGGCGACCATTTCATCAGCAGAGGCAAAGCCAAGCTGAGAACGGACATCAGAATCAGGAACGAGCCTTTGCTCTGATAGCCGTTAGGTTCCCCGCCCACTCCGAAGTGGACCGCCATTTGCTCGGGCAATTTTCCGTAGACCCCTATCGCGTACAGAATGGGCGCGGCGGCAATAATAAGCAGCAAGGTATCTTTCCAGGTCCATTTCGGCACTTTACTAATCGAGTTTGTCATGTTAAGAGCCTCCTTCGTCTTTATGCGTAAAATCCATCAACCATCCCAAAGCATCCTGAATGACGGTCGTGTTCAGTGAATAGATGATGCTTTGCCCCTTGCGTTCGTCCAGCACGAGCTTAGCCTGCTTCATGACGTTCAGGTGATGGGAGATACTCGGTTTGGACATTTGAAAATGGTCGGCGATTTCGCCCGCGGATAAATCCTTTTCTTTCAACAGTTTCAGGATTTGTCTCCGCGTCGGGTCCGACAGGGCTTTGAAGGTATCGTTCACCACCCTCACCTCCTCATGAAAAACTTGTTTGCATTCCGATCGGAAAACGGCAGCTATCATGCCGCGGCAGCCTTCGGGTTACAGGTAGAGCTGCCAGCCGATCGCAAGTACCGTCGTTCCGACGAATGCGGCGACGGCTTCGGCCTGGGCCAGCGATCTTTTGGCGACCGCCAGTACGGCCAGGTTGAGCAGAGAATGAAGCGGGATCAGCACGACAACCGACCAGGGGTAGCGTGCTATACACAAGGCTGCGCCGATGTGGTAAGCACTCACGAAGACCCGCTCGATAAGCCCCCAGGCCGGATGGGCCCCGTACGTCCCTTGGGCCTCCAGCATGGCTTTGGCCTGCATCGCTTTCTCGTCCGTGCGCTTGGACAGGGAGGCTACCGCGAAAAGGGATACGAGCGTGTACACAATCTCGATAGCGGCCCAGCCAATGCCTATCGAAGCCGCGGAGCCGATCGTCAAGCCCGCTATGAGCAGCGTAGCCAGGCGGACGAGTTCTTCCAACGGTCCGGAGGACGATACGAGAAGCAGGCGCCCTTTTTCCGCGGGCATCCGGGCTGCAAGAAGACTTACCGGCCCTCTGAGTGCGAGAGCGGCTATCCAGCCCGCTGCGCCCAGCAGGACCAGTTTTACGGTTATGTCCACTCCCTGATAGTTGAAAAACGCCCAGAAGACCAGCGGGATCAGGAGGTAAAGCGGAGACATCAGCTGGGACAAGCGGATGTGATGCTCCTGGAGCTGCTTTAAATCAGTAGACGGGTTCATAGTCGAGTCACACCTTTTATTGATCTTAATTAGATATTTAGACAAATATCTAAATAAAGAATACAAGATTTGTTCCTCTTCGTCAAGGGACCGCTCCCCATCTTTTTCCTACTCAGCAGACAGCAAAAAACCATCTCCGTAAAGAGACGGTTCCTGCACTACAGCCCGTAAGCAAACGAAAGACTGCGAATCTTATTCAGATGGAGCGGATTCCGGCAAAACGTCGCCGTCCGGCTGCGCCTGTCCCCAGCCGATGGCGGACTCCAGAATCTCCCACAGCTCGTCCTTCCCCATTCCCGTTTCCGACGAGAAAATAATGAAGGGTCCCGAACGGTCAAACTCCAGGTCGTCCTTGATGACCTTGGCGTGCTTCTGCCATTTGCCTTTGGGTACCTTGTCCGCTTTGGTCGCAACGACAATGACCGGCACCCCCATATGCTTCAGCCAGGCATACATGGCCTGGTCGTCCTTGGACGGCGGGTGACGCAGGTCGACCAGCTGCATAACCGCTTTCAGCGGTTCCCGCTTCAGCAAGTAATTTTCGATAAACTTGCCCCATTCGGCACGTTTCGTTTTGGAAACTTTGGCATAGCCGTAACCGGGAAGATCGACGAAATATAAGTCGTCATTAATGCGGTAATAATTGAGGGTTTGCGTTTTGCCCGGCTGGGAACTTGTCCTGGCCAGATTTTTACGGGAAATCATGCGGTTGATGAGCGAAGACTTACCCACATTGGAACGCCCTGCCAAAGCAATCTCCGGCAAGGCATCCTCAGGGTATTGTCCCGGTCCCACCGCACTGATAATAAATTCAGCCTGGTTGACCTTCATGTTTCACACTCTTTTCATCGATATGCACCCGGTCTCCGCTTGGGGAAGACCGGAAGATTCCTGACCGGCTTAAGCCTTCAGATCCACTTCCTTGACGAGCGCGTGTTCCAGTACCTGGTCCATATGAGCGACCGGAATAAACGTAAGATCGTTACGGACGCTTTCGGGAACATCCCGGATGTCTTTCTCGTTGTCCTTCGGCAGAAGGATGGTGCGGATTCCCGCACGATGTGCGGCCAGCGCCTTCTCCTTCAGTCCTCCGATAGGGAGGACGCGGCCGCGCAGCGTAATCTCGCCCGTCATTGCCACCTGGCTGGACACGGGAATGTTCGTCAGCGCGGAGATCAGTGCCGTTCCCATCGTAATCCCTGCCGACGGTCCGTCTTTGGGGATCGCGCCTTCCGGAATATGAATATGAATGTCATTCTTTTCATGGAAATCCGGCGCGATCTTGAGCTGCTCCGCTCTCGAGCGGGTATAGCTGAATGCCGCCTGGGCGGATTCCTTCATCACGTCGCCGAGCTTGCCCGTCAGCGTCAGCTTGCCGCTGCCCGGCATGACCGTCACTTCGATGACCAGCGTATCGCCGCCCACTTCCGTCCAGGCCAGCCCCGTGACCGCACCGATCTGGTCCTGCTCATCCGCCATATTATAGCGGAATTTAGGCGGACCGAGGTCTTCTTTCACGGTGTCCACCGTAACCTCGACCGTCCGGCCGGGTTCGGAGACGATCTTCTTGGCGGCCTTGCGGCAGATCGCGGCAAGCTGCTGTTCCAGGTTGCGGACGCCCGCTTCGCGGGTGTATTCGCGGATCACCTGGAGAAGGGCGTCGCGGTTCATCACCATCTGGCCGTCTTCGAGCCCGTGATCGCGCTTCTGCTTCGGCAGCAGGTAGCTGTCCGCGATTTCAAGCTTCTCGATTTCCGTGTAGCCCGGAAGGTACAGAACTTCCATCCGGTCGAGCAGCGGCCGCGGAATGTTGTGAAGGGCGTTGGCCGTCGTAATGAACATCACGTTAGAGAGATCGAACGGCACTTCGATGAAGTGGTCGCTGAACGTGTTGTTCTGTTCCGGGTCCAGCACTTCAAGAAGCGCGGCGGCCGGGTCTCCGCGGAAATCCATCGCCATTTTGTCGATTTCATCAAGCAGGAAAACCGGATTCACACTGCCTGCCGTCTTCATCGCCTGAATAATCCGGCCCGGCATCGCCCCGACATAGGTGCGGCGGTGACCGCGGATTTCCGCTTCGTCGCGTACGCCGCCGAGCGAGATACGGACGAACTCGCGGTTCATCGATTTCGCGATCGAGCGGGCGATGGACGTTTTACCTACTCCCGGAGGACCGGAGAGACAGAGGATAGGCCCTTTCAGCTTCTTGACCAGCTTCTGGACGGCCAAATATTCCAGCACGCGTTCTTTCGGTTTTTCCAGTCCGTAATGATCGGCGTTCAAAATTTCTTCCGCTTTATGGATATCCAGATCGTCTTCCGTCTTCTTCGTCCACGGGAGAGCAAGCAGCCAGTCGATATAATTGCGGATAACGCTTCCTTCCGCCGATGTGGAAGGCATCTTCTCGAGACGGTCGATTTCCTTCTCGATTTTTTCCTGAACGTTCTCGGGCACTTCCGAGGCGGCAAGCTGGCTGCGGAGTTCTTCGATCTCTCCGGCCCGGCCCTCTTTATCGCCGAGTTCCTTCTGGATGGCCTTCATCTGCTCCCGCAGATAGTATTCCTTCTGCGTCTTCTCCATCTGCTTCTTCACGCGCTGGCTGATTTTGCGTTCGAGTTCAAGCACTTCGCGCTCGTTGTTCAAAATATTAAGCAGCTTCTCCAGACGGCTTCGCACGTCCACCGTTTCGAGAATGTCCTGCTTATCTTTGATTTTAAGGGAAAGATGGCTGCAGATGACATCGGCAAGTCGCCCCGGCTCGTCAATATCGGATACCGCAGCCAGTGTTTCCGGCGTTACTTTTTTGGACAGCGTAATATAGTGCTCGAACTGGTTGAGCACCGTACGCATCAGCGCGTCGATTTCGGCGTCGTTCACTTCTTCTTCGGGAAGTTCTTTCGCGTTGACTTCGTAAAACTCGTCGTTGGCGATATACTCGGCAATTTCCGCCCTGACGACTCCTTCTACCAGTACGCGAATCGTTCCGTTCGGAAGCTTGAGCATTTGACGAACTTTCGAGATGGTCCCCACCCGGTAAATATCTTCCTTGGCGGGTTCTTCTATATTCACTTCGGCCTGGGAACAGAGCAGGATCATACTGTCTTCGATCATTGCTTTTTCCAAGGCTTTGACCGACTTCTCCCGGCCTACGTCCAGATGCAGTACCATGCTCGGATATACGAGCAGTCCCCTGAGAGGCAATAACGGCAGGCGGCGTATCCGCGTTTTATTAGGCCCCATGTTCCGACACCTCCACTTTTTTACTGGTGGGCTAATGCTGTAGATAACATTTTAACAAAATTGTCTGAAAAACACCAATTGGGCACAAAACGGCCCCCGGAAAGGAATTTCTCCCTGCCGAAAGCCGCTTCTGCCCGGAGACGGAAATGTTACGATTTGGCGGATTCCGATCCATCGGTCGGTCCCGCATGCAGGAACGGCATCGTGCCCGGCAGCATCTGCTCTCCGGCCGCAGGCATCGGAATGACATTACTGGCGATCTGGAGGCCGAGGGCAAGCGAAAGCACTTCTTCGACCGATTCCACCGCGATGACTTCGACACCGGGCAGATCCGCGAAAAGCTCTTGCCAGTTTTCCTTCGGAATAAACACGCGCGTAGCACCCGCCTGGAAAGCGGCCTCCACCTTGGCGACCACGCCGCCGACCGGCTTCACTTTCCCGTGTATGCTCATCTCGCCGGTCATGGCGAGCTTGTTGTCCACGGGTATCTGGTTTAGGGCCGATGCGATTGCCGTTGCCATGGCGATTCCCGCGGACGGTCCGTCGATCGGCGTCCCGCCGGGGAAATTAATGTGCAGGTCGTAGTCCGATGTGCGCAGTCCCATGCGCTTCAGAACCGTCAGCACATTCTCCACGGACCCGCGGGCCATGCTTTTGCGGCGCAGCGTGCGGGAACCGCCGCCCATCTCTTCCTCGTCGACGACTCCGGTGATGTTGAACGAACCGCTTCCCGGACGGGCGGCGGGGATTGCGATAACTTCCAGCTCCAATAGCGTGCCCAAATTCGGACCGTATACCGCAAGCCCGTTTACAAAGCCGATCTGCGGCTCCGAAGGGATTTTGCGTTCCGGTCTGGGCTGAATCTGTGAGCTGTTAACGACCCACTCGATATCGGCCGCGGTCACTTCTTCGCGCTTGTCTGTCAAAGCGAGACCGGCCGCGAGCTGAATCACATTGACCGCTTCGCGGCCGTTGGTGGCATAGCGTTTGACGACCTCAATGGCGGATTCGTTCGCCGGGAATCCGATTTTGGCCAGCGCATTGGCCGCAATCTCCCCGATTTCTTCCGGAAGAAGCGGACGGAAGAAGATTTCCATACAGCGGGAACGGATGGCCGGAGGAATTTCATTCGGCGTGCGCGTCGTCGCACCAACGAGACGAAAATCCGCAGGCAGCCCGTTCTGAAAAATATCATGGATAAAGTTCGGAATGTTGTTGTCTTCCGAATTGTAATAGGCGCTTTCCAGGAACACTTTGCGGTCTTCCAGCACCTTAAGCAATTTATTCATCTGAATCGGGTGCAGTTCCCCGATTTCGTCAATGAACAGAATACCGCCGTGAGCTTTCGTAACGGCACCCGGCTTCGGCTGCGGTATTCCGGCAACGCCCATTGCACCGGCGCCCTGGTAAATCGGGTCGTGAACGGAGCCGATCAGCGGATCGGCAATGCCCCGCTCGTCAAAACGTGCCGTGGTCGCATCGATTTCCGTGAATTTCGCTTCATTTCGAAAAGGTGATTGCGGATTTTTCTTCGCTTCTTCCAGGACAACCCTAGCCGCGGCCGTCTTTCCCACACCCGGAGGACCGTATATCAGCACATGCTGGGGATTGGGACCGCACAGAGCGGCTTTTAATGCCTTTAGCCCTTCCTTCTGTCCGACGATATCCTGCATACTGGAAGGCCGCGTTTTTTCCGCCAGAGGTTTGGTCAGCGATACGGATCGGAGCTTTCTCAGCTTCTCCAGCTCTTTCTTCGATTCTCTATCGATGGCAGACCGGTTGGTCTGCTGATTGCGCAGCAAGTTCCAGAAGTACATCCCGATGACAACTGCAAAAAACACCTGAATCAACATTAAAATCATACTAAAGCTCATATCCATTTTATCTTCAGTCCTTTCCGGTCCGATCTCATACATGGCAGTATTCCCCTCCTGGTAAGGAATAATCATGCCGTCCAAATGTTTTCTCGGCTAATAATGAATGAGAGGAAGGCAGGTGTAGAAAACTACCGTTATCTCTTTTCCGGAAAGGATGGACCGGATGTTTACCAAACGCTTACTAACGGGTTCCTGTCTGGCCGCTTGCATAACCGGCCTTTCTTTGTTTGCTGCGGCCTGCGGAACGCCAAACCGGCTCGCCGAAACCAAAACTCTTACCGCCGATACCGCCTCGCAGGCATCCAAACTTGCAGCCGACGCCAAAAAATCGCTTACTGCGGGAAAAGCCCATGCGGAATCGTTGCCCGATATAATGAACCCCCCGTCGACACCTGACTCCCCGCTCAACGCGCAGCCTCCCAAATCCGCTTCCAGGACCAACAGCCACATAAATCCGCCGGATGTGCTGATTGATGTCGGACACGGTGGCATTGACGGCGGGGCCGTTCACGGCGATCTGCTCGAAAAAGACATCAACCTGGCCGTAGCCAAGCAGACTTATCAGCTGCTGACGACAGCGGGCTACCGGGTCGTTCTGAACCGGGACAAAGACTACGCTCTAAGCGACGACAACAAATGGCTTAATAACCGCAGCCGGCATATCCGAGACCTCGCTCAGCGGATGCAGATGGCCAACGACCTCAAACCGAAGCTGCTCATTTCGCTGCATGTGAATTCTTCGTTCAGCCGCTCCAAAAAAGGACCCTATGTGCTGCATCAAAACAACGCCGGTTCCCTTTTTCTTGCCACTCAGATCCAAGAACGGTTGAACGCCATTTCAGGAACCCGGCATCTCCCCATCCTTGGTAAAACGTATTACCTTCTTAAAAGAGCCCAAAGCCCCTCAGTCATCGTGGAAATCGGGTTTATCACAAATGCGGAGGACCGGGCACGGATGACGAGCGACGAGGGCCGGCAAAAAATCGCAGCGGCGATCCGGGATGCCGTTGCCGCTTATATCGCCCATGTGGATCTAGGCCCCGGGCCCGGCGGCAGCAGCCAAAATAAGGATTCCGCACCCGCAAAATGACGGACAGCCCGCTTCGCTTTCAGGAGAATTCGTTTTTTTGCGAAGGACAACAGTCCCCCCGGCAGCTTCCGGCATTAAGCTCCGACAAAAAAAGTCACGATCCTTAAGGGATCGTGACTTTTGATTTTTTAAACGGAATACTCCGGTTGACTGCCCCCCCGCCTTAGCCGGGGAATCCTTTATGCATCAGGAATGCTGGGCTTGAGCCTGCTTTTGAGCAAGCTCGATACGTTCTTGATGCTGCCGGCGTCCCGGAATTTCACCCGTACGGTTGAATTCGTGGACAATGATGTCGATTTCTTTCTTCAGCTCGTTCAGAAGCTCGGCTTCCGGTACCTTGCGGACCATCTCCCCGTAGCGGAAAAGCAAGCCCTCGCCTCTCGCTCCGGCGATTCCGATATCGGCTTCGCGGGCTTCGCCCGGTCCGTTCACGGCGCAGCCGAGTACGGAAACTTTAATCGGCACCTTAAGGTTGGCGATGTAGGCCTCGACTTCGTTGGCGATGGAAAAGAGGTCGATGTCCAGACGTCCGCAGGTCGGACAGGATATAAGCGTCGCGGCATTGGTAATGAGGCCGAACGTTTTAAGCAGCTCGCGGGCGACTTTCACTTCCTCGACCGGGTCCGCGCTGAGCGAGATCCGCATCGTGGAGCCGATGCCCATGCTAAGCAGCGCACCGAGCCCCGCAGCGCTCTTCACCGTGCCGGAGAACAGCGTTCCGGCTTCGGTAATACCAAGGTGAAGCGGGTAATTAAATGCCTGCGCAGCCTGAGTGTACGCGGCGATTGCCATAGGCACATCGGACGCCTTCAGGGACACGATGATGTCGTGGAAATCGAGCTCTTCCAAGATGCCGATGTGGAACAAGGCGCTTTCCACCATCGCTTCAGGCGTCGGATATCCGTATTTCTCCAAGAGGTGGTTTTCCAAAGAACCCGCGTTTACGCCGATCCGGATTGGAATTCCCCGCTCTTTACAAGCCTTCACAACGGCTTCGACTTTCGAACGGCGGCCGATGTTGCCCGGGTTGATCCGGACTTTGTCGATACCGTTCTCAATGGCCGCCAGTGCGAGGCGATGATCGAAATGGATATCGGATACAAGCGGAATGTTAATCTGCTTCTTGATTTCCTTGACGGCGTCAGCCGCTTCCATATTGTTGACGGTCACACGAACGAGCTGGCAGCCGGCTTCCTCCAGCCGGTGGATTTCGGCTACAGTCGCTTTGACATCCGCCGTTTTCGTCGTACACATACTTTGAATGATAACCTCATCGCTGCCGCCGATCGTTAAATCTCCGACACGAACCGGTCTCGTATCTTTTCTGTGAAACATACGTGTCTTCTCTCCCATGAACCAAACATCCTCCGCGCCGCACCGGCAAAAGCCGCGCCGGCCTCAAATGATGAAGCGGGCAGCCAAGGCCGGGCAGCTTGGAGGCTGTCGGTTACTCTATAGTATGAGCTCCGATCTCAACCGAGATCAGGCGCTTTCTTCTTTCTTCTTGTTGACATCCTGACCTTCCTGAGAGGAAAGAATAGGGGTCAATTTGTCCTGAACCGTATCTTTCGTAACGGTGCAATTCGTTACATCCGTGCGGGACGGCACGTCGAACATCACATCAAGCATAATGCTTTCAATGATCGCACGCAGACCGCGGGCACCGGTGTTGCGCTTAATGGCTTCTTTGGCGATAGCATCGAGCGATTCCGCATCGAATTCAAGCTTGACATTATCCATGTCCAGCATCTTCTGATACTGCTTCACGAGGGCGTTCTTCGGTTCGGTGAGAATACGAACGAGAGCCGCTTCGTCCAGCGGTTCCAGCGTGGAAACAACCGGCAGACGTCCTACGAACTCCGGAATCAATCCGAATTTCAGCAGGTCTTCCGGCAGTACCATGGAGAGGTACTCGCCCGGCTTCAAATCGGTTTTCAGACCGTCGGAGCTGAAACCGATGACTTTCTTCCCGATTCTGCGTTTGATGATTTGTTCCAGGCCGTCAAACGCGCCGCCGCAGATGAACAAGATGTTCGTCGTATCGATCTGAATGAATTCCTGATGCGGATGCTTGCGTCCGCCTTGCGGCGGTACGGAAGCGACCGTACCTTCCAGAATTTTCAGAAGAGCCTGCTGTACGCCTTCGCCGGACACGTCGCGTGTAATCGACGGGTTCTCGGACTTGCGGGCTACTTTATCGATCTCATCGATGTAGATAATGCCGCGCTCGGCTTTCTCCACATCGTAGTCGGCTGCTTGAATCAGCTTCAAGAGAATGTTCTCGACGTCCTCGCCCACGTAGCCGGCTTCCGTAAGGGAAGTCGCATCCGCGATGGCGAAAGGAACGTTGAGAATTTTGGCAAGCGTCTGGGCAAGAAGGGTTTTACCGCTTCCCGTAGGACCGACGAGAATGATGTTACTCTTCTGCAGTTCCACGTCTTCCAGCTTGCTTTGGGAATTGATCCGCTTATAGTGATTGTAAACGGCAACGGATAGGGATTTCTTCGCCTGATCCTGACCGATTACATATTGATCGAGAATGCCGCAAATGTCTTTCGGCTTCGGAATGTCTTTGAGATCCAGCTCTTCCTCGTGCCCGAGCTCCTCTTCCACGATTTCCGTGCACAATTCAATGCACTCGTCGCAGATATAAACGCCGGGACCCGCAACGAGTTTGCGGACTTGATCTTGGGACTTTCCGCAGAAAGAACATTTCAACTGACCTTTTTCATCGTTGAATTTAAACATTGGATCACTCCTTTAAGATTTCAGGTCGCTTCGAGTGATGACTTCGTCGATCAATCCGTACGCCTTCGCATCTTCCGCGCTCATAAAGTTATCGCGATCAGTATCGCGATCTATTTTATCATACGGCTGGCCGGTATGCTTCACATAGATATTATTCAGCTTCTGCTTCGTTTTGATGATCCAGTCGGCGTGGATTTTGATATCCGACGCCTGCCCCCGGACACCGCCCAGCGGCTGATGGATCATAACCTCGCTGTTCGGCAGGGCAAAACGCTTGCCGGGCGCACCGGCCGTCAGAAGCAGGGAACCCATGCTCGCTGCCATGCCTACGCAAATCGTCGACACGTCCGGTTTGATGTGCTGCATCGTATCGTAAATTCCGAGTCCGGCCGTTACCGAGCCACCCGGAGAATTAATGTATACGTGAATGTCTTTCTCTGCGTCCTGGGACTGTAAAAACAGCAGTTGGGCAATGACAAGGTTAGCCACATCATCATCAATCGCGCTGCCGATAAAGATAATACGGTCTTTGAGCAGGCGAGAATAGATGTCGTAGGAACGCTCACCACGGGCTTCTTGCTCCACAACCATAGGGATAAGACTCATTGGACCAACTCCTTTGCGGGTACTTACTTTTCATTTTACCATGTTTAAAAGGTAAAGTCATTTTTAGGATAAATCCCGCTAAATCTCGCTTTCGCGGCTGTTTTCGGGTAAAACAAAGGCACGCTTTGGATTACGTGCCTTTGTATGTGTCCTATTATACAGCTTTTGTCGGGATCGTGCAGTGCCCGGGAAAGCGGGGCGATTACTCGGCCGCTTCTTCCTTGGCTTCCTCTTTCGCTGCTTTTTTAGCTTTCGGTTCTTTCTTAGCCGGCTTTTCTTTCTCTTCCGTGCTGTTAGCTAGCAGGAAGTCTACGGTTTTGCGAACAGCCAGATCCTGCTTGATGCCTTCCAGGCTGCCGTTAGCTTCGAAGATCGAGCGAAGCTCTTCAACGGATTTCTGGTACTGCTCGGCAAGACGGTCCAGCTCGGCGTTCACGTCTTCGTCCGTCGCTTCGATTTTCTCCGCGATCGCGATCGCTTCGAGAACCAGGTTGTTGCGAACGCGTTTTTCGGCGTCTTCTCTCATTTGAGATTTCAGCACGTCCACGTTCTGGCCGGAGAATTGGAAGTACAGATCCAGCGTCATGCCCTGCATGCGCAGACGTCTTTCGAATTCGCCTACCATCTGGTCAAGTTCGGTTTCGATCATGGAAGCCGGAATTTCAACGTTCGCGTTAGCAGCGGCCTTCTCGACCACGGCTGTTTCGCGCTGAACTTCAGCATCCTGCTTCTTCTTCTCTTCCAGGTTCTTCGCGATGTCCTGCTTGTACTCTTCGAGCGTGTCGAATTCACTTACGTCTTTAGCGAACTCGTCGTCAAGCTCAGGAAGGTTTTTGCGTTTGATGTCGTGCAGCTTCACTTTGAAAGTAGCCGCTTGACCTTTAAGCTGCTCGGAGTGATATTCTTCCGGGAATGTCACTTCGATGTCCTTCTCTTCGTCCTTGGTCATGCCGACGATTTGCTCTTCGAAACCAGGGATGAAGCTGTTGGAGCCCAGCTCAAGGGAGTACTTCTCCGCTTTGCCGCCTTCAAACGCTTCGCCGTTCACGAAACCTTCGAAGTCGATGATCGTGATGTCGCCGTTTGCCGCCGCGCCTTCTTCAACCACGACAAGCTCAGCGTGTCTTTGCTGCAGGCGTTCCAGCTCTTCGTCGATTTCCTTCGGAGTTACCGCGCTGTCCGCTGCAGGAATCGCGATGCCTTTGTAGTCGCCGAGTTCCACTTCAGGTTTCACGGCTACTTTCGCCTTGAACTTCAGAGCTTGGCCTTTGCCGAATTGTTCAACGTCCACTTCTGGACGGTCAACAGGCTCGATGCCCGTTTCTTGAACGGCTTGCATGTAAGCTTCCGGCAGAATGATGTCCAGCGCATCCTGGTACAGGCTTTCGATGCCGAAACGCTTTTCAAAAATGGACCGCGGCACTTTACCTTTACGGAATCCCGGAACGTTTACTTTGGCTACGACTTTCTTAAAAGCTCTGTCGAGAGCGTCGGCAACTTGCTCCGCTTCCACTTCGATATCAAGAACTGCAGTGTTCTTCTCTATTTTTTCCCAGCTTGCTTTCATTTTATGCTTTCCCCTCCAAAAATGTACCCTGACAAGTATTTTTTCACGTTCTGACCTCATAATTAGGCCCGTAAGCCTTTTAGTGGCCATTATAACCATTCTAGTATACCACAAACCCTTGCTTTTTCAAGCGAATGACAGGAATGGCTTTATTTTAGCCGCCCGTGTACAAAGCCCGGATAAAAGATTGCAGACAAGCGTAAGCTTCGCCCCACGCCTGCAGCATGGAAGCGGTGATTCCGTACTGCTCCCGCATATGCTCCCTGTCCGCGCTCCCGAATAAAGATTCGTGAAGAACGGTATGCAGGGCGCTCGCCCAGACGTCCACCTCTTCTTCCCGGCAGCCGCTCATGGACGTGTACAATTCCGTGCCGTACACCGTCTTGAGAAATTCCAGCCACGTCTGTTCGGCGAAAAAACCGAAGTCGGGCTGCTCCGACTCGCTGATCTGCTGAACCCGGTATACCATTTCGCGTATCCGGTCCGGGAATTCTTCGAGCTTCAGGGGCGTATCCTCGATGCGGAGCACCATTTTGTTCTGTGCGCGCGCAAGCACGACAGGGCCTTTTCCTCCCCGCTGCTTCAGCATCTGCAGAGCTCTGAACTGAACGAACGGATGGCTCGGGGCCGTATGGAGCCACTCTTTTACAAACTCGTCGATCCGGTCGTCCTCCGCAAAAGCAAGCTGCTCCAGTGCGATCATCTGCCGCTCCATATCCGTACCGTCCTCAAGCATGTCCAGCAGACGCCCGACATACTGCCGGCCTTCCGCGGACTTTCCGGCCACCGACTGGCGCTTGAGGTCTTCCTCGGTAATTTCCTCCTCTTCACCGCCCTCCTGCATGACGGCGTCGTCGTACAGAGTTTCCGGGAACATCGTTTCCAGCCACTGCAGAAGAGCTCTCCACTGGGCTTGTTTCTCCGCGTCGTCCCTGGCGAACTGCAGAAGGTAGCGAAGCAGGCGGACCGCCTCTTCATAGCGCTCCTGCTCCAGCATCTGGGTCATCTGCTTCTCGTAGGAAGCGGCCGTTTTGGGAAATAAAACTACATTGTCGTAGGAATGAGTCAAAAGTTCCACCTCAAAACCGGACTCGTCCCGGCTGATTTTGAAATATTCTCCCGCAGTTCTTCCTGCAAAAGATCATCCATAAAGTGTACCGGATTAACGGAAGGAAATCAAAGAACGAAATTCGGGCGGGTCCCTCCGCTCTCGCAAGCCCCCTTGTCTTTTCCTAAGGCCCGACACGTAAAAAAGCCAGCCTCCCCTCGAAGGAAAGCCGGCCTCGTTTATTGAGCTGCTTCATAAAAAAGAATATCAGACCAGTTCAACAACCGGAATTTCACCGGCGCATTTGTTTAATCCGGTTGGCTGTCCGCCCCGCCGCACAAGCGTGAAGTATTCGTAGCGCCCGATCACCGAGTAGTCGCCGTGCATGACGCCGGGATAGGCCCGGTCCACGGAATATACCTGGCTTTTGTGCGCCTGGAGCGCTTCGCCCTTGCGACTGCGGAATTCCGATATATTCACGCGTGCCGTAATAGGGCAGCACTCGGACGGGCCGCAGTCCCCGCAGTGGTCGTAGTAGTTAGGAATGGACGCGTAATAAAGGTCGGGCGCCGCCCCGCCGTCCGCGTCCAATTCCTCGACCGCCCGCAGCACGGCCTTGGAGATGGCGATATGATCGGGATGCCCCGTTACTCCGTCCGGGGGAAACGTGACGACGAGATGAGGCTGCAGGTCCAGAATCGTCGCGGCCACACGGGCGGCCAGGAGATCTTCACGGACCTCGGCCAGGCCTCCGTCCGGATAACGGTAAAAGTGAACCCGCTCAACGCCGAGAACGGCGGCGGCCCGGCGGAGCTCCCCTTCCCGGTACATTGCGACTTCTTCCCTGCAGGTAAACGTGTACTCCCCCGTTTTGCCCTTGCAGCCGGATGTAGCGCAGGCCAGATGGACAGCATGTCCACGTTCCGCGTATTTGGCCATCGTGCCTCCGCAGGCAAACGATTCGTCGTCCGGATGCGCAAACACAAAGAGCAGCGTTTTCCTCATAACGTCCCCCAACCTCCTCCGGATTTACGGCAGCAGGCTGAGTCCCTGGGCGATCACTCCGTAAATCGGTTCTTTTTTTATTTCTTCCAGATTACATGAAGGGGCGAATTCGCGCAATTTTTTCGTCAAAGTACTCCGCACAAACTCATTATTCTGGAGAACCCCGCCCTGGAGAATCAAAGTGAAGGAAGTGTCTTTCATTCCAAGCTTTTCGATAACGGCCCGCCCCCCGTAAAAAAGCTCATCCGCGGCGGCTTCGAGAATACGCAGGGAGGATGCGTCTCCCTCCCGGGCGGAATCGCTGACAAGCAGCGACAGTTCCGCAACGGTGTCTACCCGGTAGTCGGCCGAATACACCCAGTTGTACAGCTCCTCCTCCGAACGGAGGTCGAGATAGGGCAGGACTCTGCGGGCGAGACTCGTCGGTCCCTGCCTGCCGTCCAGGGTCTGCAGGATAGCGGTGAGGGCCTGTTTGCCGATCCAGTAGGCGCTGCCCTCGTCTCCGACCCGGTAACCCCAGCCGCCCG
Source organism: Paenibacillus sp. GbtcB18 (assembly GCF_019091125.1). Lineage (NCBI taxonomy): Bacteria > Bacillati > Bacillota > Bacilli > Caryophanales > Paenibacillaceae > Paenibacillus > Paenibacillus sp. GbtcB18. Next base: position 837,297 of record NZ_JAGXJX010000002.1, read on the forward strand.
CCCGGGCGCTGCGTCCCTGCCCGTTGACGCCGTAAACGATGGAGCCGGTGCCCGCGATAAGCAGGACGCCCGGCTTGCCGTCCGTCGCTCCGAGCAGCGCGGCTAGTCCGTCGTTCTCCACGACGACCCGGTCCGCCCGAATCTCCGCTCTGGAGAGGGCTTCGCGGACGAGCCCTTCTATGATCTGCCGGTCGTATCCGGTATCGAGCCCGGCCATCCCGAAGACCGCGCATTCGACGCGCAGCGTCTCGTCCGGAGCGGGGGGTTCGCCTAGCTCCTCCTTGGCGATCTTCATGGCCCGTACCAGCTCATCCACGGCGGCTTCCTTGCCTGTCGTCTGGTAATTGCAGGAACCTCCCCGGCCGGTTCCTTCTATTTTTCCCTGCCTATCGGTAAAAACAGCCAGGCACTTGGTTCCACCGCCGTCTACGGCAAGCAGCGGAATGCTGCGCTCCTTCATTGACCGGAGCTCCATCCTTCAAGCGCCGCATCCAGATGGGACAGCGCCTCTTCCGTTTTGCTCCGCGAATCCCGGAGCCAGGCTTCCTGGGTCTGCTGACGGCTGCGGCGGTCTGCGATCGTGCTGCGGATTTCGTCCGGGGCAGGTCCTCCGGGCAGGGTGCGGATGTAGACGAAATGGACAGGGTCGAGCGAGCTGCGGAACGCTTCCTCTGTAATCGACAAGTCGCGGCCGATCACCTGACGGGCAATCTCGTTAACCATGGCCAGCGATATTTCGTTGGCGGCCAGCCCTTCGGATACCGCGCGTTTCACGACTCCGCTGACGATATGGTGGGCCTTGCGGAAAGACAGATTGTCGGTCCGTACCAGGGTGTCGGCAAGCTCGGTCACCGTGGCGAAGCTGCCTTCCGTCCGCTTGCGCAGCACATCCTTGTCCACGTGAATCGTACCGATGACGCAGGACAGAAGGCGGTACATCTGATCGAGGACAGCCAGAGCTTTCCATGCGTACGGCTGCATGTCGTCTTCCGTGTCGACGATGTCGCCGAACGGCGTGTTGTGCATCATCGTCAGTACGGTCTGGGTGTTCCCCACGCAGCTCGAAAGAAGCGAGCGCATGTGTTCGAACGAGACCGGATTGCGTTTCTGCGGCATGATCGACGAAATCTGGACGTACGGATCGGCTACGCGCAGAACACCGAATTCCTGTGTGCACCACAGCAGGAAATCTTGGGAAGAGCGGCCGAGGTTAATGGCGGCCAGTTGCACGGCTGTAGCAATCTCGCCGACATAATCGGCTCCGCCGATGGCGTCGTAGGAGTTGTAGATCAGCTCGTCGAAGCCGAGCAGTTCCTGCATTCTCTCCCGGGAGATATTGAACCCGGAAGTGGTCAATGCGGCGGAGCCCATGCTGCTGCGGTTGCAGTTGGCGTAGGCGGCCTGCAGACGGCGCACATCCCGGTCGAGCGAATCCGCCACCGCCATGATGTAATGAGCAAGCGTTGTCGGCTGCGCCTGCTGGGTGTGCGTGTAGCCGATCATGATCGTTTCGGCGTGTTCCTCGGCGAAAGCGAGCAGTTGGCTTTTGAGGGCAAGCGCTCCCCGGATCGTCGTCTGGAGCTTCTCCCGGAGAACCATCCGGTAAATCGAGATGCCCATATCGTTGCGGCTGCGGGCCAGATGGAGATTGCCGGCGATGTCTCCGGCCGCTTCCAGCAGGTCGCTTTCCACTTGGAAGAACAAATCCTCGAACTGACCCGTATACTCGGCTTGGCGCAGCCCTTCCAGATCCAGTCCGCGGATCGCGTCCGCAATTTGCAACGCTTCCTCTTCGGTAACGAGTCCCTGGTCTTTAAGCATAATCAGGTGCGCTTTATTGATTGCCATCATCGGGCCGAGAAGACTTGCTTTCGCTTCGTTAAAAGCGGGTTTAAGCACGGCTTCCGTATAGGTCAGTCCCGGAAAGGCGGCGCCTTCTTCCTGTAAAATCTGTTCGCGGTTTCTCATGCGGTCCATTCCTCCTAGTGGTACTTTCTATATGTTTATGACAGGTAAGCGGTGCGCGGTTCAGGGAGCGGGCCGGCCGAGCCAGTTCGCAATGAGAGCGTTCATGTTGGCCGTGACCTCGCCTACAATCCAATCGCCCGCTTGAAGAGAAGTCTGACGGATGTGACCCGTGTAGCCCGCCCAGCCTTCCGGCGTGCCTTCCACCAATACGTAAGGCATCGGGGAAAGCGGAGGAGGCGGAGTCAATTCCGCATCTTCTTCCGATACATGAACCAGGTCGGGACGGAACGCTTTGACAGCGGACATTTCGTAAGGCCCGCCGTGTCCTCTTCCTGTCGTCCCTTGAAAAAATCCGAGCTTTTCCGGAGCGTCCGCAGCAGCCAGCTGCCACCAGTTGATCAGGAGAAAGCTTGCATCCTTCCAACGGGAAGTTACTTCCTCGGCAACCGTTCTGGAAGCTCCAATGTTGCCGTCATGGGCGTTGAGCAGCACGATCCGTCTGAATCCCGAACGGCAGATGCCTTCCAGCACATCGCTCAAATACCGGTGAAACACGGCCGGATCAATGGATATGGTGCCGGGATAATCTCCCGTTTTGCCCGGACATGCCGTGTAAGGAATAGCCGGATAAACGAGGGGATTTAACCCTGGATCAATAAGATCTGCGAAGCCTTGGGCGAGAAAAAAATCCGTCCCCAGCGGAGAATGCGGACCGTGGTACTCCAAGCTTCCCAGCGGAACGACCGCAAAGGCGGCATTTCTGAAAGCGTCCTCGGCATGCTTTCCGTGGATATCTAGGGCCTTCATGCTGTCCCCTCCGGTTTCTTTGGTTTGTTCCTGCTGCCGGACCAAGCCGACCGCGATAGAACGGAGGATCGGAAGATCCCCCGCTGCGGTCTTTCTTCATTTAAATAAGGCGTGAATCATGGAGCTTTTCTAAAATCAAAGAACGGTATAAGTTCGGCTTGCCCAGCTTACTGCTTCAGGCTGATCATGTTCACGAACATCCGGATGGAGCCCGGAACAAGACTCGGCATTTCGCGATACCAGACAAGCGAGCTGTACGTGTACGTGCCTTTGCCGTAATTGGCGGACAGGAACGTGCCCGTAAATTCTTTTTCGCCCGGATCGCCGTTGGAAATCAGCTCGGTGTACTCCTTGCCCCACTCAGCCGGATTGTAGGCGGAACGGTCCTGAATCCAGTTCTGCCAGTCGGCGTCCGTAATTTTGTTCGGCGTGTTGAAAATCTTGTGATCCGGTGCCAGCATGGTCACCTTCGAATTCTCGTCCGTTACCCTCCACTGAATGAGAGGCTGGCCGATTTTGATCGGATACGGCGCGAGGTCCGGCGTCCATTTGTCTTCCGGCTTGTGGTACTGAACGACCAGGTTGCCGCCGTTTTTCGCGTAATCAAGCAGACGCTGGTTGCTCGGAATCAGTTCGGGACGGAACGCGTAAGCGCGAATGCCGAGCACGATCGTGTCGTACTGGGACAGATCCCCGAACTGGATCGCTTTCGCATCCAGATTCGTCACGTTAACGCCTACCTGGCGCAGAACGGCATCGATATTGTCGAATCCGCTGGATACGTAGCCGACTTTGAGGTCCTTCGGCACGTTAAGGTCAAAAGCTTGAATCGTCAGAGTCGCCGGTTTCACGTAATAAGTCGTGCCGATATGCGGGTACGAAATGACCTGCACCGTACGGCTCGTATCGGTCTGGCCTTCTCTGGCCACGGCGGAAATGTCCACCTTGCCCGGTTTCACGCCCTTCGGCGCTTTCACGGTAAACTCGACGGCTTTCGTTTCGTTCTTCGCCGCAAAGCTTACGTCCAGCGAAGCGGGCTCGACCGTCCAGCCTTCCGGTGCTTTCAGCGAAACGGTTGTTTTGGAAGCTCCCGGCGCGTAATTGCGGGCGGTTACTTTAACCGGCACGGCTTCGTCCGGCTTAAGCGTATTGAACACGGCCGCTTCCGGGCTGAGGGTCAAGGACGTTGCCGGAAGAACGGCAATCGCGTTGTCCGGTACCGCATGGACCGCTGCCTGCGTGCCGTAGGCTGTGTATGTAACATCAGCGCTGATGAGCGGCAGAGCGTACGGGTTGAAGTCGGCGGATTTCGCCGGAACGGTCACTTCGAACTCGGTTTTGACCGTCTGGTTGTAGCCCAGTTTCTTGAACTCGGCGGCGCCCGCCGCCTTGGCCGTCCAGCCTTCCGGAACATTCAGCTTCATCGCGATGTCCGAGATATCCACGCTGCCGCCGCTGTGTGCGGTGACCGCTACCTTCGCCGTTTGTCCGGCTACAAGCTCGCCCGATACGGGCTTCACTTTAACGGTCAGAGAGGCCGCTTCCATGCTTGCTTTGTTAAGCTGATCGGTTTTCACCTGCAATCTATGAAGGATATCAGTTTTAACGGAAGCATCTAAAGTGGATTTTTCCACATTTTCAATCGCTGACTTTACGTCCGCCTTCATTTCATGAACCTCGCGTGCGACGTTCGCGAATTTAGGATAGGCGGCAATGACTTCATTGGCATCCTGCTGCAGGGTTTTCAGATCTTTGACGATCTTGTTGTCTTTGCCTTTGGTGTCCAGTTCTTTGGCAAGATCTTCGAATGTAAAGGAAATGCCGTCGAAGAGCGAGCTGCTTTTGGAAACGGCTGTCTTGTTGTCCCCGGCGGTGCCTGCCAGCTTGTAATAGGAATTTCCCGGACCTTCATCTACATGACGGCCCATGCCTTGGCTTTTGTGCATAAAACGAGATTCTTCCCCAAGCTGCGAGTAGGAGGCGCCGTAAATTTCGTTGTAGTCTCCGACCGGAAGAGCGACGTCGTACTCTTTGTCCGTGGCCGGCAGGTACAGCTTTTTCGGCTGCCATACGGCAAGGCCTTCTTTAAGCTGCTCCGGGAAAATAGCCGGATTGCCGGCGTCTTTGAACGCCCGTACCGTCAAAACGTTGATGGCCCGGTGATGACCGTGAGTCGACGCTTCGTTCAGAAATGCGGGAATCAGCACGTCCGGCCGCTTCTGGCGGATTTGACGGATCAGCCGCTCGTAGGCGACGGATTCGCCCCACTTCTCCAGCGTTTCGTCGGGGCTTTTGGAAAAGCCGAAATCGTAGATCGGATCGTCGAGCTTCACGCTCAGGTTGGCCAGCGTAATGTTCGTGATTTTGGAAGCTTCTTGCAGTTCCCGGGTCCGGATAATGCCAAGGGCATTTCCGAGCTCGCTGCCGATTTCATTCTGTCCGCCTTCTCCGCGGTTGGCGATCACACTGGACGTGTCGACCCCTTGACCGAGAGATACATACGCGAGTGTAGCACTGTGCTCATCATCGGGGTGAGCCCCCGTATTCATGGCACTGGCGATTGTGGTGAGCGGCTTGATCGATTTCCAGAGATCGACAACCCCTCTGTCGGCCGAGGCTGTCTGCGGCGCCGCCGGTAGGGCGACGGTTCCGACAACCGTCAGCGAGACGGCGGCTGCCACCCACTTTTTCATCCATCTGTTTGCACTTGCTTGACTCAATCGCTTCTCCTCCTCAGGCGTAAAAGTGGCGGCAGGAATCCTGCATGACTCCCTGCCTTTATCAAAATCGCGGCGGTCGCGGCGTTCCGCGGGGGAACGGCCGGCGACCAGACGATAATGAACCGTAGCTCGGGTCAGATAGCAGACCCGGCGTTGCCGCCGGTCAGCTTCCTGGAAACGAAAAGAACGAGAATGATCATGACAATCTGCAAGACCCCGTAGGCGCATGCCGTACCGAATTCGAACGCGTACATGCGCTGGAAAATTTCAACCGACATAGGTGTCGTGTTATTCGTGTACAGAAGGATCGACGCTACGAACTCACCGAGGCCCTCCACCATGGCCAGCAGCGTTCCCGCGAGAATACCGCTCAGGGCCATCGGGAAGACAACCCGCCGGAAGCTGTACCACCAGGAAGCTCCAAGGTTGCGCGCGGCTTCCTCTACCGAGCTGTCCATCTGCATCAGGGTCGAGGATGTCGACCGGAAGATCAGCGGCAGGTGGCGGACGAAATAAGCGAGCGGCAAAATCCAGAAGCTGCCGATCAGAACCTGGTTGAACGAGAATGCGTTCGGTTCGCTGAAGGCCGTGATCAGGTTGACGGCTACGACCGTACCCGGCAGCGCCCATGGCAGCATGATCAGGATGTCGAGCAGCGTTTTGCCCTTGAATTTCATCCGCACGATGGCATAAGCCGCCGCAACGCCGAAGAGCAGGTTGCCGATGGTCGCCACAAAGCTCATCTTGAAGCTGTTGGCGATCGGGCGCCATGTTTTCGGATCGGTAAACAAGTCTTTAAAGTGCTGGAGCGTATACTCCGGCGGAAGGACCTGGACCGTCCACGTACTGTCTTCGGAGAAGGAAAGCAGGACGATGACGAGAATCGGCAGCATCAGCACGAGCGTGGCGATAAACGACAGCACCATCGCCGTGTACTTGCCCGCCTTGCTTTTCACTTCGGTCCGGTGGACGCTGACGCCTTTGCTCATGTTCTGATAGTTCCGCGCGTTCTGGTACCAGCGCATCATAATCAGGAACAGGATCGAGACGATCGACAGCAGGGTCGATTGGGTCGCCGCCATGTCGAGGTCCCCGTTCGTACGGGACAAGTAAATTTGCATGGTGAGCGTCCGGTCGATCCCGAACACGAGCGGCGCCGTATAGGACGCCATCGAGATCATGAAGACGAGCAGCGAAGCCGCGATGATAGCCGGCGTCAGCATCGGAAGAATGACTCTGCGCCAGATGAGCAGTCGTCCGGCGCCCAGATTGGCCGCCGCTTCTTCCAGCGACGGGTCCAAACCTCTGATGGCGGTGGACGCCGTCATATAGAAATAGGTGTACATCGTGAACGTATGGACGACGATGACCCCCCAGATGCCCTTAAGCGCAAGCGGCGCATGATCGAGAGCGAACAGCTTCTGAAGCGCGCGCGGGATAATGCCGCTGTCCCCGTAGAGGAACGAGAAGGACAGCACCCCGATCAGGGGCGGAAGCGCCATCGGCACGATCGCGAGGACGGACAAAATTTTGCGTCCCGGAAACTCGTAGCGCTCCAGCAGGAACGCCATCGCGACACCCACGATGCCGCAGGTGATAACGCTGAGTACGGAGATGTAGACGCTGTTCCACAGCGCTTCCAGATTCGATGTATGCTCAAGACTGAAGAAGCGGGCGTAATTTTTGAACGAAAAAGCCCCTTCCAGCTTCACACTCTGTAAAAATGTCTGAAAAAACGGATAAATGACATAGGCAAGCAAAATCAGAAACAACGGCGCGATGAGCACGTAGACGAAGTAAGGCGACGTCGTGATCGTGGTCCATCGGCTGTTCGGACGGATGGCCGGCTGCTGCTTGGCTTGCGGTTTGTTCGTCTGCACGGGCGCACCCTCCTTATTCTACGAAATAAACGCTTTCCTTCGGGACGGCAAAAGCGATATCCTCATCGCGGTGACGCATGCGCTGGCCGGGACCGATAAACATCGCTTTAACCGGCAGCGTGCCGACCTGCGCGACGTAGTTGACGCTCACGCCCGTAAATTCCGACATCAGCACTTTGCCGGCGAGAATGTTCTCCAGGCCTCTCTCCGAAGCCGCGGCCTCGCGGATCGATTCCGGACGGACCGAAACCGTCACCTTGCTGCCCTGTGCCAACCGGCACTCCGGCGAAGCATTGGCGGTAAATCCCGTGATAAGCGTGTCGGACGAGGTGCGGACGTACACCGTGTCGCCTTCCAGGCGCTCCACGGTCCCTTCCCACAGATTCGACTCCCCGATAAAGGAAGCGACGAACCGGTTGACGGGACGATTGTAAATGTCGTGCGGGGTGCCGATCTGCTGCACGATGCCGTCTTTCATGACCATAATCCGGTCGGACATGGACATGGCCTCGGCCTGGTCGTGCGTCACATAAATCGTCGTAATGCCCAGCTCAAGCTGTAAGCGCTTAATTTCCAAGCGCGTCTCTTCTCTCAGCTTCGCGTCGAGGTTGGACAACGGCTCGTCAAGCAGGAGAATATTCGGTTCGATCACCAAGGCGCGGGCCAGTGCCACACGCTGCTGCTGCCCGCCGGACAGCTGGTCGATTCTGCGGTCGCCGTATCCGTCCAGGTGGACGAGCTTCTGGGCGCGCGTCACCTTATCCATAATTTCCGCCTTGGACTGTTTGCGGACTTGGAGACCGAAAGCAATATTCTCGAACACGGTCATGTGCGGAAACAAGGCGTAGTTCTGAAACACCATACCGGTGTTGCGTTTGTTGGGAGGCGTATACGTCACGTTGTTCTCGCCGAACATGATCCGTCCCTCCGTCGGGTAATAGAAACCGGCGATCATGCGGAGCGTTGTCGTCTTGCCGCAGCCGCTGGGTCCGAGAAACGTGAAGAATTCGCCCGGCTGGATGTGAATGTCGACGTTTTCAACGCCGCGTGCGCCGTTAAACTTCTTGCTTACTTTATCGAGCTTGACTTCTATCAAGTGGAATCCCTCCTAGAAAGTAAAACTTCCCTGCCTATCCGTACGTCTATCCCGCCGGCACAAAGGCACAAATCGTATATTGCACCCGCCCTAAACGGGCCCGGATGGGGCTTCCCCCACCCGGATCTGTCAGGCTTCGGGCTTTATTTCTTGCCTTTGCCCTTGATGTTTTCATCCCAGTACTGCATCCACTCTTTTTCTTTGGAGGCCAGTACTTTCCAGTCGAGCTGCAGCGGTTTCGTTTCGATTCCTTTCAGCCAAGCCGGGAATTCATCCTTGTTGATGTCCGTCCGGGTCGGGATCTGGAACAGTTTTTCCGCTTTCTTCTTCAGTTCTTCTTTATCGAAAAGGAACTCGTAAAATTTCTTGGCGGCATCCATGTTTTTGGCGCCTTTGACAATACCCACACCGTCTACGAGGATCGGAGCGCCGCTGGCCGGATAAATGAAATCGAACGGCTGCTTTTTCATTTCCTTCTGAATCAGGATATCCTGGAGGTTCCAGAGGGAAAGCGTGCCTTCCTGACGGGCCATTTTCAGATACAGGTTGGTCGGATCCTGCGTGTATTCCTTCGTGTTCGCATCCAGCTTCTTGAGCCATTCATACCCTTTCTGCGGGTCCGCAGGGTCCTGGCGGTAAATCATCGAGGAATAGATCGTGCGCATCGTACCGGACGCCATAACGCCGCGGATCAGAAGCTTATCTTTATATTTCGCGTCGAGCAGCTCATCCCAGTCCTTCGGAGCGTCTTCCTTCTTCAACGCCTGGGAGTTGTACATGATCACTTCGGGCAGCAGCATTTCGCCGTACCAGCGGTCCTGGGCGTCCTTATTCTCAGCCGCCACATTATCCGCGAAAGTCGGCTTATACGGCTCAAGAAGACCTTCCTCGGCCCCGGTTATGAAAGAGGACTGCGTGCCTCCCCACCAGAAGTCCGCCTGGGGATTCGATTTCTCGCCGCGGATACGCTCCAGAACCTGCTGGGCGCCCATCGTCATGACTTCCACGTCAATGCCCGGATTTTTCTCTTTGAATCTCGGCAAAATCTCGTCGACCACGTTCTTGTCGCGGGCCGTGTAAATCACGAGCTTCTGGGAACCGGAAGCGGCTCCGCCGCCGGCGCCTTCGGCACCCTTCTTCGCACCGTCGTCACCGCCGCCGCAGGCCGACAGGCCGACAGCCATTGCCGCGATAAGAGTCAAACTAGTCCATTTGGTCATCTTCTTTTTCACTTGTACTCCCCCTAGTTCTAGATTGTATCGTTTAATCCGCGCCGGCAGATCCGGAGGATCTGGCCGGCTGGGCGGACGGAAACGCTTCCAGTACACTGTGGACGGCCCCCAGCAAACCTGCCCGCTCCCTCAGCCCCGCCAGTTGGATGTCCGGCAGCACCGGAACCCACTGCGCAAGCAGCTGGCGGATACGGGTCAAGCCGCTTTCGCTCAGATGGACCATTTCGCCGCTCAGGATGAGCAGCTCCGGGTCCAGCACGCTGACGGTATTGGCGATACCGGACGCCCAGTGGACGTAAACATCTTCGAGCAGCGTCCCGGCCTGGCGGCTTCCTTGCTCCGCCTGTTCGACCAACTGCCGCAGGATGCTGCGCCCGGGATCGACGGCAAGGCCGGCAGCTTTCGCTTTGTCGCAGATACCGGTAACGGAGTAGTTCTTCTCGAAAACGCCGAATTCGCCTTGTCTGCGGAGCCGGTCGCCGCCGATCAGCATGTAGCCGATTTCGCCGGCAGCCTCTTTACTGCCCCGGTAAAACTGCTTGTCGATGATAATCCCGGCCCCGATCCCGGTTCCCACATACATGTAGACCAGGCTGGAAACCCCCGAGCCGGCGCCCCCGTAAAATTCGCCCATCGTCATCATATTGACGTCGTTGTCGAGAATAACGGGAATGCCGAGCCGTTCTTCGATTTCCTTCCCGACCGGCAGGTTCATCCAGCCCGTGCTCGGCGCGTAACTGACGGTGCCGCTGCGTTTCTGCGTAATACCCGGCAGGCCGACGCCGATTCCGATAACGCGGTCGCGGCCGAACCCGCTTTTCTCAAGCAGCGTATCCAGGTTCGTCTTGAGCGCTTCCAGAGCGGAATCGCCGTCAACCGGCTGCTCCAGGCGGGTATGCACATGATGCAGCAGCTCGCCCTTCATATCGGCAATGGCCATTTCCAGCGCACTGCCTTCAAAAACGGCCCCGACGACCGTATACGCCTGCACGTTGTATTCAAGGAGAATCGGCTTGCGTCCGCCCTTCGACTCCCCGGTTCCCACTTCATGAATAAGCCCTTCATGGATCATTTCGTCCACGAGAGAGGAGACGCAGGGTCTGCTCAGCTTTGTCCGGACCGACAATTCGGCTCTCGACAAACGGGGATGCTGACGCAGTTGGTACAAAATGCCTTCCCGGTTCATTTGTTTCACTAATTTCGTATTTCCCGTTTTCCCCTTGCCGATCACAAGCCCAATCACCACCTTACTTAGTTAAAATGACTAACAAACTAATTAAATCAAGTATATGTATACGTTTACATGATGTCAATATAAAAAGTGAAATTAGTCATAGAAAATAAATATTAATCGCGTTATTATCAATTATTTCATCATTTTTATACCTAATAGCGTTTATTCTTTCCTTCAGTTTATTTGCTTTTCCGCCTCCTTATGCGTCCGCGTCAAAAAGCCCGCTGCAGCCGCAGCAGGCTTTCGTTCTTCCTTACGCTTACTTCTCCGTCCCGTGACTGAGGTTGTTCTGGGCCGAATGCTTGACGTTTTTGGCCTCCATCTCCTCGGCAAATTCCGCGTTTACTTCGTACTTTTTGCCTTTGGTCGCTTTCGAAACCTTCGCCATGTTCATCACCCCCGCCCGTTTGTCGATTTCCTTTATTCCGGCCTCCGCCGCAAAGGGACGGTGAACGGAACAGTCAAAGCGGCACTGCTCAGTGCTGTTTGTTGGGGAGCCGTTTGTCCGGGCGGTTTTTGCCTTGCGTCCTCCGGTTGCGTTCGTCTTTACGCTGAGTGTCATGCAGTTTGCTGATGAAATGACTGTCCATCTCCGCAAGCCTCCCCGGGAAGTAAGTTTCGTGAAGCCGTCTTAGTATGTCCGGGCTTTGGGGGAAAGCATGCCGTTGACCGCGAAAAAAAGAAAAAGAGCACCAGTCGGCGCTCCTCGGTTCTTTATACGTATAAGTGCTTGTCCGTTCAGGAAGATCTTAAGCTTCCGCTTCCAGTCTCATAGCCATGTCAACCAGAACCGCGCGCGCTTCCGGCTTCGTTTTGACTTCGCTGTAAAGCTTCTCGAAAGCCGCTTTGTTTTCTTTGAACTCGCCTTCGTTCTTGATCGTGAAATGGCTCCACTCGATCAGACGGTTCTCCGCCTGGCGAAGCTCATTGAAAGCTTTATGGAAACCGCTGCGTTCAATCGCATCTTCCATTTCTTTCTGACCGATTTCCGCACCGTTTTGTCTCATGTCGTTCAGTTTCTTGTCAGCCTGCTGGCTGGCTGCGAGAAATTGTTCTTTGGCCGCCAAATAATCGATTTGCGCCCTGGCGTATTTACGTTTCATCAATAACAGTCCACCTTTAGCATGATTTCCCCAATAGCGCTTGCAGGGGAGTTTTCTTCTACCAAATCCTATTGTAACAAAATTTTTCTGGAAACAAAACCGATTTCGCCCTTCCGGTTCTTCCGGACCTTACGGGGCGGACAGACATTTTCGCTCCTGACGCCGCATACCTTTTAATCATCGCATACGGCAGTCTTCTCGAAAGACTCGCTTAGAACGTATTTCGAAAGGGTGAACATCATGTGCGGAATTACAGGGTGGATAGACTGGCGCAAAGATCTGACCACATCTTCATCCATTCTCGAAAATATGACGGAAACCTTGGTCCACCGCGGTCCTGACGCTTCCGGCACGTGGATATCCGGCCACTGCGCCCTGGGGCACAGACGGCTGAGTGTCATGGACCCGCTTAACGGCGCTCAACCCATGATCCGCAAGGACGGGGACCGGACATACTCCATCGTATATAACGGGGAATTGTATAACGCTCCCGAGCTGCGCAGCGAGCTGGAACACCGTGGCCACCGGTTCGCGACCTCCTGCGACACCGAAGTTCTGCTGGCCGCGTTCGTCGAATGGGACCGGAGCTGCGTGGAGCGGTTGAACGGGATCTTCGCGTTCGCGGCCTGGAACGAACAGGAGCAAACCCTGTTCCTGGCCCGGGACCGTCTTGGCGTCAAGCCTCTATTCTACAGCCACACGGACGGAGCCTTCCTGTTCGGCTCGGAACCGAAGGCGATACTCGCCCATCCGGATATCAAAACCGAGGTCGGCGCCGAAGGCCTTGCCGAGATTTTCGCCGTCGGACCCGCGCGCACGCCCGGCCACGGCATTTACCGCAACCTGGCCGAGCTGAAGCCGGGCCATTTTATGGTTTACGACCGCAGCGGGCTGACGATCCGTCCTTACTGGAAGCTGGAAAACCGGCCCCATACGGACAATGTGGAGGAAACGGCGCTCCGTATCCGCGAGCTCCTGGCCGACACCGCCCGGCGCCAGCTCGTCTCGGACGTTCCGGTCTGCACCCTGCTGTCGGGCGGACTGGATTCCAGCGCACTGACGACACTCGCCTCCCACCATTACCGGGACAGCGCCAGCGGCGTGCTGAATACGTACTCCGTCGATTATGCCGACAACGACAAGAACTTCAAGGAGAATGCGTTCCAGCCCAACTCCGACGCTCCGTGGATCAAGCGGATGACGGAGTACCTCGGCACGGAGCATCATTACGTCGAGTTCGACACGCCCGAACTCGTCGAATCGCTCCGCACCGTCGTACTCGCCCGCGACACGCCCGGAATGGCCGACATCGACGGCTCGCTTTACCTGTTCTGCCGCGAAATCAAGAAAGGCGCCACCGTGGCGCTTTCCGGCGAAGCGGCCGACGAGATCTTCGGCGGCTACCCCTGGTTCCACCGGGAAGACGCCCTGAATGCGAACACGTTCCCGTGGTCGCTTTCGCTGCCTCAGCGGGCGGGCATTCTGTCGCGCGATTTCGCCGACTGGATCAAGCCCGAGGCATACGTCCGCGGCCGCTACGAGCAGGCGCTGGCCGAGGTGCCTCGTCAGGCGGGGGAAACGCGGGAGCAGAACCGGATGCGGGAGATGTCTTACCTGAACATCACCCGCTTCATGCCGACCCTGCTTGACCGCAAAGACCGCATGAGCATGGCCGTAGGGCTCGAAGTCCGGGTTCCTTTCTGCGACCATCGGCTCGTGGAATACGTGTGGAACATCCCTTGGGACATCAAAACGGCGGGCGACCGCGAGAAAGGAATTCTGCGGAAGGCGCTCGTGGAGGTGCTGCCGGAAGACGTGCTGGCCCGCAAAAAAAGCCCTTATCCCAAGACGCACAATCCGAACTATGCGACCGCGGTCAAACAGCAGGCGCTTGAGATCTTAAACGATTCGTCGTCGCCGCTTCTTCCCTTTGTGGATGCCAAAACGCTGCGCGCCATGGCGGCTCCGGGAGCCGAATCGACCGAATTCCCCTGGTTCGGCCAGCTCATGTCCGGTCCGCAAATGTTCGCGTATCTGATCCAGGTAGATACGTGGCTGCGCGAATATAAGGTATCGATCCGTTAAGCATTTACCGCCGCTTGTCTATGCATGTCTATACACACCAATGCGCGTCTAAACTTACGTCTGTTTACACGCACACCGGCTTCCGAGTAGAGCCGATTGTGGTTGACCACGTCATGTGACGCCGAGCGCTGAGCACCGTGCGCCGGGAGCTTCGCGCGGTGCGAAAAAAAACTTCAAAAAAACCTCCAGCCGCCATCTTAATGGCACTGGAGGTTTTTATCCTTTTCGCCCGAAGTCCGGGAGTATACGTACCGCTGTCGCTTCCGTTGCCGGACCACACATTGCGTGTCCGCATTCCGAGACCGCACTCCCGGTCCCGGCGCCGAATCTCCGGCCTAATCGAGCCAGCCGTTCTTCTCCGCCGCGGCAATGGCGTCGATCCGGTTCTTCGCCTCCAGCTTCTGGATCGCCTCCGACAAGTAATTGCGGACCGTGCCGCCCGAAAGGAACAGACGCGACGCAATCTCGCCGGACGACAGCCCCTCTCTGGCCAGCTTGAGCACCTCGCGCTCCCGTTCCGTCAGCGGATTCTCGGCCTCCCAGAACGTGAGCGCCAGCTCCGGGCTGACCGCGCGCTTGCCCGCCTGCACATCGCGAAGCGCAGCCGCAAGCTCGCCGACCGGCGAATCTTTGAGCAGGAAGCCGCGCGCTCCCGCCCGCATGGCCCGCTGAAAATAGCCGGAGCGGGAAAAGGTCGTCAACATGACGACTCCGCACGGGTCCTTGCTTTTCTGGAGCGCCTCGGCCACATCGAGGCCCGACATTTTCGGCATCTCAATGTCCATGATGCAAAGATCCGGCCGGAGCGTACGGATCATCTCCAGCGCTTCCGCGCCGTCCGCCGCCTGGCCGATCACTTCGATATCGTCCTCCAAATCCAGCAGGGCGCTCAGCGCTCCCCGGAGCATGCCCTGATCTTCCGCGACAATGACCTTCATTCTCCGCCCGCCTCCTTTTCTCCGTTTTTGGTTACTTTAGGGATCGTAAAAACGACCCGGGTGCCCCGGCCGGCCGCCGATTCGAACGTGCAGTGCCCGTCCACCAGCTTAAGCCGCTCTTTCATGCCTCTAAGCCCGTTCGTACCCAAGTCCGGCTGCCTTTCGTCCCTCTCGAAGCCGACTCCGTTATCCGATACGATCAGCGTATACCCCTCTTCATCGGCGGCCCATTCCACGATACACAGCTTCGCTTTGCTGTGCTTGACGACGTTCGTCACCGCTTCCCGCAGGCACATGCCGAGAATGTTGCCGATCAGCGGGGGAGCTTCGTCATCGGCGCCTTCACCGGCTTTCAATTCCAGCACAATGCCGCCCGCCGCAAGAATCTGCTTGGCCCGGTCGAATTCCTCCCGGATCGTGACCATGTTCATATCCGATACAAGCTCGCGCACCTGTTTGAGCGCCGCCCGTGAGGTCGCCTGGATATCCTGAACTTCCCGGACCGCTTTCTCCGGATTTTTCGGAATCATTTTCTCCGCCAGTTCGCCCTTGAGCGTGATGAGAGACAACGTATGCCCGAGCGTATCGTGCAAATCGCGGGATATCCGCTGACGCTCCTCGATTTTGGACAGACGGGCGATTTCTTCGTTAGCCAGTTGAAGCTTGCCCCGCAGCTCCTTCGACCTGCGTCCGATGCGCATCGCGACCGGCATGATCAGGATAATGACAAGGGCCGGAAGAAGCTGCAAAAACAAATCGACATCGTTCATGAACTTGTAGTGCCAGCCTACCGCCACAAACATCAGAAACAAACCCGCTATGGCGGCGGCCATCTGCCTGACGCTCCGCAGCATCCCGATCACCGGAGACGGATAACACGCCAGGTAAATAAAATTCTCGTTATACCGGATCGACAGAAAGCCGATAACGACCGTCTGAAACAGAATGAACCAGTACCTTCCCGCCGTCCGGTGAAAAGAAGTCAAATAAGCCGCCACAAAGGCGATAAGCAGCCCCGAACCCAGTATTTTCTCCGGAAAAGGAAGCTGCAGAACCGAAACGACCGGGAAGATCAGATACACCAGCCAGATGATCGTAAAAATAAAAGGGGGCCCCTCGCGGGGCCTTGCCGGTTGCCGACGAAACATTTAAACCGCTTCCTGTCTCTTGATGATATAGGAAGATAATAGCACAAATACGACGACATACACAGCCAGAATAAGCACGCCCGTCCAGTCGATCGAACCGCCTCCGATCAAATTCCAGGCTCCCTGCCCCAACCGGTAGGTCGGCGTGAACTTGGCGATCGTCTGAAGAGTCCCGGACATGGACGCGGTCGGGAACCATAATCCGCCCAGAACGGACAGCCCCATGTACAGAATCATCGTCAGCACCTGAACCACATCGGGGTTGCGCATGGAACCGAGCAGCGTACCGAGCGCCATGAACGAGAAGCCGCCGATCCAAATCCAGAGGAAGCTTTCGATCCATACGGAAACCGGCAGATCCACCTGTTTGCCGAGCCCTCCTATAATAAACATCATCAGAATGATAAATAAATTAATGACGCCTTGGGCGGCTACCTTGGATACCATGTAAGACCAGGAAGGCAGCGGCGTAATGCTGAGCAGGCGGACCCAGCCTTGGGTGCGTTCCCTCGAAATCCGCTGGGCGAAGGAAGTCAGACTGGCGCCGATAACGCCGTATACGGTCATGGACATGAGATAGTAGGACGTCCAGTCCACACTGCCGATCTTCGTATCGCTTCCCATCGTACTCGTAAACAGAAAATAGAAGGCCACCGGCATTACTATCGAAAAGAAGATAAATCGTTTGTTCCGGAAGGTCCGCAGCAGCTCCGCGCGGCACTGGGCCGTCGTCGCTTTCAGAATCGTCGCATTCATAATCGTTCTCTCTCCTTTAACCTGCATTCGTTTTTTGAATTAAAGTCTGGAAGGCGTCTTCCAGCCCGCCGCTTCGAACTTCGATATCTTTCATATCGACACGTTTGTCGATCAGCTCGGTAAGCAGCCGGTCCGTGTCCGGTCCGAACATTTCAACGCGCCGCCCGCTCCACTTGATATCGCTGACACCCGGCATCGCACGGAGCAGTTCATGTGTAACCCCTGCGCCTGCCGTAAAAGAAATGACTCTCCCCGTCGTTGCCGCTTTAATCTCGCTCGGCGTCCCGTCCGCAATCAGCTTGCCGTTATTGATCACGACGACTCTATCGGCCAACTGATCCGCTTCCTCCAGATAGTGAGTCGTCAGGACGACGGTTTTTCCTCTCGCGGCCATGGCGCGGATCGTATCCCAGAACAGCTGCCGGGACGTGACGTCCATGCCGACGGTCGGTTCGTCCAGGAAAATAATTTCCGGGTCTCCGGCCGCGGCCATCGCGAAGCCCAATCTGCGCTGCTGCCCGCCGGAGAGAGCCGAGGCCATCTTATTCCGCTCGGCTTCCAGGCCGGAGATGAGCAGAAGCTGCTCCAGCGAGAGCGGGTTCGCGTAATAATGACGGAACAGGTCGATCGTCTCGGCTACTTTCAGATTGTCGATCACGCTGACATCTTGGAGCATGGCTCCGATCCGGTCCCTGACCCGCTGATCTTTCGGATGGCCTCCCAACAGCTTGACGGTCCCGCTCGTAGGCTCCTGAAGGCCGAGAATCATCGAAATCGTGGTCGTCTTGCCCGCTCCGTTCGGACCGAGCAGTGCGAGCACCGTTCCTTGTTCCACGGTCAGCGTTAACTCGTCGACCGCCTTTTTGCCTTTATATTGTTTCGTAACCTGCCTCAATTCGATAGCTGTTGTCACAGGGGTTCAGCTCCTTCTGTTATGTGGGCTTTCCGATTCATCGATTCATCGTTTCGTTAAGCTCTTTAACCTGAATCCATCATACCGCGCGGCGAATTTCATCCCTACCCACAACCGTAACCTTTTCCGGATGACAATTGTCACCTTCGCCTGCCGGACCCGCTATGACACGCAAAAAAACCGGTTCCGAAGCGAATCGGAAACCGGTTTGGTTCGTGCCCGCCAAGCGGACACGTTGTTTATTCGGTTAAGTCAAGCGGCCGGAATGGCGCTCGAAAAACTGCCGGAGCGCCGCGGCCCGGTGGCTGATCGCGTTTTTCTCTTCGAGCGGCAGCTCCGCCATCGTCAAGCCCCGCTCCGGCAAATAAAACAGCGGGTCGTAGCCGAACCCGTCCGTGCCGCGCGGCTCCGCGATAATGACACCCTCGCAGGTCCCCTCTGCCTCGAGCGTGTCCCCGCGGAGCGGGTCGACCAGCGCCAGCGCGCATACGAAGCGCGCGGTGCTGAGCACCTGCGGCGCAGCCGCAGGCGTCTCGCCGGCGGACGCCGCCTGCCCGGCAGCGCCGGGCCCGGGCCGGCCGGGCGCGGCCGAGACCGCGCCAAGCTCGCGCAGCAGCTTGGCGTTGTTCGCCGCGTCGGCGGCGTGCTCGCCGGCATACCGGGCGGAGTATACGCCCGGATCGCCGCCGAGCGCGTCGACGCACAGCCCGGAGTCGTCGGCCAGCACCGGCAGGTTCAGCCTGCCTGCAATCGCCGACGCCTTGATCCGGGCATTCGCCGCGAAGGTCGCGCCGTCCTCGACGATGTCGGGCATATCGTCGAAATCGTCGAGGCTGCGCACTTCCTTGCCGAAGCTGCCGAAATAATGGGCAAACTCGCGCACTTTGCCCTTGTTGCGCGTCGCGATCACCACGACGCCGGAAGCGGAACGATCAGGCACGGACACCCGCTCCGATCAGGCCGCTTACGCGTCCGAGCGCTTTTTTCTGCTCCTCGACCATGGTGTTGATGCCGCCCTCGGCCAAGGCCAGCAGGGTATTCAGCTCCTCGCGCGAAAAAGGCGCCTCTTCTCCCGTCCCCTGTACTTCCACGAACTTCCCGGTTCCGGTCATGACCACGTTCATATCGACGTGCGCCTGGGAATCTTCCGTGTACATCAAGTCCAGCAGAGGTTTGCCGTTCACGATCCCGACGCTGACGGAGGCAAGGTAATCCGTAATCGGCAGCTTGCTCAGCTTGCCGTTCGCCACCAGCTTCTCCATGGCAAGCGCCATCGCGACGAAGGCTCCCGTGATGGAAGTCGTTCTCGTCCCTCCGTCCGCCTGGATCACATCGCAGTCGAGCGTCACGGAACGCTCTCCAAGCGCTTCCAGGTTAACGACGGAGCGCAGCGCGCGTCCGATCAGCCGCTGGATTTCCATCGTGCGGCCGCCGAGCTTTCCTCGGGCCGCTTCTCTCTGGTTGCGGACCTGGGTAGCGCGCGGGAGCATCGAATATTCGGCGGTTACCCAGCCTTTGCCCTGGCCTTTCATAAAGGGAGGAACGCGCTCTTCCACGGTTGCGGTACAAATGACTTTCGTCTCTCCGATTTCTATTAGAACCGAACCTTCGGCATGTTTGATATAGTGCGGCGTAATTTTCATCGGTCTTAGCTGGTCATTCTGTCTTCCATCGGCTCGCATTCTGTATCCTCCTGTACGATCATAGCATCCATTTCTATCCTTCCTATTGTAGCAAACAAAGGAGCCGAGCAAAAGCACCGCGGAATTCGACGAAAAAAAAGGGGGAGCTCTCCTCTCCCCTGAAGGCCGAACCTTTTACAGCTTTTCCGGATTCGGGTTCAAATGAAGCGGCCGGGAGACGGGCTGGCTGTAGGTTTGGGAATCGGAGGTTTCCACCTTCGGACTGCCGTTTACCGTGATTTGAACTTTGGCGGCGTTCGTATTTTCCGTCAGAGACAAAATAACCGACTGGAGCCCGTCCGCAGGCGCTTTTTTGTTCTCGTCCAGAATCTTGTCGGAGAAGTTTACCGTCAGCACCGTGTCCGACGTCTTCTTCACATCCAGCACCTTGGCGGAAGCGTTCAATACCGGTTGAAGGCCCTTCGACGTGTTGGGGCCTTTCAAAAGTTCGTCCATGACCGCCTTGGCGACGTCATCGGTCCTTTTTACCAGGCGTGTAACCGGTACATAATATTTGCCGTTTTGAGCCGTAGCATTCGTGAAATAGAGCGTCACCGGCGTGGACTGGCCGTAATCGACCCCTTCCTGCTTCTCCAGGTTGATGCCGATTTTCCGCGAAAGCGGTTCGTCCAGCGGCGTGTGGGCCACCGGCATTTCCTTGAGCTCCTGCCCGTTTATTTTGATCTTCACCTGCTCGACGGATGAAAAACCGGTCATGGCCCAGGTGATCCCCTCCATGATTTTGCGTTCTTCCTTGGCGTCGTATTTTTTGAAAGCCTGGTTGAAATTGACCGTGGCCAGTTTATCCTTTATGTCCACCGTCAGCGTAGTCCCTTCGGGCAGCAGAGAGGCAAACCCGGCGGGAAGCTGGCTTTCGCCCGGCCCTTTGGCCACCATATATTCCAGCGTGGTCTTCGCCACCGACTGTGTCTTCGGCAAATCCAGGCTGACCGGAACGACGAAGCCTTTGGGGTCTTTCGCATAGACGGTCATTTTGGCGGTTTGCGACGTTTTGGCGCCCGCGTCCGCTCCGGTC
The DNA here is from genome assembly GCF_019091125.1 of Paenibacillus sp. GbtcB18. Taxonomy (NCBI): domain Bacteria; kingdom Bacillati; phylum Bacillota; class Bacilli; order Caryophanales; family Paenibacillaceae; genus Paenibacillus; species Paenibacillus sp. GbtcB18. Next base: position 857,895 of record NZ_JAGXJX010000002.1, read on the forward strand.
CCCCCCGTACCGGTTCCCGTCTCCATTGCGGTTTCGGTGCCGGGCGGCGGAGCGTCGATCGGTTTGGACTCCGATCCCCACATTCCGCACCCCGTCCCGAGAATTGCGATCGCTCCTGTCACGGCTGCCGCCTGAAGCCAGCGTACTTTTCTCAATTCCATCCCCTCCTGTTCGTATGTGCCCTTCGCAAAGGTTCGGCACGGCCTGAGCCCGCCGCCGGCAGCGCCTTCTTTCGTGAGTTTCCTGCCGGTCCGGATGACGTTTGTCCTTCGTATTCCTATGTATACAGGGGGCCCTCTCACTTTATGCCCGAGTTGTCCGAAAAAACGGGACAATTTCCGGGCTTGTATCCCCTGCGTCCTCCTCTTTCGATAGACAAATCCGTTCCGAAGCGATACTCTTTCCTAAAAAAAGGGTATACTAAGGTATCTGCTTTCATTTGACAACGGAGGAGAAGCCCAACGTGAAATATTCCCTGGATAGTGAAAAAGTAGCTTCGGCTACCCGTGAATTGCTTGAAAAAAGAGGCGTTCAAACGTCTCAGATCGCCGAACTGACTTATTTTCTGCAAAAAGACTATTTCGAATCGCTGACCCTGGAGCAGTGCCTGGCGAGCGTAGAATCCGTCCTGGCCAAAAGGGAAGTACAAAACGCCGTCCTGACCGGCATTCAACTGGACATGCTTGCGGAAGAAGGCAAGCTGATCTCCCCTCTGCAGGAGATGATTCAGCATGACGAAGGCTTGTACGGCTGCGACGAGATCCTGGCCCTGTCGATCGTGAACGTCTACGGCAGCATCGGGTTCACGAATTTCGGCTACATCGACAAGCTGAAACCCGGCATCCTGAAAAAGCTCAACGATAAAAGCACCTACGAAAAGCATACGTTTCTCGACGATATCGTCGGCGCCATCGCCGCTGCCGCAAGCTCCCGCATTGCCCACCGCAAGCAGTCGGAAGCCGAAACGAAAGGCGATGCTCCCGGGAGCTGAGAGGCCTTTCTTACCGGGATATGTCCCCTCGTTATACGATGCCAAGCATTCCCGCAGCGGGAAACTGCAAGCCGTGTAAAAAGGCGAACCGCTTGTGGGGGGACGGGGCTGAAAATCCGTCAGGAGAGTCGTTTTCCGGCTGTAGAAGCGGAAGCTTTGTATAGATCAACCGACACAAAAAAGGAACCGCCGTCACGGCGGTTCCTTTTTTCCTTTTTCATCCCAAACCCAAGATGGTTGCGGCTTCCCTCTTGCTCGCTCCTCTTACATAGGCAGTTTGCGGCTTCCCCTCAGGTCACCGGTATTTCCGGGCAACGATATATTCCGCCGCCGGAAGGAGCACGATGCCCAGTGCCAGCAAAATCAGCACAGCCATATTATCCCGCCCGAAAGCCAGTTTTTCCACGATACAGACGATCAGGGAAGCGGCAAGCATAATAAAATAGGCCGCTTTGGCGCTTACGAACGTAATGTGCCTGCCCCTCTCTTCCTCCTGGGTAATGCCTTCCCCGTCCTCCTTGTTCCCCCAGGTCAGAGCGCCGAACATCGCTGCCAGGGCAACCGCTATGCTCGTTAATTCGCTGGTTCCGACCGGTTCTCCGGACGCGTACTTTTTAAGCGTAAATCCGATGACAACCAGTGAGGTAAGTCCGAAACCCGCGGCAATGAGCCGCTGCTTCGGTGTTTTCCGTCCGGTCACAGCTTCCGCCTCCTTGTATACGGCTGGTTTACGTATCTTTGTCTGCCTGGAACAACTCATCCACCGTAACGCCCAGCGTACGGGCCAGATGAAAAGCCAGTTGGAGACTCGGATCGTACTTGTTGTTTTCAATAGCGTTAATAGTCTGTCTGGACACGCCGCACGCTTTTGCGAGATCTTCCTGAGACAGCCTGATTCGTTTGCGCAGCTCATGAATCCGATTTTCCATAGCAGACTCCAATGTCAAAATGTTTTTACATCTTGATTGTAAAAAGAAGCACCAGGAATGTCAAATAGGTACGCGGCGCATAAAAAACGGACCCCCTTACCGGAGAGTCCGCTGTATGTTGTTTGTTCGGCATCCGCGTCTACCCTTCATCCCGCGCCTCGTACACGATCAGCCCTTCCCTCTCGCTCTCGGTCACCCGGCCTTCAACCGCGAGGCGAACCGTATGCGCGATCGTCTCCGCCATGGCGAAGCGGAGCTGATGCAGCGTGAGCCGGTCGCCGAACGTGTCGCGGCACAGCTCATACGCCGTCATCGGCTCATGAAGCTTGTCCGCCATAAGCTCAAGCCGTTCCTCGTGATGGCGGACAAGCTCTTCCGCCCTCCGGCCGAAGCCCGCGAAGGGCGACCGGTGGCCCGGGTACGCCATGTCGACGGGCAGCGGGGCGATGTCGCGCAGGCTGGCCATGTAAGCGCCAAGCGGGTCGTCTTCGACGCCCGGCATGAAGCTTACGTTCGGCGAAATCTGCGGCAGCACATGATCGCCGCAAAAAATCTCCCGCGTCTGCGCGTCGTAGAAGCACAGATGCCCGGCCGCATGTCCGGGCGTCTCGATCGCTTCGTACGCCGCGCCGCCCAGACGCACGCGGTCTCCCGCCCGCAGCGCGGTCAGCTGCGGCTGCGGGGAAACGAGCGGGACGAAGCTGTCCATATGCTTCGCCAGCTCCCCGCACAGCGCGGCGTCCATGCCGTGCCGCGCGAAAAGCCCGGTCAGCTGCGAAGTCATCGGCTGACCGTCGCCCCACAGGAGCCGCACCTGACCGATGCCGGTTTCCGACAGGTAAACCGGCGCGCCCGTGCGCTCCTGGAACCAGCCCGCCATCCCGTAGTGGTCGGGATGGTGGTGGGTCAGCACGACCTGCGAGATGCGGCCGTACCCGAAGCCGAGCCCCTCCAGCGCTTCGTTCCACAGCGCCTCCGCGGCTTCCGTGCGCAGGCCCGGATCGATCACCGTCAGGCTCCCGTCCGGCTCCCGAAGCAGATAGCTGTTGACCCAGCGCAGGGGAAAAGGCAGAGGGACTTTGATCTGCCAAAGCCCCTCCCGTAAAGCGATGACTGTTGTTGAATGACTCATTGCAAGCTTTCTCCTTCCCTTCCTCCGACAAAAATCATCCGGGGAGACGATTCCCGGTCATAATCCTTACCGTCATAGCTGCCGTAAATCCGCTCGACCCGCAAGCCCGCCGTGTAGAGCATATCGACAAAAGCCTCGCAGCTGTATAGGCGCACCTGTTCCGTATAATACCGAGGGCCGTCCTGTTCATCCGTGATGCAGATTTGTTTACGGACATAGCCGTTCTCGATGGAGCGTGTCTCTTCTATAAAAAGGCCGTTCTCCTCGCGGCTTGAATGGGGAACGAGGTTCATTTTGACATAAGCGGGATTTAAATAGTCAATAATAAATTTCCCGTCCGGCTGCAGAAGCCGTGCGATTTCCGACAACACCAGGCGGTTTTCTTCCTCCTGCTCGAAGTATCCGAAGGAAGTGAACAAATTGACCACGGCGTGAAAAGATTCCTCGCTCGGAACCCGCCGCATGTCTCCGTGCAGCCAGGTTACCCGCTCCTCCGGGTCCTGCTTCCGCGCCTCCCCCAGCAGCGTATCCGATAAGTCGATACCCGTCACCGTATAGCCGAAATCGGCGAGCGCCAGCGAATGGCGGCCCATGCCGCAGCACAGGTCCAGCACACGGGCGCCTTCGGGTAGATGAAGCCAGTTCATCATCCGTTTGACCTCGGCGTAAGCTCCTTCGAAATTGCGGTGTTTGTACACCAGCAGATAGTCTTTTCCGAAGCTTTCCCGGTACCACGCGCTTTTAACTTTCATGCCCGCATCCTCCCGATCTTTTTTAGTACGGATTATAAATAAACTGCCGGTTTCTCAATCGAACCAGCCTTTGCGCTTAAACCAGACATACATGGCAAACCCGATTCCGAACATAATCAAAAGAACGATAAAGTAACCGTAGTGCCAATGAAGTTCGGGCATGTTGTCAAAGTTCATTCCGTAAATTCCCGCGAGAAACGTCAGCGGCATAAAAATCGTCGTGATGACAGTCAGCGTTTTCATAATGGTATTCATCCGGTAAGAATTCAATGAAATGAAATTTTCCCGCATGTCCGCGGTGGTATCCCGGATCGAATCGATCATTTCGGCCAGTTTCAGCAGATGATCGTAAATGTCCGCATAATAAATCTTCTGTTCGCGCCCGTTCGGCAGCTTGTCCGAATTGACGACCCGGTAGAGCAGGTCGCGCATCGGGATGATCGTCCGTCTCAGATGCGCCAGCTTGGAGCGGATATCGAAAACGCCGCGCATCAGCGCGTGAATGGACGTGCCTTTCTGGTCGGAATCGAAATCGTTCATTTCGTCTTCCAGCATATGTATACAAGGAAAATATTCATCCACAAGCATGTCCATGACGAGATAAGCCCCGAAGGAAGAGCCTCTTTTCCAGTTGTCCGGTTCGGCTTGGAGCTTCTGCCAGGCGTCGTCGATCTCTTTGAGCTCGGTGAAGTGGAAAGATACGAGGAAGCGAGGTCCGACGAAAAGATCGACCTCATCGGCTTCCAGCGTTTGCGGATGAATCGCGTGCAGAACGAAAAAGTGGACATCCTCATAGTGGTCCAGCTTCGGCCTCTGCAGCAGATGAAAGCAGTCTTCAACCGCAAGCGGATGAAAATGAAAATGGGTGTCGAGCAGCATAGCCTCTTCGTGAGTCGGATTGTTGAAGTCTACCCAGTACCAGTCGATAGAATCTCCGTCCAGCTCCTGCAAAGGCAGGTCCAAGACCAGTTCTCCGCTGCGGGTAACAGCGACCGTGCGAATCATAAAGGTCCTCATTTCGTCCGTGATCAGGGTGAAAGCATTGGGTATATCGTACCATGTTTTGCCTGGAAACAAAACGGTGCCTGGCGCGAAGCGATTGGAGCCGGCCTCCCAGACTTCTTAGAGATTCGGCAGGGACAGCCGCTCCTTCGAAAACCGCAGCCATTCGCGGGCGGCATAAGATAAGTAACCCTCTTTGCGCCAAATCATAACAAGATGCCACGGAATCCGCGGAGAAACCAGGGTAATCGTGGCTACTTTGTCCGGACTCAGCTTGCGGCAGATCGTTTCGGGCAGCAGGGCGACGCCGAGACCCGCTCCCGCCATCCCGCTCAGAAAATCCCACTGGGAGCTCTCGTAGATGATGTCGGGCTTGAATCCCGCCTGAATGCAGGCTGCGGGAATGCTCTCGTGCAGGGTGAAGCCTTCGCGGAACATAAGGAACTTCTCGCCGCTGAGCTCCGCAAGGCGGACGCTCTGCCTGCGGGCGAGCCGGTGCCCGTGATGCACGACAAGCCGGAGCTCTTCCTTGACGAAGGTAAACATGTCGAAGCGCTCCGCATCGACGGGAAGCACCGCGACGCCCAGATCGAGGCTCCCGCTCTCCACCTCGCGCTCGATCGTGCGCGCCCCTTCCTCGATCAGCCGGATTCCGATCCGGGGATACAGCTTATGGAAGGCGGCGATCAGCTCCGGGAAGAAGGGCGCTCCGGTCATCGGCGGCAGGCCGATCCGGATCTGCCCCTTGCGCATGGAAGTCACGTCCGCCAGATCGACAGAGAGATTTTCCAGAGAGCGGACGATCTGCTGCGCCTGGATCATGACGGCTTCGCCCGCATCCGTCAGAACAATCTGTCGTGCCGTGCGGTCGAACAACTCGACGCCGAGCTCTTCCTCCAGGATGCGGATCATTTTGCTGATCGTGGGCTGAGTGACGTGCAGGGCTTCCGCCGCTTTGGTGAAGCTTCTGCGCTTAGCCGTTTCCAGAAAATATTGCAGATGCCTAACGTCCAAGTCATCGTCTCCTTTATGTGACTGCATTGGTTCCCCTTCCATAGAGAAAAGGAATGAAAACCATTCGTTATATGTATTTTACCTATCCTTGTCCCCTGCGTATACTCGAAATTATGGAAGGGGATTATCCGGATGAACAAACAACCCGCACCACCTTTAAGCGGTCCACATAAAAAACAACGTTTCGTTTGGCCGCCGGACCGGTTTGCTCCGGTTCACGTCCGGCGGGCGCTCGTCACCTGCGGCCAGATCGTCCTGCTGATCGCGTTCGCCTACCTGGGACGTCTCGTGTCCGAGCGGCTGCACCTGCCGGTGCCGGGAAGCATCGTCGGCATTCTCATCGTCTTCGCCGCGCTCCACTTCGGCTGGGTCCGTTTGGAATGGGTCGAGAAGGGCGCCGATTTTCTGCTGTCGAAGCTGCTGCTCTTCTTCGTCCCGCCCGCCGTCGGCATTTTGGAATATAAAGAAATGTTCTCGGTATCGGGAAGCCGGTACCTGCTCATTATCATTATCAGCACGTTCTTCGTCATGGCAAGTACGGGGCTCGTGGCGGAATTTCTGGGGCGCAGACGCGCAGGCAAAGACAAGAAGGAGGAAGCATCCTTATGACCGGAACCGGACTTCTGTACCTGCTGATCACCATCGTCGTCTTCTGGGCGGCCAACCGGCTGTACCGGAAAACAGGCAGAGCCTACCTGTCGCCGCTCGTCGTCGCGCCGGTTCTGCTTATCGCCGGTCTGTTCTTCACCGGTACGCCGGTCGAAGCCTACAACGCCGGCACGAAGCCGCTGACGGATCTGCTGCAGCCCGCCACCGTAGCGTTCGCGATCCCGCTGTACCGCCAGTTCAAGCTGCTCCGCAAGCACGCTATCGTGCTTGTGGCGGGCGTGCTGTGCGGCTCCGTCGTCGCCGTGCTCACGTCGGTGCTGCCTGCGGGCTGGATTCACGCCAGCCCGCAGATGATCGAGAGCGTGGCGCCTCGCTCCATCACGACTCCCATTGCCATGGAGGTGTCGCGTTCGCTCGGCGGCATTCCTTCGATCACGGCCGTGTTCGTGGTCGTGACGGGCATCTGCGGCTCGGTGATCGGGCCGCTGGTCATCCGCTCGCTGCGCATCCGCAGCGGCATCTCGCGGGGCCTGCTGCTCGGCATGGGCGCCCACGGGGCCGGCACGAGCAAAGCCCACGAGCTCGGCAGCGAGGAGGGAGCCATCGCCAGCGTCGCGATGATCCTGGCCGCGCTGTTCTCGCTGGGGCTGATCCAGCCGATCATGGCGCCGTTTCTGTGACGGCGGCGCCGGTTACAGACCGCTTCCTCCGGGAGGCGGTCTGTTTTGGTTCCGGCGGCGGGCGGGCGACCGGCAGCGGCGTTTTCCCGCGCGCGACGGATGCCGGATGCCGACCGATGCGGCAAACGCCGCTTGCGGCAGTTTCCTGCACGGACGAGGGGTCGGTTCGTCCGGCAGCCTTTGCAGCCGGAAATCGGAAAAAGCCCACTCTCATGTATTAAACACGAGAGTGGGCTCTTACGTTAACGATAACGGGAACAGCTTAACTATCAGTCTGTACATCCAAACCTATTTTTCCCAGCGCCATATAATCCCTCACCACGGCCCTCGCCAAGCATGCCGACGAATCCACAAAATGAAGCCCCCGGGACGCATTCTCGTTCGGATCCGATACGACATTCAAATCCGTACAAGCGATGAGGACGGTATCGACCGACTCGGCCAATTCGGAGCACAGCCGGTTCCATAGGACGGCGGCTTCGTTGTTCTGCCCTTTTTTGATGAGGGGCAACAGTTCATTTATACACGTCTGCCAGCTTTCTCTGCCCACGCACTCCAACCCCGCTGACGCCAGCGCCTCCTGATAAATACCGGACTCGACCGTGGCTCCCGTAGCCAAAAGAGCCGTTCTATTTGCTTTCCGCGGAATTTCCTTTATCGTCTCGCCTACCATGTTCAACAGAGGCACGGAGAGCTCCTTTTGTATGGAAGCGTAGTAAAGATGCGCCGTATTGCAGGGCATGGCGATAAAATCGACGCCTGTGCTTTCAAGCTTCTTTGCCCCTTCGAGGATTGCTTTTTCCAGGTCCGCATGACAAATGGGCCTGTCCACATAAAACGGCGTCGGGCAAGAATAAATCATCATATGCGGAAAGTCGGTGTCCCGCTCCGCTCCATACATCTGCTGACATTGCTCAACTACTTTGTCCACGAACGGGCCGGTTGATTTAGGTCCCATTCCCGCCAATATTCCGATCATGGGTACTTCTCCTTTTTTAATCAAGTTTACCAAAAAACGTCCCCTCCCGGAGACGTTTCATTTTTCGCCTACACAACTAAATGCTTTCCCTCTTATTTGCCGCTCAAAGTAAAGTAATAGTCGTGCAGATCCAGCCAATCCCGCAAATCTCCGAAGCCTTCCGCATCCAGCGTTCCGGGCTCGTAGGGATTCTCCGCAGCCTTCTTCGCGATATACACATACCGGTCGTTCTCGCCGAGAACTTCTGCGCCGGTAGCGGTTTTTTTCACTTCGGGCCAGTCTTCTTTCTTGTACACTTCGATCCGGGCCGCCACGTCGTGCAGACGGTGCAAATTCTCATCCTGGACCATATAGTGGATCAGCGTCAGCGCCTGCGCCCGTTTATCCAAGCGGCCCTCTTCGATGGACGTTTTCACGTTTTCCTCCGGTATGACGCTCACCATCACATTTTCCAGCCATCTCGGAACCCGGAATCCGTATCCGTATTTCTCAAGCAAGGCCTCGTCCTCTGCGGAAAATTCCATGTAAGGCTTGTTTTTCAGAAAGATTTTATTGTTCGTGCCGTCCCAAGCCACACTCAAATCAAGCCGCTGCGCAAGATCGCGGAGAGGCAGATAAGTATTGCCTTCGTACGTGATGGGGACCAAGTCGTTCCCCTGCTCATCTTTCAGCGTAAACGTGGTACCGTTCAAATCCACCTGCAAATCCGGGTTTAAAAAAGCTTTGATCTCCTTCAAATTGCTCGTCGCGTAAGCTCCGGCCGTAATGCCGACCAGAAGCGCCGCCGTCATTCCCGCTGCTGCCCAACTTTTCCGCATGGCTTGAATCTCCTCCCTAATGCTCTACAGAACATTTTACAGCAGAGACCGCCGGGATTTGTTACAAACGATTATCAAATTCAGTACGAGGGATCACGGGTCTTAAAAAGCCCTGTTCCCGCCTATTTTTCCCACGCCATCGCACCATTGGTAAGCGCCCTTCATACACTAAGTTGACTGTATCCCTTACCCTTGTAATTACTCCAAAACCCGAGCAAGGAGGGATGACAACTTGAAGGGCAGCGACCATAAAAACAAATTCTTACTCACAAATCGTGAACGCGAAGTCTTTGAATTACTCGTACAGGACAAAACGACGAAGGATATCGCACAGCAGCTTTTTATCAGCGAGAAGACTGTGCGTAACCATATCTCGAATGTCATGCAAAAATTGAATGTAAAAGGTCGTTCACAGGCGGTAGTCGAGCTAATCAAGCTCGGGGAGCTAAAAATCTGACGCAGCCACCCTTGCCAGGGCACAGAAAACCTTCCGGTCATCCTTTGGGGGATAACGGAAGGTCTTTTCTTGTTTGGGGATTTTTGATAAAAACCCCTCGTTACCGTGTTTTTTGTATATTTAGACGCTTTCGTCTTACACTTAAGCCACGTTGCGAACTTTAGATGGATTAACCTTCTTTCATACCCATCCATCCCATTTCGGATCCTTGGTCAACTAAAAAGGCCACTCATTTGAGTGACCTTTTAGATTTTCGTTACCAATGTAACGTATCCTCGGCGTCTCTATAAAATTTCCATCTACTTGCTCATAGGAAAGCAGAATAAAGATAAAAGAACTTATACGATACTTAGATATTATTTTATTAGAGAGGCTGCATGAGAAAGACAAACTTTTAACGAATAAATTAAAAAATCCGTACCCACGAATGGGCCGGGCATTGTCTAAATATAATATTGTGCGGTAGTTCCTTAGTCGGTGCCCTTGTGGCCCGGCTTTTTCTTTGTCTCTGGGTATTGCAACATTTCGATATCAAGGCAAATTTCATGTTGCCAGTCGATGTCATTAGTCATCGAGGCCAACAAAGAACAATTCTCCAGGTAGGCATTTTTAAAGCAAAGCCGGCCGTTGACGCTCAAACATTGGTTCATTTCTGAAAGCTCTGGCTTCGTGAGCGGCCGTTTTAAATTGACCTGCCACAGTTCCGCGAGACGTTGATGTACTGGATGGATCATGCCCACAGCATCCATCATCCTTCCGCGACCAGCAAGCCAAGAATGACCACGAACCAATGCCCCAAGGTTTCTCCTGTACCCGACTCCTTCCTGTCCTCTCTGGACGCCCTAACGCTGCTTATACGTCCTCCGTTGTACTGAATGCGATACTCTGTCTCCTTCACTGAAACCATCTCCTCTGCTCTGATGGTTCATTATATGCACAGTTTTTTGTTCAATTTTATCTTGACCATATGTCATCTATCGTCCAGTTCAACTCTTTACCTCTTTCAACAGCCCATTGGTTTAGCTTGTCTCTTATATCAAATGCAAGTTCTAAATTGGGGACATGCTCATTGTTAGTTAACCGTGAAATGGTGTTGCGGTTTACTCCAATAGAATCAGCAAGCTCCCCCATCTTCGGCGGCTTAGGGCCGAGTTGCGCCAATATGGATTTGATATGACAGATCACGTACAAGCACCTCCGTGACCATTCTATTCGGCGGACGAGCCTGTCGATTCCTTCAATGAAATTTAAGATATTTTGGTGGAAATTTTTCCGGAAAACCGATACGAAATGTATCGAAGTTATGTACGACAAAATATATGTTATTAGTAGCCACTAGGCTGACATTACTGCACAAAATTTTATCTAATTTTAATGTAATTTGTGATACATTATGTATCTGAAGAGAGGTTAGAATGAACCTTAAACCTGCATTAGTCTTGCTATCCATTTTGGGAGCCTTTATTTTTGTTCATCCGGGGACCGTGGACATCATCGTATCTTTCTCAATTCTTGGCGGCTTGTTATTTGTTGTTGAAAGAATCATTAAAATTGGGGGAAATCATGAATAGGGAGAAGGGTGTAATTTGTTAGGGGTCATACTTGTCTATGTAGCATTTACGGTTGTTTTCTCATTTCTGCTCTTAAGAAAAGTCTTGGTAAAAAAACGGCTAACCGCTTTTGATTTTTTTACAGTGGGTGTCCTGATGTACTATTTAGTCCCGCTGCCGGTTACATTTTTTCTGAATGAGGAAAAATTGGGTTATCGAGCTAGTTATGAGACCCTGGTTGGTACGATGCTAATTGTAATCATTTCCTACTTAATTGCCTTTATCGCTTATAAAGCATCAGTTAAGTGGAAGTTACTTTACGCTTGGGAAATAAAGCTTCCTGTAATGTTTAAAACGCTGATTATCCTAGTAAGCAGCGGGATTTTTATGTATGTCTTATGGATCTACGCGACCAAAGTTGACATTTCCAACTTGGAGCATAATATGCAGTTGCGAGACCTGCTTTTTGATCTTGGTCCGTATGCTGTCCTACTTCAAATCCCTACCGGTCTTGCTCTATACTTCACTTACCAGGCAGTGAGGCATAAACGTAATATCTTCCCAGCCATCTTCTTCATGGTTGTGGCCTTGATGACATCTTTTATCCGCGGCGAACGGACTGACTTGGTATTCATCGCGTTGTTCCCTTTTTTGGCACGTTACTTTGTACAAAAGAGTTCAAAACCTTTTGTTACGGGAACGGTAGTAATCTTGGTAATTCTTACGCTCTACTCTCAGAATTTCAAAGTGACGCACGTCAACGAAAAATCGTCATTGTCTGAGACTATGGTTGAGGTACTCTCGACCGACTTTGATCGTAATTGGGTTACTTGGGCTGCTGTTGACAACACTGAATTCACTCACTCTAAACTTCTTCCTTATCCCGGATCCGGCTACGTTTATACAGCACTTGCTTACGTGCCCCGGAGCATTGCTCCATTTAAGGGATACAGCGCGCCTACATGGTTTACGTGGAATATCTCGCCTACCTTGGGATACCGAATCGTTGGTACTCACGATGTCGGAGCTATGAAATCAGCCTACGCCTTTGGCTACCAAGTGGAATCAATTCTAAACTTCGGTTATCCTGGTCTATTGGTTGTATCTGTATTAGTTGGCTTATTGATTCGATTCCTTCAAAACTTAATCAATCGGTATAATGTCTTATTTCCGATCATCGCTATAATGTGTATGCAATTCTCAGCCTTGACGACATTCACCCTCATGACCATACACCTCCCTATTTTGGTTACGGCCGCTGTAATGTACATGAGTATTAAGAAACAAGTTAAGAACACAGCGCCTACGCTTTACCCACTTCCACAGCTTACCGTAAAATAAAAAAGGCCCCCGCGGAACAATCCGCGGGGGTTTTGTCATATCAATTCAACACATATTTTATCTCAGTTCTTCTTATTACAAGCAAGTTAGCTTTTCAATTCCAAATTCACATTTACATGAAAAATATTAACTGAGAACGAAATTCAACAAATCTTGAATAACAGTGTTATTGCCGTACCATAACTCTTGTTCAATACTCAGCTGTTCTGGCTTGGGCTCCAAAAATCTCTTATCAGATTATGGATAAATACAATCAACCAGTGGGTCAAGCTCAACAAGTTAATGGGGAATACAAAGGCACAACCGGTTTTGCTTTAGATGGAACAGTTACTTCCCAAAAAAAATTGTCTCAACAGGAATTAGATTCAATAAAACAATCAACTGGAACATTACATACTCAGTATGGGAAATTTGTAAAAGTATCTTCTCCTAATGATATACCGACTTCAGAAACATCTAAGAGTGTGGATAATATCAATGAGAATACTAAACAAATTATCGACCCTAAGTATAAATAATTTTATTACAAAACCACCTAATTATAAGTGGTTTTGTTTTGTTTTATTTATTAAGGACTATTCCGCCATTTGTCCAGAAGCTATTCTTAATTGATTCGCAAGCCAGTGCATATAAGCCTTGACCTCTTCGTCTTTGCCTTTATTCGCTTCTTGCCACACCGGTTTAATCCACGTATTGATGATTGTGGTTGCTACACCTTTATCAAGCATAATCTCATCCCCTTTCAAATCCGTCCGAAACTTGTCCATGCTTATAACCGGGCAAGCTTTCCAACTATACCCCGGATCTCCGAATGTCCTTTACTTCTTTTGCACTTGGTATTTTTTCCTCTAGCATCCTGACAAGTTCCAGGGTAGCAGCATATTGCTCCCGTTCGTGCGTCATCATATCTCGAATGTCATGCAAAAATTGAATGTAAAAGGTCGTTCACAGGCGGTAGTCGAGCTAATCAAGCTCGCGGAGCTAAAAATCTGACGCAGCCACCCTTGCCAGGGCACAGAAAACCTTCCGGTCATCCTTTGGGGGATAACGGAAGGTCTTTTCTTGTTTTGGGTGTTTTTTGGGGGCTGGTTTTAAAACACGATTAAGGGTTGCTGTCAGGAAACCCATTGAGTTTTTGTTAACATTGATAGACTTGGAATCCTTAAAATCGTGGATCTCGTCAAAATGCTAGTCACGTATATGAGCTTGGAGTTTTTCACGTCAGCATGAAACCGCTTATAAAATTGATGAGTCTCCAGATAGAGTTTGATCAACTCTTCATCTGTTGTCATTCATTCGTCTGGATACATATCTCTTTACAACCAGCGCAATTTGTTTGGGTGCCGATTACGGTAGGGATTACAGAAGAAGTCTTGTATACGTGTGCTTGTCGATTCCTTCGTTGAAATTTTGATTTTATGATCTATTCTTATCCGATTAAGTCGTTTAAATCGATTTATCGAAATATTTACGATTCCCATTTTTTATCGTCCTAATATTGTTTAAATAGTATATTCTGGTTATATCTGCATATTATTTCGCAAAAAACAAAAGGAGGACATCTCTTGAATAGAAAAACAATTACTATAATTCTCTTAATACTTGTATTATTATTTTTTGGATTTTACTATCAAAATGTCTTTAGTAAAACAGTAGCTGAAGTAAATATAGTTGAGAAAAATATTGAATATGTTATCGTAAAATTTGAAGATGGCTCAGAAAAAAAAGTAAATGTTAATGATCAAGAAACCAATTCTATAAACACAGGTAACAAATACTTTGTTGTGATTTATGAAAACTTATTACGCAAGCCTTTTTTTCACGAAATAAAAGCTATATAAAAATAAAAGCGCTCGCGAATTAGTGAGCGCTCCTTTTCTTATTTCCCGATTTCAAATGTATGTCTGAGGTTATACTCGTCGCCAACGTATTCAGGCCATGTAATGCTCAGTATACCGAGTACGGCACGCAGTAAAGAATTAACATACGGATGTGCATAAGATGTCACTTCTTATATTATCAATAGACCCAAATCCCACAGTGCTTGTTCAGCTTGCTCCTTGTTTGCATACTTTCCACTAAAGACCATAAGTTCCGCAAAAATACAGCAGGTGATTTCGGTGATATGGAATGACTATAAGTGAAAGTAAGTGATTAACATTATTTGCCCTTGAAGGGCAGCGACCATAAAAACAAATTCTTACTCACAAATCGTGAACGCGAAGTCTTTGAATTACTCGTACAGGACAAAACGACGAAGGATATCGCACAGCAGCTTTTTATCAGCGAGAAGACTGTGCGTAACCATATCTCGAATGTCATGCAAAAATTGAATGTAAAAGGTCGTTCACAGGCGGTAGTCGAGCTAATCAAGCTCGGGGAGCTAAAAATCTGACGCAGCCACCCTTGCCAGGGCACAGAAAACCTTCCGGTCATCCTTTGGGATAACGGAAGGTCTTTTCTTGTTTGGGGGTGTTTTTTTGTACAACGGTGTAGTAAAATTTCGTCGTTTATATTTCTTCCTGCGCTTTTGCACCATGAGCGTGTGCCTCCTTCTGCTTAAGTAACAGCTTTGTAGCGCCTGAATCTCTTGCGTGGCGGGCATTTGCGGCGCCCTGTACACGAGCATGGATAAATAAAAAAGCCGCCCAGAATGGACGACTTTGGTTTGATATATTCGGTTGGCCGTGCTTTGAGCTGCTTTAGACAATGGCGGCCGTAGCCGTCCGCTGCAAATTCGCTTCCCTGTTTGCTTTAAGAACATACGCACTTTGTTTCAAGAGAGGAAGAACAAGGCCATTATAACGAGCTGCTGAAAACCGTGTCAAAATGGCCGTCCTTCATTTTCACGCAATAACACCGCCTGAGCGCAACGTCTCATCCATTTTCGCGGTATCTCCTTTTGAGAGATCGGACAAATATGTCTTTTCTCTTCTTAAGTGATCAGACAAAATGTCCGTTCTCCTAAAATCTGATATTTATGTTACTCGGAAATAAACAACCCTGTTATCTTGAGAGACCATAAGATCTACGTTTTTCGCATGTTCCACGAAATACCTTAAGGCGACAGAGCGGGTTAATGATTCATCAAATGTCCACCCGAGCGGACTAATATTTATTTCGCCATTAGCCTCCAAAACCGTTCTTTGAAGGAATCCCCAAAGATCAGGTGATATGGAATCACTGCTTGTTTCGTGTTCTAAAAATTCCTTAGCCTGAACCGTATAACACTTTAATTTTGAGATTGGATATTCTGTGGAGCGAGTTCTGAAAAATAAATCCCTCGTAAATGGATCTAAATCACTTTGAATTACATTCTCCAGTTTCTCCAGCGCTGATGTAGTCAAATTCATAAAATTCACATTTGCTAGTTGATTGTTTTCATAGACTTTCTCAGCCACAACGAAATATGACAAGAATTTTTCTATTACGGTATCGGAGAAATCGTCACTAATAACCGGTAGGTATAAATCTTTCCTGTTACCTTTGTTCATTAATACGGGAACAAGGAAAAACAAATTAATTTGATCTAAACCGCCGGCTTCTAAATCCGTTGAGGAATTATACACCTTTTCCACCCGAATCTCTGTGACCTGCTCATGTTCGGAATGCTCGTTAGATATTGATGGTTCCTCTTTTGCCCAATCCATCATGTCCCTCCTAAAATTAACAAAAGAGGAGTGATTCACTCCTCGTGGCAATATTATTTAATTGTGACCTCAGCCGATGTAATAGGTACTATGTAGTAAATTGTCATATTGTCTGTTTTACCACTTATACCAGTAAGGGCTCCGTACACCTTAGCTGTATATACTCCCGGTACGACTCCATGCTCAAAAGTTGTTGTTTGATATTTACTGAATAGTGTACCATAGGAAAACCATACTTCAATTTTTTCTTCTCCATACTGTCGTTTATTAGAGTCGTAAGTTACGACTCTACCATCTACACCTTTAATTTGTGCTCCACCCGTTAGATAAAAGTTAACCTTGCATTCCATAACCTTTCCACCGTCATAGCAGAAAATTGTTCCGTATCCACCGATTTCAGCAGCTGGACTAATCAGGCCATTTTCATCTTTCTCAACTAACTTGAAATGTTCAACAAAAGCTGGCTTCTCGGTTTCCCCTTGCTCCGATTCCTTTTTCTCACCCTCAACCAACTTAAACTCACCTGTTACATTCTGTGAATCCTTTTCTGGCTCGTCCGCGAAAGCCGATAGAGGTAAAGCGAGTAACAGAGATAGTACTAGAAATAGATTTAGTGCGATTTTTTTCATATGTTTCCCTCCAATTTTAGGATACAGATAAAATATAAAACACCGACTTTATTATGTCAATATTTTCTAATATATAATAAAAAATACTTTTATGGTTTCAATAATCCATTTTGTGATCATAGGATTTTTTTGTTACTCACAGAATCTATACCTATGGAGGTGAAATGATTGGATTTCCTAAACAAACTCGTTAATGTTACATGGCCTATTTGGTCTGGAATTATCGGCCTGCTTACTGTTTACTTCATTTTCAGTAAAATGGGCATCATCTAAAACAGAAAGGCGAGAAGAGATCCGCCCGTGTTTACCGCACGTTTGCGCCGGGGGTCTCGTTCTCGCCATTTCTAATCTCATATTACCATGGAACACGGTTTTCTCGCTTTTGGTGGCATATCCTCACTTCCTTTCCAAACATATCCTTTATTACATCATAAGACGAACATAATGACGTCTATTTAAGGTTTTCTACATATAAACGAAATTTACATATCCAGCCCAAAAAACGTCTAAGAATCAATTTTAAAGGCATGCAAAAAGTCATGATCCGAGTGGTCATGACTATGTATGTTTTATTTAATTAATTTCTTTTCTTTTGTGTAGTTAATGTATAAATTAATGCGAGTTGAAGCGAGTTATTGTAGTGAAAACGATACAGTAACCATATTTGAAGTGTAGTTAATGTATACAGAAACCCTAGTTAATGTTAGCAGAAAATAATCCGTTTTGTGCCATCTCACTACTTTGGTTACTAAAATTTAGATTAATCGAAGAGAACATCTGCACATTTTCTGGTACAATCTTCCTATATAAATTAAAAGGGGATGTGTTTTGCAGAATGTCTGAAGACAAGAATAGTGTAATTACTGACTTGATTGGAACAGTTAAAGTCCCTACAGAAATCGTAAAAAAAGTTCTAGAACCTCCAGCAGAACAGATTGGAAAAGGACTATACAATTTGTTTTATTTAGTTTTTGCCCCCATCGAAAAAGCAAAACTCAAAAAAGAACATGAGATAAATTCTTATAAAGCTGAAATAGATAAGAGGATAGCCGCAATTCCAGAAGACAACTTAATTGAGCCACCACTAGATATAGTTGGACCTGCCTTAGAAGCATCTAAGTATTATATCGAGCATGAGGATATTCGCCAAATGTTTGCCCAATTAATAGCTTCATCAATGAATAAAAGTGAAAATTCATTAGTTCATACATCTTTTATTGAAATAATCAAACAGTTGTCCCCACTAGATGCAAAAATATTAAAATTTTTGCATGACAACGAACATTCTGTACCCATTGCAAGTATTCGTTATGTGCCTAAAAACCAAATTTCAGGACAGAAAAACATATTTGATAATTTCTTTCCTTTACCCGACATGAAAACCACCAATTATAGAACTTATCTTTCCTCTGTCGATAATTTAATACGTCTTGGGTTAATAAAAGTACAATTGGCATATGCGTATGATGATAAATCGAGATATCAAACAATTAAGGAACATGAGGTTTATATTGAATTGAACAACCTTTTGGAAAATGATGAATCTTCTCCTGGTAATGCAGTTATACAAGAAGGGATATGGAGTTTTACACAATTCGGCACTTCTTTTTTAAGTTGTTGCTTTGAACAACAAAGCTAATTATAAAATTTTACTTTTGAAAATAACCTCAGATTCGAAACCGCTATTCTTTAGACTACGTATTATCTATCAACCCTCAAATGAGGGGAGAAAGGAGTTGGTGGTAAATGTTGTTACATATTATAGCCGACTTTATATTCTCCCCTTGTTCCTCAATATAAGTGTTCAGACGCGGAAATTCTTCTTAGGCGCAAAAGTAAGGGAGACTTCGCCGACTCTCTAAAGAATCTCTTCTTCTGATCCCTTCTATACCATGAGCTATAAGGGGTAAAACTATCGCAGGGTCACGTCTGCATAAGTCATGGTCGCTCCTATAGAAACAGAGTAGGCACACTGTGTGTTGAAGGTCAACTTTAGGGATAACCAAAGCCAACCATAGCTTAGGCCTTAAAGCCCGACAACTGCAAGAGAAGTAGAGGTAACCAAGCGTGAAACAAACCCCAGAGGGAGTGCCTTCCCTTTGGGGTTTTGTTATTACAAAAAAAGCAGCTCCGATCAACTCGGGCTGCTCTCTTTATTTCCTATGCTATAAATATAACACGTTCAAAGGCAAACGCCGCACGGTTATGACTTGATTTTCGAGTGATTTTCATCAGATAATTAAATGAGCACATGAGCGAAAAAACAGACTAAAATAGCCTTCTATTTCGTAATGAGAATGATTGATGCACTTGATGCAATTTTGATGCAAAAAGAGCAGAATACAGCAGGTGAAACAAAGTGAAGAGAAGTGAAATGAAGTGAAAGATAAATAGGACAAACTCAGTTACAGCAAGTGGTTAGAAGTGATATGGAGTGACTAGAAGTGAAAGTAAGTGATTAACATTATTTGCCCTTGAAGGGCAGCGACCATAAAAACAAATTCTTACTCACAAATCGTGAACGCGAAGTCTTTGAATTACTCGTACAGGACAAAACGACGAAGGATATCGCACAGCAGCTTTTTATCAGGGAGAAGACCGTGCGTAACCATATCTCGAATGTCATGCAAAATTTAAATGTAAAAGGTCGTTCACAGGCGGTAGTCGAGCTAATCAAACTCAGGGAGCTAAAAATCTGACGCAGCCACCCTTGCCAGGCACAGAAAACCTTCCGGTCATCCTTTGGGGATAACGGAAGGTCTTTTCTTGTTTGGGGGTGGTTTTTTGTACAACGGTTATATTTCACAATATCACCTGGGAAGCACTATACACAGATTGCCCCTGGTCCCAAAATAGATTGTTCAAAAAAACATGGAAATCGTAAATTTCTGCTGGTAAAGGAGTATCGTTTGTAAGAGTCCTCTTACCTGAGTTCTTTTTAGTTGCATGTCCACAAGCATTAAAAATCATGACAAAATCAAGAGGCGATAAATTATGAGAAAAATTTTTATGTCAGCTTTACTTTTGGTTATTTTGTGTGTTGGTTACCTTACAACGACAAGCGATCATTTGCAACATTGACAAAACAAACATGAAATGGTATTATCCTCCTCACGTTTTTGTAAACGGTTATCTTGAAATAGAAAAAAGGGAGAGTGAAAGAATGTCCGCTCAACAACATTATTTAGTCAACATAGTTCCCTACATTTCTGACTGGTCTGTGGAATTTGAAAAAGAGAAAGAGCGATTGCTTGGAATACTGGCTCCACACATCGCTGCCATTGAACATACCGGGAGTACTTCAATACCCAATCAAGGCGCAAAGCCCATTATCGATATTTCCGCTGCGGTTCATACGTTGCTTGATAAGCAAATCTATGAAAACCTGCTTAGCAATTCAGGCTATCATTATATTGGAGCCTTCAAGACCGGGCGACACTTCTTTGCAAAAGAACACGCAGGAGCACGTACGCATCATTTGCATATCTTTCCGTTTGAAGGATTTTACGAAAGAAATGAACTACTATTTCGCGATTACCTTCGTGCCCATCCTGATTTCGTAATAGAGTATGGGGAACTAAAACGAACGTTGGCTGAACACTATCCTTCAGATCCTGAAGGTTACACGCGGGCAAAAACTGACTTTATCCAACGTGTTGTTGACTTGGCGCGAACAGAGCGAGGACTTCCTCTTCAAAACGTATGGGTTGATTAGTTCGTCTTTTTAGTACAGCGCCGGTTGAATCGTATTGGCCTAAATGATCCATAAAAAAGAAGGACGAATTATTCCATTGTCCTTCTTTTTTATGATTGCTTATTTTTTGTAACGTAACCCGTACTTATCGAATATATGCATCTTTGCTACCTAGAAGCAAATGGCATTTCACGACTTGTACAATGTCCTTACATTTGTGCATTTTTCTTCGACAGAGGAGTTGGGACATATATTGTTTCCCCTATTTTCTCGAGACCGTACTCACTTTTGAAAATGGCGCCAATGCCCACGGTCCACTGCTGATGACGGTTAGCTCTTACCCATTTTCAGGTTCATTCGCAATTTTCGGCTTGATATTCCCCTTATCGGGAATTGAAGCTGCGAACTAGAACACATATGAAGAGCCTCTACCCGGCTGAATTCCGGACAGAAGCTCTACGTTATTCACGACTATACTTTAATATCAATACTATTCTTGGGTATCGTAAGCGCGCTCTTCTGCTGTTGACCCATATTCAGAGAAGAAATGAAGCTGTTCCAGTCCTCTAGATTCGCATCTCGTACCTGGTTTGCAAATTCAAGCTTGGCCTTTGGACCTACATCCCCTTGCATACTCGGTGCTGATATGAGGCTGTGATGCAGACTATTGAAGGCGTTCGTCAGGCCACTGAGAAGATCTTCCGGCTTCTGATTCAATAATCCCTTCATGCTCTCCCACATGATCGTTCCTACAGACTTCTTGGCATTAAGGTCTTGTAGATGGGCGCTGTACTTTCGCTTTATTTCCAATGACATTTCTTGATGTGAAGCAAATTGTTTGCGGAAGGAAGGCGTTGAGATAAGAGAGAATTTATAGTCGTCATATTCTGCGATTCCCATCTTGGTACTCATTGCCTTATCTACGGACTGCGTGAGCTGCTCCTTAATCGCTGACGACATAGGCGATTGTTGCAAATAAAGATCCAGCTTGAGACGTGCGGTCCCTAAATTGTTAGCCATCCATTCCGTATCAAAAGTAAACGTGTTCATAGCTTTAGCTGTTGTGTGTACCAGGGCATCGAATACTCCTGCTACATCACGGTAACTAATATCTTGAAAAGAGGTAGATTCTCCTACAGAGGCTTTACTTGCCTCCTCCTTCAGTAAATCCCGAAAGTCTGTAATCCCCTTGCCGCCTTGTTCCATGATCTGCTTCCACTGGTCCCCCTGCTCCTCCTGTAACTTGCCCAGAAGCCGGGACTGTTCCTGTAGCATATTCTTAATACGATCGGTCAACTCATCCTTGTCGAAGATCGGCTTATAGGTGGAGAGGAACTCTCCTTGTGTCTCCTTGCTACCTCCAAAAATAGAATCATTTTCAAAATTCAAATATTGAGACAAAGTGCTCGCTGTTGTCTGCGCGATATCCTCTATTTTGAGTTGAACTTGCTTATCGTATTGCTCAAGATGCTGACTCAATTCGTCTCCTGTGTAACGCTGAAGCAGTAGATCACGCTCATATGCGCTTTTTACCAGAAACCCGCTTACATCATCCAGAAAATTTTTTGAGTAGTCCGTACCTTGAACTGATGTAAATTCCCTTCCAACAATCCACTGGCCTCCCAATGCACGAAGCTCTTGTTGTCCTTCATCAATCACACTCGGGATGTACATCTCTACTGCATCAGAAGCATTGTTACTTGCAGGGACAAGCACTTTAGTAGCAAGCTGGTTATTCTTTGCTACTATAGTGCTTGGAGTTGATGATGCGTAAATACCATTCGTTTGCATCGCGGACCTCTCTCTTCATTGAAGTATATGTTATTTGTAATATATCGGCGTAATAAGTAAATAGTTAACTCCGATTCCATAAAAAATTCATTAAGTTTCATTGCAGTCCTATTGCGTGTTCGCCCGGATAAGGCGGACTGTATCACTGTTCAATTGCATTCATTATGTCACCTCGCGTTATACAATTTGTGACGCTACGGGTAAATAAAAAGACGTGAACCCCGAACCCGTAGGAATACACGTCTTGTCATATATACAGTTATACTAATTGTGACTTTAACAAGAAGTCGAAGTATTATTTTTAACCCCGAATGCTGCTTCGAACATTTCGTCTGATAGCGAATAAGTCACCGTTCGGCTATTCTGAATTTCTTCAATATCCGCCTTTTCTTTTGCGGTTAATGGGCGTTCGGATTTACGTCTACGTTCTCGGTCTGCATCGCCGAAATCCTTTTCCCATTCCTCACCCCAATTAAAGGATTTATGCTCGACGTCTTCCTTAACGACCTGGGGTAAGTGTATATTGTTGTCGTTGGCATTTTCCGAAGGAATAGATACTGGTTCTTCTTTGTGTGAAGCTGCGACAACATCCGAGACGTTGAAATTGTTCACGTTATTCGTACTGTTTTTCAACATTAGCGCGTGCTTTTCTTCAACGTGTATTTCGCTAACGTGCGATTCTTTAACGTCAATACTTTTAACGTCTTTAGAATCGCGCCCCATTGATACGCCGCAAGCCATGTTGACTTTATATACAGACTGTTTCCCAACGCCACCGCCTGTGCGATTTCTCCACGCTCGTTCAAGGACAGGTGTACCGTCGTCAAGCTTCGTTTCTAACAACGTGCGGATTCGCTTAATTACGGTGAAGCGGGCGGGGGACACGCTGAAACCGTCAAAACCGCGCCGTTACTGGGTTTTAACTATGCGTGTTACAAAACATATTACGAATGTCATGCAAAAGTTGAATGTATAAGGTCGTTCACAGGCGGTAGTCGAGCTAATCAAGCTCGGGGAGCTAAAAATCTGCAGCCACCCTTGCCAGGGCACAGAAAACCTTCCGGTCATCCTTTGGGGATAACGGAAGGTCTTTTCTTGTTTGGGGTGGTTTTTGTATAACGGTTATATTGCACGATCTCACCTGGGAAGCACTTACACGAATTGCCCTCTGGTCCCATAATAGATTGTTCAAAAAAACATGAAAATCGTAACTTTCTGCTATTAAAGGAGTATCGTTTATAAGAGTCTTCTTACCTGAGGTCTTTTTAGCTCCATAATCCACCGGCATTAAAAATAGTGACAAAATCAAGAAGGCGGTAGACTATGAGAAAAATTTTTATGTCAGCTTTACTTTTGGTTATTTTGTGTGCTGGTTACCTTTTTTGGTCTGGAACCGCTCAATACACGCTTTCACCAGAAGGGTATCCCGTCCCGCGTAACGCCGTTCTCAAAAAAACCATTCCGAATTCAGTAGGCACCATACACGTTTATACAGCTCCGGGCATTCATCAGACAGATGGCTTGAAGAGCAGCTATAAGAGGCAAATTGAAAAACATGGCTGGACTTATGCAGGGGATCTCAGTGCGGGCGCAACTTACATGTTTAAGAAATCAGATGGAACCTTATTGAATGTTTCTATTTACGAAGGCGAGTTCTCCATTTGTCAATTACAAAAATGACCGGATGATAAATCCCTGTCTTTAATCCGTCATCCTCCATTAATCTTTAAATTGCTTACTCTTTTTATTTTTCGAAATATATTTACTTATCTTTTCAACGATCCAGCCCACACCGAAACAGATAACTAGGCAAATCACAAAAAAATAAAGGCTAACAGTATTCTCAACAAAAGAGGAGGCTATTGTTATGAGGATGGCGATGAGCACACTATATATTATATCTTTCATACAAGAAGACCTCCTGGTGGCTATCGAATTAATCAGCCCATCCTCCGTTATTTATTTCTTATTGAGCTTTCACTCGAGCGGTCCATTCTTTTCTTTTTATTTTTCGAAATTAAATCCATCCCGGCCACCAAAATCAGTATAAAGACAGAATGGATGAAAGGTTTAAGGAAACTGGAATCGTCATAAATAAAGTAAGCTACTATAAAGTTAAGGATAAAAGTAATAAAATAGGTCAAAAGTTAATCAACTCTCCTTCTCAGAACCCAGGGTCCTCATCTTAGCCACTAAAGCTTCCGCCTCTTTTTGCAGTTCCTCTACCGTGATCTTCCCGATGTCATAATCCCTGTAAGCCTCATCTCCGTGATACAGATGCTCGACCCAGGCATCTAACAAAGCCCGGTAAGTTTCATCCAGATGACGGAGATTACCTGTGGACCCCACATAACCTTTTCCGGCTATAAAAGTCTCGAACCTTACAGCGTAACCGCGCAAATTGCTGCATTCCGGTAGTAAATGTACCACTCCGTCGTAATCCACAACCAGAACATGGTTAACTTCGTCATTGCCATTTTCCAGAACGTTCGCGACTTCCTCTTTCGTGAAGAAAATATTTTGGGGAAGGGACGTGCGATGCTGCCTGATGTTGAACGCGGGTGATCCAAACGAATAGGATTCAGACTCGTTATAAATTTTTTCATCATCCACGTAAACCACGGGGTTGTTTTTCATCCATTGTTCGGCATGATCGTAATCCTCAAACACCGCATCCCCCTCTTGTATGGATAAGTTTTGTTTGACCTCTTTAAATGTGCCGTCCTTTTGAAGACGATGGGTGTACACATACACTTTTCTAATATCTATAGTAAACAAGACCATGATAGATTAGTTCATCTCCTTCCTACCAGCTTTTCTTCGGACAAGCATGCGCGCTCTTGCTCCCGATAATGCCGTGCCGCTTTGATAATTCCGGTTGATTTGTTATTTTATCAACTTCGGGTTTTCATCATGTTTGTACTTAGGCAGATTTCCATACTGATCACGAGCCCCTTCTAGTTGAATCCACTTGTCCCCGTTATGGGTATATACATAGGTTACGTTGGGCTCATCTTTAAATTTAACGTAAACGGGGTATGCAGGAAGTTTACTATGCTCCCCCTCTAAACTTAAAATCTCTTCATCGGCATATTTCCTGGACTCAATGAGGTACTTTCTTAGCTCTTTTTCATAGTTGTTGATGTTCATTCGAATGTCTATAAAATACCAGGCCGGCAGAATTGCTAGTACTCCCAGAAAATAATAAAGTCTTCTATTTTTCACGGAAGGTTCCCCCTCTGTTTACAACAATCATAATCAAGCGAAGGCTTAAAACGATCATAACGTCTCTTTTTCGGTATGTTTGTGAAGAATCAGGTTCCCGCGAGCATCCCTGGTGGGAGGAAATTGAATGTATCTATCGTCCCTGTGTAAGTAGATATACGTAATATCGGGTTCGTCCGCGAATTTTACATAGATCGGATATCTCGGCGTCTTGCTGACTTTTGCCTCAATGCTGAGGATTTCCTTCTCTTCGTAGTGTTTCGTTTCGGTTAAATAAGCCAGAATTCCTCTTTCGAGGTTATAAAGGGTATACCGGGAATAAGCAAAGGGGGAAAACGCAAGCAGCAGAATAACGGTCCCGATGATAAGAGAGGATTTTTTGAGCCGGACACAAGGCATGAATTCTACCACTCCTTTTCGCCAAATACGGCCAGGTTCAGGATACTATCATGCTACTGGCACACCGAACAAATGTCAAATATTGGATAACGTCTTATTCCTCCTTCTACTCGCTGCCTATTCAAAAATCCAACAAAAAAAGCCCCCCGGTCCATAAACCGGGGAGCTTCACCCAACCGCTCACGCGATTGGTTTTACGCCTGCAAAAACTCAATGATCAGACCCGCCGTCTCCTCGATGGCTTTGTCCGTTACGTCAATAACCGGGCAGCGGAGCCGCTTCGCAATGCTGATGGCATGCTCCAGCTCCTCGTTGATCCGGTTCATGGTGGCATACTGGGAGCCGAACGGCAGTCCCAGCGTCTTCAGCCGCTCGATCCGGATCTTGAACAGCTTCTCCGCGTTCATGGTGAGGGCCACGATGCGGCTGCCGGGGAACTCGAACAGCTCCTTCGGAAGCTTCACTTCGGGCACGAGCGGGAAGTTCGCGACTTTGTAGCCTTTGTGGGCCAGGAAGATGCTGAGAGGCGTCTTCGAGGTGCGGGACACGCCGATGAGTACGATGTCGGCTTTCATCATCGAAGTCGTATCGCGCCCGTCGTCGCATTTGACGGCGAATTCAATGGCCTCGACCCGCCGGAAGTAGGCGTCGTCAAGTTCGTGCATGAGGCCGGGCTTACGGCTCGGCGCCCCGTCGAACGTGTCGATGTACGCCTGCATCATGGGCCCCATGATGTCGATGGCGCGGACGCCCAGGCGGATCGCCTCTTCTTTCATCATTTCCCGCAGTTCAGGCTGGACGAGCGTGTAAGCGACGAAGCCGCCTTCGCGGTGCACTTCCTCCATAATCTCGCGGATCTCATCTTCATGCTTAATATGCCCGATGCGCCGCATCTTGACATTGTGGCCGTTAAATTGGCGGATTGTGGCGCGTACGACCGTCTCCGCCGTCTCTCCGACAGAATCGGAGCAGATTGTGATCGTTTGCTGCGCCTCATGTGCATCCTGAACCATCCGGTATGTGTTCCCCTTCCTTACCACTTCCTGGCTGCGTCGAGCAGCACTTTGGTCATTGTTGTTTTGGAGATGCGCCCTACCACTTCCAGAGACGGCGTATCGCTGCCGTTCTCATGCGGTACGACCACAGGCAGCATATCGATCTGGTTCTCCGCCATCTTACGGGCGGCTTCGATGACGTCGTCATCGGGAGTCACCGTAACAAGCTGCGGCTTGCGCGTCATGACCAGCGAAACCGGCATGGAGGCGGCCGCAGGGTTGCCCAGTGTCACTTTCAGCAGGTCTTTCGGCGAAATGACGCCAAGCAGCATGCCTTCTTCATCCGCTACGACCAAACCGCCCACGTTATCTACAAAAAGGGCGACGACGGCGTCGCCCACGGTAGCGGTTTTGCGTACGATGACAGGCATGGACTGCACCTGTTTGACTTTCAGTTTCAGCCCGCCCGCCTGTTCTTCGCGAAACGACTGGTTCGGAAAATAACCGACCTTCGGCTTCGCGTTGATATGGCCGAGCATCACCAGAAGAGACAGATCCGAACGAATGGTCGGACGGCTTACGCCAAGCTGTTCGGCAATCTGCTCCCCGGTTATGGGCGCTTGCTTATGAATGAGTTCCAGAATTTCCATCTGGCGCTGAGACAGCTGTATGACTCTCACTCCTCACGGGCGGATTCCCGCAGGTGAATCGGGTATATCTCCATGATATATAAAATGCGGTCAGGATACAATCCTTTGCTGCCCGGAGGTCGCTTCTTCCGCGGCGATCTCGATCTCGGCCTGCGCGGCCGCTATACGGGCGAGCGGCACGCGGTAAGGGGAGCAGGACACGTAATCGAGGCCGGTTTCCCGGCAGAACCGGATCGACTTCGGATCGCCGCCGTGCTCGCCGCAGACGCCGGTTTTGAGCTTCGGCTTCGCGGCGCGCGCGCGGGTAACGGCCAGTTCGATCAGTTGGCCGACGCCGTCGCGGTCCAGCACCTGGAACGGATTGTCCGGCAGCAGCTTGCTGTCGACGTAATGCGTGAGGAACTTGCCCTCCGCGTCGTCGCGGCTGTATCCGAACGTCATCTGCGTCAAATCGTTCGTGCCGAACGAGAAGAAGTCGGCATGCTGCACGATCTGCGGCGCGGTCAGCGCGGCCCGCGGCACCTCGATCATCGTGCCGACGCGGTAATTGACCTGAGCGTGCAGGTCGCCGAGCATGCTATCCGCGACCTCGTCGACCAGCCCGCGCATAATGCGCAGCTCGTTGGCGTGACCCACGAGCGGGATCATAATTTCCGGCGAGACGTCGACGCCGTCGTTCAGACAGGCCAGGGCCGCCCCGAAAATCGCTTCGATCTGCATGCTGTAAATTTCGGGGAACAGAATGCCCAGCCGGCAGCCCCGCTGCCCCAGCATCGGGTTCACCTCGTGCAGGCCGCGGACTTTGCGGATCAGGAACTCCAGCTTCTGCAGCTCGGCATCCGGACCGGAAGCGCCGGACCGTGCGGCGGTAAGCTGCGCCTGACGGGCCACAAGCTCCTCCAGGTTCGGGAGAAACTCGTGCAGCGGAGGGTCCAGCAGCCGGATCGTCACGGGCAGGCCGGCCATCGCGCGGAAGATGGCGTCGAAATCTTCCTGCTGCATCGGCAGCAGCTTCTCCAGCGCGGCGCCGCGGGCCGCATCCGAGTCGGCCAGAATCATCTCCTGGACGATCGGCAGCCGCTGCGGCGACAGGAACATGTGCTCCGTGCGGCACAGGCCGACGCCTTCCGCTCCGAAGCTGCGCGCTTTCGCCGCGTCTTCGGGATTGTCCGCGTTGGCGTACACCTTCATCTGCCGCACGTCGTCCGCCCACTCCAGCATCAGTTGGAGCTCGGCGGACATATCCGCTTCCTTGAGCGGCACTTCGCCGATCATGACACGCCCCGTGGCGCCGTCGATCGTGAGCCAGTCGCCTTCGCGGATCGCCGTCCCGCCGATGGAGGCCTGCTTCTCTTCGCTCTCGATGGCCAGCAGCTCGCAGCCGCACACGCAAGGCTTGCCCATGCCGCGCGCCACGACCGCCGCATGGCTCGTCATGCCGCCGCGGGACGTCAGCACGCCTCGCGCGGCGAGCACGCCGTGGATATCTTCCGGCGTCGTTTCCGTGCGGACGAGAATGACGGCTTTGCCCGCACGCGCCCAGGCGTCGGCTTCGTCCGCCGTGAAGACGGCCTGTCCGCAGGCCGCCCCCGGCGAGGCCGGAAGGCCCGTCGCCAGCGCCGCAGGAGCTTCGCTTTCATCCAGGCTCGGATGAAGGAGCTGATCCAGGTGCGAAGGCTCTACGCGGAGCAGCGCCTCTTCCTTCGTCAGGATGCCCGCCTGCACAAGCTCCACGGCGATTTTCATGGCCGCTTGAGCCGTTCTTTTGCCGTTGCGCGTCTGGAGCATGTAAAGCGTCCCGTTTTCAACGGTGAATTCGATGTCCTGCATATCCCGGTAATGCCGCTCCAGCAGCTCCGCCATCCCTACAAGCTTCTCGTAAACGGCGGGCATGTCCCCCGCCAGCTTCGCGATCGGCTGCGGCGTGCGTACGCCCGCGACGACGTCTTCCCCCTGCGCATTTGTCAGATATTCGCCGAACAGGACTCTCTCTCCCGTGCTCGGATTGCGTGTAAACACAACGCCCGTGCCGCTTTCTTCGTTTAGATTGCCGAATACCATGGCCTGGATGTTGACGGCGGTTCCCTGTTCGTCCGGGATTCCGTTCAGCCGGCGGTAAATTTGCGCGCGCTGGTTATTCCAGGAACGGAAAACCGCTTCGACGGCCAGCCGGAGCTGCTCGTAAACGTCCTGCGGAAACGGGACGCCCGCCCTTTTCAAAATCAGCGCTTTGTACGTGCCGATCAGCTCCTGCCAATCCTGCGCCTGAATATCCTGGTCGGATTCCGTTCCTGTGGCCTGTTTCAGCGCGTGAAGTTTTTTCTCGAACCAGGCTCCCTCGATTCCGAAAACGACGCTGCCGAACATCTGGATCAGACGGCGGTAGCAGTCATAGGCGAAACGCGGATTTTTGGTGGCGGCGGCCAAACCTTCCACCGTGTCGTCGTTAAGGCCGAGGTTTAGAATCGTATCCATCATGCCCGGCATGGACGTGACCGAACCCGAACGGACCGAGACGAGGAGCGGCGAAGCCGCGTCCCCGAAACGCTGTCCTTTACTCCGTTCAAGCTCCGCCATCGCTTCGCGCACTTCCGCGAGCAGTCCGTCCGGCAACCGGCTTTCTATATAGTAAGCTCTGCAAGCTTCCGTAGTCAGAGTGAACCCCGGGGGAACGGCAAGCCCCGCCCGGGTCATTTCGGCCAAATTGGCGCCCTTGCCGCCAAGAAGTCCCGCTAGTGATTGATTTCCCTCATAAAAGTGCATCAGCCATTGTTTGCTCATTGTGTCCCACTCCCTCTTTGTCTACGGCTGCCCGGCAGGCGCCATCTTTACATTGCGTGTAATACAAGGTCACTTTCTCCGTATCCAATTCCCCGACGATCTCGTTGCACCATTTGCAGAGCAGAGTTCCCAGCATGACGTCCGATTTCGCCTTGCTCATTGTTTTCATCGCTCCTCTGTGATTGGTTGTTGGTTCTTAATGAAGATATATGACGTCATAATCCCGTTCATGATGAAATCCCTTTCATTCTTTTTAGAAAAGAGGAAAGTTCGTCCCATCGTGAGCATAACATGCAGCATTTGGGCTGCACATTTCGAAATAATCCTCAAACAAGGATTGATTTCACTTATTTTATATCATATATTAGTATTTAGTACAACACATTAATTTATATATGCGTCATATTAAAGATGTGGAGGGAAAAAAGAAGATGCAGAGAGAACTGTCCTTGGAAATTGTACGTGTTACGGAAGCCGCCGCTCTTGCGGCCGCACGCTGGATGGGACGCGGGGATAAAAACGAAGCGGACGGCGCCGCAACCGCCGCTATGAGGGAGTCCTTCCGTTCCGTTTCCATGAAAGGAACCGTCGTGATCGGCGAAGGGGAGATGGACGAGGCGCCCATGCTCTATATCGGAGAGAGCGTAGGCAGCGGGGACGGACCGGAAGTCGATATTGCCGTAGACCCCGTTGAAGGCACGGAACTGGTATCCAAGGCGCTCAACAACGCCCTCGCCGTTATCGCGGCCGCAGACAAAGGCAAACTCCTGCACGCGCCCGACATGTATATGGAGAAGCTGGCCGTCGGACCCGCGCTCTGCGGAAAGCTGAGTCTGGACGAGCCTCTGGAGAAGACGCTGCGATCGGCCGCCCGCCTGCTCGACAAGAACATCGCCGATCTGACGGTATCGATCCTCGACCGCGAACGCCATGCGGAGCACATCGCCGTGCTGCGCCGGGTCGGCGTGCGGCTCAAGCTGCTCAGCGACGGCGATGTAGCCGGAGCGATGGCGCCCGCGTTCCCGGAATCCGGCGTCGATCTCTACATCGGCTCCGGCGGTGCGCCGGAAGGCGTTCTGGCCGCGGCCGCGCTGCACTGTCTGGGCGGCGAGCTGCAGGGCCGCCTCATGCCGTCCGGCGAAGAAGACGCGGCGCGCTGCCGCGCGATGGGCATCGACGATCCGGCGAAGCTGCTGCGCCTGCCGGATATGATCGGCGACGACGATGTCATCTTCGCCGCCACGGGCATCACGCCGGGAGATTTTCTCGGCGGCGTGCGCTTTCTCTCCGCCGAGCGGGCCGAGACGCATTCCATCGTCATGCGCGCGAAAACGCGGACGATCCGGTATGTCCGCTCGATTCACCATCTTCCGAGCAAGCCGGTGGCCGTGGCTGTGGCGGTGGTGGGCTAGGCTAGGTTCAGGGGGCTCCATAAAAAGCAAAAAGGACGCGATCCGAGTGATCGTGTCCTTTTTTGCTGTTTCTTACGGCCTTCCCGGAAGCAGGGGCCGGGCAGCCGAAACCTGACCGCAAGTCTGTTCCAACGCGCGCGAATCTTAAGCGCGTGTCACGGCGCAGCGCGGTGGTCGGCCGCACGCGTGGGGTTCCTCACTCCCGGGGGGATCGGCGGGACGTCCTTACTTACCCGCCGCCGGAGCGTCGGCCGCTTTCTTCAGGCGGAGCAGCATCACAACCGCTTCCGCTCTCGTGGCCTGCTCCTGTGGAGCAAAGCGGTTCCCTTCGCGGCCTTCGATTAGGCCGTTTTCCGCCGCTTGTTTTACGAGGTCCGCCGCCCAAGACGGAATCTCGCCGGTGTCGGAAAACGCCGGGGACGAGCCCTCTGCTGCGGGAAGCTTCACCGCGCGGCCGATCATCGCGGCCATCTCGGCCCGGGTAATAAGCGTTCCGGGCCGGAAGGCGCCGTCTTCGTATCCGGCCGCGATTCCCCGCGCGGCCGCAATCGCCGCGGCATCCTTCGCCCAGCCGGGAATCGCCGTTTCGTCCGCAAAGGACGGCGGCCCGGATTCATGCCGGGCAAGCCCCAGCGCACGGATCAGCAGAACGATGA
Source organism: Paenibacillus sp. GbtcB18 (assembly GCF_019091125.1). Classification (NCBI taxonomy): domain Bacteria; kingdom Bacillati; phylum Bacillota; class Bacilli; order Caryophanales; family Paenibacillaceae; genus Paenibacillus; species Paenibacillus sp. GbtcB18. The sequence goes on from NZ_JAGXJX010000002.1 coordinate 890,031, forward strand.
ACTCGCCGCGGGTGATCGTCCGGTCCGGACGGAACGTGCGGTCTTCGTAGCCTTCCGCAAGCCCCTTCTCGATTGCCTGCAGGATTATCTCCTGTGCCCAGTGTCCTTCGATATCGGCCGGATGTTCCTTCGCCGGCTCGACTACCACTGGAGGAAGAAGGGCTGCCGGAGGTGCGAGAACCGCAAATCGGCCGAACAGCTCCGTTTCCGCCGCCGCGGCGCCGTCTTTGATCCGGCTTTGGAGCGGTGTCCATTTTTGATCCGTCCCGTTGTAATAATAAATCGCTGGATTCCGGTTATCGCCTGCCCCTTCCCCGCTTAGCTTTATCGTAAGCGCGTAAGGCTTGCTCAGCGGCACGCCGGTGCTTTTTCTCATCTCGAAAACCGGGCTGAGCTGCAGATATCCTTCCGGAATGCCGGCCGGACCGGCCGTTCTTTTCTCCGCTTCCAGCCAAAACCCTTCTCCGTGTGAGCCTTCGGACACCGCCGCCGTCATTTCGCCGTTAAACTCGAGCAGCCCGGATTTTCCCGCCGACACGTATATGCTTTTCACATTCGGATTAGGGACCGGTTCCTGCCCCGAACCTCCGCCTCCGGAACTGTCCGGTGAAGGATTGCCCGGTTCTGGCGCTTTCGTAATTTTCAGCGTCGTCTCTGCCGCGAACAAATCCCCGTATACCGCACGGATAACGGTCGTTCCCGCGCTCTTCGCCGTGATGAGTCCGGCCGCGTCCACGACGGCTGCCGTTTCGTCCGAGGAGCTGAAGACAAGACGTTCCTTGAGCGGCCGGCGCCCTCCGTCTTCGTAAACCGCGTTTACGACGCTTTGATGCGTACGTCCGGTTTCCAGGCTCACCGGCATTCCTTGAAGTTCGATGCCGGTCATAAGAGGTTCCCTCGGCGAAATGACAAGGGTGACGACCGCCTCACGTGACGTATTCACGCCGTCCGACGCCGTATAAGTAAACGTGTCGGTCCCCGTGACACCGGTATTCGGCGTATAACGGAACTCCCCGGTGCTCGCATCCAGCAAAGAGACGGTGCCGAGCGAACCGCCGGATACAACGCTGTACGACAAGGCGTCGCCGCCGGGATCGTAAGCGGCAAGCTTCCCCGTCAAAGGCGCATCGGCCTGCACGTTAAAACGCAAATCTTCCGCCACCGGAGCAGGATTGGCGCGCTTCACCACAAAAGGCGAGCTGTCCGCTTTAACTCCGTTGTCGGCCGTAAAAGTAAGCGTGCCGCTTATATCCGTCGTCATATCCGTGCTTCGCGCGCCGAGATTCGCATAAACAGCCCGGCCGCCTATGGCGGTAACCGTGAGGTCCCCGTCCGGCGTCCATGCACCGGCATCTTGCTTTGCCTCTGCCGTTACGCGATGGGGTACAAGTACCGGGTTTCCGAACTTGTCGGTCAAGCTCAGTTCAGGCTGAGCGGCCAGTTCTCCTCCTCCCGGCTCCAATGGACCGCGGGGCTGCCGGACGACCGTCAGCCGGTCCAATTTCGCGGGCATCGGGCTGTACTCCAGGGTATTGCTCCGCGGAATCCGCAGCCGCCCGATTTCAAATCGGATTCCCTGAGCCGCCGCATGATGCAGGACCAGCGTTACCCGGGCTTCTCCACGGCTGAACGGGACCGTTACACTGGTACCTAACGGCGATTTCAGCGGCGTTCCGTTCATTGTCCCTGCGGTACCCGACGGCGGCATGCTGTACCCTTTAACGGTGATTGGCCTGTCCCCGCCAAAAGAGGTGTCTACCGTGCCGTCCGTGTTCAGCACCTTTACGGTAATTTCGCTCTCTCCGCCCGCTTCCGGGTTTAGCCGGTCCGCGGAAATCACCGCTTTCTCCGTACCGGCCGGAAGCACCGTGATATCGACATAGGCGGGCGCGCTTGTTTCCACTCCGTTGCTTGCCGTGTAGGAAAATCCGTCCTTACCCGCATACCCGGCCTCCGGCGTGTAAAAAACGCTGGCGCTGCAAGCATCGAATAGGCAGAAAGGGGGATGGATCGGGTCCAGCTTTCCGTGAAGCGGCCTATCCTTAATTTGAAAAGAAATGGTATCCGGCCACGCGTTTTCGGCCTTCAGATTAATTAATCCTCCGAATCCGCCCGCTACATCCTGCTCTATCTTCACTGCTCTCGGAGGCGGAGGCCCTGTAATGTCAATTTCATAAGTTTCCGCGAGGTCCCTCGATATCCCCGGTACTTTCACCGTAAGTATAACTTTCCCCGGACGGGCGGGCGTCGTAAACATTGGCATAAAATGCCCCGTTAATCCTGTCGCCATATCCGTTTGACTGAGCGAACCGTCCGAAACGGATAAGCTTACGTTTACCGGCGCATCGACATCAATTTTACCGTTGAGCTGTACGGTTTGTCCCGCCTGCGCCGACCACGGGTCAAAAAAAAGCACCGCACTCGGCGCTTTGACAAGAGATAGACTCAGCTCTTCGTAAATGGCCGAATAAACGCTTATTCGAAAGGTGCTCATCTTCTTCGCAACCGCTGCTCCGGATATCCTAAAATCGGCCTTACTTTCGAGGGGATCGTAGGAATCCAAGAACACCGTTCCGCTTCCGCCGATCCATTTGACTTGCCCGTTTCCCTTGATTTCGAGTGCGGCAAGTACCGTCCCGTTCTCCGTAATGACGACCTTGTCGGCATACATAGCCGAGAAGAGAATATCCGCAAAATCTTCCTCCGTGATGAATACGTTTTGCGAGGTGTTGACATTCCGGAACTTTCCGCCGCCGTCCGTCGGAAGATTAAACGGATCGTGAGGCACGGGCTTAACATCCCGGATAACCCTGCCGGGCGAATTCAGGTTTGTTCTTACTTCCCCACCGTCTTGCGGCTGAACGGCAGGCGCCGCTTGTGCCGACGCGGACCATACCGGCGCAGCGGACGATACCAGCAATAGTAACACCGTGAGCCTTGAAATTACCGACCTCCATCGTTTCATCATGCGTAACTCCATTCCCGTTTGTTAGGCATCCCGTTCTGCGGTTTATTTGTCTGTCTACTTAGGCAAAAGGGAATGCCACTTTTATCGTAGCTTCCCGTACCGGACACATCCATCCCCCAAACGGTTGATTTCTGACGGGGATTAGCCCGCTTTTTCGAACTCTTTCCGGGAAAAAGAAAAACCATGCTCTCCATAGAGGCACGGTTTTGGAAACAAACGATATCCAGCGCTCCCGTCAATCCAGAAGGCCCAGAAATTTGGCGATCGTCACCGCTTTGATCCGGCGATCCACTTTCATTTTGTGAAAAATGTTTTTCACGTGCGTTTTGACGGTGGCGGCCGTGATGAACAGTCTTGCGGCGATCTCCCGGTTGGATAATCCGGCAGCCATCAGCCGCAGCACCTCTTTTTCCCTCGCGGTCAAAGTTTCGATGCTGTGTCCCGCCGCCGGAACCGGTTTATTCGACGGCCCCTCCAGGGATAAATCCGGCGCTCTTTGGGCCGTGAACAGCGCCTGGGCCGCAAGCGTGCGCAGCACCGCGTATCGTTCGGGGGCAAAAGCCCGCTTTGTCCGCGTATTCTCCATGTACAGGCAGCCTGCCGCTTCGCCGCCCGACATCAAAGGCAGCGCCAGAAGAGAGCCGTATTCCTTGCCGCTTCGGAAACAGGGCGTCCGCCCGCGAATACAAGCGGCTATCATTTCCGTATCGAAGCGGGAATCGGCTTCGACATCTACGGGCGCGTCCGTCACGGTGACGGTTCCTTCCGCGAATTCCGCGGAAAGAACGCACACCCGCCCCGCTTGCCGGACGGCGATCAGGCAGGCCCGCTCCGCGCCCGCCGTCTGCAGAAGCAGGAACATCAGCCTTGCCGCAATTCGCCGTCCGTCTCCACCGAGCGCAAACGCCTGCGACGACTGAATGATCGCGGACAAGTCCAGCGCCTGGGAGTAGCTCGTGTTCGGATCGGTCTCATTCGCCGGGGCACCGATGGAAATCGGCGGGCCTGATTCCGCGCGGGAAGCGGCCTGTGTCTCTCCGATGCGAGGAGCGGCCGTTTCCTCCGCGGTCCCCGGAGCACCGGAGGCGGACGGCTCGCCACGCCCGGCCGGCTTTGCCGGACCCGCCGGGCCTTCCGGCCTGACCGGGCCGTCCCCGGCACAGCGTGCCTCCCGGTCAGGCTTGCCGCCCGGAAGGCACGCCCCGCGCGGGCCGGCGCCCGGCTCTCCGGCGCGCTTCTCTCCGCCGGTTTCCGCTGCCGACGAAGCGGCAGTCATGCAGGCCCCCGCGAACGCCTGCAAATCGGCGCTGACTGCCGAGGCGCTTTCGTAGCGGTCCTCGGGGTCCTTGCGGAGCAGCTTCGCCACGATGGCGGCCAGCTCCCGCGGAACGGCTCCGGTGCCGCCGCGCAGAGGGGCCGGCTCCCGCGCCATGTGGGCATGCGACCAGCCGAGCGCATCCTCGGCCGTGTACGGAAGCCGGCTTGCAAGAAGCTCGTACAGCGTGACGCCGAGTGAATACAGATCCGATCGGCAATCGACGCCATGGCTCATCCGGCCCGTCTGCTCCGGGGACATGTAGTGGGGACTGCTTTCGAGAAGGGGGATGCTGCCTCCTTCCCAAGCATCCTGAAGAGTCCGGCTCGAATAGCCGAAACCGGTCAGGTACAGGTTCCCCGTTGCCGGTTGAATCAAAATCGTGTCCGGCCGGATGTTCAAATGCAGAACGCTTTTGCCGTGAAGCTCTTGGAGAATAGAAGTCAAACGGATACCGATATTCAGAAATTCCTCCAAGGAGACCGCACGTATCTCGAAGTGCTGCCGGAGCGTCAGCCCGTAAACCGGCTCATACTCCAGCGCGGTGCCGCCGCTCTCGACGATTGCCGCCGTGGGGGTAAGAATGCCGTCCATTCTCAGCGAAGAAGCCACTTTATATTCATTGAGCAGTTTAGCGTTTTCGGTCAAGGTCCGGCTTCCGTCTTTAACCACCTTAAGAAGCACTTTACGGTTGGAGCGCTCGGAGAACGCGTAGCAAATCATAAAGCAGGGATCATCGTAGATAAGCTCCGTCATCCGATAGCCTTTTAAAGTAAACGTCATGAAAAAAAGGTCCTTTGTTTGACGGCGGGAACTACCGCCGGGTACAGCGGCCGCCGCTAAATTAGATTACCCTCACTTTACCATTGAACGTTCGCGCATGGCTACCGTCCATGCAAAAACGGTCCGCATCCCCACGGCCGACCGATCCGTCCATCGGTTCAGAAACAAAACGTATCGGGTATTTTCCTTCATCGTCCCGTAAACGCCGAACACCTCCCTGAAATCGCGAATCCGATTTCAGGGAGGTGTTCGGGATGCCGGGCATCGCCCTAAGTCCGAGACAGCGCAGGAGCCTCGCTCCTCTTCTGCCGGACCTGCGGGACTTTATGCCGCCGCGGCTTTTTACTTCGACGGCTTAGCCGTTACCTTATAACCGGCTTTAACCGTGACGGAAGCTTTCGCTTCGGTCATGACGGCCGGATACATTTTGTCCGGGTCGGGCTTGCGCAGCGTGTAGTAGGCTACGGCTTCCGAATCCGAAACGTAGTCCACACGGTCGATGGTGATTCCGTAGCCCGGGTTAGGCTGAAGACCGCGGGAGAGGGTTACCTTGTTAAGCTCATCGTTCTGTTTCTCCACGATGACCTTAACGCCTTCTTCCTCGGAAGGAGCTGTCGCAGGCTCCTCCGCCTTGCTGTGCTTGGCGACGAATTCCATCGCGTTATAAGCCATTACAGCCGCTTCGGCGCGGGTAATGGGCTTCTTCGGATTGAACTTCGACGCATCGTCCAGCTTGGCGATCTTGGTCAGGAGCAAAACCTGAATCGCGTTCATGCTGCCCGGCGTCACTTCCGCCTGATCCGCAATGTTCACGAACATGTTCACAACCGGATATGGGCCTGTTTTGTCCACCGCGGCATGAAGCCATTCGGCGAACTGCTCCCGTGTCAGCGTCTGCTGGGGATCGATATCCCGGCCGATCGGAAGACTGTTCATAGCCGCAATGATGAACGATTCGGAATACCAGACGTCATCCTTGGCTTTCGTGAAGCTGTCGCTTGCTTTAGGCGCGCGGATGAAGCGGATTTTGCCCAGATTCAAATCAAGTGCTTTAACGATCAACTGTACGCCCTGAGCCGCCGTCATCGATGTATTCGGTGCAAACTTGTCGCCGTCCATCCCTTCAACGATTCCTTTCTCTTGCAGAGATTGAATGGCCGCCTCATCGGGACTGCCCTTCAAATCGGAAAACGCGAAGGCCGAAGAACCGAGCGAGAACACGAGCAACGAGGCCAACAGGACGATATTCGTCATTTTTTTCATAATGTTCACCTCCACCCTTTCTCTTTCTGACGAGCCGTTCATGCGATATGTTGCATCACTTTTACCTATTTTAACCGATTCCCTAAATTCCTTCTATAGATAAAAGAGCGGCTTTCGACAAAAAGAATGGAGGACTTACGTCTCTTAGCGGACTCCTTTTAGAACGTCGCCCTGCTTGGGCGCGGCTCCCCCCTCAAAACGGATGCGGATCGACTTCGACCCCGACAAATCCGCCCTGTCCCCAACGTGAAAATGGATATGGGGCTCGCTCGTATTGCCTGAGTTCCCGACACGCCCGAGAAGCTGGCCCCGTTCGATTTTGTCCCCGGGTTTTACCGTGATCGTGCCTTTTTTGAAATGGGCCAGAAAGCTGTACTCACCGCCGCCATGATCGATGACCACGTGATTGCCTGCGGGATTCTTCTCGTCGGTCTGCCCGATCGGGTTATCCGGCCTGCCGTTCTCCACCGCTTTCACGATGCCGGGAGCCGGAGCCGTCACTTCCTGGTTGTACGCGTAATAACTCTCCAGTTTGCCCGGATCGCCCGTGTAGGTGGAAGTTCCCTTGAATTGCACAAGGTCGTAAGCGTACCGCTGGGATTCATGCTCGTAGTGATAATTCAGAAGGACGTTCGTTCCGCCCCAAAGCACGTTCCACTCCCCCCGGAAAGGAAGGGAAAATTCCGTGCGGCTGAATGCTTCGTCCGAAGCCGGATACGTCTTAAGAGGAACGAATTGAAGCCCCTGGATGATCCCCTTGCCGTCGATAGCGGCCGTCAGCCCTTTTTGCCCGGACTCGTCCGTCCATACGTAACGTTTCCCGTCCCCGAGGGGCAGCTTGCTCTGCAGCTTATACGCGCGGACGTCTTTATTGAAATCCCCGGCCAGCTCGCTTAACTGCTCCAGACTCACGTCTTTCTTGAATTCAGGGCTGAAGCGGCTGTAAATCTCTTTGATTTTTCCCTCCAAAAATAGGGCCGCAAGGTTCTCCGGCTCAAACTTCGCCTCTTTCTCCGCATCCGGCGAAGCTGCCGGGGGCGCGGGCGAAACGGCCGAAGACGGCTTCGCTTCCGTCATGCCGCAACCGGCAAGTCCCGGAAGAACTAACAGTACCGCTGCCATCCCCCAGATCGTCGCTGTTCGTTTCATTTCTCCCTCTCCTTTACGAGTTCTTTAAGAACACCCGAGCCTCTGTCTCATCTGTCTGCTCCGGCACGTTTAGCGTACCATGCGGACATTACCTCAGCCGAAACGCCGCATTACCGGAAGCTTATTTTCGCAGCCTTTCTTTTCCTCTTTCGTTAAGGTTCCGTTAAGGTGCTGTTTCAGACGGGTTCACCCGATCGTGATATGATGGGAACAAGAATGGAATAAAGGAGCGGTTTTGTATGAAAGAAGCCCGGCTGTTGATCGTCGACGACGAACCGGCTCTCTTGCATATGCTGGAGAAAGTTCTTGCCAAGGAAGGTTTTACGCGGATCGATACCGTCTCAACCGCCGAGGAGGCTCTGGAGGCCTCCAAGCGGCAGGCCTATGATCTGATTGTTCTGGACGTCATGCTCCCCGGAAAAAGCGGTTTCGACATTTGCCCGCTGCTGCGGGCCGAAACGGATGCGCCGATTCTTTTTCTGACCGCCAGGGGCTCCGATCTCGATAAACTGACCGGCTTCGCCCTGGGGGGAGACGATTATGTGACGAAGCCGTTCAATCCTTTGGAAGTGGCGGCACGCATCAAAGCCCGTTTGAGACGTAATGTCCGGACCGCGCCGGAAGCCGGGGGACCGAGAGCTGCCGATGCGGCGGCGGAAGAAGCTTCCGAGCACTACGACTACGGACGTTTCCAGGTTCACGTGCAGGCCGGAGAACTCCGGGTGCAGGGGCAAAGTCTGGCGTGTCCGGCGCTCGTGTTTCAACTGCTCGTATTTCTGTGCCGCCACCCGAACCGGATTTTCAGCAAGCAGCAGCTGTATGAGCAGGTATGGGGAACGGACAGCTATGGAGACGACAATACCGTGATGGTGCATATTCACCGCATACGCGAAAGAATCGAGGAAAATCCCGGCGATCCCCGCTTTCTTGTGACGGCGCGCGGACTCGGCTATAAGCTTGTGCGCCCGGCGGCCTCACAGGAGGTACGCGTACCGTGACGGTCCGAAAACGGCTGATTCTCCGTTTTGTCATTCAGCTTGTGACCGTGAGCGGTTTTATTCTGCTGCTGATCGGGGGAGCCGTCGCCTATATGCTCACCGGCATGGCAAAGCTCGAAATGAACCGTGATTTCAGCAAAGCCGGCATGTCCAAGCTCGTCCAAACGGTCCGGACAGAGAACGGGAAACTGATCTTCGACGAGGCTCTGCTGGACAAAGCGCTCCGGTCCGGCGGCTGGCTGCAGGCGGTGGATGAAACCGGGGCGGTTATCCGGTCCTACGGGACGCCTGCCGATGTCCCGGCACAGTACGAGCCCGGAGAATTTATCGATTACTGGACGGGAAATAAGCCGTTCCCCTATTCCCTTTTCCTTTGGATCGAAGAAAAAGACGGCCAAACCTATACGCTGCTCTACGGAAAACGCAGCACCGAAAACGTTCTGCTGGACGAGATTCTCGCCGCAGGTCCGCCCGGGGACAAGCAGCCGATGATATCCGCTTCCATCCGGGAGCAGTTGGACCGGTCCGGCGCCGTTCTCCAGCTTCTCGACCGCAGCGGCAGGGAGCTCGCTTCGTACAACCGGCCGGATTCGATCCCCGCGGTCTATACGCTGCAGGATCTGGCTCTCCGCCGCCAATACAGCGAGCGTTACGGGTTCGCCGCCGCTTCGCGCAGCCTGGAGGACGGCCGCACCTGGCTCGTCCATGCCCCCATGCGCGGCGCGGAGCAGAACGTCTTCCCGGCTACGGAAGCGCAGGTCGTGCTCACGGCATTCGTCGGCCTGGCCGCCGGGCTGCTTGTTCTGCTCGTCGGAGCGGCGTTCTGGTACGGCCACCGCTTCGGCACGCCGATCGTGCATATCCTCGCTTGGCTGCACCGGCTCAGCCGGGGAGAATATACGGAGCCCGGCGTGGCGAAAGGGAGATCGGGCAGCCGGCGCAGGGACGGGCGCCTGAAGCGGCGCTACCGCCTGTACGGCGATGTCATGCAGTCGATGGAGCATCTGTCCGGCGCCTTAAGCTCCGCCGAGGAAGCCCGGGGGCGTCTGGAGCGGACGCGGGATGAGTGGATCTCCGGCATCTCTCACGATTTAAAGACACCTCTGGCTTCCATCAAGGGGTACGCCCATATGCTCGAAACGCCCCAATACACGTGGACGGAACGGGAAATCCGGGAATTTGCGGCTATCATCAAGGATAAGGCGGATTTTATGGATGAGCTGATCGGCGATCTCAGTCTGACTTTCCGTCTCAGCAACGACGAGAGGCCCCAGGTCGCGGAACAAACCGAACTCAACGAATTCGTGCGCCGCTGTATTCTGGGGGTTGTGAACGATGCGGAGTTCGCTCACGCCAACGTGTCGTTCGAGCCGGAAGAGGAGGCGCTTGTCCGTTCCGTCGACCGGCAGGCGCTCCGCCGCATCCTCGACAACCTCCTTGCCAATGCCGTCCGCCACAACCCTCCGTCCACGCAGATTCGGGTATTGCTACGGAAAGCCCCGGAGGGGGCGGCTACCTCGCCAGGGGGGTTCATCCTGCGAGTCGAAGACAACGGAGTGGGCATGGATAAGCAGACTCTGGGTAAACTGTTCGACCGCTATTACCGCGGAACGAACACGGAAGGCACCACCCGCGGGACCGGCCTCGGCATGGCGATCGCCAGGCAGTTGGCCTTGCGGCTCGGCGGCTCCATTGCGGCGGAAAGCGAGCCGGGACGGGGGACGTCCGTAACGGTGACGCTTTAGGAGCGGCAGTCACGGCTAAAGCCGCGGGGCCGCGATAGCGCAAGCAGGTCACGCGGGCGGGCAACGCAGACGGCCAGCGCAAGCCGGCTGCGCAAGCGGGCTGCGCCGCTGCGGGAGTTTCCGCCGGGCGCCTCGGCAGGAGCCCCGAGGCGACATGCCTGCGGCTCGCGTCGGCGATGGTGCGCAGGCGGGCGACGCGCGAGCCACAGCCGATGACGCCGCAGCACAACCGCTCCGCGCGGCAAGCAAAAAAGCCTCTGACAAAGGAGATGCATATCCAATGCATCGATCTGTCAGAGGCTTTTTTTCATACGTACGGCTTACACCGCGGAGGCGTCTTTTTTACATGCGGAACGCTCGCGGTACAGAAATAACTGCTCCAGGACAATACAGACGAGCATACCCAGCACAAGCCCGTTGTTGGCTACTGTGCGGACCAGACCCGGAAGCTGAGCAATCGCCGAAGCGGGGACGAACAAGCTGCCGATGCCGATCATCAGCGACACCCCGATAATAAAATAATCGCGGTCGCCGCCCTTAAGCGAATGATATTCGCGCAGCGCAAGGCCGATCATCGAAGCGAACGGCACGAAGATAACCGCGTAACCCACCGGCATCGGCAGGGAGGTGAAAATGGCCGTGACCGGCGGGAACAAGCTGATCAGCACCATGCCGACGGAGGCCAGCACGAACGGCAGCCGCTGGACCAGTCCCGTCGTCAGGATGAATCCCGCGGTTCCGGAAATGGGCACGCAGCCCATCGCGGAAAACAAGCCTCCGAGCGCCGTCGAGACGCCCATCATCAGGCTGGTGCGGTTGTAGTTCACAGGGGCTGCGGCCGCGCTTTTGTCGGCGGACACTTTTTCCACAACCTGAATGCTTGCAATGAGGTTTGCGAGCAGCAGCAGACCGATCAGGATGGACGTCGGCAGAATGCCCGCGTCCCACTGCGGAAGTCCCCACTCGAAAACTCCCGGCAGGGCGAACGCCGCATCCGAAGCCGGCACGTCCGGCGCGATACCGAGCAGCATAAACAGGACCCAGCCCGTCAACAGCGCAAGCAAAATCGAATAATTCCGGAGAAACCGGCTGCGTGTCCGCGGCAGGAGCATTGAAAGCAGAAGCACGGCAAAGGCCGGCAGGGCCACGCGCGAATCCACGGCATCCTGCAGATAGCCGATTCCAAGCAGTCCTTTCATAAAAGAGCCGCTGAGCTGGGCAACCAGAATCAGCAGGTACGTGCCTGTGACAAGAGGCGTAAACAGCTTGCGGATTTTACCGATCCATCCGAGGGCACCGAGCAGCAGGAACAGCGCTCCCGTCAAAAGCATGCCCATTTCAAGCTGGCGAAGACCGTCCGCGAGCGCCAGGGCACCCGAAGAGATCAGGCCCGCGTATACAACGAAAATACCCCACCACAGGCCGGCGGGGCCTTCCATCATCGGCAGTTTGTGACCGAAAAGCGTTTGCAGCAGGGCGGAGACGCCGATAAGCAGAAAAGTCCGCTGCATAAACGTAGCGATATCCGCCGGCGGCAGATGCAGCGCATTGCCTACGGCAAGCGGAGCGACCAGGCTTCCGGCCAGAATAAAGGCCAGCCATTGAATCGTAGAAAAAAACAATTTCATCGGAACAAGACTCCTTGTCGGCTCGACTATAAACAAACCTTTACAGTCTTAAGATATGTTAAAAAAACAATCATATCCCACCCGGACAAAGTTTGGCAAGGAATCGGGAAAAATTTTTCTACCCGAAACCGACTGAATCCGTCCGCATAATGTCGGTCTTAATCCCGGGTATCAGTCCCCCTGCTCAGGCTGAAGGATCAACAGGCAGTTCGTTTCGAGCGGCCCCTCCCAGGGAGCGGAGAAGGGTTTGAGAGACTTACTTCCGCCAATTCCCAAATGGGGGCTTACGGACCGGTTCACCATAGGAAATCAGCCGATTGACAGAGGGAGCTTCTTTAGTGTACATTATTTTTAGTACTTGGTACTAATATCAACTACTATACCCTTGGTGAGGTGATCGGATGAACTCGAAAGCAAGAATTTCAGCGGTCGGCAGCTATGTTCCCGAGAAAAGATTAACAAACTCCGACTTGGAGCGCCTGGTGGAAACGAACGACGAATGGATCGTCCAGAGAACCGGCATGCGGGAAAGACGGATTGCCGCTCCCGGAGAATATACGAGTCATATGTGCATCTCCGCCATCGATAACATGATCGCCGAATACGGGGTTTCCCTGGAGGATGTGGATCTGATCCTGACGGCGACCAATACGCCGGATCTTCCTTTCCCGACGGTATCCTGTCTCGTACAGGCGCACTTCGGCATCCCGTCAACGGGCGCACTCGACCTGAACGCGACCTGCGCGGGCTTCGTTTATGCGCTTCATACGGCGAACGCTTTTATTACGGCGGGCCTGCACCGCAAAATTCTCGTGCTCGGCGCCGATCACATGTCGGCCATTACCGACTATACGGACCGTACCACGTGCATTCTGCTTGGCGACGGTGCGGGAGCCGCTCTCGTTGAAGCCGCGGCCGACGGGGCTCCCGGCGCTTTCCTTGGGCACTATCTGGGATCTGACGGTACGGGCGGCGTGCATTTGTACCGCACCGGACTGGCGGACCGCCTCGGGGAGAAAGACTTGGAAGGTGCGGGGAAGCTTGTCCAAAACGGCCGGGAAGTATACAAATTCGCCGTCGGCACGGTCCCCAAAGGGGTAAGCGCACTGCTGGATTCGGCCGGTATGGCGATGTCCGAGGTAGACTGGTTTATCCCGCACAGCGCTAATCTGCGCATTATCGAATCCGTCTGCGAACGCATGGATTTCCCTGTCGAGAAAACGCTGTACAGCCTGGAGTATTACGGCAATACCTCGGCGGCCACCATTCCGCTCTCGCTCCATATGGGATTGAAAGAAGGCAAAATCAAGCCGGGCGACCTGCTGCTTCTTTATGGCTTCGGCGGCGGACTGGTACATGGCGGGCTGCTCGTGCGCTGGGGATGAGAAACCCGCTGTCTGCCGCACCTGCCGCATCTGCTGCATCTGCTGCATCTGCCTCTTCTGCATTCTCATCCGCCGCCATGCCGGTGCAGTTCCCGCATCAGCAGCAGCTCTAACGCTTTTGCTTGGCGCTTTTGCTTGCACGTCCGCTTCCCGCTCATACCGGCGCGAATACGCCGGCGCAAGCGGCGGCTTCCGCTCCCGCCGGGCTCAACCGGCCGGCGCCGAAGCCGCCGCTCCTTCGGCGTTTCCCCCGGGCTTTTCCGCGCCGGGGCTGACAAACGCCCGTGTGCCCGAACGGACCCGCTCACGCGTGTTCAGCCACGGCTTCGCGGCGGTCTTCGACCGGCGGCGGTTCGGCTGCAGCAGCAGGTCGATTTTGCGCTGCAGCACGAAATGATAGGCGGCCAGCGTCTGAAGAAGCCCGCTGGCCGCGGAACCGGGCCGTCGGCCGCCGGGAAACGCCTCCGGCGGAAGCAGCAGATCGGCGGGCTGATTACCGCCCGCCGTATCCGCTTCTCCGCCAGAGGAGTCCTCGTCCCGCGCAGCGGCTCCCGGCAGTGCGGCGGCCGCCTCGGTTACGCGCATCATCGCCCGCTGGCTGCGGGCCAGAGCCTGCAGCATCTCAAGCTTCCAGGCATCTTCCGTCAGGCGCGGGGTCATTTGTTCCCGCCTCCGAGCAAATCGGAGAAATCGCCCATGCCACCGCCGCCCTGATTTTCCTGTTCCCCGATTACAATTTGCAGATGCTTGCCGAGCGACTGTTCCATTCTCGTTATCGCCTCGATCAGCTCGATCAAACCGTCGTGAACCTCCAGCGGCTGCTGCACCTGATCCTGATGCGTGGCAAACTGCTGCGCCGTCAGATGACCGCATATCCACGCTTTCGATTTTTCGGCTTCCGCCGCCTTCGCTTCCAGTATCGACGCGATGCTCACCTGCATTTGCGCCACGGACTGGAGAATCCGTACATAGGAGACTTCCCTGCTCACAAGCTCCGCCCGCCTTTCTTTTACATGCCTTGCGTACTTTGCCGTATCCGCCCTCCGCCTCTTTCCGCTTCAGCTTTCGGCGTGCTTTCGACGTCCCGTCTTTCAGCTTACGGCGCCCGTTTCCGGAGGCTATTCGTTCACTTCGCCGCTTTCCAATTCCTTCACGACTAGCCCGAGGTTAGTCGCCAGCGCTTCCTCCAGATCCGCGAGCGAGGACAAGTAACTCGTTACATTCCGTGTAACGTTAACCGATTGGCTCAGAAGCGTTTCGTTATCCGCAAACGCCGGGTTCTTATCCGGAATTTGACCGATCAATCCCGCCAAATGCGCGGCTACCTCGCTTTTATAGTGAAGAATTTTGGCGAGCTCCAGATGGGATCTGGAAATATGCCGCACCAGCGTGTCTTTTTCGCGTTCCATCCCGTTCCTCCTTCCTCTGCGCCGCCCGGTTTTCTTTTATTCAAAAGTATATGCACGGAGAACCGCGGGTGTCCGCGGACAAGCGACGCGCTTGCAGCGGGACCGGACTCTGCGGCCCCCCGCTTCCTTAATTTCCATTCAGATGCTTTCCCGTGAAAAATCTCCCGAAACAGACGGCTCCTCCGCTATATAAGGAGAATACGTATCCGCAGCGTATCCCCGGCGGCGCCAGTTGTCCGGATAGAAAAGCCGCGGACCGAGCCTATCCATGGCGAGCCGGAGCGCTTCCAGGTGATCGGATGCCCGGCTCCGGTCCAGCCAAGCGAAAGGCCGGGCACCCCGCGAATCCCCGCCGGAAAGCCGCACGGAAGCAACCGCGAGGCCTTCCAGCAGAGCGGCTCCATGCGCCCTGGCGGGGTGGGCAAGCTCCGCGCCGAGCTTCGTCACCGCCTGGCGGGACAGAGCGTGGGGCAGGACGGTCAAGCTGTCCGCCCGCAAATCCCGGCGGCCCAGCGCGTAGTTGACGAACTGCTTCGCCATGACTTCGGGCGGGCGTTTGTGAAAGTGAGGCAGCTTCGCGGAAACGCCCCACAAGGCGGCATCGCTCCCGCCGGCGACCGTACCGGCAAGTGCCGCTATTTCCTCCGCCGCAGAAGACACGGACGCATCCAGGAACACCAGGATGTCGCCTTCCGCCGCTTCCGCTGCCGCCAGCCTTTCCGCTCCGTCCCCGGATACGGACCCGGCGGACACGTTTCCCGCGTCGACAAGCTTCACTTCCGCTTCAAGCCGCGGAGCCGCAAACGTTTGAACCAGCTGCGGGGTGACCGCCTCGTCACGCGAAGCGAGGATAACCTCGTGCAGAGCCAGCCGCTTCAGTTCCCCGAGCAGTCTCAGCAAAGGCGAATCCGGCACCGTGAAGGCTTCAGGTCCCGCGCCGTGCAGAAGAATGACGGCGGAAACCCGCCGGTCCGAAGGAAAAGGAAACCAGCCCTTGTCACGCAGCCCCACTCTCTCGCAATAGCCCTGCGCAAAAGCCGACGCGGCAGCCGCATATTCCGGTCCCGCGGGATTCAGACCGCTCAGCACTCCGCCGTGGCGGGCCCAGAGATCGTTCATCTGTCTGCGCGCCGCCGCTTCATCCGTCCGGTAGGAGCCCGCTTCGTCTCCGTCTACGGAAGCGGACCGGACCGGTAAGCCTGCGGCGAGCAGACCTCCCAGTCTCCGTCCGGCTGCCGCAAGCTCTGCAATCCGCCGTCCCTTCCGGGACGTTCTCGCTTTCGCGCCGGTTTTCCCGGGATTTCCGCTGCGGGTCCGCATCCGGCTTCGCGGCTTCTGTCCTCTCGCTGTGCCGGACGGCTTCTTATTAGTCTTCAGCTGCTTCATCCGCTCCCTCCTTTCCTGTCGCTGTCGGGATAGGCTCCGCCGCCCCTTCCGAAAACGCCGCGGCTTCGACCCAGGCATGCAGCGCTTCCAGGTGGTCGCCTAAGATCAAGTCCCCGACGGGATCTCTTCCGGCGCTTTTTCTCCTCCTGGGATTCTTGGCTCCTACGGCCGCATATACCGCGGCCTCGACGTTTAGCCCTTTGTGAAGAGCGAGCACCAGGGCTTTGGGCGGGACGGCTAGCGCCTCAGCCCCGATCTCGTGTATCGCCCTGCGGCTTAACGCGTGCGGAATCGTCGTCAGCGACGTTCCCGCCAGGTCCGGCCGGTCCAGCATAGCGGTCAGCGCATGCTTGGCAAGGATGACGCGGTGAACGCTGTCGCGCTTGACCGGACCGACGTAGGTGTTCATGGCCACATCGGCTCCGTTTTCCACGGCTTTGACGAAAGCGGAGAGCTTTGCGGCGGGAATCACGATATCCCCGTCCGTAAAAAGCACAATATCCCCTCGGGCCGCCCGCGCTCCGACGGCCCTGCCGACATCATGGCCGAGCGCCGTATCGAATGCGATCATCCTCGGCCCCATTTGCTCCACGATGCCGCGGGAACCGTCCGTAGAGCCGTTCACTACGGCTATCACTTCCACGCTCGGATGAACGCGGTACGCTTCCCGTATAACAGCCGCAAGAGACCGCCGCTCGTTATAGACCGGGATCACCACGGACACTTTCGGAGCGGGATCGTTGCGGTACGTGTGCAGGCTGTTTACGTCACTACTTTGCGCAAGCGGTGTCTTCCGTCTCTTCTTCACCCGCCGCTCACCTCCGTCTCTTCTCTGCGGCCTCTTCTGTCATATCGTATGGGCCGGGTCGCCGGATCGGGAGGGCGGATGTGGAGACGCGCAAAAAAAGGCGTTCTTTTCCGCCCGAGTATGCGTGGTCATGCCCTTCGAAACGAGCATGAACACCCGCCTTGCAGAATCGGCAGCGAACTTCCGGCACAACCCAGGAGAGCGGGCAGCCCTATGGGGACCGCCCGCTCTCCGGTTCAGCTCAGGCTGACGTTTTTGAAAAGAATATCCCAGCAATCCGGGTTGATGCTGTAGCAGCCGACCGCGCACGTCCGGGGGAGGGACCACTGCAGGTCTGTGATGCCGTCAGCGTTGCTGTGGTTGATTACCAGCACCCGGTAATCTTGCTTTACCAGCCCGTTCAGCACCCGCTCCAGCTCGCGCGCCTCATCGTAATACGCGTTCGTGCGGACAAACAGCAGCCGGCTGCCGTACATCAGGTGATGCAGAGTCCGGTAAATGCGGCGGTCGAGCCTGCTCCTGAATTCCGGATAAGAAGCCAGATGGAAGATATGGTTCTGATTTTGAGGAAAATCATGCGCCGAAATAATCCGGGATTTTCTATCCATTATAAGAAAATTCCCGCCTCCATAATCGACCCCGACCGCCTTCAAATTGCCCGATTCCATAAATCCCTGGAATCTGTTTTCCAATACTCCGCTCACATCTTCCAGTTCGGAAATCATCCAGTCGAATACACCCGAAAACGAACGCAAGTTCATTCTTTTTAATTGAATGGAAGGCGTGCAGTCCCCCCCCAGGCTGTAAATCAGATCGTACTTTCCGGCTATTCCGCTTAAGTCCATGAACGCCCCGTCTCCCTTCCGCCGCGCCTTATTTCAAGCTGATATCGGCAAAAAAAATATCCCACCAGCGGTCGCTGTTAAAATTCCAGATATCC
Source organism: Paenibacillus sp. GbtcB18 (assembly GCF_019091125.1). Classification (NCBI taxonomy): domain Bacteria; kingdom Bacillati; phylum Bacillota; class Bacilli; order Caryophanales; family Paenibacillaceae; genus Paenibacillus; species Paenibacillus sp. GbtcB18. Next base: position 907,808 of record NZ_JAGXJX010000002.1, read on the forward strand.
GCATAGGGGACCTGGACGGCGCACGTATTCGGCAGCGGCCAGTCTAGCTCGACCAGACCCGGCACCTGCTCGTATTCCACCAGCAGGATCTTATATTCATGCGCGACAAGCCCGTTCAGCACTTGCTCCAGTTCGGCCGTCTCCTCGTACGTTCCGTGCATGCGAATGAACAGGATACGCTTTTCCTCGCTTAATTGTTTTAAAAACCGGGTAATCCGGCGGTTCAGCTTTTCTTTGAATTCTCCGTAGGTGAAAAGCTGTTCCGGCGAATTCCGGTTCACCGGGAAATCGTGGACGGATATGACGCCGTATGCGGAATCCTTCACTTGATAATTCGGCTGAAGGGTAACCGGCTCCACCACGCTCATATGGGCAAGCTCCATGAATCCGTCAAACCGTCTGCCCAGCAGCCGGTTCACGTCCGCGAGCGAATCCGACATCATCCAATCCAGCACCCCTGCGGAAGAGCGCAGACCGTGCCTTTCCATTTGAATCGCCGGCAGGCAGTTTTGTCCAAGGCTGAATACGGAGTCGTAGCTCCCCGCCAAGTCTTGTAAACGCATCCTACTCCCTCCTTTTGGCCTCCTCTTGTATTCAATGCGCGAAAGGGACGTTCAGCGTGGACCCCCGTCCTTGCCCGGAAAAATGGACTCGCACATCCAATCCCCCGCCGCGTCCCGGCATACTCTGTTAGAAAGGATGTGAGTCGCGAGCATCCGGAACACGGAGGTAAACGTCATGTACAAGTACTATCAGAAGGTGGAAATAGATCCGCATACCTATGCGCTGCCGCTTCAAGCGGGCGATCAGGAAATGTTCCTGTGTCCCCTCTATTTGTACGGAATTACGCCGGGAAGCCGGATTCTTTTTAAAGCGAGCATCGCCTGGAGCAACCCCGTCACTTACGACATCGGCGAGCTGGAAATCAAAATACGGCGCGATCATCCGGACGGCCCCCTTGTCGAGAGCAGCGAAGATTCGCGTTTCCGCAGAGGGACGGCCAAGATGGAAGGGGAAGACGAAGGGGGCGCGGCCGAAATCGTGGCTTATTACCTGACCGTGCGTTCGCCTGGAGGCAAAGCGCTGATCGAAGGCCCGATTTTGTTCGAGGGATTTGTCCTCGAAGAGAACTGAAATCCGGCGAATTGGTTTTTTTCAACCGGTTACTTGTCCGTTTCGAAACAGCCTGAGAGTGAATCTACTAGTCTTGTAAGACTACTCTTTCAAAAGGGGATGAACTATCATGGCTACCATTTTGGATTATCAGACTAATGATGCTCTCATAGGCGGAGGCTCCCTGCCTTTTCCCGTGACGAATCCGCTGCTGGGAGGCGTCGAGCTCGAAGTCGCCACGATTAACCTGACGCCTGCGGATACTACCAATCTTCTCCGTTTTGAGGGAACGATCGGCTGGCAGCCCGACCTTCTTCTCGCCACTCCGCTGCTGCCGATTTTGCAGGTCAGAATCCGCGTGGGCAGTCCCACGGGAACCGTTATTTACGAGACGGACGATTCGGCTCTGATCGGTACCGGCGTTCTGACGACTATCACGGACAACATCCTGACGGTTTCGTTCCAGCATTCGATTCAAGCTTCGGTCGTTCCGGCCGGTTCGCAGCCCTACTTCCTGACGGTTGCCGTCCGCGGGCTGGGCAGCATATCGATTCGCGGACCCGTTCACTTCGGGGCATTCGTTATCGCTCCGTAACGAGATCGTTTGCGGCAAAGGCAGGCGGGATGCTATCCCGTTTTGCTTTATTTATATATCGTCGCGGCTCACAAAAAAACCTCGCATCTAACGTGAGGTTTTTGGCGTTTACCGCGTTATCGGTGTTTGTTGGTATTCGTTGGCGTTATCTCCGTTATCGGCGTTGTCGGCGACAATCGGCGATTACCCGCATCGGCTAAAATCTTCCCCGGCTCTGTCTGGCCGCCAGATAGGTCTTTACGAAATGCTCCGTCATCCGGTCCAGGGACCAGCGTTCGCAGCCCGAGAGACGGGCGGCTTCGCCCATCTTCAGCCGGAGTTCGTCGTCGGCAAGCAGCAGCTCCAGGTGGTAGGCCAGCGTATCGGTGTCCCCTACCATAGAGACAAACCCCGTCTCGCCGTGAGCGACCATTTCCGGCAGCCCGCCCGCATTGGATACGACGGCCGGCTTGCCTGCCGTCTGCGCCTCCATGACGGCAAAGGGCTGGTTATCCTGCACGCTCGGGTGCGTGAAGATATCCGAGAGCGCCAGGATGGCCGGCACGTCTTCCCGGTGCCCGAGGAACCGGACGTCGTCCTCAAGCCCGGCAGCCCGCACCTGTGCGATCAGCTCATCGCGTTTGTCGCCGTCGCCGATCAGCCAGCAGATCCAGTCGGAGCGTCTTTGTTTCAAATTGGCCAGGGCACCGATCAGAAAGTGAATCCCCTTGATCGTTTCCAGACGCGCCGGGCACACAATCAGTTTTTTCCCTTCCGGACGGACCAGAGGCGTACCGGCGGCGAGCTTGCGCGCGAACGGCTCCATATCGAATCCGTAGGGCGATACTTCGATATGTCCGGCGGGTACGCCGTATTCCCGGGAGAGGACGTTTTTCAGCCAGTTGGAGGCCGTTACCACCTTCTCCGCCGCCATGGCGCCGTGATATTCGAGCGTCCGGTAATAAAGATGCGCAAGCGGCCGCAGCTTCTCGGAATCCAGCCTGCCTTCCTCATCCAGCAAGATTTTAATCTCCCTTGCCAGTGATCCGTGAATGCTCGCCACCAGACCGGTACTCGGGGGTCTTACCCGGTTTAACGCGAGCGAGGCGATCACGTCCTGGGCATGGATGACGTCATACTGCTGAAGTCCGAACGAAGCCGCGGCCAATTCCATGCAGTAGCGGTCCATTTCCACCCGGCGCACGAGCGGGTCCTGATGAAGGGCAGGCAGCATGTTCCGGTTTAATTTTGCCTGAAGCATGTGCATCAGGTCGTCTTTCATTACCTTTAGGTCGGTTCCGTAGATGTAATATTTGTGTTCGTCGGGTCCGTTCCCCATCAGGTCGACCTGATGCCCCCAGTTTTCCAGCCGCTTCTTGAGCTGAAGCATAAACGGCCATACCCCGCCGAGATGGGGAACCGGCCAATAGGTCGCGAGCAATATTTTCAAGAGCCTTCCCCCCGTTTCGCCTCTGTTTCCTTCCTTACCGGCGTTCCAGCAGCCCGCACCGTTTGCGCGGAGAACAAGCATCTTCTTTTATCATATGGACGGGATAACGGGATTGACATGGAGAATGGCCTCTATCCTATAAAAAAGGCGGCGGAAACGTGCCGGACCGGCCGATTCTTCCGCTTGTGCCCGTACCTTCGCCCCCCCTGCTTTCATACGATATGGAGGATACAAGCACAGAGAAAAGAGGTGCGTTATGAAAGCCTTAGTCACCGGAGGGGCGGGCTTTATCGGCTCTCACTTGGCGCAAGCGCTCGCGGACGCGGGCCATGAAGTCCATGTGCTCGACAACTTGTCGAGCGGGAAGGCCGAATGGGTGCCCGGCCAAGCCGTTCTTCATGTCCTGGAACTAAACAGCCCGGAGCTTCACGAGCTTGTCGGACGTATCCGGCCCGAAGTCGTGTTCCATTTGGCGGCTCAAGCCGACGTTCAGAGATCCATAGCCGATCCCGCTTTCGATGCGCAGGTCAACATTACCGGAACGGTGTCGCTCCTTGACGCTTGCCGGAAATCGGCTGTGCGGCGGTTCGTCTTCGCTTCGACATCCGGCGTATACGGAGACAGCGTGCACGAAAAATTATCGGAGAATATCCCGGCCGCGCCCATTTCGTACTACGGTCAGTCGAAACTTGCGGCGGAAGGCTATATCCGGATTTTTCACAAGCTGTACGGACTGCCCTATACGATTCTTCGTTACGGAAACGTGTACGGCCCGAGGCAGACGCCCAAAGGGGAGGGCGGCGTAGTCGCCGTGTTCCTGCAGCAGCTGCGCCGGGGGCAGCCCATCACGATTCACGGAGACGGCGGGCAGACCCGGGACTTCGTGTATGTCCGGGACGTGGTGGAGGCCAATCTGGCGGCCGCCGCATCTACGGGCTGCGGGCTCTACCATGTCAGCACGGGCCGGAGCACGACCATCCGGCAGCTGGCCGAGCTCATCCGCGAGACCCGGTCGGCGCCTGTGCCGGTCCTGTTCGGCGAAGCCCGGCCCGGCGATATCCGGCACAGCTGTCTGGACAACCGCCGGGCACGGGAAGAGCTGGGCTGGAGCCCCCGGTACCGCATCGCCGACGGGCTGCGGGAAACCTGCGCCGCGTTCCTGGCTTAAGGCGGCCCCGGTTTGCAGGCACCCGAAGGAAGCCTGCGCCGTGCCTGCGACATGTCGCGTCGATCCCGTGCCGGTGCCCCGCCGTGTCTCACGGGTCCGGTGCCGGTGCCCGGGTTACGTCAGGACTCTAGAGTCTCGTGCCCGTGCCATGCCGTCTCGGTCTCCTGCCGATCCTTGTCGCGGCCCGAAACAAAAGCCCCGGTCTATTCCGGATAATCCGGAATACCGGGGCTAGCTTTTTGGGGCGAAACGGTCAGCGGCTGTTCCAGATATCGTGGATAGCTTTGGCGAATGCTTCTACGCTTCTGGCCCACGGCCATTGATACGAATCGTACAGGCCCTGCAGAGCCAGACGGGCCCGCAGCTCCTTATCGTGGATCAGCCGGACGATGTCTGCCGCCAGCCGGTTCTGGTACCGGTAAGAAAGGAGACAGTTGCGCTCGTGCCGCGCATAATCCGCATTTCCGCCCGAATACGTCGTAACGAGCGCCGCCCCGCATCGCATGGCCTCCAGGCCGGGGAGCGAACCGGAATCGTAGAGCGAGGAGCTGACGTAGATATCGGTTTTGTTGTAGAGGTAGCGCAGCTCCTCGTCGTTATTGGGCAGGCAGAATTGAAAACTACCCGTATCGGCGAGACGCTGCAGACTCGGTGCGGTATGAAATTCGTCGGGCGGGCAGATCAGATTGATTTCCGTATCGGGATAATGGTGTTTGACGAACGCGAGCCGGCTGACCAGATAATCCTGGTCGCGGTGCCAGGCAATCCCTCCCTCGGAATTGCGGACGACGGCGGAAATTTTGACAGCGGGCGGAGTGGATTCCCGGAGGTTCAGATTTTGCATGAACGGTCCGAGTCCGATCGGGACGATATGTCCGCGGATGCCGTGATTAAGCTCGATCAACTTCTGCTGCCACTCGGACAGTACGATAAGATGCGGCGTCGTATGATAGGTGGGGAACGTGATATGATCGTCCGGCAGAAAAGTCGGTTCGTAGCAAAGACTGAACCGGACATGAACGCTCCGGTCCCGCGCGCTCGCTTCCACGCATGCGGGCACGGTCGTGTAGAAGTTGGAGACAACTACGTCTCCGGGCGGAATATCGTCCGCGTCCAGCGTAATGCTGTGACGGCCGCGGACAATCCGGGCCCGGATATCGAACTTGACTTCGGCATGAGCAGGCATCACGACGGTGACGTCATAACCGCGGTCCGCCAATCCGTTCGTAATTTCCGCCAGCATCCGCTGGGCCCCGCCGAAATTCAAGGTGAGGATAGGAAACACCAGCCTCATGCTTTTTCCTCCTTTCATGGACACGCAGCCGCACCGGTTCTCTGCGAACCGGCGCCTACCCGTTCGGGTAGCTGTTCAAAATATGCTGGATAACCGGGTCCGGCATCCGGTAGTTATCCGGAAGCCCGGCCCGGATCTGGTTCCACAGCTTGTAATCGACCAGATACTCCGGGTTCGACACTTGCACGGAAAAAAGCGAATTGTACAGGTCGCCAATCACATACACTTTCTCGCTCATGATCATTCTCCTTTCTGTGGTTGACTACCGTCATGTGACGCCGAGCACCGCGCGCCGGGAGCTTGGCGTGGTGCGGTCCACGCAAGGAAATTCAGGCTTGAGCGGCTTTGGCGATTGCCCTGCCGTATACATCGAGAAGCCGCTGAACCATCAGATCCATGGACCAGTGAACGGCCCCCCACTGTCCGGCTTCCCTGCCCATCGCTTCCCGCATAGAGGTATTCTCCAGCAGCGTGTACAAGTGGGTGAACAACTGCTGGCTGTTGCCCGACGGGAAGATAAGCCCCGTACGGCCGTGCTCGACCATCTCGGGCACGCCCGTGGCGTCGCTGACGACCGACGGCTTCCCTGCGAGCTGCGCTTCTATCAGCGACAAAGGCTGATTGTCCACATAGCTCGGCTGCACGAAGATATCGGACTGGGCAAGCAGATAAGGCACGTCGTTCCGCCTGCCCAGAAACTGGACCGTTTCCAGCAGTCCGAGTTCCGCGCACTGCCGGTTAAGCTCAGCCTCCTGGTCGCCCTCTCCCACGATCCAGCAGACGAAATCGTCCCGCACCGTCCGGAGCAGGCCGACCGCTTCGATAAGCAGCGACAAACCCTTGATCGGGATGAGACGGCCGGTGAAAATAATGGCTTTTTTCCCCGGCGGCTTATAGATCGGGGTGGCCGAGCTTGCCATCTTCGCATAGAAATCGCCTGTAGCGTACCCGTACTGAAACACCTCGACTTGATGCTCGGGAACGGAGTATTCCGTGGTCAACAGGCGTTTCAGCCACTGGGAGGAGGCGATCGTAATATCGCTGCTCGTGGCGCCGAGATGCTCGATAGCCGCCTGGAAGCGCCAGATGAGCGACTCCTCCAGGTTGACGTTATTTTCCACCAGATGCAGCTTGATCTCGTGAGCCACCGAACCGTGCAGACTGGCGACGAGTCCCGTCCGCGGTGATTTGACCCGCCGGAAAGAACGCGTAGACAGAACGTCCTGCGTATGAATCACGTCATATTGCTCCAGCCCGAAATAGGCGGCGGCCAGCTCCATGCACAAGGTGTTCATTTCAAAATGCGAAAGCCAGGAGCTGGAGTGAAGGACCGGATACAGCTCGGGGCTTATTTTCTTTTCCAGAAAAGGCCTTACCGCCTCTTTATAAAAAACACGGCCGCTGAACGGCATATGAAACACACTCTCATCTTCGCTGTTGCCGAATACATCGACCTCGTGGCCGAGCGCCTCCAGCTTTTCTTTCATATTGACCATAAGCGGCCACACTCCGCCCAAATGCGGTAACCGCCAGTAAGTAGCGAGCAGTATCTTCAACAATGTCCCCTCTTTTCTGCGTGCGACTCATAAGGCTGCGGGTCGGCACCGGCATTGCCTTTATCCCTACACTATATGCGGCTATTCCCCTCCTTCACGGGTCGTTTGCCTCACCGGGCTCAAAATGTGTACGTGTCCATACGTCTGTGCGGCAATTTCATATACTGAACTATGCCGGATTGAACGGAAGGGAAGGTGACCATGTCCATCTACTATTTTGACGCCTACGAGTCCGGACCTTACGACTCGCGATACATCCAGTGTTTCGATCTTGTCTTTCAAAATATCGCCGAGCGGCATTTCGACGTTCTTATACAGGGCTATCAAGGCCAGAACCGTTTTCTTCTGGGGCTCTATCATCTCGATCCCGCTCCGCTGCCCGGTTCGATTGCCCATCTGCCGACGGTATATAATCACAACCAGCCCTTTACACTCCACATTCACACGAATCTGACCAACCCTTATCCCCTGGCGATGACGATGTATGCTAAAAACGAAGGGGGTCTTGTTGCAACCTTCACCACGAATGATTTGACGGTCAGCGATCCGCTCTGACTGTCGGTGTCAAGATTTGCCCGTTAAAAAGAGGCCCTTCTTTTCGGAAGCGGCCTTTTAGGGCTGTTTGCTTCTGCGGCTTGCACCTGCCGATACGGCTGTTTCAAGCGTTCGATTCACTTCCGGGACCACCTTCATCCCAACGACGGAATAGGGGTCAGTTCCGATTGAAGAACACGATGCGCAGGCACGATATTGTTGAAAGTGTCCACGCCGAATAAGGAAGCTACGACGAGATTAGGCTGAGGGATGATGACGGCTATCTGGACTTCATAAGCCAGAACACCCGAGATAAAAACGTGCGCATTCCACAAATTTCGGCGGCACCGTATACGTCTGGAAAAAGAGCGGCGTCTCGGGCAACGCCCGTGCTCAGGGTATAAAAGATTTCAACGACAATCTGGGCCGTATTCACAGCGTCTTCGTTGTGGATGAGAACGGCCGCATTAGCGGAGGCTGTCCCGAAATCTTTCGTATTAAAAAGCATTCCGGTCGTAAACGCCATACTTCTTCCCCCCCTCTCTAGCAATCTCTTAGGCAGTCTATTCATCCCGAACCAAAAAGATTGGACGACCCCAAAGGCCGTCCAATCTTTTTGCATATATGCGCCTGCCCCCGGATTTCAAATATGTCTCCCGTCCCGTCCGGCTCCCATACCGGTTAATTGCCCGAAAAGATCGTCTGCGCCCCCGTTCTCGTATCCGTCCAGACGCCGATAAACCCGTAAGGCGGGATGGTGCTGATGTCCGTATAATTCCCGATGGTCGGTACCGGTGTGGCGCTGCCCGCATTCGGGTTGCTGGAGGCGGTAGATTCCCTCCGGTTAAAAAACGAGGCCCCACCGTCCACCGATATGGCCACATACGCATCCAAATCGAACCCGTTAATCCGATTGGAATAGTACAGAATGGTGATCAGCCCGCTTTTGGGGGACACATCTATAGAAGGAAAAAAGTTCTGAGTGCCGGCCGGAGCCGACGTAACAGAGACGGGAGCCGTCCAAGTCAGTCCCTGATCGAAGGACCGGGACAGGAATACGTCCGAGTAACCCTGCCGGTTATCCTGCCATACCGCGTAAAGAATCCCGCTTGTCGACAGCGCCGAATTATCGACGGCGATACAGGCGCCGGTCGGCACTTCGAAACCGTACCCCGCTACCGGCAGGACGTTGGGTACCAGCGTGACGGGCGAAACGATTACCGGCTTCTGGAATGTGGCCCCACCGTCCAGCGAACGGCTTACCTCGAAGCGTGTAACCGGAGTTAACGAGATGTAGGCCACATAGACAATTCCCGTCAGCCCCGCAGCCACGTCCCCGCGCGTCACATAATCAGCGTCCGGAGATACAAGCGCGGGCCTCAGCCAGGTCTGCCCGTTGTCCAGTGAACGTTGAAAGAACATCACGGACCCGCCCACAAAGTCCGTATTGAATTGGTGGACATAGACCAGGTAAACGCTGCCCTGATACGTACTGGCCTGGGAGTTGTCAAAGACCGCGTTCACCTGCACATTGTTGATATACGTCGTATACCCTTGAGCCGCAATGACCGGCGATCCGAAAGTGATTCCGTTGTCCGTTGACGTGTAGACGGCAATCGAGCCGCTGCCCGACGCATTGAAAACATGGGACGCCACGATGAACACATTTGGAAACCCGTAAGCCACGACGTTGGACTCGCCGCCGATATATCCCGCCGGAAGCGGCAGAATAAGCGCTCCCCATGAGATGCCCTGGTCAACCGAGCGATAGACGGCAATCTGGGCGGCCCCCGTCGTAAAATCCGTCGCAGCCGCCACGATATTGAGCGTAGTCAAATAATTGGCCGCCACGCTGGGTGTCTGGGCAAGCGTTCCTGCCGGCGAAACCTGCGAATTCGCCATTTGGGTCCACCTCCTTTAGTAAATGTTAAAACCCGCCCCACGTCGTCTGCGAACCGGTTCTCGTATCAGTCCAGACGGCATAGAAATTGTCCGGCGGAACGGTGTCGACATCAATGTAATCTCCGATAAGCGGCGTCGGGATAGGGTCGTCTCCGTTCGGGTTAAAAGAAGTCGTCGTCACGCGAAGATTCGTGAAAGTGCTGCCTCCGTCCCTGGACTGGGCCGCATAAACGTCGAGATCGAAGCCGTTCAGCCGGTTCGTGTAGTAAATCACCGTAATGGTGCCTGTTTTGGGCGATACGGTTATAGCCGGGAAAAAGTTCTGGGCGCCGGCCGGACTGGCCGTAATGGGAACCGGTGCGCTCCAGGTAAGTCCCTGGTCCAGCGAGCGGGACAGAAACACATCCGCATACCCCTGCCGGAAATCCTGCCACACCGCATAAATGTTCCCCCGTCCGGGGGACACAAGCGCGGTATCCGCCATAATGTTCGAGCAAGTCAGGACGCGGAACGCGTACCCGGGAACCGGCAGTACAAGCGGAACGACCGATACGCCAGAGACCAGAATGGGCGGTCCGAAAGACTCTCCCCCGTCCAGCGACCGTCTGATGTAGCAGGCTGCTGGGGTTGTCGTGTCGATCCAGGCAAAGTAGAGGTCCCCCTGCAATCCGATACCGACATCGGGACGCTCGGTATTCCTCATCACATTCGATAAAATCAACGGAGCTTCCCAAGTGATTCCTCCATCCAGGGACCGCTGAAATGTCGCCACCGAAAAACCGCCCGCATCGACATTGTACTGCCGGTTATAGGTCACATAAGCGCTGCCGAGATACGGACTGGATTGAGAGTTGTCATAGAACACTTTCGTCCAGTCGTCATTGATAAACGTGCCGTATCCCGGATTCACGATAATCGGCGCCGAGAAGCTGAGCCCATTGTCCGTGGACCTGTAAACCGCAATCGTACCGCTGGAGTTGCCGGGGAAAACATGGGCCACGATCAGGAACAGATTCGGAAACCCGTAAGCCGCAAAGGCGGCCTCCGCTCCCGTAAATCCGGGCGGCAGGGGAAGAAAGGAATTCGTCCAGTTCACTCCCGCATCCTGCGACCGGTATACACCCGTAAGCGGCGGCCCCAGCGTAAAATCAGTGGCCGTTGCGATCATGATATTGGCATCCAACAAATTGACGGCTAGCGACGGTTCCTGCTTCGGATTACCCGAAGCGTTCACTTGAAAGTTAGGCATAGGGGCCTCCTGTCGAATGCGCATAATCTTGTACTCCAATGTATGCCGGGGATGGGTCACGGGAATGGACAATACGGAAATTAATCCCCACCCCTTCCAATGTCCACACCCGTCAAATACGGCCGAATAAACTAAAGTATGCATCCGGCGCGACGGCGGTACGCTTGTCTGCCCAAGCAATCAGCCAGGAAAGAAGGGATGTTACATGAGCGATGTCGGTATTGTCATGCCGGTATATCTGCAGAAGCCGTCTTATTTACAGGAAGCGATCGAAACCATCCTTAACCAGACCTATGCGGATTTCCGCTTTATCATCGTGATCGACGGAGTATCGGAACAAATGGGACCGCAGATCCGGCAGTTGACCGCCCACGACAACCGCGTGGAGATTTTGGAAAACAAGCGGAATGTAGGCGTATCGGCTTCATTGAACCGGGGATTTAAGCGGCTTTTTAAAGATCCCCGCATCCGGTATGTGACCTGGGTGTCGAGCGACAACCGCACCCATCCTTACTTTATCGAGCTTCTGCGGCATGAGCTTGCGCATGCGCCAGAGGAAGTGGGGCTGGTCTACAGCTGTTTTCGGGAAATAAACGCAGACGGACTGCCGATCCGTGACGAGGCCTTTCAGGAGGAATTCCGCCGGTATCAGGATAAGCCGAAAGAGGAACTTCTCGACGTATGCATTGTAGGCGTATCTTTTATGTACAAATCGCGCTTCGCCCGGAAAATAGACGGATACCGCATGGAACCCGTCGAAGACTACGAATATTGGCTGAGATTATCTCATCTGTGCGAACTGCGCTATATCCCCGTAGAACTCGTGGAATACCGGGTCGACTCGGATTTCAGCATTTCCGCCAAGCTCAAGGGGTCTGTCGAGCAGCACAGGCGCTGGCGTCACGCATTCCGTTTGGCCAAAAAGGAGGCCAGGGAAAGACAAAACATTCCTCTGGAAACGACCGTTTACTTACCGGTGACCGATGCGTCCGAGAGTCTCCCCGACCGGCTCGACTGCCTCCTGGACCAATACTACGGCAACTTTCAGGTGATCGTAGTCGACGTAACCCCAGACCGGGCTTCGGCGGGTTTACTTCACGGGATACGGGACCCTCTGCTGAGCACCCGCTTCTTTCCCGGCATGCCGCCTATCGAAGCCGTTCATGCCTGCCTGAAAGAGCTTACGACCCCGTTCGCCGCGATCGCATACCGGGAGCGGGATTTTGAATATATGGATCTGCAGGTCTTAACGGCCGCCCTGCGCGCCGCTCCCGAAGGGGCTTACTCCGTTTGCTACAACGGCGACCGGACCGACCTCGCGTACCGCTTCGATCCTCGTGCGGGCATGCCCGCAACCGAACTGTTTCGTTCAGCGAAGCTGAAGGAACTTGTGCTCCTCGTGTAGACGGCCCCGGCGCCCTTACACCTCCGTCTCTATCGTTCGCGTACGCGAAATAACGCTTGGCGGATTCCGCCAAGCGTTATTAACCGTGCTGCTTCACTAGTCCGATTTCAAGCTCGCCCAGCATGCAGGAAAACTGCCGGGCGTACAGGTCCGGAGAAAACCCTTCCGCCGCATGACGGCTCGCTCTGAAGCGGATTTCCTCCCGCAACGGGACGTTGTCCATGAGCTCCGAAATTTGCCGGAACGCCTCTTCATGGTCGTCATGGGGATAGAACCTTCCCGTTACGCCGTCCGCGATAAAACTCCTGACGCCGTCCGAATCCGTCGAGACGACGGGACACCGGCAGCACATGGCTTCCAGCACGGCATAGCCGAATCCTTCCACGCGCGAGGTCGAGAGCAGCACGCCGCCGGAATCGCCGATGACGGAATACTGCCGTGCCATTTCTTTGTGCGGAAGGTTCGCCAGCACCGTCAAGCGGGAACCCAGCTCGTATTCCGCAACCAGCTTGCGGAACTCCCCCTCTTCCGATCCGAGCGTATTGTCCACATACATGCGGATTTCGACCGGGCGGTTCCGCGTTTTGAACAAGCGTCCGACCTCCAGAAGACTCCGCCAGTTCTTGTTCGGCTCGATCCGTCCTACCCACCCGATGATGGGAACCCGAGCGACGGGATGCCTTTCAAAGCGGAAGCTTTCCATGTCGATACAATTATGAAAGCTGAACCTTTTCATCCGGGCGTAGTACGTCTCGAAAATCCGGATCAGGTGCGGGGTGCGGGGATACAGCACGGCATCGGTGTGCAGAGTGAGCAGCGGTAGAATCCGTTTCAGACTATACTCCGCTTCCTCCACGCTCCCCAGTCCCTGCGCCTCATAAATGATTTTGCCCGTGTAGCCGCTTGACCGCAGGGGAAGAATCAGTTCAGCCACCATTGAGATGACAACCGCCTCGAACCGTTCCCGGTTGACAAGCTCCGTGATCTCTTTCTTGTCTTTCGTTACGTAAACGGGCACCCCGTCCAGGTTCTGCATCCCCGTTCCTTCATGCAAATACAGCAGGCTGCACGAGATGCCGATCCTCTCCAGCGCGATAACCCGCTGGCGGTTCAGAGTCTCCATCCCTCCGCTCGGGATATAGAACACGAATAAAAGCTTCATGGCACACCTTCTTTCAAGCTGATGCAAGAGACGGGACGGGGCCCCTAACCCCCGGCTTCCAAGGAAGCGATGCGTGCGGCCAACAGCGGGTTGTAACGGGCACGCAGCATATCCACCTCGCGCTGGATGGCCGGCTGATGATTCCGGCTGCCCATCTCCCCGTGGAGCCGGTACTGGGTCAGTTTCTCGTTCACGAACTCGATCCGGACCCCGGCTGCGGCAAGGCGGAGCCACATCTCCAGGTCCTGCGTGTACTTGCACGTCTCGTCGAAAAAACCGTATCTCTGGAACAGATTTTTGTGCATCAGAACGGTGCAGCCGTTGATCGGGTTGTACTGGAGCATGTAGGTGTACAGCTTCGTGGACGTATTGAAATACTGCGTATTTCCCGGATCGGTAGGAAAATTAGGGGCGTACAGGACGTGCCCGTGCTCGCTAATAACCTCGTAGTTCGTAAAGCTGATGTCCGCATTCGCCGAGGCCAGCCCGTTAAGCTGAACCGCCAGTTTATGCGGGTGAAAACGGTCGTCCGAACTGAGCCAGGCGATATAATCGCCCGAAGCGTAGCGGATTCCGTGGTTGAGCGCCGAGGCCGTTCCTCCGTTTGCTTTCCCCAAATAGTGGACCCACGGCAAGTACGGCGTTATTTTATCCCGATGGAGGGTTGATCCGTCGTCCACCACAATAATTTCTTTGTCGGGATACGTCTGGTTTAACGCGCTGACGATCGCCTGATCCACATAAGCACAATTGTAAAAAGGGATTATGACACTCACCCGGGGCGGCATTTCCCACCTCCTTTCCGCAGTCATCTGCCCGTTATCTGCGTTTTTTAACCCCTTTGCCGGCTTTCCCCTTGCGGGATTTGACCGCTTTAACCGGGCTCTTGCGAAGCCGGGCGGCCGGGCGTCTGCGAGACCGCAATGCCGGGTGCCTTCTTCCGGACAGAAACCGCCTCTGGCTTCGCGAATGCCGCAGCAAATCGTTCCGGTAACGGCTGCGGACGCTCATAACCTCCTCCCAAATGGCAGGCTGGTACAGCATCGTCCCCATGCCGCCGTGATGGCGGTACAGCGTAAGCGGGGCATCCAGGAAATCCAGCGGAAAACCGGCCAGCAGCACGCGGATCCAGAACTCGTAATCCTGGGTATACCGGAGTGTTTCGTCAAAATATCCCACCGCCCTGAACAGGTCCCGGCGCATCATGACCGTGCAGCCGTTGACGGGACAAATCGACAGGAAGGCGCGCGTAAATTCATGAGGATACCGGTATCTGGACGCCACATTCGCCTTCGTGACGGCTCCCGCCTCGTCGATCTGGTCAAAGGCCGTATGGCTGAAGATCGAGTTCCGTTCCAGCATGAACTGCACTTGACGCCCGATTTTATCCGGGTAAAAAAGATCGTCGGAGCTTAGCCAGGCTACATAGTGCCCCGTGGCGAGAGCAAAACCCATATTCAGCGCGGAGGCGGCTCCCCCGTTTTCTTTACCGAGATAAATCAGCCGGTCCATGTAGGGCTCCAGTTTTTCTTTGTGCAGCGTGGAGCCGTCATCCACAACAATCAGTTCGATATTGGTATAGGTCTGGTTCAGCACGCTGGAAACCGCCTGATCCACGTACGGACAGTTGTAGAAGGGAATCACGACCGTTACTTTCGGCAGCATGCGTTCACCTCTTTTCCTTCAAAGGTGGGAGCGGTCGTCAGTTCCGTCTGTAATACTCCAGCGCATCCGACAGGGACGTTTCGAAAGAGATCCGCGCGGACCAGCCCAGCGCCTTCAATGCCGAGACATCCACCGCTCTGACGGGCTCCGGGCGCGGCTTGTTCTCGATCTCCAGAGGCAGCGCCGACGAAGTCAGCGAGCGGAAGACCGAGACGATCTCGCCCAGCGGACGAAGCCGCTCCGATCCGATGCGGTAGACCGCCCCCGGCTCGCCGTGGCCGAGAATGGTTTCGTAGGCCGAGACCGCGTCCCGCACATCGAGGTAATCGCGTTCCTCGCCGAGGGACGACAGCCGGAACGGTTCCGGCGGGCCGCCCTTCTCCAGGGCCGCTATTTTGCGGGCGAGCAGTCCGCAAATGCCGCCGGAAGGACCCGGGCCGACCAGGTTGGACGGCAACGCCACCATGATCTGCTGCGAGAACCACCGGTGCCAGGAGCGGGCGGCGTACAGCAGCAGCATTTTGCTTAAGCCGTACGGATGCGGGAGCGGCTCGTCGGGTTCCGCCGCCCCGAGCATGGAGCCCGCGACGAGAATCCGCGTGCCGGACCGCGTACGCAGCGCCTCCAGCAGATACACGGAAGCCATCAGGTTCGCCTGCAGGAACGCCGCCGGGTCCTGCCACGATTCGGCGACGGAATTGCGCCCGGCCAGGTGGAGCACCCAGTCCGGACCGGTTTCCGCGACCAGCTTCTCCACGTCCTCCCGCCGGGTCAAATCGCAGGCGTAGAGCTTTCCGGCAGGCATGCCGGTGCCGGGCTTAGCGGACCCCGGCTCTTGCGGCACACTTGGCCCATTCGGCCCGGGCGGCACGCCTAAAGCATCCGCGCGGTCCGGCACGACCGGCGCCTCCCCGTTTCCGGGCTTCGCGTGCGCCGGTCCCTCGTTTCGGACCACGGCGGCGACCTCGTAGCCCTTGGAAACAAAATAATCACAGGCGGCTCGACCCGTAAACCCGCCCGCCCCGGTGATCAGGATTCGAGGCATTGCGCACACATCCATTCATCCATTTCCTTGAGCATCGTTTCATATCCCGGAATGGCGTAGTTCAGATCGCCGCGCGTATTTTTAAGCGTCCGGTTCAATCGGACGGAAGCGTTTTTGCGCACCTCTATATCCGTGCGCCCGAACTGCTTGCGGAACAGATTCAGCAGCTCGTATTTGCTCACCTTGACGGGTGCCGTCAAATGTACGAGGCCCGTTAGCTCCGGACGCTGCAGCGCGTGCTCGACAAATTTGGCGAGTTCCAGCGTGGTGACGCCGTTCCAGTAAGCTCTCGTGTAGCCGCCCACTTCCCCCTCCCGGCTTAGGAACCACTGGAGAAGCCCGATGCCCGATTCTCGGATTTCAGGGCCGATGATCGACGTGCGGATTGTCAGATGAGGGGCCTTCCGGACCTCCCCAAGCGCCTTGGACCGCCCGTATACACTGGTTCCGTCCGGCACGTCATCCTCCGTATGGTCACCGCGGCGTCCCGAGAAGACACAGTCCGTGCTGATATGAATAAGCCGGCCCCCGACTCCGAGGGCGGCTTCCGCCAGATCGTGCGGGAAAATCCCGTTGACGCGATAGGCGTTAACGGGGTCCGCTTCGGCAAACTGGTTTAGCACACCGATACAGTTAATGACGGCATCGGGACGGAACGTTTCGATAATGCCCCTGATCCGGGCCGTATCTCTGGCATCGGCAAGCAGCCCTTCCCGGTCGCTCCCGTCCCGCGTTGTATAGGCGACTTGAAATCCGGGCAGACGGCGCAAATACCGGACCATCACATGTCCCGCCATCCCCTGCCCGCCGGTGACGAGCAGCTTCATGCAAGAAAACCTCCTTTAACGAGCAGGGCGCGGATCGCCTCTTTTTCCATCACATGGTCTTTGGACGAAAAACTGCTGATTTCCGCCTTGGGATAAGGAGCGTAGTGATCCTTGAGTCCGGGAATTTCAAGAGTCGGCAGAATGACCAGATATACCTCGTCGTAAAGAACCGTCGTCTGGCTTTCGAATTCCGTAAGCAAAATTTCGTGGATCTTCTCGCCGGGTCTCGTTCCGGTTTCCACGATGGCCACTCCCGTCTTGCCGGAAGCTTCGATAAGCACGTCGGCCAGATCGAGAATTTTGCAAGTCGGCATCGTCATGACGAATATCTCGCCGCCCACACTTTCTTCCGAAGCTTTGAAAAGCAGGGAAATCGCCTCTTCGAGCGTCAGGAAAAAGCGGGTCATGGCCTTATCCGTAATCGAAATCTGATTTTTCTCGTGGATCTGCTTGTGGAACAAGTGAATCACGCTGCCGTTGGTTCCCAGCACGTTGCCGCCGCGGACGCAGACAAACTTCGTATCCGTCCGCAAAAGGTTGGCTTGCACGATCAGCTTCTCCCCGATCGCTTTGGTCATACCGTAGAAGTTGGAAGGATTGGCCGCTTTGTCCGTCGAGATGTAGATCACTTTCTTGACCCTGTTCTCAATAGCCGCCTCGATCACGTACTGGGTGCCGACTACGTTGGTTTTGAGCGCTTCGTAGGGCTGCTCCTCGCAAACCGGAACGTGCTTGAGGGCGGCCAGATGGAACACATAATCCACCTCCTCCGTCGCGCGGATCAAAGCTTCGCGGTCGCGGATATCCCCGATGCAGAAACTGAGGCGGTTATCTTCAAAAGAGCGCTCCATCGCCACCTGAGTCGATTCGTTCCGGGAAAACACTATGATTTCCTTGGGGTCCTGCGGAAGAAGCTGCCGGATCAATTCGTAGCCCCAAGAACCGGTTCCCCCGGTTACCAATATCCTCGTATTACGAAACATGAAGGTTCCCTCCCAGTACATATTTCACGACTTTTGCCGATACATCCGTGTCCAGATAGCCTTCCGGGCATTCCCATTCCCGGGGCATACGCGTCATCAGGCCGGCGGCGGATACAATCCGCTTCGCATCCAGTCCCGACACCACATTGCTGCCGCAGTCAATCGTCTCCGGCCGCTCGGTCGTGCGGCGCACGGTCACGGTAGGCACGCGGAAAATGCAGCACTCTTCCTGAACCGTCCCGCTGTCCGTGAGGACGCAGTCCGCATTCTTTTCCAGCTTCACGAAATCGAAAAATCCGAAAGGCTCGTGAAACTCGACCAGCGGATGAATACTCAGGCTGTCTTCCGCCTCCAGGCGGGACTTGGTGCGGGGATGCAGGCTGCACAGGATGCGTTTGCCGAAGCGTTCCGCCACCCCGCTTAGGCCGTTCATGATTTCGCGCAGATGAACGGGATGATCCACATTCTCCGCCCGGTGGATGGTTGCCGCGAAATACCCGCCCGGCGTCAGATTCAGACGCTCCAGCACGTCGCTTTGCTCGATTTGGCCGCCGTAGTGCCGCAGCACCTCGTAGATCGGATTGCCGGTACGGACGATGCGCTGACTGGGTACGCCCTCCCTGACAAGATGTTCTTTGCTCTGTTTCGTGTACGGCATATTTATCGTGGACACCGCATCGATAATGCGGCGGTTTTTCTCCTCGGGAACGGTCAGATCGTAGCAGCGGTTGCCCGCCTCCATATGAATGACGGGAATGCCCATTCTCTCGGCCAGTACCGCGCCCAGGGCGCTGTTCGTATCGCCCAGCAGCAGGACACGGTCGGGCCGTTCCGTGTTCAGGATCGTCTCCAGCTCGCCGAACATCGTCGCAAGCTGCGCACCCAGAGACTGCTGCCGGTCCTGGAGCACATGATCAGGCTGCCGCAATCCGAGTTCCCGGAAGAACACGTCGCTGAGCGTATACGTAAAGTTCTGGCCCGTGTGCACCACGACATGTTTCTCCGCCAATTCGTCAAGCTTGCGCATGATCAGGCTCAGCCGGATAATTTCCGGCCGTGTGCCGAGCAACGTCACGATTTTCAACGGTGCCACCTTCCTTCCCTAATAGGCTGATTGCCGCAGACCGGCTGCGGACGGGCTGTCAGGCCGCCCCACGCAAACTCTAGCGGCGTCCCGGCTTGGCGCCGGAGCGACTCTTGCGTGCCACGCGCACGCTCTTGCGGCGGGCTAGCCTGGCGCCGGAGTGCCTCTTGCGCGCCGCGCGCACGCTCTTGCGGCGGGCTAGCCTGGCGCCGGGGCGCTTCTTGCGTGCCGTGCGCACGCTCTTGCGGCGGGACGGCTTGGCGACAGCCTGGGGCGGCGGGGCGGCTTCATACGAGAAGCTCACGACCGTGCCGACAGGCCGGGAATCCAAGAGCGCCTCGGGAAGCTTCACCACGCCCGCCCCGAGCCGCTTCCGCTGCGCTCCGGTTACCGGGTGACGGATGCCGTCCCGCAGCAGGTAGAGGTCCGGCTGCCTCCCCCTGACAATAACCAGGGGCCCGGGCACGCCGTCAAGGAGAGGCGGGACCTGCGGCTGCGGATTGTTTTGACGGGCCGCCAGCTTGTTTTCCAGTCTAGCCAGAAGCTGCTCCTGTCTGGACCGGTAAGCCTCGATGCCGAAGACGCTCCGGACTGCGGAGAGGTTCTGCCCCCCGATCTGCATCCGCAGAAGCGGGTCCTCGACCAGCTCTATCATCCGTGCCGCGAGCGTCCCGGTATCTCCTTTCGGCACAAGAAAACGGGCATTCCCGGTATGCCCGAGAATTTCCCGCAGTCCGCCGGAATCGAAAGCGATCACCGGCTTGCCGAACATCATGCCTTCGAGTGCGGTCATGCCGAAGCCCTCTTCCGTCAAGCTCGGAACGACAACGAAATCCATGGCCGTGTAGAGGGAGGCCACTTCTTTTTTAAACGCGGTCCAACGAAATCTTCCGCCGTACCCCGAACGGACCGTCAAATCACGACAGTGCCGGTAAAAACCGGCGTCCGTCGGTTTGCCCGCTATCAGGTAACGAACATGAGGGTAAGCGGGACAAAGCTCCAGCGCGGCCCCGATAAAGTGGTCCAATCCCTTGAGCGGATAAATGTCCGAAGCGATATAGCCCGCCAGCACTTCGCCGCTGCCGATGCCGAGTCCGGCTCTGCGCCGCTCGCGCAGCACGCTCCAGTCACCGCTCCCCATAGTTTCCTCATGCCAGGACGGATACATCACGATCTGCGATTCCGCCTCCCTGACGCCGAAAGGGGCTAAAGTCGCTTCCGAGATGCCCGCTACCAGATCCGCATGCCGGTGGATAAACTCCGCTGACACCGGCGTGAAAGCCGTGTCCGTCATTTTTTCCGCAATCACCCAGAGCACCGGAATCCCGAGAGCTTTGGCCGCCACAGGAGGTAGCACGTTGACACATGTATTAGAGATGACCAGATCAGGTCGATATTGGCCGAGCACGCGCATCAATTTCACCAAAGCTCCCGGCTCCCTGGCCGGCAGCCCATCCAGTTGTCCCGCAAGACCGGCATGCGGGGTGTACATCTCCCACACGAGCGGGAACGGAACAACCAAGGTATAGATGCCGGCCGCCCGCGCCTGCCGGGAAAGAACACCTTCACCCGGTACGACCAGAATGCAGTCATGCCGTTCTTTCAGTTCCCGGGCCATGAAAAGCAGCAGCTTCTCGGCTCCGGTTATATGCTGTCTGGAGCACAAATGCGAGAACAGCATGATCCTTCGTCCATTCATCGGATACATACCTGCGGATCAGATATGGTGTTCACCTCCTTATCTGTGTGGGTAGTACAATATATTAGCGGGACATTCTACAAGGCACGACAGTTGAACCCCTAACATTCGTACAATTTGGAAAAACACGGGACGTTTTCACGAAAAACCCGCCATCCTCATCCCGGGCGCCGCAGCGGGCATCGCGCGCCTACGCGGAAACGGGTCGGCTTGACGAAATCGGGCCGCAAAAAAGAGGCTGTCCCTTAGTCACTTTCGTGACTTTGGGACAGCCTCCGGCGGGTATCCGCACCTGAACGCTACCCGGCCGCCGCTGCCAAAATATGCTCTCCGTCCGCCACGCCCTGGGAGAAACCGGCTTGGAAGCCCGAATCGTACCCTTCAATAAATGCCTGATTATGTGCGGCACCGACCGCGGTTCTGCGTCTTCCTGAAGCGGACAGGAGGCGTTTTTTCCTCAGCCCTTTCCCCCGGGCGGCTTTCGCGCTTTTCTTCTTGCCTGCGGTCCCCTTCGAGGAAAAAACTCCCGTTTTCCTTCTTTTCGCGAGGGCCGTTCCGGCCGTCCGCCTTTTTTTTACCCGTGCCGATTTGGCTCCTGTCTTCTTGTTCATCGTAGCTCTCGCCCCTTCCCCGCAAGTGATACGGGCAGGCGGCTGCCGCGCCCACGCGCTTCCTGCACTATAGGCCGCTGCCGTCCCCGCCGCTTTCCGCTCGCGTCCCTATTGCACGCAAGGATCTCCGGAAAAATCAACCGAATACGACCCGGAACAACTCCGTCAGCCGGTTCGTAAATGTATGCTCCCTCATCGTCCTGCTCATTCCGCGCAGGGCAATTTCCCTGCCTTCTTCCTCATGGGTCAGGTAATACTCCAGCTTATCGCGGAGATCTGCCGCCGATCCGTAGGTCACGATTTCCGTGCCGGTCTCGTAAAAACGGGACAGATCGTTCCGGATATCCGTCAGTTGAAGCACGCCGCAGGCCGAAATTTCGAACGTGCGCGGGTTGGGAGACACGGCTTGGATTCCGCGGCTGTTGTTGTTAAACTGTTCATCATCGTAGGCCCGATGCAGATTGATAACGATTTTCGAACCGTTGTAGTAATCGGCCGTTTCCTGGGGACCCATCCATTTGTTGAGATTGATCCTCCTGGACAGTTTGGAATAGGCGGCGAGCCGGTCCCACCATAGGCCCGTAAAGTGAACGTCGTATTTAAGCAGCGTGGGCGTTATGGAATTAAAAATCTGGATCCGGTTCCAATACCCCGATCCTACGAAACAGGCTCCCCTGTTGTTCCCTGCCGCAACGGCTTTGGGACGGTATACGGAGGAGTCCACGGCAAGGGGCAGATAGTGAACGTTCGAACATCCGCTTTCGGCATAAAAGCTGACACAGTTTAGCTCTATCGTGAACACGTAGTCGAAAGACAGCGCCAGATTCAGCGTCACGTCCGTATAATACGGATCGTCCAGCAGCCAAACGGCGGTTTTGATTCCCCATTTGCGGATCAGCTCCAGCTGGTCCATGGGCATCATCATCCCATCGAGCACCAGAACAAAGTCGGGCATTTCCCGGGCAACCGTCAAGGCCAGATCCGGAACAGGCTGGGCAAAAACGAGTTCCCGCACCATCGGCCGTATCGTTTCGATAATCCCCGTATCCAGAGGGGAATAAGGAAGCCCCTTCCCCGACGTTACATAGAGCACTTTTTTATCCCAAAAAGCCGTGGGCGCAAGAGAAATCCGGTTCATAATCGATTCGCACCGCCCCAGCCGGTAACCGGCCTGGGCGCCCAGGGCGTACCCGTTCTGCCAGTTTTCCGCTTGTTTTACCGCGGAAGAACGGCTTCTTTTGGACAGAGCAGCCATATCTGCCCCACCTCCTCTGCAAATTCCGTCTAGCTGAAAACGATTTGAAGCAGTTGGCTGAGCCTTGCTTCGAAGCTGTGGCTTGCGCGCGTCCTTATCAATCCCCTGACGGCGATCTCTCTTCTTTTTTCCTCGTTCCGAAGGTAATACAGCAGCTTGCCGGCACAGTCCTGCGGAGACGTAAACGTCTCTATTTCCGCACCCGGTGTATAAAATTCCGCGAGATCCCCGCGTAAGTCCGTTAATTGAAACGCGCCGCAGGCCGCTATTTCATAGCTGCGCGGGTTGATGGAACCCGCCGGCAGCCCGATTTTATTTTTACTGTACACGGGATCGAGGGGAGCCCGGTGCAGGTTTAATACGATTCTGGCGCCGTTATAATACTTCGCCGCTTCGTCCATCGGCTTCCAGCCCAGGTGAATGCCGCCGCGAAGGTGCTTGTAGTGCTTCAGCCGGTCCCAGAGCGCCCCGATCAGCACCACTTTTCTCCCCGCCAGCGCGGGAGCCAGCGCATCGATAAAATCAATGCGGTTCGGAAAGGCGTTCCCGATAAAGCACACATCGCTAAGATAGGACGGTCCCGCCGGCTGCGGGTAATAAATATGCCCGGCCGCGGCCAGAGGCAGATGGTACACGCGCTCGCACCCCAGGGACCGGTAGTACGCGACCGCGTTGCGCTCATGGGTAAAAATGTAGTCGTAATGAGGCACAATCGCCGGCGTGAAATCCATAAAATACGGATCGTCCGCGAACCAGATAGCCGTCCGGATGCCGAGCCCCCGGACTCCTTCCGCCTGGGCCAGATGATCCTCCGGGAACACATGGAGTCCGTTCAGCACCAGCATCATATCCGGCCTGGAAGCGGCGGCCGTCTGCAGCATATGCTCCGGCGCACACACGATAAGCTCCCGCGTCAAGGCCGCCAGCGCCTGTTGGATTCCCGCATCGATCGCTTCGAAACCCTGCTGGACAAACAGAACCCGCTTCTCGAAAAAACCGAAAGCCGGTACGGAAAGCCGGTTCAGAACCGCCTGGGAGCTGCCGTAGCGGCAGCCTTGTTCCCAGCCCCGAATGTACCCTTCGCTCCGTGCTTGCTCCGGCGTTTTCGCTGGATGCCGGCCGCGTTTAACCCGTTTACGCATGACTGGCTTCTCTCCCGTCCGCCAGATCCGTCAGGAGAAAGTGACGGAGCGCTTCCTTCCACGGCCGGAGCGGCTTGACGCCGATCGCCCCGGCAGCCGTATCGGCAAGTGCCGAGTGTGCCGGTCTTGCCGCCGGGAGAGGAAACATGTCGGCTTTGACAGGGCGCAGCTTTACGCCTTCCATGCCGAGAACCCGGATGATCTCGCGGGCGAATTCGTACCGGGTGCAGACGCCTCCGTTCGAGCCGTGATAAGTCCCGTATTCCTCCGTTTCAAGGAGCGAGCCGATAAAGACGGCCAGATCGTAGCTGTAGGTCGGCGATCCGAATACATCGTCCACCAGGCTCAGTTCGGCTCCCCTCCTCGCCTTCTCCACGATTTTGGCGACGAAATTATTGCCTCCGCGGCCGTACAACCAGGAAGTCCGGACGATAAAATGACGCTCGCACAGCATCGACGCGAATTTTTCCCCGTGCAGCTTGGAGGTCCCGTAAACACTAAGCGGATTCGGTTTATCCCGTTCAACGTAAGGAGCGCCTTTACAGCCGTCAAACACGTAATCCGTGCTGACGTAGACGAACTTCGCTCCGATGCGCTCGGCCGCTTCCGCCATATGCCAGGTGCCTGCGGAATTGACACGGTAGGCCCGGTCGATCTCGCGTTCCGCCCCGTCCACGTCCGTATAAGCCGCCGCATGGATAATGATCTCGGGCTGTTCCCGGAATACGGCCGCGTCCACGGCGGCTCCGTCTCCCACATCCAGCTCTTGCCTGGTCAATGCGGCAAGCTTGTGCCGCGGGGAAAGTACCCGGACAAGTTCGCTTCCGAGCTGTCCTCCCGCTCCGGTAATCAGTATTTTCATGCGGGACCGCCTCCTTTCAAGAGATGATGGCCCCGGTATTCTCCGCTTAAAATCCGCTCCCACCAGGTCGGATTCCGGACATACCAGTCCACTGTAGAGCGCAGTCCCTCTTCAAACGTATAAGCAGGTTTCCAGCCCAGCTCGCCGGTCAGCTTGGAAGCATCGATCGCGTATCTTCTGTCATGACCCGGCCGGTCCGGAGCAAAGGAGATCAGCGTATCGGGCTTGCCAAGTGCCTTCAGGACAGCCCGGGCGACTTCCAGGTTCGTGCGCTCGCTGCCTCCCCCGACGTTGTAAACTTCACCCGGCCTGCCGGATTCGAGCACGGCGGCGATCGCCGCGCAATGATCTTCGACATGAAGCCAGTCGCGCACATGCTCCCCGTCTCCGTAGAGAGGCAGCGGCAAATCCCGCAGCGCCCGGATGATGAGAGTCGGGATCAGTTTTTCCGGAAACTGCATCGGCCCGTAATTGTTGGAGCAGCGTGTGACGGCAACCGGGTATCCGTAAGTTTCATAGTAAGCCCGCGCCAGCAGATCCGAGCCCGCTTTGGAAGCCGAATAGGGACTGTTGGGCGCAAGGGGAGTCTGTTCGGTAAAAACGCCGGAGGTCCCGAGTGTTCCGTATACCTCGTCCGTGGAGACATGGACAAATTTCGGGATACTCTCACGGCGCGCGGCTTCCAGCAGCTGCTGGGTCCCCAGCACATTCGTCCGCACGAAAGCGGCGGGTTCCCGAATGCTCCGGTCCACGTGAGACTCGGCGGCGAAATGAACGACAGCGTCTATGGAAGTTCCGCCCATAAGCCGCTCAAGAAACGGGGCATCCGCGATATCTCCGCGAATAAACCGGTAACGGGGCGAATCCTGAAGATCCGCCAGATTATACGGGTTGCCCGCATACGTAAGCAGGTCCAGATTAATCAGCGTGTCCTGCGGATGGCGGTTGTGCCAGAACCGGATAAAATGACTTCCGATAAACCCCATACCGCCTGTTACGAGGAGAACGGCCATTATCCTTCCTCCTCCTTCCACACGTGACGGATCGCTTCATACAGGGATTCGTGAGTTCCCGCGTCCACCCACCAATCGCTCAATATCCGGTAGGCAAGCCGGCCTTTGAGAGCATACGCGTTGTTAACGTCCGTAATTTCCAGCTCTCCCCGCTTGGAGGGACGGCAAGTTTTCAGAACATGGAACACCTCGTCGTCATAGAAATAAATCCCCGTCACACTGTAAGAGGATTTCGGTCTTGCCGGTTTTTCATCAATATGGACAATCCTTCCATCCGTCAAAACAGGCACGCCGTACCGTTCAGGGTCGGGGACTTCTTTTAGCAGCACCATGGCTCCTTCAGACTGGCTTTCGAAATCGCGAAGAAACGGCTCTAGAGAATCCTGAAAAAGATTATCCCCGAGCAGCATCACGAATTTCTTATCCCGCCCGATAAAACGCTCCGCGAGACCGAGCGCTTCGGCAATCCCTCCGGCCTGCTCCTGGACCGCGTACGTAATGGAAACGCCCCACTGCGAACCGTTACCCAAATATTCCGTATACAGACCGGCGGATTGCTTGCCCGTGACCAGCAAAATCTCTTTCACGCCCGCTTCCTTCAGCTTCATCACGGAATAATGAATCATCGGATATTTCCCGACAGGCAGAAGATGCTTATTCATCAGGTTCGTCAGGGGACGCAGTCTGCTTCCCGTTCCACCCGCCAGTATAACTCCTTTCACCGGACATCCCCCTTTCCCACATGCTTTCCGGAAAACAAGAAAGCCGCTGCCAACCTTCACGATTTAGTTTCCAGTTCATACCTGAAGATCACATAGTAAATCATATGCTTTTCCCTATTCCGCGAATAAGGACTCCCAACCACTCCTCTCAAAATTGGCTTTTTTACGGGGCTATCTATCCCGGTGTAAAAAGAAAAACCTTCCCGTCAAAGGAAGGTTTTCAATGAATCTCTTTAAAAGCTCATTTTTTAAAAGCTCAGTCTGCCGAATCAGCCTTGGAGCCGACCGCGATCCAGTTTAAAACGACGTCGAATGCGAGCCCCGGGTGTGTCCGGACAACCGAGAGAACGGCTCTATTCTCCGTTTTTTGTTTGCATACCGCATAGCAGGCCGGGTGACTGCCTGTTGCCACAAACACGTAAGAGGCAGTCGCAAAAGTCTCTTCGAAGGAGATGTCGATTTCCAGTACATCGTCCTGCTCCTCGAAACGGAAGTCTACCAGACCGAACTGCTGAAGCACGGCCTTTTTGCTCGAAGGGGCCTGCACCGGCCGGAAGGCCAGTTTGCCCTCTTCTACGGCGCCTGCCGCCAGATGCCCGGCATGCACCGATTCCGGGGCCAGCTTTGCTTCCGTTACGGAGGCTTCCGCCAGATGGGTCGACTGGACGGCGCCTGCGGAAATTTTGCTGAAAGTAACGCTGCCCTCGGCCAAATGGCCGTTCTCGACGGATTGGCTCCGAAGATGCTCTGCCCCGACGGAACCCGAAGCGAGTTTGTCTTCCGTGACAGAACCGTTTGCGAGATGATCCGTGTCCACGGCATCGTCTTGCAAATGCACGCTTCCTACGGCCGATGGCGCCAGCTTAGCGGAAGATACAGCTTCGTCCGCAAGCTTTTCACCGGTCACCGCCCTGTTCGCGATAAGGAGAGACAGAACCGAGGAAGCCTGCAAATGCCCGCTTGCCACAGAACCCATCGCCAGGTGATCTTCCGTGATGCTATTCGGAGCCAAGCGGGTTCCGCGTTGATCGGCAACCTCCCGGATCGGAAGCGCGTCCGGATGAAGGTGTGCCAGCGTGATCGTTCCCGGCTGGACGTGATCGCCGGTTACGGCACCTTGTGCCAGCGTTTCGCTTGTTACGGCTCCTGCCGCTAGCGCTTCGCTTGTCACTGCGCCTGGCGCCAACGCTTCGCTGATCACCGACCCGGTCGCCAGCGCTTCGCTCGTCACCGACCCTGCCGCTAACGCTTCGCTTGTCACCGACCCGGTCGCCAGCGCTTCGCTCGTCACTGCGCCTGGCGCCAACGCTTCGCTGATCACCGACCCTGCCGCTAGCGCTTCGCTTGTCACTGCGCCTGGCGCCAACGCTTCGCTGATCACCGAGCCGGTCGCCAGCGCTTCGCTCGTCACTGACCCTGCCGCTAGCGCTTCGCTCGTCACCGCACCCGCCGCCAGCGCCTCGCTTGTCACTGCGCCTGGCGCCAACGCTTCGCTCGTCACCGACCCTGCCGCTAACGCTTCGCTTGTCACTACACCGCTCGCCAGCGCCTCGCTCGTCACTGACCCTGCCGCTAACGCTTCGCTGATCACCGACCCGGTCGCCAGCGCTTCGCTCGTCACCGACCCTGCCGCTAACGCTTCGCTTGTCACTGCGCCTGGCGCCAACGCTTCGCTTGTCACTACACCGCTCACCAGCGCCTCGCTCGTCACTGACCCTGCCGCTAACGCTTCGCTTGTCACTGCGCCTGGCGCCAACGCTTCGCTGATCACCGACCCGGTCGCCAGCGCTTCGCTCGTCACCGACCCTGCCGCTAGCGCTTCGCTCGTCACCGCGCCCGCCGCCAGCGCCTCGCTTGTCACTACACCGCTCGCCAGCGCCTCGCTCGTCACTGCGCCAATCGCCAGAGCCTTACTTGTCACCGAGCCGTACGCCAGCGCTTTACTCGTCACCGAGCCGCTCCCAAGCGCTTTACTCGTCACTGAACCGTACGCTAACGCTTTACTCGTCACTGAGCCATACGCCAGCGCTTCATTCGTCACCGCTCCGCTTGCCAGTGCTTCGCTCGTCACGGCACCCTTCGCCAGCGCCTCGCTCGTCACCGCGCCTGCCGCTAACGCTTCGCTCGTCACGGCACCTTCCGCCAGCGCTTCGCTGGTCACGGCGCCGTTCGACAGCGCCTCACTCGTCACCGCGCCTGCCGCCAGCGCTTCACTGATCACCGACCCGGTCGCCAGCGCTTCGCTCGTCACCGATCCTTCGGCCAGCGCCTCACTCGTTACCGACCCGCTCGCCAGCGCTTCGCTCGTCACCGACCCGCTCGCCAGTGCTTCGCTGGTCACAGCACCGCTCGCCAGCGCCTCGCCCGTTACAGCTCCGTTCGCCAGTGCTTCGCTCGTCACTGCGCCATCCGCCAGCGCTTCACTCGTCACCGATCCGCTCGTCAGCGCCTCGCTCGTCACCGCACCTGCCGCCAGCGCTTCACTCGTCACCGACCCGGTCGCCAGCGCTTCGCTCGTCACCGCACCATCCGCCAGCGCTTCGCTCGTCACGGCACCTGCCGCCAGCGCTTCGCTTGTCACCGACCCTGCCGCTAACGCTTCGCTTGTCACGGCTCCACTCGCTAGTGCTTCACTGGTCACGGCACCTTCCGCCAGTGCTTCGCTCGTAACCGCGCCTGCCGCCAGCGCTTCGCTCGTCACCGAACCTGCCGCTAACGCCTCGCTCGTAACCGCGCCTGCCGTCAGCGCCTCGCTCGTCACCGCTCCGACCGCTAGCGCTTCATGCGTCACCGATCCGGTCGCCAGCGCTCCGCTCGTAACCGCGCCTGCCGCCAGCGCTTCGCTCGTTACGGCTCCATCCGCCAGCGCTTCGCTCGTTACCGCTCCTGTCGCCAGCGCTTCGCTCGTCACTGCGCCTGCCGCCAGTATCTCGCTCGTTACGGCTCCATCCGCCAGCGCCTCGCTCGTCACCACGCGTGCAGCCAGTGCCTCGCTCGTCACCGATCCATCTGCCAGTGCCTCGCTCGTTACGGCTCCATCCGCCAGCGCCTCGCTCGTCACCGCTCCGCTCGCCAGCGCTTCGCTCGTCACGGCTCCGCTCGCCAGCGCTTTACTCGTCACCGCTCCGCTCGCCAGTCCTTTACTCGTCACCGCTCCGTACGCCAGCGCTTTACTCGTCACCGCTCCATACGCCAGAGCTTCACTCGTCACCGCTCCGCTCGCCAGTGCTTCGCTCGTCACCGATCCGTCCGCCAGCGCTTCGCTCGTCACCGATCCGTCCGCCAGCGCTTTACTCGTCACCGCGCCTTCCGCCAGCGTTTCACTCGTCACCGCTCCGTATGCCAGCGCTTCATTTGTCACCGATCCGTCCGCCAGCGCTTTACTCGTCACCGCTCCGTTCGCCAGCTCCTCACTCGTCACCGCGCCCGCCGCCAGTGCTTCGCTTGTCACGGCTCCGTACGCCAGTGCTTTACTCGTCACCGCTCCATGTGCCAGAGCTTCGCTCGTCACGGCTCCGTACGCGAGAGCTTCGCTTGTCACCGCACCTTCCGCCAGCGCTTTACTCGTCACCGCTCCGTACGCCAGTGCTTCGCTTGTCACCGCTCCGTACGCCAAGGCTTCGCTTGTCACCGCGCCTTCTGCCAGCGCCTCACTCGTCACCGCGCCCGCCGCCAGCGCTTCACTGGTCACCGCGCCTTCCGCCAACGCTTCGCTCGTTACCGCTCCGTACGCCAGCTCATCGCTCGTCACTGCGCCCGCCGCCAGCGCTTCGCTCGTCACCGCGCCTTCCGCCAGCGCTTCGCTCGTTACCGCTCCGTACGCCAGCTCATCGCTCGTCACCGCGCCCGCCGCCAGCGCATCGCTGGTCACCGCTCCGTACGCCAGCGCTTCACTGGTCACGGCTCCTTCCCCTAGCGCTCCACGCGTTACGGCGCCATACGCCAGCGCTCTACTCGTCACGGATCCGCTTGCCAGCGCTGCGCTCGTTACGGCGTCTTCCGCTATCGCTTCGCTCGTCACTGACCCATTCGCCAGCGCATCCCTCGTCACGGCGCCGCTCGCCAAAGCCCCCCTCGTCACGGCGCCTTCCGCCAGCGCTTCTCTCGTTATCGCGCCTGGCGTCAACGCTTCGCTCGTCACCGAGCCCGCCGCCAGCGCTTCGCTCGTCACCGAGCCTGCCGCCAGCGCTTCGCTCGTCACCGCTCCGTACGCCAGCGCTTTGCTTGTCACCGAGTCTGACGCCAACTTTTCGCTCGTTACCGAACCTGCCGCCAGCGTTTCCCTCGTTACCGCCCCGTTCGCCAGCGCTTCACTCGTCACGGCTCCGCTCGCCAGCGCCTTGCTCGTCACGGCTCCGCTCGCCAATGCTTCGCTCGTCACGGCGCCTTCCGCCAGCGTTTCCCTGGTCACAGCGCCCTCCGACAATGCATCGCCCGTCACGGCTCCGCTCGCCAGCGCCTCGCTCGTCACCACACCTTTCGCCAAATGCTGCTGTTTAACAGAACCGGCCGCCAGATGGCGTCCTTCCACAGCGTTTGAGGCGAGATGAATACCGCTAACCCCCCCTTCCTTCAAGTGGCTTCCGTTAACGCTCTGCTCGGATATTTTAGCCGCCGTAATCGCGTTGTTCGCAATATGAACGGACTGTACGCTGAACGGCTGGATATGCTCGCTTTCTACGGCTCCGCGGGCCAGCTTTTTGCTCGTTACGCTGCTGTCGTTCAGTTTGGCTGTACTCACCGCATAATCCGTCAGTTTATCCGTCGAGACCGATTCCGTCGCAAGTTTGGAAGTGGTGACGGACTGATTCGCCAAGTTAGAAGTCAAAACGGCATTTTCGTCGATATGTCGGCTTTCGACAGCTCTCCGGCCGATTTTCAGTGATTTTATAGCTCCGTTCTCAATCAGCTCCTCTGTAATCTGAGCCGAGCCGATATGGCTGGAACGGATTTCTCCCTCCCCGATATGAACCGAGAGAACGGAACCGTCCGCCAAATGTTCGGGACGGACCGATTTTCTCGCAAGCTCTCGGAAGCCTACCGCTTCATCCGCCAGCTGGGCGGAATCGACGGCGCCCGGGGTCAGCGTTTCCCGTGTCACGGAACCGGGTTTCAAATGCTCGCTCCCGATCACTCCGGCTCCGATATGTTGGTCCCCCACCGAACCTTTCGCCAAGTGGACGGCGTTCACCGATCCGGCGGAAAGTTTGTCGCCCGATATCGCTCCCGGCATCAAATGGGAAGCCGAAATGCTGGCCGGCGCTATTTTTTCCCCGGTTACCGCTTCATGCCTGAGTTTCTCGGTAGTGATCGCATCTTCGGCAAGCTTCGCCGAATTAATGACATAGTTGGCCAGATGGCGGGACTGGACGGCACCGCTTTTGATTTTATCCGAAGTCACGGCCTGATCTTCAAGCAGTTCAGGGGTTATGCTGGCTTCGGCCAAATGATGGGACTGGATCGAGTAAGGAGCTAACTTGGCCGCATCAATCGTCCCGTCGGCAAGCTTCTCGACCGTGATGCTTTTATCCGCAATCTTATCGCTGGTGATCGAGCGCATCTGAATATGATCGCCGTTCACGATGCCATAGGCCAGATGCTCGCGGAGTACGGCACCGGAAGCGAGTTTCTCGCTGGTTACACTGCCGTCGGCCAGTTTCGAGCGCTCAACCGAAAAGTCCTGAAGGGAGCGTGTGCCGATACTGTTCGGCTTCATTTTCGACTCGTCGATGGCGCGGCTGGCGATTTTCTCACCCGTAACGGCGGCTTCCACGATATCGTCGGTATATACGACGCCCTCGCTGCCGCGTTCTTCTTTACGCTCCGACAAAAGCAGCAGCGGCGAACCCTTTCTGCCGGTTTTGACGGTGTCCGGCTGGGCTTGACGGTTTGAATTACCGCGTTCCTCCGGAACTTCCTGAGCTTTTTGTGCTTCTAAAACTTTTGGTACTTCCGAGGTTTTCGGTACTTCAGGAGCCTTTGGAGCTTTCGGAGCTTCCGGGATTGCCTGAACTTCTAAAGCTTTCGGATCATCGGAAGCCACGACTGCCTCATCGTCGTCCTCTTCACTGATCGAGCGGTCCTCAGCCGTATCGTACACTAACAAAGATTCTTCGAAATCCTCCGGCATTTCTTCGCCGGCATAGAGATCTTCGTTTTGCAGAGACTCGGCGGCAACCGACTTGATCTCGCTTTTTTCCCGAGCGGCGGATGCGGATCCCTTCGCAAATCCTTTTACATCCGATCCCGTCTGTTTTCCTCCGCCGGCAGCTCCTTCGGCTTTCGCCCTAAGGAGGCCCTGAGGCTTCGGCCGCTCGGCTTTACGGACCGCTTCGGCTTCCGCTTTGGCTTCCGCTTTGGATATGGCGGCATCGGCTCGCTCTTTCTTCTTCTTCGGCTCCTCATCCAGCCAGCGCAACTCATTCATGCTCGCATTGTATTTACTGGGGGCCGGACGCTGTGGGCCGGACGCCGGGTTTTTCTTTTTTTTCATTCCCATCTCCCTTTCCGGTTCTTCTCCCTCCTGTATTCTATGCAGCGTTCCGCTCCGGTGTTTATGCCTATTTATGAAAAAAAGGGCGCGGATACGCTCCGGCCCCGATCACATATTTTTTTCAGGGCAGCAGATCGTAAAAAGCCCGCTGTCTCTGCGCCATCTTCTCCCACGTGTACAGCTCCGCCACCCGCTCCAGGGAGCGCTGGCCCATCCGCCGCCTCAGCTCGTCGTCGGCCAGAAGCCGGGAGATGGCCTGCGCCAGCTCCGCTTCCACCGATTGAAGGGACACCAGCAGCCCCGTCGCTTCATGGAGAACAATCTCGGGAATCCCCCCGACGCGCGTGGCGACGACCGGAACTCCCGAGGACATGGCCTCCACGTTGACGAGGCCGAATGCTTCGATCCGCAGCGAAGGAACGGCGACGACATCGGCGAGACGGAACCAGGCCGGGATCGAGTCGTGCGACACGTAAGGAATGAAGCGGATGTGGCCCGGATACCGGGCCGCCAGCCTTTTCAGCTTCCTGACGTATGCGGTCTGTCTCGTGCTGCCGTAACCCGCCCCGCCGATGACGAGCAGCACCGCATCCGGGTGAGCGGCAAACACGGCGGGCATCGCGTGCAGAAGCTGCTCGACGCCCTTCATCGGCATCAGCCGTCCGGCGAAGACAATCACTTTGCGTCCCGACAGCCCCAGGGACGCCAGCATTTCCTGTCGGGCTTCCTCGTGAAACATCCGGGGAGCGAAAATGGACGGGTCCGCTCCCAGCGGATTCACCACAACCTTATTTGCGACAGAAGGCGCGCGCCGGATAACCTCCTGGCGCAAATAATCGCTGTTGACGAAAATAAGGTCGGCGCAGCGGAGGCATTCGGCGACCTCTTTGCGCCTGATGTGAGGCTTCGATATGAACGTGATCGAATGCAGTCCGAGGCAAATGGTCGCCCGCTTCATCCGCTTCCGCAAATAACGGACGAACCGGGGACGATTCTCCACCTGAATGAGATCGGGGTTCATCGGTTTCAGCTTCCGGTAAACGGCCTCGATATACGGAAGACCGCTCTTGTAGCTCGGCCGAACATAAGTGACCCCTCCGATCTGTTCTCTTGCCGGTCTGCGTCGCGTTCTTCTGCCCAATACGGTGACCTGCGCCGCCTCACTGAGCCGATCCGCCAGCCGCTCCACCACATGCTCGACCGAACTGCTGGTACCGGAAGGAACGGCGAACGATCCCGGCGACACAATAGCGATGGATGAGATGTTCATCATTCACCTTCCTCTCTTATGGGTGAATCCTCACGACAGTACCTATCGGAACGAAGCGGGACAGCGCCAGCACATCCTTGTTTTGCATTCTTATGCAGCCGTGGGACGACCGCTTGCCGATGGAAGAGGGATCGTTGGTTCCGTGGATGCCGTAATGCTTCTTCGACAATCCCATCCAGAGAACCCCGAAGGGGCCGCCGGGATTCGGCTCCTTGTTGACGATGGTGAACGTCCCTGCCGGAGTACTCGTTCCCACCTTCCCTACACCGACCGGATAAGTAGTCACTGTTTTACCGTCATCCAATAACGTCAGGACAAACGTCGAGGTATTGATATCTATGGAATATGCCATCTTATGACCTCCTTAGGTACTGCATCCGGACCTTCTAACCTCTGAAAAACGCTCTTTCTATATAATATGACGGGCGGACTCGCCTTGGTTGGGTAAAATGTCAATAGAAAAACAACCACTATCGGGTTTCGCCTGAAATTCGAGGCCGGATGCCCGGCGGCGCTTCCTTTTTAAGACCGCATTAAATGCGATAAAAATAAGGTTTATTTATTTTGTACAGGAAGCTGCGTCTTCCCTTATGCTAAGCTGACGTTAACGAGTCCATTTTAATAGGAAAGGAAGAGAAATAATGCCGAAGGGATTCACTTCCTGTCTGCAAATTTTTCCGGTCCCCCGTCCCGGCGAAACGGCGGGCTTTTACGAGCGCCTGGGCTTTAAGGCCGTCTATTATCTCGAAGCCTCCGAACCTCACGTCTGCCTCTACCAAGACGCCATCGAAATCGTGCTGACGAAGTCCAAGCTGGATGAGGTCGTGCCGAACCGGGTCATTCACGGCTACGGATACGACGCGTACTTGATCACGGACTCCCAGGAGGAAATCGAAGCCGAGCTCGTCCGGTTGGGCGTCAAAATCGTCCGTCCCCTGTCCGTAACGGACTACGACAACCGCGAGCTGGTTTTCGAGGATATCGACGGACGCTGGATCGCGGTCGGCAAAAAACAAAATTAAAAAACAGGACCGCCCATTAATAGGCGGTCCTGTTTTATTCGCGAGGCATTCGGGCGGTACGGTGGTTTTCACCGCAATCCGGCGCCTGCATATGTTTATCTTATTTGATGCCCGACTGCATAAAGCTGTTCATAAACTGGCGCTGGAACAGCAGGAAGCCCGCCAGAAGCGGCGCAATCACGATCAGCGTCGCCGCGCTCACCTCGGCCCACTGGGCTCCTGTCTCGAACGATTGGGCGAAAATGGCCAGACCGACCGTCAGAGGACGGTTTTCTACCGAGTTCGTTACGATAAGCGGCCAGAGGAAGTTGTTCCAGTGATAGCTGACCGATACGAGGGCAAAGGCCACGTAAGACGGCCGAGCAAGAGGCACATAGATGCGCCACAGAATCTGCCACTTCGTGCAGCCCTCCATCACGGCGGCTTCATCCAGCTCGGGAGGAATCGTCTTGAACATCTGCCTCAGCAGAAAAATACCGAAAGCCGAAGCGAAATACGGAAGCATGATTCCCAGCTTCGTGTCAAGCAGGCTCAGCTCCTTGAGCACGTTATAGTTCGGGAAAACGAGCACGTCGGCCGGAATCATGATCTGCACGAGAAACAGCATGAAGACAAATTCTTTGCCCTTGAAATTCAGCCGGGCGAACGCGAAGGCCGCCATCGTGACGGTGAGCAGCTGAACGACCAGAATGCCCCCGGTAATGAGCAGCGTGTTGCCGTAGTACAGCCCGAACGGAGCGGCCGACCAGACATGCTGGAAATGCTCCAGCGTAAAGTCCCACGACAGTGTGGGATTGATCACGGAATCTTTGGGCCGGAATGCGGTCCACAGCATCCAGACCAGTGGTACGATCCAGACGAGCGCGACGAGAAACATCAGCGCATTCAGCCAGAAATCGAGGGTCAGCGGTCCGCGTGCGAGCAGCCTGCGTCTGGCGGATGCGGGTCTCTCCGTCCCGCCCCGGCGCGAAGCTTCGGATGCCGCTGTCCCGGCGGTTGTGGAAGTCATGAGTTCCACCCTCCTTTTTTAGCGCGAAATTAACGGTAGTGAATGTTCTTGTCGAGTCCGAAATACTGGAGCGCCGCAAGCGCCATCAGCAGAACGATCATCACCATGGTCAAAGCCGAGGCCAGCCCCTGATCCCAGAAGCTGAAAGCCGTGTCGTAAATATAGAAAAGAAGAAGGTTGCTCGCGTTATCGGGTCCGCCCTTCGTCATGATGAACAGGTGATCGACCAGCTTGAACGAGTTCGTCAAAGCCACGATCATGACAAACAGCGTCGTCGGCATAAGCAGCGGAAACGTAATTTTACGAAAAACGGTCCAGCGTCCGACTCCGTCCATTTCAGCGGATTCGTACAAGTCCTTCGGAATATTCTGCAGGCCGGCGAGATAAAAAATCATCAAATATCCCGCTTCTTTCCAGACGATCATCGCAATCATCGCCCACATGACCGTGTCCTGGCTTCCCAGAATGTTAACCGCCTGGGATTGCCCCAGCCAGCTCATTCCTCTGCTGAGCAGCCCGTACTGCGGCGTATAAATGAACAGCCACACGTTGGCGATGGCGATCATCGGAATCATGTTCGGGTAAAAGAAAGCCGTACGGATGAAACCTTTCGCCCGGAGCGCTTTATTGGCGAACGCCGCCATGACCAGCGCGAGCGCAATGGCCGTCGGCACCGTACCCAGCGCAAACCAGACGTTGTTGCGGAGTACTTTCCAGAAGACGGCATCCTCCGCCATGTGCTTGTAATTGTCCAGACCCGTGAAAATCGGCTGAGGCGTAGCCAGATCAGCCTGATAGAAGCTTAAGATCAGCGTCTTGAGCATCGGATAAAACGTAAAAAGAATAAGAAATACCAGCGACGGCAGCAGAAGCAGCCACGCAAACCCGTTTTCTTTCCAAACCGCGACTTTCCCGGTCATTGTCTTCCCTCCTTGCGGTTTCCGGCCGGTTGAATAAAGAATCGGCAGAGCCAAGGAGACCCTGCCGACCGCATTTCCGATCCGGCCCGCTTACTTGTTGAACGGCGCCAGCGCCTTGTCCGCTTCTTCCTGAGCTTTTTTCAGCGCAGCCGCCGGTTCCGCCGTACCGGTAAGCACCGCCTGAAGCTGATCGCTCAGCGCCTTGGACACTTTGCCGTTATTGTGCGTGGACAGCTCGGCTGCCGCATACTGGAGCTGATCGCGAGCGACAAGTGCCGGCGGGAACTCCGCTACGTACTTTTTCATCACGTCGGTTTCATAAGCGGACTTGCGTACGCCCACGTAGCCGGTCTCGATGCTCCATTTCGCCGCACGCTCGGGCTCCGTCATAAACTTGACGAACTTCCAAGCCGCTTCCTGCTTTTTCTTGTCGATGTCTTTGAAAATGTAGAAGTTGCCGCCGCCCGTCGGGCTTCCGTAGGCTTTCTTCTGCGGCAGGAACGTCACGCCGAAATCGAACTTCGCGTTTTTCTTCACGTTCGTCAGGTTGCCTGTCGTGTGGTACATCATCGCGGTTTTACCGGCGATAAAGTCGGACGGCACCGTTGCCCACTCCGTTACGCCTTCCGGCATAATTTTGTCCTTGCGGGCCATGTCGGACCAGAATTGAAGCCCTTCGGCGTTTTCTTTTGTATCGAAAAAGACTTTCTTGCCGTCTTCGCTCATCAGGTTCTTGCCGTTTTGCAGGGAGAACGTCTGCATCATCCAGTAAGCGAAACCGGATACCGGAATTTCGAGCCCCCAGCGGCCTTCTTTTTTCAGCTTCTTGCCGTATTCGGCCATCTCTTCCCATGTTGTCGGCGGCTTGTTGGGATCAAGACCGGCTTCCTTGAACATGTCCTTGTTGTAGTAAAGGACGATCGTGCTGCGCTGGAACGGGATGCTGTACGTTTTGCCGCCCGTCTGGGAGTTGGCCAGGAAAGCCGGGTAGAAATCCGACAGCCAGTTCTTGTCTTCTTTGGCGATAAATTCGTCCAGCGGAATGATCGCATTCATATCGAGCAGGCTGTAAAGCTCCGTCGACAGGTTAACCGCCACGTCCGGAGGCGTTTTGCCTTGAACGCCCGCCTGGGTCTTCACAGTCGTGTCCGCATAGCTTCCGGTGTACACCGGCTTTACCGTGATGTCCGGATTTTCTTTTGTAAAATCGGCCGCCATCGCTTCGATCGTTGCCGTCAGAGGACCGCCTACGGCGATCGGGTAATAGAACGTCAGCTCGGTTTTCTCTTTCGCTTTTTCCGTTCCCGCCCCCGGGGTGCTTGCGCTCGTTTCCGTTTGAGGCTTGGCGCAGCCCGCCATCAAACTTGCCGTAAGCAGTGTCAACACACTCATTTTCGCGATTGTCCGCATTGGATAGTCTCCCCCAAATAAAATGATTTCGGTTTTTGCAGTTCGCCGTGCTTGTCCCCAATGTAACACTCCATTTCCACCACAGCGTTAACGTTATGTAATGGGGATGTTAAATATTTCTTCGTCGGAAGGTTTCGTGAACGCCTCCAGTGTCGGTACGATCCAATCCGGCATGACCGTTCCCGCTCTCACCTCCTCCAAAGTCGCCGCGCCCGTCAGCACGAGCGCGGTGCGCATGCCGCTGGCGAGACCCAGCCGGATGTCCGTCTCCAGACGGTCGCCGACCATGACGCACCGGTCTGCGGTCTTGCCGGACCTGCGGAGAGCCACCTGCGCGTAGTGCAGCGACGGCTTGCCCGCGACGACCGACGCGCGGACGCCCGAGGCCGCTTCAATCGCGGCCGTCATCGCCCCGGTGTCGGGCAGCTCGTCGCCTTCCACCGGACAGAACGTGTCCGGGTTGCAGGCGATGAGCTCCGCCCCGGACCGCAGCGCCCTGGACGCGGCATGAAGCTTCGCATAGTCGAAGCGCCGGTCCATGCCGACGACCACGTGCGTCGCCTCCAGCGGCGTCCGCACGACGCGGATACGCTGCGCGTCCAGCTCCGCGATCAGCGCTTCCTCGCCGACGGCGAGCACACGGGCCTGCGGGGCTTGTTCCGCCAGGTAGGCGGCGGCAGCCGCCGCGGCCGTCACGACCTGTTCGTCGCGGACGGCAAGGCCCAGCCCCCGCAGGCGGCGGCCACAGTCCGCAGCCGTCTGCGTCGTCGTGTTGGTCAGGAAGCCGATCGTCTTGCCGGCTTCCTCCAGCGAGCGGATCAGCTCCGCCGCTCCGGGAAGAAGGCGTCCTCCGAGGAAGATCGTCCCGTCGAGATCAAAAAAATAAGCTTCTGCTTCGTTCCATTCTGTCAGGCCCCGCAAACGTTTTTCCTCCTTGAACACCTTACCGGCCGGGAAGAAGACAACCCAAAAAACCCTTCATCCAATACGCGCCCGGCACAGGAAACAACCGCACAACCGGAGCCCGTTAGGTAACGGAACTTCCGCCGTGCCATGCCCTGCGGCGAATATTGCATAAAGGGTTTTCTCCTCATCTCAACCCTTGCCGATTCAGTTGGTTCTCTCTATGCTTCTACTTTATCCGTGAAGTGTTAACGCCGTATGAACGCGATTTTAAAGATTTGTAAAGATAACGATTGCTGCCCGCAAGGCTTGCAGAGCCGTCTGCGGATTTACCGGACAACCGCCTCATCCGCACGCGGCCGTTTCGCTTCCTTCACCCACAGAGCCCTGCTGCCCATGGAAACCGCCGCAGCCCCCGCCTGTAAAGCCGTTTCAATCTCTTCATGGTGTTGGATCAACCCTCCCGCTATGACCGGCACGCTCAGCCTTTCGCTGACTTCCGTAATAACGCGCGGAATCAGCCCCGGCATAATCTCCACGGCGTCCGGCCCGCTTTGCTGAACGTTGGCGATCCCGTTCTCCAGAGCTGCCGAATCGATGAGGAACAAGCGCTGAACGGCTGCTAGGCCGTTCTTTTTCGCGTGCTTGATCAGATGCGTTTTCGTGGAAATAATACCGGTCGGCCTGACCTTCTCGGCCAAATATTTAATAATGATGGGATCGCTTCCGAGCCCGGCTATAAAATCAACGTGCAAAAACACCTTTTTGCCGCTGTCGATCACCTGCTTCACATAATCCTGAACGGTGAACAAATCACCGACCAGCAAAAAAACAACCGGCAGGTCGCTTGCGCACGCCAGTTTCAAATCTTCTGAATGCCGGACGGCCGCGATGATGCGTCTCGGTCCCAGATTGCCGATTCCCTTATTCATAGTCACCCTTCTTTCTTCAATCCCCTTTATCGTAGCCCCGCCCTGTTTCGCCAGTATTAACGGCATGTTTTTCCCTTGTAAAATCAATTGGAAATTTATTTGTATCCGTTTCCAGTTTCTCCTATTGCCACTGTTCCTATTTTTATCTATACTGAACGATGTACCATTTTACAAAAACTTAATAGCAAGTTCCTCATCCATTTTCGATGAGGTAGAGGTTGCGGGTGCTAGGAGTATTCCGGGGGAGACGAGAGAGACGTCAGCGAAGCCGGGAGAAAGGAGCAGCCGCCGAAATTCGGGCCGTTTCTCTTGCGTCCGGATTGGGTCCGTTCCCGAACAGGGGCGGAACTGTCACTGCTGCCCTTCCAAGCAGCGGTGGTGCGCTATCTTCATGGAAAGGCGAGATAGAAGCAGCAGCCGCGAAAACTCCTTTTCGGGGCTCTTTGTGTTTTCTCTTATTAACCCTCGGTTAGCGCAGCGGCAAGAAACAAATTTATTCACAGAGGTGTTCCTTATGAAACAACCGAACTCCGGTTCCGGGACTACGGAACTTAAGCGCGGCCTTAAAGCCAGACATTTGACCATGATCTCGCTTGGCGGTTCCATCGGAACCGGACTCTTCCTCGCCAGCGGCGGAGCGATTCATTCCGCAGGTCCCGGCGGCGCTTTAATCGCTTATGCGGCCATCGGCATCATGGTTTACTTTCTCATGACCAGCCTCGGGGAGCTGTCGGCCTATATGCCGGTATCCGGCTCCTTCTCCACTTACGCTTCCCGGTTCGTCGATCCGGCGCTGGGATTCGCGCTCGGCTGGAATTACTGGTTCAACTGGGCCATTACGATTGCCGCCGAACTTTCCGCGGCCACGCTCATTATGAAATTCTGGCTGCCCGACAGTCCCTCCATTCTATGGAGTCTGCTGTTCCTGGTGCTGATGTTCTCCCTGAACTACTTGTCCGTCCGCGGATACGGAGAGTCCGAATACTGGTTTGCCCTGATCAAAATCGTGACCGTCATCGTCTTCATCATCGTCGGGATTCTAATGATTTTAGGCATTATCGGCGGCGAGTCCGTCGGGTTCAGCAACTTTACGCTGGGTGACGCCCCCGTCAGCGGCGGGTTTATGGCTATTCTCGGCGTGTTCATGGCCGCGGGCTTCTCTTTCCAAGGGACAGAGCTTGTCGGCGTGGCGGCCGGTGAAAGCGAGAATCCGCGCGAGAACGTGCCTAAAGCGATCCGCACCATTTTTTGGCGCATCCTGCTGTTCTATATTCTCGCCATCTTCATCATCGGCTTGCTCATTCCTTACACGAGCGACAACCTGATCAGCGGCGACGTCGAAAATATCGCGATCAGCCCGTTCACCCTCGTGTTCGAGAAAGCCGGCCTGGCGTTCGCCGCCTCCGTCATGAACGCCGTCATCCTGACGTCCGTTCTGTCCGCGGGTAACTCCGGCATGTACGCATCCACGCGCATGATCTGGACGCTTGCCCGCGAAGGCAAAGCGCCGCGCTTCCTCGCCAAGCTCGACAAGCGCGGCGTACCGGTGGTCGCGCTGATCGCGACGGCAGCCGTGGGCATGTTCGCTTTCCTCGCCTCCATGTTCGGCGACGGGGTCGTGTACATCTGGCTGCTCAACGCCTCCGGCATGTGCGGGTTCATCGCCTGGCTCGGCATCGCCGTCAGCCACTACCGCTTCCGGCGTGCCTATAAAGCGCAAGGCCGTGACCTGCGCGATCTGCCGTACCTGGCGAAATGGTTCCCGTTCGGCCCCATCTTCGCCCTGACCGTCTGTATCGTCGTGATCCTCGGCCAGAACTACTCCGCCATCTCGGAAAGCGGCGTCGACTGGGCCGGCCTGATCGCTTCCTATATTGGGATTCCGCTGTTCTTGATCGTCTGGATCGCTTATAAAGTGAAGAAGAAAACGAAAGTCCTCCGCCTCGAAGAATGCCGTTTCGACGATTAAGCGCGGCGGCGTTGCATAGCTAAAGAACCTCCCGGTCCGTCAAGGACCGGGAGGTTCTTTGTTGTGTCAGGCATTCTCGCCCGCTTACATGTTGATATTGCCGACGTTGGCTTTAACGACAATCTCGTCGAATTTGGCGTCGGACGATTTTTTCTTCGATAAGACCGTACCCAGGATTGCTCCCAGGAATCCGAGGGGAATGGAGATGATGCCCGGGTTTGTCAGCGGGAACAGCGGCGTGCCCACGAAGATGGCTTTGCCCGCTTCCGGACTCCATACGCTCGGGCTCAGGGCCACAAGCACGAGGGAAGAAATCAGGCCGACGAGCATGCCCGTTACCGCGCCCGCCGTATTAAAACGCCGCCAGAAGACCGTGAACAGAATGACCGGCAAATTGGAGCTGGCCGCGATAGCGAAGGCGACGGACACGAGGAACGCGACGTTCAGCTTGGATGCGGCCAGCGATAAGATGATCGAAAGGATGGAGACGCCGACGGACGCCCAGCGGGCTACCTTCATCTGCTCGGACTCCGTCGCTTTTCCCTTGCGCACGATATGGCTGTAGAAGTCATGCGCGAACGCGGAAGCCGCGGAGAGAACGAGACCGGTGACGACGGCCAGAATCGTCGCGAACGCGACGGCCGCG
The DNA here is from genome assembly GCF_019091125.1 of Paenibacillus sp. GbtcB18. Classification (NCBI taxonomy): domain Bacteria; kingdom Bacillati; phylum Bacillota; class Bacilli; order Caryophanales; family Paenibacillaceae; genus Paenibacillus; species Paenibacillus sp. GbtcB18. Next base: position 950,697 of record NZ_JAGXJX010000002.1, read on the forward strand.
ATAAAGGCGAAGAAGAAGTCGCCGCCGAGCGCCTTGGCCAGGAGAGGCGCCGCCATGTTGCCGCCCTTGTCTTCCGCGATAATGTTCTCGTATCCGACGAACGCCGCCGCGCCGAAGCCCAGGAACAGCGTCAACACGTAGAAGATGCCGATGATCCAGGTCGCGTACACGACGGAACTGCGCGCTGTCGGCGCGTCCTTCACCGTGAAGAAGCGGATCAGAATATGCGGCAGCCCGGCCGTACCCAGCACAAGCGCCAGGTTGAGCGACAGTGTGTCGAGCGGAATTTTATACTTGTTGCCGGGGTCCAGGAACTTCTCTTTGAGCGGAGTAACGGCTTTCAACTGATCGAACATTTCCGTTACGCTGAAATTGAACTTCGAGAACACGACAAGCGAAAGAATAAACGTGCCGCCCATCAGCAGCACCGCTTTGACAATCTGCACCCACGAAGTGGCCGTCATGCCGCCGAATACGACGTAAACGGTCATCAGCAGGCCCACAATCAGCACGGACGTCGTGAAATCGAGTCCCAGCAGCAGCTTGATGAGCGCCCCCGCGCCCACGAGCTGCGCGATCATATAGAAGGTGGAGATCGTGATCGTATTCAAGGCCGCCACACCGCGGATTTTCTTTTCGTTGAAACGGGCCGCAATCATATCCGCCACCGTATATTTCCCTAGATTGCGGAGGGGCTCCGCTACGAGGTAGAGAACGACGAGATACGCGACCAGAAACCCGATGCTGTAAAAGAACCCGTCAAAGCCGGCCAGCGCGATCGTGCCCGCGATTCCGAGGAAGGAAGCAGCGGACATATAGTCCCCGGCGATAGCCAGCCCGTTCTGCCAGCCCGTCAGGCCTCCGCCCGCCGTATAGAACTCATCGGTGGAGTTGGTTTTTTTAGCCGCAAAATAGGTAATCAGAAGCGTGATCGCCACGATGCCGAGAAATAACCAGAATGCCGTCAAATTCACTTGACTTCCCTCCCGTGTATGAGAAATGAGATCAGCCTTTCATTTGCTGCCGGATTTGCTGCACCATCACATCGAATTTAGCGGCCCGGCGCGAGTAAAGAATGCACAGCACCCAGGTCATGATAAACTGCGCAAAGGCGAATACCCACGCCCAGGAAACGGAACCGAATGCCGGTGTGTTAAGCACGGTAGTGTAAGAGGTGAGAATCGGGAGCGTAAAATAAAAGGCAAAGAAAAACAGGGACAGCGGTAAAATAAATTGCCTTTTGCGTTTCAACAATGCTTGGAACTGGCTGGACTGCGCAATCTCCGTGTAATTGAGCTCCTTGGCTCGCTTTTTCATTAGCTTCCTCCTCCTAATTTTGTTTTCTTTTTGTCGGTAAGCGCTTTCATTGAGCCCAACCTCATTATATATAAACTTTACATTTTGTACCAGTTATTTTTGGATCAAAATTCGGCTCATTGCTTTTTTATTCTCCCGAAAAAAATTCCTTCTACTATAAGACGCTGCAGGGCGTACAGACCGAGCCACCCTCCGCTGACCAGAAAAACCGGGTTCAGGAACACCTTATGCACGCTTGTCATAAAAACCGTGTTGTTTACGAGAATCTCTCCCACCGTTATCCCCGCAATACCCGAAAAAAGCACAAGTGCCGCGTAAGCCGCGGTATCTATAACAAATTTGGCTCCGGCCACTTTATTTTGAAGCCAAACGAGCAGCCACGGAACGACGATAACCGTTCCCCACACTAAACCGGACATAGGTCTTCCTCCTTTTTTTAACCAGCTTGCGCAGCCTTGATCCAAATCATACCTGTCTGCCCGAGGATAATGGCACGGTCCCGGCGAAAAGCCGTGTTTTCAGTCGTTGAGCGCCCGAAAACGCCGGGTCGCGGCAATTGTCAAAACGTTCATTCTATGGCAAGATAAAACGAAGACTATAGTCAACGTACAGATAGGAGCATTGAACTAAGCATGAAACCATTGTTTCGACTTATGACGGAACTCTCATCCCGCAAATGGATTTCCCGGATGACCGGTTCGTTTTCCAAATCTCCGCTCAGCCGCTCCCTTATTCCGTGGTTCGCCAAGTCTTACGGCATTCCGGTAGAAGATGCGGAGAAGGCGATCGGGGAATACGCCACACTCAACGAGTTCTTCACCCGCCGCCTGAAACCCGGACTCCGTCCGGTCGATACGGACCCGGCCGCGCTTGTCAGCCCGGTGGACGCCGTTATTACCGGCTACGGTCCCGTAGAGGCGGGCCGCATGCTCAGCGTCAAGGGGCAGGATTACACCGTCGAGGAGCTGCTCAACCGCTCCCCTCGCACGATCAATTACGAGAAGGGCTTTTTTATGGTGCTTTATTTAAGCCCGACGGACTACCATCGTATCCACTCTCCGGTTACCGGCGAGATATTGGAGAAAGAACATGTTCCGGGCAAGGTTTATCCCGTGAACGAATTCGGCCTGCGCCATATGACACGCGTGCTCAGCCGCAACGAGCGTCTCATTACCGTGATGGAGCATGAAGCCGGGGAGATTGCCGTCGTCAAAGTCGGCGCGCTCAACGTCAGCTCCATTCAGTATGTGGAAGGCCTTCCGTCTCACCTGCAGGCGGGCGACGACCTCGCTTATTTCGAATTCGGATCGACCGTTGTGCTCGTCACTGAGAACGGCATCCTTACACCGCGCTCCGATCTCCAAGTGGGCAGCAAAGTCCGTATGGGCGAACGGATCGGTACGCTTAAGCAATCTACACACTAGCTTCACGAAAGGAGTGCGTGCCCTATGGCGTCGCAGGCGACAGTCAATGCCGGCACCGCACGACCCTCGGCAGGAATTCCTACGTCGAAACCGACGGTTTATAAGGTACTCCTTGCCATCAGTCTCGTGCATTTGTTTAATGACTCGATTCAATCGGTTATCCCGGCTATCTATCCGATTTTAAAAGACAGCATGACGCTTTCGTACGCCCAGATCGGATGGATCTCGTTCTATTTCAATCTGACCGCTTCCATCATGCAGCCGGTCATCGGCATGTACACCGACCGGAAGCCTAAGCCCTACATGCTGCCGCTCGGCATGGCCTCCACCTTCCTCGGCATGCTCCTGCTCGCGTTCGCGCCTTCGTACGCGTTCGTGCTGCTGGCCGTATCGCTGGTGGGCCTGGGATCGGCGGCCTTCCATCCGCAGGGCTCCAAAGTCGCCCACCTGGCCGCAGGCTCCCGCAAGGGACTGGCCCAGTCGATCTTCCAGGTCGGCGGCAACGCGGGTCAATCGCTGGCTCCGCTGCTGACGAAATGGATCTTCATTCCGCTGGGCCAGTTCGGCTCGATCTGGTTCACCCTCGTGGCGGGCGCCGCCATGCTCGTGCAAACTTTTATCGCCCGCTGGTATAAGGGTGTGATCGAAGCCGGGGCCGTGACGGCGAAGAAAACCGTGCAGCGCGCGATGGATCCCGCCAAGCGCAATAAGATCGCCGTCGCGATCGTCGTGCTGGTGTTCCTGGTCTTTATCCGCTCGTGGTACGCGGCGGCCATGACGAGCTATTACGCCTTCTATTTGCGCGATGTCGTCGGCACGACCATCGATCAGGCGCAAATCTATATTTTCCTGTTCCTGGCCGCAGGCGCGCTCGGAACGTTCTTCGGCGGGCCTCTCGCCGACCGGTTCGGACAGAGAACCGTCATCTTCGTCTCGATGTGCGGCGCGGCTCCGCTGGCCGCCCTCATCCCCTACGTCAATCTGGGATGGGCAACCGTGCTGCTCGTGCTGACCGGATTCATCGTGTTCTCCAGCTTCTCCGTCACCGTCGTGTATGCGCAGACGCTGATTCCGGGCAAAGTCGGCATGGTATCCGGCCTGATTACGGGCTTCGCGTTCGGCATGGGCGGGATAGGAGCGCTCGTTCTGGGCAACCTGATCGACGCGCACGGGATCAGCCTCATCATGAAGCTGTCCAGTCTTCTGCCGATTCTCGGCATCTTGACGCTCTTTCTTCCGTCAGACCGCAAGCTGCGGGAATGGTCTTCAGAAGTATAAGCATAAGATAAACCGGTATTCCCCGCGGGGAATACCGGTTTTTTTAGGTCGTATCCGCAACTGCCTTATAAGCGGTTATTTTTCAGTCGACGCTTCATACTCCTTAACCGGACTGCAGCGACGGCCACGGCTAAGGTTGATCCACCGGAAATTCCCACGGGCCTTTTACCCGCGTATGAAGGGACGACACCTTCAACTCGTACTCCTTCTGCCCCCGCTGAACCGACAGAAGCATCCATTCCAGTCTGTTAGTTTGCTCGTTACGGTGCCAGACCGCTCCGCCATTTAACAGACTTGGGGGAAATTCGTACAAGGTCTCGGCCGCCTGCTCATCGCCATGAAGTTCGAACCAGATGCGGATGCTGTCTTCCCCGGCTTCGCCATCTCCGTCAATTTTCGCTCCCTTGAGAATTCTCTCCACCCGGCTCACACTGACCGGAAAACCAAACAGATTGAACGTCCGGTTAACTTCCGCACTGCCCCTCTCAGGGACAGGGAGACGGATTACGGCCGGCTGGTCATAACTTCTCGTCAGAACAAGCGCAGGGATGACCAGCTTGGCTCCCCCCTCCGTCTCCTTGCCTCGCTTCCAGTAAATTTCACTCGAATTAGGGAACGTTTCGTCCTGCGTGTAGGGAATTTCTTCACCCGTGCCGGAATTAAAGAGCTTGGCGGGTGGAATCTCCTTATAAAAAGAATTAAACCCGTACGAATTGATTTTCACTTCACTCGGCAGTTGAGGAAGAATCGTCAGTTTCATCTTCCCTTCATCCACCGCTGCGTTCACCGCGGTCAACCGGATCCCGCTATGCTCGGCCGTAGGACCGAGATCCGCTACTTGCTCCACTTCCCGGGGAGCGACAAGCTTCAAGGGGAGTTCCTGCCCCTCCGCAATCAGGGTCGTATTGCCGGCAACCTCAATTCGGCCTTCATAGCTGTAAAACCCGGTCCATCCTCCTTCCGCCCCCGTCAGCGCAGCCCGGCGGAAAACGTACTTCTCACCCAGGCCGTTCCGCAGGGTCACCTCCGAAGCCCGGGGCAAACCGGTGCCGACCAGCGTAACGGTCGAGTTTTTCTCACCGATGGACAGCCCTCTGACTTCAAGCTGCCCTTTTCCGATTTTGTGAGTAGTCGGCAGAGGCTGCACGTACTCCACCCGCTGCTCCGTTTTCTCCGAATCGGCAATTCCGGCAAAGCCGGGCAGGTATTGAAGCACACGCCGCATTTGGGCGGCCACTTCCGGCTGAGCGCCCGCAAGCACCCCGCCGGTAAGCAGCAAAGCCGCTAACGCGGCCAGGAGAGCATATCTGCGCAGGTGCTTCGGTCGGTTTGTCCCTGTTCGTCCGACCGGAGAAACAGTTGGCGCAAGCTCTCCGCCGGATGAAGGGCAACCTGCGGTCTTTATCTTTGCGCCGGGGGATATCCCCGCTATTTTCTCAAAAGTCCGCCGCTTAATTGCCGCCAGCCTGTCGGGGTCTTTCTCCAATGAAAATTCCGCCGTATCCAAGTCAGGGATATGATTTTCCGCCAAGTCGACCGTTATTTCATCCAGTAGCCCGAACCATTCCCGCTCTTCGCGTTTGTTCATGAAATCCCCTCCGTCCGAATTGTTTTCATCCGCTCCTTGAGCTTTTTCCTGGCCCGGTACAACCGATTTTCAACCGCCTTGGCCGTCAATCCCACAGCAGCCGCAATCTCCTCCACGGACTCGTAATAGTAATATCGCCGGTAAAAAATAATCCGGTCTTTGTCTTCCAACCTGTCGATCAAAGCTAAAAATTCCTCCTGCGTTTCCCGGTCAAGAACGATCTGCTCGGTATCCGTTCCGGCCGTGAGTTCCGTCTCCGCGAGCATTTTATCCGACCGGTTTTCCGGTCTCAACCGCCGGCGGTAATCCAGCGCTTTGTATTTAGCGAGAATAAGCAGCCAAGTTTTATAACTCCCCCGCCGCGGTTCATATTCTGCGGTCCTGTTCCAGGCGGCGGCAAAAACATCGCTGACACATTCCTCGATATCCTCGCGCGATACCGCCCCTTGAAGGATACGATGCACCAGACCGTATATATTCGAAGCGTATAAATCCATAATCGCTTCCAGTGCGGCGGGATTCTGCTCGGACATCCCGCGTACCAGCCACTCCTCCGATTTTTCCATATAGTGCCCCCCGTATGTCCCATCCCTAAATCCGTTTTATTCTGTCGATATGTACTACGTCCGTTCTCTTCATAATCACTCAGGCTGGAAGAAATATCGTCCAAACCTTCACACATACACTAGAAAAAGCGGATATTTTTTAACACCGGCCGGTGCTTGGTTCATAAGATTTGCGCTCTCTTTCATGCGATCCATCCCCGGTCACCGCCCTTGTTTATATTTTTTCATCCAAAGGAGGCGCAGCATGGGCATCTACATCCCCGTAGAGCAGGGAGTTAACCTTTATGTCGAGGATTTGAATCCCGGGGGCGGCGGCAAAACGATTCTGTTCATTCACGGCTGGCCGCTTAACCACACGATGTTCGAGTACCAGTTCGATCAGCTCCCCAAAGCCGGATACCGCTGTATCGGCGTCGATTTGAGAGGCTTCGGCAAATCCGACCGCCCTTGGGGAGGCTATTCCTACGACCGGATGGCGGACGATATCCGCCGTGTCATCGAGACGCTCAGGCTTGAAGGCATTATACTTGGCGGATTTTCCATGGGAGGAGCCATTGCGATCCGGTATATGGCCAGACACGGCGGGTTTGGCGTTTCCAAGCTGGCTCTGTTCGCTCCGGCGGCTCCTCTATTTACCAAACGTCCGGACTTCCCGTACGGCAATTCAATCGAAGAGGTGAACCATCTCATAGAAGGAACCTATACCGACCGCCCCAAAATGCTCGAAGATCTCGGCGGCCGTTTTTTTGCCCGGTATGTGTCGGCCCCGCTTCAAAACTGGTTTCACGGGATCGCCCTGTCTTCCTCCGGGCATGCGACCGCCATGGGAGCGGCTCTATTGAGAGATGAAGATCTGCGTCCCGATCTTCCCAAAATCTCGGTGCCCACAGTGATTTTCCAGGGGGCACAGGACATGATCTGTCCCTATCCGCTAGCCCAGGCGACACAAGCGGGCATCAAGAGCTCCGAACTCGTGCCGTTCGCGTACAGCGGGCATGGCTTGTTTTACTGTGAAATGGGCAAATTCAACCGGGAGCTGATGCGGTTCGCCGGTTCCTAGTTATTCCGTTCGTTATTCAGTTAGCCGACTTCCTGCTCAGGGTGAGAAGACATTTTTATACCCGCTCGGCCCCGTGTTCCCATTGCCAAATATTGTTAACCTTGCTATACTTCATAGAAAACTTCGGACGGGGTGTCTATCGGATGAAAAGAAAACTTGGCTGCTATCATGCCCACTACTCCAATATCGAACATATCGAGAAAGCCCTCGGCTCTTATGACATCGAGCTGGTGCATTTCGTCGATCCCGGTCTGGACCGGATTAAGAACGACAGCGATTTTACGGAAGAACTGGCCCAGAACAAAATAAAATCCACACTCGACTGGTTAGCCAGTTGTCATGTGGATGCCATTTTGATTACCTGTACGTATTTTACGGCTCATCTGCCTGAACATTTCTCCTGCCCGGTGCCGATTATTAAAATCGACGACCCTTTGTTTCACAAAATTTTGCAGCTTAACCGGCCTTCGGTTCTCGTTTTCACCAATCCGTCGACTGTCGAAGGCACGATGGAACAGCTCCACAAGTTTGCAGCCGCAGCCGGCCAGGAGATTCAGGTAGAGCCGGTCCTTCTTGAAAACACGTTCCAGCTCGTCATGCAGGGCAAGAAGAACGATTATATCGAAGCGGTTTCCAGAGGGCTGTTCCATGCCATCGAAGACCATCCCCGCAAAACGGTGTTCGCGGCTCAGCTTTCCATGGTGCCCGCCGCCGAGCGGGTCGGCAGGGAAAGCGACGCTTTCCTCGGCAACCACCTCGACGCCCTCCCGGGCTATCTGAAAGATATTCTCAGCCTTGAAGCCGTAGGGCGCTGACGCGGGTGCAACAGTTCGCGGCGATACCTACCGGTTCTCGTAGTAAGAACTCGGCCGGAATACGCCGCCGCTTTCCGCGTAGAAAGCCTCGTCTAGCTCGAACAGCCCGCCGCGCGTGCGGGTCCAGCCCGCTTCCGCGGCCGGATGATAGCTGACGAGCCTGTCCCAACCGCGGTAGTTTTGCCCGCCGTTTGATTCGATCAGGCCGTAAGCCATCCCGGGTAGAGGACGGAGGTGAGCCGCCAGCACGCGAGTCCACTCCACCAGCATCGGATTGGCCGTAAGGTCGGCGCAGAAGCACGGCACTCCCCGCTCGGCGGCCAGAGCGGCCACTTTCAGGCTCAGGCTCATCGACTTCGCCGCCGGTTTAAGAGCGAGAGCGCCGTAGCCGAGATCCATGTAGTAGCGGGCATCGCTTTCGGACTGGATGCTCTCATCCCCGGCAATGCGGGCCGGCACATCCTCGACGGAGATTTCGCGTCCGTCCAGGAACGGTTCTTCCACCAGAATGACAGAAGGAAGCGATCCGCTGCGGTCCGCATCCTCCAGCAGCCGCAGGAGGTCGTCTTTTGCCGCGTAACGGCCGTTCAGGTCGAGATAGTAAGACACCTCTGCCGGTGCCGGGCAGGTCTGCAAATAAGCTTGGGTCAGCTCATGAATATGCCGCAGGCGCTTGCTGTCCCAGTCGATCATATCGCTGCCGCCGGACCCCAGCTTGATTTTGAGCACGGTACAGCCCTGCTCCAGCAAGCCGGTGATTTCCTCGTCGGCCGTACCGTACGCGATAGCGGGAACGGCTGCAACCGCCTCCGTCTTCTGCTCGCCCACGCTGCGGTATCCGGCCGGCAGCAGATCCGAGAAGCGGTAAATCTCCCGCTCCCGCGCGTAAAGGACCCAGGCCGCGAAATCGACCGCCGCCAGCGCGTTCAGAACGTAAGTCGGCCGGACATTCGGATGTCCCTGACGGGCGAACCAGGACTGCGAAGGCCGCGCATACAATTGTTCGAACAGTTCCATCGGATGCGCGAAGGAGGCTCCCTCCAGAGACTTTACGGTCTCTTCCGCAAATTTGTACATCAGCTCGTTGGCTCCCTGCTCACCGAGAGAAGCCATCAGATTCGCGTCCGACCACAATGGGCTTTGGACGCCTACTCCCGTGCCTTTGTGACCGCTTTCACTAGTTAGCGTAACAATCGGCTGCCACAGCTCCGTTAATTGTCCTCCTTTAAATCCAAAAGGATGAAGCAGCGGTTCCCGATCGGCTCGCAGATTGCTTTCCGTAATTGTCAGCATGCGTTTTCTTGCCCTCTTTCTCCCCGTTCGCCGGGGCTTTCTTTGTCGGGCAGCTTAAATTCATACCCGCATAAGCGCATTTCATTGTACCCATATCTTAGGAGTCACGGCATAGCCTGTCAATGAATCGGCCATTTATCGCAACTTTATAGACACGGAAGCAGTAGAATGAAAGGAAGAAGAAGGGGTGAACAACATGCGGACAAGACCGATTTATTTGATCTATGGAGGCATATCCCTGCTAATGATGGTCATATACACCGTCCAATTTATCAGCGGTATGCCGGAAGTTTACTTGCTGCAAACCGGTCCTCTGGGAAACGTGGAGCGATTTGAGAAGTTGTTTTCGAAAGGCTTGCCATGCGCCGTTTTGGCTCTGGTCATGACATTTTTTTATCTGATTCTATATTTGGCCGACAGGCCGAAAAAAGAGCCGGATCAAGAGCCCGAATAAGGCCCGATTCGGCTTGTCTCTCCTATTTCGGAATCGGAATTCCCCGGAACGGGACTCTGCTTCCGGCGATGTTTATCGCTTGCGGGAAGTCCGCCCGTTTAACCGGACAGGACCTCCAAAGTCAGCAGCTGACCGGTTCTTTTCGTCACGGTAGCCTTCACCTGATTTCCCGCCTCCAGAAGCTCTCCGCTTTCCCCCGGCGGTATTTCCCTGGCCGGCAGCCTGTAGCGCTTTACCTTGCCCTCCCGCGTCTTTAGCGATAACCTGCCGTTGTTATAGTCCGTTACCCGGCCTTCAAATTCAACGTGACGGGATTCGATCAGATCGAACAGGACATATCCGGCGGTAAAAAGCGCGAGAAGCAGGCCGAGAACCGACAGCGGCTTAAGAAAGTCGGACAGGTCCCAGTTTTGTATCATCAGCGTGGCAAACATAAAAGCGCTGAATGCCGACCCGGCCAGCAGAGGCAGCAGCGGATTTCGTATTTCAATCGTCTTCATAAGCTCTCCTCCTCGGTAATGAGCGCTTCTTTTTACAAGCAAAGTTCTATCCTCTATATGTTATTCTCCGGCCTAGAAGCGTCAATGTGCTCTCTTCTACTCTAACGAATTTACCATGGAAAATAAATACAAAAATACAAAATGTTCTGCGAGGCTGCTAAAAAAGCCCCCGCACCGGCCGGTACGAGGGCTTCTAAAACCATTACATGAAACAAACTCACGTCGTGCATAGATACCCGATCGGGAGTTTACAGCCGGGCCGCCAGCTCCGTTACGAAACGCTCCAGCATGACGCGGTCGGTTTCGTCAAAACGGGCCAGGTTCGGACTGTCGATATCCAGAACGCCCAGCAGCTCGCCGTCTTTAACAAGCGGTATGACGATTTCCGAGCGGGAAGCCGCGTCGCAGGCAATATGCCCGGGAAACCGCTCCACATCCTCCACAACCAGCGTCTCGCGCTTCTGTGCGGCGGTACCGCATACTCCGCGTCCGAGCGGGATGCGCACGCAAGCCGGAAGCCCCTGGAAAGGTCCGAGCACCAACTGCTCTCCTTCCAGCAGGTAAAAACCGACCCAATTTATATCCTGGAGAAACTGGCCGAGCAGAGCCGAAGCGTTCGCCAGATTGGCAATCCGGCTTGGCTCCCCTTCAATCAGCGCCTTCAACTGGGCAATGACGAGGGTGTACTGCTCTTCACGGGTTCCTCCGTAAGTTTCCGTATGAAACATGTTATCGCCTGCTTTCCTAGTTAAACTGTAACCAGGAATTTATTATAGCATACCCGCGCCGTCTGCGGACTGGGCGGCTTCGTCACTGCGGATATCCGCACTTTTCCGTCTGGCTACGCCGGTTTCGTAAGCGGCCGCAATCACAGCCTCGCGGACCTTCTTCACGACCTGCTTGTTGAATACGCTCGGTATAATGTAAAGCTCGTTGAGCTCTTCTTCCGACACGACGGACGCGATGGCTTTGGCGGCTGCCAGCTTCATCTGCTCGTTGACCCGCGTAGCTCGGCAGTCCAGAAGACCCCGGAACAGACCCGGGAAACACAAGACGTTGTTGATCTGGTTCGGATAGTCGGAACGGCCCGTCGCCATCACACGCACGTAAGGCTCCGCTTCTTCCGGCGAAATTTCCGGTGTCGGATTCGCCATAGCGAATACGATCGGATCAGCCGCCATTTTCTTGACGTCCTCCACCTTAAGCACGCCCGGTCCGGACAGACCGACAAAAATATCGGCTCCCTCGATCACGTCGGAGAGACGTCCTTTTTCCTCATTCGGATTCGTATTCTCCGCATACCACTGCCACGATTCGTACGGATACGATTCGCCGCGGACCAGAGCGCCCTGACGGTCGACTCCAATTACGTTCTTAACGCCTGCCGCGAGCAGAATCTTGGTGCATGCGATACCGGCAGCTCCGATGCCGCAGACGATAACCTTGCAGTCTTCAAGCTTCTTGCCCGCAACCTTGACCGCGTTCAGCATGCCGGCAAGCAGAACGACCGCCGTGCCGTGCTGGTCATCGTGGAAAACGGGAATATCCAGCTCTTCGATAAGCCGGTTCTCGATTTCAAAACAGCGCGGGGACGAAATATCTTCCAAGTTGATTCCGCCGAAAGCCGGGGAAATCGCTTTTACGATCGATATGATTTCTTCAGGGTCCTGTGTATTGAGGCAGATCGGGAAAGCATCTACGCCGGCAAACTGCTTGAACAGCATCGCTTTACCTTCCATAACCGGCATGGCCGCTTCCGGACCGATATCGCCCAGCCCCAGAACTGCCGTACCGTCCGATACAACGGCAACGGTGTTGCGTTTAATCGTCAATGAGAACGCTTTCGAAGGATCTTCATGAATGGCCATACAAACGTTTGCCACCCCCGGTGTGTACACACGGGACAAATCATCACGGTTCTTGATCGGTATTTTTGCCGTCGTTTCGATTTTACCGCCCAAGTGAAGCAGGAACGTCTGGTCAGACACGTTAATGACTTTTACGCCATCCAGCTCGTTCAGAGCCTTCACGATGGCATCCGTCTGATTCTGGTCGCTGACTTTAACGGTGATGTCCCGGACGGTAACGGTTTTCGTTGAACGGTTGACGTCAATTGCCACGACATCGCCGCCGGCGTCGCCGATTGTAGTCGCGATCTGCCCGAAATTCGTGCGTTCTTTCATCATCTCAAGCCGCAAAATAATACTTGTACCTCCGGTAAATCCGGCCATATCCAATCACTCCTACGGTATTTCTAGTACGGAAAAGCCTCGGCGAGTCAAACCGGGCTCGTCCTTCATTCACATCATAGCACAAACCTTTTGGAGATTCCCGCATGCTTACAAAAAAGTTTCCGTCAGGACTTCCGTCATCACGGCGATGCCCCGGCCGATCTCCTCCCGGGACAGATGTCCGAAGCCAAAACATGCCGCGGGCCTTTCTTCGCAGCGGACATGCCGCCCGGCGTCCCGCCAGAAGACACCCCGCTCGGCGCATTCGGCGGCAAATCGCCTATACGCTTCCGCGCCGCCTTTCCACCAGCCGAAAATATGGAGGCCCGCTTCGCTCGGCATCCATTCAAAAGCGGGATCCAGCGCCGTCAGCCCCGAACGCAGCAAGGCGGCTTTTTCCCCGTACACCCGCTGCATCCTGCGCAGATGACGCTCGTAGGCGCCGCTGTTCATAAAGGCTGCCAGGGCCCGCTGCTCCATCATCCCCGTCGTCAGAGGCTCGTAGTGCTGCTTGGCGCGCCGGAAAGGCTCGACAAGAGACGGCGGCAGTACCGCATAGCCGAGGCGCAGGCCCGCGTACATCGTCCGCGAGAACGTGCCGACGAACAGGACGCGGCCTTCCCGGTCCAGCGCCTTAAGCGGCTCCAGGGGCCGGCCCGCGTAGCGGAACTCGGTGTCGTAATCATCCTCGATGATGACGGCGCCGCGTTCCTTCGCCCAGCGGAGCAGCTCCTGCCTCCGCTTCAGCGGAAGAACCGCCCCGGTCGGAAACTGCCGTCCGGGGGTGACGAACAGCAGCCGCGCATTCCATGGCTGCGGGATGATGCCCTGCCCGTCGACGGGCGCATCGACGGGCACCCCGCCTGCGGCGGCCGCAGCGCGCACGGCCCCGCTGTAACCGGGCGATTCGACGACTACCTCGTCGCCCGGGTTTACCAGCAGCTGCATCGTCAGCGCGATCGCCTGCATCGACCCGTTCACGATTGCGACGCAATCGGGGTCCGCGTCGATGCTTCGCGAGCGCCGCAGATGCAGCGCGATAGCCGAGCGCAGCGAATAGTCGCCTTGAGGGTCGCGCAGCGGACCCTCAAGGAAGGCGGCGCTGCGCACCTGCTCGTGCAGGCAGCGGTTCCAGGCCTGCCGCGGGAAGGCCGCGCTGTCGGTGCCGGACAGCTCGAAGACGACGGCCCCCGGATCCGCGGGTGTATACGGTTCCGGGGACCAGGGAACCGCACTACGGCTCGCTCGCGGGCTTGCAAGGGCCGCGTTTGGGTCAGCAGTTCCTGTATCCGACGTTGCCGTTCCCCCTTCTTCCCGTCTGCCTGCGCCGCCTCCCGCTTCCATCAAAAGGCGCCCCCACGCCGACATAAGGAGCGGCTCTTCCGAAGAGGAGTCGGTTCCCGCCGCCTGATCGCTCCGGTAGGCAACGAACGTTCCTTTTCCCGGTTTGCCTTCTACGTATCCTTCGGACATCAGCATCTCATACACTTGCGTAACGAGTCCCCGGGAGATTCCGTATATCTCCGCGAGCTCCCGGCTGGAAGGGAGTTTGGAGCCCGATTCCAGTCTTCCTTCTACTATACTTTCCCGCAGCGCTCGGTAGAGGGCGGTATTTTTATGGGGAAATAGTTGTGCATAGTGATTAAAAGGGATTAAAATCTTCACATAAACCTCCGCCGAATTCCGGTGAAAATAAAAAGCCGCCTGATCGTTTCTACTTTCTTACCATCTCACAGAGACGTGTTCAAAATCAACGGCGTTTTACCCGGCTCCGGCGCCGTATACCCGAGTCCCATTTCAGGCGCTCTCTACGAACTTTGTATGAAAGGGATGCAAGCTTAAAGAATTTCCCGATTCTCTAAAAGGAAGCTCTATAAGCCGTTACGCCTGTTTCGTTCAGGCATATTAGAAGCCGCCGCCCTGTTTAAGAGGGCTGTTCCGGCAGCGAAGCGGAGCACGGGTTCTTTGCCCGTCACCACCCGCAGCTCCGGTAACAGGACGGACGCTTGATGTCCGCCATCGGCGCACAGAAAGGAAAATGATATGATTTTGCCTGGTTTGCGTTTAACCATCCGGACCGCTCGCGACCGGTTTCGTACCCAATGGAAAAAAAGAGCCTCGCAGGCTCCGCGTTTATTCGCCTTCTATTCGATTTTATCTTGGCTCGGCCTGGCCCTCTTATGCCTGTCCCTGCCATTTATGAAAGACAGCCGCACTTTGCTTGTGCAGGCTTTAGCCTCTTTTTACGTACTCTGGCAGTTATGGATCGTCTGCCGTTCCAAAACCGTCGGCTGGTCCGCGTACGCCGCTTTTTTTATCATCGGCACCTGGATCGTAGCTCCGCTCAATACGTTGTTTATTCAACTGGTCTTCCTGCCGTTCGATCCGGCGGTTTACGCCGTCTGGAATGCGTCGCTCGTTTCCCCGCTGACGGAGGAGCTGATGAAGCTGGCTCCCCTGCTCCTGTTCTTGTGGGGCTCGCGTAAAGCGACCTCGCTTAGTCTGGCCGACTTCGCCCTGATCGGCGGCGCTACCGGAGCCGGGTTCCAGTTCCTGGAGGAATACTGGATGCGGCTGCATGCCAGTCTGGAGCCGGCCGGATCCGCGTCGGTTTCGCCGGATAGCGAGATGAGCTGGAACCTGTTTCATTTCCTGCCGTCCCTTGAGCAAGGCCTCGCCTCTCCCTGGGCCGGGCACACGGCGGCAACCGCCCTCTGCGCCCTCGGTCTCGGTATCGCCATCCGCCTGCGCCGGGTCATCGGGAAAGCCGCTTACGCGCTCCCCGTCTTTCTGCTTGTCTGGGTCGCCGCGGATCACGCGGTGCATAACGGGACACAGGCGACCTGGCTGAACGGATTTCACATGACGCTGGGCGGCGGCGCTTATACCAAGGCGTTGTTTATCGTTCTGCTGATCGGTGCGGTTGCATACGACTATGCCGACCTGAACCGCATGCGGAAAGGACTGACCATGTTCCGCTCCGAAAACTTGATCGAACCGTTTCGCGAGCTTTACCGTTCTTTGAGCATGCTGCAGGAAGGCGCCAAACGTTACGTCAGCCTACTTCGGTTCTACAGAATCCGGCGCCGCCTGGCCTTTACCCTGCTGTACGGCAAAAAAGACGCCAAGCGCAGCCTCGGTAATCTCCAGGATGAAATGAAGATGCTGAATAAGACGGCTGTCCCTGTCCTGCTTGCGGCGGGGTTCCTTCTGCTGAGCGCCGCTGCCTGGACCGGCGGACTTGCAGCCGCCGCAGGATCAAGCCCTGCCGGCAGCGCCTGCGTCTCCTGCCTGTATGCCCCCACCTCGGCCTGGTGGAGCGGGCAGAGTGCCGCGGCGAAAGGGGTGCTCCTGCTCGGCACCGCCTTTCTCTTCACTTCCTTCTTCCCGCTGTGGGGCGCTGTAAGCGATACGCTGGCGGGCGACTTCAAAGCCCGCCGCAAACACGCCGGGCGGCTTCAGCCCGGAGAGATTTTGCCGCTGCTCGGCGCGTTCACTCCGCGTATGGCGGCGGCCGCCGGCCTGCGGCGGCTCCTCGACTCCCTCGCGGGTCTTGGGGCCGGGAAGAAGCCTTCCGCGCCAAGCGAAGACGCGGCTTCCTCCGGCGCGCAGCAACAGCCTTCTGCGGCCCAATCCGCCGAAGCCCCCTCTGCCGCGGAAAACGCGGCGGACGCCGGCAGCGGCGCTGACGATGCGCCCGATGCAGCCGGCGCGGCTGGCGCGGCGCGTTCCGGAACTGGTCCGGAACGCAGACACCGCTTCACAACGGCGCGCACGCGGCAGACCGTCCACCAAGGGAAGCAGGCTTACTTGCCTGCCGGAACCCGCTATGGAGGCGGGTGGACGATCATGGGGCTGCATAACTGGAACGGCTTTCTGGACGCTGTCCGCCGGGACCGCTGCACCGTTGTGAGAACCGAGGAACTGCCGGAGAACGGAATCCGCAGAGCCGTCATCAGACGGCAGGGAACGGACCCGCTTACCGGGGAAACGTTCACTTCCCTGACGTACGGCAAAACGTTTTATCCCAAGCATTACAACGATTCGGAGATCGATCGTTTAGGGGAGGATGCGCTGAACAAGGCGATTCTTCATAATCGGCTGCAATCGCAGAATGACCATCGCGGCCGCCTTCAAGCATACACATTTAGAGAAGAAGTGGTCGGACCCGACGGAAAAATCATCGGAGTTCAAGGAAGAGTCCTCCCCGATGCCGAAGGCAATCTGACGGAAATTATCGACCATTTTCCGTACAATCACCGCCAGACGGTGTCGTTCCGCCGGCTTTCCGCGGATCAGGACTAAATTGCCCGCATTGTCGTAAGTACACCGGGTACGTCCCACCGCTAAGGAAGAAGGCGATGTGCGGAACGTCCGGAAAGGAGGACAACATGGAAGCCAACCTAGAGCTGCTGCGGCATCTGGCCCAGATTCACCGCCCCGTCGATAGCGATGCCGATGATATCTGGCATTATATGATTTTGAATATGGAAGAAGACGCCCTGGATCCCCCGGCCCTTCAAGCGGTCGCCTCCGCCCTGGAGAGCGAAACGAATCAGGGAATCGGGTTCCGGGAAATCCAGTTCGAGCGTGTACTCGAGCACCCCGAGCTTGTCGAAATGGAATACTATGAGACGAATCTGGTCTGTCCGCGGGAATCGCTGGCCGCTCATATCCGCAAAATTCTTTTGCTGTACGACGCGGGGATGGAAGCTTAACGTACCGGATTTGACAGCGTTCCTCACCGTGTTTCCTTATTCTCTAGCTGCAAATTCGCTTGTTTTCCGCCGGGTTTCTTATTCCTTCGGCAATACACTCGGCGTTTTTCTCGCGCTTTCCGCACGCTTTTCCGGAGCTTTATCACCGGTCCTTGCGGGTTCGAACGGCTTCCGGATACCGGGAGCCGTTTTTTTTAGGTAACGCAGTGACGCATTCCGGTAAGAAGTGCTATAATAATGGCTAAAATGAATTTCCATAACCCCGGAAGGATGGAGCGGAATGAACCCCCTTGCTAAGCAGTTGAATGAAACCATCGAAAAAGAAAACGCCTATGTGTATGAGATGTTATCGTCGTTGGGCAAGCAAATCTATTTCCCGAAAGTCGGCATTTTGAGCCAATCGGCCGAGGCGAAAACCAAAGCCGGTAAATATAATGCCACGATCGGTACTGCCATCGAGAAGGGTCAGCCTATGCACCTGAAGGTCATTCAGGATACGCTGTCCGCCTATGATCCGAAAGATCTTTACGAATACGCGCCTCCTGCGGGCAAACCCGGTTTGCGCACCGCCTGGCGTAAAAAAATGCTGGACGAGAATCCGTCCTTAAGCAACAAAACGTTCGGCAATCCGATCGTGACCAACGCCCTTACACACGGCCTGAGCATTGCGGCCGACCTGTTCGTAGAAGCGGGGGACCGCGTCATTATTCCGGATAAAAACTGGGAAAACTACGAGCTTACCTTCGGTATCCGCCGGGGCGCCGAAATCGTTACGTATCCCCTTTACAACGAAGACAACACTTTTAATTCCGCGGGACTCCGCGAGCAGCTCCTTGCCCAGAAAGACAAAGGCAAAGCGTTCGTCGTTCTGAACTTCCCGAACAACCCGACGGGGTATACACCGGGAGCGGAAGAAGGACGCCAGATCGTTGCCGTAATCCGCGAAGCCGCGGAAGCGGGCATCAATGTCGTGGCAGTTACCGACGATGCGTACTTCGCCCTGTTCTTCGAGAATTCCCTGCAGGAATCTCTTTTCGGCCAGCTTGCCGATCTACACGACCGCGTACTGGCGGTTAAAGTGGACGGCGCTACGAAAGAAGAGTATGTATGGGGCTTCCGCGTAGGCTTTATCACTTACGCCGGCAAGAATGAAGCGCTGCTCAGCGCGCTGGAACAGAAAACGCTCGGGATTATCCGGGCCACGATCTCCTCGTGCTCGCATCCTTCGCAGACGTTTGTCCTGCACGCCTTGAACTCTCCGGAATTCAACGCTCAGAAGCAGGAGAAGTTCGAAATCATGAAGGGCCGCGCAAACAAAGTGAAAGCTCTGCTGGATAGCGGCAAGTACGGAGATTCCTGGGATTACTATCCGTTCAACTCCGGCTACTTCATGTGCCTGAAGCTGAAAACCGTCGATGCGGAAGCGCTCCGCCAGCGCCTGCTGGAAGTTTACGGCGTCGGAACGATCGCCCTCAGCGAAACGGATCTTCGCGTCGCCTTCTCCTGCATCGACGAAGAAAACATCGAGGAGCTTTTCGATCTGATCTACCAGGGAGTACGCGACCTTGAAACGGTTTCCGCGAAATAAGCGCAACTTCCCTTGCTCCATACCTAAAAGCCCGGCTGCTACAGCCGGGCTTTTTTTATTTTTTTAGTAGAAGTCACGCAAGCGATTCCTTGAAGAGCCCTTGGCGTGTCGCAGGTCGTGAAAGTCATCGGAGCCGCGTGGAGTTCACGGCAGTGTACACGAGGCCGCGGAGTCACTTGAACGGAACCCACAAGGTTCCATTCCACTGCACCTGCGTCCCCGCGGCCGTTCCGGCCGCGATTTTACCGGCGGGTACACGTACCGTCCTACCCTCGACTTCCAGCACGGCCGACGGACCGCCTAGCTCCCGCACGAAACCGGAACGCCGGATTTTGCAGCTGCTTTTCTCCTGCACGAGTTGCACCTCCGTTGTGTGTCTATTGTCTAGCCCGGCCCCGGCCCGTGTCCATCCGAGGAGTGCTGCCTGCGCTGCTTCCAGTGCCCGCTATTTGCCGCCCGCATGGCGGGTTCGCATCCGGCAGCCGGACACTCCTCCCTCCGTCACAGCTCATGGACGGTAACTTCGCTGCGGATCATAAACCGGGCGTTAGGGCCCGCCTGGCCGATCCCTTTGGAAATGTAATACGGTCCGTAGGAGGTTTCATGAAGGCCCTTGGTAATGCCCCTCGCCGCAAGCTCCCCCTTCCGGATAAAACGGAACAGAAACGGAATATGAAACTGCATGCCGTGAAAATGCCCCGCCATCAAGTAAGTAAACGGGTGCTTTAAACGGAGGACGAGGTTCGGATCGTGGGTCAGCACCACGGCCGGCTTGTGCGCCTCGGTATGCCGGAACGCTTTTCCGATCCGGCTGTGCCCAGTGCCGAAGTCATCCACGCCGACGAACTGGAAGGCGCCGAGATCGGCCGACCGGTTGTTCAGCAGAACAACACCCGCTTCCTCCAGAATCGCGGTCAGCTTCCTCATCCCGGCCGGATCCAGGCGGTGATCGTGATTGCCGAGAACGGCAAATGCCGGAATCCCGCGGGAAGCGACCGCCTTCAGCATCTTTTCAACTTTCGGCAAATACTTGCTTCTGCGGGTAAAGTCTCCGGTAAGCGCGATATAATCCGGCTTTTCCTCATCGATCAGCCGAGCAAGCCTGCCGGGACGGACCCTCAGCTTCTCGACGTGAATATCGCTGATCTGCAAAATCTTAATGCCAAGCCCGGCCGGTACCCTCACGCGCTCCACTTTAAGCCACATGGTGGGAACGATCAAGAAGAGATACGCGCAGGCTGCCGCAGGCAAAAGCCACACAAGTACGGTCATCATTCTCATCCTGTTCCAGATAAAGGTTCCTTCCACCATAAGCCACGCGTCCGGCGTTCGTCAAGAGACCGATATCCCGGATCGCGCCGTTAAAAAACAGACACAAAATGTGTCCATTTTTGTCGAAATAGGACACCTTGTACAAATAGAGCCCGGAAGCTATAATGAGATTACATAATGGCAATTAGTACCTATTATTTTCAAAGGATTGGAGGTAAACGCGATGAAGATGAAACGCTGGGCTTTTGCTATCCTCACGGTTGCAGCATTGGTTTACTCATCCGGACTGGCCTTTCCTTGGGGTCCGTGAGCCACTTAGAGGAACTGGGCTGAGCCTGGTTCTTTTTTTTATTTGGAGGTTAATATGATCTACTTCATCGTTCTGGCTGTCATCATTACCCTTCTTTCGGGACGGAACCCGCTCTCCATGATAGAGAAAGTGAACTTCAGGCTGCCCTATCTCCTGCTCGGAAGCTTTGCCGCCCAAATCGTGATTTTCATCCTATCGGCCCGGACAAACCGGACATACCCTTATTGGACGGAAGCGGCCATTTTGGCTGTGCTTCTGTTTTTGTGGCTCAATCGAAAAGTTCCCGGCATCCCCCTTATTTTCCTGGGCGCTCTCTGGAACTGGACGGCTCTTGTCATACACGGAGGACTGATGCCCGTCTCGGATACGGCGCTGGCATGGGCGGGACTCGGGTCCCTGCCGGAAAACGAACCCCGCCATCAGCTTATGGAGGCGTCCGCCTTCTGGTGGATGGGCGACTGGATTCCGCTTGTACGAAGAGTAATCAGCATCGGCGATGTGGGGATCGGAGCCGGACTCATCCGGTTTATGCTCGGAAATTCGGTGAAGAGGAGGAAGAATGAAGGACCATAACCCGTTTACTTCCCTACTGTCGGCTTTCGGAATCCTCACCCTGATCACCGCATCGGCTTTTATCGCGCAGAACGCTTACGATCTGAAAATATTGCTGCCTATCGCCGTAATGGTCATCGTTTTTGAAATGATGCCCCTTAAAATGCCTAACGGCACTTACTTCAGCGGGGTCACGATCGGTTTTATCCTCTCCCTTTTTGAAATGGGATTTTTTGCAAGCACTTTCTTTCTTGTCCTGAACACGCTGACGTTCTTTACGCTGCATTCCAAGCCATTTTATAAAATCAGATGGTTCCGCTTTTTCACCACGCTCGGCATGTACGGCGTCAGTATGCTGGCTGCCTGGGGTATGGGCGTTCTGACCTCCGAGGCCCCTCTTTTCGTCCAAATCGTATGCGTTTTCCTCGCGTTCGAAGGCGTGAATCTCCTGCTGAGGACGGGCATCATGCGTTCGGTCACGGGCGCGCCCTTCTCGTCGGACAAAGTCATGTACGAAGCGCGCAGCATTCAAATCGGGATTCTGATCGCCTCGGTCGTGCTTTATAAGATGCTAAAGCAGCCCAGCTACGAGCTTTTTATTTCGGAAATCGTGTTTACGATCATCGCGGTCAAGATCATCCATTATTTCGTTTCGGGTTATTTGAAGCAGATCGATATCATTGAGGAAAGCAACAAGCGCTACAAAAAGATGGCTTATTACGACTCCGTCACCGGTCTTCCCAACCGGGCTCATTTTAACGAACGCTTGACTCAGGACATTGCCGTAGCACGGGAAACGAAAGGGAAAGTCGGACTGCTTTTTCTCGATCTCGATCAGTTCAAAAATATTAACGACACCATGGGACACATCAGCGGGGACGCCCTGCTCGTTCAAGTGGCCGGACGGCTGCAAAGCTGTCTGGGGCAAGATCATACGGTATCCAGGCTGGGGGGCGACGAATTTACGATCATCGTCCGGGACATTGCGGGGGCGCAAGATTGCGTTCTGGTCGCCGAAACGGTCCTTTCCGCCCTAAAAACGGGATTTTTCCTCCAGGGGAAAGACATCTATATTACGCCGAGCATCGGCATCAGTCTGTACCCGGACAACGGATACGACTCGGAAACGATCGTGAAAAACGCAGACACCGCCATGTACAGGGCCAAGGAGCTCGGCGGCAACTTGTACTCCATGTTCACCTCGGACCTGGAAGAAACGATCGAAAAGAAACTGATTTTGCAGAGAAATCTACATAAGGCGCTGGAACGCGGCGAATTCCATCTCGTCTATCAGCCTCAGCTCCAGCTAGATACGGGCCAAATCCAAGGCATCGAGGCTCTCGTCCGCTGGAATAACCCGGAGCTCGGTCTCGTATCTCCCGAAGATTTTATCCCGCTTGCGGAGGAAAGCCGGCAAATTCTTTCGATCGGCGAATGGGTGCTGAGGACAGCCTGTGGGCAAAACAAAGCGTGGCAGAACGAAGGCTTCCCGCCCGTCAGAATGGCGGTCAACTTATCTTCCATCCAGTTTGAACACGACGAGCTGATCCCCGCGATCCGGCGCATATTGGACGAAACCGGACTGGAAGCCCGGTGGCTGGAGCTGGAAATTACGGAGAGTCTTCTGCTCCGCAATAAAATCAAAACGATGCGTACGCTCAGGCAGCTCAAGGAGCTAGGCGTTCACATCGCCATGGACGATTTTGGCGTCGGCTATTCTTCTCTTAGTTATTTGAACCACTATCCGTTCGACCGGCTCAAAATCGATAAATCCTTCATCCAGCATATGAACGAACGCACGGGGGACGAATGGATCGTCCGTACGGTCATCCAACTGGCCCATGGCCTCAACATGACGGTCGTTGCGGAGGGCGTCGAGACGGAGGAGCAGCTCGCTTACTTGAAAAAGCAGGACTGCGACTGCATTCAGGGCTACCTGATCAGCAAGCCTCTGGCCCCGTCCCTGCTGCAGGAAAAGCTTTGGGGCGGCAGCGGAAACCCGGCCTGATTAATAAGAAAGACCCGCAGACAACGGCGGGTCTTTCGGCGTTCGGGCGAGGGACGTCTTGGAACAGCAGAGGGCTGCCGGCATTCCATGAGACCGCCCCGGGCGGACCGTGCTCCTGGACAGCATAGCGGTTCAACCTGGCGGCATCCCCTTGTGGAACGACAGAGGGTATCCGGAACGGAGGAAGCCCGAACTTTGACCTTGGATCGTAAATTTGTTACAGTTAAGATTACAGTTAAATCTTTTTTGTTACAGTTACCCACAAGAGGTGAGCTTATGTTGAAATTGGGGATTCTGGATCAATCGCAAATAGCCGAAGGCCGTACGGCCTCCGACGCTCTTAAAGAAACGACCCGGCTCGCGCAGGAAGCGGACCGTCTCGGCTTCACCCGCTACTGGGTGTCCGAGCATCACGCCTCGAAATCGCTGGCCCATTCGAGCCCCGAGGTGCTCCTGGCCCATCTCGCGGCGGCAACCTCCCGCATCCGCGTGGGCTCCGGCGGCATTATGCTGCCGCATTACAGCGCCTACAAGGTCGCGGAAAACTTCCGCCTGCTGGAGGCGCTCCACCCCGGGCGGATCGACCTGGGGCTCGGCCGCGCGCCGGGCGGCATGCCGCTGGCGACCCGCGCCCTGCAGGCGGACAAATACGTCAGCATCGACCGCTATCCGGATCAGGTAGCCGACATCGCCGGCTACCTTCACGAAACGATGCCTCCGGAGCATCCCTTCGCCGCGCTGCAGGCTTCGCCTTCCATACCGACGGCGCCCGAGGTATGGCTGCTCGGCTCCAGCGGCGAAAGCGCCCGCATTGCCGCCAAACAGGGCGCCGCGTTCGGCTTCGCCCAGTTCTTCGGCAGCCCCGGCGGCGAGGAAGCCATGCGCCACTACAAGAAACACTTCCAGCCTTCCGTGCTGAATGACAAGCCTCGTACGCTGGCAGCCGTTCTCGCCGTCTGCGCGGATACGGAAGAAGAAGCGAACAAACTCGCTTCGAGTACGGACTTGTACTTCCTGCGCCTGGAACGCGGCCTGGAGCTCGGGTTCTTCCCGTCCGTGGATACGGCGCTGAATTATCCGTACACGGAGTATGACCTGGCCCGCATCAAAGAGCGCCGGGAACGGCGTATCGTCGGCAATCCCGAGCAGGTCAAGCGCCGGCTTCATGCGGTTGCGGAAGCTTACAGCGCAGATGAACTGCTGATCGTTTCGCCCATCCACAATTTCGGCGCCCGCCTCCATTCTTACCGCCTGATCGCCGGCGCCTTCGGCATGAAGGGCGAGTAGTAAAGCAAGGCGGGCGTAACTCCCAGCGCGGCGCGGTGCGCGGCGCCGCATTACGGTGGTCAACCGGCAGCCCGGCTTCTCTCCGCCATAGCGGGCACGCCGCAGGCCATACCAGCCGGACCCGATTCGGCTTCGTCCGTGGCCCCATCCCGCTTCGTTCCGATCCCGCTCGTTCGTGGCCCCATTCGGCCCGCACCTTCCGAAAGGCGTTTCCCGCGGCAAAATCGGCTGATCGCTTAAACGATTTCACACCGCAACCGCACCTTCATAGAAAAACCCGGAGTTTGGGGAAATCCCCAAGCTCCGGGCTTTTTTTGCCGCGATTCTTACTTGATAACAATAGTCTCGACGACTTTATCTTTGCCTTTCAGCTCAACCGGAGTCGGCTTAACCAGACGGCTCACATCGCCTTGAATCACAACGTCGGAAGCTACCTTGTACGTTGCCTTGTCCGCACTTCCGTACACCTGATTCGTTACGGTAACCGTAGCGATACGCCCATCTTTGTTCAGCGTCATGGAGTCGAACAAGCCGCTCACCTGCAGCGTACGGTCTTCAACCGCTTTTTTCGTTACTTCGATAAAAACAACGGTGTTGTTGTACGAGCGCAGTCTGACGACATCCCCGTTTTGAAGCTGGGACGCGCTTACTTTGGCGCCGTTGCGGTAAACGAACACTTCCGGGTGCAGCGCATACGTCTTCAGGGTGCCGTTCTGGTCCAGCACCAGCGTATTTCCGCTTACGGTTCCCGTCACTTTGCCGACGGCCGTGGTCTGGTCCTGTCCCGGCATCTGGCTGTCCGTACGATCCAGCAGCGCGGCGAGCTGAGCGCGGGTTACCGGCATGTTCGGACGGAACGAGTTGTCTTCGAATCCGTCGATCAGGCCTTTCTCGATAGCAACGGCCACATAACCGACGGAACCGGCCGGAATCTGCTTCGCGTCCTTGAACGAAAGCTGCGTGTTGATTTTCGCTTTAGCCTCGGCATCCAGCTTCATCGCTTTCACGAGAAGGACCGTCGCCCACAGACGGTCGGCAGGCTTGGACGGCTGAACCATGTCCTCGTTTTCGCCGAACAGGTCGTTCTCAAGCGCCACGGCCACGTAACCTACCGCCCAGTCGGGAATTTTGTTCGCATCCTTGAAGTTCAGCTTCGTCTGCTTCTCTTCGCTTGATTCCGCTTTGTCGCGCAGGCCCATCAGGCGGACGGCAGCCGTAATGGCTTCAATACGGGTAACCGTATTCCTCGGTTTGAACGAACCGTCTTCATAGCCTTCAAAAACACGCTTCGAAGAAAGGCTTGCAATATTTTTCAACGCCCACTCCACGTCCGAACCCTTCAGATCGTCGAACGTAATCCGGAAATCGAAAGAACCGTGTACGCCTCCGTTTTTGCCCTCTTTCCAGTCTTTATCCTTATCATGGTCCTTATCCTTGCCGTTTCCGTTAGCGAATGCGGCAGTGCCTCCGCCCATTGCCATAGCGAGTACGAGCGTAGATAGAACGGTTTTTTTCATGTTAAGTTTTTTCATCGAAAAACTCTCCTTTATGCGTGTAGGAATCAGCCCCGGCCCGGGCTGGATGAACCGGCAACTCTTCGCGAAGTATGACGGTTTACACTATAGCAATTCTTGGAGTCTTGGCTTTTTAGGGGGGTCCGTTCCAAGTGCAACCGGTAAAATGATGAAAAAAAGTCCCACTCTACCGGAGAGTGAGACCGATCACGACAAAATCGGGATCAAAGCGGACATCCTTGATATGCACGATGGAAGGCAAATACGAATCCAGCGAAATCGAAACCGGCGCAAGGGATACCAGTCCCGGCGGCACTTCGAAGCTCCGGATATGCGTGCCCGTATGCGTTACGGTCAGCTCTTTGCCTGTCCAGGCCAGTTTAAACGTCATCTGCGCCCCGACAGGCACCGTGTTTTTCCAAAGCAGATTCACATCTGCGGTCAGATCCTCGCCGGTTCGTTTAAACTCGGCTCCGGTTATCGTGATATCGGGCGATACCCGTGCGTGTTTGGCGATCGCTTTTTTGCCGAGCTGATTGATTTCTTCATTGGACAGCCGGACCTCGGGCTTCTTGCTTCGGATCAGATCCACCAGTTGGCTTTCCAGCGAAAGTTCCGTATAAGCCAGATCAAGCTGCTGCTGAGGTTTGATATACGTTAAGAGCCCCCAGGTCGCCAGCCCCGCCGCAACGGCCAGAACGAGCAGGACCCCAATAATACGCCGGATGATTTTCATGTTTATTCCCTCCTTGCCGTAATGACGCGTACCTTCTATTTACCCGGCGCTCTCCAAATGAAAAAGCCGGTTCAACCCGAACCGGCTTGGAGTCTTATACGCAATGCTGCAGCTCCGGTTATTTCCCGTCTCCGTCTCTTTTGGCTTTCAGCCATTTCGGCGCGCCTTTGTTCTTGCGGTCCTGGGCCGTCTCCTGCTTGCGGGCGGCCTTGCGCGAGACCGGCTGCGGCGCGGCATCCCCGCGTGCCGCAGAGGCACGCCCGGGTGCGGCGCTGCGTCCGCTGTCTCCACGACGATCCGTGGAGAGGCGCTCCCCGCCCGCGCCGGAGGCTCCGCCGCGGCGCGCTCCCGCTTCGCCGCCGGATGCGCTCCGGGCCGTGCCCGAAACGCGGGCTGCGGCGCCCGCGTCATCCCGGCGCGGCGCGCCGCGGAAGCCGCTGCGCGGGCCTTGGCCGGCGTCGACCACCCGGCCCTCGTACATCTCCTTCTCGTCGATGGAGATGCGCAGAGACTTGCGGAACTTGTCGATGATGAACCGCTCCTTCGGAGCGACGATCGAGATCACGGTTCCGCTGCGTCCCATCCTTCCGGTACGCCCTGCACGGTGCAGGTAGTACTCGGCGTTAAGCGGCATGTCGAGATTGATGACATGCGTCACTTCCTCGATGTCGAGCCCGCGGGCCGCGACATCGGTAGCCAACAGCAGCTGGAACTTGCCTTCGCGGAACGATTGCATGACGTTCGCCCGCTGCTGCTTGCCCGCCTCGCCGTAGAGGGCCTCCACGGACAATCCGAGGTGCTGCAGCTTCGATACGACTTCGGACACGTCGGCCGTCGCATTGACGAACACCATCGCCTTGGGGGGCTCATACAGACGGATGATCCGGCGGAGCGTGTCGATTTTATTGCGGGCTTCGCAGTTAAAAGCGAGATGCTCCAGCGTGGACGCCGTACGCTGATCCGGGTTAATCCGGATCTCGGCCGGATCATTCATCAGGCTTTCCGCCGCTTGTCCGATCTCCGCGGGAATGGTCGCCGAGAAGAACAGCGACTGCGACGAGCGCTGAAGAGCTTTAAAGATCGAATAGACTTCCTTCATGGAGCCCAGCTCCAATACGTGATCGACTTCGTCCACGACCAGCATGGACACATGATGCACATTCAGCTTGCGGGCCTTAATCAGCTCGTTAATGCGGCCGGGAGTCCCTATAATGAGGTGTGGAGAGCCTTTTTTGAGTTTCTCTACCTGCCGGGCCAGGGCCGCTCCTCCGATCAGAGCTTGGCACTTAATGGGACCGTCGCCGATCAGATCTTCCGCCACGCGCAAAATCTGCATGCCGAGCTCGCGCGTCGGCACGATGATCGCCGCCTGCACACGCTTCGCGTTCACATCGATCCGCTGCAGAGCCGGAAGCAGAAAAGCCAGCGTTTTGCCCGTTCCCGTTTGCGACTGCACAATAGCGTCCCGTCCCGTGAGGATGAGCGGGATTGCCTCGGCCTGAACGGCCGTCGGTCTGCCTATCCCCCGTTCCTTCAACTTTTCCGCCCAGACGGGGGCGATTTGCAGCTGTTCAAAATTGTCGTACATGAAGAACCTCTTTTCTGTATACCGTTGTTGTTTGTCTACATTATACGCGAGGAAGCTCCCGGGAACAAACCGGGGCACGCAAAAAAGGATGAGCCGCGGAGCCTGACCGCACTGCCCACCCTGAGCGGCCCTATCCGGCCTGCATGGGGCGCTTATCTGAGAAAATCCCATTCTTCCAGCAGCATTTGCCGGATCGCTTCGCGCGCACGGTACAGACGCTGCCGGATAACGCCTTCCGTCACGTTCATTTCTTCCGCCATTTCCTTGTAAGACATGTTATGAACCACTTTCATGGCGAGAATCTGCCGGTAAGCGGGACTGAGTTGGTTCACGTAATGATTGATCGCTTCCTGCATGATCTTCAGCTCAACTTCCTTCTCCAGCGGGGTGCTGCCGGCCTCGTATGCCGGGGCCGATTCCCTCAGCGTCAGCGTTATTTCCGAATCCAGCTCGTTGCGGTTGCGCTTATGCTTCTGCAAATAGTTGAGCGTCACGTTGCGTGTCAGCTTCTTGAGCCAGCCTTCATATTTCTCCGTCTCCTTCAATTGAGGAGCCTTGTCGATCGCACGGAGAAACGATTCCTGAATGATATCCTCGACTAAATTGTGATCCTGGAGGATGAAATAAATGGTCGGATATACCATCACATGAAATTCTTTATATATTTTTTCCTGAAGGCTTTTGTCCAGGTGGAAATAATTCGATGTAAACAAATGAATCATGTACTTCGACATGAGACATCCCCCTTATGTAAACCATTCCTAAAACTCATATTAGGCTATACCGAAGGAGTTAACAATATTAAACAGCAAAAAAAATCATTATATTTAAAGAAAAAGCTTACATTTCTATCCATACGTGCTTCTAAGTCTCATTTCGGATAAAATCAGGCGGGATAACGCCACACTACTCACTAAAAAAGGAGATTTTTTTCTATTTAAAATTAGGAAAATAAAGCGTTTTTCCTTATTTTTTACTTATCTCCCCTTCTATTTCAATTCTTTTCTGCTCTATCCAGCGGAAAACCTCGTCCAGCGCCACTTCGTCCATTTCTTTCGGAAAACGGTGTTCCAGCCCTTCGTAAATGAGCAGGGTGTGGTCTTTACCCGCATGTTCAAGCGCGGCGGCCAGCTTGTAGGCGTGGGAAATGTTGACCTGCGGGTCGGCGGTTCCGTGTACGATCAACACGGGAGACTCGATAAGGTCGGCCCATCTGGCCGGCGACCTGCGGATATACTCATCCGCCTGCTTGAGGGGATGGCCGACGACCCGTTTGAGCATGCGCCGCAAGTCGACCCGCTCCTCGTACGTGTCGTGAAGGTCGCTGACGCCGCCCCATACGACGACGGGGCCCACCTCCTCGCAGTCTCTGGCGGCCAGCAGCGCCATAAGCGCGCCGCGAGAGAAGCCGATCATCGAGATCGGTACGGAGGCGACTTCGGGCAGATCCCTCAGCATCAGCAGCCCGTGATACACATCGTACCGGTCCTCTCCGGCAAAGTCCTCGCGTCCTTCTCCTCCTTCGTTCCCGCGGTAGAAGGGCGCGAAAACGACATACCCCCGCCGCGCCATCGAAACGATCCGGCGGATCCGCACCATGCCGACGCGCCGGATGCCTCCCCGGCAGTAGACGACGGCAGGCAGCGGTTCCGCATGATCCGGCACGGCGAGATAGCCTTTGACGCGAAGTCCCTGGGCCGCGTACGTTACGACGTACAGCGAGACATTTCTCGCGTGCCGGGACAGCAGCTCCTTCTTCAGGAGCCGGCCGTCTTTAAGGCTTCCCGCTTCGTTACCGGCCGCGCGTACGACAGGCGACAAGGTGACCGGCGAGAGGGTGCTGATTTTTTTCCCCGATTGAATGGATTCCGACATGCTTGTTCAGCCTCCTTGTATGTCTATGTCCTGAATGCAGTTGCGGACCGACCCGGGACCTTTCGTGAAGGAAACTTTACAGTCCCCATGGCTTCCGATAGACTGGAAGTATCTTATTTTCATACGGAAGGAATGATCTTATGAGTCAAGATTTCGAAAACGAGTTTAACGCCCTCGTATCCAAAGCGGCCGAGCTGTTGACCGGGGACGGTTCCTCCGAAATGAGCGAGAAAATAAAAATCTGGGCCGTCTATCAACACTTACATAAAGCGATGCCCGCACTTACGAATCACTGGAACGGCTCGCACCCCGACGCCAAAGCGCAAGTCCGGGCCATTTTCGAAGAAATCCGCGATCTCAACGAGCGGCAGAAGGCAAACCGGGGCAAACCTGAATAAGAAGTCGTCCACGCAGCCACAATAAGCCTGAGATCCCTTATAAAGGAGCGAAGGCATATGTCTAAAATCGCAGTCGAAGACAGCTTATCCAGTGTGAAGCAGGCCCTGCAGAGCAGCGGCTACGAAGTTACCTCGTTGAATCAGGCGGACGGAGCGTCCTGCGTGGTCATTTCCGGGCTGGACCAGAACGTGATGGGCTTCGCGGATGCCACCACCTCCGCTTCCGTCATCAACGCTCACGGCTTAACGGACGAAGAAATCGTCCAGGAAGTCGGCAGAACGACCGGGCAAAACCAGAGCTTCTGATCACCGTCAACAGTTCCCGGTTTTCTCACCGCACGTTTTTCCGCATGTTCCCCATGGAACCTAGAAAAAAAGCGATTCTCCTGCAGGAGAGCCGCTTTTTTTCTAGGTTATTTCTTGTTCAGCATGCGCTGTGCGGATTTATCCAGCAGACGGGGAAACAGCGAGTACAGCTTCGTGCCGATTCCCGCTATAAAAGGCAGGTCAATCTCCGCCTTCTCTTTCTCGACCGCACGAATGATCGCTTCGGCCACCCGCTCCGGCTTCAGCATGAACCAGCTGATGTTCTTGACGTAATTCCCCGTAGGGTCCGCCCGTTCGAAGAACGGGGTGTCGATCGGGCCCGGATTAACGGCGCTGAGCCGGACACCGGTTCCCGCCAGCTCCTGGCGGAGCGAGTTTGTCAGGCCGAGAACGGCGTGTTTCGTCGCGGAGTATCCGGAGGACTTCGCCGATCCGATTTTGCCGGCCATCGAAGCGATATTGACGATGTGGCCCGAGCCCGATTTGACCATAGCCGGAAGAACCGCTTTCGTGCAGCGGACGATGCCCAAGTAATTCACGTCCATCATCTCTTCGAACTGCTCCAGCGGAGCGTCCAGAAACCGTTCGAATACTCCGAACCCCGCGTTATTGACGAGAACGTCGATTCGCCCGTACTCGGCGTACACTTCGGCGAAAACCCGGTTCACTTCGGCCGTATCCTGCACATCGAGCCGGTACACGCCACATCCGCCGATCTCCGCCGCCAGCCGCTCCAGCTTGTCCCTCGAGCGGGCCATCAGAACGGGTACCGCTCCACGCTGCGCCAACGCCCGTGCGGTCTGCGCGCCTATTCCGCTGGAGGCTCCGGTGACGACGACTACTTTGCCTGCTATATTCATGGATGTGCTTCTTCCCCTTCCAATGAAGCTTGTAGGCTTAGTATACCTTACGCGGCTGCTCTTCACCAGGCGGAGGCAGGCGTTTTTCCAGAGCTCCCTTTACACCCGAATATCGCTTAAACTCAAAAAAAGACTGCTTCAAAAGAAACAGTCCTTTTGCCGGTCCTCCGGCTCTCAGCCCGGCTTAGCTAAGCGAGAAGAACCTGAATATCCAATTCTCCGATTCCGTCCATAAGCAGAGGAACCGTCAGCGCTTTCAGTGCGTCCACCTCATGGATGTCTCCCGTAACGACCTTGGGAGGCGTAATGTCAACCTTGATGCCCTGATTGTACAAAATCGTGCTGGCGTTGCCGCTGATCATGTTTCCGAGTTCGGAAATCGCACTGTGTCCCATTTCGTCCAGCTCGGTCAAAATAAATCCGCCCATCATAGCGGAAACCATACGCAGCGCCGTCGACTCTTCAAAACCGAAGCGTATGTTTCCCTGCATTTGACCGGTCATA
This sequence comes from Paenibacillus sp. GbtcB18, assembly GCF_019091125.1. Classification (NCBI taxonomy): domain Bacteria; kingdom Bacillati; phylum Bacillota; class Bacilli; order Caryophanales; family Paenibacillaceae; genus Paenibacillus; species Paenibacillus sp. GbtcB18. Next base: position 982,760 of record NZ_JAGXJX010000002.1, read on the forward strand.
CCGATTTGTATCCATACATAACGTTCGATAAAGTAAATATCTTTGACAGATAATTTACCGGTAGTCGGACGCACGTTCGCGACTTGTTCGATGACAATCCGCGCGGATTCCAGAAAAGGATTGATGTACTCCGCTTTCATGTGCTCTTTAACCCCTTTACCAACATATAGGAACAAAATTATTTCACAAGGCGTTAAAACCGTTTCTCCGGTTTAGGCACTCATGTCGGATTTTTTTCGAACCAAACTTACACATTTTTCTACATTATATAGTAAAATTCGCTGTCCGTATACTTCTTTTGTCCTACTTTGTCCCATTTTGTCTATGTCGGTTTTGAGTCTTTATTATCATTGGACCTATAAAGCGGTGTCGAGCAGGAAGAGCGCGGTCCTAGTTCCCCTTTTGAGATTTTCCGGACACCGCGGGGATTAGAGCCAAGCCAATCCGTCTTTTACCGGATTAGACGCCTCCGGGCCTCTTTGCACGTCATAAATGACCGCGCTTGTGAGGAAGCATTCCGTTTGGTACGATAAATGGTGAGGTGAACAAAAGCATGCACGGATTTCTGATTGATTTGGATGGCACCCTCTACAAAGGGAACGAAGCCATACCGGGCGCGAAGGAGTTTGTGGAGCTGCTCAATAAGAACGGCCTCCCTTACCTCCTTGTGACCAATAATTCGTCCCGCTCCCCAGAACACGTAGCCGGCCATTTAAACGGGATGGGCATAGAAGTCGGACCCGAACGCGTGTACACGACGGCAATGGCTTCAGTTCAGTATTTGCTCGAACACGGAAGCGGCAATCGCGTCTACTGCATCGGCGAAGAAGGACTGCAGAGCGCTCTGCTGGAAGCCGGGTTCGAGCTCACCGACAAAGAGCCGGATTATGTCGTTCAAGGTATCGACCGGCAGTTGACCTACGACAAGCTGGCGTCGGCGGTCAAGCACCTGCTGGGCGGCGCCCGGTATATCCTGACGAACCCGGATCACCTGCTTCCGTCCGACAGCGGCCTGATTCCCGGAGCCGGCTCCATCGGCGCCCTCATCCGGACCGCTTCCGGCGCCAATCCGGTCGTCATCGGCAAGCCGTCGCCGGTCATTATGAACTATGCCCTGGCCCGTCTGGAGCTGCAGGCGAAAGACACGTGGGTGATCGGCGACAATACCGCAACGGACATCGGCGGCGGGATAGCGGCCGGCTGCCGGACGGCTCTCGTGCTGACAGGCCTTGCCACGGAGGCGAATGTCCGGGAGCACATTTCGAAGTCCGGGAACGAGCCGGATCTGATTTGCCGCGACCTGCCTCATTTTTGGAACAGTCTTATGAAATAGCCCGGCCCGAAAGCTGGGAATCGGACAGCTCTCATTCCTACAGAGAAATGGGAACCTCGCCTAAACGAAGAGGCCCGTTTCTCCCCTCTTTTTGCAATCGGAATTAAAAGGATCCCGCAAAACCCGGTTGTCATTTATTTACATCCGTTCATTTGAACTCTCCTCGGCCTTCCTTTATAATAAAAAGAAAATTAAGTTATCTCGTTATATGTTTCGATAAATTTTACTTATAATCGGAGGGCTGCCCATGAATCTCAATCAATTGGAGACGCTCATCACGATTTCCAAGACGATGAGTTTCCGTAAGGCAGGCGAACTTCTTAACCTGACGCAGCCGGCCGTATCTGCGCAGATTAGAAGCTTGGAAGAGGAGTTCGGGACGATTCTGATCGACCGCAACCAGCCTGTGACGCTGACGGACAGCGGCAAGCTGTTCCTGGAGCACGCCGAAAGAATCCTCCGCACTGTCGAGGATTTGAAACAACGGCTGGCCGATCTGAGCCAGACTCCCCAAGGCCATATCCACATCGGGACGACCACGTCCATTGCCATGCAAATTTTACCGCGGGTGCTGTTTTATTTTCAGGACCAGTTCCCTTTAATCAAAACCACCATTCATTCCATGACCTCTTCGCAAATTATGGCCAGTGTCGATAACGGCAGCGTAGATATCGGAATTTCGTATCTCTACGAAAAGTATCCGTCTCTGGAGGCTTCCGTCCTGTATTACGACACGTTCGAGCTCATCGTATCCACCAGTCACCCGTTAAGCCGGTACGCTCATATTTCCATCGAGAAGCTGCGCAATCTGCCCTTTATTATGCTATCCCCGGAAACGGCGGGGCGCCGATTCGTCGATCAGGTGTTCAAAACGTACGATATCAACCCCCAAATCGTGATGGAGCTGTCGAGCAGCGAGGAAGTAAAACGGATGGTCGAGCTGAATCTCGGCGCCGCTATCATCTCGAAGTTGTCTGTCGTCAACGATCTCGACCACGGTACGCTGAAAATGGTGAAAGTAGACGAGTTAGATATCACTCATCCCGTCGGCGTTGTATACAAATCCGGCCGCTACCTCAACTCCGCGATGCACCAATTCCTGCAGGATTTGAAAGGAATGCCGGAAACCCAATTTCTCGGTTCCGAATAGGAGGGCTACTTATGAAATTCGATCTTCATACGCACAATGAAAGATGCGGGCACGCAACGGGAACCATCCGTCACTACGTAGACGCGGCGGTAGAGGCAGGCTTGTCCGTGATCGGCATCTCCGATCATTCCCCTTATTTTTACAGCGAGCAGGACCAGCTGTTCCCGGGAATCGCCATGGCCAAAAGCGCCTTCGCCGCCTATGTGGAAGAAGTGCTCGGCCTGAAGAAGGAATATGAGAGTAAAATCGAAGTGCTGCTCGGCGTCGAATCCGACTTTTTCCCGGAGCATCTGGACCTTTACCGTTCCATGTATGAGAAATATCCCTTCGACTATATTATAGGTTCAGTCCACCTGTCCGGAGGCGTCAGCATTTTTAACAAGAACCGGTGGAAAGGGCTTGACGACGCTCAGCATATCGTCCACAAAGAGACCTACTACGATCTGATCCAGCAATCGGCAAGAGCCGGATTGTTTCAGATACTGGGTCATATCGACGCGATGAAAGGATTCTATCCCGCTTTCTCGGACATCCCGACTCCCAAAGTGGACGAAACCTTGAAAGTCATCGCGGATGAGGATGTGGCGATCGAAATCAACACTTCCGGCAAAACCAAAACCGTTGGCGGATGGTATCCGTCCGATCTTATTCTGGAACGCGCCCTCCATTACGGGGTTAAAGTCACTTTCGGCTCAGACGCTCATGTTCCCCAGCGTGTAGGCGACGACTTCGAACTCGTAAGCAAGCGGCTGAAAGAAATCGGGTATAAAGAATGGTGCTTCTTCCGCAATAAAGAGCGAGTTCTCGTCACCCTGTAATACCCGTCGCATTTCATAAAAAGACATAACAAAACCGGCCGTCAATCGGCCGGTTTTGTTTAATTGCGTGAGCTGTGATTCCGAATGATGCGTAGGAAGCAGATCCATAAAGCCGACAGTTCCCTGCACGCCTCATCCCGTTATCTGATAACACGTCTTCCCAATACCTCGGTGCTATTAGCCGCCGGCCAAGGATTTTAGGAAGGATCGCCGCTTCTTTTACTGGAAGCGGTAGTTGACGGAACTGTTATTTTGCTGGGAGTAAATAGCGGTATTGTTGAAAGATTGCTCCAGCTGTCCGCAAATTTGGGACACATGCTGCATTTGTTGAACGGCGCGGCTGTGTCCTTGGAGAGCGGTTTGGATAATCTGGCTGGCTTGACGCTCTCTTTGGGCGAGCTGTTCCAGCTGCTGCGCGTTTTGCTGCTCCTGCTGAAGAAGCTGCTGATAAACCGCGCTTGCCTGCTGGGTTTGCTGGATAAGCTGTTGAACCGTCTGCTGGCATTGCTGCAGCTGTTGGTTGTAGTTGTTATACATCGTGTAAATCCCTCCGGTAAACGATTTTGGGCGCCTTCACGGACTGCCTGGAATAGCTTCCCCGTCCCACCGGAGATCATACGGGAAAAAAATCGCCTGCAAGATGAGATACGATTCCAAACAGGGTACAGCGTGCTCATACTGCGGCTTCCGGATACATTGCGGCGTAGGCAGCAAGTCTCCAGACAAAAAAAGCAGGCTTACCAACGGGGTAAGCCTGAAACGTTGTATATTAAAAAGGGGGTCTTGGTTATTATAATACCTCCCTTACATTATAGGAACGTAACAGAAATATTTCATTTATGTAACAAAATTGAAAGCGTTCTCTAAAATTCGACGGCAGCTTCCCCGTTTTCGTCAGCATTCGCCTATGAAAAATCCGCTTTTGTTTTTTCATAGATCAGCCGTTGCAGGATTCCGGGACGTGACGTATAATTCCAACAGAACAACCTAGTGAAGCGTCTACTATTGTCCGTTCATCCATATAAAAAAGCCGGAAAGCAGGTACAAGCCATGACCGATTTTCACCATCTTGACCATGTGAAAGAACAATCCACGTCCAAGCGTACGCTGTGGATTACCCTTCTCCTCACCTTATTTTTCACCGTTGTTGAAGTTGTCGGGGGGATTATGTCGAACTCCCTCGCCCTGCTCTCGGATTCCGCGCATATGATCTCAGACGTCATTGCACTCGGACTCAGCATGACCGCCATTTACCTCGCCTCCCGAAAACCTAACAGCCGCTATACATTCGGCTTTCTGCGGTTCGAAATCATTGCCTCTTTCCTTAACGGACTTGCCTTGGCTGTGATCGCCATCGGAATCCTTATCGAGGGAATCAAGCGGTTTTACGAGCCGCAGAACATTGATTTCAAACTTATGCTCATCATCTCCTCCATCGGGTTCGTGGTCAACCTGGTGCTTACACTGGTCCTGCACCGCAGTATGGAAGAAGAGGAGAATCTCAATGTCCAGAGTGCTTTGTGGCATTTTATCGGAGACCTGCTCAGTTCCGTAGGGGTCATTATTTCGGCGATTATCATTTATTTTACGGGAATGCTGTGGTTCGATCCTTTGATCAGTATCGTAATCAGCTGCATTATTTTCATCGGAGGCAGCCGGATCATTAAGGAATCTTACCTCATTCTGATGGAATCCGTTCCCGCCAAGTTCAATCTGGAGGAAATCCGCCGCGATATCGGCAGTGTCGAAGGAGTCGAAGATGTGCATGAAATGCACCTTTGGGCGATCTCGACGGATCATTACTCTCTGACGGCGCACGTTTTTATCGACGACAAAATCCAGCCGTTCTGTATCATCCTCGCCATTAACGAAACGCTGAAGGAAAAATACGGCATTACGCATTCCACCATTCAGATGGAGCATGCGGGCATTCATCCTCACGGCGAATACGGCCGGGAATTTCTCAAACACCGGGAAGAGAAGCATCAGGAAGATGCTCTGATTCCCGTTCAGAAACAAGCCATGACGTGAGTCGAATTGGCGCGCAAACACCGGAATCCCCTGCAAGGGGTCCGGTGTTTTTCGCTTTATCAGGGCTTGTACCATTCTCGTGCCGGGTGTTTTATAATGGAACTAATGTACCCATACCAGTCAACCTATCGGAGGTGCTCCCCATGAAAGCAGTTCTTCTCGAAACATTCGGCGCGCCGGAATCGTTCTCCATCGGAGAAATTCCGACCCCGGCCGTCCGGCCCGGACACGTGCTTATCCGTGTCGCCGCCAGCAGCGTGAATCCGATCGACGCGCGGATCCGCCAAGGCCTGATGCCGAATCTCGCCCCGCCTGCTCCCGTGGTCCTGCACGGCGATGTAGCGGGCACCGTCGAGGCCGTGGGCGAAGGCGTGACGAAGTTCCGGCCCGGCGACGAAGTGTACGGCCTTGCCGGCGGCTTCAAGGGCTTCGGCGGCGCACTCGCCGAATACATGCTGGCCGATGCGGAGCTCATCGCCCGCAAGCCCGCCTCGCTCTCGATGAGCGAGGCGGCGGGCCCGCCCCGCGGGGGGGTCACCCCCCGGCCGGGCCCCGTCGGCCCGGGGCGGGCTGCGCCCCGGCCGGCGGGTCTCGTGGCTGCCCCCCCGGGCTCCCGCGCCGCGGGGGGGCCCCCCCCCCCCCCCCCGCCCCCCCCGCGACAGGGGGCCGAGCCGCCGGCCCTGCCCGTCGTGGCGCTCACCGCCTGGCAGGGCCTGTTCGACCGGGCGCGGCTTCAGCCCGGCCAGCAGGTTCTCGTGCATGCCGCCGCAGGCGGCGTCGGCCACATTGCGATCCAGCTCGCCAAATGGGGCGGCGCCGACGTCTTCGCGACGGCATCCTCCGGCGCGAAGCTGGACATCGCTTCGCGACTGGGCGCGGACGGCGTCATCAACTACCGGACGGAACCGGTAGAAGATTACGTCCGCAGATGCTCCGATGGCGGCCAAGGCTTCGGCGTCGTGTTCGACACGGTCGGGAAAGACAACCTCGACCGTTCCTTCGCCGCCGCGCGCACAGGCGGCCATGTCGTCGCCATCGCCGCCCGCTCCACGCATGATCTCAGCCCGCTTCATGCGAAGGGGTTGACGCTGCACGTGGTGTTCACCGTGCTGCCCCTTCTGACCGGCGTCGGCCGCAAGCACCAGGGCGAGACGCTGGAGCGTCTGGCGAGACTGGCCGACGAAGGCCACCTGCGCCCGCTGCTGGACGAACAGCGGTATACGTTCCGGGATGCGGCGGGGGCTCACCGCCGCCTGGAGTCGGGCAGCGCGATCGGCAAGGTCGTGTTGACGAACGACCTGTAAGGACGTGCCCGCGGTTGCAGGCCGAGGCCGCGGGCAGCAGGCGCCAGATACAGCGAATGGAGCTGCTGCGGCAATGCGGCGAAAACAATTTTCTCCTCCCCGCGAACGAACCGCAAACCTTCCTCTCATAAAGGTGACGTTCATCCTTTTGCACAGCAAAGAGCCGAAACGCTTATGCGTTCCGGCTCTTTATATGTTTGGGTTAGCGAGAGCCGAGTTGGCTGCAGCCCGATCAAACCGGCTTAAGCTCCCCCGCTTTTCCTCTCCGCAGGTGAGGATATGCGATTCCGAAAAGGATGAGCAGGACACCCGCCCACTGCACCAAAGACACGCTTTCCTGAAGTACTACTGCCGAAAGCACGACAGCTACAGGCAGCTCGGCCGCTCCGAGAATGGAACCCAGACCCGTACCCAGTTTCGGCATGCCGTAGTTAAAGCATACGGTCGGAATCACGATCCCGAATACTCCGACAAGCAGCGCATATTTCCATAGTCCCTCTACAAGCGCGCCGTTCCATATAAAACTCGGCGTATGATAAACGAATACGAGAAGAAGGCCTCCCATATTCATCATCAAGGTCCGGTTGATAGCCGGAACTTCCGTACTTACCTTGCCGCTGAAATAAATAAAACCGGTGTACGTCACGGCGGACAGCAGGCCAAGGACTACCCCGACAACGGGTAAATCGATGGAGCCGAGATCGGCCACGCCGGATGCCAGCCCCGTTCCGATCAGGAGCAGCACGAGGGAGACCGCCTTCGCGCGGCTCGGTCTTTTGCGTTCCAGCACCGCTTCCAGAATGACGCCGATCCAGGTGAACTGGAACAGCAGCACAATGGCGATGGAGGCCGGAACCGTCTGCAGGGAATTGTAATATAAAATGCCGGTCGAACCGGTTGTCAGGCCTACCATAAGCAGCCGCACCCATTGTCCCGGCTTCATTTTATGGCGGGAGAGCGTCAGAACGAGTACGAGCGAGATCAGCGTGCCGAACAAGTTTTGGGCGCCTACCACCTCACCCGGTTCGAAACCCGCTTCATACGCGAATTTAACGAACGTAGAGAGCATTCCATAACTGCATGCTCCCAGGAATACTAGAATAATCGCTTTCCACATGATGGGCTTCCCTTCTCTCTATCCAAACTAAAACGGCGTGGATCGCTTTATTTCATTAGCATGCCGCAGGTTTTCTTTTCATAACAAAAGCACTTCCGCGCGGAAGTGCTGCGCGGAAGTGCCATATATTTCATAATATGCCAGGTCGGTGTGCTTACATGCCCAACCATTTTTTGAACAGACGTTTCGTGGTGTCCTTGTTCATTTCCGCGATGGAAGTCGTGAGCGGAATGCCTTTCGGACAGGAACGCACGCAGTTCTGCGAGTTACCGCAGCCCTCGATGCCTCCGTCTTCCATCAGCGTATCGAGACGCTCATCCTTGTTCATTTCACCTGTAGGGTGAGAGTTGAACAGTCGGACTTGCGAAACCGCGGCAGGACCGATGAAGCTTGTCTTCTCGTTTACGTTCGGGCAAACTTCCAGACATACGCCGCACGTCATGCACTTGGAAAGCTCGTAAGCCCACTGACGCTTGGATTCCGCCATACGCGGTCCGGGACCCAGATCGTACGTACCGTCGATCGGAATCCACGCTTTTACTTTCTTGAGGGCGTTGAACATCCGGGTGCGGTCGATAACCAGGTCTCTTACGACCGGGAACGTACGCATCGGTTCTACGCGGATCGGCTGTTCCAGCTTGTCGATCAAGGCAGCGCAGGCTTGACGCGCTTTGCCGTTGATGATCATGGAGCAGGCGCCGCATACTTCCTCGAGACAGTTGGACTCCCAGCAAACCGGAGTCGTTTCGCCGCCGTCCGCCGTTTTCGGATTGCGCTGGACTTCCATCAAAGCGCTGATCACGTTCATATTCGGACGGTAGGGGATTTCAAACTCCTCTTTGTAAGGAGCCGATTCCGGGCTGTCTTGACGGGTGACGATAAACTTGACCGTTTTGCTTGGTACTGCAGTTTGCGCTTCGGCCATGATCAATGCCCTCCCTCTTTCTCTTTCTTCTTCTTGTCCGTAGTGTAATCGCGTTTACGCGGTGCGATAAGCGATACGTCTACGTCCTCGTATTCGATAACCGGACCTTCAGGGGTCCACTTCGCTTTAGTGGTTTTCAGGAAGTTATCGTCATCGCGTTCCGGGAACTCCGGCTTGTAGTGAGCGCCGCGGCTCTCATTACGCAGAAGAGCGCCCAGCGTCATCGCTTCGGAAAGTTCGAGCATGTTCCAGAGTTGTCTCGTGAAGGCGACACCCTGGTTGTTCCAGCGAGCCGTATCCGTCATGTTGATATTCTGGAAACGTTCTTTATATTCTTTAATCTTGACGATCGTTTCTTCAAGATTCTTGTTGTAACGCACGACAGTCATGTTCGAAGTCATCAGCTCGCCGAGCTCTTTGTGGATGACGTAAGCATTTTCTTTGCCGTCCATTTTAAGCAGGCTTTCGTAACGATCGGTGTGCTTCTGCTTCTCGCGGTCAAACATAGCGGTGGACATATCTTCCACGTGCTTGTCGAGACCTTGGATATATTCGATTGCTTTAGGACCTGCCACCATACCGCCGAAAATAGCGGATACGAGGGAGTTCGCTCCGAGACGGTTCGCTCCGTGAACGGAGTAATCGCACTCGCCTGCCGCGAAGAGGCCCGGAATGTTCGTCATTTGGTTGTAATCGACCCAGATGCCGCCCATCGAATAGTGAACCGCAGGGAAAATCTTCATCGGAAGCTTCCGCGGGTCGTCGCCTGTGAATTTCTCGTAAATTTCGATGATACCGCCCAGCTTAACGTCAAGCTCTTTCGGATCTTTGTGAGACAGATCCAGGTAAACCATGTTCTCGCCGTTGATGCCGAGCTTCAGGTCGTTACAAACGTGGAAAATTTCACGGGTCGCGATATCACGCGGCACCAGGTTTCCGTAAGCCGGGTATTTCTCTTCGAGGAAGTACCAAGGCTTGCCGTCTTTATACGTCCATACGCGTCCGCCTTCACCACGCGCGGATTCGGACATCAAGCGAAGCTTGTCGTCGCCCGGAATCGCGGTCGGGTGAATCTGGATGAACTCGCCGTTCGCGTAGTAAACGCCCTGCTGGTACACGGCACTTGCCGCCGTACCGGTGTTAATAACGGAGTTCGTTGTTTTACCGAAAATGATGCCGGGACCGCCGGTCGCCATGATGACGGCATCGGAAGAGAACGTCTGCACTTCCATGTTGCGCAGATCTTGGGCGGCAATCCCGCGGCAAACGCCGTCGTCGTCGATAACCGCGCCGAGGAATTCCCAGTGCTCGAACTTCGTTACGAGTCCCGCTGTTTCGAAACGGCGGACCTGCTCGTCGAGCGCATACAGCAGCTGCTGGCCTGTCGTAGCGCCGGCAAATGCCGTACGGTGGTATTTCGTGCCGCCGAAACGACGGAAATCCAGAAGACCTTCCGGTGTCCGGTTGAACATAACGCCCATCCGGTCCATCAAGTGGATGATGCCGGGAGCCGCGTCGCACATCGCCTTAACCGGCGGTTGATTGGCGAGGAAGTCGCCGCCGTATACCGTATCGTCAAAGTGCTCCCAAGTGGAGTCGCCTTCACCTTTCGTATTAACCGCACCGTTGATGCCGCCTTGAGCACACACGGAGTGGGAACGTTTTACAGGAACCAGGGAGAAAAGCTGTACGGGCACACCCGCTTCCGCTGCCTTAATGGTTGCCATCAGGCCGGCCAGACCGCCGCCGACGACAATTACTTTTGAATTAGCCATTGCTGGTCACCCCTCCGATCATTCCGCTAACGACAGGAAGCTCCTGAAATTGCGGGTCTTTAAATGCCACGAGAGAAGCGATGAACATGACGGACATGATAACGAACAAGCCGATCCAAATATAGGAAGACACGCGTTGGGCGCGTGGGCCCACCGTGATGCCCCAGCTGACAAGGAACGACCACATGCCGTTTGTAAAATGGAAAGACGCGGCGATAACGCCGATTACGTATATGGTCAGCAAAAGAGGCTGAGATACGATGTCATGCATCGTCTGTCCTAAGCGTTCATGCTCTACGTTGCCGATTGCCACTTGAAAACGCGTTTCAAAGAAATGCCATGCCACGAACAGGAAGGTAAGAACCCCCGTGATCCGCTGCCATAAAAACATCTGGTTGCGGAAATAGCCGTAACGGCTTACGTTGTTGCGGGCCGTAAACGCTACGTACAGGCCGTAAACGGCATGGTACAGGAGCGGAATCCAGATCCCGACGATCTCGAGCACAAGCACGAGCGGCAGGCTGTTCAGCCAGTTGATTTGATCCACAAACGCTTCGGGTCCCTTAGTTGCTTCAAAGTTGGTAAGCAAATGCTCGATCAAGAAGAAACCAACCGGAATAACGCCAAGCAAGGAATGCAGCTTGCGGTTAAAATACGAGTTCTTGCCCATTAGTGATGCTTCCCCCCTCAAATTTTCGCCTCGACATGATACGTCTCGACAATTCCAGACAAAACCAAATTCCATTGTACTCCCCTGTCCGGGGACCGTCAACCGCCAAAAAAGGCACACTCATCGCTTTTTCCTGCCTCGGATTAGCGACAATGGGCCGAATTTTTTGTGAACAACTGGTGACATATACATCGTACCTCTTTATCGCTTATAATGGAATTGCTGTTTTTTTATATTCATTATAATATTTTTGCATAATAAGAAGAATTTAAACCCCAGGGAGGCACGAATTATGGAACATCTCGACGTTTTTGCTGTCGTTGTCGAACAGGCCAGCTTGAATAAAGCGTCGCAGGTGCTAAATTTGTCGCAGCCTGCCTTATCGCGCAAGATCATGAAGCTGGAGGAGCAGCTCGGCGTCCAGCTCTTTTCCCGCAAGGGGAAGCGCCTTGATTTAACGCGGGCCGGCGAAATCGCATACGAATATGCGCTGGAGCAGAGACAGGCCGAACGCCGCTTCCTGCAGACCTTGTACGAATATAAGACCGCCGGGCGCCATATGAGCCTCACCATCGGAGCCAGTCTGACGACGCTGCAGACCACGCTTCCCGAGCTTGTGACGATGTACCTGGCGGAATATCCGTCTACGGACATGAAAGCTCTGACCGGCAAAACTCACGAGATCGTCATGATGGTCAAGGAGAAGAAAGTCGACATCGGCCTCGTCGCCTCCTCCATCGACCAGCCGGGACTCGCCTGCGAGCCTCTTTTCGACGATCATCTCTGTCTGGTGCTGCCGCAGGGTCATCCTTACCTGGACCGCGAGGAGCTGTCCATCGCCGATCTGAACGGCCTCTCGATGATCCTCTTCTCTAAAGGCACCTGGTACCGGGTGCTTACCGACGAGCTGTTTCACCGCTTTTTCATTTTTCCGGACGTCAAAATGGAAATCGACTCGTTCGAGGCGATCATGCGTCTCGTCGTTACGTGCCAGGCGGCTACGCTGCTGCCGAGATCGTACCTGCACGACCATTCGTCCGATCATGACGGGCTCTGCGTCCGTGAGCTGCCGGAACTTATGAATACGCCGCGGACCACCTCGCTCATTTTCGTGAAGGAGACTCACCAGAACGAGGCGGTCGCGCATTTTATCCGCAAGGCCAAAGCGCATTTTGCGGGCTTAAGCCAGTAAGCCGGGCCCTGGCAGAGGCCGCTGCCGCGCCAGCGCTTGGGACCGTTATGCGGTTATGTCCGCATGACGGCTATGACGGCCCGGGAGGGCCAACCCGTCATACCCCGCCTGATGCCCCCAAAGGCTACGGCAGCACCCACGCTTCCGGCTGCAAAGAACCTCCCTGCCTGCACGGCCCGGCGAGGTTCTTTTTTTTCGCTAGAGCTCTGTTACACTTGTTGTTGATTTTTATTGAAGCAATCGGGAGCATAGTGGAATTGATTATTTCCGCTTGAGCCTGACACTGGTGTCAGGGCTTAGGATAGTTGTATAACCTACTAGAAAGGAAAAAAGATAAGTTATGGATATTACTTCACAGGAAGAAATCATGATTAAGGCTCTCCGTGAGGCTGCATTGCCCCCTTTATTTGTGCTCATACGAATTAGAAATGACATTTCAAATGACACTGTAAATGTCGAAGAGAACCGAAGAGATGTTGTCGTAAAAACAATGGAAAAATACATCAGCCCGTTATGGAAAGATTATCATGAGGGGAAAAATTTAAAAGCCAAAGAAGAATGAACCGCCGAATTGGGCAGTTTTTCTTTTGGACAAAAATCAACACTCAAGGCTAACAGAGCCTTCGCCAAAAAACCGCCTATGCAAGCATAGGCGGTTTCCATTTTCTATCATCCTAAAGAAAAGTTTCTTCTAATTATTGAGTTCCCGGCTTCGCGGACGGTACGCCATGCGCGCCTCCGCCGCCGCTGTCCTCTTCAAGGCCCAGCTTACGCGCCACAAAGGCCGTGGTGCTCGCCTGGAACAGGATCGTGATCAACACCGCCATAAACGTAACGGAAGCGATCAGATCCGCATGAGCGATGCCCAGCCCCGCCACCATGCCGGAAAGCGCGGCAGGAATCACGCCGGTCTCCCTCACCCAGAACATGAAGACAATCTCTCTCCAAGTCCATTTCGCTTTGCGGTCCGGCAGCGTGCAGACAAGCACGACCAGCGGACGGGCGATGAACATGAACACGAAAATGATGCCGAGACTCGGCCACAAATATTTGAGCAGTAGCGGAAAATTAACCTGGCTGCCGAGCAGGATAAAGATCAGCATCCGCATCAGAACGGTCACATTTTCCGAGAAATGCGTCATTTCCTGCTTTTTATCCTCCATATGCAGCTTGAAGACGTCGGAATTGCCCCAGATCAGCCCGGCCGTGAACGTCGCCATAAAACCGCTGACCCCCAGATCTTCACCCGCCAGATAAGAGCCGAGAGCCGCCGCCAGCATCAGAATCGTCGCGTAATCGCGCAGAAAGCCGATTTTCACGTGTGCGGTCAGGAAGGCTCCCGCATATCCGATTATCGCGCCGACCGCCAGCCCGCCCAGCGCGGTTTTCACGAACTGCCATGCGCCTGAAGCGACGGATACGTGCTCCGTTCCCAGAAGAATAGCAATCAGCGAGAAGGTAAGAATGGAGCCCGTGGCGTCATTGAATGCCGATTCGCTCTCTACCGTCTCGCGTACCTTGGCCCGGATTCTCACCTGCTTGAACACGGGAATGAGCGTAGCCGGATCGGTGGAAGAAATGATAGCCCCGAGCAGGAGCGCATGCAGCCAAGGCAAGCCGAGAAACCAGTGGGAAGCGGCGGCGACCGCCCCGCACGTAAGGATGACACCCGGTATGCTCAGCAGCGTGACGGAGATCCAGACATGCTTCAGCCCGCTCAGCCGGATATTGCGCCCTCCGTCAAACAGAATGAGCGTGGAGCCTATGACCAGGATGAACTGATTGGTCAGAGAACTGCTCGGTTCGGCGATCCAGTGAAACGCTTGTCCGAAAATCATCCCCGCGATCAGAAAAAGCGCCACATCGGGCAGGGGCAGCCATCCCGCCAGTTTACCGAACAGCATGCCCAGAACCACAATCAGGATAAATAAATACAGCTCATAGTCAATGAGCTGTGTCAAAGCATTCTCCATGCGCATACGCCCCTTTCCGGCTTCTTAGCGGATCGCGCGGCTCTCAAACGTGTCGATCTGCTCTTTCGTGCCGATAACGACCATCACGTCTCTCTCGTGCAGGACATCTTCGGCGGTAGGCGCGATAATCACGTCGTCCGTTTTGTTGATGGCGACGATGCTGCAGCCGTACTTGGCCCTCGGATCGAGTTCCTTTAGAGTAAGGCCGGAAATACGCCGGGAAACGACGAGTTCCGCGATCGTGTAGTTTTTGGACAATTCGATATAATCGAGAAGGTTCGGCGACACGAGCTGGTGAGCCACGCGCACGCCCATATCACGCTCGGGAAAAATAATCCGGTCCACGCCGATTTTCTCAAGCACCTTGGCGTGCTGATCGGTCAACGCCTTCGCGACGACCGTTTTAACGCCAAGCTCCTTAAGCAGAATCGCCGCCATGATACTCGCCTGGATATTATCTCCGATAGCCACGACTGCGCAATCGAAATTCCGGACGCCGAGCGAGCGGAGAACCTCTTCGTCCGTTGCGTCCGCAACCACGGTATGGGTGAGCTTGTCGCTCATCTCGTCCACTTTCTCTTCATCTCTGTCGATGCCCAGCACCTCGTGCCCGAGCTGAGTCAATTCTTGGGACAAGCTGGAACCGAAGCGTCCGAGTCCGATAACTGCATATTGAATGAAAGCCATTGTTTTGTTTCTCCTTAACCTATCGTGATTTTTCCTTCGGGATAACGGTACAGTTCTTTCTCGGCTTTAGGCTGCAGCGCGTACGCAAGTGTCAAAGGCCCGAGACGTCCCGCGAACATCGTCAGGGCGATCATAACCTTGCCGAACACGGTAAGCTTCGTGGTCAGCCCCAGGGTGAGTCCTACGGTCCCGAATGCCGAGGTCACTTCATACAAAATCATAAGAAACTCGTGATCTTCCGTCGTAGACAGAAGCATGGTAACGAAAATAACAAGAAAGAGTGCAAACATCGTCAAAGTGATCGCCTTCAGGATGCGTTCCTTGCCGAGACGGTTGCGGAAGAAGACGATATCTTCTTTTCCCCGCACCATCGCGACGATAGCCCCTACGAGCATCGTAAACGTAGTCGTCTTGATCCCGCCCCCGGTCGATCCCGGAGAAGCCCCGATAAACATCAGGATGATCATGAAAAATTGGGACGCTTGGCGGAGAGAAGCGAGATCAAGCGTATTCGCCCCCGCCGTACGCGGTGTGACCGATTGAAAAAACGAAGCGAGAATCTTGCCGCCGAAGTCCAGCGAACCCAGCGTTTTCGAATTGGAATACTCGAAGATAAAAATAACAAGCGCCCCGGTCACGATCAGAATGCTTGTGGCGCTCAGCACCACCTTGGAGTGAAGGGTCAGCTTCTTCGTTTTCCGGTAATCCATCACATCGGACATCACGATAAAACCGATTCCGCCCAGAACGATGAGCGCCATCGTCACTACATTGGTAATAAAATCGCCGGCGTAAGCGGTCAGCGAGGTGAAGGGGCCCGTAATCGGACCGAACAAGTCGAACCCGGCATTGTTGAAAAAGGAAACGGCATGCCAGATGCCGTAGTACAGCCCCTTCGGAAATCCGAGATCCACCGACCAGCGGGCGGTAAACAGGACGGCCGCGATTCCCTCGATCGTCAGCGAGTAGATCAGTACCTTCCGGAAAAGACGGACAATCCCTTCCATACTGCCCTGGTTCAAGGCTTCCTGAAGCAGCAGCCTTTCGCGGAGCGATATCTTCTTGCGCAGGATGAAAGCAAAAAGCGTCGCCATACTCATGAATCCGAGGCCGCCGATTTGAATCAGCGAAATGATGACCATTTGTCCGAACGTCGTAAAATGCGTTCCGGTGTCTACCACGACCAAACCTGTTACACAGGTAGCCGAGGTGGCCGTGAAGAGAGCGTCGATGAACGGAAGCGGCAGCCCGTCCGTTGACGAGACCGGCAGCATCAATAAGCCCGAGCCGATGAAAATAATGAGGGCAAATCCGAGCACAAGGATCTGCGGCGGCGTAAATCTCGACTTTTTTAACACATAATTTCCTCCTATATGAAGCACAAAAAAGACACTGGAGTCCCACTGCCCTTTCGGTTATGGTTCCTGCTGGTCGCCTACGAGGTTAGCTGACGGATTCGGATGTACAGGCCACCCTATTTACCCTGCCCGATTCAGGCACAAGCGGTAAAATTCACCCCAAAGTATGGTTCCCCCGTTTTCCAACGGAAATTCGGCGTATGAAGTTGTGCGAAGAAATGAATCATCCGCATTATATATCTGTTATTAAACAAGCACAAAGCCCTTTTAACCGGATTTTACGGGGGGAAACCTAGACAATCTTCCTGCAGCTAACTGGGAGTCACGAATTGGCATCCTTACGCAAACTGTGATACGGTTAAAAAAACGATCGGAGAAGGAGCTGACCATGAAAAAATACGGTCCGGATAACCCGCTGCTGCTGCTCGCCTTGACCGGATTCCTTCTATATGCAGCCGTGGTTTTCATCTATAATACCGGGGCCGCTCCCGCCGGTTCCGATCCTTACGAAACGTCAGCCTCCATTACGAAAGAACAAGCCGCGGAGGCTGCGGTCGCATGGCTGCGGCAAAGGCAGGGCGCCGATGCCGATAACGGCTCCGGCGCCGTTACGGTCGGAGGGTCTCCCGGCACATTCGTCAGCTATCAATCGGAGAAGGAACTCAGCGGTTATCTGACCAAAGAGAAGCTTCAAACGTTGTATGACAAGAGCTACGCCAGCCGGGTGCCCGTCGATTACTATCGGGTAGAAGTCGCCGAGGCTTCCCCTTCGGTCCGGAAGTGGGTCATCGATATCCATATGACCACGAAAGCCGTAATCGGCTGGTCCCGCATCGGCGGCGAATCCCTGGCGGCCGTGTCCGCGTCGGATGCGGAGAAGGCCGCCAGGGAAGCGATCGTACGGCAGGGCTACGAAGAGGCGGAGTTCAAGCGGATCAGTCCTCCGGCCGCCATGTCCGGCATGCTGCTGTTCGAGCGGGAGAAAGAGCCTGTCGGGGACGCAAAGCTGACGATCGGCGTGAAGCTGGATGGAACCTCCGTTTCCTCATTCACCCAATCGTTCCGGCTCCCCGCCGCTTTCACGTCCTGGCTGAAGCATCAGGAGGATACCGCCTCCATGTGGACCCGCATCAGCTTGTGGGGCAACGGCCTGATGGCCCTGATCGCCCTCGGTTATACCGTCCTTAAACGGAGGACGGTCGATTTTTCCCGTGGCGTTCTGCTAACGGCGGTATATGTCGTGATCTACGTCATGAACAACATCAACATGTATCCGGCCTATAAAGCCGGCAGTACGCCGACGAGCAGCGGCCAGGAAGCGATCCTTTCGATCGTGCTGATCAACTTCGTTACGCTGCTGATGGCCGCAGCCGTCTACTTCTCTTTCACGGCCGGCGAAGCCTTGTGGAGACGTGAAGGAAAGTCCGTCATGCCCCGCTGGCGCGACGCCGACTTCGGCGCGCACATAACCCGCAGCATGGTGCAGGGCTATCTGCTCTGCCTGTTCCTGCTCGGCCTCCAGCAGGTGCTGTTCCTTGTGGCGGAGAAAGGCTTCGGTGTCTGGTCGGTGAACGATCCGATGTCGTCTCCCCGCAACATGCTGCAGCCCGCTTTGCTTCCGCTGATGGCTTGGGCGGCCGGCATTTCCGAGGAGGCCACCTTCCGGCTGCTCGGCATCGCCCTGTTCA
Organism: Paenibacillus sp. GbtcB18; assembly: GCF_019091125.1. NCBI lineage: Bacteria > Bacillati > Bacillota > Bacilli > Caryophanales > Paenibacillaceae > Paenibacillus > Paenibacillus sp. GbtcB18. Next base: position 1,000,781 of record NZ_JAGXJX010000002.1, read on the forward strand.
GCAGGCTGCTCCGGTTCAAATGGCTGGCCGTGCTTCTGCCCAGCCTCATCTGGGCGGCGGGTCACACCGCCTATCCGATCTACCCGGTGTACACCAGGCTGATCGAGGTAACGGTGCTCGGCCTCGTCTTCGGCTACGCCTTCCTGCGGTACGGGTTCCTGACCGCCCTGTTCGCCCATACGGCTATGGACAGCATCCTCATGGGCCTGTCCCTTCTCACGGGCGAAGGGCTGGCAGCCAGCACGCCTGCGCTAGGCCTGCTCTATATGGCGCTGCCGGCCGCCGTCGCCCTCGCGGTATCCGGGCTTCACAAACTGAGGTTTATGAGCGGAAGCAGGCAGAACCGGCGGCCCGTCTAGAAAGTCACCGGCTTTGTCTGCACGCGAGGCCAATGGCCCCCTTGCCGGCAGCAAGCCGCCCCGGACTCTTGGACATGGCAGCAGCCCGGACACGGCGGCAGTACGATGGACACGGTCATGCGGCACATCGCCGCTAAGACCCTGATGGAGCCCCGCGGCGCGGACGGCATAACCGGTGGTTGGCTGCGGCAAGTCCCGGAAGCCAGCGGAAGTGCAATCACCGGCGACTTGTGGCCGCATTAAACGCACAAAAAAGAGGAACCGTCTCAAATGGACGGTTCCTCTTGTTCTTGTTCTCCCCGCAGAGCGGTCAATATTTGTGCGGCGAGCTTCTCGCCGATTCCCAGAGGCCGAAAATCTTCAACCGCGGCCTCTTTGATTTTTTTAACGGACCCGAAATGCTTCAGCAGCAGCTTCCGGCGTTTCTCCCCGATACCGGGAATCGCATCGAGCTGCGAAACGACCATCGACTTCGCCCGCCTTTCCCGGTGGAACGTAATCGCGAAGCGGTGGACTTCATCCTGGATCCGCTGCAGCAGGTAAAATTCCTGGCTGTCGCGCGGAATGGGGACGACTTCGGCGGGATCGCCGGCCAGCAGCATCGCGGTTTTGTGCTTCGCGTCCTTGGACAAGCCGCACACCGGAACGAACAGCCCCAGCTCGTTCTCCAGCACGTCGATAGCGACCGACATCTGACCTTTGCCGCCGTCCACGATGATCAGATCGGGCAGCGCCATATTCTCCTTCAGCACCCGCTCGTAACGGCGGCGGATGACTTCCCTCATGGACTCGTAGTCATCCGGTCCCTTCACGGTCTTGATCTTGTACTTGCGGTACTCCTTCCGGTCCGGCTTGCCGTCCGTGAAGACGACCATCGCGGCCACCGGGTCGGAGCCCTGAATGTTCGAGTTGTCGAACGCCTCGATCCGCGTGACCGGCCCCGTACCGAGCCAACTGCCTAGGTTCTCCACTGCCAGCACCGTACGCTGCGCATCCCGCTCGATGAGGCGGAACTTCTCCTCCAGGCCGACGCGCGCGTTGTCCCTGGCCATGTCGACCATCTGCTTTTTGAGCCCGCGCTGCGGAAAATGCACTTTCACCTTCAGCCAGCTCTCCAGCGCTTCCTTCACGTCTTTCTGCTCCGCAGTCGTCGGCATGCCGCGCGAATCGGAACCGGCGTGCTCCTCGGCTTCCGCCGCGAGCTGCGACGGCGCGGCCGCCTCCTCCGGGGCTTCCCGCAGACTCTCCGGCGATCCGCCGTCTTCTCCGGCCTGGGGGACAGCCGCTCCCGCCGCTGCCTCCATACCGGCGCTCAGGCTTCCCGCCGGCATTTCCTGCTGGCTGCGGCCGGGCAGGAAGATTTCCTTCGGCAGCGCCGGGTTCTCGCTGTATACCTGCATCACGTAAGTGATAAAGTCCTCGTACTCGTCTCCATAGTACGGGAACATGGTCACATGACGTTCGATCAGCTTGCCCTGGCGCATGTACAGAATCTGCACGCACATCCAGCCTTTATCGGCTACGTAGCCGAAAATATCGCGGTCCACCACATCCGTGGTCGTAATCTTCTGCTTCTCCATCACCGCGTCGATGTTCACGATCAGATCGCGGAGCTCCTTCGCCCGCTCGAAGTTCAAATCCTCTGCCGCGGCGTGCATCTTCGAGGTCAGTTCCTGCTTGACCTGTTCGTGACCGCCGTTGAGGAAGCGCACAATCCCCTGCACCATCTCGTCATTCTGCTGCTGCGTGATGTCATGCTCGCACGGAGCCAGGCACTGGCCCAGATGATAATACAGGCAGACGCGGTCCGGAATCGTTTTGCACTTCCGCAGCGGATACAGCCGGTCAAGCAGCTTTTTCGTCTCCTGCGCGGCAAAAGCGTTCGGATAAGGCCCGAAATACTTCCCTTTGTCTTTGACGATCTTGCGCGTCACTTCCAGACGCGGATGCTCTTCATGGGTAATTTTGATATAAGGAAACGACTTGTCGTCTTTAAGCAGCACATTATAGCGCGGGTAGTGCTGTTTAATCAGATTGCATTCCAAGATAAGCGCCTCGATGTTGCTTGAGGTCACGATATATTCAAAATCACGGATTTCCGACACAAGCCGCTGTGTCTTCCCGTCATGGCTTCCGGTAAAATAAGAACGCACGCGGTTTTTGAGCACTTTGGCTTTTCCCACGTAAATAATCGTGCCTTCCGCGTTCTTCATCAGGTAACAGCCCGGCTTATCCGGCAGCAAGGCCAGCTTGTTGCGAATATGGTCCTCGCTCTCCTCGCGGGTCATTCTGTGGAGAGGTTCTCCCCCCCGTTCTTCCGTCACTGCCTCTCCCTCCTTAGGCTTCCTGTATCCAAAATGGTTCTGTCTTTATCGGATAAATGACAAAAAAAGCTCCTTTTCAGCATAGCAGAAAAAGAGCTTTTTCTCATCGTTTGTTTGCGCGAGGCAATTATTGGTGACGGGAAAGAACGTTCTTGAGCGCGTCCTTCGATTGGAAACCGACGACTTTGTCGACCGGTTGACCGTTTTTGAATACGATCAGGGTCGGGATGCTCATAACGCCGAAGCGGGAAGCGGATTCCGGATTGTCATCCACGTTCACTTTCGCGATTTTCAAGCTTTCTTCTTCTTTAGCCAATTCTTCCAGAACCGGTGCGATCATCTTGCAAGGTCCGCACCATGGTGCCCAGAAATCAACGAGAACCGTGCCTTCTCCTTCTACTTCGCCTTTAAAGGACTGGTCTGTTACGTTTACGATCGCCATGATTTCTTCCTCCTCATTTATCTAAAAGTTCATCGAAATCCTCAGCGGATCCGGATATTGTCAACATGTAAAGTATACCACAATGTGTCGGTTTTTCAACCGAACAGGGCAAGCCCTAAAATCTGGCAGTCTACGGGTTGTGCCAACTTTGTCATGCTTTGAATCTCCGGGCATCTTTACAAGTTTCGCGAAAAATGGGTATACTGGCAATAAGCCTACGTCTGCTTATTTTCGGGCAGACAAGTGAGGAGGAACAGGCATGAGCGATCCTAAACATCCGGAACTTCATTTGAATGAAGAGCCCCGCAACGATTTTATGGATGTTGCCCTCGGTTTTGGCGGATTCTTCGCCGTTTTGATGATCATTTTCATCATTGGGGTCATTATTAAACTGGTGATCGGATAATCCGGACCGCCTGAAAGAAACCTGCTGCATATGCGGACAGGTTTTTTTCTTGTTTTCCTGCGTTTATCGGGAGAAAAATACCTTTTGGCAGCAATCAAGCAGGACTTTGGTCTCAAAACGGAGAATTCTGGTAAAGGGCCATTTCCGCCCTTGCTAATAACAGATGAAACTAGAGAAAATGGGGTGCCCTTTTTGATTCAATTGTCTGATGACCGGATGAAGCAGGTCCGTTTTACCGGTATAACCGAGAATGACCTGCAGCTGCTAAAAACAAATGAACCCGCTTTCAAAGAAATCGTGGATGAGGTGGTGGAGCAGCTCTACGAGCAAATCGCCGCCGAACCCGAACTCAGAGACCTGATCTCGCGGCACAGCACGCTGGAGCGCTTGAAGCAGACGCAAGCGGCTTACTTCCTGTCCATGACTTCGGGCGTACTGAACGAACAGTATATCCAGAACCGGCTGGTCGTAGGCAGGGTGCATTCCCGGATCGGTCTGACAACGGAATGGTACCTCGGAACCTACATGCTGTATCTCGATCTGTCCCTCCGTCATTTCAAGCGTGTCCTTCCGGACGGAGCCTGGCTTGAAGTGGTCCATGCCCTGACGAAAATGTTCAATCTTGACTCGCAGCTCGTTCTGGAAGCGTACGAGCATGACGAGAAAGCTAAAATACAACAGTTGGCCGATGATCAGGCCATCATGCTCTCCGGTATTTCCAAAGCCGTTCAGGACCTCGCCTCCATGATGGTCGAGCTGAGCAGCAGCAGTCAGATCGTGGCCGAGACGGCCGTACAAACCGCGGAATCCCAGGACAAGTCGCATCAATATTTAAAAGACCTGGAGGAAGAAGTCGGCCACATCCACGCGATGGGCGCCCTCATGAAGGAAGTGTCGGAGCAGACTCACCTTCTCGGCCTCAATGCGGCCATCGAAGCGGCCCGCGCGGGCGATGCCGGACGCGGCTTCGAAGTCGTCGCCAACGAAGTGCGCAAGCTCGCCTCCCGTTCCCGGGAATCGCTGGAGCTGATTGAGGACAAGCTGACCGCGATCCGCACGATTCTCGGCACCGTACACGGCGAGTCCGAGCAGACGTCCATCTACGCGCGCACGCAAGCCGCAAGCTCCCAGGAGCTCAGCTCATTCGTCCAGATGGTCGAGCAGGTCGCGCACGATCTGGAGCGCCTCAAAAAGAAATAAGCCGGGCAACCTCGCTGCCGGCCTCACCTTCCCTGCTCCAAGGCATGCCGGCGGCATATCGCGGAGCAGGAACAACCAAGAGCCGCCTGCGGATCGCATTCCGCGGCGGCTCTTGGCGTACACGAACAAACGGGCGGCACCTAGGCCCCCCGTTTGTTATATCCGTCCACGGTCACGACTTCGACATAAGGCCGCACCCGGTCCATAATCCGCTGGCCTTTGTACTCTTCGTCACCGTCTTTGTTCGTAAAGCTGAAATGCTTCTCCAGGGCGTCCAGATCGTAATTGGACGTAAAGAACGTCGGCTTGCGGTTCATCCGGTAGTTGAGAATCGCTCCCAAGACATGGTCGCGCAGCCACGGATTGAGATTCTCCGCTCCGATATCGTCGAAGACCAGAAGGTCCGTCTCCTTCAGCAGCTCGATCGTCTCCTTCAGCTTTTGCGGCTCTCCGAACATCCCTTTGAGATCCTCCGCAAAATCCGGCATATATACGATAGCTCCCGTAAAGCCCTTTTTCGCCAGCTGATAAAGCATGTAGCACATCAGGAACGTTTTGCCCGTACCGAAGGAGCCCTGCAGGTAAAGCCCTTTCTTCTGCAGCCCTTCTTCCGTTGTCCGCATCACATAGTCGTTCAGGAAATCGACAGCTTTGGCGCGCTCCATATCCGCCCGCAAAATATCCGCGTACGTATGCTCCCGGCTGAGCGCCTGCTCGTCGATATGAAACGTGCGGATTCGGCTGCGGATCGCATCTTGGGACTGCTTCGCTATAAATTTGCGGCAGGCCGTTTTTTCTTCGTGAATATAAGTCCGGCCGCCGTTGTCTTCGACGTTCAGCATTGTATAATGCCCCTGCATATCGTTCGGGCACCGCTCCAGTCCCGGGCAGTTCAGACAGTTCTTATGTTCTCTCGCATACTGGTACAGACGGTTCATATTGATCTTGAGCGTATGATCGTCCAGCTGCGGATATTGCCCGCGAAGCTTCAGGATCAGCGGATCCTCCAGCACCTGTTTGGCCTGTTCCTCCGCCCTCTGCATCCAACTGCTCTTGGGCATTTGTTTCAGCATATCAGACAGGGATTCCATCGGGGTTCCTCCTCCCGCCATTGTCTAGAACTCTCAGGAATTAAACATTTCATCGAGCTTCTTCGCCTTGCGCAGCATCGCTTCCAGCTCTTCTTCCGTCACGCGGGACGTCTGTCCCTTGTTCTGGACGATCGGAATCTGCGGCTTCATCTGCTTGCCGGCCGTGCGTGCTTTCCCCTTGCCGGCGTAACCGCCGGATGCTTTGGCCGCCGCCGCTTTGGCCGCCGCCTGCTGCCGGAACTGCAGCCGCTGGCGCACATATTCGACGGCCTGCTCGAAGCAGGCGATCTGCTTGCCGAGCATGTCCGACGCGACCGCTTCGATGGACGACTTGGCCCACGAGCGTTTGTCGATATGGATATAATGGATCAGGACATTAATGACTTCTTCTTTAAGCTTATAATTGAGATCGATTTTCTCGAAAATATCCAGAACGCCGTTCGGAACCGGACCTTGGGTAAAAAAGCTTTGCAGCACCAGGGTGTAAGGTTCGTTCTTAAGCAGCGAATTGTACTGGTGCTCGTTGTGCGATGCCTGCAGGAAAGCCGGAACCTCCAGGTAGTACTGCATTTCCACCGACCGGGCTCCTTCTTCGGAATCGGCCGAATTGCCCCCGGCGTCACCCGATTCTGCGCGGTGAAGGAAACGCTCGCGTTCTTCCTCTCTCTTCTTTCCCTGGCGGAAATACAGATTCGCCTTGTACTGCAGGGAATCGATCTGAAGCTCGCCGTCCTCGTCGAACATTCCGTCCTCATCCAGCAGACGGACCGTTTCCTGCAGAGTCAGGCTGTATTTCCTCGCGACCATGTTAATGGAGATCATCGTTTCGGGCTTGTACTTCAAATTCTCGACATAGATGCGGTTAAACGACTCCCGGGGATACCGGGTGATAAGATCCGCGTAGGCGTAGCCTTTGGTCGTCACGTCAAGCGCCTGCGCGGCTTGTTTGCCGGCCGACGCTTCGTACAGAGCCTGCTCCAGCTCGTAGTCGATCACCTGGGTGTTCAAGCGGAACAGCTCGTAGAAAGGCACCGACAAATTCTCGCTGTCCGCTCCCGCCAGCTCCGCGGGCTCCGGCATCGTAAGCTCGTCACGCAGCGACAGCAGCAGAAACTTGCCGATTTTATCCCGGAGGAGCAGAGTCAGATGCTGATTGCGGAAAAATTCGTTCGGTGAAAGCGGGCAGAACAGCGTGTACTCGTAAATGTAATCATCCTCGTCCTGCATGTAAATGCGAGACGTCTGAAGCAGCCCGACGGCCTCCAGCTTCGAGGACTGCTCGATGAACAGCTTGCGGCTGCGCTCGCCCGGGTCCAATTCCAGCGATAAAAAAAGCTTGCGCTGCTGCTCCAGCCCGGCATAGCCCGTTTTATCCGACGGAACCTGCTGGTAGAGCGTATGGTACAAGCTGACGGCATAGCCCCCGATCATCGGCTGATAGATCGAAGACAACATTTTATAATCAAGACTGCTTAACGCGAAATCCCGGTAGACGCAGAACCGGTGATTCTCTGTAAAATGCAGCAAATTGGTCAATCGCATAGCATCAAACTCCATCCGTACCTTAAAAGGTCTGAACATCATTTTACCACAAATCTCGACATGGAAGGGAATGAAAAATGTTACCTGGCCTTAATGACGAGGGGCCGCCCCGACTAAAGTCTAACTCCAAAACCGCCTTAGGGCCGTTTTGGCTCTCCTTCCAATCCGGTAAGATAAAGACATGAAATACGAAAAACGGCGCAAGACAAACGGGCCGGACGGGTTCCGGCCCCCACAATCGACCATTCCAAAGGAGAGAATTAATAATGAATAAACTTTTCCGTTCCAGAACAGACCGTAAACTTACAGGACTTTGCGGGGGACTTGCCCAGTACCTGAATGTGGACGCTACGATCGTCCGCCTGATCGCCGTAATCGGAGCCGTGTTCAGCTTCGGCACCTTCACCCTGATTTACATCATCGCTTCCCTGTTCATTCCCAAAGAGCCTTATGGAGGCTACGGCTATCACGATTCGTACCATTCGTACTAATCGGCTGCGGAAGTCCACAAAAGGATATCCCGTCTAATTAAGAAAGCCCGGAGCTGCTGCTCCGGGCTTTTTCTGGCTGTCTATACAGCGCGTTCTAGAACATTTTGAATCCTTTGATTCTCAGCGTGCGGATGGTTGTCCCGCTCACGACGGCTCCAATGAGCCCGCCGATGACCGGCGCGATGTCCACCGCTGTAATCGATGTCATTTTGTCGCTGTAATAGAAGCTCAGCCCGATGATCAGCGCCACAAACGCATAGACCGGAAACCAGGTCGTTTTCATCAGCATATTTAGAATAAACCCGAGTCCAAAAAACAGCACGAACATCAGGACGATGACGATGACCAACTGAATCAAAATCGGTCCACTCCTTTTACGCAGTCTTCTCTCTATTGTAAAGCAATTTCCACGGTCAGGTAAAGTGTCCACATCATGAACATTGCGCCCTCGACACCGTTTGTTCATTTGCCTTTTGAAAGCGGAGCCGATACAATGAGAAAGATTGGTAAGACCCGAATTTCTCTAGATTAAAGGAGGGTTTCCGTTTCTTATGAGTGAAGCCATCGAAACATTAGAAGGTTGGTACGCCCTGCACGATTTCCGCCGCATGGACTGGAATGCTTGGAAAGAAGCGTCTCCGGAAGAGCGCAAGCGCGCGGAGGACGAGCTTCGTTCGTTTATCGGCGAGTGGGCAACAATTGAAGATAATAAAGAAGGAAGCACGGCGCTGTACAGCATCGTAGGCCAGAAGGCCGATATTCTGTTCATGCAGCTCCGCGAAACGCTCGAAGAGCTGAACGATCTGGAGACCGCCTTCAACAAAGCGGCGTTCGCCAAATACACAATCCCGGTCTACTCCTATGTATCGGTCGTCGAACTGAGCAGCTACATGGCCAAGCCGGGCTCCGATCCTATGGAAAATCCGGAAGTGGTCGCGCGCTTGAAGCCGACGCTGCCTAAAGCGAAGCACATCTGCTTCTATCCGATGAACAAACGCCGCCAAGGCGGCGACAACTGGTACATGCTCGACCTCGACTCGCGCAAAGCCATGATGCGCAGCCACGGCATGATCGGCCGCAGCTACGCCGGCAAAGTCAAACAGATCATCACCGGCTCCGTCGGTTTCGATCTGTGGGAATGGGGCGTCACGCTGTTCGCCGACGACGCACTGCAGTTCAAGAAGCTCGTGTACGAGATGCGCTTCGATGAAGTGAGCGCACGCTACGGCGAGTTCGGCGATTTCTATGTCGGCAACCTGCTCGACAACGACCGCCTCGGCCGTCTGCTAGACGTATAAGCCGCCCCGCGGCAAGCAAAAAGCCTGAATGTTTCCCTTATGGGAACATTCAGGCTTTTTTGCGCCCGGCGGGAGAGGCCGCGGCGGGCGCTTCCTCGCGACCGACGAACCGTGCCACAGCGGACGCTTGCGGGCGAGCCTCACGTACAGTGCAGCCGCTGCGTTCCGTGCAGCCGCCTTGCTTTCGTACGCATGCCGTGGGCGCTGTGCTGCACGAGTTAAGCCCCGCGTAACACACGATTTGGCGTTTTCGCTGCGTGCCGACAAACCTCGCGAAGACGGCGGCCGTTATGTCCCCTTCCGCAGGAACCCGAACGGCGCGAAACGGCTCCCTAATCCTCGTCGTCTTCTTCCGCGATCCGCTTCATTTCGGCTTCCATCTCAGCCTTGCGGCGCAGATAGTCCTCCGTGTCGCGGTCGCGCTGGCGGCTCTTCTCCTTGAGCCGTTCTATCGCCGGAAGGATAAGAATGTCGATCTCTTTCTGAACGACGGCCACGTGACCGTATTCCTTCTGATTCTCCAGATAGTGGCCGACTTCGATCAGCGCATTGTAGCGGTCCAGCTCGCTGCGGGTCAAGAGCCCGCGTACCTGTACACTGCAGTGTCTCATTTCGTATGTACACCTCCCCTGGCTGTCTTGTCCGTTTCAGCAAAAAAGCCGCCCCGGCGCGCCCTTCTGCGGACGATTGCCGGTAGCGGCTTCGTTCTGGATCATCCTGTCCGGAAAACCGGTTAGCGCAGCTTTCCTTTGCGGACTACGAGCGGAAGACCGCCAATCGTATACAGGTAGCGCATATCGATGACTTTCTTCATTAGAGCCGCCGTACTGCCCTTCATTTTCTTCGTTCCGACAATACCGATGGCTTCGCCTTTGCCCAGGGAAGCTACCGTGCCGCGGTTGACGAACGCGAATTCTTTCAATGCGTTCCCGCGGATGGAAGCCACGAGGTTGAACGCGCAGTTCTCCCCCTGCTGGGTCGCGATTTGAGCTGTCGGCGGGTAAGGTCTGCCTTCGGGATTCATCACCAGGGAGCAGTCGCCCGTTACGAAAATATTGTCGTAACCCGGCGCGCGCAGGAATTCATCGACCTTGATGCGGCCGCGCATCGTTTCGAAGCCCGCATCCTCCAGGAGATGGTTCCCGCGGATTCCTCCCGTCCAAATGACGGTTCCCGCTTTGATGAATTCGTCTCCGGCGATGAGGACGCCTTCCGGCGTGCATTCCTTGATCGCCGTGGCGATTTTGAACGTGACGCCTTTATCGGTAAGCAGGCGCATCGCGTACTCCACCAGCTCCGGATCGAAGCCGGGCAAAGCCGTCGGGGCCGCTTCGATATTATAAATATGGACAAGTGCCGGGTCCACGTCGAACTCTTTGCACAGCTCGGGGATACGGTCCGCCAGTTCTCCGACGAATTCAATGCCGGAGAAGCCCGCGCCGCCTACGACGAAAGTGAGCAGCTCCTTGCGGTCCGGTTCCTGCTTGAATCTGGCGAACTGGTATTCGATATGTTCGCGGATATGACGTACGCTGTTAATGCTGCGGATCGTCATCGCATATTCTTTTAAACCCGGGATTCCGAACGTTTCCGGCTCGCCGCCGAGACCGATAACCAGATAATCGTAGGACAGGGTACCGTCTTCGAGGATGACTTTCTTCTCACCCGGACGGATTTGAACAACGGTCGATTTAACGAAGTCCACTTTGAATTCATCGATCAGAGAGGAAATATTGACGCGTGCATTATCAGGTTTATCCGTTCCGGCTGCGGGCATATGCAGATGGGTCGTAATATAATGATAATCATGCTTGTTCACCAGCGTTACGTCCGCTTCGTTATAATTTAACAGTTTCTGAAGACGTAAAGATGTTACAACACCACCGTAGCCAGCGCCCAATATGACTATCCTTGGGACTCTACTCATTGGTTCTCTCTCACTTCCATACTTTTTTAAGGGCTTGCATTGTGAAAATTAACACATATCTCCTAACGGATATGTCCGTGAAAATGTTTCTCTCTCTATCCTTAGAGCCAGGCAAATTCGCCATTTTTCACGGAAATGCAGCACCAATCTCATGCAATCATATAATGTGCCCTGTTAAATAGCAAGGGTCAATTTCCTCAAAAACGAAGGTTTTTCACCCAGTAATTTCCACGCATTAAAAGGGAAGTTAGTCCCAAATTAGCGCCTCTGGAAGAGCCTTTCAGAAGGATTGTCAACCGGTTTACTCGGCTTTATACATCTATTTGGTTTATTTCCGCAATCCCGAGGTTTATAATGGAGCAGAAAGCAATGTGCAGAAAGTGGAGGTGTCCGAGTAGTGAGTGAAACCGAAATTCAGCACGACCAAGTGAAAGATCTGATAATCATCGGGGGCGGACCGGCCGGTATGTTTGCCGCGTTTTACGGGGGAATGCGCCAGGCTTCCGTTACGTTAATCGAAAGTATGCCTCAATTGGGCGGGCAGCTTGCCGCTTTGTATCCGGAGAAGCATATATACGATGTAGCGGGATTTCCGAAAGTGACCGCGCAGGAACTTGTGAACAGCCTGGCCGTTCAGATGAATCACTTTCCGATTCACGTTTGTCTGGAAGAGAAAGTTCTGCAGGTGGTCAAGAAAGAGGAGCGCTTGTTCGAGGTTATCACCGATAAGGAATCCCATTTGGGCAAAGCGGTCATCATTACCGGAGGCGTCGGCGCCTTCGAACCGCGCCGGCTGGAACTGCCGGAGGCTGCCAGGTACGAGAAAACGAATCTGCACTATTTCGTCAGCGATCTGAACTCGTTCGCCGGCCAGAAGGTTCTTATCAGCGGAGGAGGAGATTCCGCCGTCGACTGGTCGCTCATGCTGGAGCCGATCGCCGAGCAGGTTACGCTCATTCACCGCCGGGATAAATTCCGAGCCCATGAGCACAGCGTGGAGAAACTGATGAATTCCCGCGTCAACGTCGTCACGCCGACCGAAATCATCAATTTGGAGGGCGACGACGCCATCCGCAAAGTCACCCTGAAGCACGTCAAGACGGGCGAAGAGACGGTGCTTGACGTAGATGCCGTCATCGTTAATTTCGGTTTCGTTTCTTCATTGGGTCCGATCGCGGAGTGGGGACTTCAGATCGAGAACGGCTCCATCGTGGTCGATTCGCGGATGGAGACGAACGTACCCGGCATCTTCGCGGCAGGAGACATCACCACGTACCCCGGCAAGCTGAAGCTCATTGCCGTGGGCTTCGGGGAAGCGCCTACCGCCGTCAACAACGCGAAAGTTTATCTGGACCCGTCCGCCAAACTCTCACCGGGACACAGCAGCAACATGAAGTTCTGATGCAGGAGCCGCAGCTCGACTCTTACAAATGAAAATAAAACACGAAGGGCATTCTAATTTTGACGCCGCGAACCCGCGAGCCGATTGAGGAGGAATGCCTTTTGTCTACTTTCTGCACCGTTTGCAACGGAATGGACGTGCTTAGCGCAGTCTGTCCGCACTGCGGAAGCGGCAGCGCGTCCGACTGCGGACGGGTTAACGATTATTTCGGCCCCTATTCTCCTTACCGCCCGATCGAGGAGATCTCCATGACCAACGGATACCCCGATGTCACGCGGAGCGAATGTCTGCATATGCTTTATTGCGAGGCATGCGGCGCAAGCTCCGTGCTGGCCGTTTCCGAGAGCTGCATTTGATTTGCAATCTTCTATATTGACCGGCGGACAAAAAAAGAAGCTACGCAAGCGCAGCTTCATCGCTATGATAAGGTTCCAGCACAATATGTCTCCGGTTAATTTCGCCTAGTAGTAAATCGACAAATTCCGATTCCAGTTCAAGGTCAAGGGCTTTGAAATACGATTCAACGAGGGTCTCGTCGCTAATCTGTCTCATACCAACCACCTTTCCTGCTTAACTTGTCATTATATTACCATGTGCCAAAAATTAGAACAATCGTTCTGTTATCCACAATCTCATGTGCATATCTTGTGGGTAATTTGTGAATAAAGGCTAATATTGGCGAGTTTTGTAGGTGGATGATGTGGACAAAGTTATACACAACTTTTTGCACTTTACTGTGATAAAAACAAATAATCAGAACTTGTCCCTCCATCAACAGAATTCATAAAGCTTCATTTGCGGATTTATTCAAATCTCAGCACCGATTTCCCATATAACGGGAATAATCCGACTCCTTTCGCATATATTGAACATAGTTGTCGTCCCTACTCCCTTTTGGGACCTGTAAATTTCACAGGATGGACGATCTCATTTAACGTAGATTTAATACTGGCCGTTTATACTGGGTTCAGTAAGCGAAAGGAGAAGTGAGTCATGATCGTCTACGACATCGTAGTCAACGGAGAAGTCAAAGAGACCATCCGGCCGCAGAAGCTCCGTTTGAAGGAACTGTATGCGTACATGCTGGAACAGTCCAAGCAGATGAAGATGAAGTACGGGGAGAACACGCGCGTTCTCAAACGCATTCTCTATTAATTGTGTATTGATTCCCTGCCGCCTCCTTTGATAGACTAGGAGGGTAAAAGGGAGGCTGTATAGAACTTGGAAAATCAACCTAAAAAAATTCAAATCATCAGCGAATTCAAAAAGTTTATTATGCGCGGCAACGTTGTGGACCTTGCGGTCGGCGTTATCATAGGGGCCGCTTTCAATAAAATCGTGACCTCGCTCGTCAACGATATCCTTATGCCCCCGATCGGTCTGCTGCTCGGCAAGATGGACTTCAAGAATTTAAAGCTTCCTCTGTCAGGCGGCGTCACGATCAATTACGGAGCCTTTATCAATAACATCATCGATTTCCTCATCGTTTCGGCCGTCATTTTCCTGATGATCCGCCAGATGAACAAGCTGCGCAGAAAAGAAGAACCTCAAGAGGAAGTCAAGTCCGAGCCCACGAAGGAGTGCCCTTACTGCATTTCGGAAATCGCCGCGAAGGCAACCCGCTGTCCTCGCTGCACCTCGGTGCTTGAACCGGAAGCTCTGCCCCAATCATAGGGCGGGTTCGCTCTGCGTTCATTTCACTTCTAAACCTATTGAATTCCACAAAAGAAACCTGCTAGATGGCAGCCTTCGCGCGCATCTCGCAGGTTTTTATTTTTCCGGGCCCTCATGGTCCCATATACAAAAAAAGAACCGCAGGGACATAAACCACCCTGGGGTTCTCTCTTAACCGGCTTAGTCGTCGCACTTCTCCGCTTTGCCCTCTTCGCCTTTCACCTTGAAGGAAGCGCCGCAGCCGCAAGATGCTACCGCATTGGGATTGTCGATCGTGAAACCTCCGCCCATGCCTGCATCCTTGTAGTCAATCTCGACGCCATACAAGTATTTCGCGCTTTCCGGGTCCACGACCACTTTCAAGCCGCTGAAATCCAGAACCTTATCTTCTTCCTTCTGGTCGTTGTCGAAGCCCATGCCGTACGAAAAACCGCTGCAGCCGCCTTCTTTGACACCGACGCGCAGAAAAAGATCCGGTGTTTCCTCGGCCGCGAGCATTTCCTTGATTTTGTCCGTCGCCTCTTCACTGATCTTGATCAGACTCATATAAATAAACCTCCTTGTACGGAGCGGCCTTAACTCCAGCGCCTGACTCCTGAAAGCAGTCTTTTAGTAATCCACTTATCTTCCTATAGTATACTCCTATTCAAGCTTCGTCTCAAGGGGTGACTCTCCCCGCTCCAACTGGTAGTACCGCAGTATAAGTTTGTCGAGTCTTCTGCTGTCGTGCTGTACACTCGGGTGCAGGAATCCGTATTTCATCCCGTTCTCTACCATCTGGGACCGCAGCTGCTCGATTCTGACGTCAAGCTTCTGTCTACATTCCCACTCCTCCGATTGCTGCATATGTACCGACCATCCTATCCAAAAAAAGATCACCATTTCAGTGTACATCAAACCCCGAAGGATAATAAAGACCTTTTTACCAGTTTTTGTCCGGGTCTGCGAATATATTTACCGACAAACCGATACAAAGGCGGCGATTCAGGCCCCCCTGGAAGAGCTGCAAGCTTTATCCTTATTGCCCCTTTGGGATGACAGGTTTATAATAGGAGGGATGAAACCGGACTTTTATCGCTTTTTTTAGTATGGAATCCTGCAGCCGACGTAAACGGTTGACGGGATATGCTTCTTTGTAGAGGTTCACTTGAATTTTTGAACGTACGGTGAAAAATTTACACAGGATGGATTCAAAAGATCCGACGGGGAGGGTATACTAGTGAATGTCATTATAGACAGTCCTGACCGCCGCATGGCGGAAATTGCAGAAAAGGTCGAGAACGGAGAACGTCTTTCGCGGGAGGACGGCCTGTTTTTGTACCAATCGGACGATTTGTTGACCATTGGTCAATTAGCCAATAAGGTCAACCTGCGCAAGAACGGCAAAAACGTGTATTTCGTGCAAAACATGAGTTTGTATTTTACAAACGTATGCGAAGAACACTGCGCGTTTTGCCATTTCCGCAGAGATGAAGGCGAAGCGGGCTCCTACACGCTGACGCCATCTGAGATGCTGACGTATATCTCCGAAAATTTCCACCCGGATATTCGCGAGTTCCACATCAGCCAGGGTCACAATCCTCATGTGCCGTTCCAATATTACGTGGACGCCCTGCGCACCCTGAAACAGCATTATCCGCAAGTATCGATTAAAGCCCATACGGCGGCCGAAATCGACTTCTTCGCGCGGATCAGCGGGCTCAGCTACAAAGAGGTGCTCCGCACCCTAATGGATGTAGGTCTCGATACGCTGCCCGGCGGCGGTGCCGAAATTTTGACCGAACGCTACCGCAAGAAGATGAGAGTCGAGAAAGCCGACACGAACCAGTGGCTGGATGTCCATCGTTCGGCTCACGAGCTTGGCATGAAGACTCATGCGACAATGCTTTACGGCTCGATCGAGACGCTTGAAGAGCGTATCGAGCATATGGCCCTGCTGCGCGATCTGCAGGATGAAACCGACGGATTCCTCGTGTTCATCCCGAATTCGATCCAGCCGGCCAGCGCGAGCGCGGGTATCCGCCGCCGCGTGCCTGCCGTCGACGAGCTCAAAACGATTGCGATCAGCCGTTTGATGCTCGACAATTTCCCGCATATTAAAGCCTATTTTATCAACATGGGTATCAAAGTGACTCAGCTTGCGTTCCAATTCGGCGCATCTGACGCTCACGGAACCATTGTGAAGGAACGCATTTCCCACGCCGCGGGCGCTCAATCGCCGGACGGAGTCACGAAAGAAGACCTGGTCTGGCTGATTAAAGGAGCGGGACGAGTTCCGGTTGAACGGGATACCTTCTACAATGTGGTTCAAACCTACAACTAATTGGGGTAAGAACCTTTAGAAGCCTTTGACAGATGATGATGCAACGAACAAAAGCCATGGCAGAAGGGATTCATGTAACATGAACAAGTTTGTTATTCTGGGAGGCGGTTATGGCGGCATTACCATAGCCACGGAGCTTCTGGAAAAAGAAATACCCGACAACTGGACGGTCACGATGGTCGACCGTTCGCCTTTTCAAGGGCTGAAGACGGAATACTACGCGCTGGCTGCCGGTACGGCCGCCGAGACGGAACTTCGCGTTGCCTATCCGAACGATCCCAGATTATCGCTTAAATACGGAGAGGTTACGGAAGTGAACCTGGAAACGAAACAGGTGATCTTTGCCGACAAAGAACCGCTCGATTACGATTACCTCGTGATCGGCCTCGGCTGTGTGGACAATTTCCACGGTATCCCGGGCGCGCAGGAATTTTCCAACGGCATTCAGACCTTCTCGCAAACCCGCATCACGTATCAGCGTGTCAATGACGTCGTTCCTTACGGTCAAGTTACCATCGTCGGCGGCGGCCTGAGCGGGGTGGAAATGGCGGCGGAGCTTCGCGAAAGCCGGCAGGATGTCAATATCCGCATCCTGGACCGCGGCGCAAGCATTCTGTCCTCCTTCCCTACCAAGGCGAAAGAATTCGTACGCGACTGGATGCTTGACCACGACATCGAAATGCGTTCCCACGTTTCTCTGAAAAGACTGGAAGGCGGCGATCTCTACAACGAAGAAGAGATCATCCGCACGGACGCCACGATCTGGACGGCCGGCATCAAGCCGAGTCCGATCGTCGAACAGCTCGCGGTGGACAAAGATCCTTCCGGACGCGTTCTGCTGAACGAGTACCATCAGATCCCGTCCCACCCGAACGTGTTCGTCGTCGGCGACTGCGCCAGCCTGCCGTTCTCTCCGAGCGCCCAGGCGGCCGAATCGCAGGGCAAACAGATCGTCGAGGTTATGCAGGCGCTCTGGAAGAACGAAACGCCTAAGCTAGGCCAGATCAAGCTCAAAGGAGTTCTCGGCTCCCTCGGCAAGAAGACCGGCTTCGGCCTGATGGGCAAGAAAACCGTTATGACAGGCATGGTTCCGCGTGTCCTGAAAAACGGAGTCCTGTGGATGTCCAAACACCACTGGGGCTAGAAAAGCAAAAAAAGCCCGGTTTGCAGCTATTGTGCAGACCGGGCTTTTTGCTATTCAGTCGCCGAACATGTCGTAGATCTCTTCGACTTCCTTTATTTTTTTGGAAATTTCGTCAAACAGCTTGTCGGCTGTCTCGGCCGCTACGATTTCGCCGTTAACCATGGCGAAAGGAAAAAGGTAACATTCCCCGCAGTTTCCCAGACATCCGTATTCGATGACATCGTAATCCGGATTGTCCTCCAGCTTCTTCATGACGGCGTCCGTACCGTGATGCATATTGCTCGCGCAAAACTCAATGATAGGTCTCATGTTTGATCTCCACCTGTTTCACAAACTATCTGTATTGTAACACATCCGGGGAGATTTGAGCATAGTTCACAGGATCGCGGACGGACGGCACGCCGTTATCTGCCCCTGGTGTACTCCGGTCTGACGTAAAGGCTCCGCATAATGTCGGTGATCGAGTCTTGAACGTCGAACGCATCGGCCACCACACCGCTTCCGCTGCAGCGCGCGCAGGCCGTTTTCCCGCTTCCTCCGCAGGACGTGCAGATTCCCCGGTCTCCCAGGCTTCCTTCACCGGAACAGCTTTGACATTCCGTTTCCCCTTCTCCATAACAGTGGAAGCAATCGTTAATCTCGTTCATCATGACTCAATCCTCTCTGTTTCAAATGTTATAATACAGTTTCCGTTTTATATGATTTGTATTATATAACATATGCCGAGGAATAAGAAGTGTTTTTTTGAAAAAAAATAAATGGCCGGCCCGAACGTCCGGCCGCCCCTTTCTATGCGGGGGATATTTTTTTTTCCCGAAATGTACTATAATAAAATAAGAAAGGAGTCGATTGAAATGACTGAAAATACCCAAAGTGCAACCATGTATGATGAAGTACTTGAGGTTCTAGATAAGCTTCGCCCGTTCCTGCAGCGTGATGGCGGTGACGTGGAACTGGTGGACGTGGAAGACGGTATCGTAAAACTGAAGCTGATGGGTGCATGCGGAAGCTGCCCGAGTTCCACGATTACGCTGAAAGCCGGTATCGAGCGTGCGCTTGTCGAAGAAGTAGAAGGCGTTGTCGAGGTTGTTCAAGTATTCTAATAAAAAACCGGCCCTAGGGGCCGGTTTTTTATATGGGCGCGAAGCGGCGCCGCTTACTTGCCCCGCTTCAGCATCGGCAGCGTCTGGATCGGATCGAGGCCGCCGTTCACTTCCATGATGTTCCCCGTCAGGAAATCCGACTTCGGGTCGCACAGGAAGGACAGCACCCGGGCTACATCCTCGCCCGTGCCGGGTCTGCCCCGCGGCGTTTCGTCGTCGGTGCAGTTCTCCACTTCCTCGATCCGCTTTTCCTTGTTGGCTCCGCGGATATCGCCCGGACAGATCATGTTCACGGTGATCCCGTGGGCCGCTTCTTCTTCGGCCAGTGTCTTCGTGAACGAAACCAGCCCCACTTTGGCGGCCGCATAGACGGCCCTGTGGGGCCAAGCACGCGCTTCGGCGGCATGACCGAAGCCGAAGTGGATAATGCGGCCCCAGCGCTTGCGCCGCATGTGGGGCAGCAGCGCGTGATCCAGCTGGATCACGCCGAGCAGATTGCCGCGGATGAGATAATCAATCTCATCGCGCGTATAATCCGCGAACAGCCTCCGTTCGCGGATGAAAGGGCCGGCGTTGTTGACGAGCACATCGACGCCGCCCATCGTCTCTCCCACCGTCTCCGCGATGCGCTCGATATCCTCGCCGCGGGAGACGTCGCCTTGAATCGCGGCGGCGCGGACGCCCGTATTCTGGATGTGCCTGACTAAGTCGTGCGCTTCCTCTTCACTATGTACATAATTGATTACGATATCATACCCTTGGTTGGCCAGCGTTAACGCCGCCATTTTGCCGAGCCCTTTCGCGCTGCCCGTGATGAGAGCCGTTCTGCGTACCTCCGCCATGATTCTCCTCCCCGTTTTCCCCTGTGCTGCCCCTGGATATATACCGGAACACGAGATCCATCGTGATGCAAACCATCTCGTATCCCCTGTTCATCTGCGCCAGATTATCCGCGATATTCTCCACTTGGATACGGTCGCCCAAATTGGAGTGGGACAGCATCAGATCATCCAGCATCTCTACGTTCACGTAGTGAATTTCCATATTCCGCTGGTTGCGAAGAACCTGAAGCGGCTGTTTGGCTTCTGTTTTCAGTTCGTACAGTTTTTGCTGCAGGGCGGGATGAATCCCGCTCTCTCTCATTTTACGCAATACGGTAAAAAAGGAAAAGTGCGTTTTGAGGGTCTCCGTCTTGAGGTCGAATAAATCGTTTAAAAAATACCCAAGCTTATCCAGCACCGAAAAAAGACGGATAAGCGCGTTTTTATAAAAATAAACATACCGCCTGTAATCGTCCAGCTCCTCGGGCTGCATTTCATCGAGATAAGATTTCTTGACGCGCGCGGCAAAACGAGCGGCGCAGTATTTGCTTTCCTCCAGCTCATCCAAGGCATCGAGAAACCCTTGCGACCATACATAGAGTCTATGCAGCTTTTTGGGGCTGTAGGACGGCGAAGAATGGCGGCTTTGCTGAAGGACGTTCAAATAACGTTTGATCGAAGTGAAAGCTTGTTCCAATCGCTCGTCGGAGCGCTCGCTGCGTTTCGTCTCGTTGAAAATCGTTCTTAGCATGGCTTTCACTCATTTCCTTATTTTTTTCAGTATGAGCTCCGTCTCCGCGATCCATACATTCAGGTCCGGCCGGGCGGGAGCTTCCCATGAAGAGGCCGCTCCTTCCGGAGCGTCTACTTTTGGATTACCCTAAATGAGCCTTTTTCGAAAAAGGAAATCGCCAGCGTTGGGCCCGAAAATCTCGGTTGAACGGTTGATCCGCTCACTCCAGTCCTTCCGGGAAAGCGGGCCAAGGCCGCATCCGTCTCGTTAGCCGCTGCACCGGGCAGGGCATCCAGACTCCCTCCGGCGGTTGACCACCGTCATGTGACGCCGAGCACCGCACGCTGGGAGTTTCGTGCTGTGCGGGAAATTCCGTCAAGCGACTATTCGCGGCAAAAAGAAAAACGGCTGCCCTTCACATTCGTGAAAAGCAGCACGTTTTCCTTCCTCTAATCGAATGCGGCGTGGAATCACCCGCAAATTCTCGTGGCTAAGGGACGCCGGCCGGAGACAGCCAGGGCCGCAAAAAGTCACTCCGTCACGGCTTCCTTACGGTTAACGGAAGCCTTTGCCGACTGCGGATTTTCCTGCTTGCTGCGCGGATGCTCGGCACCCAGCGGTACGCGGGCATTCAGCATCACGACGCACAGGTAGCTGATCCACCCGAACAAAGCGCAGATCAGAACCGCGTGGATCATGCCGGTGAACAAGAATGCGGTATCGTGTCCCAAGGACCAGGTAACGGTGGCTCCGCTGAAAATTTGAGCGATCAGGAAGCCAAGCACCCAGCCCGCGCCTTTGTACACATTTTCAAGATGGCTGTACTTCTTGCGGGCGACCAGGAACAAAACGAGTCCGCAGATGAACATAAGCACGGCAGCGATGCGGTGGGCAAATACGATTCCGGTGGCCCCCGTCAGTTCCGGAACGACCTGTCCGTTACAAAGCGGCCAGCCGATGCAGCCTCCCGAAGACTCCGTATGCCGGACAAATGCGCCCACATAAACGACGATGTAGCAGTAAACGCCGACGAACCAGACGAAAGCGCGGAAACCGCGGCCGATCGGAGCCGCATTCTTCGGCAGGGCCGATTTGCGGCCGTCCGCCGTGCTGGCGACGGAAACCGTGTAATCTCCCCATTTCGTGAACGTCAGCCAGAGCAGCAGCGTCATGGCGAAAGCAAGCAGCGAAAGGCCGAAATGAAGCGCCATAACCGCGGAAGACTGCGAAAAGACAACGGCCAGAGCGCCCATAATTGCCTGCAGCACGGTGAAGAAGCCTGCACCCGCTACGAAATATTTCGCGTCTTTACGGCTGACCGTTTTGAAAACAAGAATGAATGTGGCGAGCAGCAGCAGGCTCACAAGGCCTGTCACCGCCCGGTGACTGTATTCGATAACGGACGAGATCGTATAGGCCGGGACGAACTTGCCGTTACAGAGCGGCCATTCGTTACCGCAGCCCAAACCCGAATCGGTTTTGGTTACGAGCGCGCCCATAATCACGATCAGGAACATGCCGACCATGGTCAGAAAGGACAAACGCTTCGTTAATTTATACATACCATGCACCTACTTCTCTATAATCAATAAGGCTATTTATGCAAGAGATTTGGCCGCCAGACGGCAGCAATGCCGCTTGTATTCATTATAGCTACTATTCGAGGCCAATTCCATTCGCAAATGTTACAAAGCCTTGAAAGAAGCGGCTGGCACGCGGCCCATCATTAGGGAGTCCCTAACGACCGCAAATTATGCAGAAAGACGCGGCAGGCAGCGATATACAAAAAAACTAGCCGTTCCCGAAGGAACAGCTAGTTTTCGTTTACTTAAAAGAGAACGCGTCTCCCGGGTGCCCGTATTACTTGGCCAGCGCGTTGCCCACCTCGATCGCACGGTCCAGAAACTGCTCGATCTCTTCACGCGTCTTGCGCAGCTTGCTGACAAAACGGATCAGCTCCTGTCCGCGGCTGAAAGCGATAAAGCTCGGAATGCCCAGAATGTTCAATTCCTCGCAGAGATCGGGTACCTCGTCCCGGTCCAGCTCGATGAACGAGATGCGTCCGGCATACGCCTTCTCCAGATCCGGCATAAAAGGCTCGATATAATGGCAGTCTTTACACCAGGTTGTTTTAAAAACGGCAACGGTAACTTCGGATTTCTCTACCGCCGCACGGAAATCTTGTTCATTGTGGACTTTTTCCATGGGGATCACCTCGAATAGAATCGTCCGGCCTTCATTCCCGACCGGCTTCATCGGAATCTGATAAACTTGTTTATCTTATAGCATGCTCCTTCGGGCCTGTCAATAACAGCAAAAATACGGGACATCCGACCGTTTACAGACATTGTAAAAAGTGATATCATATAAATATCAAAACGATATTTTAAATTTCTGAGTTTCCAAAAGGAGATGAACACAATGACCGAACGTCATGTATGGAAAATCAACGGATTTGTCGGCCTGCTTGCTATGGTCGTATTTATCGGAGCAGGTATTTTCTCCCTGACCGCGGAGCTGATTATCCCCGCCGTACTGCTGTTTGTGCTGGCAGGAATAGTGCTCAGCTCGTTTACCGTCGTACAGCCGAACCAGGGGATGGTCGTCAATTTTTTCGGCCGTTACAGCGGCACAGTCCGCGATAGCGGCTTCTGGGTAACGATCCCTTTCAGCGAGCGCAAGAAAATATCGCTGCGTGTCCGCAACTTCAACAGCGCGCGGCTGAAGGTCAACGATGTGGACGGCAATCCCATTGAAATTGCGGCCGTCGTCGTTTTTCGCGTAGTCGATACGGCCAAAGCCAAGTTCGAAGTCGATAATTACCAAGCCTTCGTGGAAATTCAAAGCGAGACCGCCCTCCGTCATGTCGCCTCCAAATACCCGTACGACTCCTATAACGGAGAAGCCTACTCTCTGCGCGCCAACAGCGAAGAGGTTGCCAAGGAACTCACCCTCGAGCTGCAAAGCCGCCTCAGCGTAGCCGGCGTTGAAGTGTTGGAGTCCAGGCTGACTCATCTGGCCTACTCCACCGAGATCGCAAGCGCCATGCTCCAGCGCCAGCAGGCCTCCGCCATCATATCCGCACGCGAGAAAATTGTGGAAGGCGCGGTCAGCATGGTGCAGATGGCAATCGCCCGCCTTCAGGCGGAAGGCGTCGTCGAGCTGGATGAAGAGCGCAAAGCCGCGATGATCAACAACCTGCTCGTAGCGGTTGTCTCCGACAGGTCCGCCCAGCCTGTCATCAACTCCAGCTCCATTTACTAAGCGGATGCATGGCTGTTAAGAAGAACTTTCCGCTGCGGCTCGATCCGAAGCTCCATCAAGCTTTGGAGCGCTGGGCAGCCGACGAGTTCCGCAGCGTTAACGGGCACATCGAATTCCTGCTCCGGGAGGCGCTGGTGCGTGCAGGCAGAATGCCGGGTCACGCACCGGCGCCGCCTCCGGACGTGGAATCGGAGAATGAGAACTGAGGCGGGAAGCGACACAAGCCTCCCGCCCCACAACAAGAGAGCCGATACTCCCCTTGAGGATATCGGCTCTTCATTTTAAAGCCGTGCGTTAGCTGCACGGCTGCTTTTTTCTCAAGCATCTAAACTTAATTCCTTCTTCATCTTAAAGTTAACCAGCTTAATCCCTCTGCGTTCCACGCTTTGCTCCTGGACCAGCCGGAACCCGCGATGACTGAAAAACGGTTTCGCCGTGATACTCGCGTCCGTTTCCAGTTCGGCTACCCCCCGTTTTTTTGCCTCGTATTCGAGAACGTTCATTAAAGCCGAAGCAACTCCCTGTCCTTGAAAATCCTTATCCACGTACAGTCTGTCCACGTATCCGTTTACGGTCATATCCGAAAAGCCCACAATTTTGCCTTCGATTAGAGCGACATACGTGATATTGCGGCTCATCGAATCTTTCCAGGATTCCAATCTGTGTTCCTCTTCCTCTTTGGAAGCCCATGCATGAAGCTGTTCTTGGGTATAATCTTTCTGATTTACGGAATGAACGGTTTCATAAAATAACGAGACGATGGGGCGAATATCGGATACCTGAAATTTTCTGATTTCCATGTTATCCCCTCTTTTCCATCTTAGTTAGAAACAATTGCGGGCAAAAAAGAGCGGGCTGTATACAGCCCGCTCCCTCCATGCTCATGCTATTTCACTTCCGCCTTCAATTTCTGCAGGTTTTATTGACGTGTAATGATAACAGCATCCTGCTCGCTGTCCCACTTCACTTCCCCGCCCAGCGTTTCGGCCAGGAATCTCAAAGGAACGTTCGTGTAATCCCCGTGAAGTTCGACAGCCTGCTCCAGCTTAACCGACTTACCGTCGACCAACGCTTCGGCGCTGCCCAGCGTAAACACGATCGTATGGCCCCCGAGATCATCCGTTACCGTAATTTGTTTCGTTTCCCCGTCCCATTTCACTTTCGCGTCAAGCATATTCGCTACATACGTCACCGGCACCATGGAAACGTCGCCTTTGCGGTAGCCCCCAAAGCCGAACGAACTCATGTCTTCATCGTCCAGCGAAAGCGTAAAGGAACGCTTCGTAATCTGGAGGTCCTCTTTAAGCAGCTTGTAAATCGAGGAATTCTTATCCACCGATTTCAGAAAGCTTCCGAGAGAAGGAACCGAGTCCGGATCAGCCGCATCGAAGGTGAAACGATCTCCGTCCGCTTTTACGGGGTTGATCGTAACCGGCTTATTAATATTCCATCTTTCTCCGGTCACGCTCAGCTTGATCCCTTTCAATCCCGTTTCCGCTTCAGGCAGCGGAATGGTAATTCCTGCGCTGCTTTTGCGGATCTGCTGGGAGCTGTCCACGTACAAGTCCACGTTCACGGATGAGCGGTCGCTCAGGATGTCGCGGATCGGCTCATTGCCGGGTCCGTTTACCAGCTTGTCGGTCGTCTCGTCATAGCTTGCCAGTACATCCTTCAGTCCGGTTTGTACGGCGGTATACATCGTTTCGACCGCTAATGTTTTGTTGGACAGATAAGCATCCAGCAGTTTGTTCTCCTCGCCCGACTGTTCGGCGGCTTCTTTGGCGATCGGTCCGAATACGTCGAATACGGTGCCGAGGAATTCCTTCAAGCCTTTCTCATCTGCGGCGATGTTCTGCAGGAAGGTTTTGACCAGACCGAGCGCTTCGCTGCCTTTAATTTCGGCATGAAGTTTCTGCAGGGAAACCGTCTCATCGTTCACTTTCTCCGTAACGGACGTAACCCCGATCGTCTTCGGATTCGGCGCATGGCCGATGAAGAACGACGCAAGCGTCGGAAGTTTGTCTTCGAGCACCTTCTGAAGATCCTGGATGCTCTTCTGTCCCGGTACAAGCAAACCTCCGTTAAGCGGACCTGTCTGCGCGTTGCGAATGTAAATCGGCTTGCTTACGCCTTCGATGCGGATAATAATATCTTCGTTCTGAAGGGACAGCTCAAAAGGGATGCTTCCCTTGCCGTATGTAAATTCGCCTTTCATCGATGCGTTCCGGGAATCCTGGATCTTCTCCTCCGTAAACTTGATCGTCACTTCTTTAAACAGGCCTACCAGTTTCTGCGCCTCAGGCGGCAGCCCGGCCAGATCTCCCGTCAGAAGTTCAAACTTGAGTGATTCCTGCGATTCCGCCGATTTGACGGCGTACTGGTTGACCAGCGCCTTATTCACATCAAGCCCTCCTACGGATTCACAACCCGTAAGGACGATCATGAGCGCGCCCGTACCCCCGCACACAACTTTCTTCCAGTTATTCACTTTCATTTCTCCGGCCCCTTTCCATCTCCCAAGTATTGCTAACTCTTTTATATACGCACAAGTAAGCAAAAAGACTCACATTCCCGATAAATTTTCATGGAAAGCCGGACCGCAGCCCATTTGTTTGCATATCGTGCAGGAAGATGAAAAATCGGAAAAAACGGGCATCCTATTACTAAACGTTACGGCTGCTTCACAAAGTATTCCGGGGAAAAGAGGCTGCAACAATGAACGGCAACGGGGTCAAAGGGAACAATCCGCTCAAAGCGGTCGGGCACTGGCTGGCGGGGGTACCGCATACGATTGCCGAGCTTGCATCGGGCAAACTGGCTTCTTTGCAGTCCGCGTTTCACCTGGGCCAGAGTGCCCAGAAACTTGTACCGGGCAAAGACAGTGTCAAAAGATTGCGCAGGACATGGAAGGACCTCGCGGTACTGCCGGCAAGCCCGCCGGCTCCGGAGCTCTCCTTGTCCGCGCAGGGACGGCAGCTCGTGGAGCGCATCCGCCTCGATACGCAGCGGAAAAACCGGAACAACGTAACCCGCACCCGGGCTTACTGGAGCCTGTATGAGCGGCATCCCGAGCTTCATTGGGCTCTTCTCGCCCATATGGTCTCCCGCAACGGCGGCTGGAACATGACGGACCTGGAAGGGGAGTTCCTTCCCGCCCTGCTGAAACGTCCGGGACGCGAAGCCCTTTTCGCTTTTCTGGAGAGAGCGAATGCGCTCATCTTCGGGGACGCTTACCCCCAGCTTCTGCTCTACGAGGAGTCGAAGCGGTCCGGCGAGCCTCTGTTTCATCTGCTCCCGGCCTTCGGAGTATCCGTTTTTATGAGGCCCGTTTGGGAGGAATTCTGGGCGGTTCACGATCCGGCGCTGCTCACGGTCTCTCTAATCGTAAATGAACAGCATTTTATAGAAAGCCGTGTGGTCAAACAGCCGTATTTCATTGAACATGTCCTGAAAACGGCGGAATTTCAAGCCCAAGCGCTCCTTCAGCTGAATCAGGTCTTCTTTCCTTACGCCCTGCACAAAGATCCTATGCACAAGTCCGCAAACCGCCTGAATTTGGCCGGTGAAATATTGGAAGACTTCACGGATATCAAGGAACGGATCGGATTCGGAAAAACGCTGTACGCCATATTGTTCGGCATTCCGGCCGTTCACCAAGGCGTGGTGCTTTTCGCTTCGGCACAGCCGCACACCGGCTCAAGAGCAGACTACTGGCCGCATTTGTTCTCCCGCATCCGCAAGGACGCCCCCGGAATCGGCGCAGCGGGCCCGAAGCTGGAAGGCTGCGAGCTGAAGGCCGGAGCCGCGGGCATCTACAGTCCGGAGCTCGAACGCACGTGGAAGGACGTCCCGTTGACGGCTCCCGAGTCCGGGGACTGGTTTCCCGCCTATGCCGGGAGCGTGGCGGGCTACTTCGGGGACATCGACGTCCCCGCTTTGTTCGAGATGAGCGCCGAATGCTGCTTCGGCCTCCATAAAATTCAACTGGCCGCCCTCGCGTCCACTCAGTTGAAAGGGGACTAAAAAAACGCCCGACGTCCATTCTGCTTAAGCAGAGGCACATCGGGCGTTTTTATGGGCGGGGCCGGCGGCGCCGGTCCTTACTGCCTTCAAGCGGAAACTTTATCCCCGGCGGCCGAGCACGCGGCCCGCCTTGGCATAAAGCTTCTGCAGCGGCGCCGGGAAGGTCTTGATGTCATCCTTCGTGACCACTTTCGTGACAAACAGAAGGATGACATAGAGCGCGCAAGCCAACCCGCCGATCAGGACGGCGTTGACGGTTGCGTTGACGACTCTCCACGGGAACAAGTGGAGATGCTCAAAGAGCAGCCGCTCCGCGTACACGCCGATCACCACGACGACGGCCGTCGTGACGATAAGGCGGGTCCAGCGGCGCGGAGCCATGATGCGGAAGCTAACCACGTTACGCATCACGGCCAGGTTAAAGGCGGACATGACGATAAAGCAGAGCATCGTCGATGCCAGAATGCCGTAAATGCCGAGCCACGGCGATAGAATAAGGTTGCCGAGCAGCTTTACGGCTATGCCGAAGACGACACTGGACACGAGCGCGCGCATCTTGCCCATGCCCATCAGAACGGCGCCCGACGTCTGCATGATGATCTGGAACATCGCTCCCGCGGTCATCATGGCGATCATCGGAGGGCCGTACTCGTAGCCTGTCGGAGTGCCGCCGTAGTCGAACATGCCCGAAAGCGGACGTGCGGCCGTACAGATCGCCAGAACCATGGGTAGGCCGGATAGGATGGCGAGCTGCATGACGCGGGAGGACTGGTTGCGGACAAGCTCCAGGTCCCTTCGCGAATAGGCTCCCGAGATAATGGGGACGACCGACTGGCTGAGCGCGATCGCCAGCACAATCGGCAGCCCCGCAAGCGATTGAGCCTGCCCGCCGAGGATACCGACGATATCCTTGGCTTTAGCCTCGCCGATCTGATCCCGCAGAAGCGGGATGATAGTGGAAGAGTCAATGTTGTAAATCAGCGTAACCGTAATCGAAAAAATAACGATCGGAATGGACAACCTGAGCAATTGGCCGTAGATTTGCCCGTAACGTAGTTTTCCTCCCGATTGGCGGATTTGACCGGTTTCCGTATACACGGGTTCGGAAACCGGCAGCGTCCCCCTATCTTCCTTACGCAGCTTATGCGCGTAGTACAGCATGACGGCCAAGGCCGCGATTCCGCCGGTTACACCGCCGAAGGAAGCCCCCGCCACGGCCCAATCGAGCGAGACGCCCAGCAGCAGATAAGCCAGCCCTACCGCCGTAATGAGTCGGACGATCTGCTCGATCACCTGCGAGATGCCGTTGGGCATCATTCTTTGGCGGCCCTGGAAATAACCGCGCATGATGGCAATCAGCGGGAAAACCAGCAGCGCGGGAGCGATGGCCAGCGTAGCCAGCGTGGCGTGAGGATCACCGGACGACTGCGCATAATGCGGAGCCAGAAGGAACAGGATCGCGCACATGACAACGCCGGCCAAGACCGCGAATATCAACGCGGCTTTGTAGATCCGGTTCGCTTCGTCCATCCGCCCGAGCGCGGTGCGCTCGGAAATCATTTTGCTCAGGGCACTCGGAATGCCCGCCGTTGCGATAACCAGCAGATTGCTGTAGAGATTAAAAGCGATCGCATAACTCGCCATTCCCTCGTTCCCCAGCATATAAACGAGCGGAAACCGCTGAAATACACCGAGAAAGCGGGCAATCAAAGCCGCGACCGTCAAGATCAGAGTGCCTTTGACTAGCGAATCCTTAGACAATGTCGTTCCTTCTCCCCATACATAATAAGACCGGAAAAGGAAATCCTTTTCCGGACGTGATCGGCTGACGCCGTTTTACTTCGCCTGAAGCTTCTCCAAAGGCTGCGCGTTCCCGTAAACCGGCTTGGCCGTACGTACCGGAGCCGCCCATTTCACGCCGTTTGCAATGACTTTCAGAACGTTCTCGTTGTAATAGGTCGGATACGTTTCATGACCGGGACGGAAATAGAAGATCCGGCCCTGCCCGCGGTGATAGGTGCAGCCGCTGCGGAATACCTCTCCGCCTTCGAACCAGCTGACGAAGACCAGCTCGTCCGGCGCGGGAATATCAAAATGCTCCCCGTACATTTCTTCCCGCTCCAGTTCGAAGTACTGTCCGATGCCTTCGGCGATCGGATGGGAAGGATCCACGACCCACAGGCGTTCTTTCTCGCCGGCTTCGCGCCATTTCAAATCGCAGGAAGTACCCATCAGCTTTTTGAAAATTTTCGAGAAATGACCGGAGTGCAGCACGACAAGCCCCATGCCGTCCAATACGCGCTGGTGTACGCGATTCACGATTTCATCGGCGACTTCGCCGTGGGCTTTGTGTCCCCACCAGATCAGTACGTCGGTGTCATCCAGAACCTCTTGCGTAAGCCCGTGCTCGGGCTGCTCCTGGGTTGCGGTACGGATTTGGAAAGAGTCTCCCGCAATCCCGGACGCAATCGCTCCGTGAATGCCTTCCGGGTATACTTCGGCTACTTTGGCATTCGTTTTCTCATGCACGTTTTCATTCCACACGGTTACTTTAATCATGTCGGTCTTCCTTTCCAATGGGGAAAATAAGGCGTATTCCCGCGCTACCGCAGTCCGCCTTTTTTGACGGGTATCCTGAACGAGTTAAATCCAGATGATGAACAGAATGATCATCAGCAGTTGAAGAACGACTTTAACGACAACGCTGGAGAAGAATCCGAGAACCGATCCTACCCCGACCTGGGCGGAGTGCTTAAGGTTCGAGCCATGAATCAATTCGCCCAGCACAGCGCCTATAAAAGGCCCCAGGATAAGCCCGAAAGCCGGAATGACGAACGGACCGACGAGCAGACCGATCGTGCTTCCCCATACGGACGCTTTGGAACCGCCGAATTTCTTGACGCCGAACGCACTTACGAGATAGTCGGCGATAGTGATGGCGATAACGATCGCCGACTGAATCAGCCAGAACCAGAAGCCGAAGGGTTCAAAACTGAAGAATAGCCCGTAGACGAAAAAGGCTCCGAAGATAGCGAGCGCGCCCGGAAGAATAGGAAAAATCGCACCCAGCATCCCGACGGCAAACAGCAAAATAATGAGGATCCATCCCAAAATAGCCATGTCTTCTCATCCTTTCTTCCCGAAAAAGTCCGCGGGTATTGTTAGCGGGCAGATAACGGGTCCAGCACGTATTCCTGAATGATTTTAGCGACCCCGTCCTCGTCATTGGTAACCGTAACAAGATCGGCGATACGCTTCACGCCGTCCTGGGCGTTGCCCATCGCTACGCCGAGACCCGCCGCGCGGATCATCGCGATATCGTTCTCGCTGTCGCCCATGGCGATGACCTGCGACATCTCGATTCCGAGAAGCTTGCAGACTTCTTCGATGCCGCTCGCTTTGCTGATTCCTTTGGGGTTCAGTTCGAGATTGTCCGGGTGCGAGTTCGTGATCTCAAGCTCTCCCCAGCGGGCCAGCTCTCCGCGGATGATTTCCAGACTTTCTTTGTTTTCCGTGTAAAAACCGAATTTGAGCCACTCGGGTTTGGTGATATCTTCCGCCCATTTATCCCGGTTGTACATGCCCTCGACCGAATAAGCCCAATACCAGGTATCGTGCTCAATCGCCAGGTCGTACATCCGCCGGACCAGATCCAAATCAAGCAGCGTACGTTTCAGAAGGTCGTGCGGAGCTTTCCAGATTTCACTTCCGTTGACGGAAACAATCGGCGTTTGCAGCTTGAGCTCTTCGGCGTAAGGAAGGGCGCTTTGCACGCCGCGTCCGGTTGAGAAAATAACGGTGACTCCCACTTCCAGAGCCGCGTAAATCGCTTCCCGGTTCGCCGGGGAAACCTGCTTTTCTTCGTTAAGCAGCGTACCGTCCATATCCAGTGCTACCAGCTTATATTGACTCAAAATGTTTCCTCCTCCTAGCTTTCTTCAGGAAAGCCGCTTCGTAAATATTGCCCCAGACTCCCTGGAGGGGAACCTGGAGCTAAACGAAACTTTTATGTCAGAACGCGGCTACGGCTTTCTTCGTGGTTTCTTGCATGTAGGTCGCGTGCCAGAGAGCGAACATGTAAATGGTCCAGAGACGGCGTGCATAATCGCCCTGTCCGTTCTGATGGAGCTTGGCCATTCTTTCGATCGCGTCGATTTTTACATAGTCTTCGATGCCGCTCGCTTTAATCTGCTCCACCATAGTGGACCCCGTCGGCCCTTTGAGCCAGTCGCGCAGCGGAACCGGGAATCCGAGCTTCGGACGGTTCAGGATGAAATCCGGCACGATGCCTTCCATCGCCTTGCGGAAAATATGCTTCGTGGTTCCTTCGGCGATCCGGTACTTCGTCGGGATGCGGCGGGCAACCTCGAACAGTTCCTTGTCGAGCAGGGGAACGCGCAGCTCCAGGGAATGGGCCATCGTCATTTTGTCCGCTTTCATCAAAATATCGCCCGGCATCCACAGATTCATGTCGATGTACTGCATCCGCGTTACGGGATCCTGATGCTTCGTTTTGTCGTAATATTGGGCGGCTATCTGGAACGGATTCTGATACCGCTTGAACATTTCGCTGTCCACGCGCAGCACTTCCGCCTTCATATCCTCGGTGAAAATTTTCGCGTTGCCGAGGAAGCGCTCCTCCAGCGGAGTCGTTCCGCGAAGCAGGTAGTTGCGGCCCTTCATGCCGGCGGGCAGCATTTTCACCAGCCGGTGCAGCATGCGGCGTACGGAAAGCGGCAGGCTTTCCAGCGGAGCCAGCGACAGAGGCTCCCGGTAGATCCGGTAGCCTCCGAACAGCTCGTCCGCGCCTTCTCCCGACAGCGTCACAGTAACGTGTTCACGGGCCAGCTGGGCGACGTGGTAGAGCGCGATGGCCGATGGATCGGCGACCGGCTCGTCCTGATGCCAGACGGCTTTCGGCAAGGTGTTGAAGAAATCTTCGCGCGTGATGATTTTGGAGTAATGCTCCGTCCCGAGCGCTTTGGCCGTTTCGGCCGCGATCAGGGTCTCGTTGTTCGGACCTTCGAAACCGACGGAGAACGTCCGGATCGGCTCGATCTGGCGCATGTGAGCCGCAATCGCGGTCGAGTCGATTCCGCTGGACAAGAAGCAGCCGCGCTCCACGTCGCTGACCATGTGATGGATGACGGAATCTTTGAGTGTTTCGCGGATCTGCTCCACATATTCCCCGAAAGGACGGTCCACCGGCTCGAACATGGGATCCCAGTAGCGGTGAATCGACATTTCGCCGTCGAAGGACGCTTTTATGTAGTGCGCCGGAGGCAGTTTCTGTATCCCCTCGAACATCGTGTTCGGTTCAGGAACGTATTGGAACGTCAAGTAGTTCATCAGGCTCTCGGTCCGGATGGACGGACTTACGCTTCCCGATGCGACAAGGCTTTTGATTTCGGAACCGAACAGCAGCTGCCGGTCGTTGTACTGATAATAAAAAGGTTTGATGCCGAAATGATCACGGGCGGCGAAAAGCTGCTTCTTGCGGCGGTCCCAGATGGCAAAACCGAACATGCCGCGAAGATGCTTCACGCATTCATCGCCGAATTCTTCATACAAGTGGACGATGACTTCGGTATCGCTGTTCGTCCGGAACACATGGCCGCGGTCCTGCAGCATGCTCCGCAAAGATTTATAATTGTAAATTTCCCCGTTAAAAATGATCCAAACGGATTCGTCTTCGTTGCAAAGCGGCTGATGACCCTCCGCAATATCGATAATCGACAGTCGGCGGAACCCGAGCCCGATCCGATTCTCCGTCCAAAAGCCCGAGTCGTTCGGGCCGCGGTGATGAATCACGTCCGTCATCTGCTGAAGCATGGATACGGATGGCTCTCTATCTTCAAAATACATAACACCGGTGATACCACACACGAGTGATTCACACCTCCACTAAAGCTACAACTAGTCTTGTTGTTATTCGATAAACTAGTATAGCACACCCGGTCGCCTTTCTGAAAATGAAAACTCGCGGCCCCCTCTAACCGCGGCTTTTTGAGCGTGCCAAAGACGCTTCGTATCCCTTGGGACAGAAGCGTCTCCGCCTTTTTCCGGGGACTGCGGGCAGCCCTCGTTTACAAAAAGGCAATAACCCACATAAGGCGTTTAACAGATGCAGCCAACCTCCGTTTTTTCATGTCCACCGCCCCTTTTCCTTTATACATAATTGTTGGTATCAGGCAACTTTTGAGGCAAAAAAAACCGGGTTCCCTGCTCTCAGTCTATGTCTCTCCCGGTTAGAAGTGACAAACATGAGCAGGCGCCCGGTTTGGATGAATGATCGGGGCGGAAGGCCATCCGGCGGGTCTCGCTTATCCCTGCCGTCCCGTGTGGGCGGCAGCCGATAGAGACAGCCCACGGCGCTTTCCGTGTCCGTGAAGGAGTCCGCCCCCTTCCTCCGGCCACTAGCGGGGCCGCATGCCCGGAGGATGATTGCCGTAACGCACACCACGTCGGGCGTTTACCGTCACACGGAGAGCCCCGCTTAGGAGGCGGGAGCGGTGTCCCGGCCTAGTGCTTCGCTGCGCCGTCCGTCTTGCCGTTAGCCGGTCCGCGCGGAGTGCCGTTCAGACCGATATATTCGTCGTACGCGTCGAACATTTCCCTCGCGATCGGAGCGGCGCCGTAGGAGCCGTAGCCCCCTTCCGGGACGACAACCGCTACGGCAAGCTTCGGTTTATCGGCCGGAGCGAACGCGATAAATACGGCGTTGTCCACTTCCTTGGAGCCGATCTGCTGCGTGGACGTACCCGTTTTGGCGGCTACCGTGTAGTTGACGCCGTCAAAGCCCTGCTTGCTGACTTCCTTCATGCCTTTGAAAATCGCGTCCCAATACTGGGGTTTGAACGAAGTTTCCTCGCTGAGCACAACGGGATCGAACTTCTTGATGGTTTCGCCTTCGTACGTCGTGATGCGGTCCACGAACAGCGGCTTCATCCGTTTGCCCCGGCTGGCGAGCATGGCGGCATGCTGGGCGAGCTGCAGCGTGGTCGACTTCTCGTTCTGCCCCCAGGAAGCGTAAACGAGCGCGGACTGCTTGCTGTCGAGCTTCGCGTTGGCGAGAGACTCGTTGGAGCCCGCGTACTCGTTCGGAAGGCCGCTTTCCGTCGACACGACGAGACCGAACCGCTTCAAGTAATCGTCCCACACCTTGAGCCCGTCTTCCCGGTCGAAATACAGCCGTTCCCCGACCATTGCGGACATGAACGTGTTGGAGGAGTGCTTGATCGCATCGGCGGCATTGATCGGGCCGAACGATTTGCGGCCGGAGTTCCAGATCGTGCTTTGCGATCCCTTTTTACCGAACGAATATGAGCCTCTGTCGTTATAATAATCGTTCACGCTGAAAAAGCCTTCTTTAAGACCGACAAGCACGGTCAGCGGTTTAATCGTCGAACCCATGTACACGATGGAATTGGCGTGCTTTTTCAGTTCGTTCTCCGGATAATCCGGATAGGCCGTCGTAATCGTCCCGTTGTTGACGAACGGCTGGATTTTTTTGTACTCCGTCGCCTTAATTCCGCCGGTCCATAAGTTAGGATCGTAATCCGGCATGCTCGCCATGGCGACGACACGCCCCGTATCGACTTCCATGGCGACGGCGTAACCCGAACGGGCATTTGGCGAATAGCCGTAGGAGCTCGATTTCGGCTGGCGCAGGTATGCCAGATGATCCATAATTTTCTGTTCCGTGCGGTTCTGGATGTCCTTGTGAATCGTCAGGTACAGGTTGTTTCCTTTTTCCGGCTTCGTGACGGACACGGGCCCGATAATTTTCTGCGAGGAGTTCACGGGATATTTCTTATATCCGTTCTTGCCGCGCAGCTCTTCCTGATACATCAGCTCAAGCCCGTCATAGCCGACGTCTTCCGTATCGAGATATTCGGCCGTGTTATCTTTGTTTTTATAAAAGCTGAGCCCGTATTTGGATTCCCTCGCGGTCGAAAATTGCCGCATGTATCCGGTCAGTTGAACCGCGATTTTATCCTGGTCGTAAGTCCGGATGCTCTCTTCCATCACTTCGATCCATTTGAATTCATCCCGGTGCTCCATCAGATAGGAGACCTCTTCCTTCGTCAGATCGGCTTTGATCCTTCTCGGAATCGAGTAATAGCTCGGCGCCTTCGTCTGCTGCTGGTTGATATCGTAGCCTACGTCCATCAGCTCCACGATTTCCTCGGGCGTCAAAGGTTTGGCGGTCTTCGACCCGTACTGCTGGAAAACGTCTGCAAGCTTGCGGGCGAGACCGATTACCTCTTCCTTATTGTTCTGCCCCGATTCAATCCGGAAAAAGACGGACTGGACCGGAATCGTATAGGCAATGGGGTAGCTGTTGGAATCATAAATGTTGCCCCGGATCGGCGGGATGGGAGTTTCCCGGTTGGTGGCCGAGTTCTCCTCTTCGGCGAGCCTGTCTCCTTCGACAAACTGGAGGATGGCCAGACGTACGATCAGAACGGAAAACAAAATAAACGTCGTGAAAAAGAACAAATTAATGCGAACAGAGAAACGCGTGCGTTTAGAGGAATCCGGTTTTTCTAAATCTTCGTTGTGCATCTTGCTTCCTTCCTTGTATCCTTTTCTATACCTTGCTCTATCTACCAGTTTACCATAGACATGCACCGCTAGAAAAATGTAAGAGAATGGGAGAATCAATCCCTTTACGTTCCCGCAAAAGAAAACCGCCCCCGTAAGGGGGCGGTCCTTTAAGCTTCACGGATATGCGTCTGATTGAAGTTGGACGGGTTAAACCAGTTGCCTCCGCTGGAAAACCAGGTGGAATCGAGCGGAATCCATTGCTTGGAATCCGCCAGGTATACTTCGTTCCAGGCATGCGGACCGTAGCCCCCGCGGCCGTCGTACCCGAGGCCGGTCACCACTTTAACGTCAAGACCGACGGAACGGGCCATAACGGCGTAGAGACGGGAATAGTCGATGCATACTCCTTTGCGCGTCGCAAACGTATCCTCCGGCGTCTGTTCCTTCCAGATACGCTGCTGCTCGTAAAGGTCGACTTTGTTCCAGTCGTATTCGACCCGGCTGCCGACCCATTTATAGAGCAGCTCCGCTTTCTCCTCGTCCGTCTTGCCGGCCTTCGTGACTTCCTGGGCGGCCGCGGAAATATTGTTCGGGATGTTCGCGTCCAGAACCTCGTATTTGCGCTGCAGAATCTGGCTGAATTCCTGCTCCACGGCCCTGGTGAAGACCGGGACCTGTTTTTGCAGAAAATCGCCCGTAAACGGCTGGATGACTTCCTGCGCGCCTTTCTGGTACAGGGACGAAGCCTGGATGTACCCTGCGGGCTTCGCCTGCGGGAACAGCGTCACAAAAACAAAGAGCACGGCTACGACGAGCAGAGCCCGCCAAACGCCCGTTACGGACCCGATAAGTCCGCCTGTAGCCGCACTGATGACGGAAGGGTTGGCCTCCCGGTCCCAGCGGTTTTGAGCCCATCTGAGCAGAACGGGATCGACGAACCAGTATAGAGCCTGGCGGATGACCAGATAAGCCAGCAGGAACAGGACGCCGAAGCGGAACAGTTCAAAGTCGCGGATAGCCGTAACCGCGGTGTAATACGTCTGCTTCCAGACGGGCATTTCCTGCGCCGGTATTTGAATGGCAAGGCTGCTCAGCCAATTGCGGACAGGGTCCGAAACCAGGGTCGCCGTCTGCCAGGCCAGATAGATGGCCACTATCGTGATCAGGATTCCGAAGACCATGTGCAGCAGATGCTTGGCAGAACCGGAGGCTCCGCGTATGATGCCTTGAATGGCTGAAACGATCACGATGAGGATAAGTGCAACCGAGATGAAATTGATCGTCGTGTCCCCGGAAAACAACGAGGTAAACATAGGCAAGCGGGCCTCCTTTTGCACAGATATAACTTCGCTTTGTATTATTGGCCGGCGTTCTTCTTCGCCTGTTCGACAAATGCGCGGACCGCTTCTTCTGCTTTAACCTTAAAAGTCTGGTTCATAAACGTGACGGACACTTCGGACGATCCGGGTGTCCCTACAATTTTAACATTTTTGGTCGCGGCTGTATAAGTACCGTCCGGGTTGGCTGTGTAGGTGGCATCCTTCGCTTCGTTCTGCACGGCTTTAACCGCTTGGCTGCTGAGTTCGGTTAATGCGGCGTTTCCGATACTTTGCAGCGTTTCCTTATAGTTGGCTCCGTAAACCACCAGCGCCCCCACAATGGCGATAACCAGCAGCCACTTGACCACGGTTTTGACAAGGCTGACGACGACGAGCAGAACGATGACAGCCACGAGAATCAGCAGCCAGCGCTCCTGAAAAAACGCTATCCAGGCATCCATTTTCTTGTATATCCCCCTTTGTAAAATAAATTACCGGCTCCGCCCGGCGGAAAGGCTTTATTCCTCTTCCCGTTTCCTGCGGAGCTCCTTCAATTCCTGCCGAATCTGTTCTTCGCGGTCGGTTTCCTGCCGCACGCCGCGCCTCGTTCTCAGAAACCGGATAACGGCCAAAGCGCCGAGCGCAGCCAGCAGAGCGACGATGAAACGGTCCATACGGCCACCTTCTTCCTTTCCTATTACGTGCCTGAACGCTAACGGTAGCATAAGTACGGGACAAGGGGCGTACATCTAGAAAAGACGAACGGAACCGAGAAGTTGTTTCGCCAGCAAAAATAACGAGGCGGTGTGCTACGTATGAAAACGGCAATATGGCTCTATTTCTTCATGTTTGTCGCATTCTTCGACTTACATGCCCAATATCCCATTCTGACACCCTTCGCCCTGTCCCTAGGGGCGGCGCCTTCTTTTATCGGTCTGATCATGGGCATGTATTCCCTCACCCATCTCCCCGGCAATCTTCTTGCCGGATACGGAGTCGATAAATACGGAAGCAAGCTCTTCATCGTGTTCAGCCTGATTGTAGCAGGTATCGTACTTATCTTTCAATCGCAGGTTAAAGACCCCTGGCAGCTTCTGATGATCCGTTCCATCAGCGGTTTCGTTCTCGCCTTCCTGTCTCCCGCCTGCTTGTCGATGCTGGCCAAAATCGCCAAAGACAGCGTGCACCAGAGCAAGCTTATGGCCGGCAACGGACTGATCCACACGCTCGCTTCCGTCGTTTCGCCCGCCGCCGGCGCCTATCTCGTCGCTCAATTCGGCTTCACGGCCTCCTTCACCCTCCTCGGCTGGCTGCTTATCGTGACGGGGCTGCTGTCCATTCCGTGGCTGAAAGAAACGCGCCCGGAAGCCGCGGCTCCCCCGCTTCACACGGGGGCCGGTTCCGCGGGGAAGAGCCTGTCCGTCGCCATGTCCCGCAAACCGGGAAACGGCGGCACGAAATCCGCCGCTCCGTCACTCGATTCGCAGGGCAACGGACGGAAGGCCGCACAGCTTCATGCGCCGGTAGCGGACAACTCCGGTGGATTTGCAGAAGGCGCGGACAAAATCCCGTGGATGTTTTACTTCGTTCCGCTAGCGATTTCCTGTTCGCAGGGAATTTTGTTCTTCGAGCTTCCCTTGATGAAAACAGCCCAGTCTTCGCTGCTTACTTCCGGCCTTTTCTTCTCTCTGATCAGTCTCGGCGCTCTCGTAACGCTCAGTATGCTGTTCCTGAACCGGATACCGCCCGCCCGCCGGACCGTTTCCGGTGCCCTTGCCCTCGCGGTGCTTTTTTTCGGCCTCGCGGTGGACTGGCCGCTTCCTTTGACGGTCACCCTGTTTATGATCGGGATGGCCAAAGGCCTTATTTTCCCGTCACTCGCAACTCTGCTCGCCGGAATAACGAGCAGCAACCGTTACGGCAGAGTGTTCTCGCTCCTCTCCATCGCGTACTCGATCGGCGCTTTTATCGGTCCGATGGTGGCGGGTAAGCTCCGCGACTCCATCTCGCCCTACTTCATTGCCTTCGTGATCCTCATGGCCGCACTGACCCTGCTTCCGTTCCGAATTCTGCGGCACAAACCCGCGGCTGCCTGATTCGTTTCGCGCACCTTCATCTAACTATATAGCGCCCGCAAAAAGCGTGAAAGACGGCTTGAGCGTTCAAGCCGTCTTTTTGTCGTTTCGACATTTCCCAGGAAATGCACATCGTTCTTTGCCGATTGCTCTATTTGTGAGCCGGAGTTTCGTCCATTATAATAAATATCGACACTTATCTGCACCTTGAACAGACCAACGGAACGACCTTGAACGGAGGAACCGGGAATATGTCTATCGCCATTATTGTAGAGGGAAAAAACGATCGCAGCAGGCTTAGGCGTCTGCTCAGCAGTGAAGTGGATATATACTGTACATACGGGACTCCCGGCACCGAAGCTTTGGAACAGCTGAAGAAAAAAGTCGGGATGAGTGAAGTGTATGTGTTTACCGATAATGATTCCTCCGGCAAAAAAATCCGCGGCCGCCTCCGGGACCTCTTCCCGGACGGCGAGCAAATCTATACGAGACGCGGGTACGCTGGCGTGGAGGGCACACCGGAGGAATACTTAATCCAACAACTGGAAAAGGCAGGGCTCGAAGAATACATTGTGTATCCCCCGGCTCCTGCCTTATAAGTCTATTCCTTGCTTAACGACTTGATGTCTTTCACGATGGTTTTGTAATCTAGATCGGGTCTGCCGGGATTGTAGTACGTACGGATCTGGCCTTTTTTGTCCACCAGCAGGATGACGTTGGAATGGGTGAAATTCCCCGTGTTGTCCTTCGTGACTCCGATGGAGTACTTTTTGGCCAGCTGTGCCATAGCCTGTTCGTCCGTACCGGTCAGAAATTTCCATCCCGTGAAATCGGCGCGGTTGCGAATCGCATACTCCTTAAGGGCCGCAGGCGTGTCTCTGGCCGGGTCGAATGAGATCGATACGATGTCCGCTTTATCCGCAAATACCTTCTGGGCCTTCATCTCATCCTGGACTTTGGATAAAAAATTGGTCGTTATCGGACATACGTCCGGACAGCTTGCGAAGAAGAAATACACCAGTTTAACCTTGTTGTCGAAATCGGAAGAAGAAACCTTCTTGCCTTCCGTATCCGTCAGTTCAAAAGGCGCCGCGGTGCCGACCGGCTTATCCTTCAAATAAGCGCTGGCCTGCTCCTGACCGTATAATTTGTAGGCAAACGATGCGATGATCGCAAGCAGAACGACGGTAATACCTACCTTAAACCAGTTTTTTGCCCAAAATCCACCCGCCATAAATACAATTCTCCCCTCTAAATAAACATCCCATGTTGCCATGGGATGTCTTGTTCATCTGGATTCAAGTTTGGGTAATCTACCTTATAAATTCATAATGGTCGAATCGACCACCATGATCAAAAACAGCAGCGTCAGGTAGTTCACGGAATAGATGAACATGCCTTTGGCCCATTTGTCGTCATCCTTCGCCTTAAATCCTTTGTAACCCATAAAGGCCCAGATCAGCCCCATGATCGTTGCCGCGAAGAAATACAGCGGTCCAACGTGAGCGTCTCCGCTGTAGAAGAAGAGAAGCTGGGAAACCGGCACCAGCAGGACGATGTAACGCATCATGCTTACTTTAGTGACGTAGTTGCCCTTCACGACTGGCAGCAGCGGATAACCGGCTGCACGGTATTCTTCCTTCCTGCGGATTCCAAGCGCCCAGAAGTGCGGCGGCTGCCACAGGAACATGATGAGGAACAAGATCAACGCGGTCATATCGAGCTTGCCTGATACGGCGCAGTAACCGATCACCGGCGGGACCGCTCCGGAGAAGCTTCCCGCGAACGTGCTCCATACGGACGTACGTTTGAAAATGGCCGTGTAAACCCACACATACAGGAAAAGACCGGTCAAACCGAGAAGAGAACTTAACGGGTTCACGGCGACAAACAACAGGGCGATACCTGCGATGCCGAGAATAATCCCGTAACCGAGCACCACGGACGGCTTGATTTTGCCGCTTACGGTAGCCCGCTTCTTCGTTCGTTCCATTTTGGCGTCCATATCGCGGTCCAGGTAGTTGTTAAGCACCGTTCCCGAAGCCATGACAAGCGCCGTGCCGACCAGGGTGAAAATCATCAGGAAAAACCAGTCTATCGTAAAGTTTCCCGCCGATGCGATCCAAAACCCGCCGAAAGCGGTAATCAGATTAGAAAATATAATCCCCGGCTTGGTCAGGGCAAAATAATCTTTCCAGGTAGCCGGCTCCGAAGGAACATCAGTCTGCGCCGCCGATTCGACTTCCGCTTGATCCGCGTGAAGCGCCGTATCGGGAGCAGCCTTGTATCCTAATTGTTTATCCAAGGATCTCAACCTCCATAGAAATTCATCAAAACCATAACGAGTCATCTTGTCTTTCGTACCCACTCATCATATCAAGCAGGGCAACGTTTGACAATGTAATGGCATGAGTTGTCATCATATTGTCGAATTCGGACAGACAGTCCCGCCACGTTCCCGACGAATTCTTTCCTAGACGTCACAAAACGGATTTAGTATAGTTAAATTAATGCTTTTAGGAAAATTAAAGAAAGCAGTTAGAAAAGATTTAGATTCCTAAACATTTTCCTAACAATTTTCATCAACCTCATGCAAGGAGGGTCCCCCTTAATGTCGAGCATTCTGATCATTGAGGACGATAACAGCATTGGGGATATGATGTCGATTTACCTGATGGAAGACGGCTACACGGTAAAACGCGCATCGGACGGTCAATCGGGGCTCCGCCTTTTCAAAGAATTCGAGCCCGACCTGATCGTCCTGGATATCATGCTCCCCGATTCCGACGGGATGAAGCTGTGCGCGGATATCCGCAGTCTGTCTTCCTTGCCTATCCTCATGGTTTCTGCGAAGAACGATGTGTCCGACCGCGTAAAAGCCCTGCTGATCGGCGCCGACGATTATTTATGTAAGCCTTTCAGCATGCGAGAACTTTCCGCCAGGATTCAGGCTCTTCTCAGACGGTCTCAAATCGTAAAGGCCAAATCCGCCCCCGTGACACGGGAGGCTCCGCCGTCCATTCATGTGGATACCGATAAGCGCTGTTTATATGTCAACCACACACCTGTGGAAACAACTTTCTCCGAGTTCGAACTTATTAAACTGCTTTGGCTCCATGAGGGAAAAGTGTTCAGCCGCGAGGAGCTGCTTAACCGGATCAGGGGCATCGATTCTTTTGTAACGGAACGGGCCATTGACGTACATATCGCGAATTTGCGCAAGAAGATCGAGGTCGATCCCAAAGATCCCAAATACATCAAAACCGTGTGGGGAGTCGGATATAAATTCGTTCTCGCCGCGGAATAACCCTAATGAATACCTTGTCGACGGCTTTTGTACCGGCGCAAGGTTTTTTTTGTGTCACGAGACAAGCGCCCAGACCATATGCTAAGTAAGGAAAAGCGCCCATCCGGCAAAAGCCGGCGCAATAGCGAACCTAGTGGGCATTACAAGGAGGTTGTACTCCCATGACGATCAGTTCAAATCCAGGCAGCAAGACGTACGGCACGACCGCCCCAAGCTACACGACTTACCCGTCTTTCCCCGGCACCGCGCCGGGCGGCTATCCTTCGTCCCCGGGCTCTCAGTTCCCCGGAACGCCGTTTCCGGGCTCGCAATTCCCCGGCTATCCGTCCTATCCGGGCCAATATCCTCCTCCCGGAGCGGGATCGGGCGGCACGGGCGTCCCGGGCGGAGTGAGCCAGCTTCCCCTGGAAGAATCGTTCATCGAGAACATTCTGCGGCTCAATCTGGGCAAAGTCGGCACCTTCTACATGACGTACGAGAACAACAAAGAATGGAACGCGAAAATTTTCCGCGGCGTTATCGAAGCGGCAGGGCGCGATCACATCATCATCAGCGATCCCAAAACGGGCGTGCGCTATCTTCTGTTGATGGTCAATCTGGATTACGTGACGTTTGACGAGCCGCTGAACTACTTCAACACGCCGGTTCAGCCCCGGTAACGGATTCAAGATGAAGCCCCGGCAGACAGCCGGGGCTTTCCTATTGCCCGGCAGCTTTATGTTGCTTAAGCCGCAGGCTTTTTCAGGTTCTAATCCGTCTTTAGAGGTTAATGAAGCGTAGCCGGAATGCCCTTCTATTCATCCGGACCGATGGACCTGAAATGCCAAATGTGCAGCTTTTCACGGCCGCCTTTGATCCACGGGTACATTCGCCCCCATATAGGATCTCCGCTGCCGAGACGGACTTCCCGCATACACGTATATTCGTCAGGGGAAACGGGAGTCCATATCTCGACAAACAAGTTAGGCTGGTCTGTCCCCTCCAATAAGGAGAGTTTTTCGTTATCCCGGAGTCTATCCCGCATAAAGGACAGGTAAACCTCGCGCGATTCGGGCAGTATGGCGTATTCAACAAAAACTTTACTCATTTTTCCCCTCCGCTTGATTTAAATTCACACCGAACATGGTAAACTATAATATACCGTCAAAGACAATTCCAGCTTAGGAGGAGAGCCAGTGGATACGGGAACCCATTTAGTCATCGGCTTCGGCCTCGCCGGCTTATCCATGGTGGATCCGGTAGTAGCCTCCAATCCTTCGGTCATGACAGCTGTTTTCATCGGGACCGTGTTGGGGTCGCAGGCTCCG
The DNA here is from genome assembly GCF_019091125.1 of Paenibacillus sp. GbtcB18. Classification (NCBI taxonomy): domain Bacteria; kingdom Bacillati; phylum Bacillota; class Bacilli; order Caryophanales; family Paenibacillaceae; genus Paenibacillus; species Paenibacillus sp. GbtcB18. Next base: position 1,044,906 of record NZ_JAGXJX010000002.1, read on the forward strand.
GATTTCGATACCCTGCTCAGGTTCAAAAACAATGCCGTTTATATCCGCAATCACCGCGGCATCTCGCACTCGCTGCCGTTCGTCGCTCTTTGGACTCTGCTTATCACGGGTATTCTCGCCCTTATTTTCCGGGGTGTGCCCGTCCTGCATTTAGGATTGTGGGTTTTGATCGCCGTGGCGTTTCATGTCTTTACCGATTTGTTCAACACGTACGGAACGCAGGCCTTCCGGCCTTTTAACCAGAAATGGATATCGTGGAACATTATCCACATTTTCGATCCGTTTATTTTTACCGCTCACCTTGTCGCGATATTTATGTGGGCCGTTCACGCCGCGGAACCCACGTTGATTTTCCCTGTGCTGTACGGGCTGATCGCTCTCTATTACGTATGGCGGACACTCGCCCACTATCTGGTGGAAAAGAAGCTGCCGATCCAAGATCCCGCACACAAAGCCGGGGATAAATATATGGCCATTCCCACCTATAGTTTAACGGCGTGGAATGTGGTCAAGCAGGGCGAGGACGGCCTGTACACCCTTGGAGACTTGCGAAAAGGGAATCTCCGGTGGATCGATCAGGTCAAATGCGACATCCATCCGGCGGCGGAAGCGTCCAAAAGCCACAAGGACATCCAGGCTTTCCTTTATTTCTCGGGCCATGCGTGCGCTCAGGTGATTGAAAAGCCCTGGGGTTATGAAGTAAGATGGAGCGATGTAAGGTATCGGCACCGCAAGCAATATCCGTTCGTTGCCGTGCTGCTCATGGACCACAGCTACAAGCCGCTCGATTCCTATATCGGCTGGCTCAGCGACGACCGTCTTCAGAAGCGGCTCCGTGTGGACAGCTACTAGAGCGGGGCACTGCATTAACTTAGGCCATTAACTTAGGCATGACGAAACGAGGTTAATCCGCGCCAAATACAGGCGCGGTTTTGCCGTGTCCGCATCGGCGGGATCACAAGGCAAAGCCCGAAGGACAAGTCGTCCCTCGGGCTCATATAAAGACTGAGTATTACAGTTTCCGCAAGATTAGCGGCCTTGACCTGCCAGCTGCTGCTCGGCGATTTGCACCAGACGACGAGTGATGTGTCCACCGATCGCGCCAGTGTCACGAGTAGCCATGTAACCGTAGTAACCATCTTGAGGAATTTGAATGCCGAGTTCTTGAGCTACTTCGTATTTCAATTGTTCCAGAGCTTGGTTAGCTTGAGGTACTACCAGTACGTTGCTGCTGCGAGATTGTCCAGTTCCCATTGGGATCAGACTCCTTTCGGTCAGTTAAGATTCTTGATGTATTTGCAAGCTTGCAAAGATAGTATGTGACGGCTGAAAAATTCTATACGCATCTCAAACAAAAAACTTTGAAAGCAGGGGATTTTCAATGAGTCGCGGACTCGCACTACTTTTTGCCGTGATCGGCACTCTACTTCTGGCAGGCATCAGCTTCGCCATCGCCGTGAGGGAGCCGCTGCTGGTCGTGCTGTTTATCGTCTTGTCCATCGGTTTTATGGGATTCGGATTCGCTACAAAAGCAAAAATGCGCCGCAAGCGGGAAGCCTCGGGTAAACAATAACCCGAAGCGCCGCTGCGGCGCTTTTTTTTACGCATGCTTATTTGTGATTGTTCCGAAGAGGATGCTTATAGAAGAACAAAACCCATCCGTTCTTTAACCTGCTTGATCGTTTCTCCCGCAAGCTCCGACGCTTCGGCCGCCCCTTTGCGGAGCACATCGTACAGCTCTCCGGACTCGCGGATCTCGCGGTAACGCTTCTGAATCGGCTCCAGCGCCGCCACGACGACTTCGGCGAGATCTTTCTTGAAGGCGCCATAACCTTGGCCTTCATATCTTGCTTCCACCTCGGCTACCGTCATATCGGCACATTGGGAATAAATGCCCATGAGGTTGCTGACTTCCGGCTTGTTCTTAGGATCGAACTTCACTTCGCGGCCCGAGTCCGTCACGGCGCGGCTGAGCTTTTTGCGGATGACCGAAGGCTCGTCCAGCATGGCGATGAAGCTGCCGGGGTTCGGATTGCTCTTGCTCATTTTTTTGGATGCGTCGTCCAGCGACATGATACGCGCACCCACTTCCGGAATAAACGGCTCCGGTATCGTGAACGTATCCCCGTAGCGGTGGTTAAACCGGGCCGCCAGGTCGCGCGTAAGCTCCAGGTGCTGCTTCTGATCCTCGCCTACCGGGACGAGGTCCGCGTTGTACAGCAGGATGTCCGCCGCCATCAGCGAAGGGTATGTGAACAGCCCGGCACCGACGGATTCCTTACCGGCCGATTTGTCTTTGAACTGGGTCATCCGTTCCAGTTCGCCGATGTAAGTCAGCGTCGTCAGGAGCCATCCCAGCTCGGCGTGCTCCTTAACCGTGGACTGCAGGAAGACGCTAGCTTTCGCAGGGTCGATTCCGCAGGCCAGATAAAGCGCCGCTACCGATTCCGTCTGTTCTTTCAATGCGGCCGGTTCCTGAGGAACCGTGACGGCATGAAGATCCACGATCATGAAATAGCATTGATGCTCGTTCTGGAGTTTAACAAAGTTACGAAGGGCCCCGATATAGTTGCCGAGCGTTAATTGACCGCTTGGCTGAATGCCCGAAAGTACGCGTTTCATGACAAAACCTCCTGTGTGAATCTGAATTGGATTGGTTTGGATTTGAAAAAATAAACGCAAAAAAGGCCTCTCGTCGAAGGGACGAGAGACCGCGGTGCCACCCTTATTCGTTTGCCTGCCGCAAGTACCGGACCCTAAATCCGTGCACCGCAAAAAGAACAAACCTTCGTCTCCGATAACGGGGAGAAGCCGTTTCCGTATACTGGGAAGGCCCCATGCGGCTTAAAAAAGCAGCAGGTTCCGTGAACCGTCATCGTCGGTCCGCTTTCCGTTCCACTTTAAGCTCGGGGATCCATTCGGCCTGCATGTTCCGCCGGTTCACACCACCCACCGGCTCTCTGTTCGGAACGAATACCGCTTACTTGTTCCCGTCTTCGCGTTGATTGCATCGATTTTTATTTATTATACCCCGTTTGCTCTTAATGTCAACGACAGCGGAAACTACAGCCAGGTCGTTTTCTCTTCATACGGGGTTCTTGACGTAGGTTTCGCGGGCTCTGCCGGGTGACCGATAAAAAGAGTCCCGACGACCTTCCGGTTCTCGGGGGAACCGATAAACCCGTGCATGCGCCCGTCATGGACCAGCCCCACTCCCCGGGTTCGCCAAACAAGCCCCAGGCCCATCTCTTCGGCCGTAAGCCACATGCCGTATATCGCGCAGGCGGCCGCATATTCGTTATCGCGGCTGGAAGATTCGTCGCCGGGAATGACGTCCGCAGTCACGACGATGACAAGCGGCACGCCTTTGACGGCCTTCATCGTCTCTTCCACGAGATGCGGCTTGGTCGGAAATCTTTCCGTCAGGAAAGCTTCGGCGGCAGCCTCATAGCGTGTCTTGGCTTCTCCTTGGATGACGTAAAAATGCCAGGGTTCCCTCAGCCTGTCATTGGGTGCTGTAACCGCCGCTTGCAAAAGCGTGCGGATATCCCGCTCCTCAACCGGCTGCTCCGTGTACCCGCGCACGGCACGCCTTTTGTTCAGCAGGTCCAGAATAGATGCTGCGGCTGTAGTCATGTATGATGCACCTCCGAAAAAGTTTAGGTATAACTTCGGAATGTCCGTAGTTCCTTAAAAAATCGTTTGGTATAGCTTAAAACAACAAGCCGAGATCGTCTCTTTTCGCACAAGGCAAAAAGGTCATGCGGAAATCTGGGCCGGGCTGTTAAACAAGGCCCGCCCGCATCTTCCGGAAAAGAAGACATTTCTCGATCCATCTGCGCGGCATGTCGGGATTGGAAGCGAAATGAAGATGGGTATAGCCCGATACGAGGCTGTCTTTAAGCGCCCCCTCTTCCTTCGATCCGCGCATTCCCTTCGTTTTGTACGCGGGCGGGAGCGTCGCAGACGCCGCGGGCTCGAATACGGAATAATGGAATTCGTGCCCTCTCGCCGTATCGCCCGGACCGAGCAAGAAATTCCCTTCCGTACCCGTCGCTTCCCTGTAGCCTAATGCCGCAAGCTTAGTCTGCATAGTCACCTTGCCCGGAACGAGGCCGAGCATCGGATACTGTCTGCCGGAGGTGTCCACGATCGCGTCGGTCAGGAACATATACCCGCCGCACTCCGCCAAGGTCGGCAGCCCCGACACGATGCCCTCGGCAATGGACTGCTTCATCTCCTGAAGCTCCGCCAGGCGCTCGGCAAACTCCTCCGGGAAGCCTCCTCCCAGGTAGAGCCCGTCAACACCGGCGGGCAGCTTCTCATCGGCAAGCGGGGAGAAATAGACAAGCACCGCCCCGTAAGCTTGAAGCAGCTCCAGATTTTCCGGGTAGTAGAAATGGAAAGCCGCGTCCTTGGCGACCGCGATACGCACCCGGGGTTCCGGCGGGCGGACCGTCCCGGGTGCCGCATCCGCGTGCGTGCCCGCGCCTATCAGCAGGCTGCGAGGCGCCTCCGATCCTGTGCCGCCTCCATCCCCTTCCAGCGGCCGGAAGATCCGGGCAGGCGCTTCCAGCGGCTCCGTATCGGCTACCTGCAAGAGCCGCTCCAAATCCGTGTGAGCGGTAATGCGCTCCGCCAGCTGCGAGAAGAAAGGCGACAGCTCGCCCCGCCCGATGGACGGGACCAGCCCCAGATGACGCTCCGGCATCGCCAGATTCTCGTCCCGCAGCATGTAGCCGATTACCGGGACCCCGCACTCCTGCTCGATAGCGTCCCGCACGATCCGGTAATGCCCCTCGCTGCCGACCAGATTGGCGAAAACCCCGGCGATCCTGACGCGCGGGTCCAGAAGCTGGAAGCCTTTCACGATGGCGGCCGCGCTGCGCGCCATGCTTTTGCAGTTCACGACCAGAATGACCGGGCATTGAAGCAGCAGGCTGATTTCGGCGGAGCTGCCTTCATTCGTTTTCGGGTTTTTGCCGTCATAAAAACCCATTACGCCTTCGATGACGGCGATGTCGGCGTCCCGGGACGCCCGACAGTAAATCTCGCGTACGGTGTCCGCCGGAAGCATCCAGCTGTCCAGATTGCGGGACAGGCGGCCCGTAACCGCGGTGTGATAGGTCGGATCGATATAATCCGGACCGCACTTGAAGCCTTGTACGGACAAGCCTCTCGCCTTCAAAGCGGCCATAACGCCAATCGTAACCGTTGTCTTGCCGACGCCGCTGCCCGTTCCCGCGATGAGGAGCCGCTTAGCCCGGCTGACGATCGGGCCGCCCGCTTCCGGGACAAAATCTACGGCAGACGTTTCCGCCGTTCCGGAAAGGGTTTCCGGTTCTTTTTCCTGCTCAGCAGCCATCTCTGTCCCTCTCTTTCCGTGTGCCGTTATTTACTGGGGAAGCTCTTCGGTGAACGGCTGAATGCCCACTGAAATCGTTACGTTTCCAGACTTTTTCTTCACAAGGGCCAGGGGGACGGAGCCGCCGATGTATCGCTGAACAGCAGGCTCGCTGACCCCGTACGCGCCCGTATATTTGAACACGGTAGGAGACGGCTGTTCCATCGGCATTTCGTTCAGCTCTTCCGGCGTATAGGTGACCAAGGGCCAGCCATACTTGCCGCAAACGGCCAAAAGCCCTTCCTCATCCGCCTTCAGGTTGATGGTACACACCGTCTTTACGCTGCGGATCGAAAAATCCAGTTCGGCCAGCGTGGAGGCGATCACTTCCTCGATCTCTTCCGCGGGAGTTCCCCGGTTGCAGCCGATACCGAGTACGATCACCTTCGGCCGGTAAAGGACGCCGTTGCTCAGAATCGCTTGCTCGGCCGGTGACAGCAGCCGGTGCGTGACGACGAGCGCCGCATGCGGCGCCGCTTCCAGCGCCTCTTGCACACTGCCGTAGCTGCGGATATTCGGCGGAACGGGGGTGTCCAGAGTCCACCAGCCCGGCTCCCCGGATTCGATGACGACGGCGACCGGCTCTTCGTTGACTACCGAAGCGCTGACCGGAGTCAGTTTCTCGGCGGATTCCCACTCCCAACCGAACCGTCTGCCGAATAAATCAACGGCGATCGTTTTCTGAACATCCGAAGCGGTCGTGATGACCGCACGGGCCCCCATCGCGGCGGCGACTTCACGGGCCAGCTCGTTCGCGCCGCCCAAATGACCGGACAGCACGCTGATGACATGTTCCCCTTTGTCGTCGATGACGACGATACCCGGGTCTTTTTTCTTGTCCTGCAGCAGCGGCGCGATCATGCGTACTACGGCTCCGAGCGAGATTATGCAGATAATCCCTTTGTAAGCGGGAAATAACGCGGGAAACAGCATCCTGACGCTTCCTTCGAACAATTGGATGCTCCCGTAAGGACTGCTTGCCGTATTGGGAGCAGCCGCTTCACCTGATGCGGTCCCGGAAGCGGCCGTACTTGCGGACGTCAAGCCCTCCGCGCCATCGTTAAAGACAACGTCCTCATCCCCGCGCGCGAACTTGCTCATGTAATACACGTCCACGCCGCCGAAAGACCGGAGCAAGCTCCGGGCAAGTTCTACCCCGTGCTTCGTGATGGCGATAACCGCATAATCGGAGCGTACCCGGATTTCCGGCACAATTCCTTCCTGAAGGGAAATCATGGCTTCACCCCGCGGCGGTAGCGGTGCGTAAACGATTTGTCATACAGCTTGGAGCGGTATTCCTTATCGTGGATATGAGGGTCCAGCGCCCATCCCGCAAGAATCATCGCATGGGAGCGAATCCCGTTGCTCCGCATATCCGCTTCCAGATTCTCCACCGTCGTGCGGACGATCAGCTCGTCGGGCCAGGTTGCTTTCTGAACGACGGCTACCGGCGTATCCTTGCTCCAGCCCGCTTCCAGCAGGTCTCCGACGACCTTTTTGACCAGAGTTGCGCTTAAATACAAAGCCAGGGTACAGTGATGCTTGGCCAGCTCACGGAGCTGCTCGGCTTCCGGTACAGGCGTCCTGCCCTCCGCCCGCGTCAGAATGAGCGTCTGGGTGAGATCCGGGATCGTTAGTTCCGCTTGAAGCGCTGCGGCGGCGCCGAATACCGAGCTTACGCCCGGAATGATTTCTACGGGAACGCCCGCTTTTTTGAGCAGAGTCATCTGTTCCATAATCGCTCCGTACACGGCAGGATCGCCCGTATGAACACGCGCGACCAGCTTGCCTTCCTCCACCCGTTTGATCATTAGGGCGACCATTTCGTCCAGCTCCATGCCCGCGCTTTTGAGCACCTCGGCTTCGGGCTTGGCCCGGGCGATCAGGTCGTCATTAACAAGTGAATCCGTATACAGGACGACATCGGCCTCCTGCAGCAGACGAAGTCCTTTTACCGTGATCAGATCGGGGTCTCCGGGCCCCGCGCCGATAATAACGACACGGCTCATTTTCTCACCACCATCAAAGTCAGATATTCAAGCTGCCGGCCCTGGAGTTCCCGCACATCCAGCCAGACGGATTCTTCGGCGGACGTCACTTTCGTGAGTACGGCCGCTTTGTCCGTAAGACCGAGATCCCCGAGCACCTGCAGCATAAGATCGATCACTTTCGCCACCTTGATAAACACGACGCAGTCGTGCTCTTCGATCGCTTCCCGGACCGCCCCGTAATCGTCCGTTGCCGGAACGATAGCGATCCGCTCGTCTCCGTCGGCCAGCGGGATGCCGAGCCGGGATGCGGAAGCGTTGACGGAAGAAATGCCCGGAACCGATACGGTTTTCGCTTCGGGATGGCGCTGCTTCAGAAAACGCATCATATGGATAAACGTGCTGTAAAGCATGGGATCGCCCTCCGTAAGAAACGCGACATCCCGGCCCGCGGCCAGATGTTCCCATACGGCATCCACCGTCTTGTTCCAGCTTTTTTCGAGGGCTTCCCGGTCTTTCGTCATCGGGAAAGTCAGCCCCAGCATTTCCTTCGCCGTCGTATCGACGTAAGTCTCCGCAATTTTCAGTGCGTAGCTCTGGGCACCGCTTTTTTTGCGCGGGTACGCGATTACCGGGGACTGCTTGAGAATGCGGAACGCTTTAACGGTCAAAAGCTCCGGGTCCCCCGGACCGACTCCAAGCCCGTACAGGGTCCCTGCTGCGCTTGATTCCGCGCGATTCGCGGGTTGTCCGGCACCACCCGAACGGGTGCCGCTTGCTGCATATTCGCTCATGTGGCTGTGTCTCCTTTTTCTACAGATGTGTCGAATGTATCCGTATTCTCTTCAGCAGGGTGCGCGGCAGTCAAGATATAAACCGGATTCAGCGCGTCAAAACGCGTCAGCTGCAAAATCGGCTTGCTCCTCGAAATCTGGACGAGCTGGATGTCCGTCCGCATCCCTTCTTCGGCAAAAGCTCGCATCGCATCGCTTAAATTCTCGATGGTGACGGCGTTGAGCACAATGCGGCCCCCTTGCTTCAGCCGCGAAGCGCAAATGCGCAGGAGTTCCCTCATCTCTCCGCCGGTACCGCCGATGAAAATCGCATCGGGATCGGGGAACGCCTCCAGTCCTTCCGGCGCCCTTCCGTGCACGGCCGTCAGATCGACCCGGAAACGCCGCGCGTTTTCATGGCAGTTGGCCAGATCTCCCTCGTTTTTTTCGATGGCAAAAACCGCCCCCTCGCGGGCGATCCTTCCCGCCTCGATGGCAACGGAGCCGGTACAGGTTCCGATGTCCCACACCACGCTGTCCGGCCGGAGAGCAAGCTGGGCAAGACTCAGCACGCGCACCTCGCGTTTGGTGATAAGCCCTTTGTCCGGTTTGCGCTGGACGAACTGCTCATCGGGAATGCCGAGCGGCCAGACCGGTGAAGGACCCGTGCGCTTCAGCACGACCAGGTTAAGCGGAGCGCACTCCGTACGTGCAAGCTGCTCCAGCTCGTACCAGCCCGTGCGCTCGGCGGCGCCTCCGGCATTCTCGGCTACGAAAGCGCGGTATTCGGTCATGCCGTACTCGAGCAGATAAGCGGCGATAGCGGCCGGCGTATTATGCTCGTCCGTAAGCAGCGCTACCTTCGGCCTGCCGTCGATTCGCTGGGCAAGGCCCTTGATGCTGCGGCCGTGCAGCGATACGACGTACGCGTCCTGCCAGCTCTCGCCCATCCGGGCGAAAGCAAGCTGGAGCGAGCTCAGATTCGGATACAGCTCCACCGGGAGCTTACGCGCGAGCAGGGAGCCGATTCCGTAGAACAGAGGGTCGCCCGACGCCAGCACGACAACCGTCCGCTCCTCTGCCGCAAGCCCATCCGTCATTGCCGACAGGCTGCCTTTCAGCACCTTCTTCTCCCCCCGGTAATCCGGAAAAAAAGCCAGATGCCGCTCTCCTCCGACCAGCACCTCGCTTTCCTCGATCCACTGCCGGTACGCCGGGAGCAGGCTATCCGCCCCGTTGTCCCCTATCCCGATCACTTTAATGGGTTTGTTCACTTGTCTTTCCCCTTTCCGTATAAAGCAGCCTGACCCAGAAGCTGGGCTTTCATGGAGATCAGGTACGTTTCAATCGTGACAGCTCCGTCATTCTCCCCCGCCGCCTGCTCCATTCCCATTTCCTTCAAGCTTTCCCGGCAGCAGCGGCTGCTCATTTCCTCGAAGAAAGCCGTCAGGCCCAGCTCCTGCATCCGGTCCCCTACCTGGGAGGCCGTGTTGGCCGAGAGCACCTCACGGGTGAGCGCCGCATCCGCGCCGGCCGCTTCCGCGAGCTCGGCCAGAAACCCGAAATCCACCGGGGCGCTTTTTGAATGGACCATCATGACGCCCTGCGCCAGCTTGGAGAACTTGCCCATCATGCCGACGAGCGTAATCTTCTTCACGCCTTGGCCCCGGCACTGCTTCAAAGCGAAGCCGACAAAGTCGCCCATCTCGACAAAAGCTTCTTCCGGCAGCCCGGGATACAGGTCGATGCCGAACTTCTCCGAACGTCCTCCGGTCGAGAGCACGATGTGCTCGCAGCCGCAGCGTACGGCGACCCGAATCGCCTGGGCCACGCTCGCTTTGTAGGCCGACGTGGAAAAAGGGACGACGGTTCCCCGCGTTCCCAGAATAGAAATGCCGCCGATGATCCCCAGACGGCCGTTCAATGTTTTCTTCGCGATTTCCTCGCCGTCCGGAACGGAAACGACTACTTGAACGCCGCGATCGGAACCGTACACGTTCAGGACGTCTTCTACCGCTTCCCGGATCATTTTGCGCGGAACGGGGTTGATCGCTGCCTCGCCGACCGGAACGGGCAAACCCGGTTTCGTGACCCGGCCTACTCCGATTCCCCCGTCGATGACGATCCCGGGTTCCGATCGCCACTTCACCTCGGTAATAATCCGGGCGCCGTGAGTCGCATCGGGGTCGTCTCCCCCGTCTTTGACCGTCTCGGCAGAAGCCGATTCCTCTCCGACCGAGCAGGCCGTCATCGTGAACGTGACGACCTCCCCGATCGGCAGCCGGATCGTCGCTTCGCTTTGCAGCTCTTGCTCGATCAGCGCGGTCAGAGCCGCCTTGGCCGTTGCGGCGGCACAGGAGCCTGTCGTGTAGCCGTGGCGGAGCGGTTTGGCTCCCTGCTCTTCCATAGGCGTAAGCTTACCCCCGCTTCTCTGCCATCAGAGACAGCGCATTGACCGCCGCCACCGCGACCGGGCTGCCTCCTTTGCGGCCGATATTCGTAATGAACGGCACGTCGAGCTGCAGCAGCTCTTCTTTGGACTCCGCCGCGGAAACGAAACCGACCGGAACGCCTACGATAAGGCCCGGGCGCGCTTCCCCTTCCTTGACCAGACGAATCAGCTCCAGCAAAGCCGTAGGAGCATTCCCGATAGCGAAAATCCCGCCCTCGGCTTCACGGATCGCCTTGCGGACCGAAATGATCGCGCGCGTCGTGTTCAACCTTTTGGCCTCTTCCATCACGTCCGGATCGGAGATGTACACGTTGACCTTGCCGCCGAATTTCTCGAGGCGGGGCTTGCTGATCCCCACCTGCACCATCTGAACGTCCGCCACGACCGTGCGGCCCGCCCGGATCGCTTCAATTCCGGCTTCTATGGCACGGGGGTGAAAAACAAGGCTTCGGCCCAGCTCGAAATCGGCCGATGCGTGAATGACCCGCTGTACAACCGGATACTGCTCCTCGGTAAATTCATGAGGACCCAGCTCCTCCGTAATCATCTCGAAGCTTTTCGCTTCGATTTCCTGCGGCTGAACCGTCAGCGGTTTAAATTCGGTACGAAAGTCCATTAGGAAGATACCTCCTGCAAAAGATCGGCGGCCGCTTTCAGCACGCCTTCATAATCGGAAAAATGAATGCCGTATTCCAGGCCCGGACGGCCGATCACGATCGTTTCGATCCCCATCTCCAGAGCCGCTTCCAGCTTCTCGTCCACGGCACCGATTTTTCCGCTTTCTTTGGTAATCATCAGCGTCACGCCGTAATGCGCATAGAGCGCCTTGTTCAATTCCTTGGAAAAAGGACCCTGCATCGCCACGATATTGCGCTGCTCGATTCCGAGCTCCTCGCACTTCTCCATATTGTCAAGACGCGGGAGCATGCGGGCGACGAGCCTCACGTCCGGCAGCCCGCCAAGGCGCCGGGCAAAAACGTGCAGCGTCTTGCTGCCCGTCGTCAGCATGACGACACCGCCGCGAACGGCCGCCAGCTCGGCGGCGTGCGCGTAATCGTCCGCAAACACGATGCCGGGCCGGACCTGCAGGTCCGACCCTTCGCGTTCGTAGCGGACGTACGGCACAGCCGCCGCTTTCGACGCCGCCATGGCGTTGCGCGAAGCTTCCTCCGCGAAGGGATGGCTCGCGTCTACGACGAGCGCGACCTCTTCGCGCCGGATGAGCGCCGCCAGAGCTTCGGCGTCGAGGCGACCGACGGCTGCGGCGATGCCCGCGTCGGCCAGGCTCTTGGCGGCGCTGTCGGTGACGACCGTCGCCAGCACGCGGTGCCCGGCCTGCGCCAGCAGCACCGCAAGCTCGCGGGCGTCGCTTGTACCGGCCAGGAGGAGGATCATCGTCCTCCCTCCCTGCCGTCCGCGCCTGCGGCTACAGGGCCCGGCGCAGACGTCGCCCGCTGGGACGCTTCGCCGCCGGAGGCACCGGTCTCGTCTCCGGCTCGGCGGTCGTCCGCACGGTTATGCCCGAGCGCCTCATGCTCACCATGGTCATGCGCATGACCATGAGTGTGCGGCTCCTCTCCGAGCGCATGGTCGTGACCGTGATGTTCCTCTCCGTGCGCATGGTCGTGATCATGATCGTGCGCATGTCCGTGAACGTGGTCGTGACGATGTTCGTGGTCGTGGTCATGATGGTGGTGCCCATGGTGATGCCCATGGTGATGATCGTGTTCATGGTGGTGATCATGGTCGTGATCGTGATGATGGTGGTGATCGATATGTTTCATCGCTTCCAGACGGAAAGAGCACATATCACAGTTCATTTTCACCTCGTCCTGAAGCGCCTCGCCCGCGCGGTCGCGGAGAATGCCGCCAAGAATCGGATCAAGGCCGAAATAATCGGTCATCTCAAACGTACAATCGGGATAGCGCAGGGAGAAGTCGAGCAGCATGCCTTCCATCCGTTTGATCAGAATCCCCGTAAAAAGAAAATAAGGCAGCACGATCACTTTCTTCGCGCCCAATCTCAGGCAGCGCTCGATGCCGTTCTCCAGAAGCGGCGCCGTTACGCCGATAAATGCCGTTTCAACCCAGGGAATCTGGAGCTTTTCCCAGAGCAGGCGGGAAATTTTGAACAGCTCGCTGTTCGCATCGGGATCGCTGCTTCCGCGTCCGACAACCAGCACGGCGGTATCTCCCGGCGTTTCCTCACGGAACCGGTCCGCCCCGCCCAGTCTTGCCGTCATGATGTCGACTACACCTTCATGTACGCCGATAGGACGTCCGTAAATGAACTGTACGCCCGGGTAACGCTCTTTCGCTTCGTCAATGGCACCCGGAATATGAATTTTGGCATGACCGGCGGAAAATAAAATGATCGGCACCACGGCAATTCGTGTGGCCCCTCTGTTGACGCAAGTCTGTATCCCTTGCGAAATCGTCGGTTTTTCAAGCTCCAAAAAACAGGTTTCGATAATGGCCTGTTCCATCGTTTCGGCGAGCCGGCTTACAAACGCCCGGACCTCGCTGTTCCCTTCCGCGTCACGGCTTCCGTGACCTACAAACAGTACCGCATCCATCGGCTCTGCCTCCTTTTTTTGTATCCCAATATTGAAAAGAAAACGAAAAGAAATCCTATAGTTTTCGGGTTCGTTAATCTCCGCACAAAGCGTTTTCGATTTGAAAAGCCGGGACTTCCCGGTGCCGGTAGCCCTCCAGCTCTTTTACGCGGGCAAAAAACTTATGGAACCGTTCGTTCGGATGCCCTTCGTTCCGGTACCGGGCGACGATCCGCTCAATGGTCTCGACCAGCTTGTCCGGCTCGATGCCTTCCGCAACGGGCTGCGCCGCGTGGGCATTGCGGCCGACTGTTTTTCCCCCGAGGAACAGATCAAACTTCTCCCGGCGGTAAACGATGCCGATATCTTCCTTCACCGCGCCGTAGCAGGCCATGCCGCAGCCGTTGAAACCGATCTTCATCTCTTTGGGCACGGCCGCTCCACCCAGAAGATCGTGAAGCTCCTCCGCATACGGCACGGCGTCGCCTTTGTCCATATTGCAGAAGTCGCAGGCTTTGATCTGGACCACATCGCCGACCGGAGCCAGCAGAAGCCCTTCTCCGCGAAGCCGTTTCGTTACGGAATCGGGATCGTCGGTCCGCAGCTTGACGAGCAGTTGATGATGGGGGGTATACTCCATCGTTCCCGTATCGCCGACAGCGTCCGCGAGGACCATCAGCTGTTTGGCAGTGAGATTTTTGTTCGCAAGTCCGGGGCTGACCGCGAATTCGAGAATAGCCTGCTGGCGGAAAAATCCGCCCGGGGAAGCGGAAGCTGCCGAACCGCCGGGTTCGCCCGTTACGAGACGAAGCGCTTCCTCCGCAAGCTCAAAAGCGGTCGGAACCGAAGCGACAGCCTGTGCAAGTGCGGCAGGCGGACGTACGGCGACCGCAACCGCCGAGTCACCGTACTCCCCGGCTCCCGAAGACGCGGGCGTATCGTACGCGGACCGCGTCCCCTCCGCTTGTATGCGAACCGTCGAATCTTCGCGGTCGTAATCGTCGGTTGTGCCGGTCCCTTCGGCTTCGGGGCTGTATTCGCCGTAACCGTCATCCCCGTATTCGTCCTCGTCGAAGAAGGACGGCAGGACGGCGCCGCCGGCTTCCCGCTCTTCCGCTGACCGCAAAACGGCATCGGACTGTTCCCCCAAGGCGGGTGCTGCTTCCGCGCCGGTTTCCTCTTCCTGCTCCAGAGCCCACGGCTCGGCTTCCCGTCGGAGACGCTCATGAGGGCGCAGGGGCTGGATATCGCTGTCCAGCGTATACTTACGCTGATAGCCCCTTGGCGTAATCATGAGTCCCTCGTAGTTGCGGGTCGCAGAGTTGCCGATAATCACCGTCGTGAGCATGCCGATATCATGCTCCAGCATCTCCGCAAGCGTCGTCAGCACGACATGCTCCCTGTCGCGGTAGGCGCTTTTCACGATCCCCACCGGCGTATCGGGAGAGCGGTGTTTCAGCAAAATCTGCTGCGTCTCCACGATCTGGCGCGTTCTTCTGCCGCTCCGCGGGTTGTACAACGCGATGACGAAATCGGCGGATGCGGCCGCCTCGACTCTGCGCCGGATGAGATCCCACGGCGTCAGGTGATCGCTGAGGCTGATCGTGCACGCATCGTGCATCACGGGCGCTCCCAGCAGCGAAGCGCATGAGTTGATCGCCGAGATGCCGGGCACGATTTCGACTTCCACGCCCTCGCTCGGCTTCCATCCTTTCTCGATCAGCACCTCGTACACGAGACCCGCCATGCCGTAGACACCCGCATCGCCGCTGGATATAACGGCCACCTTGCGCCCGGCCTCCGCTTGTCTGACGGCTTCCTGCGCACGGCTCACTTCCTCGGTCATGCCCGTACGCACGACCTGTTTGCCGTCGATCAGGCTGCGGATCAGATCCACGTAAGTGTTATAGCCAATAATGACTTCGCTTTCCGAAATCGCCTCGCGCGCGCGTTTTGTAATATGGGCTTCGTCTCCGGGGCCAAATCCGATGATAAGCAGTTTACCGGCCATTCCCATTCCTCCTCTTCCCTGTAAAAAAACTCCGGCACTTCCGCTGAACAACCGTTATCGAGCCGTCCGGCCTTCCCTGTCCGTTTTCGTACAGGTGGCCTTATATATGCACGGCGGTGTGCCTTCCGGCGGCTTGCCGTTTGCTCTTCATCCCGTCCGGACAATAAAAAAAGCATTTCTATCCTATTCGGATAGAAATGCTTCGAACTTTCGAGCCATTAAGCGGGAATATCCCGCATATGCTTCCAACCCGCACAGTCGCCGGCACCGGGCAAACTTGTACGCCCACGTTCCGGCAAACCGCCGTTGGCAGCGATTCAGCCGTTCTCAACACCTCCCTAAATCCTCGTAGGTTATCTAGTGTTATTTTAAACAGGCAGGTCTCCTGGCTCGAAGCTTTTTTCGGCGCCTTCCCGGATTATCCAGTGACGTTGTTGCCGAAAAAATTTTCCCCTGCGGTTGCAGGGGGCTCCTTACAGTGGCGGGTCCGCGTCGGTCTTTCACCGAACTTCCCGTTTTAAGCCGAACCCGGTTCTTATGGACTGTCTGATCCGTTCGAATGGGCTCCGCACCTGTTTTTACCATATTCGATTGTGTTCTGTTCATCATACCATCCGGTCAAAGAACTTGTCTATGCCGATAAAACGCTCCACTCAACCGAGCAGATAAACTCTGGCTTCATAAGGGCGCAGTTTGAGAACGCCGGTATTTTCGCCGGAGACGGGATCGTAATTGGAAAGGAGAAGCTCCGCGTCCTTCCCTTCTCCCAGCTCTTCCGGCCATGTAAACTCCGGCGTTCCGTCGAAAAAGTTCAGAATCACCAGCAGCTTCTCCCCGTTCAGCGTCCGCGTGTATGCATAAATTTCCGTGTCTAGCGGAAGCAGAAGCTTGTACTCGCCGTAAACGATGACGGGATGCTTTTTACGAAGCGCGATTAGGCTGCGGTAGTAGTGGAAGATGGACCGCGGATCGGCTGTCGCTGCAACCGCATTGATCTCCGGATGATTCGGATTGACTTTGATCCACGGTTCCCCCGTCGTAAATCCGGCGTTCGCCGTGTCGTCCCACTGCATGGGGGTGCGGGCGTTGTCCCGGCTTTTTTTCCAAATCGCCTTCATCACTTCGTCTTGGGGCTTGCCGAGCAGCTTAGCCTGCTTGTAATAGTTGATCGTTTCCACATCGCGGTAATCGTCGATGAGATCGAACGCGACGTTGGTCATGCCGATTTCTTCCCCCTGAAAAATATACGGCGTCCCCTCCAGCGTCAGCAAAAACGTGGCGAGCATTTTGGCGGATTCCACGCGGTAGGGGCCGTCGTTTCCGAATCTGGACACGGGACGCGGCTGGTCGTGATTGCCCAGATAGTTGGCGTTCCAGCCTTTATCGTGTAGAACCGTCTGCCAGCGGCTCATCACATTTTTAAGCTCCAGCAGGGTCCAAGGCTTGGATACCCACTTCCCCGTACCCGGAGAAGCCGCATCCAGATTCATATGCTCGAACTGGAAAACCATGTTCAGCTCATGACGCTCGTCCCCCACGTAATCCAGCGCCTGCTCCGGGCCCAGTCCGGATGTTTCGCCGACCGTCATGATGTCGTAATTAAACAGCACCCGATCATTGAGCTTGTGCAGCAGCGTATGTACCTTTTCCAGGTTCGAAAAAAGCTGGTAAGCCTGCACAACGGGCAAATGCTTCGGATTATCGGCGTCGGGCAGCCCCTGCGCTTTTACGATATGCGCGATCGCATCGAAACGGAAACCGTCCACTCCCTTGCCGAGCCACCAATGCACCATCCGGAAGAGTTCTTCGACCATCTCCTCGTTCTCCCAATTGAGATCGGGCTGATGTTTCGAATACAGATGCATGTAATACTCGTCCGTCTCCGTGTCGTGTTCCCAGACGCTGCCGCTGAAATAAGACTCCCAGTTGTTAGGGAAAAGACCCTCTTTTCCCTTCCTCCAAATATAATAATCCCGCTTGGGATTGTCCCTGGAAGAACGCGATTCTTTAAACCAGGCATGCTGGTCCGAAGTATGGTTCAGCACAAGATCCATCATGATCTTCAGCCCGCGCTTGCGCGCTTCCAGAAGCAGCTCGTCAAAATCCTCCATCGTACCGTACTGCGGATCGATCGCGTAATAATCGCTGATATCGTAGCCGTTGTCGGCGCCCGGCGAGAGGTAGATCGGACACAGCCAGATGACGTTGACGCCAAGCTCCGCAAGATAATCCAGCTTGGAAATGATCCCGCGCAGGTCCCCTCGGCCATCCCCGTCCGAATCCTTGAAGCTGGACGGATAAATCTGGTACACGACGCTTTCTTTCCACCATGTTTTGTTCATGTGAGTTCTCTCCTCTCTCAGCCTCTTCCTCCTTGGAACGACGGATATTTGGTCATCCCACCATCCGCAAACAGCGTGATGCCGGTGACGTAGCTGGACTCCGACGAAGCCAGCCAGGCGGCTACGGCCGCAATCTCTTCCGGTTTGCCGATATATCCCATCGGAATAAGGGCTTCCACGCCGGCGCGTGCCTGCTCGTCGGCGAATTTTATCTCGTTGATGGGCGTGTTGATCGCTCCCGGGCCGATATTGTTCACCCGGATTCCTTTGGGCGCAAACTCCAGCGCCAGCGTCTCGGTCATCATTTTGATCCCGCCTTTGCTCGCCGCATAATGAACGAAATGCGGCCAAGGGATCATTTCGTGCACACTTGAAACGTTGATAACGGCTCCTCTGATTTCATGCTCCAGCATATAGGAAATGGCTTCTCTGCTGCCGAGAAACGCCCCGGTTAGATTCACGTCCAGCACTTTCCGCCAATCGTCGGCGGACAACTCCTGAGAAGGGACTTCATTCTCGATTCCCGCGTTGTTGATCATTACGTCCAGAGAACCGAAATGCTCGTGGGCGGTTTCGACCAGCTTCTTCACGTCCTCTTCTTTGGTCACGTCTCCCCGGAGCGCCAGCGCTCTGCCCCCCGCGGCTTCCACTTCAGCGATCAAGGCGGGAATGTTTTCTTCATGGCTCAAGTAATTGATCAGGACATTCGCTTTCTCTTGGCCGAAACGAACCGCAGCCGCTCTTCCTATTCCCGTGGACGCTCCCGTGATGACGACCGTTTTTCCTTCCAAATCCTTATACATGGCAGTACCTCCTTGATTTTGGAATGCGAATCTCGCAGAAGACCTCCACTTTAATTAAACGTTTTAGAAGGAAAAAACGCATAAAAAAGAACAAACCCCCGCTGCAAGCAGCCTGGGGTTTGTTCAGGAACGCCTTCGGCCGGTAACCCGGACCGCCGGAACTTATACGAAAATTAGTACAGGAACGTGCGGGAGATGATAACCAGCAGAATGAACAGAACCAGAATCGCACCTACGCTCGTACCTATGCCACCGTATCCGCATCCTCCTACTCCGCCAACTCCGCCTACTCCACCTACTCCTCCAACATAACCCATCTTTCGTATCCCCTCTCGGTGAGTTATTGTCTTACCGTACACTATATGTGATTCCGCTAAAATGGAGTGGATATCAGCCCGTATTCGGTCAAATTGAGCGATACTCCGCTGAAGCCTGCTGCGGCGAACTCTACGGAGTTACAAGCGTTTCTTTAACGTGAACACCGTCAGCTCAGGCCGGCACCAGAACCTGACGGGGTGCATCGTCATGCCGATGCCCCGGTTCGTGTACACGTGCAGCTTGCCTCCGCCGAGTTTGTACAAGCCATCGACATACTTGCGCCCATACATTGGTGTCGTAATCGCGCCGTAGAACGGCAGGCGCACCTGCCCCCCGTGGCTGTGCCCGGACAGCTGCATATCAACCGGCGCTTCCAGCGCGATATCCGCGAAATCCGGGGCGTGGGACAACAGGAGTACGAAGTCGTCTCGGCGTACGCCTTTCAGCGCCCGGTCCAGATCGGGGCGCCCTTCCCACATGTCATCGACGCCGGCCACCCGGATCAGCGCCTTATCTTTGCTAACCGCGACGGAACGGTTCGTGAGCAGCTCGAAGCCTCCCGGCTTCAGCACCTTCTCCGTCTCCACCGGCGATCCGTAATAATCGTGATTGCCGAGCACCGCGAATTTACCCAGCGGAGCCTTGAGTGCCGTCAATGCCTGACTGACTAAGGAACCGTCGTACACGCGGTAATCATACAAATCGCCGGTGAAGCACAGCAAATCCGGCTTCAGCGCGTTGATCATGTCCACAAGCTGCGGCAGATCTCCGGGCGCCAGATAGGGTCCGACGTGAACATCGCTGAACTGGACGACACGTACGCCATCGAACGCCTGCGGCAGCCGTTCCAGCTCCAACCGGACATGCTTGGTGCGGATCCAGTGCGGTTCGGCAAACCGTGCATATCCGTAGGAAACAAAAGGGGCTGCCAACAAAGCGCCTATCAGAAATTTGCCTTTTGCCAGAAAGGCTCTGCGAGTCATCTTCGGATTAAGGTCCATCGTGTTTCCTTTTCCTTTCTCCGGTTTCGTTTGTACATGATCTTAACATGTCTCCGGCCGGAAGGCCAAAAACGCCAATTTTTCTTCTTCAGCACCGTTAAAGCTCCGGAAAAATCCGGGTTGACAAAACCTCTTCATTTTCTTTATTGTACTAAGTGTACTATGATAAATAGTACACTTTAGAATTTACCTTGCTTAACGACATCACGCGTTCTTCATCCTACTTACCGCCAAGAAAGGGGTGCCTCCTTCGATGATCAAAATCAACGAGCGAAGCGAACTTCCCATATACGAACAAATCATACAAGGAATGAAAGAACTCATACTCAAAGGGGCGCTGCAGCAGGGAGACCGTCTGCCCTCTGTCCGGGAACTCTCCGCCGCGGTCCTCGTCAATCCGAATACGGTCGGCAAGGCTTACCAGGAACTGGAACGCCAGGGCATCATCGAAACGCTGCGCGGTAAAGGCACCTTTGTCGCCAAGCCGTCTTCACCGGGCATGGAAAAAGAGCGTCTTGAGAAGTTCCGCTCCACTTTCCGCCAGCTTCTTGTCGAAGCCGCTTATCTGGGAATCAGGGCCGATCAGGTTAAAGACTGGACCGAACAATTTTACAAAGAAATCAAGGAGTAAAGGAGTATCCCTTATGCTAAACGTGGAAGCACTCAGCAAACGCATCGACGGACGTCCGGTCCTCGAAGATGTTCGATTCCGGCTCGGCCAAGGCTCCATCGCCGCGCTAGTCGGCCGCAACGGGGCCGGCAAAACCACCTTGCTCCGAACCCTTGCCGGTATTCTGGACCCGGACCACGGAGAAGTCCATTGGGAAGGCCGTTCGATTCACGAGCATCCCGATGCCAAACGGAATATCGTATATGTCCCGGATTCCCTTGATATGCTGGGAGGCTACACGGCCAAGGAATGCGCGGATCTTTATCGTCTCGCCTATCCCGACTTCGATCCGGCTTATTTTGCGGACCAGCTTCGCAGATTTCAGCTTCCGGAGCACAAAAAAATCCGCACCTTCTCCAAAGGCATGAAGGCGCTTATAGGCCTGCTTCTCGCTTTTTCATCGAAAGCCAGCCTTATTCTCCTCGATGAACCCATGAACGGCTTGGATTCAATCGTCCGCAAGCAAGTTCTTTCCTTCCTGGTCGAAGAAGTCGCGAGCGGGAACACGTCCGTTCTCATTTCATCCCATCAGCTTCTGGAACTGGAGCGAATCGCGGACACGGTCATCATGATCCGGGAAGGAAAGCTCGAGTCCGCCTCCTCTTTGGAGGAAACCAAAGGAGCCCTGCATAAGCTGCAGGTCGTATTCAATGGAGAGCCTCCCGGGGATTTCCTGAATCTGCCTCAGGTGAGAGTCGTGAGCCATGTGGGCCGCGTTTATACGCTCCTCCTGCTCCAGGATGATTCCGGGCAAACTCTCCGACACCTCCAACACCTGAACCCTCTGCTGGTCGACCGGCTTTCCATCCAATTGGAGGATGTATTTGAGTACCGTCTGGGAGAGGATGACGAACATGCTGTCTAAAGCGCTGTGGAAAAAAGACTACAAGCAAGCCAAGCTGCTCCTGTGGCTTATGCCTGCGGCGGGGTTTCTGTTTCAGGTTTTCAACCGGATGAACGAATTGATTTTTAATCCAGGGAACATTAAATGGAAGCTGCTATTTAACAATAAGGGCTCGGATACCGCCTCGATATATTTTTTTGGTTCTGAATTTACCCACTACCGGATTGCGCTTGCCGTTCTGGCGCTGGGAGTCGCAGTCCTGCTTATCGGCATGGAGCGGCGCGGCCTTCACCAGGATTTCACCTTCTCGCTCCCGTTCAAACGCACTCAAATTTACTTAAACAAATGGCTGCTGGGCGTCCTTTTTATCCTCGGATCGGTTCTGTTTACGAACGCACTGGATGTAAGCGTGATTCTCTTGTCGCCTTACCATGACTATTTCACTCTGTCCGTCCACGTGAGTGAAGTTTTTCGTTCGACCCTTATATTAACCGCTTGGTATACCCTTGTCCTGTTTGCAGGAACGTTCACGGGCGGGGCTTTGGCTCAAATTCTTCTGTCCCTGGTTGCCGGCGTACTTCCGATGGGCCTAAAGAGCATGTTAAGTTCTTTCTTATCCGTTTATTGGCCCGGATACAGAGAGCTATTAAACCCGGTTATTAGATACTATTGGCATTATTTAAGCCCTCAGGTTCTCGTTACGGACGGCAGTTATTCACCGACTTCGCTTTATCTGTTCGTGATATGCACGTTTTACATCTTGATTTTCCTCGGAGCCGGGCTGTACGCTTATTCGAAAAACAAACCGGAAAACAACGGCAAAGCGATTCTTTTTCCCTTTCTGGAACCTTACTTTTTGTGGGGAGCCGTAATTTGCGGAGCTTGCTTTGCCGGGATGGTCGGCAAAGATTTCACGGCCCCCTATTATCAATACCAGCAAAACGGCGCGTCCTTATATGCCTATGGCCTTGCTTTCCTTCTTGGCGGAGCGATCGTTTACTTCGTTCTTCGTTTCCTGTTGAAACGCCGTTTCAAATTCATTTGAGAGCGACTGCTGAGATAAAAAAGAGCACCGCAAAAACAACCGGAAACCGAAAAAACCCGCCAGCCATGCTGACGGGTTTTTCGTATGTTCGTTTTACTGCCTGTAGCGGTTATGTGTCCATCTGCTTCTTCCTTGTGCCATGGCTACTATGGCGGAAAGAAACCCATTGCCGTTTCTATAGAAAATGTCGTGAGTATGCTCGTATAGAAGGCTCGAAGAAACGGCCTTGTTTTCTAGTTCCTAATGATCTCTGAATAAAGAAATGACCAATTAGTGTTCCTAAAACAATGAAAGCCCTGCCTCTCTTTCATCCTTGCGGCTCCGATGACCGCGCCAGTGTGAATCAAGTAACACGGTAAACAAATTCTTAGGGTTGTTGGAATTTGATTCGGTGGAGGAATGTTATTCATAAAAGAGGAACTAAAAAAGAGGGTTTAACAATACAATTACATATTATATCATAGACGACTCACTTTTTCAACACCCGTTTTCGTCAGCTGCGCTCCTCCGGTTCAAAACACGATCAGGCGGATCCGATTCGGGGGTCGAATAAACCGGAACGAATGGGCCCGACGGAGCTTAGGAATCACATCGAGTTTGACGGCTGACCGGTTGGCGGCAGCATAATTCAAAAGAGCAAGACATCCCTTTAAGGGACGCTTGCTCTTTTGGGTTTAAGCAACGGGTTCTTTTTCCCGGGTCACATCCAGTACGTCCAGCAGGAACATAAAGATCGGAATCCCGATAATCAGTCCCCATACGCCCATAAAATGCTCGGAGAAGATGAGGACGATGAAGGTGTAAAACACGGGCAGGTTCGTTTTGGCGGACATCAGCTTCGGATTCAGCATATAAGCTTCCAGGGCGTGGAGAACCGCGACCAGAACAAGCACATATACCACCATCATGATCCCGTCTATGCTGTAAGCAATCGTACAGAGCGGAATCAGGGATATGATGACGCCCGCCACGGGGACGAGGCCCAGCAGGAAAATCATCAGGCCGAGGCCGAACAGCTGAGGAAAACCGAGAATCCACAGCGCGATGACGGACAAAACGCCGTTTACGAGCGCGATGAGGAACTGAGCTTCCAGCACTTTACCGAAAGAGTGGACAAAACGGCTGCCGAAATAGGCCACTTCTTCGTAAAACGCCGAGATTTTGCTGTCTTTGAACTTCGCGGTAAAACGGATGATTCTCGGCTTCTCGAGCAGGAAAAACAGGCTGAGGAGCAGGGCGATGAACACCTGCACAAGCACTTTGCTGATGTCGGTCACCGATTTGAACACAAAGCCGAATCCCTGATTCATATACTTCGAGAGCTCGGTCTGTTCAATGTAAGGTTTAATCAGGTTGATGATATAGCTGAGCACTTCATTGTCCTGCGGCTGCGTATAAAATTCATACAACTGCCTGACGACCTGCGATACCTGGACGGCCACGACAGGCAAATACCTGTACATCCCGATCCCCAGCAGCGCCAGAATAACCACGTACAGAATCGCAACGATCCAGCGCCGGTCCACTCTCATATACCGGTTCAGCCTGGATGAAACGAACGACTGCATACGGTCCATCAGAAAAGCGAAGATGAACGTAAGCAGAATGAGATTGATCATGCTCTGCATAGCATAAAGAATAAGGGCAAGCAGGGCGAAGATCAAAATTCTCCGGAAACCTTTGCTTTGAAAATATTGTTTGGTAAACATATGGTGTGCTCCTATCCTCTCAAAACTCGGGGGCCTTTCCGCCCGCTCTAACTCTCTCTACTATATAACGAAAAGACGGGGGGATGGTTCCGGTATTTCATAATTTTCAGCAAAATTTGTGGACCGCACGGTCCTGCCCTTGCGATTATGATAAAAAGTATGAAAAAGGAGGCGGTTTTATGCGGAAACTTCCTGCATTTGTGCGGCAAATGCTGCACAACGGCTGGTTCTGGATCGCTGTGGCGACAGGCGCGGTTGCCGGAAGTTTGAGTTGGCTGCTGTACATGAGGCTCTAGTCGGCTTGTTTGCACCGCGACGAACGGAAAACGGGTATGACGTTCTCTCTTTATACATCCTGTCTAACAATCGGTTTTTCTAAACCTCCGGGAAGTGAAAGTTTGATAGAATCCGAAAGTTGTAAAAGCAGCCTCCCTTTTGATAAACGGGACTGGCTGTTTTTTTATGCTTGTAGAGCTTAACCTCGAGGCAATGAGAAACGGGTATTTTACAAATACTAAATTTACATTTTTGCCTATATATGTTATTTTTTAAGATAGGTTGGCCAACCTATCATTTATTATAACCTGGAGGTGTCGTTCATGAAAAAAATTATCGTCCTCACGCTTCTTTTCCTGCTGACCTTAGGAGCCTCTTCCGCTTACGCTAACACCGAAACCGAGCCTAACGATACTTACACAACCGCCAATGTTTTGTCCCAAGGAGACAACTACGGCAAACTGAGCGGATCGCTCGACAGAGACTGGTGGTCCGACCAAGTTCCGGCCGGCAGCGTACACAAAGTCACGCTAACGTCTCCTTCCGGCTATCCTTACCTCATTACGTTATATACACTGTCCCCGCTGGGTGTGCCTGTTTACCAGTCCTCCGCAAGCGGCAACGGATCGGTTACGCTGAACGGCGGCGCGTCCGGGACTACTTTTTTCGTTAAAGTAACTCCGGCTTTCCTGAATGTCGATACAAGAAAAAATTATACGCTCAATCTGTCCACCGTCAACTAAAATCTTCCTGACGATGGGGTTCGGAAGAGCCGCTTTATTTTCAAAAAAAGACCTTGAAGGATTTCCTTCAAGGTCTCTTGTTCGTGCCGGCCCTATTGACGCCGGCGATTCAAGTGAACGAACGTAACGGCAAGCGCCGCAAGAAGCACGCCCCCCTTGATGATATCGAACGAGTAGTACGGCACGTTCAGCATCGTCAGGCCGTTGAGCAGGATGCCGATCAGCACCGCTCCGAAGAAAGTGCCGATTACATTGGGCTTGCCCGCGCCCAGGACGGAATACCCCACGAACACGGCCGCCACCGCTTCCATAAGCAGCGGAGCCCCCGCGTCGATCTGGCCCGAACCGATCCGGGCCGCATACAGGATTCCCCCTATCGCGGCGAAAAGACCCGAGAGCACGTAGGCGGCCGTCCGCACCCGGTTTACGCCGATTCCGGACAACCGGGCGGCTTCGCGGTTGCCTCCCGTAATATAGAGCTGACGGCCCCAGCGCGTGTACGTGAGGAAAATATGGACGGCCGCTACCGCGATAATCATCAGGACGACGGGAACCGGCAGGCCGATAATTTTTCCCTGGCCCAGCCATTTAAAGCTTTCCGTCACTATACCCTTTGCCGTCGTTCCGTCGGGCATCGGCATGTTGTTGTAGACCGAAAACCCTTTGGTGTACGTCTTGTGCACCCCTGCGATGATATACATCACCGTCAGTGTGGCAAGCAAGTCGGGAATGCGCACCTTCACAATAAGGAAGGCGTTGAGCAGGCCGATTCCGATGCCGATCGCCAGGGGCACCAGCAAAACCACAATCAGGGGCTGCTCGTACCAGACCATCAGCGAAGCGGCCACGACGGTCGTAATGGAAACGGTAGAGCCGACAGACAAGTCGAATCCGTCGACAATCTGCGACAGCGTGACGCCGATCGCCACAAACGTAACGATAGAAATGGAACGCAAAATATCAAAAATATTATCATAACTTAAGAAGTTCGGGTTCGTAATGGAAAAAAAGACAAAAACCGCGGCGATGACGACAAGTGTCCCGTAGCGGAACGAAACGTCCAGTGCTTTATCTTTCAACGTGTTCGGCCTCCCCTGCGCTGGCATAAGATAAAATGGCTTCCGCCGTGGCTTCCTCGCGGCTGAGTTCGCCTGTGATCCGGCCGTAGCTCATCACGAGAATCCGGTCGGCGATCCCCAGAATTTCGGCGATTTCGCAGGACAGGTAGATAACGCCCTTGCCTTCCTGCGCCAACTGTCCGATCAGCCGGAAAATGTCGCTCTTCGCGCCGACATCCACGCCCTTCGTCGGCTCGTCGAACATGTACACCGAAGCGTCCGTCGGCAGCCACTTGCCTACGGCCACCTTCTGCTGGTTGCCGCCGCTCAGGTGCTTCACAGGCCGCTCCGGCTGCGGCGGCTTCACCCCGAGCCGGCCGATCAGCCGCTCGGCGTGGCCTCGCTCCTCGCGCCTGCGGATGAATCCGCCGGCGCTCAGTCTCCGGAGAATCGGCAGCGACAAGTTGCGCTGGACCGATTCCTCCACAAGCACGCCCTGCTTGCGCCGCTCCTCCGGCACAAGCACCACGCCTGCGCGTACGGCATCCTCCGGCTCATGGAGCCGCAGCCGTTTGCCGCGCAGCAGGACATCGCCGCCGTCGGCGCGGTCGGCTCCGAAGAGCAGCCGGCTCAGCTCGGTTTTGCCGGCGCCGACCAGGCCCACGATGCCGAGGATTTCGCCCTCGCGAAGCGTGAAATCGACCCCGCGCACCTTCGTCCCGCGGCGCAGCCCCCGGACCTCCAGCACCGTCCCGCCCAGGTCCGCCGGCAGCTTGGGAAACTCCTCGGCGAACGTCTTGCCGAGCATCGTTTCAATGATTTCGCCGTGGCTGGTACTCTGGGCGGCCTTCGTCAGCACGCGGCTTCCGTCCCGCATGACCGTGATCCGGTCGCACAGCCGGGTCACTTCCGCAAGCCGGTGCGAAATAAATACGCATCCGACGCCGTTGGCCTTCAGCCGTTCCATAATCGCGAATAGCTGCTCCGATTCTTCGAGGCTGAGGGGAGCCGTCGGCTCGTCGAAAATGACGCACTTCGCCGCATGAGCCACCGCCCGTGCGATCAGCACGAGCTGCTTCTGCGCGATGGTCAGCTGCGATACCTTCAGCTTCACCGGGATGTCCGAGCCTATCGAATCGAGGATTCTCCCCGCTTCCCGGTTCAGTGTGCTCCAGCGAAGCCAGGCGCTCCCGTGCGCAACGCTGTCCAGCAGCACGTTCTCCGCCACCGTTAGCTCCGGGACGAGCGCGGTGTCGACTTCCTGATACACGCAGAAGATCCCCTGCCGCATCGCATCCTTGGGCGAAGAAATCGGCACGGGCTTTCCGTCGATTTCGATCGTTCCCCCGTCCGCGGTATACGCGCCGGACAGGATCTTCATGAGCGTGCTTTTTCCCGCCCCGTTGGCCCCCAGAAGTCCGTGAATTTCGCCGCCTTTCACTTCAAAATCCACTTCCGACAACGCTTTTACGCCCGGAAATGTTTTCGTTATGCCGTTCATCCGCAGCACGGATAGTGAAGTCGTCGTCATGATGAACCGTACTCCTCCCCGAACTTTCAAAATCCCATCGTCAACAACCCGATGGGATTTCGCGTGTTCTTCTTATTTGCCCGACTGTTTCTCGGCTTCCTTAAGCCAATCGGTGTAACCTTGCTGGCTGTTGCCCCAGCCTTGCACATACTGGCTGAGTTCCGCCGTCGTAACTTTCTTGTCTTTCGGCAGTTGGTCGCGGGAGACGAATACCGGCTCCAGGACCACTTTCTCCGGAGTCTGATCCCCGTGAAGCTTCTGATACAGGTAGCGGACCTGAATGCGTCCGATATCTTTCGGATCGACAGCGGCCGAAGCTACCCAGGAGCTGTTCGCATCCTGAATGAGCTGAAGATCCTCGTCGCTCATGTCGATGCCGTATACTTTAATTTCCGTGCGGCCCGCCTGCTGAATGGCGCGCGTTGCGCCTTTGGCGAACTCGTCCCAAGCCGCCCATACGGCCGTAATATCGCCTTTGTTCGGATACTTTTTCAAGATCGCTTCCATTTGCGCCTGCGTATCCAAAGCCGGGTTCTGCGCGTTGCCGAACGTCGAGATCTCTTTAATATCTTTGTTCTTATCCATAAAAGCTTTGTAGGCAATCTGGCGGCTCTCCATCGGGGGGAAACCTGCCACCCACACCTTGACGATGTTGCCCTTGCCGCCGGCATCTTTACCGAGCTGCTCCAGCGTCAGTTCGGCCAGCTTCTGGTCGTTCTGCTCCAGTGCCACGATGCCGGGTCCTTTGACGTTGGAATCAAATGCGACGATCGGAATCTTCTTCTCCACGGCTTTATTGATGCCGTTCTGAAGGGCATCCGGTGTTCCGTGGTCGAGCAGAATACCATCGAATTTCTGGTTGACGGCCGCATCGAGGTTGGAAGCCATTTTCGTCAGATCGCCGTCCGCGGGAATCACCGTTACCGTACCGCCAAGCTTGGTAACCTGCTCCTTCACGCCTTCCACGTATTGAGCCGAGAAGGTGCCCAGATTCTGACGCATAATCAGCGCGACTTTCTTGCCTGCCAAGGCATTAGCTTTATCACCGCCAGCCGGCGAAGCGCCAGGTGTCTGCGCAGCCGATCCCGTAGTTGTCTCCGTGTTTGCTTTGCCGCATGCCGCCACCAGACCGACGATCAGAATCATCATAGTGAAAACATGGACAACTTTGCGTATCCCTTTCATAGTTCCCTCTCCCCCGTTGTTCATTTTCTGTGTAAAAGTTCTCTTTAATCCAAGTATTCCAGTTGGATTAAGGCATATCATACTGTACGTCCTTCTTTTCGTCAACGAAAATTTTAGGCGCACTTGCGCAGGCTCCGAGGCGTCCTTCTTGCGCGCGAACTAAAAAAGCTCTCAGCCCGGAAAACATTCCGGACTAAGAGCCTGACTTATTTACGGCCGAAATCGGCCTTGATTTCTCCCCACTTCTTAGTGTCCCATTTCACGATTTTATTGGTGTATGTGTTGGTGCGTATCCACTCAAGCGCGCGGTCTACCAAGGTCCATATTTCTTTCGTCGAAGCATCCCTGACCAGATTGGAAGCGACCTCTTTTTTGCGGAGCCAGCTGAGGGCGGTCATCGAATCCGTATAAATGGTTTTGCTGCTACCCTGCTTTTTCAGATAGGCGAGAGCATGAACAATGGCGAGAAACTCCCCCATATTGTTCGTCCCTTTGGAAATCGGCCCCCTGTAAAAAATCACTTCGCCCGTCTTCGTATCCACGCCTTTGTATTCCACGATTCCGGGATTACCGGAACAGCCCACATCGACGGAAATGCTGTCATAGTCCACTTCGGGAGGCGCCTCGGATTTCCCGGAACTTCCCGCTCCCGCGGACTTTTTCTTCGCTCCGAAATCGAGCGACTTCTGCCAGCCGCGTTCGAAAGCGGCCCGCGCCTCGGCTTCCGTGGGATACGACTTGTATTTGGCCTGCGGGAACGCATCGGTCTGCTCCTTGCACTGGGCCCAAGTCGAATAAATTCCCGGGGTTCTGCCCACCCATACCACATAAAACTTTTTCTCGGCCATACTTCCCTTCCTTTCCATACAAAGGGGACGTTCCGGACAAGCTTGCGAATGTTTGTCCGATCCCCGGCCTATAGTTTATCACAAAACGCCGGGGTTCCGCCCCTTCATAAAGCCCCCCTGCCGCCCTTTGGAAAGACCTCTTTTCTTTTACTTTTTCGACGCATTCGACTTTTTCTACCTATTTATACACCTCTATCCAGACAATGCTCGACAAGTAAAATATTTTTTTCAGCATGAGTATTTTTAACAAAACGGTTCATACTACCCATTACCGAAGGAGGTGATATGAAATGGGTACAGGACAATCCCGCAGCAGCAACACACTGGTTGTTCCACAAGCTAACCAAGCTTTGGACCAACTGAAATACGAAGTCGCTCAAGAGCTTGGTATTCAAATCCCTCAAGACGGCTACTACGGTTACATGGCTACTCGCGACACAGGCGCGATCGGTGGACACATCACTCGCAGACTGGTTCAAATCGCCGAGCAGCAGCTGGCAGGCAAATTGGGACGTTAATCGTCTGATTCAAACATACTTAAGCACGACCAAAAAAGGTGGCCGAAACAGCCACCTTTTTTCTTGTTTTGAACGTCTTTATCCGCGGATGAGGCTGGACATGTTATAGTTCGATTCGAACATGACGCTGGCATACAGCGTTTCTTTCTTTACCGTGAAATCAAACGTAATTTCCCCGTGGGTCCAATTCACTTTGTACCTCAAAGAATCCAGCGCAAGCTTCCGGAAAGCCTGCCACTGGGATTCCGTCAGACCCGTCCCGCTCTTCTGCACAACCCCGTCCCTTCCTTCGAGAGGATTATGCCGGACGCCGAACTTTCCGACCGCATTGTTGCGGATCTGCAAAAAGACCGTTCCCGAGTTTAACTCGCTCAATTCCTCCCGAAGCTCGGTAAATACAATTTCAACTTGACGTACCAATGAAATCGGTTCAATAATCATGATTTTCCCCCTAATGTCCCTCTGAAAATTGTATGAATTTGTATATTCTAGGCATGTAGCCACAGTATAATGTGTCTTTAGATCTAATACAACATAATTTTACATTACTTTTATTTTTTTCAATTTTTTTCTCGCTAAAATCCGCCTAAAAGTCACATTTCATATGATCTTTCCTGCAAAAAATTAATCGGAAATTTATTTTTGGACCTATGTCCCTATTTCTTTTTTAGGTCTTTTCACTCACTTATTTTACACCAAATAAAACTATAGACCCTTATAAAACCCGATGATATAATGGCCGCAGGAAATATGTTACATTTTGAATTTATTCTGTCTATAGGAGCGTTATGTATGAAGAACTGGTCGTCTCTCTCCTTTAAAAGCAAGCTGCTGGCCGGCTGTTACGGCTTGATCGCCGTTTATTCCGCGGCGCTGCTTCTCCTTCTCCTGCTTCCCGGTTCCAACCGCTGGATCGGCTTTATTTTTCTCGCGGTTATGCTGGCGGCAAGTTTCCCTTTCGTCCGCTGGTTTGAGAGAGCGCTTACGGAACCTGTCGAGGACCTTACCCGCGCGGCTCTCAACATCTCCAAAGGCGATTTCTCCCGCAAGGTGGATGCGACAACAGACGATGCCTTGGGCGATCTCGGACGTTCCTTCAACAGCATGATCGACAAGCTGCGCGGCATTTTGGGCGAAACCGGCGCCATCACGAGACAAGTTGCCGATACGAGCCAAAGCATCTATTCCCAGAACCTGCAGCTCAAGGACGTTCTTCAGCAGGTGACAGTTTCCGCCCAGGAACTCGCCTCGGGAGCCGGACAGATTTCGGAAGAAGTCTCCACCATCTCCGTATCTACGAAAGATATCGAGCAGAAGGTTTCGAACTTTGCGGGGTCGACCCAAACGATGAATGCCCGTTCCGAGCAAATGCTGTCGCTCGTCGACAAAGGCCGTGAAGCTGTCGAAATACAGGGGCAGGGCATGAAAAGAAATGTCGAAGCTACCGCGCGCGTTTCCGACACAATCCGCACCCTTGCGGAACAAACGGCAGGAATCTCCAAAATCACCAAGGCGATCTCGGAGATTGCCGAACAAACCAATCTCTTGTCGCTGAACGCGTCCATAGAAGCGGCAAGAGCGGGGGAACAAGGGCGGGGATTTGCCGTAGTTGCGCAGGAGGTGAGGAAGCTGGCCGAAGAAGCGACCACCCAGACGAGGGAAGTGTTCGGGCTGGTCACGGCCATCGAATCCGGCATTCGCCAGGCACTGTCTCATATCGAAGTAAATGAGGAAGCCGTCGGCAGACAGACGGAGCTGATCCAGGATACCGAAGCCGTTTTCTCCGATATTTTTAACGCCGTCCGTTTTATTTCCGACCGGATCGGAGAATTTGCCGGAGAGAGTGACAGTATGCTGGCAGGCGCACGTCAAATTTCCGCAACGATGGAGAACATCTCCGCAATTACCGAGCAGTCCGCTGCGGGAACGGAGGAAGTGTCCGCTTCGATGAACGAGCAGATCAGCGGCGTTCTCGAAATGGTGAGCCGGTGCGAGCAAATGACGCGTTCCGTTAAACAGTTGGAGCAGACAATTCAAATTTTTAAATTTTGAGAACGTTTACTTCCGGTCCGCCGGGTGTTCATGTAAAAAGAACCTTCAATCCACGAATGGTGGATTTGAAGGTTCTTTTGGCTGCAAGAAACGGTTTTACTTCACTTTGCCTTCCGTCAGGCGCATGAATTCGTTCACGTCTTCGATAACGGTATCGACCGCGCTCTGCCAGAAATCCGGCTGGGTCAGATCGACGCCGAGATGCTTATGAGCCAGCTCTTCGACCGTCATGCTGCCGGTATCCCGGAGAAGCGCCGCGTATTTGTCCTCGAACGCGGTTCCTTCTTCGAGCGCACGCGCATAAATGCCCGCGCTGAACAGGAAACCGAACGTATACGGGAAGTTGTAGAACGGCACATCCGTCGCGTAGAAGTGCAGTTTCGCCGCCCAGAAATGAGGGTGATAAGCGCTGAGCGAATCGTTGAACGCTTCTTTCTGCGCCTGGACCATCAGCTCGCTGAGGCGGTCTGCGCTTACGAGGCCTTTGCGGCGCTCGTCGTAGAAATTGGTCTCGAAAATAAAGCGGGCGTGAATGTTCATGAAGAACGCGACCGCGCGCTGAATTTTGTCTTCCAGCAGGACGATACGCTCGTCGTCGCTGACGGCCGCTTTTACAGCCGCGTCGGAGACGATCAGCTCCGCGAATGTGGAAGCCGTCTCGGCCACGTTCATGGCGTATTCCTGGGCCAGCGCCGGCATATCATCCATCAGATACTGATGGAAGCCGTGGCCGAGCTCGTGAGCGAGCGTGGACAGGTTGTTCAGCGTTCCGCTGTAGGTCATGAAAATGCGCGTCTGCTTCGCCAGCGGGAAGGACGTACAGAAACCTCCCGGGCGCTTGCCTGCGCGGTCTTCCGCTTCGATCCAGCGGTTCTCGAACGCCTGCGCGGCATAGTCCGCCAGACGCGGGCTGAAGTCGCGGAACTGGTCGACGATCAGCTTGGCGCCTTCGTCGTAGCCGACTGTCTTCGTTCCGCCTTCCAGAGGCGCATCCACATCCGCCCACGCCAGCTTTTCAAGGCCCAGCAGCTGTGCTTTGCGGTTCAGATAATCGACGAGCACGCCCTTATTGCGGGTAATGACGTCCCACATCACATCCAGCGTCCGCTTGCTCATGCGGTTGATTTCAAGCGGTTCTTTATGTACGGAATCCCAGCCGCGCTGTTTGTAAACCTGCAGCCTGAAGCCGGCGATATGGTTAAGAGCTTCCGCCGCAAAGTCGGCTTTCTCGGCCCATGCTTCCTCCCACCGGCTGAAAAGCTCGGTGCGCTTCGCAAGCTCCGGCGTATGCAGGCGGTTAAAAGCCTGGCCAGCGGACAGCTCCTGGCGCTCGCCGTTCTCTTCCACCACCATGCGGAACTGGCTCACCGTCGTATTGTACAGGTCGTTCCAGCCGTGATAACCGTCAACGGCCAAATCGCTGATCAGCGCTTCCTGCTCCGGCGGAAGCTTCTCTTTCGCCTGCGTTCTGCGCTCGTTCAGGGAAAACGCGATCTCGCGGAGTCCTTCCTGCTCAAGCAGAGCGCTCCAGACGTCATCCGGCGTTCCCGTGATAACGGGGTCCAGACGGGTCAGGGATGCCAGGAAATCGGCATAGAGCGTTTTCACTTTACCGCCGAGCTGGACGGCTTTCTTATCCTTCTGATTATCGGCCGCGAGGCAGCCTACGAATGAATCCGCTTCACGAATTCGTTTTAAGATGCCCTGATACTGATCTATTAGAGCCTTAAAGCCAGCCGAATCGCCGGCGGATTGAGGAGACGACGCTTTCTCGAGACTGGCGCGGAATGCGGCGATATCGCCGTCCAGGTCGTTCAGAAACGAGGCAAACTGGGGAGATTCGCTTCCGCCCGGGAAAAATACGTCCAGATCCCAGGTCTGATTCAACGGTGTATGCATGTGTAATCCACCTTTCCGATTAGAGGGTAAAGACTAAATTGACCTACGGTAACATTAAACCATAAACTTCCTGCAAACAAAAGAAGGGTCTTCCGCCTTGTTGTGAGAGGTCACTCAATAGGATACAGTATGGAGGAGGGACCGTTTATTCACGCAATTGCTTCTTCCTAAGAAATATGCTATCAATAGATAAAAAGAACCATTTTTCCCGAAGAAAGGATAGGTCTAATGAAACCCTTGAACATTTCTCCGGACACGGCGGTGAAGCTTGCCAAGCACCTGGGCGTACCGCTCGAGCACCTGATGCACATGCCCCAGCATATCCTGCTGCAAAAGCTGGCCGAGCTCGCTTCGTCCAAGCCCGATAAGGATCCGGCGCCGGATTCCGAAAGTGAAACGAAGTAAAATGATGCTTCCTTTTAGTCATACATGGCCTTATGAAACCGTTTTGAAAGATATTTATGTAGCCGAATGCCCGTTCTGCAGCCAATCTAACGTTCTCCTGCCTTTAAGGACTAAAGACTTACTTCCGATCCATGAAGGCAAGAAAAGACTTCTCGTGTTTCCCTGCTGCCGTGAGAAAGTGACGCTGGTGGACACGGACACGGATTATTTGCTTGCGGACCGGCCTTTCAGAAAACGGTAAGACGAGCCATCCATTGCAATAACGAGGAGTGGTTCCGCTTGAGTGAATATCTGGTTGCCCTCACCATTGCTTGTACCCTGGTCACCCTCAGCTATCTGGCGCTTAAAATTCAGCGCATGCATTTTTTTGAAAATTACGAAAAAATAGCTTCACCCGTACTGACGGGCCTGGCCTGCATTCTGCTCATGCAGCAGCCGCTCTCGCTGGATACGGGCGCCGTAGACCTGCGCTACCTTCCCGTCGTCATGGCGGGGCTCCGCTACGGGCTCGGCAACGCCCTCTTCTCCACCCTGCTCCCCACGATCTATTCCTTTGTGACGGCGGAAGATTCCATGTGGATGATGCAGACATTGCAAAGCTTGATTATCCCGGCTGTTCTCAGTTCGGGCTTTCATCGTTCGGAATTCAGAACCGGCAGCAAGCCGATTCCGATCCGGGCCGGTTTGAAAATCAGCGTGCTCCTGTTTCTCACCCAGGTCGTCATTTACGCGGCCGTGCATACGGGAGGACACGCGCTGAGCGAATCGTACCCGCTGCTGTTTATGTCCGCCGTGTCGGCTGTCTCCGTCTGCCTCCTAATCGGGATGAGCAACGACGAAAACGCCAAGTGGCTGAACCAGCGCAAGCTCGAAATGAAGGCAAGCCAGGATCTGCTAACGGGGCTCCCGAATCTGAGGAGCTTTTTTGAAATAGCGGGTCGTACGCTCGGCTTTCGTGCGGTTTCCATTTTTATGATCGACATCGACAATTTCAAGCAGTATAACGACTGCTGGGGCCACCTTCACGGGGATCAGCTTCTCCGGGAAACGGGACGCCTGCTCAAGAATGCGGTCGCGGAGCACGATTATATCGCCCGTTACGGGGGCGAAGAATTCATCCTGATGAGCACGGAGACCGATCCCGTCAAGCTGCGGGAATATGCCGAGAAAATCCGGCTTGCCGTTGCGGCTCATCCGTTCGAGCATACGGAAACGACGCCCGTCACCGTTTCGATCGGCATTTCTGCCGCCGCGGATGCCGCTGCGGATCTGCAGCTGCTGATCGATGAAGCGGACCGTGCCCTGTATATCTCCAAAAATACGGGTAAAAACAGGATTACCCTGTGCAGCGAATCTCCGGACCCTGCGCTCCTGGAACAACAAAACGCTTATTGAAGTACCATGCGAAAGACAGCATGCGTGTTTCAATAAGCGTTTTGAAATTTTAGGGGACTAGAGAAGCATTCCTGCCGGACGTGTTCTTCCCCTTACTCCTGATTCACGAAATGATAAGCCGGCGCCTGCAATCTTGCAAGCAGAATCCCCGCCAAATCATCGGGAAGACCGATTTCCCGGGCAGCCTCGCGCATGCAGGACAGCCAGGCATCCGCCCTTTCTCTCGTAACGGGAAAAGGCATATGGCGCGCCCGCATCATCGGATGTCCGTGCTCCATCGTATAAAGCATGGGCCCTCCGAAAAATTGGGTGAGAAACTGAATCTGTTTCTCCATCACCGGACGGATATCCTCCGGGAATAGAGGACCGAGCAGCGGATTCTCCTGTACCTTCGGATAGAAGGCTTCCACCAGCCTGCGAAGGACAGGCTCCCCGCCCATGCGCTCGTACAGCGTTGTCGTTGAATCATCGATATTCATGCTGAGGTCATCCTTTGGCAACTAAAATCGTCGGCACGGAACAACCTGAGGACACCGGCGCTAAACAGACCTGACTGCTCGGCTCAATATCCTTCCAGATCGTCTTCCGCCGCATTTATAAGGGCTTCCCTTATCACGTAAACAAAAAAGCATACCAGCAGTCCAGAAATTACTCCAGCCATAAGTTTCACTCCCACGGTTACAGGATGAAAAACCAGGTTTAGTACCATTGTACCATACTTAAGTTCAACTTCCAGTGTTTTCGAAAAACTAAGTATACGCTTACAGAAAGCATGTTTCTCTCCCTCCGCACATATACGTTAGGGAGGAGGTGTACAAACCCCATGTCAAGGCGTTCCGTCTTTGCCCTTATTCCTTTGTGTGTACTGATCATCGGCATCGCTGCGCTTATGGTCGCCTATCCCCGCGAAAGTCTCGCGGCCGCGGTTCACGGCGTCGCCATCTGGTGGGGCGTGCTCTTTCCGGCCTTATTCCCTTTCTTCGTTATTTCCGAGGTGCTTCTCGGATTCGGAATCGTCCACTTTTTCGGCATGATCTTCGATCCGATGATGCGTCCCGTTTTTCGTATACCCGGAATCGGCGGATTCGTGGTGGCCATGGGCTTCGCCTCCGGGTATCCGGTCGGAGCGAAGCTGACTTCGCAGCTCTGGAAGGACAGGCTCGTCAACCGGGAGGAAGGCGAGCGCCTTGTCGCCTTCACGACAAGCTCCGATCCCATCTTCCTCATCGGAGCCGTCTGCGTCGGTTTCTTCCATGACGCGTCCCTCGCCGCCGTACTCGCGGCCGCCCATTACGGGGGCGCCCTGCTTGTCGGCTTTCTGATGAGGTTTCATGGAAGAGGAGCTCCTTCATCGCCCGCTCCGCGTGCTGCCGCAGGCAATCGTTCGTCCGTCTGGGCCCGCGCCTTCAAAGCGATGCACAAGGCACGGCTGGAAGACGGACGGCCTTTCGGCACTTTGCTGGCCCAAGGGGTTCGGAATTCGCTGAACCTGATTTTTCTGCTGGGCAGCCTCGTGGTCTTTTTCTCCGTTGTGCTTGAAATGCTGACCATGAGCGGTGTCATTCACATGCTCTCCGGCCTGCTGCGCATGTTCCTGAACTTGCTTCAGCTCCCTCCGGCCCTCTCGGATGCGCTGATCGGAGGCACGTTCGAAGTTACACTCGGCGCCAAAGCGGCAGGCGGCATGGACGATTCGACCCTGCTCGTATTCAAGACAGCCGCGGCCGCCTTTATTCTTTCCTGGGGAGGGCTATCCGTTCATGCCCAGATCGTGAGCGTCCTGAGCCAGACGAACATGCGTTATGCGCCATTTTTGACGGCCCGCATTCTGCATAGTTTACTCGCTTCGCTGCTTGTGTTTGTGCTGTGGAAACCGATGAGGCCCATCGGAGTTCTTCTGGAGAACGCCCTGCCTGCCGGAAAATTCGGAACGGACGGCGGTAGCGGATGGCTGACGCTTTTCCCGCTCGCGTTCGTTGTCTTCGCCGGTTCCCTGTTTATTTTATTCTCGCTTTATCTTCTTCACTCCTTCCTGAAACGAACCGTTTGAAAGAATATTCTGTCAATTCATCTTATGAAGCGGCCATACAAAAAGTGAACCGTCAGCCGCGGCTCCGGAAGCCTTGCCGCATCGTAAGAACCCCCAGCCTTCGACTCGGAAACGGCGAAGACTGGGCATCCGGGCAAACAAGCTTCCCCGCCCCTGCTCTTTCCTGTAAAGCTTTACAGAGTCTAAGCATTGTGTTATCCGCCGTAATTGATTATTATGAGAAAAGAAGGTTCGTTATGAATGAGTGTACCTAATCTGGATGCCGCCGCATGGAACCATGGTGATAATGATGAATTGGACGTATGCGCTGACCCAACATATTCTCGTACCGAATACGGAGTGCAAGCTGATCATTGTCGGAGAAAACGCCGATGGTCAGCCCTTTTGCTTGGAAACCCGCGTGTTTTTGCGCGAAGCCGGTTTGGACTTTTTTTCGGTGCATGTATATTTTGATTCCGCCAATCCGCTTGATAAGCTGGAGCAGATTTCTTTTATCGAATTCTCCTTCCAGGATCAGGGGATCAATTATTATTCTTTTGTCGATCTTGTACAGCTTGACCCGGAAGTCTCCTCTTGCGTGCTGAAGCTCGTCTCTCCGCAGGAGCTGTACTCCTATCAAAACCGCAGACACATCAGGAAGCCTCTGCCTCCGCACACGAACGCCACTTGTCGTGTGATCGGAACCCGGCAGAATTCCGCCGAGGACACGCCCGCCTTTATAGGGCAGCTACTGGAAATCAGCCGAAGCGGCACTTCTATGATCACTTCGCACAGAATGATCGAATCCCTAATGTTGGAATTATCTTTCCATTTGCCTGAAGTTGAAGCTCCGCTTCTCCTGACAGGCGAAGTTCGGAGCAGCACGCCCTTCAGCAGCGATTCTTATCGCGTCGGCATTGAATTTCATGACGTTCCCCTTTCGTCATTGAATCTCATTGATACCTATTGCGAACAAACATCTTCTTAGGAGGAACCGTGTTGAAATATTTCTTAGTGCAGCGTCAGGATGATGTATCCGCCGGTCTGGCCCGCCGTTTTCACGAATTGGCCGGACAATACGGCATGGAGCTCGACGAGCAGGAACCCGAGGTTGTTGTATCCATAGGCGGGGACGGCACTATGCTGATCGCCTTCCACCAATTTGCGGATAAACTGGACCGTATTTCTTTTGTGGGCATTCATACCGGGCATCTCGGTTTCTTTGCCGACTGGAAACCCGACCAACTCGATTACCTGGTAGAGCTTATGCATAACGGAGAAATCAATCAGGACATGCGCATTGTTCAATACCCTATTCTGGAAATTGAAATTCATTCTTCCCAAGGTGTAGAGCAGCGTCTGGCTTTAAATGAATTCACGTTAAAAGGAATCGAGAACACCCTTGTCGCCCAAGTCGACATCAACGATGAAATGTTCGAGATGTTCCGCGGTGACGGCATTTGCGTGTCCACCCCTTCCGGCAGCACCGCTTACAACAAAAGTCTGGGCGGCGCCATCGTGCATCCGTCTCTGGCCGCGATCCAGATTGCCGAGATTGCGTCTATCAACAACCGCGTCTACCGGACGCTCGGCTCGCCGATGCTGCTTCCGATGCATCACCACTGCGACATTTACCCCAAATCGAAGCATCCGGTTTACCTGGCGTTCGATTATCAATATGTGCAGCGCAGCGATGTGGAATCGATCCGGTGCCGGGTGAGCCCGAACCTGAAGGTGAAATTCGCCCGCTACCGCCCGTTCCCGTTCTGGAACCGGGTCCGCGAAGCGTTCATCGGCCACGAATTTCAATAATGTTTTTCCCGGGTGCCCCAGATCGGCTCCCGCAAATAGCGAACGGGACGTTCCCGGCAAGTTTACGCTGCCGGAACGTCCCGTTTTTTTGTGCTATTGTGTCGCTCCGGCCGGCCTCGCCTAAGGAGCCGGCAAAGGAGCTGCAGCATGGACGTATCACTCCATCCGGGTATTCTCGAATCTCTCCGCCGCTCGGCAAAATGGTTGATTACGTTAACGTGAGCCGTCCAAGCTGTACTCTCATTCGTACTAGGCTGCAGCCTAGGAAAAAACTGGACTTGAGCTCGTTATGATCAAGGCGGAGTGATTGCTATACTTCTAAATGGTTATACATACCTTGAAAAGGGGGCTGCAATCATGAAAACTAGCTTTGGCAGCACGTCCGTCAGAGGATCAGATGGGGAGAAGGAACGTATTCGTTTTGCCAGGAAGGGACTTCTTGTTTTCTTCGCCATGCTCATCCCTCTTTCCATGCTAGGCTATGTGTTGACTATGAAATCCCCGATCTTTGTCCTGTTCCTGATGTGGACGCCGGGCTTGTCCTCCATTTTCACCCGTTTGCTGCTGCGTGAAGGCATAGCGGATATTTCCCTGCGGGTCGGAGGACGGAAGACATGGAAGACTTTGCCTTCTATACTGCTGTTTCCTGTAGTCATTGGCCTGTTTGCGTACGGAACTGCCTGGATTACGGGACTGGTCCAATTCGTCACACCCGATACGTACATAAAAGCTCCACCTATCGTTATATTTCTGGGAATGTTGCTCGCGCATATGGTTGTCGGCACAATCGCCGGCCTCATCGGCAGTGTCGGTGAGGAGCTTGGCTGGCGGGGCTATATGCTCACTAGGCTGATCGACGCCCGCGTTCCCTACCCGATGCTGACCAGCGGGATCATCTGGGGATTATGGCATCTGCCCTTGATGATTGCCGGGAATTATTATTCCGGTCCCTACCTTGCTCTCTCCGCTTTTTTATTTATGATTTCGGTCACCTCCTTCGGTTACATTATCGGGCGTCTGCGGCTAACAACGGGCAGTATATGGCCTGCGTTCTTCCTGCACGCCTCCTGGAATGCCGTGATCCAAAATGTCTTCGATTTATTCTCCAAAGGCGAGAATGTCCTCCTCTGGACGGGAGAATCAGGGATTTTAGTTGCTCTTGCGTTACTGGCAGCGGCATGGATCATTTCGAGGAGGCCGATGAGCGTGAGGCGGTTATAGCGAAGGGACACGAGATTAAAGGTTTGATTTCTTCAGTGATCTTGATCTTCTTTTTATGGGTAATAAAAAAAGACGAAGAATACCATGCTCATCCTTCGCTTTTTCATAAACCGGCATTTACGAGAACTATATAAAAAAGCAAGGAGAATGCTCAAAGCCGGGTATATACCTGGGGCGATGATTGATACCGCTGTTCTTAACCACAAGAATGCCCAACGGTAAGCCAATGCGATATGCGCCCGGAAAAAATGTTCGAACCGATTCAACCTGAAAACCTGAGGGTAAGGATGTCTTGTAACATTATACGAACCTTATACAAGGAGGCGTTAACGATGACAGAACAAAATCACATGGTCGACAAAAACGGAACTTTGGATACAGGGAAAGTAAATGATGTCATGAATCGCATGGATTCGGGTGAGAAAGATCAGATTCTGAAAAACTTCGAGGAGTTCAAATCTTACCTCGGAAGCCGCGTCCACCTGGGTGAAAGCCTCGGTCTGGGTGAAGAGCAGCTCGCCAAAACGGCCGAGAAAGTAGCAGGCTACCTGGCCGCCCACGAAGAGCCCCGCAATGCGGAGGAAAATCTGCTGAGAGAGCTCTGGAATGTAGGCCGTGACGAAGAGCGTCATATGCTCGCTCACATGCTGGTCCGCCTGGCACAAAAAGCGAACAAAGCAAACTGATTTTTCCAGTCAAGCTCTCTGCGAAAAGGGCACACACATAAAAACCCTCTGTTCCACCTTATGCCTAAATAAGGTGGAACAGAGGGTTTTGCTTTTGTCTGGTACTCTGAATTATTCGGAAGATTCCGGACCGGTTCGCGAAGCCGGAGTTTCGGCCGCTTGGGAAGGCTTAGGACGGTTGTTGTTCTGGTT
This sequence comes from Paenibacillus sp. GbtcB18, assembly GCF_019091125.1. Classification (NCBI taxonomy): domain Bacteria; kingdom Bacillati; phylum Bacillota; class Bacilli; order Caryophanales; family Paenibacillaceae; genus Paenibacillus; species Paenibacillus sp. GbtcB18. The sequence continues at coordinate 1,086,671 of NZ_JAGXJX010000002.1, forward strand.
GTTGTTCTGGTTGTTGCTCTGGTTGTTGTTCTGGTTGTTGTTCTGGTTGTTGTTCTGGTTGTTGTTCTGGTTGTTGTTCTGGTTGTTGTTCTGG
>NZ_JAGXJX010000002.1:1086864-1125114 GCF_019091125.1 Paenibacillus sp. GbtcB18
TCTGGTTGTTGTTCTGGTTGTTGTTCTGGTTGTTGTTCTGGTTGTTGTTCTGGTTGTTGTTCTGGTTGTTGTTCTGGCCCTGGCCGCCGCCCTGACGCTGATTGTGCGGCTTACCGTCGGTCGAACGCTCACCGCGCTGCTGATCCCCGCGGGGCTGTCTCGGCGGACGCGGTTTGCCCTGCTTCTGGGAAACCTGGGCATCTCCACGGCCGCCGTCCTGCTGGCGCTGGGAGCGGTTCGAAGAACCTTTCTGCTCCTGCCGGGATTCCCTAGCCTCCTGCTTATGGTCGGCACGCGGCTCGCGGGTGTCGCTTTTGCCTTCACGGGACTCCTGCTTGGCCTCCGCTCTGGAAGCGGAAGCGCCCTGTCCCTGGCCCTGATGTCTGGAAGGCTTGGGAGTTCCCTCCGCAGCCGCAGCTTCTTCCTCCGTCTGTTCGGGCGGAGTATGCTTGCCCGGAAGCTTTTCCAGAATAAAATAAGCGCATCCGAAGTTGCAGTATTCGTTCAAATAATCCTGAAGATAGACAATCGAAGATTCCTTGCCCGCTTTGCTGTGATTCTCACGGAAAAATCCTCTGAGGCGCAGCTGATTATAGCCCCAGTCACCCACTATATAATCGTAGCGTTCGAGCACTTCGCTGTAACGGTCCCGGAAAACTTCCTGATTCCAACCGTTCCGGTGTTCGGTAACCAGCTCGTACGCTCTGCCTCCGATATGAATCATGTCCCAATTCCTCCCCTGTATCCCGGCGTCGGTTACGGAGCGGACGTCTGTGAGGCCGATCGAACCTGCTCATGTGCATGGTACGAGCTGCGGACGAGCGGGCCGGATTCCACATGCTTGAATCCGCGCTTCATTCCTTCTTCCTTCAACAGAGCGAACTGCTCCGGCGTATAATATTTTTCTACGGCCAAATGTTTTCTGGTCGGCTGCAAGTATTGTCCGATCGTCATAATGTCGCAGTCGTGACGGCGCAAATCGTCCATGGTCTGAAGGATTTCATCCCACTCCTCGCCCACCCCGATCATGATGCTGGACTTCGTCGGAATGTCCGGGTTCATCTTCTTCGCCCGTGCCAGTAGCTCAAGCGAGCGGCTGTATTTGGCTTTGGCCCGGACGTGATCGGACATGCGCTCGACAGTTTCGATGTTGTGGTTCAGAATGTCGGGTTTCGCGTCCATCACGATCTGCAGGGAAGCTTCATCGCCCATAAAATCGGGAATCAGCACTTCCACGCTGCAGAACGGCACTTTACTTCGCACGGCTCGGATCGTCTCGGCGAAAATCGTCGCGCCGCCGTCTTTCAGATCATCGCGCGCAACGGACGTTACGACGCAGTGCTTGAGCCCCATCTGAGCGGCGGCGTCGGCTACGCGTTCCGGCTCTTGAAGATCGAGCTCGGTCGGCAGGCCGGTTTTAACGGCGCAAAAACGGCAGGCGCGGGTACAAATGTCGCCGAGGATCATGAAAGTGGCCGTACGGTTCGCCCAGCATTCGTGAATGTTGGGGCATTTCGCTTCTTCACATACCGTGTGGAGCGTTTTGGAACGCATCATGTTTTTCAAATCTTTGAAGTTATCGTCGGTGTTCAGTTTTATTTTCAGCCATTCCGGCTTACGCTGTAACGGTTTAGTTGCCATTGCTTGCTCCACCTTTTGTTCGCAAGGGTTGTAAGGCCTTGCGTTTTTCTTGTAACGTTCCCGATCCGAATACTCGCCAATTCATTCACGGCGAGAAACCTGACGGAAGCCGGGCTTTTTTTATTATAGCACGAATGTACAAACAATCCACGCCGCTTTTCTTCACTTCCGGCCGGGCATTTAATTGGGCCTCCGCGGGATAAATCCACCAAGCCTGTACATCCTAATGTCATCAGCACCAAGAAGAGGTGATTGCATGAAAGGAATACTGCCGTCCAAAAGGCTGCTTGCGGGCTTATTAACGGTGTGCCTCGCGGCAGGCCCCCTCACGGCGACGGCAGCCGAGCCGGTCAAGGTGTCTCCTTCGGCCGCCAAACCGCAGCAGCCGCCGGATGCCGAGCGAAAAGAGCTCCTGCAGAAGGTAAGTGAAATAACAGGGATACCGTGGCCCCTGCTCGCAGCTGTGAACCGCTATGAATATACGATGAACAAAATCCGCAAAAAAGACGCCGCCGAAAGACTTATCGACATCGACTTTCCGGAGCTGACCTGGGTCGGCATGCTTAACCCCGACCATGAAGACACCGATCCGGGGAGCATCTCCTTTTTCGGCGGCGTTGGGGTGGACGGTTCGGGCGACGGTCTGGCCGACCGCGGCAACGACCTCGATCGCCTGGCCTCGATGGCAAGGCTGATGCTGCGCCACGGAAACGATCCCGAAGATATCCGCATTTCCTTGTGGGAGCATTATTCCAATACGCGCAGCGTCGAACGCATCGAACAATTTGCGGATATCTTCGAAAAATTCGGGACACTCAGCCTTCACGAGCACGCTTTCCCCCTTCCGGTCAAAGCGGAATATTCCTACCGAAGCACGTGGGGAGCGAGCCGGGGCTGGGGCGGTTTCCGCATCCACGAGGGGACGGACCTGTTCGCCGGGTACGGAGTTCCGGTGCGCAGCACCAGCTACGGCATCATAGAAGTAAAGGGCTGGAACCCTTACGGGGGCTGGCGGATCGGCATACGCGATCTCGATAATATTTATCATTATTACGCGCACCTTTCCGGATTCGATAAAAAAATCAAGGAAGGCGACGTCGTAGCGCCCGGACAAGTCGTCGGCTGGGTCGGCAGCTCGGGGTACGGAAAACCCGGTACCTCCGGTAAATTTCCGCCTCACCTTCATTTCGGCATGTACCGGGACAGGGGCCTGGCGGATTGGCCTTTCGACCCTTACCCGTCGCTGAAGAAGTGGGAGCGCGAGGAGTTCAAAAAAAGAGCGGCGGGGAAATGACCCCCTCCCTCTTCCCGCCTCTGCCGGCCCCTATGAATCAGCAAACAGGCCTTCTCTGAGGAGAGGGCCTGTTCTGTTCCCCGCATAAAAGCGACGGGCGTAGAAACCTTCGGACAATCTCGTTCCAACGGCTGTCCGTCCGGATTACTCCGCTTTTTTCTCCCCGGCTCCCTCGGGCTTGGTTACTCCTTCCGTATGAGCGCCGGGCTGCTGCTTTTCGCCGCTTCCCGCTGTCGGCTGCCCTTTAAGATTAGGCAGTGAAATACTCGGGGGAACCGCATCCTTGCTCGACCCGACGGGATTCCCTTTGTTGTCGAAATAGTACATAGGCACGTCGCCGACAACAAGCGAATAGGAAATCGGGATTTCGGTTTCGACGATTTCGGGTTCGGAATCGAACGGGATGATGACAGAGACCTCGGCGACGATCCGGATATAGACTTCGACGAGAATCATGTTGATGCCCGCGTTTTCATGACGGGTGCTGAGGTCCACCTTAACGGCCCCGGCCGGCGTAATCCGGATCGGGATATTCGGACCGAATGAAGCGAGAATGGCGCTTCCCATCGCCTGCCCGAGAGGAATATGCTCGGGAATCGCCGTCAACCGGTTCAACTGGCCTTGAACGGCCCCGCGGGTTTCGGCGGTAATCCGCATATGCTCGGAATAATTCAGCATAAAGCCGGATACTTTGCCGCTGCTGTCCGTTTTCCAATCGATCAGCTTCTCGAAATCCGTTCCTCTGGAAATCCTATCGGAAATCGCTTCATTAATGGATTCGGTGGCGATCTGCTTGACCCGCACTTTCGCCAGATTCATCAGCGGGGGCTTCAAATTCCGCTCGATCATAATAAACGACTGCAGCGAGACAAGCATAAAAATGAGCAGCACGATGAACAGCCTTTTTTTCCAGCCTTGCTTGCGGGTCGGCCTGCTCTTCCATCTTTGCCGGATCATCCGTGTTCCTCCCTGTCCTGCGGCATTACTATTACCCTATGCGGGCTCGTTTTAAAAAAGAAGGCTCTTCCCGGTTGTGTGTCCCGTTCCGACAGGATATGATACAATCAGCAATTAAATCATGAAAGCTATAACGGAGGCAGCTATGCTCACTTTTGATCAAAAAATCGCCATTATGGAATCTTTCCCGGAACTCCAGCGGAAAAACGTGTCTCTCGGACGTGTCAATTTTCATTACGAAGACAGCGCTTATGATAAAAAAACGGTCGGCTACCATTTTCATCCGAACGGAAACGGGTACATTTACGCCGGACAGATGGAGGGCGCCGAGACGGACGACAAAGGCTTCGTCAACATCCGAGATTATTCGGAAGAGCAGCTTCGAGATCTCGCCGGCGCTGCGATTCGGTCATTAACCGCCGATGCGGGAACGTCCGTTACGGCAGATGACAAAACCGGCTCTTCGGGTCCTGACGAACAAACCTGGGTAAATGCAGACGGACATGTGCTAACGGTCAAGCTGGACGATGAAATGTGGTTTATTCATGCGGGATTGAACCTGGATTCCGTTTTTGAAAGTTACGAAGAAGCGGTTGAGTATCTGGAAGAGGAAGGCTTTGCGCGCAAGAAATAGATAGCACCGTGCGTGAACCGTGTTATGTAGGGAAAGTTTGGGCGGGATGATCGGGATGACGTCTATCAAATCGCCATGCAAGCAGACACGTAATCCCTTCACAGCAGCCGGAAAAAAACAAAAAGAAGAAGGTCTTCCTTCCGCAGGGAAAGACTCTTCTTCTTTTTTTCATGTGTTTAAATGAAGGGGCTAAACGGACGAGCCGGCAAGCCGCTGCCGCGACGCCTCGAAAAGCAGCACCGTCGTCGCCATCGCCACGTTGAGCGACTCCGCCTGCCCCTGCATCGGGATAATCACCCGATGCGTGGCAAGCTCCCCGGCTGCTTCCGATACGCCGCGGCCTTCGTTGCCCACCACGAGCCAGGTCGGGCGGGTCATATCGAGCGCATAGCAGCTCGAATCCGCCTGCAGGCTCGTGACGACGATCTGCCGGCCCGCCTCGCGCGCGGCCGGCAGAAGCTCCTGCAGATCCGCCTCCACGATCGGCAGATGAAACAGCGATCCCATCGTCGAGCGGATCGCTTTGGGGTTGTACAGGTCGACGGTCCCCCGTCCGAGCACGACCGCAGAGGCGCCGACCGCGTCGGCGCTGCGGATAATCGTGCCCAGGTTCCCGGGGTCCTGGACCCCGTCGACCACGACCACGAGATCGCTGCCGGTTTCGGCCAGCAGCGTCTCGGCCGGCTCCGCCGGCTTGTCTACCACCGCGAATATTCCCTGCGGTGTCTCCGTGTCGGTGCAGCGCTCCATGATCGGGCGCGTCACCGAGACGGTCTCTATGCCGGCCGCCTCGGCATGGTCCGCCAGCGTGCCGGGCAGGCCCTTGTCCGCCTCGTACACGAGGGTGCGGACAGGAGCGCCGGCGCGGACGGCCTCCTCGACGAGATGAATCCCCTCGATGAGGAACGCGCCCGCTTTCTGCCGGCCTTTGCGGTCCAGCAGGCCGGCCCATTCTTTCACTCTATTGTTTTGCACGGACGTGATGTCCGGCTGATTATATGCTTGTGCCATGATTGATTTACTCCGAATATTCGACTTCAAAACGTTTTAAATCTTTGTTGTTGCCGAGCACGATCAGAATTTCCCCGGGCTGGATAGGCGTTTCGACGGGCGGAGGAATGATGAGCTGCTCCTGCCGCTTGACGGCGATCACGTTGCATTGAAATTTGGCGCGAAGATCGAGATCTCGCAAATTTTTACCGACCATCCGGTCGTTAGCCTTCATTTCCAGAATGCTGTGTTCGCTCGACAACTCGATATAATCCAGAATATTCGGCGAAATGAGATGATGGGCAACCCTTTGCCCCATATCCCGCTCGGGATAAATGATTTTGTCCGCTCCGATCTTGCGCAGCACCTTGCCGTGGAGATCGTTAGCCGCTTTAACGACGATGGTCGGAATCCCGATGTCTTTCAGGAGAAGCGTAGCCAAAATGCTGGCCTGTATATTTTCACCGATTGCCACGACGACAACGTCGAAATTGCGTATACCGAGCGCCCTCAAGGCTTCTTCGTCGGTGCAATCCACTTGTACGGCATGCGTGACAACCGTGGATATTTCCTGGATGCGCTCTTCGCTATGATCCAGCGCCAGAACCTCGAATCCGAGTCCCGTCAAGTTTTTGGCTACCGACGATCCGAAACGGCCCATTCCGATGACCGCAAACTGTTTTTTCATGGCATTCCATCCTTACGCTTTAGGATACCTGATTCTGAAGTTTATTATAGCATGATTGCCCCCGTTTTCGAGCATATTAAAGACGAAACCACACGGAAGCGAGGCGTATAAGGCATGATCCTCAGTTTGCGGCAAGCGATTTTTCAGCGGGTCGAAGGAAAGTCCAATGACGAGCTGAAAGAAATCATCGACGATTCCATCGACGGCCAAGAGCAGGCACTTCCGGGTCTTGGTGTTTTATTCGAAGTGATTTGGAAAAACATCGACTCCGAGAAGCAGTCCGAGCTTGTTACGGCATTGCACGATCATTTGACTTAAAACCCGGCTTATCATCGCCGATCTATTCCCGCCCGGGCGGTCGTCAACCGAAAGGCGGCAGCCGCTGTTCGCCAGCCGGCTGCCGCTTTTTAACTTTTTTTATGCCTACGTGGATCAGAATTTACAAAAACTGTGCCCCGCCGGTTCCCTGCGCTCCGGGCTGCCGGTAAGAAAATTCTCTTCTTGTTCCCGCACAACCTTCAAAATATCATGGAACGTGGCAAACGGATAGAAGGAGATCTCCTCCCGCGTCAAATAACGGGCCAGACTGCTTCGGGCAAAAATCCAGTCGGCATAGGCCGAGCCGTATATATCGCTGCTGCCGTCGCCTATATAAATAACCCGGTTGCCTTCTTCTTTCAGCTTGCGCACAACTCCGGATTTGCAGCAGCCGCACCAGGAACAGGCCGGGTTTGTATTTTGCGTTCCCAGCGTGTAAGCGCCGTCCTCCCCGTACTGAATCGGATTGGAAATAACGGAGTCAACGGTTACGTGATTGGCCGCCATGATGCGGTCGATATAATATTTCATTCCGTCGCTGAGAATGGTCACCGGAATGCTTTTATTTTTACAATACGCCAGAAATTCCTCGGCTCCGTCCCTCAAATTCATGCGGTCGGCGATGGCGTCCACTTCCTTCTGCCGGTCCCCAAGCAGGCCGTAGGACGTGTGAATCCATTCCCGTGAACCGATTTCCTTGTTCAAAAAGCGTTCCAGCTTCCCCCGGACATCCGGGCGGTCTTCCACGCCAAGTTCCTTCATCAGGGTCGCCCCTACATCCTGCTCCATCAAAGTGCCGTCAAAATCGGTCACAACGACCAGTTGTCCCTTCTCCAAACGATATCCGCTCCCCTACAGACCCTCTATCCTCCCTTAAACCTGCCGTACGGGCAGAAGGTTGCCCCACTGCCTCCGTTTTATTTCGCTCAGGCAGTTAAAGCTGAGGACGGGTCTTTTTTTCTCTATTATAGCATACCGGAATTTAGAGCAGATGAACCGGAACCGGGACCCGAACGAACCGAGTCCTGCAAAAAGCGGGCTGCTTCTTCTGCCGGATCTCTTAAGCCCCCGGCCGCGGGCTGGAGGAAGCACGGACGACGAGCTTCGTGGAAAGCCGTTCATGGAACGAAGCGGGCAGCTCTTCCTCTTCCGGGGAAGCGTTAATCCGCTTCAGCAGGGCATCGGCCGCGAGAAGTCCCATCTCGAAGAACGGGACGTAGACGGAGGTGAGCGGCGGATCGCTGAGCTTGGCCGCTTCGGAATCGTCGTATCCGACGATGGCAAGATCTTCTCCGGGGACGATGCCCCGTTCCTTCAGCCCCTGCATGAGGCCGACCGCCATCCTGTCGTTCGATGAGAATACCGCGTCCACACGGCCGCCGAGTTCGGCAATCCGCGCCGCCGCCGCATAGCCGCTTGTCCGGCTGTAGTTGCCTTCCAGTATCAGCTCGGGCTCCGGCGCCAGACCCGCTTCGTTCAAGGCCCGGTAATAGCCCTGCAGACGGTCCGCGCTGTTCGAATACTGCGGCGACCCGTTCAGAAACGCGATCCGCCGGTATCCGCCTTCCAGCAAGTGCTTGACCGCCTCATAGCAGCCCTGCTCATGGTCGGCGTCCACTACGCTGTAAGTCTCCCCTTCGTAATGCTGATTGATCAGCACGAACGGCATTCCCTGACGATCTAGCTCTCGGAACCCTTCCCGCTGTGCGGGCACATCCAGCGCGCCCAGAAAAATACACCCGTCCACTTTGCGGGAACGGTAAGGCTCCGTGTAATCCACGGATTCGTGGGGAGAACGGAACATGACCAGCATATCGCAGCCGTGCCTGCGGACCCCTTCGCCGATTCCGCTCAATATTTCCGAGAAATAATACGTCGAGAACAGGTGCACCTTCGGCACATACGGCAGAATCAGGCCGATATGACCGCTTTTCCCCAGAGCGAAGCTGCGGGCCACCGCATTGGGATGATAGTTCAGCTCCTTGGCGGCAGCCAGTACTTTCTGCTTCGTGCTTTCCTTCATAGGCCCTACATTGTTAAAAACGCGGGAAACCGTCGCTTCGGATACACCCGCCATCTTTGCCACATCTTTTCTCGTTACCATGCCGCTACCCCCTAGCCGGCGTTCCTTACCGCCCGGTTTCTATGGATATATCAATGGAAATAGATTGAGTTGGATCGTAATCGCTCCATCCGATAAGATCGTTATCGCTTATTGTAAGAAATTTTTCGGATAAAATAAATGAACACGCGTTCATTTTCTCATGTCCGGCGGCTTTCTGTCAATCGGCGGCAGGTGCTTTCCGTCTGCTCCGGCCCTACTTGCACTCGCCTATCCGACCGACTATGCTAAGATTATGCAAGCGCCCTTAAACAACCCGCGCGTGCAGCTTCGAACAACAATCGCGGTTGCGGCCGAAGCCCGCCAGGACAGCCGCTTGTCATATAAGGAGTTGAACGAAAATGAAACTGCTCGTCGTGGAAGACGATCGGTCGGTGTGCGAAATGCTCCGCCCTTTTCTGGAGCGCGAAGGGACCGTTACGTTCGTGCATACGGGCTCCGAAGCCGAATCCCTGATCCCTGAAGCCTCCTGGGACCTCATTATTCTGGACTGGATGCTTCCAAACCGCAGCGGGATCGAGCTGTGCCGGATGATCCGCACGACACAGGACACCCCCGTTATTCTGCTGACGGCCCGCGGAGAAGAAGGCGACCGCGTACTCGGACTGGAATCCGGCGCGGACGATTACATCACGAAGCCGTTCAGTCCGCTGGAGCTTCTCGCACGCATCAAAGCGATTATGCGCCGCTATCACAGCGGGCCCGGCAGTATGGCCGACAACGGTGCCGAGGAATCCGCTTCCCCGGAAGAGCTTGTGGAAGACAACGGAGAGCGGCTCGTCCACAAAGATATCAAAGTCGATACGAGCACGCGCGAGGTCTACGTCGGCCCGGATAAATTCACGAACCTGACGCCACGGGAATTCGACCTGATCTCCCTGCTCGTCCGCTATCCCAAACGCGTGTTTACCCGGGAGCAGCTTCTCGAAGCCGTGTGGGGGTACGACTTTTACGGGGATGAACGTACGGTCGATGTCCACATCAAGAGACTCCGCACCAAAATCGGCAGCGCCGAGAGGCCGCTGATCGCCACGGTCTGGGGAGTCGGCTACAAACTGGAGGAATAAGATGAAGTTTAGGCTGATTCCGACCCGGCACCGTTTCACGTTTTTCCAGAGACAGTTTGTCTCGCTGCTTTTCCTGTCTCTGCTTGTGCTGGTGCTCGTGAGTTTTATTTTCGTCTATTTGTTCAAGATTCATATTTACGACGAAAAGACGGAGGAGCTAGAGAGTGCCGGTGACACGATTTCGCGGCTGATCCTCCGGGAGGAGGTCGTGCCCGAATTGACGCTGAGCGCCTACCGCACGGTTCTGAGGGAGCGAGGCATTTCCTTTATCGCCATGAATGCGAAAGGGCAGCTTTATTTTAAAGACCAGCGCACCACTCCTCCGACGTTCCGATCCAAAACGTTTATGGACAGCCTGCTCGCCCAGATCCCCAAGCTTCAGAGCGGCAAAGCCCTGATCGTGGAAGAAAGCGGACCGGACCCCTATCTGGTATATCCGTACGAGCTTAAATTAAAGCATTCCGACGGCAAAAATTATTTGTTTGTCATGTCTCCGGTCAAAGGAATGACGCAGACGCTCTCCCGCGTTTACGAAATGGTCGTGCTCGCCGGTATCGTGGTTTTTGTGCTGGCCATGATCGTCGCGCTTATCGTTTCGCGCAATATGAGCCAGGCCGTCCTCTCGATCCGGCAGGCCACCCGGCGCATCGCCGACGGACGGTACGATACGCGCAGCGATCTCGCACGGACGGACGAGCTGGGAGACCTCTCCCGGGATTTTAACCGGATGGCGGAACAGTTGGAGTTCACTTCCCACAAGCTGGAGCGTATCGAAATCAAGCGGCGGCGTTTTATTACTGATGTGACGCACGAACTGAGAACGCCGCTCACCTCGATCCGGGGAATTGTCGAAGGTCTCAAAAGCGAATACATCACCGGACACGAAGAGCAGGTCAAATACTACGGCATCATCGAGCAGGAAACGCTGCGGCTTATCCGTCTCATCAACGAACTGCTGGATATGGAAAAAATACAAAACGGTCTCATCACGCTGCGCCGTGAGTATTATCCGTTGAATGATTTGCTTGAAGTGCTGAAGGAATCCTTCGAATTCCTGATCGGGGACAAAGACCTTCTTCTGGAGATCGACTGTCCTCCGGACACGATGATTTACGGCGATTATGACCGTTTAACGCAAATTTTGATTAATCTGATTAAAAACAGCATCCAGTTCACCTCTCACGGCACCATCCGTATGACGGCGAGACAGACGGAGACCGCAACCGAGCTGAGCATCTCGGACACAGGGCGGGGAATGACCGCCGAGGAGATGGAGCAGATCTGGGATCGTTTCTACAAGGCCGATCCTTCCCGCTCCAAAGACCGGAGCGAAACCGGCCTCGGACTTTCGATCGTGAAGCGGCTCATGGAGGCGCACGACGCCGAAATAAGCGTGTCGAGCGTACCCGGCCAAGGCACCGTATTCCGCCTGCGTTTTCCCGTCAAGCCGGGAGAAACGGCTCATACGGGAGAGCTGCCGGGAGAAGGAGAAGTCTAAGAGCGGCGGCTTTCGGCGCTTGGCCTATTCTTCTCCGCCGCTCGTTCTTACCGCTTCTTCCGATGGCTCCTCCAACCAAAACGGCCCGGCTGACACTGCCCGGCCGTTTTTTTTCATTTGCGTTTGTTGTACTTGTAGTACCGCAGTACCTTCGCGTAGATCCGCTTATCCTTCAGGACTCTAAAAATATACGGGTCCGGCTTCGTATTCACTTCCAACACCCACGGCTTAAGCTCCTGATCGACAGCGACATCCAGCCCGATTTCCCGGATACCCGGATACTTCGATTGGAGAGCAAGAGCCGTGCTGTGAGCCAGCCGTTTAAGCCTGGCTTTGAAGCGCTTCAACTCTTTGGCGCCAAAATAGGGGCCGAGTAAGGTCTCAACGGAACGCAGCTTTCCTCCGCTGTGGTAGTTCGTAACCACCTTGCCGGTTTGGGACACTCTGCCGATCATTCCACTTACTTCCCACTGCCTCCCCGGATTGGTCTGCACCATGACCCGTAAATCGAACACGTTCTTGTCATGCTTCAGCATGTGAATGCCCTTTTGAGCCAAATACTTGCGTCCGCTCGTTGCCGTCTTCAGCGATTGATACAGGTCCTTGTAAGTTTCAAAGCTTCGCGTCGTCTTCTGGTGCCGATACCGATAAGGCTTGGCGTCTTTTTCATTGTAATCCACCCGCATTACGCCCCTGCCGAACGTCCCGCAGTCGGGTTTTACGTACACCATGCGATATTTGTCCAACATATCCCGCAGCGATTCTTCCGACAGGATCCGTGTCGGCGGTATATGAGGACGCACGGCCGTGCTGTGCAGGACAGCCTCCGTTTTTACCCACTTGCTCAGGACATATCTTCTCATCCTGTGCCTCCTCCTATCCATCCGCAGACGTGCCTGCTCGAATCAGATTATTCAAACCTGCCATTAGCTTATGAGGCCGGGCCAAGGATCGTCACGGACAAACGCCTGACGGCGGGAAAAGGCAACCTTAAGGGCCAATTTTCCGTTAGTAAGAAAAAGAAGCGAGGTGAGCCCCGTGAGAAGAAAATACGTGTCTGTCTTGATGATCTTGATCGGCCTGATGATAAATCCTCATCACGCGAATGCGCTCGATTATGCGTTTATTCCTCTTAAAGAGCTCGCGGAGGATTCCGACGTTATTGTGACGGGAACGGTACTCCGGGAAGAGAAATCGGATTCTGACAACCATTACACACTTCAACCCGATCAAATCCTTAAGGGCGATATGGATGTCAAGGAGCTCATCCGGATAAGGGTGCTTCAATTCGCCGATGAGGGCAAAATGTTTCCGGGCGAGCGTTACCTGCTTCTCCTCAAAACCGGAAACCCGTTTATCGTAAACGGGGTGCATCAAGGCTTTATCCAGCTTTCCAGCGGGAATCCTTTCTCGCGGTTTTACAAACCGGAAGAAGTTACGGCCCTGCTGGACAAACTGGGTGCGAAGATCAAGGAATCCTCCCCGGCCGCAACTTCTTCGCCCTCGCCGGGAAACGTCTCTCCGTTACCCGAATCCGTTTCGGTCGGGATGCGGCCGGCCGAACGTGCGGCTCCGGGGCCTTGGGAGAAAAGAAAGCCCGCCGATTCGTTTGTCCTCTCGGAATGGTACGGGCCTCTCTTTCTCGCGGCAGGTCTTGCAGCCGGCATCATCACGGCCTTTGCGGCCGAAAAGCGGGCCCGCAAACAAGAAGCCGGGACAGAGAACCAAGACCCGGCCAAACACTGAAACATCCAAAAAAAAGCCGCCCCACCCAATTGGCGGAACGGCTTCGTTTAAAGGAGGACCGGAAAATGATCCCGGTCCTCCTTGTTTATTAAGGCGCGTTTGTCAGGAACTGCGCGGTCGGATTTTTCTCCATAGCGGACCGCAAGGCGTACTCGCTCTCGAACAGGGCAACATAGTTGCCTTTCTTGTCCGTGACAAGCTGCGAGTTGATGCGGAAGCGGGACGGATCGATCTTCTCGTCGATAATCCATCTCGCGAACTGGAAGCCCAAGCGCTGAAGCTGGATATCTACTCCGTACTCGGCCTTCATCCGGTGTTCGAACACTTCGAACTGGAGCTGGCCGACTACCCCTAGAATCGTATCGTCGAACGCTCCGGTAGTCCGGAACACCTGGATGGTTCCTTCCTCCGTAAGCTGGTCGATCCCCTTCTGATACTGTTTATGCTTCAAGGCGTTCTTGACAGTCACTTTGGCGAAAATTTCCGGCGAGAACGTAGGCAGCTCGTCGAACACAATCTCTTCCTTCTGGCTGAGAGAGTCCCCGATTCTAAAAATACCCGGATCGAACAACCCGATGATATCTCCCGGATACGCCTCTTCCACAATGTCGCGGTCCTGTGCAAGAAACTGCTGCGGCTGAGAAAGCTTAATTTCCTTCCCGGCACGCACATGCTTCACAGACATGCCTCTCTGGAATTTGCCCGACACGATCCGCAGGAACGCGATGCGGTCCCGGTGGGCAGGATTCATATTGGCCTGAATTTTGAACACATACCCCGAGAAGTTCTCTTTGGTCGGTTCTATCATTTCGCCCTGCGTGTTTTTACGCGGCTCCGGAGCCGGAGCCAGTTCGAGGAAGTTCTCCAGGAACGTCTGAACCCCGAAGTTGTTGACGGCACTGCCGAAGAATACCGGCGTCAGCTCGCCCTTCATTACTTTCTCGTAATCAAACGGGTCGCCGGCCACGTCCAGAAGCTCCATCTCTTGTCCGAGCTGCTCGTACAGATGCTCCCCCGCGATTTCCTTGATAATCGGGTCCTCGTAGCCTTCTACCTTGCGGACGGCAACCTGCTTATGATCGTCGCCCTGGAACAGCTCCAATTGGGTCCGCTGGCGGTCGTATACGCCGCAGAACCGCTTGCCCATGCCGATCGGCCAGTTCATGGGGTACGAACGGATACCGAGAACCTGCTCCAATTCTTCCAGCAGTTCGAACGGATCACGGCCTTCACGGTCGAGTTTGTTGATAAACGTGAAAATCGGAATGCCTCTCATGCGGCATACCTGGAACAGCTTGATCGTCTGAGCCTCGACGCCTTTCGCAACGTCGATCAGCATCACCGCGCTGTCTGCGGCCGTTAAGGTGCGGTACGTATCTTCACTGAAATCCTGGTGACCCGGGGTATCCAGAATGTTGACCTTGTGTCCGAGATAATCGAATTGCATAACGGACGACGTAACGGAGATTCCCCGCTGCTTCTCGATTTCCATCCAGTCGGAAGTCGCGTATTTGCCGACTTTGCGGCCTTTAACCGTTCCGGCGAGGCGGATCGCGCCTCCGAAGAGCAGCAGTTTTTCCGTCAGTGTAGTTTTACCCGCATCGGGGTGGGAAATAATGGCGAACGTGCGGCGCTTGGCCGCCTCGGTTTGAAGCTCTTTTTGTAAAGGTGTACTCATGGTTGGATCCTTCCTGCTTTCTCTATAGTTCATCTTATGCCGCTGCCCGCTACCGGTGTCTGCGGCGTCACACGCTCTTCTTGTTTAATGCGATCGTCCAGTGCGCTTCCTTCAGCCATCTGCGCTGGGCGTATTCGCGGCCGCGGACCACAACCTTATTCTCGAAAACCTGGACGTAAAGACCTTGCGTCTTCGATTTTCGGGCATCCGGCAGAGCCTTATTCAATGTCCGGCCGACCGACGAGTTGTGAAAATAGTGAAACGGCTCCTTCAGATAGTGGGCCGATCCGTTCTGGAAATCCTGATGCCGGTGCCCGCAGAAAACGAAAACGTTCTTGTACGGGGCGATCAGCTCCCGGATTTCCTTGCCGCGGACGATCTGGTGGCTTCCCCCGCTGCGTCCCTGCATCGGCAGAGGCTGGTGGATCATTATGAAGATCCGCGCCGTTTTGTCCAGTCCCGCCAGTTGGGCTTTAAACCACTCCATCTGGGCGTCCGTGTACCAGGCGCCTTCACCCGCCTCGGGCTTCTCCTGCATGTAGCCTTCCTGGGAAAGCAGCAGAATGGTGCAGCCCTCCAAATCCATCCGGTTATACGGCTGTTTGTACCCGAAAAATGTTAAAAATCTTTCCCTGGCCATCGCGTCGGTCTTGCCGTTGGGCATGCCCTCCCGGTTAAACCCGCCGGTTTTGTCCAGCCAAAGATCGTAATATTCGTGATTCCCCATATTGGCGTGCACGGGCGGAAGCTTGTACGCCTTCATAAGCCGGCCCAGCTCCTTGTAATCCCGCTCTCTCCCGTAGTCCGTACAATCGCCGGTCAGAAGGAGAACATCCACCGGCTGCTTCATGGCCGTCATATCGCTCAAAGCGGACTTAAAATGCTCCAAAGTCAGCGGATCGTCGGGCGAAGCGTGGATATCGCTCATGATGGCAAAAGTAGCGAGCGCCTTCCCCGCCTGCGGATCGTCCGGAAGCTGAAGATCCTCTCCGGCCGGGAGCTCTTCGGCTTCTTCCGCCTGGACCACGGCAGACTCACGGTCCGAAAGACCGGATTTCCGCCTTAATCCGCTTAATACGGTTCCCGCACCGGCCCCCAGCAGAATGGCGAAAAATGCGGTCAGCCATTTGAGAAACGAGCGCCTGTCCATCTGCCAGCTCCTTCCGGCTAAGCTTCCCCCTATTATAACCCGTTTTTTGCCGCACTGCACGCGGATTCTTCAAGCGCCCTCCGAAAAAAAATCACAAAAATAAACTAACATTTTTTAGCGAATTCTATAAACTTTTTACGATAAACAACCGATTAGGTGAAAGTAAACAAATATTAAGAGATGAGGGAAATCATGGAATCGAACCATCTGCTTTTTAAAAGGAACAAACTGCTTAACCGTATTCTGTGGATCATGCTAGCTCTAGGTATCGTGATCGATCTTATGACGGCCAGCTTAGAGGTTGTTCTTGTGCTTGCCGTTGTCGGTATAGTGATTTGCGGAATCAGCACCTTGATGTCGGTTAAACACATAGCGCCTCAGCTCGTTATGTATATTGTTCCGGTGAACGTAACCGTTTTGACCACCCTGCTGATTTATGCCGAACCGCTGACAAGCACGTATTACCTCATTTTTGTCAACATCGCGCTGATGACCCTCTACTCCAATTATCGGCCTATCGTATTCTCCGGCATACTTGGAGGGGCATTAACGGCCTTTTTATTCATCCAACCGCATTTTTACGAAGCCATGTTCCCCAAAGAATCCCTCGCTAACCTGCTGCTCTACGTCGCCATGATTGCCGCGGCTTCCGCCGCTTCCGCACGATTCTCGGAGAAACTTCAGACAGAAGTACTGGAAAAGCAGGCGGAGACCCTGGACGCGAAGGCTCAGACGGACGCGCTGCTGGAACAGGTCGGATCTACCGTGCAAGTGTTAAACGAATTCAACGACACACTCAAAACGAATGTGGCTACAGCCGGAAAAATTTCGCAAGAGGTCACCGCCACGTTCGGCGAAGTCTCTACCAGCGTTGAGCATCAGACTCAAATTGTTGTGGATATCAGCGGTTTCGTCCAGGAAGTCGAACGGGTCGTCTCCAGCGTAGCCGATGGCTCAGGTACGCTCCAGCGGCTGTCTACGGAGAATATCGGCTTGACGAATCAGGGGAGCGAACAGGTTCATGCCCTCAGTGCGGAAATCGAAACCGTCTACAGCATCATTCACCGGACCGTCCATTTGATGAATGATCTGAATGAACAAGGCGTACGCATCGGCAGCATGGTCGGGCTAATCAACGACATCACATCTCAGATCAACCTGCTTGCGCTCAACGCGGCAATCGAGGCCGCCAGGGCCGGAGAGCACGGCAAAGGCTTTGCCGTCGTATCCGACGAAGTCCGCAAGCTCGCCGAGAACTCCCGCCGCTCCACGGAAGAGATCAACGACATTCTCCAGGGCATCCGCCACACGAGCATCGAGGTGACCAAACAGGTGAATCTCGGGAAGCAGGCGATTACGGCGGGACGCGCCGCCAACGAACAGGTCGAGAGCATCATCCAGCGGGTAGCCGACAATACCGGACTCGTCAAAAACCAGTCCGATCACGTGGAAGAATCCGTTGCGCTACTGCAGGAGGAGTACCGCAAAATTTCTCACGAAATCGTCGCCATCGCCGGAAGCACGGAACAGAATATGGCTTCCTTCGAAGAGATTATGGCGGGACTTGAGAATCATGATGCCCGCATTAAAGATATCGTGACAAGCTACCAGCGTCTGGACAGCCTCATCACGAATTTGAAGGCCATGACCCGCGGTTAACGAAAACAGGAACACCCCGGCACGAGGGTGTTCCTGTTTTCGTTTTCAAGAGCCGACGGCAGGCAGAACGATTTCCGGCCGTTCCGGATTCGGAAGCAGCCAGCCGTAAGCGGGTTTATTCAGGTAGAGGCGGCTTACGTCGCATACGACGGGTACGACCATCCCTCCCTTGTAGTGAAAAGGCTCCGCGATACGCTCAAGCTTGATCCGGAATGCCATGCGCAGAGCCTTGCACAGTTTGGGTTCCATCAGCGCCACGATATGCGTGCGGCCGCGATTTTCACAGTAATGGACGATGAGCGAAATGAGCTTGTCCAGGTTGCGACCCCGGTACTCCGGAAGGAGCGCCACCTTGTCCACTTCCACAGCCTTGCCCGGCCCAAGCGCGGGATGTTCAGAGAACGGAGCGAGAGCGTCGATGTGATGACAGCCGGGGTCATAGCGCTTGAACTCAACCGTCCCGGCCGCTTCACCGTCATCGGAAAGAATCAGGTAGCAATCCGCGTCCCGGCGGGTAAATTCCAGCTCAAAGCCCTGCTGCTGCCAGACCCGGGTCCAAATGCGATCGAATAAAATAAAATCGTCCAGACTGTCCCCTTTTCTATACATCTCTCATCTCTCCCATCATTAAATTCCATAGATTTACATTTTAGTTATACCTCTTTTTTGGTCTTTTATCATCAATATGCATAATATTTTACATATCAAACAATTTACAAATTAAAAATAAAAGGCTTTTCCGACCCGCCGATCGACAGCGGGATAGAAAAGCCTTTTGATCCTAACGAACCGAATGCGCTAAAATTCTCTTCATGTACGAGCGTCTGGCGGCCAAGAAATACAGCGTCTGCATCAGAGCGAAAATTACGAACACCACCGCCGCGTAAGGCCATATGTTCGAGATCAGCATATTACCGAGCGCCTTCATCGCAAAGGATGTATGGACCAGTCCGACCACAAGGGGGATAAAAAAGATCATCCCGACCTGCTTGGAAACTGTCCGCCTGATTTCCTGATCCGTGATTCCTATCCGGGTTAGAGCCCGGAATTGGGCTTGGTCCTCCTCGATCTCGGTAAACAGCTTAAAATAAATCATGCTGCCCGAGGCGATAAAGAATAGAAAACTGACGAAAATTCCGATGAATAGCATCAGCGACATCAATTGTTTCGTTTCCAGGTACTGATTGACACGAGTCCCGAAATTCTGCTTCTCCTGCTCGGGCACCATTTTTTCGATGAGATGCACGGTCGGGGAGGCTTCCTCCCAATTTTTGATCTCGTAGCCGTATAAGACGCTTTTGTCCTCGTTCGGGGTGGCGTCCATCATTTCCTTGAACTCCGATGCATCCGTCACGAGTAAAGTCGAGATATCGAACTGAGTGGGAACAACGGACCCGTTAATTTGTTCGTCCAGCACAAAGGTGCGGATTCCCGTTTTCAGCTTCGCTTCCAGGCTTTGACCGGGAGTGAAAGACTTGCGCTGCTGCTCCTTATACGGGTAAATGTAAGAGGCATGGCCCCGCTCCACCCGCAGCTCCGGCCTGCCCAGCCGTCTGGCCTGAGTGTTGTAGTCGTCCTCCGAGACGATGAACAGCTGCTGCTCCCGGACTCTGCCCCCAAGCTCGACGGGGATACGGACCGGAATACCCGCCATGCGCACTTCATAATCCAGCTCCACCCCGTTTTGTTTCAGGGTGCTTTTCAATACGTCCGGATCCAGTACGCGGTGACTGTCCAGCCCTTTTTCCGCAAAGGCGATGGACTGAGGGTAATGCTCCATGAGCTGGTTGCGGGTATCTTTAAGGATCACATACACCGTACCGGATGCGGACAAAATGACGGCGGACAGAATGGAAACCATAAATAACATCCGCGCATTGTCTTTCAGCTTGAACGTCAGCTGCGATATCGTAATCAGATTCGTCTGATTGTAATAAAGCGATGTCCGTCGCTGGAGCCTCCGGAGAATAAACACACTGCCCTGGGTAAACAAAAAATACGTTCCCAGCACCGTAAGAAAGACGACCGGCATGAAATAGACAATAAAATTCATCAACGTAATCTGATAAGCCAGCGTATAGCCTGCGACCAAACAGACGGCCGAGAGGACCACGAGCCAGATCGAGAAAGCCGGCATCTTTTTCGGCTGTTTGGAAGCGCGGAGCAGATCGATGATTTCCGAGCGTCCCACCTGATAAAGGGTCAGCAGAGTAATGGTCAGAAACAGCAGCAGAAACCCGATAACCGTGAGCAGTACCGCCTTTACTGGAATGACGAACCGGATCGGGGAATCGACCTCAAGCAGCCGGGCCAGCCCCATAAAGAACAGCTTGCTGAACAGCGAACCGATTCCGATGCCGCAGGCGACGGCAAGAATGGAGATAATCACATTCTCCAGAAGGACCATCCAGCGGATCTGTCCTTTGGTCATGCCGAACAGCGTCAGCAGGCCGAATTCTTTTTTCCGTGATTTAAAAAATGCCGACATCGAGTAAAGGATAAAAAAGAAAGAGAAAATGACAATGATATAATCGCAGGCGATCATCACTTCCCGGATCTTAGATGCGGCCGGCATCGAACCGTTTATGACGTCCGGATGCAGAATAAACGCGGAATAAATATAAAAAATCGTAACGGAGAACACGCTGCTCCAGAAAAAAGCGCCGTATTGGTGCCAATTGCCGCGGATATTTTTAAGGGCGAGCTGTCGAAAATTCATCGAAATTCCCCCCAAGCACACTTAACGAATCGAGAATCTGCTGGAAAAAGGCCTGCCGGTTCGCTCCCCGTCTCAATTCGGAGAACAGCTTCCCGTCCTTGATGAACACAATCCGCTTGCAGTAGCTCGCCGCAAAGGGATCGTGCGTCACCATCATAATGGTAGCGCCGAGCTGCTCGTTCAGCTCCTTCAGCGATTCCATCACATCCTTGGCGGCTTTGGAATCCAGGTTGCCCGTCAGCTCGTCCGCAAGCAGGATGGACGGTCTATGGATGATGGCCCGGGCGATGGCCGCCCTCTGCTTCTGACCGCCGGACACTTCGTAAGTCCGTTTGTCCAGGATCGCCGTGATCCCGAGCAGCTCGGCGCACGGCTTAAGCCGGCTCTCGATTTCCGCCACCGGCTTTTTGTCCAAGGCAAGCGGCAAAATTATATTTTCCCGGATCGACAAAGTGTCGAGAAGATTGAAGTCCTGGAAAATAAACCCCAGCTCACGCCTCCGGAACAAAGCGAGCTGTTTTCCCGATAAAGCCGCGGGGTCCGTTCCGTTGATCTCAATATGGCCGCTTGTCGGTTTGTCGATCGTGGCCAGTATGTTCAGCAGCGTCGTTTTCCCGCTTCCCGAAGGCCCCATAACGCCGACGAATTCTCCCTCGCCGATTTCAAGGCCGATGTTCTCCAATGCTTTATAGGTCAAATTGCTTTTCGTTCCGTATATTTTCGTTACCTGCTCGGCTTTCAAAACCGCCATTCGGTATCCCTCCATTGATCGTGTCTATGTTCCTAGTATAGACCTCCGGGGAGAAGCTACCTATTGATTTGCCTTTCAATGCGGCGGTCTAACCTTACATTTTCGTCACCCCGGATCCGGACTACACTCCGCCCGCTCCATCCCGCTCTCCGAACCGGTGGAGACCCTGGCTCTGAAACATCAGGCGGACCGTCGTTCCTTGACCGGGCTCGGATTGTATGTCAACCTGGTGCCCCAGCCGGGACATGACCTGCTTGACGAGATACAATCCCATCCCCGTCGACTCCGTAACGACGCCTCTTCCGTTCTCTCCCGTGAAAAAAGCGTCAAAGACCCGCGGCAAATCTTCAGGAGCGATTCCGATGCCGCTGTCTTGAACCTCAAGCCGGGTCCCGTAAGAGTTTTGTTCAATCCGGATAAGGAGCGGCTTGTTCCCTTCCCGCTTCCGGGAGTACTTAATCGCATTGCCGATAAGCTGGTGAAGCACGAACGAGAGCCATTTCTCGTCGGTTTCCACGTAAATGTCCGGAGCGGACGACTCGATTTTCGGAAAGATAGACGCCCGGATACAGGCTTTCTTATAGTCGTTCACGATCCGCCGGGCTATAGACGTAAGCTCAATCCGCCGCGGATGGACATCCAGCTCGAATTTTTCGAGCCTGGCCGTGTAGAGCATCATCTGGAGACCCGATGCAATCTTCTCGTTCTCCTCCTGAATGCTCGTAAGCAGCTCCTGCAACCGTTCCGGCGGTGTCAGAGTTCCCTCCGACTGCTGGATAAGCAGGTCGATGACGGAAACCGGCGTTTTGAGCTGGTGGACCCACTGGTTCGTAAAATGCAGATGCTGCTCCTGAGCCGCCCGGTAAGAAGACAGCGTGGACAAATAAGCCCGGTGCTGCTTCTGCAGCAGCTCGTTGACCGCCTGCTGCTCCATCGTCCGGGACGGCAGGAATAAAGCGCTGTCCAGCGAGCTTTGGGCGGGTTCGCCGAGCCTTTTGTTCAGCGCGCTTGCGTAACCGGCCTGCCGGACATAATCATAAGTCAGTGCCGCCATCCACACAGCTCCGGCCAGCAGGAACAAGTACATCAGATTGTCCGGTTTAACGGGCAGCCCCGCCTCCATACGGTCCAGCCACAACACGACCAGAACAAGCAGAATAGCCAAAAAGAAGGCTCCCGTATACAAAAGCCGGTCGAACAAAAATCGTTTCCGCGTCCAGGCTTTGTCATGCATCGCCGGTGTTCCCCCATTCCGTCTGAAGGCGGTAGCCCTGGCCCCGGACCGTTTCGATAATACCCGGCAGGCCAATTTCTTCCAGCTTCCGCCTTACCCGTGTGACATTCACCGTCAGCGTGTTGTCATCGACGAAATGAACGTCGTCCCAAAGGGCCTCCAGCAGCTCCTCCCTGCCTGCAATACTCCCCGCCTTCTGGGCCAGGCAGTCGAACAGCAGCAGCTCGTTTTTCGTCAATTCCATCCGTTTCCCGGCGAATTCCAGAGTGTTCTTCATCCGATCCAGCTTAAGGCCGTTCAACTCCCATTCGTCTCTGGACGGCTGCGCCTGGGCGTATTCCCCATATGCGCGCCGCAGCGCGCCTTTGACCTTGGCCAGCACGACGTCCAGATTAAACGGCTTCGTCAAATAGTCGTCGCCGCCGTTTTCGATCGCCATCACCTGGTCCATCTCCCCCGTCCGCGCCGACAGGAAAATAATCGGCACGTTGGAGAACGTGCGTATTTGACGGCACCAGTAGAACCCGTCATAGCGGGGAAGGTTGATGTCCAGCAGAATCAGATCGGGCTCCAGTTCCGCGGCCTCTCCCTTAATATCGTGAAAACGAACCGCGCGGAAAACCTCATATTCATATTTGGCTAAAGTGTCTTTCAAAATGTGGGCGATTTTATCATCGTCCTCGACAATCAGAATGCGGTACATGGCTTCCCTCCCGGTGTTCCCAAATACGGACCCACCCTTTTTCTCATTCAAGTAAGCGGCCAGCAAAAGAAGCACCCCTCAGCCTAAGCCGCAGGGTGCTTCCGTCAACCTCTTGTTTGTGAAACCGGAACGGCCGGCTTAAGACTGGCTCGCCCAGATGACTTCGCCTTCATGCTGGCCGTTCACCGGCCACCACTTGAATCCGTCCGCGGCGAGCAGCTCGTTGGCTGCGTCCGGTCCCCAGGAACCTGCCGGATAATGGGCAAGGTCTCCGTTGTTTTCTTTCCATGCCTGCGCGATGGCGTCCACGAACTGCCACGCGTGCGCCACTTCGTCCCAGCGGGTGAAGTAGGTGGAATCTCCGCGCATAGCGTCGAAGATCAGACGCTCGTATGCTTCCGGCGTGTTAAGCCCCACTTGGCAGCTTTGGCAGAAATCCATCGCGATCGGGATAATGACTCCCTCGGCGCCCGGCTTTTTGGCATTCATTTGCAAATAAATGCCTTCCATCGGATTCACGCGGAATACGAGCAGGTTCGGCTGCAGGTCATGCTTGTTAGCCAGATACACGTTGTCCGGCACGTTCTTGAACTCCACGACAACCTCCGTGGATTTCACGGGCAGACGCTTGCCGGTTCGGATGTAGAACGGAACTCCCGCCCAGCGGAAGTTGTCCACAAACACACGCGCCGCCAAATACGTTTCCGTGTTCGATTCAGGGTTGACGCTCTCTTCGCTGCGGTAAGCAGGCATGTCCTTGCCGTTCAGTTGTCCTGCCGTATACTGGCCGCGCACGACATTCTTAGCGACCTCTTCGGCGGACTCGAAAGGACGCAGGGAACGCAGCACCTTCACCTTCTCATCCCGGATATCTTCCGGATGAAGACGGCTCGGCGGCTCCATGGCCATCATGGCAAGCATCTGAAGCATATGGTTCTGCGCCATATCGCGCAGAGCTCCCGAATGGTCGTAATAACCGCCGCGGTCTTCGACGCCGACGGTTTCGCCCAACGTGATCTGAATGTTGGCTATGTACTTGTTATTCCACAGCGGCTCGAAAAAGGCGTTCGCAAAACGGACCACTTCAATGTTCTGGACCATTTCTTTACCCAGGTAATGGTCAATGCGGTAAATATCTTTCTCCTCGAACACTTGACGGAGCTGCTGGTTCAGCTTGCCTGCCGATTCCAAATCGTAGCCGAACGGCTTCTCGATCACGAGACGATGCCAGCCGGTAGTTTCAAGCAGACCGCCTTCGCGGAGATTGTAAGACACGTTGCCGAACAGCTCCGGAGCAAGCGCCAGATAGAACAGACGGTTCCCGTCGGTCTGGAATTTGACGTCCAGCTGCTGCGTCAGCGTGTTCAATTGGCGGAACCCGTCCACATTGTTAATGTCGAGCGGCAAATATTCGAAATGTTCCGCAAATTTAGCCCAGTCCTCGTCGTCCTGCACATGATGACGGGCGAATTCGTTAATGGAATCACGCAGATCTTCACGGAACTGCTCGTTCGTCCTGGAACGGCGCGCAAGTCCGATTACGGCGAAATGTTCATTCAGCTTGCCCTCACGGTATAAGCTGTAGAAGGCGGGAAACAATTTTCTCTTGGCCAAATCTCCTGTAGCTCCGAAAATCAGAAAAACAGCACCATTCATCGTCGCATCATTCTTTCTCTGTGGTTTTAGATTAGAATAAGCATACCGAAATTGCATAAGGGATTCAACTTTTTTTCGCAAACCGGGCATCTGTCCAATCCGTTTCCGCTTTCCCGCCATAGGCTGTTATCAGAATTCTCCCCATGGAGGTGCAGCGCGGTGCAGCGAATCGATCCCGCAAGCAGGGAGCAAATCAAACCCCACATCGGCAGCCCCGTTCTCGTTTACTTAAGAGACGGCTCGGAAATTTTCGGTATACTTAGCCGGCTCGATCGTGGAAATCTGATTCTAAACGAAAAACCCGGTGTAAAAAGTGTTTCTTCCAAAACAACCAAAAAAATAAAAGTGGCCAAGAACGGCGGCAAAAAATCGGTCAGACTTGCTGCCGAAGAAAGTCAGCCCGTTCTAGCGCACCCGGAGGGATATTCCCCTCTCGTGCTGGACCGAAATTTTATTGCCGCTCTCATTGTACTTCAATAGAAAGCAAGCCATTCTCTTTACTATTCCCCAAAACCAGGAATGGACTCATTCCTGGTTTTATTCTTTTGCCGGAGCGGAGAACATTTTTTCAAAGCCCTTTTTCCATTAAATGAATACGAAGCTGGGGCACATAGCTTTTAATGGCATATCCTTTCGACAAATAGAAGGAAATGGCCTTCTCGTTTACCGAATCCACATACAGCCGCGAAGCCCTGCATTTCAATTTACGGCCGTATCTTTCGGCGTGCTCCATCAAAGAAGTCCCGAGCCCCCGTCCCTGAAAACGCGAATCGACCGCCAGCATATCGACAAACAGGCTGTCATCCGACACTTGAACGCTGACAAAACCCGCGGCGGACGACCCTTCGTCAACTACAAAGGTTTCACCCAGCTTAAATCTTTTCTTCATTTCCGAAAGATTAACGTTCGCCTCCGGTACAGTCATCCTTGTGTAAGGCAAAAGCTCCTTTTCAGTCAGACGTACCAGTATCCTGTCATCCTTGGCCGGAATTCGTTTGCGGATCAAGAAAACATCGCCTCCACACGGTTTGCAGATACTGCATCGTATGCGAAATGGCAGGCTTTGCTCCGTAAACAGGTATTCATCCTCTAAGTTTATACCGTTTTATTTCTTATATTTTTTGGACATGCCCCACATAAAGACGACGCATAGGACAAAAAAGCCGATGATGACCAATATCGTTGACCCGTTCACTGTCAAATCCCCTTTATTTTTCCCTGTCTGATATGCCTTCATTGTAAGTCGGCGGAAGAGAAGCGTCAAACCGTCTTCCTCTCCTTGTTCCTAATTATCGGCGCTCACCGTCCGTAGTTCCGGCATTTAGCGATAAAAAAAATTTATAAACTTGTCTAACTTCATGCTTTCAAAACGTTAAAAACGTGGTAATATGATTGTAACTATATGGAAGTCGAAAAAAGAAGGAATTCTTAAAAGCACGTTCCTGAAAGGTGGCGGACGGTTATGTATATAGTTACACCCCAGTACGTGAATGAGACGTACCGCAGTCATTCCAACTTATTTCGGATTCAGGCCATCCGCCGTATGAACGGGCTGGGCTCTGTAAGCCCGCGCGGGTCCTTTCCGGAGATGCTCTATACCCGGCAGGATCGGAGCGGCAAGGCAGGCCCGGCAGAGCAAGGCTCAACGAGCGGGTTCCTTGCTGAGCAGCGGGATGCCGCTTCCGGCAAAGAAGCCCGGCAGCAATCCGGTATGCCCGCCATGCTTCGCAGGCTGGGTGAAACGAACGAGTGGAAACGGCCCAAAGATGATGACCGTCCCGGTCCGGCGGAGCAACCTGAAGAAGCGGATGAATCGCTTGTTCAAGCGAACGCAGCTATGCAGCAGATGAAGCGTAATAAAGCTCTGCAAGCCTACCGTCCGTTCGTCCGGAAGCAGTTTGACCTCGAATCCGCTGTATAAAGGGAAGCCCGTACCGCCATTCCACGGTACGGGCTTTTTAGGTTGCGCTTTATTCCGCCAGACCATGCTTAAACGCATAAATGGCCGCTTGGGTGCGGTCTTCCACGCCCAGCTTGGCCAAGACATTCGTCACATGGAATTTAACGGTTTTAATTCCGATGAACAGATCATCGGCCACTTCCTGGTTCGATTTACCCGCGGCAATGAGCCGGAGCACTTCCATTTCGCGCTCGGTCAAATCTTCATGAGGAGCGGCGGCGGGCTTCGGCTGCCGGAACCGGTTCATGAGCTTCGACGCTACCTGCGACTCCAGAATGGATTGCCCTTTCGCAGCCGCGCGGATAGCTTGGGCGATTTCCGTGGCGCGGGAAGTTTTGAGCAGATAGCTGAACGCTCCCGCTTCCAGAACCGGATACATCTTCTCGTCATCGAGAAAGCTCGTTAACACGATAACTTTGCAGTCCGGGTAAAGCTGGAGCAGCTTGCGTGTCGTTTCTATGCCGTCCATGCCCTCCATGACCAGGTCCATCAGCACGACGTCCGGTTTGTATTCCTGTGCCAGGCGAATGCCGTCTTCCCCGTTGCTGGCTTCGCCGACTACCTCGATTCCCTCTTCCGTACCAAGAACGGCCGCCAGCCCGATCCGGACCATCTCATGGTCGTCCACCAGCAGCACTTTAACCATGTCCACTATGCTTCCTCTCCTTCCGTCATTATCGGTACCCGGATTTCGATACGGGTTCCGCTTCCCGGAGCCGTAACCAGTTGAAGAGATCCTCCGATCTCGTTCACCCGTTCCCGCATCGTGGATAAACCGTAAGAAGTCTGTTTTTCCTCGTCCAAATCGAAACCTACCCCGTTATCGCGGATAAGCAGGCGGACCCAGCCCGATTTTTGCTGCATCCGCAGCTCCAGCCTGGTCGCTTTCGAATGCCGCAGAGCATTCGACATGGCTTCCTGGACAATCCGGAAAAGATGGTCCTCGATTCCTTTGGACAGGGCAATTTCATCGTCCACTTCCCATATGATATCCATGGGAACTTTCGCTTTCAATTCCTGCAGCAGCCGGATCAACCCTTCGGAAAGCTGTTTGCCTTCCAGGTGAACCGGACGCAGGTGAAGCAGCAGCGCCCTCATTTCGGATTGGGCCACGGAGGACATTTCCTCAATGAGGTGAATCTGCCGCTGCGCTTTCTCGAAGTCCTTGTCCAGCGTGCGGAGCGCCGCCGTAGCCGTCATCGAGATCGCGAACAACTGCTGGCTGACCGCATCATGCAGCTCCCTTGCCAGACGCTGCCGCTCCTCAATGATGGCGGAAACCCGCGCCTTCTCCGCAAGCTGGGCATTGTTATTCGACAAACGCTGGAGAGAAGCGACCTGCTCCTCCCACTTTTTCAGGATGCGGCCAAGCTGTTCGCCCAAACGTCCGATCTCATCCTCGCCCAGCGGAGGCAGGGACGAGCGGGAAATGCTGCCGATCTCCAGCATTTGCATCGTTTCCATCAGCAGCTCCAGCCGGCGTGTCGTCCGGTTGCTGCTCCAATACCCGTAGGCCGACCCCAGAATGATCGACCCGCCGACGAGCATGGCACCGATTTTGATCCCTTGGGCCCACGTCTCGGGCGGAGTTATAAATTTAGCGGTATAAAGCACATAGACGATAAAAGTAAGCACCGCCAGACAAAGAACAATGGATTCCGCCATGCTTCGCCAGATCATATTCGTCAGTCTTTTTTTGTAGCTGTCCACGGCACCATTCTCCTCTCTTGTCAGTAGACGGATTGGTTGTTCTAAAGCATGCGAACGTCTATATCCCCTACGATATAAGAGACGATTAGTTTCACCTGATGTTCTCTCGACTCGTAATTAGGAGATATCCAATTAAGTTTGTTGATAATTCCAGATTCTTTTTCCAGAGGCGAACTGATCTGTCCGACCGTAACCGAAGCTTCGATTGATACGCCTATTTCTTCGGGCACAATCAGCCGCACATCTCCGATAATCCCCTGCAGAACGAGCGTCGTTTCTTTTTTCTCCAGAATCGCGTAAGACAGGTCCAAGTGAGCTTCTCCGATAATGAACCAGATGCTGCTGTCTTTAAGCACCCAAGGCTCTTTGCCGGGACGGATGCTGTCGATCAGGGTCTGCTTCTGGATAAAATCGTCTCCGGGCTGTACCTTCTTGGACTTAATATAGAAAATCCCGAGCGAGATCAGGATAACCGCCAGCACCAGCGAGAAATTGTTGCCCAGCAGAATGACGGCTCCGACGCCCATATAGGCAACGCCTTTCTTCTCATTCTCATACCGGACTTTATAAAAGCCGAAAAACATCAGCAGCAGGGCAATCACCACAAATATACCGACCCACCGTTCCAGAATGAGGAAAATCCCCAGTGCGATCAACAGCATAGCCGTGTTCCGGTGGCGGTTATTTTTCATTTGTTGTTCCATGGGGCACCTCCTTTGCGGGCTGCAATCTGCCTGTAATCTTGTCCGTCCGTCGTATCGCCTGACTCTTGCCGCTGCGTACCGTCATTTAGAGCCGCGAATCCTTACATAGCATATCACAATCGCCTATCCTCTCCAAGATAAGAAATGATGCTTTTATTGTAGCGAATCCGCCGCGCATTCGACACCGCCTATTGGCGGTCCAATCCCCTGGACCAAGGTCGGGGAATGCGTTTTCCCGCTCCCGACATGGAATAATTCACGGGCCTTTATAAGAAAATAAGTCCAACCAAACAACGGCACAAGGAGATACTTCCATGACTAAATTAAACTTTGGAGCGCGTACCGCTCTGATCGCACTATTATGCACGACCGCAGCCGGTTTCGTTCCCGCATCGGCCGTTTCCGCACAAGCGGCCGGAACCGGATTCTCCTCTTTCGACACGTCCGGTGCAGGAACATCCGGCATCGTCCTTCCCGGCGGCCCGTGGACAGCCAGGCTTCAGGCCACTCCGTCACATGCCGTTCCCCCATCTTCCGGAGCCTTTTCCCGGGAAATTCGCGCACAACTGTACGATGTAGACAAACAAAAAGTAGTTGAAACACTTATCGTCACGGACGAAATCCGTACCGAAGCTTCCCGCTGGCTGGCAAGCATTAAAGACATTGCCGTTCAGACGAAAATCGACAATGTGCAGGGTGTCGTCCTGAAACTTCCGCTGGATCCTCCCCTCGCCATACATAACCGCTGGATGCAGGGCAGCTCCAATGAACTGTTCCTGTTTCTCGATCCGTCGCGGTTAAACGAGCCTTTGCTTCTCGTCTTTTCTACGACCGGAAAACCGTTTCTGTTTAAAACCTCCGTCCAGGTCAAGCCCTTCCTTGAAAAAGAACGGCTGCTCCGTTATTTGAAGCCCGTCCCCGCCTCCGGGTAAACAGAAAACACCGTATTTCGGTTAAGAGTCATCCTCCCGAACCGTTAAAAACGTCAAAACGCAACCCTGTTACCTGCCAAACGTATGGAAGGGAAAGAAGCAAAACCGGTTGAGGAAGGCGGGATAACGAATGCGGGGAGACTGGAAATACCGGTACGACGAGGTATTGAAAAAAGAAAGTCTGCTGCAAACGGTAAATAAGCAGCTGGAAAAAGCTCAAGTCCGGCTGAAGCAGGCCGGCGAACAGCGAGCGGCAGCCGAGAAAGTTCTAAAGAGTGAAACGCGGGATGTCGAGCGTTTGGAGAAGGCGTCCCTTACCAATTTGTTATATACCGTTCTGGGAAGAAAAATCGAAAAGCTGGAAAAAGAAGAAACCGAAGCGATTCAGGCCCGCATCCGTGCGGAGGAAACAAGGCTGGCGGAAGAAGAGTTAGCCCGGATGACAGCGGAACTTGAACAGCGCCGGTCTTCTCTGCTCGGCTGGGAGGAAGAAGCCGCTTCTCTGCTTCAGGAAAAGGAAGAATGGCTGCGCAGCCGGAGCGAGGATTTCCGCCTGCAGTTGAATCGGCTCTACGAAGCCAAAAGGCAGGCTCTCTCCGAGATTAAAGAGCTGGATGAAGCGCTTCAGGCGGGCTACGAGCTCGTCGAATCTCTCGAAGAAGCTGAAAATCTGCTGAGGTCGGCCAAAAGTTGGGGAACTTACGATATGTTCGGCGGAGGCGTGATCGCCACCCATCTCAAACGCAGCAAAGCGAATGAAGCGATGGAACAGATCGAGTACGCTCAAGGTCTGATGAGCCGCTTCAAGCGCGAGCTGGAGGACGTCGGGGGCACGGCCGAAATGAACCTAAATTATAACGGTTTTCTGGGGTTTGCCGATTATTTTATGGACGGGTTTATTTTCGATTGGATTGTCCAGGGCCGTATCTCGGATCTCAAAGATGCGGTGTCCGAAAATATCGATCGGCTGCGGCAGTTGCTCCATGCGCTCCGGCAAAAGTACGAGGCCCGCTTAACGGACGAAGCCGAATTGACCCTGGACATTCATCTGCTTATTGAGCGTTCTTAACGCCTAACCGCGGCCACTTTCCGCCCGCGCCAACTTGCGGATGTCGAATGGCTCTTGCCGGGCGAGCGCGAACCGGATCGCTTCATTGATTGAGCGCTCAGCGCCCCCCTCTTCGACAATCCCCCGCCAACCGGCGGTTTGTCGAACGGCCCTCGCGGGGCGCACGGTCCGCCCCGCGCCAAAAAGCCGTACAGTCCCGAAAAATCCGGGCTGTACGGCTTTTCTTCTTCCGGACTAGAAAAAGTCCGGAAGGTAGCAGACGCGGCGGGGCAGCACCGCCGCAAGCAGCTCTACCGATCGTTCGTCGCCTTGCAGACGACCGATCCGGTGCAGCTCGCCGGCGCTCTTGGCGCCGAGCAGCAGGACGGACAGCGTGCGGATATCGCACGCTAATCCGTCCTCTGCGGCTCCGCTGCCGCCGGCCGGTTCATCCGCGGTCTTCACGACGACCGCGGAGCCTTCCGGCGCGTTCAGCCTAAGCTCGAACGTGCCGTGGTTCCACGACGCCTGCCCGTCCGTTACGTGCAGGCGGAGAGACGCCTCCTGCGGCAGCCCCGTATGCCGCAGCTGAAGTTGACCCAGGAGTCCCTCCACATCGACAATCCGGGCCGAGAAATACGAAACCAGCTCCTGTTTAATCCGCGGGTCATCCATCTCAAAGGCCAAATCCTCGTCCGGAGGAGCCTGCATGATCAGCTTGTCGAACATGGAATCGTGATCGCCGATAAACTTCCATAGTCCCCGCTTCGCATCCTGATCGAGATAAACCATCTGATGAATCTTGAACTCCTGATTTTCGATCCAATAATGCATATATCCTCTGGGCTCCCCGGCCGCATTCAGATACACCGCCATGTGCCCTTTCTTTTTAAGGAGACGGGTTTCCCACCATTCCTCGGAACGCGTAATCGGTCCGTTGAACCTCGCCGCATACACATCATAGATCGGATTGAGCGCGGCCGCACTGGGAGTCGTCCGTATGATCCGCCCTTCCGCAGCGCCCAGCTTGGGAAGCTGCGAGGTTTGAATTTCGATTTTTTTGAAAGTCATAGCCAGCTCCCAGCCGTACTTCCGGTAGAACGCGAATGAAAACGGATGGAGATACGACAGGGTCTGCCCGTTCTCTTTCATCACTTCCAGCGCTTTCGACAGCAGCTGTCCTACCATTCCCTGCCTGCGATTTTCCGGCCAGCTTGCAACGCCGGCAATCCCGCCCATTTTCAGCTTTTTCCCGTTTACCCAAGTTGTTAAATCCAGGATCGTTAATTTCGAGGCCATTTTCCCGTCTATAAAATATCCCCAGATTTCCTCGGGATTCATGGTTGCGAGCCTTTCGACAAGCTCTTCCTCCGGCAGCTCGTATTGAAAAGCATACATCGACAAATCCAAGCTGTCCCGGAGTTCTTCCCGGCGCAGTCTTCTGATTTCACTCATAGGTTGACCTCCTTCTTAAAAAGATAACGCGGCGCGTCTCCGGCTTTATCCTCCGATTTGAGACATACGTCTCACGGTCGGCAGGTGAGACGGTTCGTCCCCCTGGAGCGCTTTCGCCATTTCATGGCTTTCGGGCTTTACATCCAATGCCTGATAAAATAACTCCCTGATCGCCCGGTCATCCCCGATCAACGGCCTCACGTTAAACTCGTGTGACCAGTACAAGCACGGCTTGATGTTACCGTCCGCTGTCAGCCGAAGCCGGTTGCAGGATGCGCAGAAATGGTCGCTCACCGGATGTATGAGACCGAACGATCCTCTACCTCCCGCGATCCGGTAATTTTGAGAAGGACCGTTCCCTTTTACGGATTGTACGTCTTCCACTTTCCACCCGCGTTCGGAACACCTGTCCAACACGGATGAAAGGGGAACATACCGGAGTTTCCAGGTGTCATCCTGATGACCTATCGGCATATATTCGATAAAACGTACCTGTATGTCCTTATCAATCGTCATTTGCAGGAAATCGTCGATTTCGTCGTCGTTCAGTCCCTGCATAAGTACGACATTCAGTTTTACGGGGTACAGTCCGACCCGCTGAGCAGCCTCTATTCCCGCCATCACCCGGGCAACGTCTCCGCCCCTTGTAATCAGCTTAAAACGGTCCGGACGAAGAGAATCGAGACTGATATTAATCCGCGTCAGCCCGGCTTCTCTTAACCGCTCGGCCTGCTGGGCGAAAAAGATGGCATTCGTCGTTAAAGCGATATCTTCGATGCCCGGGACAGCCGCCAATTGCCGGATTAGCACATACAAATCTCTGCGGACAAGCGGTTCGCCGCCCGTAATCCTCAGTTTGCGCACTCCCATCTCCGCCAACACCCGGACAACTTCCGTAATCTCGTCATAATTCAGCAGACGATCATCCGGTTCGAAGGTCATCCCTTCCTCCGGCATGCAGTAGACACAGCGCAAATTGCAGCGGTCGGTAACCGAGATGCGCAAATAATCATGAATGCGGTTAAATTTATCTTTTAGCAGACCGATAGATGTCATTCCTTCACCCCGCCGCTTTGCGCAGGGTCCGACAAATCCACTGCTTCAGCAAGCTTTTTCTCAAAAGATCCTCTCCAGCTTTCCGCGAGCGCTTCGTTCGCCAAAATTATCCGGATTCCGGGAATATTGTTCTTCTCGTGATATTTGCATGTATTTACAAACTCAACGGTTAAACCCTGAGCATGTTTCGTCACCAGTCTAAAGACAGGGTTCTCCGGAATAATGCCTTCTTTCAGGACACGGAAGTAGAAGCCGGTATAACCCGTATCCTGCAGTTTTACGGGGAGTTTTACATCCGAATAGCGGACACTGAGCTTAAAACAAGGACGTCTCGGCTGTGAAACCTGAACCAAGGCTTCCCCCAGCTCATAAATATCCCCGATACATACCTCTTCTTCTTTAAGACCGCTTATCGTAATATTTTCTCCGAATGCTCCGAAAGAAAGAGGCTGTCCCAATTCCTTTTCCCAGTAATCATAATGGTTCGCACTGTAAACGCAAAGCGCTTTGTCAGGGCCGCCGTGGACTTTCAGATCCGCTTGGCCGTCTCCCTCAAGCTGTGTTTTCGACAAAAACAAGGGCCCATGAACCGGCTCTTTGTAAATACCTGTTTCCACTTCTTTTCCCTGGTACACGATTTTCTTCGGTTTTCCTACGTTTATGGAAACGATCTGAGGCGTCACGGGAACACTCCTCTCCCCTCTTTTTTATCCACTATACCAAAAAATAACGGAGGAAGCCTCCTGCCTATAAAAAAATCTCCCGCAAAACCTCAAAAGGTTCCGCAAGAGATGCTTATTCAACCGCCTAGCTTAATTTTACGGTACGTATCTATAAAGGACAAAACGTCCACTCTTTTTCCCTTTTTCTTGGCCACGCTGGCCATCGACAACAGCGTTGTCCAAAATTCATTCAAGACTTGTGCTTCCTCGGTCAATTCTTGCTTGTTTCTGCGTGGAAGTTCTCCGCGTGCTTCGTCAGAGATCAGCATTTGAACCTGCTTCCGCTTCCACTCGTCTCCCTTTACATACGTGACGCCGATCTCACGCAGCTTCTTCCGTACGGAGGTAACCGGGCGGGCAAGTTCCTTGGCAATTACCGATGGAGGGCATTCTTTGGAAAGCATACAGAGTCTTTCCATCTCCTGTGTCGACCAAGATTTTTTCGCCATACACATCATCCCCGTTCATTTGTCGTATTCGTTGTGACCAACGTTCCGGTAACTAAAGGATAGCAACAAATTGTTAAAGAAGTTTTAGGAAAATGTAATACTGCCCCCTAAAAAGGAAAAAGACGTCCGAAGTAAGTAAAAATGTGGCATTAATCTTTATTTTATAAGCTTTTTTTGGTTATAAAAAAAGAAGCTTTTCAAATAAATGAAAAGCTCCTTTTACAACTTTAAACGATTTGCCTGATTACACCGTTTAATTTCATTAAATTATCTTAACAATTTCTCCACAATGAATGATAAGTGTTTAGACACCCAGCGTACGACCCACCGGTTTGCCATCTCCGACTTTCGCTTCCGCGACGATTTTGTTAGACAAGGTGCCGATCTTTTCGATTTCGACGCTCAATTGATCCCCGTCTTTCAAATAGACGCGCTGTTCCCGCGGGTAACCTATTGTCACTCCTTCGGGCGTTCCGGTTAGAATAATATCGCCAGGCAGAAGCGTCATATGTCGGGAAATGTAGCTGACCAGTTCTTCCACCTTGAAAATCATATCCGCTGTCGTCGAGCTTTGACGCTGCTCTCCATTGACGAGGGAGCGGATCTTTAGCTCGTTCGGGTTCCCGATCTCATCTCTCGTGACGATATACGGTCCTAACGGAAGAAAGCCATCGCAAGATTTACCCAGAAGCCACTGATTAGTTCTTCTCTGCAAATCTCTCGCAGACAGATCGTTTCCGCATGTATAGCCGAAGATATATTGCGCTGCCTCTTCCTTCGACACATCTTTCGCTTTTTGACCGATGACGATCACCAGCTCAGCTTCATAATCCAGCTCGGAAGTTACGTTAGGCAGGGAAACATCGCATTTATGCCCGGTTAGAGCATTATTGAATTTATTAAACAGCACGGGGTGCTCCGGGATCGGAGATTTTGTCTCTTCCGCATGCTTTTGATAGTTCAAACCGACACAAATGATTTTACCGGGCTCCGTTACGCAGGGCGCAAACACTAAGGGAGACTCCTCTAACAGATAAGGCTCATTCTCGGAAGTGTCCGGAAGATCATCGATAACCTTTTGCAGAGACTGAATCGCCTCCGCTCCCCCCTTAATAACTTGATCCATATGGGTAGGAACACTGCCTTCCTCGTAACCCTTCATATTTTTTAACGCTTCGGCAACGTCCAGAACACCTTGTTCCAGCCTGATGCCTAGCCTCGGCCCTTGTTCACCTAGAAACGTAAGCAGTTTCATGGATAATCCTCCTCCTATAAGCACACTTGTTCATAATCGAATCTGTATTAAACATTATTCGCTATCTTCTTTATTACCCCTCCCCAAATATCCACAAACATTGTTGAAGGTTATAAGCAAGCCGGACCCATCTTATGTATAGCTCGTTATTTTCAATCCCTGCCTCTATCACCGGTCCACAACCACTCCTGCTTAATAGTATGGGAGTTTAAGTGTCTGATCGGGTCTCTCTCTTATCTGTACGTGTGTTAGTCCCGTATAAAAAAATGAAAAAATTCGTTTTAAAATATCTTGTCGAGGAGTTTCATACAATCGTTAAATGGGTAATATTTTAGATCGGCGTTTTTGCATGATTCGCGTGATTTTCTTAAATTACTCGGTAATATGCCAAAAATTTCCGGGGAAATAATTTAGGGATATGACAATGTCATCTAGGGGGAGCTCCTTTATAATCTCCTGCCTTCCATACTAAGCTCTAAGATGACAAGAGAATAATATACAATCTATCCGATTATAAGACTCTTTAGAGTCTTTTTTTAAAACATTAAAACTGAACCATTTTTCTTTCTTTGGTATGTTCTCCTGCTCGAAAACATTACATGCACAAGAAATTCCGAGCTTTCCAAGACTCATTGCCCACTGAAAATTAAGTTACCGAACCCTCCAGGCATTTGTGCATGTGCTTGACCATCGCCATGTGACGCCGAGCACCGTGCGCTGCGTCATTCTAAAGGATGACTAAAGAGGGAATTAAAGAGCAAGATAGCAATAAGATATTCTTTATCTTAGGAATCATTTATCCGGCGAGCAGTTCTAGACACCTGTCCTACAAACCTGTCCTACAAACAGCTGCTTATTCCTTTCAAATAGTTCTCACTTTTTGTCAGGAAGCTGTTTGTATGTGCTGGCCGTTCTGAAGTCAAGTCTGCACCGCCTGCTGAATGATATTCCTTTTTAAAACAAACTTTTTTGTAGTTAAGGAGTATTAACACTTAGAACGGTTGCTCAACTCTTCCGGTTTGCTTGCACCAGCATTTTTGTCATACATATGAAGGATTAATTCAACTAAATTAAGGAGAGATGCGTTATGTTTACAACTATCCATGGCTTGAAAACTTTTTATGAAGAACGGGGAAGTGGTCCGGCCGTACTACTTCTTCATGGCTTCCCTCTGGACCATCGGATGTGGCAGGAACAGATTTCGGCGTTAGAATCGAACTACAGAGTCATTGCTCCCGACCTTAGGGGCTTTGGCCAATCAGAGCCTCACAAGGATCTAATTACGCTGGAGCATATGGCGGATGAACTTCTGCTGCTTTTAGATCAGCTTCAAGTGGAAAAAGCGGTGCTTGCCGGCTTCTCAATGGGCGGGTATGTAGCGTTTAGTCTCCTTCGCAAGGCACCGGATCGTTTCAATGGGCTTATACTCGCGAATACCCGCCCTGATGCCGATCCTCTGGAAGGACAAATCAACCGGATGAAAATGGCGGCTTCCCTCCTGGAACAGGGTCCCCAAGCAGCATCAAAAGCCATGCTCCCTAAACTTCTATCCGAAGGAGAAGGTTCCGGACTAGCCGGCGAATTACAAGATCAGATTAACGGAATGAGTCCATTGGGACTTGTCCACGCCTCTTTAGCTATGGCTTTCAGAAAAGACTCTACGGAGCTTTTGTCTACCATACAAGCCCCTACCCTTGTCATCGGTGGTGAAAAGGATTCGATCACCCCACCGGCGATCATGAAAAAAATGGCCGATTCCATTCCGAATGCAACCTACTCCGAGATTAAAGATTCCGCTCATCTTACCGTACGGGAGCATCCGGATCAAGTAAACAAAGCGATTACGGATTTCTTAAACCATCTTCATTCTTAACAACAAAGAAAGACAGGGGGCCCTACTGTACATGACTGTACAAAAGCCCCCTGTCTTTTCTTTCTGTATTTAACACTCTACATAATTCCATATATAAAAGGGAAAAAGCCCGACTCCAGTAAACTGGAACCAGACTTTTATGATGCCGGTGAAGGGACTTGAACCCCCACTCCCTTGCGAGAAACGGATTTTGAGTCCGTCGCGTCTGCCATTCCGCCACACCGGCTTGTATGGCGTGCCCTAAGAGATTCGAACTCCTGACCTTTTGATTCGTAGTCAAACGCTCTATCCAGCTGAGCTAAGGGCACAAATTTTTAGCACTTATGGTGCCGAAGACCAGACTTGAACTGGTACGGTAGTCACCTACCGCAGGATTTTAAGTCCTGTGCGTCTGCCGATTCCGCCACTCCGGCAAAGAATGGTGGAGGCGCCACCCAGACTCGAACTGGGGGTAAAGCTTTTGCAGAGCTCTGCCTTACCACTTGGCTATGGCGCCTTATTATAATGGAGCGGAAGACGGGAATCGAACCCGCGACCCTCGCCTTGGCAAGGCGATGCTCTACCGCTGAGCCACTTCCGCA
>NZ_JAGXJX010000020.1:0-22766 GCF_019091125.1 Paenibacillus sp. GbtcB18
GGGCTGTTCGATAGGAGAAGAGGATATGTCTGAAAAGAAGTTGGAAGATTTAAAATTATTCGATTTAATATTAGCTCGGGAAACTCTTACTTATAACATGTTAAAAAATAAGGGGTTAAATAATGTTGAGCTATGTGCAGATCCAGCATTTACTATGGAAAAAGAAGAATTAGAGTTACCCGCAGGATGGCAAGAGGGAAATACAGTAGGGCTTAATTTTAGCCCGATTGTATGGAGTAGAAATAAGAAATCTCAAGTAGCAGTAAGCAACCTTATAAATCATATATTAAACTCTACTAACATGACAATTGCTTTTACACCGCATGTTATAGATGATGGAAACAATGATTATGAGGTACTCTATAAATATTATGATGAATTTAAAGATACAGGTAGGGTGATTATATTACCAGACAACTTAAATGCAATACAATATAAGGGGTATATAACAAGAATGAGGTTCTTTATAGGAGCGAGAACCCACGCGACGATAGCTGCGTATTCAAATTACGTGCCAACCATAGTATTAGGGTACAGCGTGAAGTCTAAAGGAATAGCAAAAGATCTTTTTGGAGAAGAAAAATTAGTATTGAATATTGAAGAAATTACTAATTACGAAACGCTAAAAGCTGAATTTGATGACATGGAAGAGAAAGAAGAGGAAATAAAACAAAAACTACAGCAATCGATACCGATTATAAAAAAAAGGTCATATAAAGCAGTTGAATATTTATATGACTTAGTTAACTAATCTGAGGTATATTATGAAGAAAAACTTATTATTTGTTATGCCGAGTTTGTCTGCCGGTGGTGGACAAAAAAGCTTAGTAAATCTATTATCACAAATAGACTATAAAGTATACGATGTGGATTTATTTTTATTTAATAAAACTGGAGTGTTTTTAAACTCAATACCGAAAGAAGTAAATATATTGCATTTTCCTGCAAATTATAAAGTATTTACAAAGGGATTAACTAACTCGATAGTAAACTTTCTTAAAAATGGACAAATCAGCTTAGCTTATTCTAGATTTATGTTCTTTATTAAGAATAGGATTGTAAATGATTCTACGATTTCAGAGCAGTATACGTGGAAATACTTAAATAAGTCATTTGAAGTTTTGGAGAAAGAGTATGATGTAGCGATAGGATATCTTGAAAAATCGCCTATATATTTTGTAGTTGATAAAGTAAAAGCAAACAAGAAATTTGGATGGATACACACAAACTACTCGAACTCAGGGATGGATTGTCATTTTGATTATTCATACTTTGAAAGATTAGATAATATAATTACTGTTTCGGAAGAATGTGCGAAATCTTTAGAAAAAAGATTTGTACATTTAAAACACAAAGTTAAAGTCATATATAATATCGTTTCTCCTAAGACTATTAATCAGTTATCCGATAGCGGAAAATTAGAAGGTTTTATATGTGATAACAATTACACAAATATTATTACTTTGGCTAGGTTAAGTCATGAAAAGGGCATAGATATTGCAATAAAGTCTTGTAAGCTATTAGTGAACAAGGGCTATAGAATAAGATGGTATGTTTTGGGTGAGGGAACAGAAAAGAAAACATTAGAAAACTTAATAGAGAGTAACGGACTGAAAGAGAATTTCGTATTATTAGGACTTAAAGAAAACCCATATCCATTTCTAAAAAAAGCTGATATTTATGTTCAACCATCTAGATATGAGGGGAAATCCATAGCAATTGATGAAGCTAAAATATTGAATAAGTCTATAGTTGTTACCAATTTCAGTACGGCAAAAGATCAAATTGAAAATGAAGTAAATGGCCTAATTGTAGATATGAAACCAGAAGCTATTGTAAATGGAATTGAAAAGCTTATAAAGAATACAAAACTGAAACGAAAATTAGAAAGTAACTTATCTAAAGAAAACTTAGGAACTGAAGAAGAAATATATAAGCTATATAAAATTTTATAACTGGTGGGGCGTATGAAAAAAAATGTATTGTTTGTAATAAATAATTTAAATTGTGGAGGGGCAGAAAAGGCATTAATTTCTTTATTAGAAACGATAGATTATTCAAAGTATAGTGTGGATTTGTTTTTATTTAAACATGAAGGGTTATTTTTTAGAAAAATACCTAAACAAGTGAATTTGTTAGAGGAGCCTTATGAGTATCGATATTTTGATATGCCTATAAAAACAGCTATTATGGATTGCATCAAAAAAGGAAGAATGGATATAGCTTTAGCAAGATTGTGTGCAGGGTACATATTTAAAAGTGAGCAGAATGGAGTAAGATGTGAGCAGATGATTTGGAGATATATTTCGAAATCTTTAAGGGGAATAGAAAAAAACTATGATGTAGCGATAGGCTATCTTGAAAAGAATCCTGTGTATTTTTGTGTAGACAAGGTAAAAGCAAAAAAGAAAATTGGATTTATACACAATGATTATGATGAGTTAGGTATGGATCCAAAGATTGATACTAGGTACTTTGATAAGTTAGATAACATAGTTACTGTATCAAGAGAATGTGCAAATGTCCTAACAGAAAGATTCCCCATGTATAAGAGAAAAATAAAAATTATGCATAATATAGTATCCTCGAATATGATAAATAAAATGTCATTAGAGGGGGTAGATATGAAGGATAAAGGAATAAAGATCGTTTCGGTAGGAAGATTGAACTATCAAAAGGGGTTTGAAATGGCGATAGAAGCATGTAAGAAATTGGAGGGGGATGGTTATAAAATAACATGGTATGTCGTTGGAGAAGGGGAAGAAAGAGCTAATTTAGAAAAAATGATAGAAGAAAATGACCTTGAAGAAAAATTTATTCTGTTAGGAATTAAAGAGAATCCATATCCGTATATAAGAGAAGCAAATATCTATGTCCAACCATCTAGATTTGAAGGGAAATCGATTGCAATAGACGAAGCGAAAATTTTACATAAACCAATAGTAATAACAAATTTCAGTACAGCAAAAGATCAAATAAAAAATAAAGAGAACGGAATTATTGTAGAGATGGATCCTCATGCAATATCAGAAGGAATTAAGAAATTAATAGACAATGAGGAATTAAGAATTAAATTAATCAGTAATTTATCGAAAGAACATTTAGGAACCGAGTCCGAGATAGAAAAATTATATACACTATTTGGGTAGTATAGAGAGGGCGTAATACTATGGTTATGCAAGTAGTAAGTTTTGTATTACTTGGCATTATAACAGTTATTATACTGATTGATTTAATTCCTATATGGAAGGATTGGTTGGGCAGGATAAAAATAGGAAGATTTACAGATAAGGATAAATGGAATACAGCAATAACCAGTAAAGGTATACAGTGGCTCGATAAAACGCCCAAGATCAAAGTAACTGATAATACAAGGTTAGTTGTAATAGATATGTTGAAGGGGAATTATACGAAAAGTGTTATACAGCATTGGCAAGAAGCGGCACTAGTCTTAGGCTTGGCTGAATATTTGAACCATAATGATGATAAGAGAGTTGAAAATGAAGTTATAAAACTTTTAAATTCAAAATTTAATCACAATGGTCAATGGAAAACTAAGCCTCAGCATGTAGATGGAGTAATACTTGCTTATGCCGTTATGAAATTAGAGTTTATAGATATTGATAAATATAGAAATGCATTTGATGATACATGGGAAATGATAAAAAGACATATAGGTGAAGATGGTACAGTCGAATATAGGAAGTCTATGTCAAGCTACAGGTATGTAGATACTATAGGTTTTATATGTCCTTTTTTGGTTGCTTATGGTACTCGGTATAATAAAAATGAGTGTATAGAACTAGCGATAAAGCAAATTACAGAGTATAAACGATATGGAATATTAGATATATACATTCCAAGTCATGCATATAGGTTAGATAATAAAATACCTGTTGGTTTATATGGATGGGGAAGAGGGATGGGATGGTTTGCAATTGGCCTTATAGATACTTGGAGTGATTTACCACAAGATAATGAATATAAGGTTGTATTAGAAGAATATATCAAAACATTTGCAAAAAGTGTTATGAGTTTTCAACAAGAAAATGGAAGCTGGAATTGGACTGTAACTAGGAGTGAATGTAGGCCAGATTCTTCTGCTACAGCTACGTTAGGATGGTTTATGTTAAGTGCATCAAAAATAGGGGGGATTTCGAACGAATGTTTAGAAAGTGCTGATAAAGCTATAAATTATTTAATGAAGGTAACAAGAAGAAACGGAGTGGTTGATTTTTCTCAAGGGGATACAAAGGATATAGGTGTATATTCTTTGTTATTTAATATTCTGCCTTTCACCCAAGGTTTTTGTATTAGAATGATAAATTCATATAAATATAAGAATATAAATAGGTGATTATACATGATAAAAAGAATTATAACATCATTAAAGGTTAGGATAAGAAACAAGTTAAATCCTAAATCAGAACTAGAAATATTAAGAGAAAGAGGATTAATATATGGAAGGAATTTTAATTTTTTTAATAGCCATATAGATTATGGACATTGTTGGCTTGTAGAAGTAGGAAATGATGTAACTATAACTAATAGTACTATATTAGCTCATGATGCAAGTACAAAATTCTATTTTGGAAAATCTAAAATAGGAAAAGTTAAGATTGGAGATAGAGTATTTATAGGATACAATAGTCTGATTTTATGTAATGTTAAAATAGGAAATGATGTTATAGTTGCTGCTGGATCAATTGTAACAAAAGATATACCTGATAATAGTGTAGTTGCAGGAAATCCAGCTAAGATAATAGAAAAGACATCGGATTATTTAGAAAAACATAAGAAGTTTATGAAAGTTAAACCTATATATGATACGTACTGGCCGTATAAAACTCAACGACAGATAGAGGTAATAAGAAAGGAATTAGAGTGCGATTTTGGATATGATGAATAAATAAAAATAGAAAATTGCAAAAAGTTTTTTGGTAATTGTTATTAATAAAGCTAGTGAAATTTAGAAATATCGAGATTACTAATACACAATAGAAGTCAGAGGTGGATATTTTTAATTATCAGCGGAAGTATATTTGAGTATAAAGATTCCTTAATTGTCCAAACTGTATTTTTCTAGCTTGTACTTAGCTAAACTAAGGTGAAAAATATGAAAAAACCTGGAGAAAATATGAGAGTAAAAAATTCTATTTTTAATATAGTTGCTGGTCTAGGAAACCAAATAATTATTACATTGTTAGGTTTTGTTTCAAGAACGGTATTCATAAATAGTTTAGGTATTACGTATTTAGGAATAAATGGACTGATCACAAATATATTGTCTATGCTAACATTGGCGGAGGCAGGAATAGGGGCTAGTATTATGTATAGCCTTTATAAGCCAGTAGCCGATAACGATCAAACAAAAGTCAAGATGTTGATGAATTTTTATCGAAAAGCCTATATGATAATAGCTTTAATTGTATTGTTATTGGGATTATCTATCATGCCATTTCTTCAATATTTTATTAAAGATTCGAACGTGAAAGATATTTATTTGATATATGGGATTTTTTTGCTGAATACAGTTCTGCCATATTTGTATGTTCATAAAAGCACCTTTTTAAATGTTTGTCAGAAGGGATACATTGTGATAGGAATCTATTCGATATCATCAATTGTATCTACTTGTTTAAAAATAGGAATACTGCATTTTACAAAAAATTATATTTTATATTTGGTAATAGACAGTATCATAACAATTATCACCTCTATTTTCTTATCTACTCTAGTGAACAAAATGTATCCATATTTGAAGAATAAAGCATCAAGTAAATTAGATAGTGAGACAAAAAGAAACATTGTTCAAAATGTAAAAGCTATTGTATTGCAAAATATAGGGAATTATCTGATATTTGGGACTGATAATATTATGATATCTTCATTTGTAAGTGTTGCAGCAGTGGGATTGTATTCTAATTACAATATGTTAATTGAAATTTGTAGGACTTTTATTAATCAAATTTTTAATAATATCTATCATAGTGTAGGAAATTTAGTAGCGAACGAAAGTATAGATAAAGTTTACAGCGTATATAAAGTATATATGCTTCTAAATTTTTGGTTATACTCATTTTTTACTATAGCTCTATATATTATGATAGAACCTTTTATTACTTTATGGTTAGGCTCAGAATTTTTAATGAGTAAAGGGGTACTAATGATATTGATGATGATGTTTTATGAAAGAGGTATGAGAAATTCGATAACTACAGTGAAAACAACATCCGGAATCTTTCATGAAGATAGATATGCTCCTTTATGTCAAGCTGCCATGAATCTTATTATTTCTATTGTTTTGGTTCAATATATTGGTATTGTAGGTGTGTTCGTTGGGACTTTTGTAAGTGCACTAGCTGTTCCTTTTTGGATTACGCCTTATCTAGTATATAAAAATGTATTTCATAAACCTGTAAGGGATTACTTTTGGAAATATGTGTATTATGTAACTGTAGGTATAGGATCCTATCTACTAACTAGTTTTATATGTAACTTTATAACGTCAGATAATTTCTTAACATTACTATTAAGAGGTATTGTTTGTTTGGTAATTCCGAATTTAATTTATGTATTTGTTTTTTATAAAACAAATGAATTTAAATACCTATCAGGGATTATTAAC
Source organism: Paenibacillus sp. GbtcB18 (assembly GCF_019091125.1). Taxonomy (NCBI): domain Bacteria; kingdom Bacillati; phylum Bacillota; class Bacilli; order Caryophanales; family Paenibacillaceae; genus Paenibacillus; species Paenibacillus sp. GbtcB18. Next base: position 6,629 of record NZ_JAGXJX010000020.1, read on the forward strand.
GATGTAATTAGGACATTGCTAAAAAGATTAAAATTAAATAAAAAAAAGACATATAAGATAGACAGCTAAAACTATTAGATTAAAGGGAGCATTTCTTATTGTGAAGAAGTTCTATCAAGGTTATTTATTCTGAAAGGATGTTGTTTATGAAAAGGTCAGATATATAGTGAGTAAATTTAATTTATTGTAAGGTGTGCTTAAATATAAGAGAAATATAGGTTTTAAAATCTATCTGGAATAAAGAAAAGGTGTATTATGAGTAAATATGTTGAAAATAATAATTGTATAGAAAAAAGCGTTATGTACAAAAATAGCATAATGTTTTTTTTATTGTGAAATTTTTCGTGTTTACAATATAACAGATTTTTATGATACATCATAAAAACTAAATTAGTTCTTTAAGTTTAATTATGGAGAAACGCAAATAAGAAATGTTTTAAGTAAAGAGAAAGGAGAAGTTTATGAGTCAGCTGAGTATAATAGTACCTATTTATAACGCTGAGAAAAAACTTGATAAATGTATAAAATCTATTATTAAGCAGACATTTAAAGAGTATGAATTGATTTTAGTAAATGATGGTTCTTCAGATAACAGTTTAAATATATGTAGGAAATATGAAAAACAAGATAATAGAATAGTTGTAATAGACAAGAAAAATGAGGGGAGTATCGCGACTAGAAGAAAAGGAATAGAAGCTTCGAATTCTAACTATATAATGTTTGTTGATGCAGATGACTGGATTGATAAGAAGATGGTTGAGGAGTTATATTATCAATCTATGGAGAGTAACGCAGATGTTACTGTATGTAACATGTATAAAGTCTTAGGGAATAGCATGTTAATTAAGAAGAAAAATAAAAGTAGATATTTCAGTGGGAATAAGATTTATGATAAGAACGAAATAAAAAGAGATATAGTAGTGGCATACTTTTGGGGACATCCTTTTCCACCATCATTATGTGCAAAGTTATATAAAAAAGAGTTGATTGAAAATAGTGGAAAGTATCTAGATAGAATTTGTTTTTTAGGTGAAGATCTCTTTTATAATTTAGAAATGTTCATAAAAGCAAACAGGGTAAAAATTATTGATAAACCTTTATATTATTATAGACACGGTGGGCTTACAAGTAAATATATGCCTCATTTATTTAATGATATGGTCAACGGTTATAAAATTCAAAAGGAAGTTATTGATGAATTTTATTTAGATACGAAGCGAATAGAACACAACGGTATTAGTATTATGCTATTAAATACTTTTAAAACTTGTTTATCCCATTTGTTTAGTAGTAATTTGAATACATCTGAGATTATGCAACAAATACAATTATATGTTTCTAATGATAACGTCATAGAATGTTTAAATAACGAAGGTTCTTTGAAATATTTTTCAGAAGAATATTTAAATGCTATAAAAAATAAAAATATAAAATATTTATATGAATTAGGTGAGCAAATGTATAGAAAGAAGAAAATAAAAAAATCTTTTATAAATTTCATGTCTAAAATTTCCGTAATTTAGTATATGTACTATTCAAACTTAATAAGAGTGATAAAAAATGAAGAATTTATCTATAAAGAAATCAAATCTATTTCATCCCTTATTACATAAGATATATAAAAGTAATAAAGGGGTGTAAATTGAAAATGTCTATAAGAGTGAATCTTGATGATCTTGATGATTTAGATTTGACAACCAAGTTTCCTACTCATAATGATGTGTTAGTTTATGATAGTACAACATTGAAGTGGATTCCCAAGGCACTTTCATTTCCAATGACAGAAAGCGTTTCAAACTCCTACGTATTGGAATTAGATAGATGGAATATTAAAAGTAATGGAACTGATTCATATGAGACTACAAAAGGGATAAATGATGCGTTAGTTTGGGCTAAATCTCAAGGGTATAATCACGTAGTATTGTCAAGTGGCACATATAAGTTGAAGATTGATCCGATAACATTCACGTGTATTGTTCTGCAAAGTGATATGCATTTTGAAATGATGGATGGATGCATATTAGAATTAGAAGCTAATTCATCTCCTTGGTATAGTATATTTGAGGTGAAAGGTGTTAAAAATGTTAAGATTTCTGGTGGGAAAATAGTTGGAGATAAAAAGACACATAAGTATGAATTAGGAGTGAAGTTTGTTAGGGGAGGAATAAATGTCGATGGCTCATTAAATAATAATCCTAATTTTATTCGTAGTGAAATAGTAGATAGGTATGAAAATTCTGGTCTTTTACAAAATTTTCGCTTGTGGTCTATCCCTGGTGTAGTTGCTACGGGGTATAGTTTTTACCAGTATAAAGATATTATTTCTAATAGTACGTTAGTTGGGAGTAGGAATAATGGTGGATTTGCTCCAGCGAGTCCAACTGGTCGAGGGTGGTTCGCGTCTATAAAAGATGCTAATAAGATAATTTTTGTAATTGATATAACGTCTTCACCATTAAGTGACACTCAAATTGAGCAAATTAATGCGAAGGTTGATAATCAGAATTGGACTCATGAGTGGGGACATGGGGTACAAATAAACGGTTCACACAACATTGTAATAAATAATGTAGAAATAAGTAATTGTACAGGTGATGCTATTATTACAGCTTGGTTAGAGTATAAGCTTAATTCGTCTGATTATATCCAAGAGGACATGGGATCGTATATTTATATTCATAGTTGTAATCTTCACCACTGTAGGAGACAAGGGATTTCTCTTACTGGCTCAAATGATATTTATATTTCAAGTAATAAAATACACCATATTGGAAAAGCTGATGATGACGTTACAGTAGATGGTACTGCTCCAATGTTTGGTATTGATATTGAATCTATGTGGTCTGAAACGAATATACCAACCTGGCGACCAGAGTTAAATAAGTCGGGATTGGAATTGAATACTAGAATATATATTTTTAATAATCATATATACTCTAACGCTAGAGGGCATTTTGTAAATGCTGATGGTATAAATGTGATTGTAGAAACTAACACATTTGAAGGTCCGAATGTTGGAGGAGTTAGTTCATACCAAAATAACTGGTATGTAAAATACCTGAATAATACATTCATCGAGTGTGAATTTGTTATCAAGGGAGATAATTTTGTTAATGGAGTTGTCTGTAATAAAGGTAGTGTAAAATTAATGGATGTTCAAGGTGCAGTGGTTCAAAATTGTCAAATAAAGAATGGTGAATTTTATGGATATAGTTCTTTAGGGTATTTTGGAACACCTACGATAGATATCACTACTAGTACATTTACTTTTAGTAAGCCGCACGGGATGGGGAATGGAGCTAAAATTTGTTTCGAGCAGTGGATTGGTAAAGTTCCTATCGGAATTAGCGTGGATAAGTTGTATTACGCTATAAATGTAACTGAAACAAGTTTTCAAGTGTCTGAAATGTTGAATGGAACTCCAGTAACTATAACTGATTTAGGTATTTCAGGATTTAATATTAGTCGATATGATTATGGTAGATGTTACATTTCTAATATTATGATTGAAAAAGAATGGAGTAATAATCCAGTAGATAGTGGTGTCGATATTACATTAACAGGAGGTGTTATTAAAAATCTTACAGTAAAAAATTATGGTTTGACAATTGGAGTACCTGAAAACTATGTAGGTAGACCTAATGTAGTGGAAGGGATAACTGTAATAGAAGGTCCTACACGATTAGAGTGCTGTAATATAAGTGATGGGAAATTTATGAAGGTGAAAACTTCAATAATAGGAGGAGATATGGCTCTAGGTAGTAATGATGTAAAGTATAAGAGAAAGGTAAATATAGATAATTGTATATTTCAAAATGTTGCCTTGAATTTTGATGGGAATGTGCTAAACACTCGAAGTACATTTTTAAACTCTATTATTAGGAAAGCAGACAATGAAAATACTTCGACCATCACACTTTCTTACCTTGAAAACACTTCAATTGCTTTGCATTGGTTAACTAAAGAAAAAACAATGGTAATAGCAAGGTGTATATTCAATAATGTTTCGACCGATATAACGAAAAGTACGATGTTGATAGATAATTTGGTATTAACATAAATCTATTTGCTTGAAATAATTTGTTTAACACAACATTATTTTTTAATAAATATATAAAATTCTCTATTGGAAACAGTTCAATAAACAAGTTGAGCTGTTTTTTTGTTTGCAAACATAAAAATCTATGAAATTTTAGGCAAGCAGAATATTTTTTGAAAAATAACTTTGGGAGGAATGCATATATGAAAATTCTAAATATAGTTGAAGCTGGATACATAGTTACTAACAATGAGCGTTATTTACTATATGTAAAGTAGGTGGAATTTGCCCTATATATCATGTTATAGAATGACCTAATATATATTTTTTTAGAATTATTTAATCTCTAAAAATAAGATTGCTTGGTATGTTAGTTAGAGGGAGAATTTATAATTTTTATGATTGTAAACGAACTAGTGTGGTGGGTTATACTTAAAAATTAACTACTGAGAGGTAGGAGATTATAATATGTTAAATGCAAACAAACAGCATCGTTTGAAAATTGGCATCATGTTAGATTCACTGGTTGTTAGTAGTTGGATTGAAAAAATGATCTATGATATAGTTCATACTGAATTTTTAGAGCTTGCTACTGTGCTTATTAACGGCAATGAAAGGGGAGAGAAACAAAATGTTTATCAGCAGAACGCGAATAAGGTATCGTTGTATTCTGAATATTTAAGATGGGATTATAATTATTATAGTAAATACGTTAAACATAATGCATTTAAACAGGTTCAAATGGAATCTTTGCTATCCGAATATGGCTGTAAAATTTTAACCATAAAGCCTAAAAAACAAGGGTTAAATAATGAGTTTTCTGATTCAGATTTAGATGTAATTAGGGATGAGCAGTTAGATGTTATTATAAAGTTAGGATTTGATGCATTTCATGGTGAGATAATAAATATTGCAAGATACGGAATATGGTCGTACTGTTTTAATGGAAAAGGAGTAGAAGCTTTTTGGGAGATGGCTAGCAGGAAAATAGCGCTAGAAACTAGGCTGCAAATTTTAGCGAGTAAGCCTGAAAATCACAAGGTTATTTATAGAGCGATGTCTTCACTGAATGTTGAATCTTTATTTTTTAACCGCAATCAATTGTATTGGAAAGTTAAAGATATTGTTTTGAGAAGGCTTTTTGATTTATACAAAAAAGGATGGTTGTATATTACAAATTTAGATACATATAATCAACCTTCATTGATTAATGAGCGTCTAGATAAATATCCAACGAATTTTCAGATGATTCCTTTTATTTCTCGGCTTGCTATACACAAATTAAAATCCAGGTTATTTATGGAACATTGGTTTATAGCATTTAAAAATAGAAAAGAGAAATGTAGTAAATTTCATATTATTAAGGCTCCGTTAAGCAGGTTTTATGCGGATCCTTTTGTTATCGAAAAAAATAAAAGAAATTACATTTTTTTCGAAGATTATATATACAGCGAGGGTAAGGGGAATATTGCGTTTGTCGAAGTGGATATTGAATCAAATAGTGTTTCACAACCTACTACTGTTTTAGATAAACCGTATCACTTATCATATCCTTTCTTAATAGAAGATGGTGGAGAGATTTATATGATACCTGAGACATCAAGTAATCAAACAATAGAACTATATAGAGCAACAAATTTTCCGTATGAGTGGGAAATTGAAAAAGTATTGATGGAGAATGTGAAAGCGGTTGATACAACAATTATTCAACATGATGGTAAGTATTGGTTGTTTACTAATATTTTTACTAATGGAAATTCACTTGATGAGTTATATTTATTTCATTCAGATTCTTTATTCGGTCAATGGGTGTCGCATCCATTGAATCCTATAGTTTCTGATGCAAAATCGGCTCGGCCTGCTGGTAATATATTTGTTCACGAGGATAAATTAATTAGACCATCACAAAATTGTTTATTTTCTTATGGATATTCAGTCAATTTGAATGAAATTGAAATACTTAATGAAGATTCATATAGAGAAAAGAAAATTAAAGAGATTACTCCAAGTATTTTTAAGAGGAACAAAGGTACCCATACTTACGTTTTTAATGAGGATTTGGAAGTACTTGATGGCAGAAAACAGGTACTTAAATTTAAGTAATCCTTATTATATATAAGCTGTTTGCTTTTATATATTGTATTGATATGGTTTTGGAAGATACCCTAAAAAGTTTGATTGGGGAGTATAATTATATATGAAGAGATTTTTTGATTTGTTAGTTTCTTTGTCATTCTTATTAATTCTCTCATTGCCTATTATTATAGTAGTTATTTTAGTTAGAATTAAGTTAGGCTCTCCAATTATATTTAAGCAGATGCGTCCAGGTCTATATGGAAAAGCATTTTATCTTTACAAATTTCGTACAATGACTGATGCAAGAGATAGTAAGGGTGAGTTGTTAGCTGACCAAGTTAGATTAACTTCATTTGGGAAATTTCTTAGAAAATACAGTTTAGACGAATTACCACAGCTTATAAATGTTGTAAAAGGTGATCTAAGTTTAGTAGGACCGCGGCCATTGTTAATGGAATACTTACCTTTATATTCTAATGAACAAGTGAAAAGACATCATGTAAAACCAGGAATTACGGGGTGGGCTCAAGTGAATGGGAGAAATGCGATTACTTGGGAAAAAAAATTTGCATTAGATGTATGGTATGTAAATAATCAATCTTTTTTACTCGATATGAAAATATTATTTCTGACAGTAATAAAAGTGTTTAAATCAGAAGGAATAAATCAAGTTGGTCATGTAACAATGGAGCGTTTTACGGGTGCAAAATCGACTGTAAGGGGGGAGGGGAAATGAAAATTGCAATTATTGGACAAGGCGGCCATAGTAAGGTTATACAGGATATTATTTTATCAAACAATGAATATGAAATCATTGGATATTTAGATGATCGATATGAAAATATAGTTACTGTAGATAATCTTTATTTTGGGCCGATTTCAACTGCTCACGATATGATTAATTATTTTCATCAAATAAAGTTTGTTATCGCGATAGGGAATAATAAAGTTAGAAGGGGAATTGTCAAAAAATTACGTTTGTTAGACGAATTTTACATCACGTTAATACATAAAACGGCTGTTGTCAGTCCAAGTGCTAAGATAGGAAACGGCACAGTCGTCATGCCCAATGTAGTGATAAATGCTGATACTCAAATTGGTAATCATGCCATTATAAATACAGCCTCTGTCGTTGAGCACGACAATATAATAGGTGATTTTGTGCATATTTCTCCTCGCGCTACACTTACAGGTTCTGTCCTCATAGAAGAGGGTGTGCATATAGGGGCTGCAGCTACTATGATTCCAAGTGTTAAAGTTAGAAAATGGTCTATTATTGGAGCGGGAGCTGTTGTAATAAATGATATGCCATCTAATTGTATTGCTGTTGGTATTCCTGCCAAAGTTATCAATGAAGTAAGTTACTAGGGGGATAAAGATGGTAATGATACAACAAAAACGAATTTATCTCTCATCACCGCACATGAGCGGAAATGAACAAACATATATTCAGGATGCATTTGATACAAATTGGATTGCTCCTCTTGGTCCGAATGTAGATGCTTTTGAAAAGGAGCTTGCAGCTTTTGTTGGTGTAAAGGATGCTGCAGCGGTTAGTTCAGGCACTGCTGCTATTCATTTGGCTTTACGTTTGTTAGGGGTTCAAAAAGGAGATAAAGTATTTTGTTCAAGTCTTACTTTTGTAGCAAGTGCAAATCCAATTGTTTATGTAGGAGCTGAACCAATATTCATTGAATCAGAGACGGAAACATGGAACATGACACCTCAAGCATTGGAATGTGCGTTATGTGATGCGGATAAAGCAGGGGAATTACCAAAAGCTATTATCGTTGTTAACTAATATGGACAAAGTGCGAAAATGGATGAAATTCTTTCATTATGTAATGAATATGATGTTCCTGTTATTGAGGATGCAGCAGAATCTCTCGGTTCTACCTATAAAGGGAAAGCAAGTGGAACATTCGGAAAGTTCGGTATTTATTCATTTAATGGTAACAAAATTATTACAACCTCTGGTGGGGGAATGCTGGTTTCTGATGATGTTGAGGCATTACAGAAAGCGCGGTTTTTAGCAACTCAAGCAAAAGACTTAGCATCTCACTACGAGCATAGTGTGGTGGGTTACAATTACCGAATGAGTAATATATTGGCCGGTGTTGGAAGAGCACAATTAGAGGTGTTAGAAGAAAGAGTTAGGGCTAGAAGGTTCATATTTGAGCAATATTACCGAGAATTATCCAATATATCTGGGTTTCAGTTTATGCCCGAGTTAGAAGACACTTGCTCGAATCGATGGCTTACAACTTTAACTATTGATGAAAAAGAAGCAGGTATATCTATAGAATCACTATTGGGAGTACTAGCCGAAGAGAATATCGAGGCTCGCTCTGTTTGGTAACCACTTCATATGCAGCCGCTTTTTAAAACAATGAAATATTATCCTCATAGCGGAAATACTCATGTGGGTGAACAATTATTTAAAGAAGGTATTTGTCTTCCTTCTGGTTCTAATATGGAAGACAGGGAACTACAAAGAGTAATTCAATGTATCAAAAATGCTTTGTAAAATGAACCGCTTTCTGGATGTTGTGTGTAAATTTAGGAGGCTCTTTCATTTGAAAGATTACTTTTGAAAGTTGGTTAAACACGAATAAGAATAGTTGATAGTTTTTGGAAGTTGATATCATGAGGATAAAGTTTGAATGTACAAAAAATGAAAATTGTAGAAACTGATAATGGGTGGATTATTATGGACAACAACAAACTATCGGTGCATATATTGTAGAGGAAGTAAGTGGGTAACGAGAGCTTGAAGATATCATTTATAATATTACAGATAGCTACGCTGTTGTTTTAAATACAGCAAGATCAGATGTATGGAGATATATTGCTTTAACTTTTCTTAGCTTACCAAGATGGTGTAGAAAATATCTATATTTGTGGACAAGGTTAAAGAATAAGTAGGAGAGTTCATTATAAAGGTTTCTAATTAATTATAACCAGAAAGTTCAGTCTATTAATTGACAGAGTAAAGATGAAATGCTAATTTTATCTTATTAATGTCCTTCTTTAATCAAATTAAAACACAGCTATATATTGAAAGATAGATCATAATAGCTATCAATATTTTCTTATTATTTTGTTGAACTAAATATAATCGTTCTCTAAAAAGAATATTCAAAGAACAATAAAGTGTATGTAGCTGTAGAGGAACTGTCTGTAAAAGCCCAATTCGTGAGGAGCAATTATCAGTGAAAATGACTAAGTTAAGCTGATGAGAGTTTTACTTGATTCGATTGGGCTTTACTTATTGTTGTTGCATAACGGGAGGGGAAAATGAGTGCTATAACTGGGATTTTACATTTTAATGATGAACCTATATCGATTGAGCACATTACGAGAGTAATGAATGATTTGCAAAAATATCCTGCTGACGATGTTCAAATATGGCACAAAAATAACGTCTTCCTTGGGTGTCACGCACAATGGATAACACCAGAGTCTATCGGTGAACAATTACCATTTTATGATTATGAAAGGAAATTATCAATTACAGCAGACGCCATTATCGATAATCGTGATGAGTTATTTGGAAGACTGCAAGTGGATTATGCTGATAGAAAAAAAATGACAGACAGCGAATTAATCTTGCTTTCCTATCAAAGATGGGGAAGAGGAAACCCAAATTATTTGGTAGGCGATTTAGGTTTTATGATTTGGGATGAGCGAAAGCAAAAATTGTTTGGGGCAAGAGATTTTTCTGGGAGTCGAACTCTTTACTATTACAAGAATCAACAGCGATTTGCATTTTGTACGACAATACAGCCGTTGTTAACCTTACCATACGTTCAAAAACAATTAAATGAACAATGGCTCGCTGAATATTTGGCTATATGTGGAATGGTTGATGTAGTTGATGCCACCATGACGCCTTATAAAAATATAGAACAAGTACCTCCATCTCATAGTATTTCGATAGTTGAAGATAAGATAATGCTTACGAGATATTGTACTTTAACTTCAAGAGAAAAGTTAAAGTTAAAGTCAAATGAGGAATATGTAGAGGCATTCCGTGACATATTTCAAGATGCAGTGACAGCAAGATTACGAACATATCGTCATGTTGGTGCCCAGTTGAGTGGGGGATTGGATTCAGGATCTGTTGTCAGCTTTGCAGCAAAGGTTTTACGTGCAAAGAATAAACGACTATATACATATAGTTATGTTCCTCCTAATGATTTTATCGATTTTACACCCAAGTATCGGATGGCTAACGAGAGGCCGTTTATTCAATCAACTGTAGAGCATATAGAAGGTATTACAGATCATTATGTAGATTTTCAAGAAAGAAACCCTTTATTAGAGATCAATGATTTTCTTGAAATGATGGAGATGCCATATAAATTTTTCGAAAATTCTATTTGGATAAAGGGGATTTTCGAGAAAGCATATGAGGAAGGAATAGGCGTATTATTAACCGGAGGAAGGGGGAATTTATCTATATCTTGGGGACCTGCTATAGAGTATTATGCCATTCTTTTAAAAAAATTAAGGTGGATTCGCCTTTATAAAGAACTAGATTTATATAGTAAAAATATTGGAGTGAAAAAAACAAAGTCCTTATCATATATTTGGAAATTCGCATTCCCACTTATTAATAAAATCACTCCGGGCGTTGAAATATATCGTTCACCTAGATTAATTAGCTCCGAGTTGTCAAAAAGGACTGATGTGTTCACGAAACTAAAAGAACATGGCATTGATGAGAGAGGAACTTTGCCAAATATATATGAAGAAAGAAGAAGACATTTTGAAGAGTTGTTCCATTGGAATGCAACAAATACACTTGGAACGAAACAATCTTTACGCTATTCGCTATGGAAACGTGATCCAACAAATGATATACGAGTAATTCGTTTTTGCCTATCAGTACCTGAAGAACAATATGTACAGGATGGTTTTGACAGAGCGCTTATCCGTAGGGCAACAGAGAGTTTTTTACCGGATAAAGTTAGATTGAACCAGCATTATAGAGGGGTTCAAGGTGTAGATTGGGTTCATCGCATGGCTCCTTCTTGGCATATATTTGTTGAGGAGCTTCAGTGCCTTAGTTCAGAGAGGTGGATTTGGGAATTTTTAAATGAGAAAGTGGTAAAGTCAGCTATTTCAAAGGTTAGGGAAGGACCCCGGCCAGAATATGCAACAAACCCAGAATACAGGATTGCTATTCGGAGTTTAGTCGTTAGTCGATTTATAAAAAACTTTTCTTGAGAGGAGGTGAAAATATGAAAAAAGAGTGGAAAACTCCGGTGCTAGAGACACTGGATATTAATATGACTATGGCATCAGGATATGAGGGCTATCATGATGAAGCTTACAATGGTGAACCTGCGACTGGTCCGCATCATCAATCATAAATTCATTTGTTTTTAGATGTTTTGTTGCCCTTATACCATATGGAAAAGGATAAGGGCTTTTCCTTTAAATTAATTCTTTTAGTAATTTGGAGTGATATAGATGATAGATACTGATACTGTAAAAAAAAATATTTATAAAGCTTTTGGATTAAATTTATTAAGTGAAATCATTTTACCAGAATTACCTCAAATAAATAAACAATCCGATAAACCGGATGTTTTGATTACGATTGATGATTTATCTGAGTTATGGCTGGAAATAGCAGGTCAACCCAATCAATTTTTGGTGAGGGATAATCTAGTTATGTTTCAACTCCCTAACCTTGCTACGTTTGCTATAAGGGATGGAAATAGGATTAGTGTTTCTCCGATGAATGAAGCTGATGAAAATGAGATTAGGATTTATATTCTGGGGACTTGTATGGGCACTATATTGATGCAAAGGAAAATATTACCTTTGCATGGGAGTGCGGTTGCTATAAATGGAAAGGCTTATGCTTTTATTGGAGATTCAGGGGCTGGAAAATCTACTTTGGCTACTGCTTTTTTAAGTAAGGGATATCAGCTGCTAAGTGATGATGTGATAGCTGTGTCTTTTTCAAATGATAGTCATGTTCCGCTTGTTTTTTCAGCCTATCCACAGCAAAAGCTATGGCAGGAAACCCTGACCGCATTTGGAATGAATTCAAGTCAATATTGTTCTTTATTTGAACGTGAAACTAAATATGCGGTTCCAGTCGATTCTCAATTTTCAACTGAAACATTACCCCTTGCCGGTGTATTTGAATTAGTTAAAACCGAGAGAGAGGGAATTGACATTTATCCTATTCAGAGACTTGAGCGTCTCCATACTTTATTCCGTCATTCATATCGAAACTTTTTGATTCCACGTTTGGGATTAATGGATTGGCATTTTAGTACTTCTACAAGGATCATCGAAAAAATTGATATATTTCGACTACGCCGACCAACTTGCGAATTTACAGCGCATCAACTAGCATCTTTAGTTCTAGCAACCTTAAATAAGGAGGAATAATCTATGATTCGAAAACAAAACATTTTATTATACCATACAATCGTACAAGGAAAAGGAAACATTGTCAGTAATATGGATGGAGAAAAAGTCATGTTGAGTGTTCAAAATGGAAAATATTATAATTTAGGTGAAATGGGTGGAACGATATGGGATTTTATTGAGACCCCAACATCTGTTACTCAATTAGTTGCTGCATTAATGTCAGAATATGAAGTAGAGAAATCTATATGTGAGGAGCAAGTTATTTCTTTTTTAGAACTTTTGTTAGAAGAAAATTTGGTTGAGATTGTAGAAGGGTGAAACAAGTAGTCTGGTATTTTATCCTGTATAAGAAGTAGGGGAATATATGAATATTGTGCGAAAGATAAGAAAGTTTTTCTCGTTAGATATGAAAACAATGTTTTTATTTATAGAAGCGTATATGTATTTAGGATGGGCTCGTTTTCTTAAATCTATGCCATTTTCTAAGATTGCTCCTACATTAGGTACTCATATGGATGAAACATCTTTAAAATGTAACGAATCTAATAAATTTATATTAAGAAGTATTTCTGAAGCAATACGTATTATGAGTCAGCACACTTTTTGGGAGAGTAAATGTCTTGTGAGTGCGATAGCTGGAATGGAAATGCTAAAAAGACGTCAAATTGAGAGTACTCTGTATTTAGGGACCGCAAAGGATAAGAATGGAAAGATGGTTGCTCATGCTTGGTTACGTAGTGGTCCATTTTATATAACGGGAGCAGAAGAAATGGAACGGTTCACCGTAGTTAGTAAATTTGCGAGAAGAATTGGTTAAAAAATCTTGAAGGAGAATACTATGAATAACAGTTATGGACTGGATTTAAACGGTGTAGCTAAGGAGCTAAAATTGCAACTTGAAATTCTCAAAAGTAGAAATGCTACGGAGTTACAAGAAATCAATAAGGAATGGTTTGAAAAAATTGATTGGGATAGATTTCTCGAACTAACAATCCATCATCGTGTATATGCATTTATTTATCCAAAGATGAAAGAGATGGATAAAAAATTGGTTCCGGTACGTGTTATTCAAATTTTACATCAATATTTTAAAATGAATACATTTCAGATGCTTCATTTAAGTGCTGAAATGGAGCTAGTAAGTAAACTGTTTACTGAAAATGAGATTCGTACTCTTTTTTTAAAAGGACCGCAACTTGCTCATGACCTATATGGGGATATTTCCTTGCGAACATCCTCTGATTTGGATGTTCTTATTCCAATTCATCAGCTGAAAAAAGCAGAAAAACTTCTTTTAGAACAAGGCTACGTAAAGGATGGTGATATTCAAACAATATTAAACGATTGGAAATGGAGACATCATCATGTGGAATTTTTTCATCAGCAAAAGCAAATTAAAATTGAAATTCATTGGAGATTACACCCTGGACCAGGAAAGGAGCCAAGCTTTGAGGCACTGTGGGAGCGAAAACGAACAAGCACACTTACAAGTGAATCTATATATCAATTAGGAAGAGAAGACTTGTTTTTATTTCTGATTTCTCATGGGGCACGTCATGGCTGGTCTCGATTGCGTTGGTTATTAGATATAAATCAAATGGTCAAGCAAGGACTTGATTGGAAAGAAGTTTACAAGTTATTCACAACATATCAATGTGGGCATGTAGGAGGCCAGGCACTAATTCTAGCTACTGAGCTTTTAAATGCAACACTCTCTGAAGAAATGAAAGTATTGACAGATCAAAGACGCTCTAGAAAATTAGCACAAGATGCACTATTTTATATTAGAAAAATGATAAACTTACATACGGATCCTGTTCCAGATGAAGTAGCAGCGTATCACAGTCGTCATTTATTTTCATTAATGTCAAACCAACAAAAAATTTTATTTTTAATTAGTTATTTTTATCCTTATCCAATTGATGCAAAGACGTTACCATTACCTAAATATTTTCATTTTTTGTACTTTCCTTTACGTCCTATTCTATGTACCTGGAGGAAAGCGAGAAAGCATGTATTATCATAGGGGGACATAGAAATGAAAAATCTCTTGTACTTTGCTAAGAAGTTACATTGTTTTTCTGGAAAAACATTATATTTAAATTTATTAGGAATGTCCTTGGTTAGCCTTTTAGAGGGGATTGGCATTCTTTTATTAATCCCTATGATAAGTGTCAGTGGAATTGTAAAGGTAAATAGTGGATCAACTCCAGGCTCAGAAGTGTTTGAACTTTTGCATAATATCCCTGAAACATTGAGCTTGTTGATTATTTTAAGTGTTTATATTTTTTTGGTAGTAGCTCAATCCCTCTTGCAACAAAATCTTACCCTTAGAAATATGAAAATTCTTATAAATTTTACAAACCATATAAGATTGGAAATATATCGTACATTATTACAAGCTAATTGGGTTTTTTTTGTGAAAAAGAGAAAGTCCGATTTAATCAATGCTTTGACTGAAGAATTAGGACGTGTTGTTAATGGAACAAACTTATTTTTTCAGATGTTAACTGCTCTTATTTTTACATTAATACAAGTTGGAATTGCTTTATGGCTTTCTACAACGATAACTCTCTTTGTTCTATTTGCTGGTTTAGTTCTTGCTTTTTTTTCTAGACATTTTATAAAAAAATCAAAAGCGCTCGGCAATCAAAAATCGGAGGTAGCTAGAAGTTATCTTGGCGGCATAACAGATCATTTTAACGGGATTAAAGATATAAAAAGTAATACGTTAGAAGAATCTAGATATACATGGTTACACACTTGGTGCCAAAGGATAGAGCAAGAACAACTAGCATTTATGAAACTAAAAAATAGTTCACAACTTTTTTATAAAATTGCATCGTCTATTTTAATTGCATTTCTTATTTTTACATCTATAAAACTATTCCAAGCTCAGCCAGGACAACTATTATTAATTATTCTTATTTTTTCAAGGCTATGGCCAAGATTTACAAGCATTCAATCCAATCTTGAGCAACTAGCTGCAAGTATTCCTGCTTTTAAGTCTTTAATAGAATTACAAGAAGAGTGTAAGACAGCAAAGGAATTACAAGATATAGAACAGTGTTATAAACATGTAAAACCAATGTCTATAAGAAAAGGGATTGAATGCCGAAACGTATATTTCCGTTACAATGAAAACGAACATGTATACGCTCTACAAAATATTAATGTGCAAATCCCAACCAATCGTATGACAGCAATTGTTGGGCGATCGGGTGCTGGAAAAAGTACATTAATTGATATTTTAATGGGGCTTATTCAACCGGAAAAAGGACAAGTATTAATAGATGATGCGACTATTACAAGTGATAATTTATTGGCTTTAAGGAAATCTATTAGCTATGTTCAGCAGGACCCCTTCCTATTTAATGCGAGCATAAGAGAAAATTTAGTGATGATTGAGCCAAATGCAAGTGAAGATCAGATTTGGGCTGCATTAAATTTCGCGGCCGCTGCTGAATTTGTACAAGCGCTTCCGAATGGACTTGATACTTTTATTGGGGATAGAGGAGTTAAACTTTCGGGTGGGGAGAGGCAACGATTAGTTTTGGCACGAGCAATTTTAAGAAAACCTTCTATTCTAGTATTAGATGTGGCAACAAGTGCGTTAGATTCAGGAAA
>NZ_JAGXJX010000199.1:0-335 GCF_019091125.1 Paenibacillus sp. GbtcB18
TGCTGGAGATTGGTTAATATGGTCTACTATTCTTGCATCTTCCATCATGTATACTGTTACTTTATATAAGGATCACCCGGATATCAAAAAATTTATACGTGCTCGTTTTAAAGAAATACAACAACGGATAAAAGATTAATTTAACTAATACAAATTGTGAAAGCATGTATTTGTTGCTTTGTGTCTGCCAAATATACCAATCAACTTAATAAATATATATTTTATAAAAAATATTTTTTGACCCCCATAAAACTATGTTTTCCTCCGAATATATATAGTGAAGAAAAATGGTCATGAAACAATATTGAAGCATTAATAAAATTGCTTGATAAATT
>NZ_JAGXJX010000200.1:0-335 GCF_019091125.1 Paenibacillus sp. GbtcB18
GGTCCGGGCTTGCCCGAGTCATACACGCCGATGAAAGCGGTCGGAATGTCGAGCACGGCCCGTTCGTCCGTGAAATCGTGCCGCTCCAGCTCTTCGATCAGCCGGGCGCAGGCCAGAAATTCTTCATGGCCGTGCTCGGGATTTTGCCCGATATAAGTTGAAATCGCTTGAAACTCCGGCGTGTGGAAATCGATGGTGATATAGATTCGTTCCTTCATGGCGGGATCTCCATATGTATGTCAGAGGTAGGGGCGGCGCCCCGTCGTTAACTTTCGGATGTAAGTCTATTGTAATACAAACACGGACTCGCTACCACTTCCGGCTCCTTTGCGTTA
>NZ_JAGXJX010000201.1:0-334 GCF_019091125.1 Paenibacillus sp. GbtcB18
ACCAAGCTAGTGACCGATTCCAATCTCCAAGAATTTGACTCTACAGAACAGGTTATGACAAATCTTCCGATATCAGAATGACGCTACAAGTTTCGAAAGTTTGGTTTTTATCTCTCTACTACTTGGATCTTCAGGAACTCTACCTTAAAGAAGCCACTCCTCTGTAGTTAGCTGTAGGGCAGTAAAGTCAAAAAACATCAATGGAATATATGGCAGTCAGGTCAACTCGCCTTGAAAACTGGAGTAGTTACTTGGCGGACTTGTTTCTGGCGCCGAGGAAACAAAGGATTTACCGTTAGCTCACTGACCCTAATGGGTCACCCTCCACTATATT
>NZ_JAGXJX010000202.1:0-333 GCF_019091125.1 Paenibacillus sp. GbtcB18
ACTATTACCTATCGTAAGTCCACATCCTAATATTACTGTTCCTGTAATAAACACTACAGTAAGCGTCGGAAATGGCATTCGAATTCAAATAGCTGGTATCTATCAAATCTGTTATACATTAACGGTAAGTCTTGAAAATGTTCCTGCCCCACCAAATGCTGCCCGATTCTTCTTAACATTGGACACACCTGACAATATTATCCCAGGATCCGGGACGGCAGTCCGTGCTAACATTATCGGTACTGGAGAAGTAGAGGTTTCTAGCGGTGTTATTCTTATTAACTTGAATCCTGGCGACTTAGTTCAAATCGTACCAGTTGAATTATTTGGAAC
>NZ_JAGXJX010000203.1:0-331 GCF_019091125.1 Paenibacillus sp. GbtcB18
AGGGAAACTGTGCATATTGTTCAATGAAATGAAGAACAGATAGTACATGACCAATCAAAGTTAATGGAAGCTAAACTAAATATGGATAAAATTGATTTCTTAGTTCAGGAAACTGATGATGTTTGGATAAGAGATAATGGTCCGTTCTTTGTGAAAGATAAAGAGGGAAATCTCCGCCTAACACACTGGGTATTTAATGGTTGGGTGGATAAATATCCGTATGAAGAGCATGCTAATGTACCAACTAAAACAAGTTAAATGCATAGTGTTCCATAAGTCGAATGTAGTGTCTGGAGAGAGGGCGGATGTATAGATGAAAACGGATACGAGA
>NZ_JAGXJX010000204.1:0-330 GCF_019091125.1 Paenibacillus sp. GbtcB18
GGGATGGATGAAGCTCTGTTGATTACAGGTTGGTGAGTGTGGAGGGGTTAAGTGGAAATCAGACTGCCTATACAAGTCCGATTATTGAAAGTTAATAATCGGTGGTGGACAAAATTCTTACTAATCGTAGTTTTACTTTATTATATATTTGCTGTGTATTTTTCGATTGGATATTGATTGGAGGGGGAGGTAGTTCTTACTGAGTGTGCTGTAAGAAAATTTTTGTGAACGCAAGCTTGTTTTTGTATATAAACGGATTCGATTAGTGTGGAAAAGTTAGATACGAGCAGAGATATTGTTAGTTTAAGCCTCATTCTGTGCTATTTTGTA
>NZ_JAGXJX010000205.1:0-328 GCF_019091125.1 Paenibacillus sp. GbtcB18
TACACGAACCCACAAATGATGAAAGTGGGAGGACTTCTGAAGCAACAACATATCACCATTCTTATTGACACCTGGAGCACTAATAATTTTATGAACAGCAAGGTTGCTATCTGAATGGCCTTACCTATCAAGAATTATAGCAAGTTTGATGTTAAGGTTGTCGATGGACGAATTTTGAAGTGTGATTATCGCGGGTGAAACTATTGTTGTAGGACCAAGAGATAATTGCATATTTCTTCCTCCTCCCTCTTAATGATTATGAGGCCATGCTTGGCATCGAATGACTGACAACATTAGGTGATGTTTCCTGAAACCTTATGAAACTAGT
>NZ_JAGXJX010000206.1:0-320 GCF_019091125.1 Paenibacillus sp. GbtcB18
GAACCACAATGCGCAATTAAAAAAGCTATTTCTGACGGAATTCTTACAGAAGATGTAATGAATAGTTATTATAGAGATACGAACGAATTCGAATATGTATCTAATCAAAAGAACAAAGCATAGGCCATTGACTATATGAAACAGTTAAGACTCTTTCGAAAAGATTAGAATACAATAAAAAGTCTCCCCTTTTCATTTTAAGGTGAGACTTTTTATGTTTAAAAATTAAAATTTTGTTGCACAGCCTTACAGTAATGCCATTAAATAGAATTCCTCACTTAAAAGATTGAATTTTCAGTTTTTAAACTTTACAATTTCAG
>NZ_JAGXJX010000207.1:0-320 GCF_019091125.1 Paenibacillus sp. GbtcB18
GAATATGGGTTCCAAATAACCCAGATATCAAGAACCAAATTTTAAACGAAGGTCACAATTCAACGTACATCATGCATCCTGGTAGCACGAAAATGTATAGAGATCTGCAAAGTCATTATTGGTGGAAACGCATCCAGGAAGGCATTCCAATATATCGTTCAAAGTGTGTGGCATGTCAGCAAATCAAAGCAGTACACCAAAGACCTGGAGGTTTGTTACAGCCCTTAGATATTCCTGAATGGAAATGAGAATGCATTATTATGGACTTTGTTTCAGGACTACCCAGAACCTCTAGAAAGCATGTTGCTATTTGGGTCATT
>NZ_JAGXJX010000208.1:0-318 GCF_019091125.1 Paenibacillus sp. GbtcB18
ACATATGCATGAAAAATGGATGTATAGGATGATTTTTTACATTTATGTAATGTTCGATTGAATGAGACAACGCTTAATAACATGATTTTTAAAAATATATAGTGTTACTACGAATGCATCGTCTAATGATGTTTGACAGGTTGATTCGGTCCGTTGACATTTCGGAATCAGAAGATTATAGAAATCTAAGAAAGCAGTTGTTGCAGTATATAGAAGGTGTTAAACAGCAAGTCAAAAGCGCGTGCATTTTATTCCCTTTATTTTTGCAGCAGCAGAACCACCTCCAAAATTATCTTGTGTAGTTGAATTTTTCCGAAT
>NZ_JAGXJX010000021.1:0-22415 GCF_019091125.1 Paenibacillus sp. GbtcB18
GTGGACGCTGACGGGATCGAACCGCCGACCCTCTGCTTGTAAGGCAGATGCTCTCCCAGCTGAGCTAAGCGTCCATATCTTATAGTAGGAATAGAATGACCCGTAGGGGATTCGAACCCCTGTTACCTCCGTGAAAGGGAGGTGTCTTAACCCCTTGACCAACGGGCCTTGATGGTTGTCTTTTTTGGCGACAAGGATTATTGTATCAGAAATTTAAAAGATTACAAGCTTTTTCTTCTATCCAAAATATCCTAGAAATTTCCGCTATATGGGCATGCTGTTTTTGACGGATAAAAACGCAGTTTTCTCCAGTAAAATCAAAGGTTCCGGAGGTCACGATTGAAAAGTGGCAGGAGGTATCCCGATCAACAGATGTAAATGAACGCTGTGATACAGGAACATAAATTCGCATACGCGGACATGATTCTCCTTGTGGCTGACAACCGTCATTTGACGCCAAGCACTGCGCGCTGACGTAAGACGCAGGCATGATTCTCTATTCTTCCAAAGTGCGCGATTCACTGGCTCGTTGCGGCGCTACGCGGCAGCCGTTCAATCCCCACTTATTCTGAGAGTCGATAACATGCGCATGCCCATTAACGGTTAAAGCTTTAAAAAAACACGCCCTTGCTCACAGGAGCATCGGACGTGTTTGGTTGGAAGGGGTTCTTGCTCAGCTTATGCCGCCGGAACGAAGCGCGGCCGCGGTCTGTGCGGGATGCGCATCGCCGGAAACGGGCCCCAGCCGTACCGCAAACCGAAAAGCTTGCGGCTCCAGCACATGCGGCGGAAGCTGCTTCGGCCCGCAGCTGTTGCTGCCCAGCCCGTTCTGCTTGTAATCCAGATGAAGCGTGACATAATCGCGCGGAACGAGATCGCACTCGTGGGAGGCCGCTTCCAGGTCCTCCGGCGTGTAGCGGCTGGCTCCGAAGTCAAAGGACGGCTGTCCGGCCGCCAGAAGCCCGGAGCCCTGCACGCCGCGCAGGTACGCCCAGCGCACATCGGAGCGGTTGCCGCTTTCCTGCGGCTTGACGTACGGAAAGCGCAGGTCGTCGACCGCGGCGTCGTACAAACCCATCCGCGCGGCTTGTCTGCTGTCCGGGTAAGATTCCCCCGGACCGAGCCCGTACCAGGTCACGCGGTCTATGCTGCCGGGCAGCTCCATCCGCAGGCCGATGCGGGGCAGCATATCCGGCGGCGTGCCGTCCGGCTCGCCCTGCACGATCAAGTCCACCGTCCCATCGGGACGAACGGTGTAAGCCCACGTGCAGGAGAAGCCCCAGGCGTACACGGGCGGCGCCGTGCGGATGGAGACACTCACGCGCACGGAACCGTCCGCGAGCCGCTCCCAGCCGCTGCCGCGCACATCGTCGGCCGCCATATGCACGCACGCCTTGCGCCAGTCGGCGACAACGTACATGTCGTTGTCGATCGGTGCGCGCCACAAGGCGAGCCGCGGTCCGCCGCCTTCGGCGATCACCGGGGTGCCCGCGTGCCGCCAGGAGGCGATGCCCCCGCTTCCCCGGTCGAAGACAAGCGTGAAGTCCGCTCCCGTCAAGGTGAGCAGGCGGTACGCTTCTTCGACCCGGATGGCGGCTGCGGCGGCTGCCGGGGCGGGCTCTTGGTTCCCAAGCGCCGCTCCTGCCGCCCCCTTGGAGCAGGCATGAAGCGGAAACTGCGCCCACGCAATCTCGTGGCCTTCCTCCGCCCAAGATGCCGGGGAGGCCAGCACGATGCGCACGGTCAGCCAGTGCTCGGCCGGGCCTTCCTCATCTGCCGCAGGCGCAGGAAGGGCAATACGGAGAATCCCCTCTTCTCCGGCGGCCAGGTCCGGCAGCTCGGCCGGACCTCCGCCAATGAGGCGGCCGTCCGCCTCCAGCTTCCACGTGCAGCGGAAGTTTCCAAGCGAGATAAAATCGTAATGGTTCCGGATAATCAGCTCGGCGCTTCCTTCGTTGTTGCCCGGCTCCCATCCTGTGATCTCTACCGATATCGGTTCTATCGTTTTCTTGTATTCCAACAGACCCGGAGACGGCGTGCGGTCCGGCGTTACGAGTCCGTCGATACAAAAGTTTCCGTTGTTCGGCTGATCGCCGTAATCTCCGCCGTAAGCGAAATATTCGCGGCCGTCCGCTTTTTTCCGCCGCAGACCGTGATCGATCCACTCCCAGACGAAGCCTCCCTGAAGCCTCGGATACGTTCTGAAAAGCTCCTCATAGTGTTGGAGCCCACCGGGGCCATTTCCCATGGCATGGGCATATTCACATAAGATATGCGGTTTGTCCAGCTCCTTCATTTCACCGAATCCCCGCATTTTCTCGGGAGAGGAGTACATGGTGCTGAACACATCGCAGGCTTTCCCTTCGCGGTCCCCTTCGTAATGAACGAGCCTAGATGGATCGTAGGAGCGGCACCACGCGTACATCGCCTCGTGATTGCATCCAAAACCGGATTCATTGCCGAGTGACCACATGATAATCGAAGGGTGATTTTCATCGCGCATGACCATTCTCCGCATTCTGTCCACATAGGCGTGCTCCCACGCCGGATCGGCGCTGAGCCGGTTAGCGTCCCCGATCAGTTCGAAGCCGTGCGTCTCCAGATCGGTTTCGTCCATGACATACAAGCCGTACCGGTCGCACAGGTCGTAAAAGCGCGGGTCGTTCGGGTAGTGAGCCGTCCGCACCGCATTGATGTTGTGCTGCTTCATCATCCGGATGTCCTTCTCCATCGTCTCCGGTGTGACGGTTCTGCCTGTATCGGGGTGATGGTCGTGACGGTTCACTCCGCGCAGACGAATCGCTTTCCCGTTCACGAGCATGAGGCCGCCTTTGACCTCAATGCGGCGGAAACCGGTTTTCAGCGCAGTCGTTTCCAGCACCTTTCCCTCTTCGTCCAGCAGAGTGACGATCAGGTCATACAAATAAGGCGTTTCCGCGGACCATTTGCGGGGTTCCTTGATTTCCGCTTCAATCGTAAATGACCGCTCCTTATCCGTTCCGGCGTTTCCGTCCGTTTTTCCGCTGCCCTCAATCCCGTTTTCCTCCCCCGAGACGATAAGGTTCCCTTCGCGGTCCCGGAGTTTCCAGGCTAAAGTGAATGAACGGCTAGCCGTGTCTGCCGCTGACGCCGTCGGGGTCTGAGAACCGTTCCGGGTCTCGTTTTGCGCGCCGGTTTGTACATCGCTATGGGCCCCGTTTTGTGCGTCGCTTTGTGTACCGATTTGTGTACCTCTTTGAGCATCGGTTTGCGTGCCGGTTTGACCGCCGATCCGCGCAGCGCATCCTGCGGCTTCTGCTACCGTCACAGCCACGCGGAGAAGTCCGTGTCTGCACGCTTCATCCAGCCCGGCGTGTACCCGGATATTTTGCAGATGCAGCTTGGGCCGGGCCGTAAGGACGACATCACGGAATATGCCGCTCAGCCACCACATATCCTGGTCTTCCAGGTAGCTTCCGGCCGACCACTGATAGACCTGCACGGCAAGAACATTCCGTCCGCTGCGGATAAAAGGCGTCAAATCGAATTCCGCCGTCAGCCTGCTCCCTTCGCTGTATCCGGCATACTCCCCGTTCAGCCAGACGTTATAGGCGCTGTCTACACCGTGAAACCGGATAACAATGTCCTTATCCGTCCAATCATCCGGCAGGGTAAATTCTCTCAGGTAACTCCCCGTAGGATTGGCTGCGGGCACACGCGGGGGGTCAACCGGGAACGGGTAGTACAGATCCGTATAATGGGGAGCGCCGTACCCGTGCAGCTGCCAGCAGCTCGGCACAGGAAGCCGGTCCCAGGCGGAGGCGTCGAACTCCGGCTCATAAAAACCGACCGGTGCTTCCTCAGGCGATCCGGTATACCGGAAAGCCCACGTACCGTTAAGAAGCAGCGTCCGGTCCGAACGCTCTTCGGCGTAAGTAAGTGCCTTTTTTTCTTCTCCGTAGGGAATAAAACTGGCCCGAGCCGGCAGTCGGTCCCGCTCCAGCACATCGAGATTTTCCCAATCCCGGCGCTGCAAATGTAGTTCCTTCATATCTATGCTCCTCCTGCTTGGGGCTCACCCCTTAGATTGTCGTTGCGTTTGATGATTAAAGGCAGCACGCGGCTGCGGAAATACATAAAATTCACGATCAGCAGCACGCCCGCAATGAGAAACGGAGTGTGATAATCGCCAGCATTCATAAAAAAACCCGCCGTCATCGTCGACAAAGACGATCCGATACAGCGGAAGACCGCCCGCATTCCCGCGTACAGATTGCGGTCCTCTTCACGCAGCGAAGACATGGTTTCGCTGTCGACCAGATTGCCGAGCAGCGAGAAGCTTCCGCTGCGGAGAACGAGCAAGGCCGCAAATACCGGCGCCGGCTGCGCGATCAGGAGCAGAAGAGCCAGCCCCGCGTTTCCGAGGAACGCGCCGGTAAAGGCGGCTTTCGCTCCCCAGCGCTCCATGATTTTGGGAGCGGCCAGCGAAGCGGCGAACAGCACAAGCCCGTTGACCGTGTACACGTAAGAAATCAGATCGTCGCCCCATGCCGCCCGGAACTTCAGATACACGTTCATAAACGGGCCGATGAACGAGAAAACAAATCCGATCAGGCAGGCGTTGGACGCGAGCAGCCAGAGCGACCGATTGCGGAGCAGGCTGCGGAGCCCCTGCGGCAAACGCGGCACGCGGCCCACAGGTTGCCTCCCGCTTGATATGGGCCGCTTCGCCGGTCCCCTGCGGGACGCGTGCTTCTCCTCGGCGCCACACTCTGCGCTTCCGGATGCGGGCGCTTCCGGCGCTTTCCCCGCTTTGCTGCGGCCGCTGTCTCCGGTCACCTTCCCCTTCGTGTCACGGCCCCTGCTTGCAGCTTCTGCCGCATCACGGCTGTCGCTTTCGGCACCCGCCGCGACTTCGGCCCGCGGACGCAATCCGCTCCCGGATGTATCCGCTCCCGCCTGTTCCGGACGGCCGCCGTCTCCGGGACCGCCCATCGCCGGCGCTCCGCCGCTGTCGCCCGCAGCCCGTTCCGCCGGAAGCAGCCGCAAGCGCAGCAGAGACAGCACCGCGATGCATACGGTGGAAGCATAGAGCGACGGGGCGTGGCCTGCGGCCGAAGCGTCCGCCCGGGAGAGGATTCCGCCGAGCAGATTGCCGAGTCCCGTGAAGGCGGTGAACACCGCGAACATCCCGTGAAAAGCCCGGCTCTCCTCTCGGCGGGAACGGCAGTACCGGAACAGAAGCTGGATTTCCGTTGTCTCGATACACATAAATCCCGCCGATGCGACCGCCTGGGCCGTGTACCAGACCGGTAGGCTGCGTCCGGTAGCGAATAGGGCCGCTCCTGCGGCAACGAGCATCGAACCTGTCAGCAGCATGGGCTTGCGGCCGATTTTTCCCGCAAGCATACCGGCGGGTAATGCACCGATTCCCATGATGAGAATACCCACGGCGGAGATGCTCGCAATCTGGCCGCCGCTTGCGCCAAGCGCCAGCAGGTGAAGATTCAGAGCCAGCGAATAAAGCCCGATTCCGATCCCGTACAGCGCTTCCGTCGCCAGAAACCGCCTGACTCCGGTTGTCATGCTTGAGTTGCTGCTGCGAAAACTAAACACATCTGTCCAATCCCCTTGCTGTCCGAAACTTGCGAGTTAACTTCCTTGCTTACGGTTTTCATTTTGAGAGTACAGCCCTTAATCCCATCCATTCCTGCTTCACAAAAGAAACCTAGGAAGAGTTGCCGCATCCATCGCCTTACTTGATGCCTGTCATCGAAATGCCTTCCACGATATACCGCTGGGCAAGGAAGAACACCGCAAGCGGAGGCAGACAAATAATCGTTGTAACGGCCATAACCGACGTCATGTCGACGCCGAACATCCCTTTAAACTGCGCCAGACCGAGCGTCAGCGTGTACATGCTTGCATCGTTGAGGAAAATGAGCGGCCCGAGATAATCGTTCCACGTGTCCAGCATATTGAAGACGCTGACAAGCACGAGAGCCGGAAACATCAGGGGAATGATAATTTTCGTAAAAATTTTCAGATCCCCCGCCCCGTCGATTTTTGCCGCCTCTTCAAGCTCCGTCGGAATGGTCATAATAAACTGCCTCAGCAGGAAAATGTAAAACGCGGAGCCGAACCAGGAGGGGACGATCAAAGGCTTCAGCGTATTGATCCAGCCCAGGAAGTTAAACTCCATGTAAAGCGGGATCATCGTAACGTCCCAAGGAATCATCATCGTGGCGAGCACGACCATGAACAGGGCGTCCCGGCCCTTGAAGCGGAACCGCGCAAAGCCGTACGCTACCAGGGAGGATGAGATCAACTGGCCGATGTTGCACAGCACGGTAACGGTCAGCGAATTTTTCAGAAACACGTTAAACGGCTGTATCGTCCACGCCTTCGCGAAGTTCTCCCAGTGAAGCTCGGACGGAATCCACTTGGGCGGATACATGTAAACCTCTTCCGGACTTTTCAGAGCCGTCGTAACCAGCCAGAAGAACGGCATCAGGAACAGCAGCGAGAAAAACAGCAGCAGGGCATATGTGAGTACTTTCTTCATGTCTTCACCTCGCAATCGTCTTTACAGCGCTTTGCGCTTCGTTTTCCGGGCTTTGTTCTTCTTCAGTTCACCCTCGTAATAGACGAACATGGAGGTAGAGCGGAAGACCATCATCGTCAGCGCCAGCACGATCACGAACATGACCCAGGCGTTGGCTGCGGAATAACCCATTTTGAAATATTTAAAAGCGTTCTCGTACACATACATTGCGTAAAAGTAAGTCGAATTCAGCGGCCCTCCGCCCGTGAGCGTCAGAGCCAGCGTAAGCTGCTGGAAAGCGGCGATAATCGACGTAATCAGGTTGAACAGCAGGGTCGGCCCCAGCATGGGAAGCGTGATGCGGATAAATCGCTTGAACGCGCCCGCACCGTCCAGTTCGGCGGCTTCGTACAGATCGCCGGGGATATTTTTCAGCCCCGCGAGGAAGATCAGCATCATGGACCCCTGCGCCCATAGACTTGCGGCAACCATCGCGATCATCGACCAGTTCGGCTCGCGCAGCCAATCCGGCCCGGTAATTCCGACCAGAGTCAGGAAATAATTGAGAATGCCGTATTCCCCGCTGTATACCCAAGCCCAAATCATCGCCAGGGCAACGCCCGAGATGACGGAAGGCAGATAGAACACGGTGCGGAAAATACCGCTTCCCCGGACGTTCTGATTGAGCAGAACAGCCAGCAGAAGAGCGATAGCCAGATTCAGCGGCACGAAGATAGCGGCAAACCGGACCGTTACGCCCAAGGAATGCCAGAATAAAGGGTCATTTGTGAACATATTCACATAGTTTTGGAAGCCGACAAAGGTCCGTTCGCCGACAATGGGCCAATCGTAAAAGGAAATGACGAGCGAAAACAGGAGGGGTCCGAGCGTAAAGGCCACGAACCCGATCATCCAGGGAAGAATGAAGAGGAAGGGGGTTAGCCTGCCTCTTCTCCAGATGCTGCGCCGCACGCCTTTTTGAAGCTGCAAGGTGTTCGGTTGCATGGGCTCACTTCCGTTTCCCTAACGGGTTATTTGAAAAACTTTTGCGAATCGCGGACGGCCGTATCCATCGAATCCTGGGCGTTTTGTCCCAGCATAATCGCGTTGATGGCCGACGTTAAGTTGCGGTTGACTTCGTTCCATTTCGGGCTGAGCAGGAAAGCCGGGGTGTTGTCGCTCGCTTCGAGCATCGTGTAGAACGCCTTATACACCGGGTCCTGGTCGAGCTTGTTGCCCTCCACGATGCTTTTGCGCACCGGCAGGTCGCTTGTCCGCAGCTTGATCGCTTCCTCGGAAGCGTAATATTTGATAAACTCCCACGCTTCTTCCTTGTGCTTGGAGTTTTTGGACATCGAGACCGCGGATTCGGCGATTACGCCTTTAACCGGCTTGCCCGGGAAAACAGGCATGGAAACCGTTCCGACATCGACCTTCGCCTCCTTGAAGCCGTCCAACGGCCAGATGCCGCTCTCCCACATGGCGATTTTGCCCGCTTTGAAAATGTCGTCCCCCGACTGCTGGTTCTTGCCGCCGACGATTACGGCCGTCTTGGATTTGACGAGGTCGCCGATCATGCCGATCGCCTCGACCGCCGGCTTGCCGTTCATGTAGCCTTCGATCGTTTTGCCGTCATCCGAGATAAAGCTGCCGCCGTTGCTCCAGACGATTCCCTGAAGATCGTACGGATCGTTCTCCGCACGGACTCCGAAGCCGTACTGCTTTTTGGCCGGATTCGTCAGCTTCTGGGCTGCGCTTTTGAATTCGTCCCACGTCCAGCCTTCTTTAGGCTGAGGAACGCCCGCTTCGTCAAACAGCTTTTTATTGTAGTACATCACCCTTGTCGTAAACCCAGCCGGTATTCCGTAAGCGGTTCCATCGATTTTGACGTAATTGAGCAGTCCCGGGTAAAAATCGTCCTGCTTTAGCGCGCTATCGCTTTTCATCCGCTCATCCAGAGGTTCGAGGTTTTTGTAATACGTCGGAAAATCCCACATGTACATCACGTCCGGCGCATTGTTGGCCCCGATGGAAGCGGCCAGCTTCTGATCGAATCCGTCCCCGTAAGCTTCGACCTGTACCTTAACGTTCGGATGCTTCGCTTCGAAGTTTTTGGCAATCGTTTCCTGGATTTTGAGCAGATCCCCGGTATCCCAGGTCGCGAAGCGCAGCGTCACTTTGCCGCCGCCGGCGCCGGAGTCTCCTCCCCCTTGGGTTTCTCCCTGCTTGGAGCCGCAGCCCGAGAGGGCAAGGACGGTAACCATCGATCCGGTAAGCGCGAGAACGAGCGTCTTTTTCATAAAGTTCCCCCCATAAACATCTTAGGTGTGATGAGATGAATGCGTTGAATTGACTTCAGTTTACGGCAAATAAAGCGTTTTCAAAACGGAAGAATGTTCGAAAAAAAGTGCCGCTTTGCCCGCTCACCGCGCAGCTCATGAGGAAGGTGCCAATCCGTCCGGCGCGAGGGGGTGTTTTTATCCGGCGATCCGTTACCGGGGAAAAAAAGAAGGTTTCCCTTCCGGGAAACCGCACGGACAGAAACGGCTAGCGAGTGTCCGTCATCCGCCGTTCCGTGCGGTAATGACTCGGGGTCTGACCCGTGCAGCGCTTGAACCATTTGCTGAAATATTTCGCATCCGGCATGCCTACCCGGTCCGCGATGTCCTGCACGGTCAGCTTCGAGGCGGCGAGCAGCTCCGAAGCGATGCCCAGCTTCGTGCGGCAGGTGAACGCCACGAAGCTTTCGCCCACCACGCGCTTGAACAGCGTGCTGAAATGGCTGCGGCTCAGGCCCACCTCATGGGCCGCTTCCGCGACGGAGAGCTGCGAGTCCGCCTGCTCGACGATCAGGCGCACCGCCGCCGCAATCGGCTCGGGCCACTCGCCGATGCGCACGCGGTGGCGCGTCTCCAGCTCGATGCGCCCGTGCAGGCTGCGCACCTCCGCCAGCCAGCCGGACGCGCCGGCGAACGCCGCGCCCTCCGTCCAGCGCAGCTGCGAGTCCGCCGCTTTGAGCGCGCACAAGCGGGCGTTCCACGCCTGCCGCTCTCCCTGCGGGACGAGCAGCAGCACATGCTGCCCGCTGAGGGCGGCCACCGCGCAGAGGCCCGCGGAGGCCAGCCCGGCGGCCAAGCGCGCGGCGCAGGTAGCCGGGCCCGGTGTGGCCGTGGCGCCAAGCGCTTCCGCTTCGGCAGATGCCGGGCCGCCGCCGTCCACGCAGGCTCCGCCGCGGTCGCTTCCTTCTCCGCTGCCGCTCTCGCCGCAGCCGATCAGATAAGGCACCGTCGGCTCGCGCATCCACCGCCACTGCCCGTCGAGCAGCCTTTCCAGCTCGGCGGGAAAACGGTCCCGGATGCCGTGCAGCCATTCGCGGATCGCTCCTTCCACGTCTACGGACTTGTCCGCGTCCGACACCTCGGCTCCCCCGGACTTTGCGGGCGCCTGCTGTCCGGGCCTGCGGAGCTCGCTGCGGAAGCCTTCCAGGTA
Organism: Paenibacillus sp. GbtcB18; assembly: GCF_019091125.1. Taxonomy (NCBI): domain Bacteria; kingdom Bacillati; phylum Bacillota; class Bacilli; order Caryophanales; family Paenibacillaceae; genus Paenibacillus; species Paenibacillus sp. GbtcB18. The sequence continues at coordinate 10,013 of NZ_JAGXJX010000021.1, forward strand.
GTCTCCCAGCTCCTCGTCGCTGAAATCGGTTTTGAGCAGATAGCCGGACGCGCCGTACTTAATGCCCTGCTTGGCATATTCGAAATCGCGGTGGCAGCTGAGCAGCAGCGCTTTTGTCCGAGGGGCGTACTCCTTGATCTTGCGGATCAGCTCGATTCCCGTCATCCCGGGCATCACGATGTCCGTAATGACCACCTCCGGCTCGTGCTCCAAAAAAGCCTCCCAGGCCCGGGTCCCGTTCGGCGCATCCGCCACTACTTCCATTCCATAGCGTTCCCAGGGCACCGTGCTGATCAGCCCCCTGCGGATAATCACTTCATCGTCGGCAATCAGTACGCGTATAGTCGTATCGCTCATCCCGTTTCCTCCTCCTTCGGAAGCTTAATCCCGATGCATGTTCCTTTTCCCGGCTCCGACTCTACATCCAGCCCGTATTTATCGCCGAAATGCAGCTTGATCCGCTGATCGACATTATAGATGCCGATGCTGCGCTTCTTGCGGCCGACCGCATCTCCCGGATCGGACAGAAGCTGCCGGGCCGCCTCGGGTTCCATTCCCTTGCCGTCGTCGCACACACTCAGCCGGATCGCCTTTCCCTCTTCACGCACTTTAATTTCGATCTTGCCCGCTCCGTCTTCGAACGCGTGAAAAAAAATATTTTCCACCAAAGGCTGCAGAGTCATCCGCGGAATGCGGACCTGGTCCAGGGAGATTTCCCCCGTATCGATACGGTAGCCGAACACATGGCCGAACCGGTATTCCTGGAGATTCATGTAATGATGAATCACATCCAGCTCCTCCTTCAAGGTTACCAGCTCACGGGTGTAGTTCAGGTTACCGTCGAGTACCTTGGTCAGATGCAGAATCATCTGCTGCACCTCGGCATTGCCGGCAATCCGCGCTTTCCACTGGATAGAAGCGAGCGTATTGATCAGCAGATGGGGGTTGATCTGATGGTGAAGCGCCCGGAGCTCCGCTTCTTTTTTCTGCCGCTCCACGCGTTTGACCTCTCCGAACAAATCCTGTAGCTGGACAACCATGTGATTGAAGCTCCGGCCCAGACGCCCGATTTCATCTTCGGAATCGACGACGATTCGGGTATCCAGTCGCCCGAGCGAGACGTCCCGGATGGAATCTTTCATTTTTTTAATCCGGCTCAGGAAACGCAGCGAACTGAAGTACGCCAGAACGAAAGCCAACAGAATGGACAAACTGACGGCCGTAAACGTAAATGTCCGGATCAGCAGAGACGACTGGTAAAACTGTTGGTACGGCGTCCGCACTTCGATTTTCCAATCGGTTTCCTCCGACTGCTTCGTCCAGACGACATCGTCGTCACGCTTTGTGTAAGCCTTCGCCGTCTGATACAGAATGCGCCCTTGATCCGATATGGTCAGGAAAGCTCCCGTATCCCGCTCGTACTCGTGGAACATATCCAGCAGCTTTTCGGCTTTCACTTCAATCAGCACCTTTGCATCCTCCAGCGCCCCGACCTGATTGTGAATCTGGAAAAGCAGGCCGATCACTTTTTCGCCCGGAACGTTGGAAGTGCCGCTGTACTGCTTGGGCTCGTAAATGCTGAACCGGTATCCCGTGCGCTCCTCGCCGAACCAGGGGCTTTCCTCCACGAGATCCGTATTGGCGATGCGCTCGCCGTAATAATAGCCGGACTTCGTCAGGATAAAAATGCCTTTCGTATCCAGCGTTTTATGGGCTTTTAAATACTGTTCGAGCTGCTGCTCTTCTTTAAAGCCCAAATAAGTCGTTGGAATCTCCTCATGCAGAACCGTAAAGTTAGGATCCAGCAGGTAGGACAAAATATCTCCGACGGTATATTTCATCTGAGCCAGCGTCGAATCGATCTGTACCTGCAGCTGGGATACCGTATTTTCCCCGTAACGCCCAAACTGCTCGTTTATCGTCTGCGAAGACTTGGTATACAGCACGTAGCCCAAAGACAACAGAGGGATAATGGCGACCAGCAAAATCAGCAGCACCAGCTTCCCCTGCAGGCTCCGGCGCAAACGAATCGGCAGTAGGCCCAGGTGTCTAAACAACGTAATCTCCCCCGCATGCAGTAAAGTAAGCGCTTCCGTAAAATGATTATAGCACGGGAAGGCTGTGTGCACATGCCTCCCCGCGCTCTATGGAGTTTGAAATATAACCCAGCCGCGCTCACTGCCTGAGCGTCGTCAGTAACGGTTCCCCGTATCCATGGGCAGTACCCTTCAACGGGCGGCCCCGGCCGGCTGTGTCTTTTTGAGATAGGACCGCCACGTAATGCACCACTCTTTGGGATCGTCGAAGCTGGATTCGTCGATGCGGTGGACGGTGCTGTTGTGGGGAGCGCTTTTCACGATCTCCGGATTTTCGTAAGCTTCCTGCGAAATATGGCGCAGCGCATCCAGATACTCGTCAAGATCTTCTTTGGAGTACGATTCCGTCGGCTCCAATGTGAACGGCTGCGGAACGATATACGGATGATGACTGGTCCAGTAATGGAGCCCGAAATCGCACATTCTGCGCTGGACATCCTCGGTCGTCACGCCCGTCTCCTTCGTCAGCTGTTCCCAGCTGTAGCGTACCTGTTCCAGACGTCCGCCTTCTACATACGGGGCGCTGGCGCCTCTGATTTTCAAAATGTTCGCATACAAATAGTTATTGTTGAGAACGGCTGTTTTGGCCACGTCCAGCAGCCCTTCGGGCCCCAGCGCGCGAATCCAGGCATACGAACGGAGCACCGTTTGAGCCACCCCGTGGAACATCCGTACCTTGCCGATGCTTTCCGGGGTTTCCCCGCTCAGGCTGTAGCGGCTGCCGTCGTATTCCACGACGGGGCCAGGCAGGAACGGCGCCAGCTGCGCCGTCACCCCCAGCGCTCCGGTTGCGGGTCCTCCGCACATATGAGGCGCCGCGAACGTCTTGTGCAGGTTGAAGAAGCACATATCGAAACCTGCTTCTTTCGCCCGCGCAATGCCGAGCAGCCCGTTCGCGTTGGCCTGATCGTAGAAGCAGATTCCGCCCGCTTCATGCACGACGTCCGTAAACTCGCGAATCCGGGGATTGAAGATTCCGGTGTCTTCTGGGTTCGCCACGACAAAACCTGCCGTCCTCTCGGACACCGCGTTCTTCAGCGCCTCCAGATCCGGGAAGCCGTCCTTGTCCGGGTACAAGGTGATGATTTTGTACCCTTTTACCGCGGCGGTTGCGGCCTGGGACGGATGCGAGAATATCGTCGTGATGATCTCGTCGCGCTTCTCGCCTTCCCCGTTCGCATCATGGTAAGCACGGACGATGGACGCCATGGCGAACAGCGCCTGTGTTCCGCTGCTCGGCTGAAAGGAGAACCGGTCCATGCCCGATATTTCCCTCATCGCCAAGTCGAGGCCGTGATAGATTTCAAGCATGCCCTGTACGGTATCCGGATCCTGCAGCGGATGAAGGTCCATCATTTTGGGGCTGCGGATAAGCATCTCGTTGATTCGCGGAATGTATTTCATGGTGCAGGTGCCCTGGCCGATTTCGACGTTGAAATCGGACCCCAGCGTTTCCTGCGACAGGCGAAGGTAATGCCGCAGCACTTTGGCCTGGCCGATCTCGGGAAGGGCCGGGGCCGTTTCTCTGCGCATGGACGCCGGCAGGGCGGACAGTCCGTCGCCTACCTCGGCTTCCACCTCCGGCTCCGCAGCCGGTACCAGAATCCCCCGCTCGCCCGGACGGTGCAGTTCGAATAGGACAGGCTCATCCCATTTCGCCTGGTGGAACTTGCGGACCTTGCTGTTTCGTTCGATTCGTTTGATCATGGTTGCCGGTATCCCCTCTCATCGGTGGTTGAATCTATAGGTTGGTTCTATTGCTCGGCTATTGATTGGTTCTATTCATTGATTCTATTGATTGGTTCTATTAACCGGTTTCAATAGTAGGTTCTATGGCTTGGTTCTACCTGTCGGCCCGCCCCAGCACTTTTTTCAGCGCCATCGCGAGGGTATCGATATCCTGCTTAGTGTGAATCTCCGTGACACAGTACAGCGCGCACTGTCCCCATTCCGGGAACTCGGCCGACAAGTCCTTGCCTCCGAAAATATTCTCTTCCAGCAGCAGCTTATTGATCTCCGCCACGCTTTTTCCGGTGGAATTAAAGTCAACGACAAATTCCTTAAACGTGGACGCGCTGAATTTCATGCTGACTCCCTCGATTTCGGACAGCCGCTTCTTGGCGTACTCCGCCTGCTGAACGATGGTTTGGCCCACTTCAAGCATGCCCTGCGGCCCCATCAATGCCAGATAGACGCCTGCCGTGATCCCCCACAGCGCAGTCTGCGTGCCTACGGACTCTTTCCCTTTTTCCCGCTTCGCAAAAGAAGTGCGCTCATACGCCACATCCCCGAAGCCGTACTCGCCTTCCACCGAAGTCGGCGCTATACCGAACAGGCGTGACGGGTATTCCATCACGTAAGCTTCTTCGTCACGCGAAGCGATGAAACCCGCCTGGCCTCCGCCGTAGTTCATGCGGATACCGAGAGGCTGCAGGTCGCCGCATACAAGGTCCGCGCCATAGCGGGATGGCGGCTTCAGGACGCCCAGCGAGATCGGGTCCACGCCGACCACAAACACCGCGCCCGCTTCCTTCGCGAGCTTGCCGATCGCTTCCCCTTGTACCTCGATATGACCGAGGTAGGAAGGGTTCTCGATGTAGACGGCCGCGGTGTCCGGGCTCAACTTGCTCTGCAGATCGCCCAAATCCAGCAATCCTGTCGCGGGGTCGCAGCCGACAAGGGTGCAGCGGATTTGCGGCGACAGGTAGTTGCGGATGATTAGCAGCCGGTCCGGATGGGTCGTCGCCGGCAGCAGCACCTCGCTGCGGCCGTTCATGCGAGCCGCCATGCGAAGAGCGGTGGAAGCCGCCTGAGCCCAATCGAACGTCGGCACGTTGACGACGTCCATGTCGACCAGCTCGGCCAGAAGGCTCTGATACTCGAACAGCGCCTGAAAGCGCCCGTGATCCTCGTACGGCTCTCCCGCATATGCGGTCACGAACTCCGAACGCTGGCTGATCTCGTCGCATACCGCAGGCACATAATGCTGCCAGCAGCCCGCTCCGAGGAAGTTGAGGCGCTCCCGCGCATGAAGATTGCGGTTCAGCAGCGTTTCGATGTGGCGCTGCAGTTCGTATTCGTTCAAAGCCGGACCGATTTGAAGCGTGTCGCGGTAGCGCAAAGATTCCGGTACCATGCGGTACAGCTCTTCGATAGAAGCCGCTCCGATCACTTGGAGCATCTCCTTTTGTACGTCGGATACCGTGTTCGGTATATATGGATGGGATGAAGACTGCCTGGTTGCCATCGGTAAACCTCCCTGTGTCTGCTGAATGATGGAATAATAGAATCCTGATGAAAAAGTTCGGGGTAACTTGCCGATAAAAAATCGCTCATGTGCGAGATTTAATCGCAAAAGCTTTTTTCTATACCGCCGGTATCACAGATCGTACTGATCAGTCGATGTTCAAGCATTTGCCCGTGCCCAAGCTCTCAAGCTCAATCCCCCAAATTCTTTGCCGCAAAAAACTTATGCCAACCCTCCGCCGTCCACCACAAGAACCGATCCGGTAACCCACGCGGACATCCCGCTTGCGAGGAACAGCACCGCATTGGCAATGTCCTGAGGCGTTCCCAGCCTGTTCAGCGGACGCTCCGCGGAAGCTACGAGGAAGCTTGCCTCGTCCCGGCTCAGCTGCTTGGCTTCGTCGCGCAGAAGCGGCGTATCCGTATCCCCCGGACAGACGCAGTTTACGCGGATTCCGGCAGGGCCATGGTCAATCGCCATCCCGCGGGTCAGGTTCACTACGCCTGCCTTAGCCGCGCAGTAAGCGGCCGCCTGATCGCCGCCTTTCAGTCCCCAGCCCGATCCCGTGTTGATAATGCTTCCGCCGCCGTTCTTCTCCATTACCGGGATCGCGTATTTGGACAGAAGGAAGGTCCCTTTCAAGGAAACGTCGATCACGAGATCCCACTGCTCTTCCGTCAGTTCCACGACGGTTTTCCGCCGAATCACGCCCGCATTGTTGAAAACGATATCGATCCGGCCCGTCTCCCGGACCGCCGCTTCGACTGCCGCTTGACAGTCTTCCGATCGCGTAACGTCGCACGAAATATAACGGGCGAAATGCCCCTGCTCCGTAAGAAGACGCTCGGCTTCGCGGCCTCCGGTTTCGTTCATGTCCAGCAGCATCACCTTGGCCCCGTTAGCTGCCAGCGTTTGAGCGGCCGCAAGACCGATTCCCGAAGCGGCTCCCGTTACCAGGGCCGTTTTGCCGGTTAAATCCAGCGGTGAAGTGTTCGTTGTCATCCGATTTACCCCCTTGGTGTGTGCTTTATTGGTTGGTTTTCTTGCTTGGTTTTCTTGCTTGGTTTTCTTTGTTGGTATGCTTTATTGGTTGGTTAGCTTCTTGCTTGGTATGTTTTCGTACCTGATTTGCTTCTTGCCTGATTTGCTTCTTGCCTGGTTTGCCCCTTGCTTTCGTGCCCGTATCGCTCCCGTTCCCGTTTTAACCGTCACGGAGGCGCAAGGCAGCCATCCTTACTGCCCCGGACTGTCCGCGGACGCCCCGGAAACCATCTCTTCTTCCCTGCATCTGCCGGCCAGCAGAAGGAACACGCTCGACGTCCACGTGAACGCCCGGTCGCGCAGCCCCTCACCGGTTACGGCGTCGAAATTCTCCGCCATACCGGACTTCGCCGCCATGCGGCAGAACTTGCGGGCCAGCTCCGAGGCAAACTCCTCGTCGCCCGCTCCGCGAATCCCTTCCACGAGCAGCATCGTGGAAGGGGCCCAGATCGGGCCGCGCCAGTAGCCGTCCGCCGCATAGTACGGGCTGGAGGTGCTTTCCGTCGCCAGCCCGTTGCCGGTCAGGAACCGGTCCGGCTGCTTCAAATCCGCGATCACCTTCTCGCGGATAGGGCCGGGGAGCCGGCTTCCCAGCACGATCGGGACGTACGACAGCAGGCTGTCTCCGGCCGAACGCTCGTGCGAACCGGAACGCATGGCTGTGAAGCGGCCCTCTTTCTCGTCCCAGAAGTGTTCGATCAGCTTTAGAAGCAGCTCGTTTGCCCGGGCCGACCAGCGCTCGGACTCTTCATCCAGGCCGAGCCTCTGCGCCGCGGCGGCCAACACTTCCATCTGGATGACCAGAAACGCCGAAAGATCCGGACTCTCCACGGGAATATCGGTCAGGAACGCCGTGCTGTTGTCCCAGCCGCTGTCGTTGCCGTGGTTGTACTGCGGAATTCCGTCTCCGTCGTCATCTCGGTACCGGAACCACCACGTCGTCCATTTGCCGAGCGGTTCGTATATTTCCCGAAGCCGCTCATCCGTGACCGCCGACGAATTTTCCATCATCCAGTTCAGCGTCCACCCGTGAATGGGCGGTTTGCAGCAATTCCAGAGCGCATATTTATCGTTTAAAAAGTCCGGCAGCATTCCGCTTTCATCCTGCCGGTCAAAAAATATAGCAAACTGATCCCAGGCTAAATCCGGGTTCGTTCCGGCCAGCGCCATCGCATTGAAGCAGTGATCCCAGCTCCAGATGTTCGTCATCCAGTTCTTGGACATGTACATCGCGGGACGGGATAAATAGCCGTCCGCGCGTACGACGCAGGACCACGTAATATAGGCAGCCAGCGTCCGGGCCTCTTCCCAATCCTCCGGCGTTCGTATCGTGCGGGAGAGCCACTGATCCCAGTCCTGGCTCGCCATAGCTTCGGCCTCTTCGTAAGAGTACCCGTCGCGCTGTCCGGGGACCGTCCGGTATTCTTCGAGAGACAGATCGAACGACTGACTTTCTTCGCCGGGAACCATCACGAAAGCAATATGCTTGGCACGGAGTCCGCCCCAGACCACATCCGGCTCCAAATGGCCGAGCAGCGGCGAAAGCAAGATCCGGACCTCCCGCGAAAAGCTGTTAAGCTCCCATCCTCTTTCCCGGTAAGGCAGCGCGTAGTCGTAGGCGCTAAGCTCCGCCGTCAGCTTCAGTCCGATCCCTTCGCCCTTGACACGGATGCAGTCCGGCTCCGGTATGCACCATTCCATCCAGCCGGCTCCGCTTTCGAGACGGACTCTGACGGGGGAAGCCTCCACCCTGTAGTCAGCCAACGCCTCCCCGCTCTTCGGATCAATGGGGGTGATGCCGAACAGGACACCGGCCTGCTCGTCGCCCCCGCGGATCATTCGTACGTAAAGCCCTTCGCTGCGTTTATCGCTCTTCGGCAGTCTCGATAAGGCAAAATAGGAACCAAAGCGGCTGAATGGCACCACAGACAGATCGAAATTCATAGTTGCAGCCCCCCGTTGCTCCTTGGATTCGTAGTTCCCGCTCATGAAGAGAGCGTTTACATAAAATTGTACCGGAAAGAGCAGATTCCCCACACCGACGCTTGTTGGTATCTTCGTGTCATTTTGCACCTGCAGCGCCGCGGTTTTTAGCCGAGGGCTCCAAAGGTGTCATTTTGTATGCGGAGATTCGTCTTTTTGTTCACTGCTGCCCTTTAGTCCTAACAAATAAAAAAACCGCCCGGAGGCGATCAACCTCTGCGACGGTACCTTTTAAATGCGAATGCTTATAAGATCCGGTCTCTCTTGTTAGCGGCCGCTGCTGTCGGTCCTCTTATCCTTTTGTTCCTCCCTGCAGCCCGAATCCTTTTGACATGAATCTCTGGGACAGCACATACAGAATGACGGACGGAATGGCATACAGCACCGAAAACGCCGCCAATTTGCCGTAGTCGGCCATGCCGTATTGCCCGAAAAACTGGTACAACTTCAAGGATACCGGGAAATTTTCAGGAGACTGTAGAAGGATATACGGAACGAAGAAGTTCCCCCAGCTTCCCGAAAACGTAAAAATCGCTACCGTACAAATGCCGGGAACCATTAACGGCGCCACCACCTTGCGGATACCTGTAAACACGGACGCCCCGTCAATCCAGGCCGCTTCTTCCAGTTCGCTCGGCACGGAATCCATGAAGTTTTTCAACATCCAGATGCCGTACGGCATGGACGAAGCCGCGAAAAATAAGATGACGCCAAATAGATTGTCATACAGCTTGGCGGTCAGGAACAATTGATACACCGGAACCATAACCGCCGTAATCGGAAGCGAAGTCATGAACAACACGGTAAGCATAAACGGTTTTTTATACTTTAATTGATAGCGGGACAAGGGGTAGGCCGCAAGCAGGGCCAGTATAACGACGAGGACGGCTTGGCCCAGAGACATGATCAGGCCGATCATATAAGCGCGCTGATTTTCCGGGTTGGTCATCACCTCCGCATAATTCGTCGCGGTTAGCCGCTCGGGAACTTTAAGCGACTGCATCGCATTGGAATCGACGGATGCCACCAGAACCCACAAAAGGGGCAGAATAAAACAGATGCCGATGAAAACAAGAATCGTATAAGGCAAGATGCGATACATCCATTTACGCTGGCTCGTATTCATACGGTATTCTCCCTTGTAAGTTTACTCTTTCATCGCACGGATATAGAACAGGCTAAGGATGATGCCGAGAAGCAGCAGGAGCAGCGATATGGCCGTCCCGTACCCGAGCTGATAATTCACGAACGCCTGGTTGTACATAAAAATAGGCAGGGTCGTCGTCGAGGTTCCCGGTCCTCCCCCGGTCATCGCATAGATGAGCCCGAATACGCCCAAGGTCTGCAAAGTAACCAGCATCATATTGGTGGTTAAGGTTCCTTTTATAAGGGGCAAAACTATTCTCGTCAGAATCTGCCACCTGGACGCACCGTCAACAACGGCCGCCTCTTCGATCTCCGCAGGCACATCGTCCAGCGCCGCTTGAAAGACGAGCATGGAAAATGCCGTGCCGTGCCAGATGTTAGCCAGAATAATCGTAATCATCGGAACGGTATACAGCCATGCTACGACCGGAATACCGAAAAACGCCAAGATGGCATTCAAAGTCCCCTCATCCCCGAAAAAGCTGTACAAACATAAGGCGCAAACAATCTCGGGGGTCACCCAGCCTGCGAGGACGATGGTTCCGATCACCCGCCGGAAATGCTTATTTTTGTGCTTCATCAGAAGCGCAATCAGAAAGCCCAGCACCTGCTGTCCGATAACGGCCGATCCGATCAGAAAAACGAGCGTGTTCCAGATGCTGATCCGGACCGTAGGATCTTGAAACATCCGCACATAGTTATCGAATCCGGTAAACTTCAGCTCTTTCGCGGCTTCCCCCGTCAACGCCAGATTCGTAAAGGAATAATAAAAGGTCAGCAAAATCGGATAAATAAAAAACACCAGCATAATCGCTATCGAAGGAAGCAAAAAATAAAACCACGAAGAGGTTCGTTTTTTCCTATAAAGGTCTTGGACCGCCATACTACTCATCCGCATCCCCCTCCCGCACTTTAACTGTACAAAAAACCTGCCCAGGCTTGGTCCAGACAGCCGGCGCGCTCAGTGGCGTCACATGACGGTAGTCACCCGTTTTTTTCCCGTCCTCCCAGCCGTCTTCCGCATAGGCCTGAGCAGGCACCCTGACTGACGTTTTACTTTTCCATGACATGCTCCGCGCCGGCAATCCGGGTTACATCTTGCGTATATTTATTTAAAGCGGCCGCGGGCGCTGTCCCCGTTGCCACCGATTCGACCATCGTTTGAATCTGAGTGGACACTTCCGGATATTTATCCTGCGCGGGCCTAAACTCGGCGTTCTTCAAATATTCGGTCGCCAGCTCATTAAACGGCATTTTCGTGTACCCCGGATCTTTCGCTACGTCTGCCCGGACCGTTATATTGCCGGAAGCGATCACGAGCTTCTGCGTATTCTCTTTATTCAGCGCGTATTTAATAAAATTCCACGCCTCGTCTTTATGCTGCGCATTACTCGGGATCGACAAGGCCCATCCTCCGGCTAGCGTGATCGAACCGGGGGCCTGACCATTGCTTGTCGGCATGGGCGCAAACCCGAGCACATCTTTATAAGCCGGCCAAGGTGCGGCTCCGCCCTCCAGATAATTGCCGGTAATCCAGGACCCGTCGAGGGAAATCGCGAGCTTGCCCTTCGGCAAATATTCACGCGTAGCCGTGTTTCCGGCCTGGCCGTTCAGCACTTTGGACAGCGGCGGTCCGAGCTTTTCCTTCGTCACCGTTTCGATAAAACCAAGCGCGTCCAGAATCCCCTGGCTCTTTACAATCCATTTTCCGCTCGCATCGTCGTACAACCTCTCTCCGGTACCGTAGAGAAGCATTTCGTAAGTCTGCATCGAAGTCGCTTCTCCCGTAGCCTTGCCCATATTCATCCAGATCGGAACCACATCCGGCGCTTTCTCCTTGATTGTCCTTGCCGCGTTCAAAACCTCATCCCAGTTTTTAGGCTGCCAGTTCTCGGGAAGCCCTGCTTTCTTGAAAATTTCCTTGTTATACCACAGTCCCCTCGAATCCGTATTGTAAGGGACTCCATATACCTTGCCATCGCTTGCGGTTACCCCTTTTTTCATAGCTTCGATAAAAGAGCCGTTTGTCCAATCTTCCCACCCCTTCAACCTGTCATCCAACGGTTCCAGGTATCCCGCACTCGCATCCGAGTTTAGAATGAACGTGTCCTCCGTCACAATATCCGGTGCCGTATCCTTCGATTTCAGTGCCAAGGCTATCTTGGCAAAATAATCTCCCTCAGACGCCTGAATCGGGGTCGGCTTGATTTCCACGCTTTTATCCGGATAACTGGCCGCCGTTTCCTTGATCCATTTAAACAGAGCACCTTGCTCGCCAATTCCATCGTCTCTATAAGTAATGGTTATCGTTTTTTTAGCGGCCGGGGAATTTCCCGCGTCCTTTCCCGTCTGGGTCGGTCCCGGTGTCGTTTTTACGCTTTGGCCGGAACATCCGAACAATAACGCCGAACTTAACAAAACCGCCGTGACACTCCACTTCTTTCTTCCTCCGTCTGCCATGGCTTGCCCTCCTTATTTTTGGATACAGCTGGCTGCTTCAGACAAAAATTTTTAAGCGCTTACAAAAAGGTTTATTTCACTATATTTTAATAATCCGCTAAAAAGAACTGTTATTTATTATTATCACGGAAAAGTAAAAGCCGTACCCCTATAAGTCGGAGAAACGGCTGGCTTGCAGAATGAACAAGTATGGAGGATGGAAGGGCAAAAGGAGATGACTGAGGAAAGAGAGGTGAGAGCACGGATACGATCGAATTGACTTTTCATGGACGGCAACCCCGCGGGTCCGTCTCTTCGACTGTGCCTGCTTTTGAAAGCATCAAAAAAAGAGCCTCTCGGCTCTTGGATGTATGTATGGCTCCCCGAACAGGACTCGAACCTGTGACAACTCGATTAACAGTCGAGTGCTCTACCAACTGAGCTATCAGGG
>NZ_JAGXJX010000209.1:0-316 GCF_019091125.1 Paenibacillus sp. GbtcB18
ACTCCATTGCTCGTAACGGCTTGCAGTGGTACAGGAATTTCAACCTGTTGTCATTCGACTACGCCTTTCGGCCTCGCCTTAGGTCCCGACTTACCCTGAGCGGACTAACCTTCCTCAGGAACCCATAGGCTTTCGGCGGATCAGATTCTCACTGATCTTCTCGTTACTCATACCGGCATTCTCACTTCTGTACAGTCCAGCAGTCCTCACGATCTACCTTCACTGCGTACAGAACGCTCCCCTACCCATGCACACAAGGTGCAAGTCATAGCTTCGGTGGTGTGGTTAGCCCCGTTTCATTTTCGGCGCAGAGTCA
>NZ_JAGXJX010000210.1:0-316 GCF_019091125.1 Paenibacillus sp. GbtcB18
GACCGCGGGGGGTTCCCCCGAGGCGGGGGGGGCAAGGGGGGGATCGGGTTTGGCCCCCCCCCCCCCCCCCAAAAAAAAAAAAAAACCTTCCCCCGAAAAAAAAAAAAAAAACAAGAAAAAGAAGGCAAAAAAAAAGAAGGTTTGGGAGGTTTTTATAAAGAAAGGAGCCATCCGTCCCCCCCCTTCCAAAAGCAGGGGGCCCCCCCCCCCCCCCGCGGGTGGGGGGCGCTCCCCCCGGGCACCCACCCCCGGGGGCCTGGTTTCCCCCCCCCGGGGGACGCCCCGGGGGGGGCCCCCCCGCCCTGGGGGGGGGGGC
>NZ_JAGXJX010000211.1:0-314 GCF_019091125.1 Paenibacillus sp. GbtcB18
AGCTAATGTAATATTAAAAATTGACTTATTGTTTTTCCGTACTGCAATTACCTGAACTGTTATTCAAAACTTCCTATTAAAGAAAATAAAACTTTTATCAGTGAGCATCTTACTTTTCCTCCACCGGTTATTAGCCCATACTAATTGGGATTTTGCGTGATAACTCTCCCTTACTACTAGATCCAATGGTACAAAGGCTTCATCAGAACCAATGATATACGAAGAAATAAAAGAATATGCAAATAACTTATTACAGCGCACCCAGATAGGTTGGAATGCGCTTTTTGTCTACTTTATGAACAAAGCATTTCTTT
>NZ_JAGXJX010000212.1:0-313 GCF_019091125.1 Paenibacillus sp. GbtcB18
ATGAAGAAAAAACTTCAGGAGCCACAAAAGATCGTGAACAACTTCAAAAAATGTTAGAGGATTTACAGGAAGGTGACATTATTTATGTTACAGATTTAACTCGGATCACTCGAAGTACGCAAGATTTATTTGAATTGATTGATTTAATACGAAGGAAAAAGGCAAGCTTAAAATCACTCAAGGATACATGGCTAAATTTATCAGAGGATAATCCATACAGCCAATTCTTAATTACAGTAATGGCTGGTGTGTACCAATTAGAGCGCGACCTTATCCGTATGCGTCAACGTGAAGGGATTGAGTCAGCAAAGAA
>NZ_JAGXJX010000213.1:0-313 GCF_019091125.1 Paenibacillus sp. GbtcB18
AATTAACCGTCTAGGCATGTAAATGAAAAGGAAATCCGGCCTTTCGGGATAGAAGAGTTACAAGAATACCGTGTGTTAAAAGTGAAATTTTAAAATATAGAAGAGCAAGCAGCATTTGAAGAAGCTTTGGATGAAGATGTGCAAGAAATGCTTAAAATGAAGTATATGAATCGTAAAGAGTTAAATGATGGCTACATTTATACAGTGTTTGGGATGAAAAGAGGAAAGTATTATAGAAAAAGGAAATCTGGTGCTTTATGATTTGCAAAAGCGCTTAGTATGACATAAGAATGGAATTTTTAGGGTGCCATTT
>NZ_JAGXJX010000214.1:0-312 GCF_019091125.1 Paenibacillus sp. GbtcB18
TCTCTCTCCAAGACTTTATAAAACTACCGACCATATCAGTAATAACTGCTGCTATTAAGGCCAACGCAAATAGTACTGCCCCTGCACTTAAATATAAGTTTCCGATCATGTCAGTAACGAATAACCCAATTAGTGCGATGAAGGCCAGAATTCTGGTGCTTTTCTTCGCTTTTTTTATTTTCACTTTTATCCTCATGCCATTCATTCCTTTTATGTAATCTGACCATATTATACCAAATAATAATCCTACTATAACTTTGCACATCTTCTTCATACACATAAACCAACTTCTAATAATGCAAAAGAAAAAAA
>NZ_JAGXJX010000215.1:0-312 GCF_019091125.1 Paenibacillus sp. GbtcB18
CATGACTTTGGAGAATTACAATATGAGTGAAAGGCTTCTAGTTTGGTTAAAGCATAAGGAATGAATATGAGTTTGAAATTTGATCAATGTATTTGTTTTCTGGGGTAGTATCAGAGTGAAAAAGTAAAAGGTTTACTATTACAAAAATGATATGTGAATAGAGAGAATTCTATTTTAGAGGAATAGTTAGTTCATAAACTGACCTATATTTGGTCTTTGCCTTAAGAAGCCGATGCAATGGTTCTTAAGGCAGAGACCGTAGATTATATAATTTAAATTATAACTGTCTTATAAAAAACTTTTAATTTTATT
>NZ_JAGXJX010000216.1:0-312 GCF_019091125.1 Paenibacillus sp. GbtcB18
CCCTAGGCACGGGGGGAACCCCCGCTTGTGTGGGGCGGTACCACCGCCTAATGTCAGTTGGGCTGACATGGTCCTAGGCGGTACCATCGGCCAGGTCTGGGGGTACCCCCGCTTGGGGGCCACTGCGGGGCGGTCCCGCCCCCCGGCACCATGCCAAGGGCAGTACAACCACCTAGACTAGCGATGTCACCGCCTGACATAATCTCGAAGATTGTGCCACGATAGTGAGACTTCTTGGGGCATTGTTTGGGCTTCTTATTAGGCCCAACTTAGTTCTTACATGGGCATAGCTAGCCCCTAATTGGGTTGGCC
>NZ_JAGXJX010000217.1:0-311 GCF_019091125.1 Paenibacillus sp. GbtcB18
TTTTATTAATTCAAAACCATAATCATCAATTAAATTCACATATTTTTCATTTCGCATCTCGGTTACTAAATCATTCTTTTGTTTTACTAATGGCGCTAAATCAACATTTGAAGCCGAAGTGTGTAATCCCACAAATGGATTATTTTTTGCTAGATGATTGATTTCCCCTGCTCTTAATAAGGTCTTAGAAGGAACGCATCCGACATTAACGCAAGTTCCACCCACCGTTCCACGCACAATCATAGCCACTTTTGCGTTCAAAGCAACGGCTTCAATGGCAGATGAAAAGGCAGCTCCACCAGAACCGATGA
>NZ_JAGXJX010000218.1:0-307 GCF_019091125.1 Paenibacillus sp. GbtcB18
GGAATGTGGCAAAAATCCGACTTTGAAATAGAATCACGTTCTGTTTGAGTAAAGTTGCAACAGCACATGAAATTACGCTAAAACAGAATTCTATTTGTATCGACGTTTTGATAAAGAATATCGACTTAGCTGCAAAATATGAAATTAATATCCTACCTATTAATAAAAAGCCGTCCCAAAAACCTTTGGGAACAGCTCTCTTAAAAGTATAATATTAAGTTCATTTCCACTAATTATAACTTCAAATAACTCCAGATTTCTTCACCTGAAAAAGTAACTGTATATAATATACCCTAGAACTAGCACT
>NZ_JAGXJX010000022.1:0-16062 GCF_019091125.1 Paenibacillus sp. GbtcB18
AAATATCTAAAGGGGTACAAATTCATAAATTTATTTTAAAGCCATAACTATATGTTCATAACCAACAAAGTCACATACTAAAAAGTTCTAAAACCATCATCCCTACGTTCAAGGGAAAATAATCCATACAATAAAGTTACATACTGAAAAAAATAGGAGTGACAAACAAAGTTGTATACTGGCATCAATCTTCTTCATATAGAGGAAAAGGATAGGAATCCAAAGTCCATGTTTTGTCATTTAAGTCTCTTGGATGTCTGGGCTTTAGTCCTTTTTCATCTTGAAAACACATTACTTTTTTGTTAAATGGATAAATCAGATTTTCTATTTCTCTTTTTCTTCTTGTATGCTTGTCCCTTGTCCATGCAACAATAATAAGTTCTGCATCTTTGCAAGCTTTATATATAAATTTATCATTTTCTGATTCAAAGACTTCTTCTCTCTCTTTTAAATACGAGGGATTTGTAGTCATGTAGGAAAATATATTTACTATAGTCATGGAACCATAATTATTTTTAATTAAGAAATTTTGAACATTCATTACAGTTTTATCAGTTATGAATAACTCTGCCTTGCTAGGATTTAACATAATGATGGTTGCATTATCTTTTGTATCATCCCATGTTCTTGTTAACTGATAACGATATTTTTCATTATCAGACATGAATACCTCACATTTCATTATGCCCTCTTTTTTCTTCATCATTTTTTCATCCCACTGTTCGCATAATTTATTATTGATTCTGTTATAACTATTTTAGTAATAGCAATGGATAACAAAGAAAAAGCCTTTGATTAAAAATCAAAGACTTTTTCACTGTTTAAATAATTGTAATGTTTAAAACGTTGTAATTTTTAAAGTATTGTTTTTTTAATAACTTGTTTTTTTTAAAAGTATTGTATTTTTTTATATTCTTATTATATACAAGAAAATTAAAAAGATGCAATATTTTTTTGTTTATTTTTGTGTGAATTTATTATAGTAGCTCATAATTTTATTTTCAGCAAAGTAATTATTAATTTTATGAATTGGCTTTGGATCTTGGAAATACTTCTCAAACTCTGGTGTAATAATACCTATATGTTCTCTATTTGAGGATCCGATTGTATACTTATGTATTACAATATCGCCCTCTTTTTCCAATAAACTCAGCAATCTTATGACTTCATATTCAAATATTTTATGCCACTTTACTGTGCTCTCTACATATCTTTCTAGTGAAATACACGGTGGAACTTTCCCTTGATCAATAAAATCTTTTTGTATATAGTTACTTAAATTATTTTTTATTTCCTCTTTTAACCCATTTACCTCATCAATTTTTATTTCTAAAATATCGTCAATAAAAAAGTGTTGATTTGGACACGCTAATAAAACTTCATCATAATTACTTTTGAATAAGACTAAAGATACATTATCTTTTACTTTTCTCGCTGTTTTAATTAATGGAGTCATATCTTTATCATTTGAAATTATGATTATACAATCTAAATTTTTGTTACTATAAACTTGTTCTAGAACATCTGCTGTAATTTGGATATCAGCATAGTTTTTTCCATTGTTTGTAGTATGTCGAGTATCAATTCCAAATTGATGAAGTTTAGTTTGATGAAAAGAATCGTGCATATCTTTTATATCAAAATTGCAATACGCTATCATATCTAAAATAGAATAGCCTTTATCTTCTAAAAATTTTTTTAGCTTATTGAAAAAGTTGCACTCAAAAATATTCTTATACCCATTAATAAGGTTGTAGTGTACATTTTCATAATCAATATAAACTATTGTGTTTAATTTTTCTTTATCCATATGTCCCGTTCCTTTTGAAAATTTTACAATTTTATTAAGATTCCTTAATATGATATTCTGCAAATATATTGCTAATCCCTTTTTTTATTACATAAAATACATTTACTTCAATTGAATATTATCATTTCTGCAAAAAACCACCTTAGATATACACAGCAATAGGTGTAATCTCAATAGCAGGTCCTTTTAACACAAATGATTCTTCCGTAATTTCATCAACATCAAAATATACATTGCCAGCAGAATTATTTTGCATGAATTTTTCTATCAATTCTTCTGGTTTCACTCTCATTCTTCCTGGCAATAGTTTAATTAAATCTACCGATTGAAGGGGTCGAATAATTTTACGAACTTTCCCTAAAATTCTCATCTGTCCTTCGATTTCATAGCGATCTTCTATAAAGTCAGTAACCTTTAATGTTGTGAAAAATTTATACCCATTTGTTGCTTCATCTTCTGGGTCAATAATCATTGTTGTTTTATCGGATGTAAAAAATGTAGTAAATGCTTGTATTTTTTCAGGTTCTATATCGCTCATTGCTAAAGATGGTGCCATTTCCATAAGAGGTTGAAATTTTCGTACTGCATCCATAGAACTTGCTAATACTAATTCTGCTGGAGATTGTTTAAATACTCCTTCCACCTCTACAAATTCCCCTGTTTTTAATTGCTTTAAAATTCCTTCATCGTATCCTATTAATGATTGAACAGTACCTTTTTCGTTCAATAGCGTATAAAGATCTTTAAAAAGAGAAGAGTTTGTACTTTTTACATTAGTTTCTTTGTTTTCTGTTGTTGAATCAACCATATTATATTTAGCAAGCACTTTAAAAACTTCTGCACTTATCTGCACATCATGTTTTTTATCTTTACTTTGCGTGATTTTATATTCAGTAGCAAAATTATCAAGGAGCATACTTAATAACTCTTCTACTTTTCTTCGATCACAATAATATAACTCAGGTATAAACATATCCCCACTTCTTTCTGTGAATTTTCTCTATCTTTTTCCCAAATCGAAAAATATGTATTAAGCCAGTATTGTTACTCCAACTCGTTCAGATGGCTCCTCATACTCCATTTCTAAAATAGGATAATCAACTTCTTCTCCGTCATCAAGTGTTATTCTTGTCGGACGTTGATAATATATATTTGTTAATAATTGTTTAGCTGCTTCTGAATACCATCTATCAGCTGTCGGTTTTCTCCCAATATTCATATCAATATGATATTTATTTTGACTATTTCTTATATCATATCTTGTACGTTCTCGAATTTGCTGTAATATTTTAACGCCTTCACTATTATGTTTTTCCCAATCGTTGGTAATATCAGACAATCTATATTGATAAATAGCTGTTAATGCCTCTGGATTTAAATCTTGAACACTTAATACATTAAATAAATGTTCTTCATCGGAAAATGCATTTAAAGTCGCGATGTTTACATTTAGTTGAGTAGTTTTACTTCTAACAATGTTATAAACGCTTCGCGAAAGATTTCTGAGTAACTTCATGTTCACTTTATCAACTACCACACTCTTACCAAGCGTCTTATATAGTTCAATATAATCATCAACTACTATTACATTAACGCGTAAAGAACGATTATTACCTAAATCAATTAATTTCTCTTTTGCCATTGGTTGTTCTTTATTGATATGTTCTTGCCATTCTACCAACCAAATATTAGAGATTAGGTGATTTGCATCATCCAACATTTCAGCAATATCTGATAAAATATCTTTTATATTTTCGTCTTGCACAGAATACCCCATTATCACTAATGGGTGCTCAATGAAATAAGTTAATAGCTGTGCAGATAAGTATTTTTTCTTTTTCATAAAATGCTTATAATCTTCTTGATGTAGAACAATACTATTAGCTTCTTTTGTTGTTCCGTGGATTTTCAAGATTTCTCCTACATGTGTATACATAGACCTTCTTATAATCTGTTGTCCAACTATTACTTCATAATTAGGAAAAATTTTTTCTAACATTTCATCATAATTGGTTGTTATGATAGCATGTGGGTCTATTTGGCTCAATAATTGCAATTCCTCTAGGGCTGGATGTGTCAAATTATCATATTCTGTTTCAAAGGTCTTGCAATAACTACTAATAATATCAACTGCTTTTGACTTTAAGCATATATCCTTCTCAAATTCTCTTAAATAAACATATGCAGGAAAAACCTCTTCTGCTATCACATCTTTTTGAAAAGCATACTTAAAATAGGGATTAACAAATTGTTCAGCAACACCTGGTAAATTATCTTTTCCATTCTCTCTTGTATCTTTAATATAATAATCCAATGACGAATCAATAAGAGGGTTTTCTTCTATGATTTTTTCTAACAACCCTATCCAAGAAGGTGATCCCATATATCTTCTTGATATTCCTGAACCGACGAATAAAATAGGTCGACATTGCATCTCTTTAATACAATTCAATAAATTATCTAGTGATTCTGTTAGATAATTGTTATATAAATCAGTCATATTATTATGTTCCTTTCCTTATTGTATAAAAATCGCCCAAAATTTGTATTTATCTATAATTATAACTTTTTTTATCATATTTTGTCATATTATTAACACTTGATATTAAGAGTGATAATAAGCGTTTCAAATCTTCCAATTAAATGAATGCACTTGTTTTTATTCATAAAATATCCATTCTTTGTTGCTTTACATGGTATTAATGACATAACATAAAAGGCTTCCTTTTTACAAGGAAGCCTTTTATGTTATGTCATACTCATTTTGATCCACTAACAATGTAATCATTCGTTTCACTTCATTTGATACTGTATTTCTCAATCCCGCTTCACGATATATTTTCCACTCTTTTAACTCTTCACCATTAATTTTCATATTTTTTACTATCCATCTTACACGTCGTATTTGGAACGTTTCTATATCTTCAATCACACTATTTATATATACGATGGTCTTTGGTATCTTATCAGATTTTTTCTGTATAAGTGAAAGTTTATTGATCCTTTTTCCGATTGTACTTATTGTGATTTGATTTGGTTTATTATCACCGATATCCCATTGTTTTATCACCTTTTGAACTTCCTTTAACATCTCCTCGTCTCGTTTAGACCAATCGACTCGTTTCTTAGCAGTAATTATTTTTTGTTTTTCAGGAGAATGTTCATTTAACCATTCTCGATCATGACGATACAAAAACGCAAATACATCGGGTTTTTCTTTACGCAATTCTAACTTTGAAAAGTGTGGATATTCTTTCCGAAGTTTCAACCATATCTCTTTTCTAATATGCAAAGCATCTTCATTGGATGCTGCCTTGATATTCCGTTGAAAACGTGCTTTCTTTTCTGCTACTTCTCTAGATTCACCGCTCCATGAATAATCGAGTTCCAGCATTGTCGCTTGCCTCTTTACAGTTATTGGATCAACGTTTAGCTTTTTGGCAATACCAGTTAATGTACCACCATCTCGAATCAATACCTTAAGTTTATTCTTCCACACATCACCAAAGTCTTTAATACGTCCGATCTTATATTTATCTTCTGTAATCGTGTCGGGTCCTCTTCGCGAATACACAAACCCACAGTGACATGTGAAAGTACCAACTGGACGTTTTGTATCGTAACATCTTGTTATCACAAGATTTTTCACCACTGATTTCATGTAATCCTTACAAGCTACGTTTAAACAACACCACGGACCACTACCAAAAGGTTCGTATGTCTCTCCCTTCTCAAAGTAATTACGCAAAGCATCACCTAAAAATATCATGATTAATAGATGACGTATTGGATGAAACGATTTACGGTGCCGCTGAAAGATCATCGTTAACCAATCTGTTTCATCAAAATTTATATTTGATTGTAGGAGTTCCAGTAAAGACCCACTATACGTTTTACAGAAAGAATGATACAAATCTTTTCTTCTAACTCTTCCTGAAAAACTAGCTAATCCTCTTTCTTTTAATTTTGATACATATTGTTGTTGCAGTTGAACCTGATTCTGTTGCTGATAATTACTATTCAATAATTCTTCAACATATTTTGCATAAGTAAGTAAAACTTCCTTATCTCTTTCGTTGACTTCCAACAATTTTTTCTTATTTGCAGTATTTTCAGGTGTCGCAATAATATATTCGTGTTGATTACCCGCTTTTACTGGAACTATTGTTTCATATAAAAACGTTTGATGTTTTGGGCAAATATACACTCCAGGTACTTGATGGATACGATGCCAATAAATTTCACCGTAATTTTCCATATCTTCCTTACAACATTCGCTACAGTGCATAAAATTTTCTTTGGGAAGAATATTACTTGCAGATATACCTGAAGTTGTATGGATACGGTCACCCTTATCACTAATCATTAAGCTTTTTACTTTTTGATATTGTTTAGGGAAGAAAAACGCACCATAATACGGAAACAAGGTATGATTATAAATAAAATAACCTACATTAAATATCGGGTTTTCTATTCTATTTACTAATGTATCCAAATTAGCAGGCAAATCAACAACCGAGCGTACGGTTCTCTTACCGAATAGTTCTTCAGTCGTTTGTTTTGGACTAACATTCCCAACCATCATATGATAACGTGATAATACACTATATAATAATTCATCAGGATGTGGTGTTGGAAAATAATATAACATGTATTTCCTCCTAATTTACTTCTTTCAATGGTTGTTTAATAATTCCCTTGTTCAAAAAGTGTTCGTACACCGATAATTTTTTCTTTTTCGCTTCCTTTGCTAATAAGCAAAGGACATTTGAACTCACATTTTTTCGCTCTATACTTGTAACACTTTCCTTCTCAATACTCTCTTCACTTATAATTACAAGCTTCATCGCTTCCTTTATAGCTGTTGCACGATCAAGATCTTCACTGTGTTTTTTTATTACTGCATCCGCAATTCGCTGAGCTACTTTTATTTCGATATCCATCGATAAAAGAAAGAGTACGATTTCTTCAGTAATTGAAATTCCTTTTGATTTTCGTTTACTTTCTTGAATTTTTTTCTGAATTCGAACCTTTTCATGAAGATCAATAGATGATTTATACTTCTCAAATTCTTCATTCATATCAATTGGTCTAATGTCCTCATATTTTGCAATCTCACTTGGAATACCCGATTTTAAAGCTTGCAACATAGGACGCACAAGCCTCAAACTATCCTTAGCTACTTGTTTCATTAAACTTAATGTAATTTTTTCTGTTCCTATGCTGATAGCCCGTATTT
Organism: Paenibacillus sp. GbtcB18; assembly: GCF_019091125.1. Lineage (NCBI taxonomy): Bacteria > Bacillati > Bacillota > Bacilli > Caryophanales > Paenibacillaceae > Paenibacillus > Paenibacillus sp. GbtcB18. Next base: position 7,050 of record NZ_JAGXJX010000022.1, read on the forward strand.
GTGAAATCATAAATAGTTTTACAGCGATATCAATAACTCCTTGGCTTTCTTCATATAGCAATTCATTTATCTCTTCTGTTAGTGGCGTATAAAACTTCATCCATTGATAATCCCACATACCTTCTACAAATAAATCCCAAGTATCATCTTTCGGCATTTGTCCCCACACCATATCCCCCTGTCCACTGCCTCGCCTTGCTTGACGAAACTCGCTTTGAAGGATAGATATGGCTTTATTTGTTCCAACCATTACAACAGGTATACCAATTGTATTAACAAGTGTGACAAAGAAATTTAACATCTTGTCCGACCCACCACTTTTGCTTAAATTTAAGTGTTGTATTTCGTCAATAATTAATATTCCGATAGCATGTAAACTTGCTAAATGGGTCATGTGTTGTAGCATTACATCAACTGTATTTCTTCTAGTACCAAATTTCTTAAAATAACTTGTACCCAATAAACGATCAAGTTCAGAGAAGAAACTTATACAAAGCCCTTTTACAGAACCATCGTAAGGACAATCAAGTTTTAACCACGATATTTGCGTAAGTTGCAAAGCCTCTCCCTCATATTCTCTATGCTGAATAAGTTGTGGATAATAAGATAAAATTCTTTCTAATGCTGTTGTTTTTCCAATACCAGAAAGTCCGATGATTGTAAAACCATGAGCTGTTCGCTTTATGGGTATATTATACGATTCTAAAAACTCACCTACTTTTAGACTACGGTAACTTTCATGCATTCTCATAACCTGTTGACGATTAAAAGGGTTTCGTGATAAATATCCTTGTCGAATTGTTCTTGATATACGTTGTTCTAAATCAAGATGTTTTTCAAATGGTTGAAAGTATTGAAATAACCTTTGAACACAATGGAAACGATAACTAGCATCTAATTCTCTTTCTCGTTCATCATATTGAGGGAACACAGAACAATACTGTACTATCTGTTCCTCTTCCAAAATTGGTGGCAATGCTTCTATTAAGGGGTTCCCACGAAATTCATGCAGTATTTGTTCAGTATAAAGTGCATCGATAATAGGTTGTTCAGAGCCTTTATACAGCAGATTAATTTCGTTTTGCACGCTCTTTCAACTCCTTCTGTTTACGTCGAAGAATATCTATTTTACTTGTTGTAGGGGATATTTCCACTTCACTTGGAACATGCATTTCAAGAACTTCGGCATGATGGTCAATCTCCTTATATTCTGCAAGCAAAAATGCTTCTTCTTTTCGCCTTGCTTCCTTTTCGAAAGCTTTGTTTTTCCGAATGCCCTTTGTTCGTTGTGCATTACTCATCGGTATTTTTTCAGTTTTTGATTTCTTCTTAGCACCTTTGACAACATATTCTATTTCAGCATCCAAATTTACTTTTTCCTGCAATTCTTTATGCTTATATTCTTGTTGTTTATATTTCTCATAGGCGCGAAGATATTCTATATCATAAAGTGAACAATCCGAATAACGTTTTTGATGGTCTAATAATGTACAAACTTCGTAGCCTCTATCATCCTCATTTAGCAAATAAATATAGCTCATATTACGAGGATCATATGAAACCTTAATGCGCCAACTTTTCTCTCTTGCTTGAGGAAACCACCCTTCTCGTATCGCCTTTTCACAAGAATACTTCATACCTTTGAATTCAATCCCTTTATATGTGATTTTGGCATTTCCTTGTGCAAGAAGATGTAGTTTTACTATATCCTCTGGATAAGAGCGGAGACGACCAGAACGATTTTTCACACCCCAATTCCATAATTCTTTTGGAATAAGTTCTACTTCATCTGTTATCATCATTTCATTTGCATCATAGTTTTTTAACCAATGATGATTATTATGATACAGTACACATTTAATAATAATTTGGGTGAATTCTTGAATCGTTAGTTGTGCATCCAAGCGATAATCACGATCTCCACGAACATGAACATCTGTATCAACCACACCTGGCAAGAATGGTTTCACTTTTAAGTTTGTTGTTCGAAAATGTTGTTCAACGATTCCTTTCCAATCAGCTCTATATGGCGGTGTATTTTCAACTTTCATATTGAAAGCTGTAATTAAACGTTCAACATCATATCCTTCAAGTTCCCCACGATCCGCAAGAAGCGTTTGAGGTAAATAGTTTGTGTCCCATTCTTCTGGCTTAATACCTATACCATACCTTTTACAGAAAGCCACTTTATCACTAGCTGCGTTGGCAAGAGCCATACTCGCACCTAACCACGAAGGTCCTTCTAATCCAACATAAATTCCAGTAATCATACGACTGAACATATCAATTACTGCATATAAAACGGGGCGTCCAATAATCCACTCTCGATTATAGCTACTTACAAGATAAACATCTGCAATTGTGGCATCAATTTGATATTTAGTTCCTGGACCGTACATCTCACCTACTGAAGTACCTAATACCGCACGATGTCTTAATTCATATTTCCGATCACCTTGTCGTTTACGTTTTTTCTCTTCCGATGTATAGGTTTTTTGATACCAATATTGGAATTGCCGAAAAGTAGGTAACTTATTATTTTCTTTTAGAATAGGTTTTTTCACACCGTCTTCATATACATAATCCTCTGCAAAATATGCTTTTAACATCATCTGATATGCAGCAGATAATGGATTTTTTTTAACCGTGTGATAATATTTTTTTATACTGACCTGGAAAATTTGTTTTATTTCATCTGTTACATTAATTCCTTCTCCAGCTACACCTGAGAACTTCCTAGGTCGTCCTGTTTTGTTACTGCCTAAAATGCGTTCTTTACCACGCCCTCCTGAATTTCGATAATCTGGTAGCAATGCATTTTTCACCTTTCCCCGTTTCCAATACTGCCTTAGGTAACTATAAATCACACTCTTAATTTTCTTTGTACGCTCACATGTCTCTGCTACCAATTTTCCTCTTTTTTGTTTATCGTAAATATCTGGTTCAAGCGAAACTATTTCATGCACGATTTTCCATCTGTCATCTCTGATATCTTTTTGTTTTTGAGGTATGCTTTCTTCTTTTTGATAAACAAATGCAAACGGTTCTTCCCTCACAACATGGAGAAGTTCCTGATTAAGTAATTCTTCTAAATCAGATAATCTGCGTTTAATAGGAAGTGCTTTTGCGCTTTTTATATCAATGGTATAACAAATGATATATCCGTCATCAATCCATAGTATTCGTTCTGTCATTTCTTTACCGCTTGCATCTGTAAAAGAAACAATCTCATTTTCAACAAACATCTAAACTGCTCCTTTCTCCCAATTTTGAGCGCCTTCCAAAATAAGATCCTCTACAAATAAATGAGTGTGTATTGGTTGGAACATATCCACTTTAATCTCTTTAACCGCAATAAGATGTTTAAATAGCTCCAAAGCCATGCCATTTTCTAGCCCATATTGGATATCAAATTGTGTTAGTATTTCAATTAAAGAAACACCTTTTCTTGAAAGAGAATATTTCAATTGTTGCAGCAAAGTTTTATATGCTGAAGGAGAGAGGTCTTCATGAAAAAAATACGACGTGTGTAACCATTCCACATTATTCACTAATATTTTAGGGATTTCATTTTCCGTCACTATTCCCCAATCTACGTTTCGTTGATACCAATATTCTCTTTCTATTTCAAACTTTTCTATTACCCTATGTTTTTCCAATTCATTTGAAGGTTTAATTGTTCTTGCAATTAATTTAATCCCTTCTTCGGTTTTTACTGTTAATAGAAAATCTGTGGTCATTACAATAGGTACACTTGTTTTTGGATCGGTTGGATGCTTGATATCCTTTTCTTCTGCAATTTTAAGTGTATCAATACGATGAAGTGGATATTGCTCACGAATATCAACGATAAGGCTTCCCCATTCACATATATAGTAATAATCTTTCTCTAGTTTCGATAAAAATTGATGAATACGATTTGTTTTCCACCCCATCGTTCTGGTGGAAAGTCCTTTTGATGAAAAATCTTGTATATTTAGCCAAGGTTTGTACTTACTCCCTTCCCCTTGACCACGACCTTCTTTTTCCATCTGTTCAATTTTCTTTTCTGTTAAACCCATTTTCCTCTTTGCCATACAATCTATCCTCCTTTGTTCATGTTGTTCCTGTGCAAATAATTGTAAAGATAATACTGCATTGCTTCATTAGCAAAATTAACTAATTGCTCTATTTTTAAAAATGAATATGGCTTTTTTAAAAATGGGAAATTTCACAAGAAAATAAAAAAAAGCAATTTTTAAATGAACATAATCTTAGAAAAAAATAAAAGATATTATCCTCCTCAATCCTTATATATTTTTTTATCTAAATTTCTTTGTTGTCTAAAAACAACTCTATTTATATTTATTGACAATAAATGTTGTTCTTAAACAACATTTGGATAAAAAAAGAAATGCTTATACCATAGCACTTCTCATCTTTACTTCTTATTTAATATTTCATTGATAAGATGTAATCTCTGAATTGTTTTTTCTTCATCCTCAACAACAAAAGATTCTACAATCGTTATAAACAATTTCTTTAGTTCTTTAATAATATATTCATTATTTACATGTTTTGCTAATTTATCTGATGGAATATCATTCGTCACATTCAATAATATATCTCTCCATGTACCTTGTCCTATTATTTGTTTTCCAAGTAGAGCTTTGCTAGCACCTTGTAATATAAACAGATCCATTGCTTCTAAAAAACCTTCCAGGTACTTTATTTTCGTTTCTTTCCCATGTATAAAGTTTTCTATATACCTTGCTATTTCGCTAGGTCTGACGTTTTCATTAATTTTCCCATTCCTTACTAATATTTGTTTTGTTAAATTTGCTATCTCATATTGTTCCTGTGAAGAAAGTGATTTTAATGTATTTCTTACATTTTCTATATACATACTTATCCTCCTCACTTTATAAGAAGATCCTAAGTATCTCTTCAACATGAAATGTGGTTTGTCCTTTTCATAAAAAATAGCAGAAAGGAATGAAACCCCCTCTACTATCGCTGTTTGTTTAATAATCCGTATACAAGTTTACAAGCATATTATCCATGCCCTTTCTTCAACACTTCGGTCACAACATCGCTCTAAGATCATTAAATTATGCCAGTTTATTTATTTTCAAAAACTTTCACTCTATTTAACACTTTAGCTTTCCACGAACCATTTTCTTTTGTACACCACCAGACTTCTTTATTACTATAAGCCCCTATATCAAATGGTGTTAAACTTCCGTTTTTCTCAAAATCCCATTCTTCCGCTAGTTGTGGAAATTTTGTTGCAAGGCAGTTATCTAAACTTACCTTATGTCCTGAACAAAAAGGACAATTTCCCCTTTTTTTATTATATATTGCCATTTTCCATTCATGAGTGTGTGCTTTTCCTTTATCGCAATACCACCAGACTTCTTTATGGCTTCCGATAGTTACATCTTCTGGTGTTAATTCTCCATTTTTCGTTGGATGCCATTGTTTCGCTATTTCTGGTTTTACTTTTGCCAAACAATTTTCTTCATTCACTTTTTTTCCAGCACAATATGGACATCCATTGCCATTTTTTTTATTTACTATTGTGCAATCATAACTGTGTCCCAGTTTACATTTCCACCAGACTTTTTTTCCAGAACGTGTTGTCATTCTTAAGAAGTCGATTTCTTTATTTTTCTCAAAATCCCATTCTTTTAGTAAATCAGGTCTTGTTTGTACAAGATTGTTTGGATCACACCATTTACATTTATGATAATTAATTGTTCTTGCGTATATCTGCGCTTTCCATTCATCTTGACACTTCGGACACTGCCACCATACTTTCTTACCTGATTTCGCTTTTACGCTATTGGGTTTTAACTTTCCGTTTTTTATTGGATGCCATTCTTTTGCTAGTTCTGGAAATTCTAATTCTAGACTAATTTTTTTTAGTGAAACAATAAATAATGAATTTATTTCTATTTCATCTTCCTCTATATCTATTTTTAAATCGTTAATCTTATCAATATATTCATTTTTCAAAATTCTATTTTGTTTTATATAATTAAACACATCTTCTACTATTTTGTTTAAGTTTTCTCTGTTTTTAGGAATTGATTCTAACGTTATTCCATTAAACTTTCTGAGTCCAGCTAGTCCCTTTTCTCTGACTCTTATTATTTCGATACCCAACTTATTTAACTTTTTATTCTTCTCTTCATCCTGTCTAATTCTTTTTTCATGGTAAAAAACTCCATCGTATTCTATTGCTATTTTATATTCTGCTATAAAAACATCTACATCAACCTTTCCTCCATCCGCTTCTATTTTGTGAGGATTAATAACCCCTTCAAACACTTTATTTAGGTAATAATAAATTGCTTGTTCAGGAAATGAAGTTTTTAATTCATAATGACAATGTTTACAACCAGTACCTTTCGAAGTTCTAGATTTTACAGCAGCTTTCCATTCATGTCCTAATTCACACTCCCACCAGAATTCCTCGTTACTTCCATAATTAACTTCTTCTGGTGTTATATCTCCATTTCTTTTGTAATTCCATTCTTTTATCAACTCAGGAAATTTTCCAGCTAAAGAAGAACCATTTTTTAACTTATATTTTTTAAAACTTTTAATTCTTGAATCTTTTGCACATTCAGGACAGCTAGTACCTGAAGTTCGGCTACTTACTGTTGCCCTCCATTCATTTTTGCATGTGCTACATTTCCACCATATCTGTTTATTCGATTTAGGTGTAACATTATTCGGAAGTAATCCTTCATTCTTTGTAGGGGACCACTCTTTTGCCACTTCTGGAAATTTAGATTCCAATGTGTTACCTATTTTTATTTGGTTCTTATTACGAGTTTCCGCACCTTGTTCATACATTAAAGTGTTTAATCTATTCCGTACTGCCTTTTTTATACCACATTTTGGACAACCGCTACCCCTTTTTGTTCTTAAATATGGCGTTGTCTCATAATCTTTGTGACCGTTAGGACATTTCCACCATACTTTTTTTCTGAGCCTGGTACAGTCTCGAATATTGATATACCTTTATTTTTTTCAAAAGACCATTCTCCAGCTATTTCGGGAAATAATGTAAAAATTGAATGGCACTTAGGACAACCTGCTTCATTATGTATTGTTCTACTTTTAATCATCGATTCCCACTCATAACTACAGTCAATACATTTCCAAAATACCTTTTTAGCCGATCTATAATGATAATGCGCAGGATCTAATTCTTTATTTTTTTTATAATCCCATTCCTTCATTAATTCTGGAAATTTATTTACAAACGCATCTGGTTTTCTATCAACCTTTTTTGCACATTTCGGACAACCACTTCCTTCATTAGTTCTTTTTGAAACTTTAGTAATCCATGTATGATTACATTTATAGCATTTCCAGTTTGCTCTTTGTACAGTACCTGCCAGAATATCTTCAGGTTTTATACCTTTATTATTTTTATAATCCCAATCTTTCGCTATTTCTGGATAAAGTGTCTTTAAGTTATTCGTAACTGATACCTTTCTATTTAAACAAAAGGGACATTTTCCACCTTTTTTTCTTGCGTAAACTGTCATTTCCCATTCATGATCTGGTCCTTTTGAACACTTCCACCATATATATTTTTCTGAGCCGTATGACACATCATTCGGCGTTAATTTACTATTTTTCGTTGGATGCCATTCTTTTGCTAGTTTTGGAAACGCATTTATTAATTTATTTTCTTCACTTAGTTTTTTCCCCATTCTCACCATCTCTTTCTTTCAAATTAGTTAATAAGTGTATAACACGCTTTATTATCTAAATTCAGAAAAACAAATCACTTAAAAAAATGATTCTAGTTTTCGAAATACCTTAATTAAACTCAGCATTCAACATAAAAGACCCAAACCAATAAAAATTGATTTGGGTCTTTTTCAAACGACGATTATATCAGTACCTAACATTATTGTCTGATACCCAGCTTTATTGTATTTCAACATCTGCACTTGCTTTTTGATGATTAATCCTTCAAATTATTGTGTTCTTTTTAATCCTGCTCCCATCAATAAAACATCAATTTCTCTATTTTTTTCATCTTTAAAATTTTTAAGTATCGAAAAAATTTTTTCGACATCTAATGTATCTGGAGAATCTGGATGCCATGCTTTTCCTTCTAAAGCCAACGAGTAAAAATTTACAATTCCCCATGCTTTCTCAATTAATTCGTCTATATGTTTCATTGTTAATGCTGCGTCTTTTGGCAACTGTCCTTTATCAAAGAAATACTTCATATCATTATGAGCGTAAACTTTATCTCGCCATATAAAAAGGTTATTCAAACACTCCTTTTTTTCTTCGATAATTTTCTTATGATTTTCAATTTCCTTTTTGGTAATCATCAAAGAATCAGCTGCATTTTCTTTATAATCAAAAAGAGCCCTATTAACATCAGCAATATTTATTAATTTATTCAAATTAGCGGTCGTCCTTCCATGTTCATAAAGCTTCGCTAAAGTGATAATAACATCGTTGAATAATGACTGAAGTGTCAGAGTAAAAAAAGCTGGCGCAATATTAAGTTCATCCAAATGTTCATTTCTATGCTTTTGAATGTGTCTCCATAATTGAAATTTTGATCTTACATTTATAATTTCAAGCATGAATCCCCTTATTAACTGATGTATCTTTTTCTTATCGTACCCACTCAAAACTTAACCCCATTTCCAAAATAATATCTGTATCATTACATTATTTCTCCCCACAAATTATAACAAACTCTATAGTTAAAAGTAAAAAAAAGCACCTTTAAAAAGATGAGTAAAAAAACAAAAAAGCATCGACAAATGCCGATGCTTTTCGTGCCTATTTCAATAGACCAGTACCTAAAATTATTTTTTGGCACCCTACTTTATTGTATTTCAACATTTAGTATGCAACTTTGTTGTCGAGTATTGAACTTTGTTATTCAGTATTGAACTTTGTTGTTCAGTATCTAACTTTGTTGTGTTTCAACACTATATTTATTAACTTATCAATCTCCTACTCAACCGTAACAGACTTAGCT
>NZ_JAGXJX010000219.1:0-306 GCF_019091125.1 Paenibacillus sp. GbtcB18
TCGGAGGACATTCTCTGCGGGCGACAACGCTTGTCAGTCGGATACGTAAAGTGCTTCACGTAGATTTTCCACTGAAGGATGTCTTTGTTTATTCGACGATAGAAGAGTTGGCTCAAGCGATTGCAAACCTGACGCAGCTTTCGTTCTCTTCAATCCCTAAGGCAGAGAAAAGCGACTATTACCCGCTATCTTCCGCGCAAAAAAGGTTGTTCATCCTTCAACAGCTTGAGGGGGGGGACCAAAGTTACACCATGCCGGGAGCTTTGCTGCTGGAACGTGCGCTGGACCGGCATCGATTCGAAGAAG
>NZ_JAGXJX010000220.1:0-304 GCF_019091125.1 Paenibacillus sp. GbtcB18
AGTTAACGCTTGCTGAATAAAAAAGAAAAAGTGTAGCTTATTTGCTTAATGGATGCAGTTAAGAGCTTGAAAAATTAAATACTAATAAAGAAGGCGTTCCAACTTTCAACAGGTTTGGACGCCTTTTTTATTGGCATGTCATTTTGGAGATTGTTAATTAATATCGTTTATTCTAAATGAATTGAATAGTTATCGAATTTCTCGTTTGTTTAGAATTTTTAAACAGTTTCACTTGTTTATTTGTTAAAATAAAAATAGACAACTATGTATTTTCTATCTGGTAGGTTAATAGAAAAAGGGAATG
>NZ_JAGXJX010000221.1:0-304 GCF_019091125.1 Paenibacillus sp. GbtcB18
AAGACTATTAGTGGATACCGATGACCTCAATGAAGGAGGAATCAAAAGTGGATGTAGGTCACAATGACCGAACCACTATATTTTCTGATGTGTTCATTTCTTACTACTTAATTTCTTTACTGCATTCAACTTTACCTCATTAGAAATTGTCCAATCCCCTCTTCTCTACTCATTCAAGAAAAATGAAATGGATTTCATCGGAATCGAATTTTATCGTATGAAGATTTTCAATCGACGTAATTTTTTTACTGCACTAATTCACCCTTCCCCCCCCTCTCTTGGTGTCGATCTTGATCGTAACACC
>NZ_JAGXJX010000222.1:0-303 GCF_019091125.1 Paenibacillus sp. GbtcB18
TCGGCATCACCATGAAAATGCCTCACTCCTATACGAATGCATAAGTGTCCTCCACCGGACGTCTATCTGTCCTTCTTGCCAGCCCATCTGGACATCACTGTTTCTAAATTCCCTTCGGCGATAATCTTCGTTCATACTCCGCGAACCAATCATATCTGTGCGCTTTTAACAAAGAAAGGGCTTCACATAAAGCCGCCTACTTTAGAAGCAATAATTGATCGTAATTGATTTCCGATTTTCTTAACCATATGTATGCTCACGATTCGCCACAGCTTGCAGCAACCATTTCTCCTATAACGTCTT
>NZ_JAGXJX010000223.1:0-302 GCF_019091125.1 Paenibacillus sp. GbtcB18
TTGATTATAGGTTGAATCAACTAAGCTTTTGCAGGTAGTTAATCTCTACCTATTTTTTTGTCTCAATTCAAGTCTCATTTTCATTTATTACATATTTACTATTTCCTGACACACATATATATTTCCTTATATTATATTTCTTTCTATTATTAATTGAAAGATTATTCTGTCAAAATACCCCATCTTTTTTTTATACAAATCTACCTCTAAGCATTTCGTTTTAAATTTTTAAAATATATGCTAGCCTAAATATAAATGAGATGAATAAATATGAGTTTATTGTATAGCAGTTTATCCTTCTC
>NZ_JAGXJX010000224.1:0-302 GCF_019091125.1 Paenibacillus sp. GbtcB18
ATCCACGAGTATGTAATGGCCGTGTTCGCGGGCACGCAGCCGCTCGATGCGTTTGACGTCTGGGAACGAATCAATGATCTCTTTATACTGCTGCAGCTTGGCGTCTTCTACGTTCGTTTCCATCAGAATATTGACGGCTTCTATCCCCAACGTATACGCGAGCTTGATGACGAGGAAAGAGACGATAATTCCGGCAGCCGGATCCCCGTAGGCCAAGAAAGGAACAACAAAGTAATCCCCTGCCAGGGCCAGTGAGATCCCCGCAGATGCGGCTATAGAAGCATAAACGTCAGCCAAATGAT
>NZ_JAGXJX010000225.1:0-302 GCF_019091125.1 Paenibacillus sp. GbtcB18
GTCCTAGCAGTACCATCACCTACAGCACTGACACTAGGCGATACCATCGCCCAGTCTGGTGGTACCATCACCTAACACACTATCCTTGGGCGGTACCACCACCCAGTTTGGCGGTACCATCACTTGACAACCTCAGAGATCAGATTTTTCAAGTTTTCCAACTCACAGGCAATTCTACCGCATGTTCTGACGGTGCCATCGCTTGACCCAACATTTGGGTCACTGAATGGGCCTCCCAATGAGCCTAAATCATTCTCAATTTAGGTCAAATTGGCTCCTAATTGAGTTAGCATTGTTTTACC
>NZ_JAGXJX010000226.1:0-301 GCF_019091125.1 Paenibacillus sp. GbtcB18
CTCCATATGGCCTTCATTTCTTGAACATATATTTGTACTAGAACGACTTTTTAAATGGAATGAAGAAAAATGAGTAGGCATTCGTCTGCTCATTTTTTTATGCGTTCAATATGGTCACACATTTTGGGGTGAAAGCCCAGAACAGTTAAGGTAGTAGTAATCATGACTAAGGGGAGGGGGATAACTTTTTCGTATATATAAACCGAAGAATATTAATTATCGTGTAAAATCAAATCGATTGAATTTAGTAAGATTCAAAAATACACATAAAAAGGTGAAATTACCCTTATTTTGTAAGCGT
>NZ_JAGXJX010000227.1:0-301 GCF_019091125.1 Paenibacillus sp. GbtcB18
GACGTCGGTAGAGAGAGGGAAGTTACTAGACTCAGAAATAAGGGAGTTCGGGCGGTGCGGTGCAAGCAATTGTCTCTGTTAAGGTAGTTCGGGCGGTGCGAGCTTGAGTCTCGTCCTCTTTGTAAAGAATGACTTGAATCGTGCGGTTGAAAGGTGTGGTTAAGTATCAAGTGAGCGGGAAATCCAGAAAGTCAGGGTAGGTAGCCAAGAGAACAAGTAGATCTAGTAGCTCGTAGCTCTGCATCGGTGTTAGTTTCTTCATTTCTATCATGGGCTACATCAATTCAAGGTGTTGGCGACG
>NZ_JAGXJX010000228.1:0-301 GCF_019091125.1 Paenibacillus sp. GbtcB18
TCCATATTGACTCCCCCTCGGATGATCAGGGAATCGGCTCTTCCTAGAATATAGATGTCGCCTTCCCGGATGACGGGCCGGTCGCCTGTCCTCAGCCAGCCGTCCTTGATTTTCAGCGAGGTCGCGGCCCGATCGCCGTAGTAGCCCTTCATGACGTTCGGTCCCCGCACGTACAGGACGCCTTCCACGCCTTCCTCGGCTTCCGCGGCAGGCCTTCCCTCCGCTTCTTCCGCCAGCACCTTCACCACGACGCCTGCGAGAGGCTTGCCGACGCAGCCTTTCCGGTTCAGGAAAGCGCCCG
>NZ_JAGXJX010000023.1:0-13217 GCF_019091125.1 Paenibacillus sp. GbtcB18
CGGTGCGAAGCGCCAGATGGCACGGCTGGCGGCGCTTCCCCCAGAATGTCATGCGCATTGGTGCCGACAGTGCCGAAGGCGCTCACGCCCGCACGGCGGGGATATTCGCCTGCCCATGGCTTCAATTCGGTGTTCACGTAGAATGGCGTCCGGGCAAAGTCGATCTCGGGATTCGGCCGTTCGAAGTGAAGGCTCGGCGGCAACTGTTTGTGATGCAAAGACAAGACTGTCTTGATCAGTCCCGCCATCCCCGCAGCAGCGTCCAAATGGCCGATGTTCGTTTTAACCGAGCCGATCGCACAATACGGATTTCCCGGGCTCTCACCGAATACTTGGGCCAATGCTGTAATTTCGATCGGATCGCCAAGCGCCGTTGCCGTGCCATGACATTCGATATAGCTTATTGAAGTCGGCTCGACATTGGCAAATGCGTGCGCGTTAGCTATAACATCTGCTTGACCCTCTACGCTCGGTGCGGTGTACCCTACCTTGGCGGAGCCGTCATTATTGATAGCTGATCCTTTGATTACCGCATAAATGAAATCCCCGTCCGCTAGCGCATCTTCTACCCGCTTCAACAGGACGACGCCTGCACCATTGCCGAAACTTGATCCTTTCGCATCGGCGTCGAATGCCCGAGTATGGCCATCTGGCGAGGCAATCCACCCTTGCTGATACAAATAACCGGATACTTGCGGGACTTTAATATTAACTGCGCCCGACAAAGCCATATCGCATTGATAATTCAACAGGCTCTGGCAAGCCATATGCACCGACACAAGTGATGTGGAACAAGCCGTATTGATATTTGCGCTGGGACCGTTAAGGTTGAGTTTGTAGGACGTTCGCGTAGGCAAATGATCCTTCTCGTTACCAATCGCGATGTTCCAAGCCCCCGCAGCAAGCGTTTCCTCCGAACTGGGCAGGATTTGCTGGATAAAATACGTGCTTGAAGGGCATCCGGCAAAAACGCCCGTATACGTACCGGCTGACGAATTAGCATAGCCGGCAGCCTCCAGCGCCTCCCATGCGCACTCCAGAAAAATTCGCTGCTGCGGATCCATGTACTCCGCTTCTTTAGGCGTAATTCCGAAGAAGGCTGGATCAAAACGGTCAACATCGTTCAATATCCCGTTAGCCCGGACGTAATCCGGATTAGCGAGCAACCGCTGGTCCACTCCTGCAGCCTGCAGCTCCTCTTCCGAAAAAAACGTAATCGTTTCCTTCCCCGACCGCAACAGCTCCCAGAACTGCTCGATTGTATCTGCGCCGGGGAAGCGGGCGGACATGCCGATGATGGCTACGCCCTCCATCTCGATCTTTGCTTCTTTTTCGCTGTTCATCTAATGCCCTCTCTTCCTATCAGTACCGACAGGTTGCCGCCGCTTTGCCATCGCTTCCCGTTGCTTCTGTCCACGCTCCACCCCGCGTGCCGCCTTGCTGAGTTCCATGATCGGTGACGGTTCTGACGAAACGATGCGTTCCAGAAATATGCTCAGCGACTCAATCGTTGGCTGTTTGAACATCTCAACAATCGGAAACCGGATGTTTAATTCCGATTCCAGCCTGCTGTGCATCGTAAACAGCGATATGGAATGCGCGCCACCTTCGAAGAAATTGTCGCGTATGCCCATTCGGGTTCCCATCAGTTCCTTCCACAGCCGCTCGATCTGCCGACCAACCGTATGGTTCGGATAATAATAATCATCATCTGCCGTGAATAGGTCGCTCTTCTCTTCAGAGGACGGAACAGCAACAGGACTTTCCGGGAAAACGTGCTGAAGTCCAAACATATGCGCTACTGTTGACTGAGGCTCCAGTGTCATATGACGGAGAATATCATTTAGACAACCCAAAACCTCCGCAGCCTGCCGTTGATCGTAATATTGGGTCTGATAAATTAATCGGATCGTAAGCTGCGCGCCCGGTACTACAACGACGGTCATCGGATAGCTTGTCTTGAGATTGTCGGCAATGTCCGATACCCGGACATCATTCCCCAAGCGCTCTTCCAGGGCCTCTGATACGGGATAGTTCTCGAATACGATCAGACTGTTGAACAGTCTGGATCCGCTGGAGTACGAACACCCGTCCTGGATGAGGGATAGCGGGCAGTGTTCATACTCCTTAATTTCCATTTGGCTGATATGCGCATCCTTTAACACATTCAACAACAGGCTGTCCGCGGTCCATTGTATACGGATAGGCAAGTTGTTGATAAACAGCCCTATCATGGTTTCTACCTCTTGCAATTCGGAAGGTCTTCCCGACACAGCCGCACCGAACACAACATCCGAGCTATTCGCGTAATAGCCGAGAAGCAAGGCCCATGCACACTGTGTCATCGTGTTTAGCGTGATTTGTCCGCGGCGGGCTGCACCTAACAACTGTTCGGTCAATATCTCATTGATGGTGATGGACACTTCGCCATAATCCGATGGAAGAGAAGAGTCATAGCGAGCCAGCGGAAGAGATACCGGTTCACGGAAATCATTCAAATATTGCTTCCAGAAATACTCCGCCTGTTTCATATCTTGCTTTAGCAGCCAGGACATGTAGGAGCTGTAAGGCTTTGCCGGCGCAAGGCTCAAAGCTATGCCCTGCCGGTATGCCTCGTATCTCTCGAACACTTCGGTAAGAATCAGCGAGTTGCACCAGCCATCCAGAATTAAGTGATGATAATGCCAGAACAGCCGGTAATCCGTATCGCCGGTTTGAAAGAGCGTAACGCGCATCATCGGCGCTTGCTCCGGCCGGACAACGGTTATGCTTGCGCTATAAGCATCTATTTCCCGCTCCTGCGCTTGCGGCGTCAAGTGACGTAAATCAACCTTCCGCCATGGCAATTCGGCTTGACTCCTTACAATTTGAAGCGGCTTCTCAAGCCCTTCCCACAAGAAAACTGTTCGGAGACTCGAATGACGGTTGACAACATCCTGCCAAGCTCTTAGGAAGCTGTGTTCATCCACCGCACCGGTCAAGTTGCAACTGAACCGTTCGCAGAGTACATCTGATTCCGGGGATGAATAGACATGAAGAAGCATCAGTTGCTGCATATAGTTCGCCGGATAAATGTCCTCAACGTTATGTAGACGCAATTTCAATCCTCCCGTCCGCAATCGCCAGCAGTTCTGCAATCTTCTTCAACTGGTCTTCATTAATATCCGCAAGCGGAAAATCAGCAGGGGTATGTATCTCCCCGTCCAGCCCTTTGCAGAACGCAATGATCTGGCCCAAGCTTTGAGAGAACATGTCGGCCAGCGTTATGGCTTCATATTCGGACAACGATTGTTCTGCATAAATCCAATCCGTTTGCAGCGATCCGTCAACAAGTCTGGCGTTGATCTCCAGCACATGTTTTCTGTACTCATAATGATTTTTGTTGATGTCGTGTTCATCTTGCATTAACGCAAAGAGCTTGGAATCGGTCGAATCTACCTGTCCGAGGTAGTTAAAGCAGATGGCACCGTCCGGCAAAAGTCTGGAAGCTTCGGTCTCGGTCAAATCTGCTATATATTTCAAGACGCCGTAACCAGTCCCTTGTCCGGGCACTTTCCGCATCTGTTCCTTCACTTGGATCAGCCAATCTTTGGGGGTAAGCCCAGGAGGACGCTCAAGCAGGAAAGGGAAGATCGATGTAAACCAGCCCACATTGTCTGACAAATCCAGCTCCTCCAGGAGAGAATCCCGGCCATGTCGTTCCAGATCGATAATAAAAGCATCCTTGCCGAGGACGCAGTGAAGCGTCATGCCTAGTGCAGCCAACAACACTTCATCCATCCTCATGCGAAGCAGCTTAGGCAATTCCTTCAATAAATATTGGGTGTCCTGTTGCCCCGCGAAGCGGACCAGACTAGCGATGGTTGAATTCGACGCGTCCCCGCCCGTTCTCCACGGATTGGCAGCCGCCGCCTTCTCCTGAAGCGTTTCTGAAAGCCAGTACGCTTTCTCGCGTTCCAAACGTTGGCGCCACTCCCCGTCTGCCACAGATTTGTACAGCTCTTCCGCGATCACGGAATAAGGCAGCACTTGACGTTCAGACAGTTCAGCTTGTTGGTCATAGTGAAAGTAAGCTTGTTCCAACTGCCGGAGTAAAATTCTCCAGGATACCCCGTCTACGGCGAGATGATGAACGATCAGTAACAAGCGTTCCGGTTCATCGCCTCCAAAGGAGAAGTGGAGCACGCGTATAAGCTGCCCTGCCGACAGTTCCAGCGACCCTGCCGCTTCATAAGCGATACCGGCAATTTTAAGGTCACGCGTCGAGCTGTCCATATCACTGAGGTCAATTTCAACAATCGTTGCAGCCTCAAATGGCCCTACTCGTGATACCCAAGAGGTATGTTTGATAAATTGCGTTCTCAGGCTATAATTCCTGGACACTACATATGCGAGCGCCTGATTTAATGCTCCGATATTCAAAGGCTGTCTGACTGCCAGCCATAAGCTCTGATTGTAGTGATTCGGATGAAGAATCGGCTGCCTGAAAAACCATTGCTGGATCGGCGTCAGCGGATAATCCTTGTCGCTGGCAGCCTCATAAGGCAAGGAGAGCGAACCCTCGACTTTCTTTTCAGCACGCTTCGCCAATTCGCTGATCGTCTGATGCGCAACCAGATCTTTAGGCGACAAGCTATAACCCAGATTCTTCAAGCGCGACACAGCTTGAATACTTAGAATTGAGTCGCCGACGAGGGCGAAGAAATTGTCGTGAATGCCGATCCGATCTAGCTTCAACACGTCCTGCCATACCTCGGCAATCACCCGCTGCGCCTCATTCTCCGGCGCCGCGTACTGCTGTTCTCGCTCCGCCGCCAGCAGCTCGCCTGGCTCGGGCAATCCCTTGCGGTCCAGCTTTCCGTTCGCACTGAGCGGCATCTCCGCCAGCGTCACTACCCCTGCAGGCACCATATACTCTGGCAGCTTGCCCGACAGGTACGTCCGGACTTGTGCGCTATTGACCGGCTCGCCTTCCTTCTTGCCCACCACGTAAGCGATCAACCGCTTGCCGCGTTCGTCTTCCTTCACCATGACCGTCGCTTCACGCACTTCCTCATACCCCGACAACGCCGCCTCGATCTCCCCGTGCTCCACCCGGAATCCGCGAATCTTGATCTGATCGTCCTTCCGTCCCGCATATTCGATCTCGCCGTCGCTCCGGTACCATCCGATATCGCCCGTCCGGTATAACCGCTCGCCAGGTACGCTGCAGTACGGATTCGGCACGAATTTCTCTGCCGTCAGCCCCGGCCGCCGGTAATACCCTCTTGCTATACCCGGTCCGCCGATGTACAGCTCGCCCTTCACACCCGCAGGCACGACATTCATCTCGTCGTCCAGAATATACATGCGCATATTCGCGATCGGACGGCCGATCGGCACGGTCCGTCTGACTTCGGATACTTCGCAGGGATGGTACGTTACATCAATCGCTGCTTCCGTCGGTCCATACAAATTGTGCAGCGCCACATGCGAAAGTTTCATCCGCGTCCGCTCCATCAGCTCGTACGGCAACGCCTCGCCGCTGCAGAAGATTTGCCGCAGCCGCCCTGTGCCGGCCGCAAGTCCACGCTCTTCCAGAAACACCTGCAGCATCGAAGGCACAAAATGCAAGGTCGTAATCCGCTTTTCCCGGATCAGCTCGGCCAGATATTCGCTGTCCTTATGGCCTTCCGGACGGGCCAGCACCAGCGCCGCTCCCGTCATCAGCGGCCAGAAAAACTCCCATACCGATACGTCGAACCCGAACGGCGTTTTCTGCAGCACCCGATCCGCTGCCGAGAGCTGATACTTCTCCTGCATCCATTTCAGGCGGTTGCACACACCGCGGTGGGTGTTCATCGCTCCCTTGGGCTGGCCGGTCGACCCGGACGTATAAATAATGTAAGCCAATCCGTCGCCGCCTGTGTCCGCATCCGCCAGATTATGTCCGGCTTCAGCCGCCCACTGCCCGGCTGCTTCGTCCACCCGGAGTAGTCCCGGCTCCTGCCAGCCAAACCGTTCGGCGATTCCCCGCTGCGTCAGCGTGAGGGAAGCGCCCGAATCGGCTTGAATGTATGCGATACGTTCCCGGGGGTAGCCGGGGTCGATCGGGACATACGCGCCGCCGGCTTTCAGCACGGCGAGCAAGCTCACGACCATCTCGTACGAACGCTCCATGCAGATGCAGACCGGAACTTCCGCCTGTACGCCCCGGCCGCGCAAATAGCGGGCCAGCCGGTTCGCGTCCGTGTTGAGCCGGCTGTATGTCCAGCTTCTACCTTCGAAGACGACCGCTTCCTGATCCGGCAGGCGATCCGTCTGATCCTCGATCAACCGGTGTAGACATTCACCGCCCCCGTACACCGTTTCCGTCGCATTCCATTCCTGCGTGATCTTGAATTGTTCCCCGGCTGTAACCAGCGGGAATGCAGCGATGTGCTGCTTCGGATTCGACACCATCGCTTCGATAATCGTGATGAAGTGCGTCCCCATCCGTTCAATCGTTTCCCGGTTAAACAGATCCGTAGCATACTCAAGGATGACGCGCAAATGGTCTACATTCTCGAACACACTCAGCCACGTATCGAATTTGCTCGATTGTCGCTGAACCGGATATTCGGTGATATGAAGACCCGGCAGCTGGATCCGTTCAACAGGAGCATTTTGAAGGGTGAACATATGCTGAAACATCGGATTGCGATTTAAGTTGCGCTCCACATGAAGCTCTTCTAGCAGCATTTCAAACGGCAGCTCTTGATGCTCCAAATCGTCGATGGTGGATTGCTTGATTTGTTCCAATACATTCAAAAACGTAGGCCGGCCAGACAGATGAATACGAGATACCAGCGTGTTGACGAAGAAACCGATCATCCCTTCGCTTTCCTTGAGACTGCGGTTAGCGACCGGGGTGCCGACGACGGTTTCTTCGGCATTCGTATAACGGTGCAGGAGAATGTGAAAGGCCGTCATCAATTGCATGTACAAGGTGAAACCGTACGCCCGGCCTTGCACTTTCAGCCGCTCCAGCAGCGAGGCGGATATTAGAAATAAATGTGTTCCCCCGTTGAATGACGGCTTGTCCGGTCTTGGCATATCCGTAGGAATCAATGTGGGCTGAATGCCTTGCAGCTTGTCTCTCCAATAGTCCAGCTGCTTCTGCAGTTTCGCGCCCTGCAAATTTTCCTTTTGCCAGCTGACATACTGATTGTACTGGATAGGCAATGCCGGCAATTGTGCGCGCATTCCTCTCAGAGCAGCCTCGTAGCCTTGGCAGAGTTCCTTGAACATAATCCCCATTGACCATCCATCCGAAATGATATGGTGTGTGATCAGCAGCAGGATATGCTCATCTTCTGACAATTCGAGCAAGACAACCCGGAACAAAAATTGTTCTGCCATGTCAAACGGCTTGTTGACTGCCTCTGTACTGACTCGATTCACAGTCTCACGCCGATCCGCCGGCATCAGACGCTTCATATCGATACGATCGATCGTTACAGGCTCATATGGCTGAACAATCTGGAATGCGTGTCCATCCTCCGATTTGAATACCGTCCGCAACGCAGCATGCCGCTTCACAAGCTGGTTCACGGAATCTTCGAGCGCCGCATAATGAAGGGAGCCTGTAATAACCATGCCGACAGCCTCATTGTAAGCGGTGCTGTCCGGGAATAATTCCTGGAAGAACCAGAGGCGCTGCTGGGAATAGGACAACGGATAGCCGCCAGTTTGATCATCTTCCGCCGGAGGTGCAGCAACCTTCGGCAACTCCGTCCGGGGAGCCACCGCTTTGCCTTTCAGCTTCATTTCGAGAAGGGTTCGCTTCTCTGGAGATAAGGACTCGCGGCGATTCTGCAGGTGATTATCGCTCATAGGACACTATCCAACTCCCTCACCAAGCAATACGTGATTTCCAGGTGTATTCAGCACAAAATAGTCGGGGATTGGCTGCTCGGCCGTTAACGTATTCTCGAATAAGACCTTGGCTCCATCTTCCTCGATCTCCTTGAAACCAGAAAACTTGTACGAGATGTACATCATGCGGTTTACCTTATTGTGAACGAATTCAGCCCTTAACGTTACGTTCAGCTGAAGCGTCAGATTGATTAGATAATGAATGACCGCCGTTCCGACCCCTCTGGACATGACCCGGCAGGACATAAGCAGCAATTTGATCGTCCAGGCCTTCTCATCGCACTCTATCAGCACCAGTCCGATTTTTCCGTAATCCCCGTATCTGTCGGTCAAACCGAGAATAAATATTTTGTGGCGGTCGGATTGCCGGAATGCGTTCAGCTCGTAGTATGAATAGGTATAGCCAGTCGTGTTCAGTTGATGGGTACGAACAGTTAGCTCCTCCGCACGCTTCAGATCATCTTCCGTTGCTAACGAAATCGTCAACGACATGTCAAGGGATCGCAGAAATGCCTCCTTAGGTCCTTGATATTCCTCCTCGGCTTCTTTCCTCACCAAATCCTCTTTGTACATCATACGTCTGCGTCTGGAGTCCTCTGTAATGAAATCCGGGTTCATCATCGGCAGCTGAAGAACTTCTTCAAGAGAAGCGTCCAAACAGACGACTTCTGGAAGCGAATAGGCCACCTCTTCCCGCTCGAATGGCTGGTCATCAATAAAAGCAATAGTGTTCAGCCCGATATTGATCGATTGAACAATCTGCTTGATCGATTCCGATTTGGCATTCCAGTTAATTTGCGGATAAAGGAAATACTCGGCCAGACCGAATTCCTCCAGCTTGTTCATCGCCGCTTGATGATCGTTCTTGCTCGATACCGATTGAAGAATGCCTCGTTCATCCAGCGTCCGAATGATCTCGGCAACGCCTGGGCGCAGGCTCACATTGGCATCTTCGAGAAGCACGCCCTGCCAGAGTGTATTGTCCAAGTCCCATACCAGACACTTGATCTTTGTCGCCTTGTCCGCCATATGGCAGCCCCCTTTTTATAGAAGTTCTTCGCAGCCCGAATCTTGTGCAGCCAGCAAGGCACGCTCCAGGTGGTTCCACCATAATTCAGCCCGTTCTCCGTTATGCCAGTGCCACACGGGATAGAGCAGGTTCTGCAACAATCCGATCCGGTAATCATGCCTGCATTGATTCCAGCTATACCCGGAGACTCCGGAGCTGACAAGTTCATTGTGATACGTAAGCATCAGCTTGTTCTCGACCGCTTTTCTTTGTTCGGGGAACATCCACAGCGCAACCGCATACGCCGTCTCCGTCGGTCCCACACCGACATCCCAATATTCCCAGTCCAACACTATCGCCGCCCGGTTTCCATCATTGGACGCTTCATTCGCATATAAAAAATTCCATAGATGGGCGTCTCCGTGAACGAGTGTCAAATGCTTCGAGCGATTCAGCCGTTCAGCTAACAAGCGTCCCCCGGATTGAACAAGCTTCGTGTACAGAGACCGGCGTTGGTCCGCTAACCGGTCTCCCATGAAGAACAGGAAACGCTCGACCAGTTCCTCCGTCTCTGCGAAACGGGTCGTCATGAAGTTGCGGTGGGTGAAGCGTCCCGCTCTTTCGACAACCTGCTCCAGCACCGCCCCATGATCCCAGCAACTGCCATGAAATCTGGCCAAACTGCGCATCGCTTCTTCGCATTGGATGAAGGGCGGAGGCAGAGCAAATTCTGGAGAGGAATGGGTTTGTGTCAAATCTTCCATGATGATACAAGATAGCGCCTTTTTCTCCACGAACCCGGCGTAATAGCATTTTACTGTCGAAATTCCCTCTAACAAGGGTAATAGGTAATTATAGAACGTCACTTCTTTCTGACCCACTTCTGTATCTTCATTCGCTTTTTTTATTTTCAAAAGCAAACTGTCCGGCCTGTTATTA
Organism: Paenibacillus sp. GbtcB18; assembly: GCF_019091125.1. Taxonomy (NCBI): domain Bacteria; kingdom Bacillati; phylum Bacillota; class Bacilli; order Caryophanales; family Paenibacillaceae; genus Paenibacillus; species Paenibacillus sp. GbtcB18. The sequence goes on from NZ_JAGXJX010000023.1 coordinate 9,845, forward strand.
CGCTCACCTTCGTCATATTCAAGCAGCAGGCGGAAAATTACGGTAACCGGACTCTTGTAGATGACACTTTTGGTCAATGCGCGGATTGCATGGAAATGGGTTGATTCTAAAAGGTTCTCCCTTAGCCAAGCCGGCGTGATCGTTTCCGCGAAGGCCATTAACTTTAACATGAATCCTCACATCCCATTAGTAATCCGTTTCCCGTCTATTGATAGAACCGGATGGCATTGCTTCCGATCTGAATTTCATGCATCTGTGAAGTTCCTTCAATGATCTCTATAATTCTCGCATCACGAAAATGACGCTCCACTGGCGATTCTGCGCTTATTCCGTAAGCTCCGTGAAGCTGCACAGCCGAAGCGGTTACGGAGGAAAAGGCTTTGGACGCCGCATATTTCGCGATCCAAGTCTCCATAATCGCTTCCGGCTCTCCCTTGTCTCTCAAATAACCTGCCTTACAGCACAGAAGCTTTGCGGATTTAATGGCGACAATCATTTCCGTCAGCATTTTTTGGATCAGCTGCTGCTCATTCAAATGCTTGCCGAACTGCTTCCTGCTTCTTGTGTAGTCGATACTAGCTTCCAGACAGGCTTGAGCGGATCCGACAGAGCCCCACGCGATGCTGTATCTGCCGTAATCGAGGCACGAAGAAGCGACATGCGATAACCCCGTGCCGACCGCCCCGATGAGATGGTCCATCGACACCCTGCAATTCTCGAATTTAAGTTCTGCCAGCATCGAACCGCGGGTACCTAGTATATTGCGAATCGGAGTAACGGTAAGTCCCGATGTCGCCCGGTCAACCAGGAACACCGCAGGCTTGTCCTCAAGTTTGGCGAATACCAGATAGAGATCCGCGATCTGCCCGAACGTAATCCATTTCTTCGAGCCGTTGATTAGAACGTCTTCGCCGATACGCTCGGCTCTCGTCTGTATGCCCTGCACATCACTGCCGGCATTCTCTTCGCTAAGGCCGAAAGCAGCAATGGCTTTACCGCTGGTCAGGAGCGGGAGCCATCTATCCTTCTGCCCGCTGCTGCCCCATTTTAGCAAGGCTAATGACACCATACCGTGCACTGTAAGCAAACTCCGGATGGATGAGCACGCTCGTCCAACTTCTTCATTCAAGCAGCCAACCGCAATCGCGTCTAATTCGAGTCCTCCGTAAGTTTGCGGAATCATCGGTGTCAGATAGCCCTCTTGCGCCACCTTCTGGATGACATGTCGGGGAACCTCCTGCTCCATATCGAAGGAATCGGCATAAGGCAGCAACTCCCTGGTGACAAATTCGCGTGCGGCTTTCTGAACAGCGGCTTGATTCTCGGTATACGCTATCTTCATTCCTTCACCTACCTCAAGCGCAGTCAGTAGACTGCTCTTTCCTGAGGGATTTTTCTGTCCAGTAACGCCAGAATATTGTTAATCGTTCTGAAATTCTCGATCTCCATATCCTCGCTGCCGATCGAAATCTGGAAGTTTTTCTCAAGGAACATAACCAATTCCATGGCCAGAAGCGAATTTATGCCTAATGAGAAAATATCCGTATCATCTGCGATCTTCTGGTTATGGAAATACTTCGAAAAGAAAGTTAACAACTGCGCTTTTTTATCTTCCATCTTCTATCTCTCCCTTTATGAGATTTATCCGGTGTAATATTGGTAAAAGCCTTTACCGTTCTTCCTGCCGTGGAGTCCTGCATCTACCATTTTCTGCAGAAGCGGGGATGGCCGGTATTTGCTGTCGTTGAAGCTTTCATACAACACTTCGATGGAATATAGAATCGTATCCAGTCCAATTAAGTCAGCAGTCTCGAGCGGACCCATCTTATGACCGAAGCATTCCTTGAAAATTTTATCAACATCCTCCGGGGTAGCGACCTGATCCTGCAACAGATAGATAGCTTCATTAATTGTAAGCATCAGCACCCGGTTGGAGACGAAGCCGGGCATATCATTCACGAGAACGCTTTCTTTTCCAATTCCACCCAAAAGCTCATTTGCGATCGCGATGGTCTCCAACGAAGTATGGTAGCCCCGGATCGTTTCTACCAATTTTTTGAGTGGCACCGGATTCATGAAATGCATGCCGAGTATCCGGTCCGGGCGGCTCGTCAAACCTGCGATTTTGGTGATGGAAATCGCCGATGTATTGACCGCGAACACGCAATGCGGCTGACAGATTTGATCGAGAACCGGATATATTTCTTTCTTGATATGCCACTTCTCTGTTACATTCTCAATGACGAAATCCACATCATGCAGATCTTCCATATTCGTCGTCGTCGTAATTCTGGATAAAATCTCCGCGGATTCATCCTTACCGCCTGCACGGTCGCCGAACATGCGGCTAATCCGAACTTCCTTCTCAATCCGCTCTAATGTCGCTTGCAGAATGGATTCTTTTATATCGACTAATACCACTTCAAAATCAAATTGCGCCAAATTTTGGGCAATTCCTCGTCCCATTACGCCTGCGCCGATAACGCCAACTTTACGAATAGTCATAGTCCACCGCCCAATTATGAATGACTTGCTTACGTTTGAAGCACCTTGCCGACTTCTTCCTCGTCCAGTGCTTCAATCTCCGCTAATACTTGCTCTTCAATAAATACAGCTTGTTCCGACACGCTAGGCGCATGGAACAGCAAGTGCAAGGACAATTCTATCTCAAAAGCACTCCTCAGCCGGGCAATCAGCTGTGTGCCTAGCAGAGAATCTCCTCCAAGATCGAAGAAGTGATCATATATGCCGATCGGGCTTATACCGAGCAGTTCGCTCCAGAAGCCGGCAATTGTAGATTCAAGCTCGCTGGAAGGCTCTATATAAGCATTTTTCAAATTAGGTCTTTGGTGCCGTCCTTGTGCAGGACGATTATCCGAGGAGGCAGCAGGGGAAGCGTCCGCTCTGGTAATCCATTTGTCCATCATAAACTCCAGATCAATGGTGCTGCTCACGATCTGAGTCAGATGGCAGCTGTTTAGAATTCTGGCCAATCCTTCCGCCGTTTCCTCATCAGAAGCAGCGCCGTCCCAGTTAACAGTCAGCCATTCTATACCTGTCCCGCGAGCTCTCAGTTGTATGCAGTGATCGAGGAACAAATTAGCTGCGCTGTAAGCAGTAGCGCCTAAGCCGCCCAGTACAGATGCAAGCGAAGAGAGCATCAAACAGAAATCCGGCCGGATCACAGGCAGCAGACGTTCAAGTTCGTACCATCCATACACTTTGGGTATAAAATGCCAGCTTGCTACCTCTGTATCCGTCTCAGGTATCACTCGCAACTCCCGGTCACCGATGATGCCCGCCGCATGAATGACGCCGTGTATCGCGCCGAACACCGCGATCGCCTTATCCACCGCTTGCTTCATCTGATCCG
>NZ_JAGXJX010000229.1:0-300 GCF_019091125.1 Paenibacillus sp. GbtcB18
TTCTGCGGGAGAAGGAAATTGTTCTGATCGTGCTCGCTGGTTACATGCGTATCTTGACGCCGGTGCTGGTGGAGCCGTCTTACGGCCGGATGATTAATGTGCATCCGTCTTTGCTTCCGGCTTTTCCGGGAATCAAGGGGGTCGCCCAGGCGCTGGAATACGGCGTTAAAGTGACCGGCGTTACGGTGCATTACGTTGTCGGCGGGCTCGATTCGGGACCGATTATCGCCCAGCGTGCTCTCGAAATCCGGGAGGTCGTTACGGTGGAGAGCTTGACGGAGCGCGTGCACGCGGCGGAGC
>NZ_JAGXJX010000230.1:0-299 GCF_019091125.1 Paenibacillus sp. GbtcB18
GCCGCTTCCTAAAAAGAGAGCCCAATGGGTCCATATCATGCAATTTATATTCATCCCTTAATACTTTTGGGAATATTACAGAGTAAATTGCCCCTGTTAAAAACATAAAAGAACCCAAGAAACTGTTACATCAGCTGCTTGGGTTCTTTTATGTTTTTAAGTTGATGTGCATATGGTAGTTTACTCTCGAAACTTCTAACACTTTTTCTTTTTAGCCGCCGCTATTTCTTGCTGTGCCGAAACGCTAGTACGCTTTGCATCTTGGATTTCTCTGACCATTTTCATAAGATTATCATCCC
>NZ_JAGXJX010000231.1:0-299 GCF_019091125.1 Paenibacillus sp. GbtcB18
GTGAAGGTGTTCCGTTACCGCTAGCGCTTTCGGTCGTTGGATTAGGTGCTTTCGGTATAAAACAATTATTTATGGGAAGATCTGCTTTAGCTAGAAGCCCAGGACTTTTTTACGTATCAGGTGCTTTATCTGTTGTGACGGGATATCCGTTTCTGAAACGTGGATTCAAAAAAATGGTTGCTAGGAAAAAGGTGAATTGGGATCTTGTGGTTGGTATAGGGAGGTTAGCAGTAGCAGTTGCGGGAGAAAATATTGTGGTGGTAGCAGGACTTAGTGTATTAAATTATTTAAATTAGAAT
>NZ_JAGXJX010000232.1:0-299 GCF_019091125.1 Paenibacillus sp. GbtcB18
ATGTAGTGATAAAAAATAAAACAGAAACTAGACAAAAAATCCAAAGTTGGTGGCACATACTCTAGTGTTACGGTAACTTCTTCTATATTGAAACTCTTTTCCCTCTTCTGGTAAAGAAGCAAAGGTATATTTTCACATAGTTTAAGAAACTGTATATATTTCACATTATTATACATTAGCTTTTCGTAAATATTGATCGTTCAGTTTTTTATACGATAAGTTTTTTCAAGCATACAATTATTTCTCCATAACAAAGTAAATGGAGCTAATACGTTAAACATCCTATGAAGTTTCCTACT
>NZ_JAGXJX010000233.1:0-298 GCF_019091125.1 Paenibacillus sp. GbtcB18
CGCGCATCGCGCGTATAACGCCCAGCTCACTGGCCGCGAGAATCTCGCGGATTCGGTCGTACCGGGGATGGTGCCGGTACATAAAAGCTTCCGCAAGGAGGGCGCACCCTTCCCTGCACGCCGCGACCATTTCTTGCGCCTGGGCGGCCGTAAGAGCAGGCGGTTTTTCGCAGAGCACGTGCTTTCCCGCTCTTGCGGCCTTAATCGTCCATTCGAAATGCAGATGGTTCGGAAGCGGAATGTACACCGCTTCCAGGGTCGGATCGGCAAGCAATTCTTCATAGCTTCCGTAGACGGC
>NZ_JAGXJX010000234.1:0-298 GCF_019091125.1 Paenibacillus sp. GbtcB18
TCCGAGCAAATGTCCCTCGATTTCTATTGGCTTTAATTGCAATATCCTTGACCGTATGCAATCCATTCCTTTTTCATATATTAATTTAGTTCATGCATTACGTATTGCTTCGTTAGTACGAGCTATACGTAAATTAGTGTATTTTTCTCCCAATTTTCACCTCATAAATTTTTTCAGACATATTTTTATAAAGTGTTCAAAACACAACAGTACGGCTATTTCTGTTAACTGGACACATGAAAAATACAAACTATAATAACAAAAATAAATAGCCAACACAATGTAGGTCTATGAATAG
>NZ_JAGXJX010000235.1:0-297 GCF_019091125.1 Paenibacillus sp. GbtcB18
GCTTCTAAAACAATCTTCCGTTGATATTCCGGTATACGTTTGTAAGCTGATTTAACTGCATTTACAATCTTCGCGCACTCATCTAATGTTTTACGAATCAGATATTTCGTTTTAAAAGTGAACTGAAGGGCATGCTCCGTACCTCCATATGTGATACCGAAATTCCCTGCCTTGGCGTCTGTACGTTCTTTCTTCACAATTTCTTCCTCAGGTTTTTCAGTCATAACAGATGCGGTTCTTCGGTGCATATCACCACCTGTATTAAATAGCTCAATCATTACTTCGTCGCCAAGTCGG
>NZ_JAGXJX010000236.1:0-297 GCF_019091125.1 Paenibacillus sp. GbtcB18
TAAGAAGAAGATGAAGAAGGGTAAGGAAAGAATCCATCAAGAACCAAGTTCATAAAAGGATTTGAACCAAATCAAATTCAAAACAATAAATGAGTTTCATTAAATCATGCTTTAATTTTAACAAAAAGAAGGGATTCATGAAAAGGATCATACCAAATTAAATTCTCATTCTTGCAATTGATTATCGAGTACTAAATTTTATCTTTCAATGATCAAGATATCCATTGGAATTTATAAAATTCATCTTTCATGAGAAGAATAAGGAGAGAAGCATCATATGAAAATGAAATTCATAAG
>NZ_JAGXJX010000237.1:0-296 GCF_019091125.1 Paenibacillus sp. GbtcB18
AAAGCTTGCATAACTGAGCGCAACTATGTTATAGTATAAAAGTTGTCGCTGAGACAAGCGCTAACGACGAAGACCACGAGGTCTTGAGAGATTGTCCTTTGAAAACTGAACAACGAGTGATTGAAGTGTCTCAAGTAATTGAGACAATTAATGAGAAGAAATTCTCGTCAGCAACGAATTTTTGAGCTTAATCAGCTTGAGATAAACCGCTGGCCTTTGGGCTAGCACAACTTTATCGGAGAGTTTGATCCTGGCTCAGGACGAACGCTGGCGGCGTGCCTAATACATGCAAGTCG
>NZ_JAGXJX010000238.1:0-295 GCF_019091125.1 Paenibacillus sp. GbtcB18
ACTTTTGATTGTTATATTTTGTCGTGTTTTGTCGTCTGTAAAACAATTAAATGAGGGGGAAGAGTTTATGTGTATTAAAAAAATGCTATTTAATTACAGTGTTAAACGATTCTTATTAAAAGCTCGTTATGGAATTGAAAAGGAAAATCGCCAAGTTGACTTAGTTGAGAGTTTAACTGAAACGTCTAAATCCATTTCATATATTCAGTTTAATGCTAAAACAGTAGAAGACATGATTAATAACTTAGCAGCTATCCACGAAATCCCTTCTCTTTCTGTGGATAAGAATAAAATG
>NZ_JAGXJX010000024.1:0-12313 GCF_019091125.1 Paenibacillus sp. GbtcB18
GAACTTTTTCAGTATCAGAAGGAGCTCCCATAGGATCAAAACCCGAGAATGAAATCCTTGCCAAACCAATGGAAAAGGACCATCAATACTCGAAACCATTAAATATATCAAAAAATTGGAATCAACCACGACTTACTGGTGCTACCCAAATTGAATCAGATAAAAAACCTTCCGTGAAGGCGGATAAGGTTGCAATAATCGGAATGCACTGTAACTTCCCGGATGCACCTGATTTAAAACAGTATTGGAACAATCTAATTTCAAGGAAAGATAGTGTTCGCGAAGTGCCGAGTTTCAGATGGGATTGGAGAAAGCATTATAGAAGCAGTCATTCAGAAGGGTACAGTATTAGTAAATGGGGCGCTTTTGTAGAAAATATTGAGTTTTTTGATCCCCATTTTTTTAATATACCTAACTCTTTAGCATCAACGATTGATCCATTACAAAGACAATGGTTGGAAGTGAGTGTTCAAGCTTTATCCGATGCTGGTTACTTTAACGCGTTGTGGGGAAAAAAAGTAGGCGTATTTGTTGGAACTAGGCCAAGCCATTTTTTAAATAAAACCGGTTTTAATGATAAAGATATCTTGGTTGGAACAAGTCAAAACTTTATAGGTGCACATTTAGCTCATATGTTTAATTTTAAAGGCCCGAATCTAGTGGTGGATACAGCATGTTCCAGTTCCTTAACTGCCATTCACCTTGCTGTGAAAAGTATTCAAGCTGGTGAATCTGAGTTAGCGTTAGCAGGCGGAGTAGATCTATTACTAGATGAGAAAGAATTCTTAGTATTAAGTAATTCAAAAATACTGTCTCCAAATGGCCGCTGTAAAACATTTGATGCAAGTGCAGACGGTATTGCATTAGGTGAGGGCTGTGGGGTATTAGTACTAAAGTCATTAACTAAAGCAATTGAAGACCATGATAAAATCTATGGAGTGATTGAAGGGACAGCCATAAATAATGATGGCAACACTATGGGAATCACCACCCCGGACCCTGAAAGTCAATGTAACCTTATTGAAGAAGCAATATTAAACGCAGCCATAAATCCCGAAACGATTAGTTATATTGAAGCGCATGGAACAGGAACCTTGATTGGTGATCCGATTGAGCTAAAAGGACTTACGAAAGCTTTTAGAAAATACACGGATATGAAGCAATTTTGCGGTGTTGGAAGTGTAAAAAGCAATATAGGGCATTTACTTAGTGCATCCGGTGCAGCAAGCATTATAAAAGTAATTTTAGCTATACTTCATAAAGAACTTCCACCCACGCTGCATTGCGAGAAACCGAATGAAAGATTCAAATTCGATCAATCTCCATTTTATCTGGTTCAACATCCACAAAAATGGAAAACGGATAGCAATGTTTTAAGAGCTGGCATTAGTTCATTTGGTTTGGGAGGGAGCAACGCCCATATCATCATTAGTAATGAAGGAATTCCACAATCACATATGGCGACACTAGAACCCAAAAATAAAAGGATTGAATTTAACAGAAGTTATTATTGGCCTAGTAATAAAAAATGTGTAGAAGCAAAAGATACGGAACCCTCAATAAATGATGAAGATGAATTTAACCATTATTTTACGATATCAAAATTAGAAGATGGGAGAATGAACAGGTGATTACTACGAATAGTCAAATATTCACTCAAAAAATACACCATAACAATTATCTTGTGCGTGACCATCTAGTTCAAGGTATGCATACTCTTCCAGGGGCCGCTCTTCTCGATATGGTTTATCGATTATTTAACTCTCTTGAAGTGACCCGTTCAGTTGAGTTGAGAAATATCGTATTTAAAAAGCCTATCTGTACTACGGAAGAGTTCGATAGACTTGTATATATAGAATTTACACAAGAAAATGAACAATATAGAGTCAAAATAACAAGTTGCAAAATGAAGGAAAATATAATTATTGATGAAAAGCATGATGAAAATATGGAATGTGTAGTTGTTCTTAAGAAAACTGTAAAAAATAGTACTATGGATGTGGCTAGGTTAATAAATGACCCTTCTACAGTGAAATGGAATATGGATGTTATTTATAGTTTTATCAAAAGGATAAATATAGAACATTTGGAATTCATGAAAACAAGCGGGGAAGTATATCAGAATAACAATGAAGAAATCATGAGCCTCCGACTTGGTGAATTTGCATCAAAGTATAATGATAAGTTTTTTGCTCATCCGGCTTTGTTGGATAGCATAACGTTCGCTGGAACTTCTTTTAATTTAAATGAGATTGAAAAGGAAGAAATGACATCGCCATCATTTCTTCCTTTTTCCATTAAACGATTTTGTATAAATAAGAAATTGCCTGAATCGGTATATACATTTTGCAGTAATAGAGGGTTAGAAAATAAGCAACGAGATGATTTATTGACAAATGATATACTTATTCTGGATGTAACAGGTGAAATATTAGTTGAAGTGGAAGAACTTACGTTAATTAGAATTAAGAAACACGAATTAATGGAGTGTAGCATTGCAATTAATGAAAAGAACACGGAAGTAGCTAGTGTAGAAACCAATCAAAATGATGAAGATATAGAGAACATACAAGTTGTTTCTGATCAAGACCAGATTGAAAGGATCAACACTTATCTGAAAGAAGAGATTGGAATCGCATTAAATAAAAATCCACGGGAAATGAGTATACATTCAGGTTTCTATAATCTTGGATTAGATTCAACACATCTATTAACGATTGTTAAGAAACTTGAAAAGAACTTAGAGGTTCAATTATATCCGACTCTTTTGTTTGAATACTCAACTATTAACAGTTTATCTGAATATATAAAGCAGCATTACGAAAATGAAATGGAGGCCTTCCTTAACGGGAAAAGCATAATAAAGAATATGGAGGTAGCTGATAAACCTATTGAAACAAGTAAAAACGATTTGAATTCGAGTACCCTATATTTTCAGCCTGTATTACAAAAGCAAAGAATTAATAATAGTATCAAGAAAATTTGGGGTAAACACTTAATTATCTTGGATCAATCCTCGGATCTTTTAGAATACGCATTCCAAAACGAATTGCCTAATGCTACCCTACTTAAGCTATTTTCAGATACGGAAGAACTACCTGATCAACTAGAGATTAGGTTCACTCAGGTAATGAATGTTGTTCAAAAAGAACTAATGTCAAAAGAAAAATCAGACGTTTTAATACAATTTATTTTTGATAGCGATCATGTCAATCATTACGTTCATGGATTACGGGGCTTCTTAACAACAGCGTATGAAGAAAACATCAGAATTAACAGCCAAATGATTTGCTTTGATCACTTGAATACAGCAGCAAGGGAGAGCGTAGTACAATTAGTTCAAACTGAAGCTCTTTCGCATGAAAAGGGCGTAGCAGAAATTTATTATCAAGAAAATAATAGTGTCAGATTTATGAAAGTCTATCAAGAGGTTTTCCTCGATAAGTGTGTTTTTAGCCCTTACTGTAAAGAGAATGGAGTATATATTATTACGGGTGGTTTAGGTGGTCTTGGATATGAACTTGCTAAACATATTACACAAATGGCCCGTATAAAAGTAATATTAGTTGGAAGATCAGAGGAAAATCCGAGTATTCGACGACAAATTAACGGGATCTCGATTGATAATGGTTCTGAAGTAGTATATATAAAGGCGGATGTAAGTAACGAAAGTGAAATGAACCAAGTTATTATGAGCATCAAAGCGAAGTATGGCCGAATTACAGGTGTTTTCCACTGTGCAGGAATAATAAAGGATCAAGTTATCATTCAAAAAAAATCCCAAGACATTCATGAGGTTTTAAAGCCTAAGGTGTTCGGTACCTATGTCCTTGATAAAGTTACAAAAGATGAAAACCTGGATTTTTTTGTTTTGTTCTCATCCATTTCCTCAGTTTTCGGGAATTTGGGCCAATCTGATTATGCTGTTGCTAACGGCTTTCTAGATTATTTTTCCGAATACAGACAACGTAAAGTTGTTGATGGTGAACGTTTTGGAAAAACAATTTCAATAAATTGGCCTTTATGGTCTGATGGAGGAATGAAGTTAACCCACGAATTGGAGAAAATGATGTATGAGAAAAACGGCATGATCCCTTTGCCAGTAACAAAGGGTTTGGAGGCACTAAATCTTCTTATACATTCAGCTAAAACCCAAGTTGCCGTTCTATATGGTGATGAGCAAAGAATTAAAAGTTATATGGAAAGTTCTTTGAGTAGTTATCGCTTAAATACAAATACAGCAGAAATCAGTTTTGAACAGACGATGGATTATGAGGATAGAGATATGAATCTATCAGGGGAAGACATAGCCATCATAGGGTTATCCGGCCGTTATCCAATGGCAGATAACGTGGATGAGTTTTATCGTAATTTAAAAGAAGGAAAAAACTGCATAACTGGACTTCCTAAAAAAAGGTGGGAGGGTTATGAATTTACATTTGAGATCGAACAATTCTATAAACATGGAGGGTTTTTGTCTCAAATTGATAAGTTCGACCCCTTATTTTTCAATATCTCTCCAAGACAAGCAGAATTACTCGATCCTCAGGCACGTCTTTTTTTGGAAATAGCTTGGGAAGCTTGTGAAGATGCGGGGTTTTCAATAGATAGGAATCGAACAATTAATAATAAAGATCATTCAGTCGGTGTTTTTGCCGGGGTTTTTTGGAACCATTATGAATTGTATGGTGCAGAGATGACGCAGAGCGGTTCTCCTACTTCATTTGGGGTGTCTTCAGCAGCAGTAGCCAATATGGTTTCCTATTGTTTAAACATTAACGGCCCCTCTTTGGCTGTGGATACTATGTGTTCATCAGCTCTAACTGCGATACATTTAGCTTGTGAGAGTATTCGTAATGGAGAATGTAAGTATGCGATTTCCGGTGGAGTAAACCTTATCACTCATCCACAAAGATATTTGTTCCTGAGCAAAGCCCAATTTTTATCCTCCGATGGACTCTGTAAGAGTTTTGGTGAAGGTGGAGATGGATATGTACCCGGAGAAGGTGTGGGGGCCGTTTTATTAACTTCACTAAGAGAGGCAGAAAAAGAAGGATATCCTATATATGGTGTTATCAGAGGCTCCGCAATTAATCATGGAGGTAAAACATCCGGAATAACAGTTCCTGATCCTCTAGCACAGTCAGGGGTCATATCTTCCGCTATAGAAAAGGCAAACATCGATCCCGCAACAATTAATTACATTGAAGCTCATGGCACGGGAACTTCTTTGGGAGATCCAATTGAGGTCCAGGGACTAAGCAGGGCATTCAGCAAATGGACAAATGACAAGCAATTCTGTGCAATAGGTTCTTGCAAATCAAGTATTGGACATTTGGAAGCTGCCGCCGGAATTGCTGGACTTACAAAAGTGTTACTGCAATTAAAACATGGTGAAATTTTTCCTTCATTGCATGCAGAGAATTTGAATCCGCTTATTTCGTTTCAGGATACTCCTTTTTATTTGGAAAGGAACTATAAAAAATGGGATCGAGTATTAATTGAAAAGAATGGTAAGCAAATTTATATTCCGCGCCGCGCTGGAATAAGCTCTTTTGGTGCAAATGGAAGTAATGCGCATCTAATCGTTGAGGAGTATGTTCCACGCTCAAAAGAAATAGAACGGATTGAACCTGCAAATGGGCTGAATGTGATAGTTCCCCTCTCTGCGAAAGCTAATGAAACCTTAAAGCTGTATGCACATGAACTAAAGAATTTTTTATCTCAGAAATTAGCTGCACCCAAGGATTGTGTTTCTTCTGAAATCGAACTTGCGGATTTAGCCTATACTCTACAAATCGGTAGAGAAGCGATGGAAAAAAGGGTTGCTTTTGTAGTTGGGAGTGTTGAAGAACTAGTAAAAGGATTAACCGGCTTTATTAATAGTAATGAAACATTCATTCGTTGTTATCGTGGTGAGATTGATAACCCTGCGAATTCTTCGACTAACCTGAATGTAAATCTAGAAGATTGTTCATTTAGTGAAAATAAGTTAATTGAGCTAGCAGAGCTGTGGGTAAACGGTTCTGCTATAAATTGGGACAAACTATATAGAAATAATAGACCAAAACGTATAAAATTGCCGACATACCCTTTTAATCGTCAGAGTTATTGGCCGATTAGAACCATTTCTAGAAAAATTAATCCTAATTTAAAAGTGCTTGATAAGAAATGTTCGAACCCATTGGTTAAACCTACCGCTATTGCACTGACTGATCTAAAAGATATTCATCATAAGGAGGTTGCGTCCCAATCGCTTCCTGTTATTCCAACTGCAGAAGAGAAGGCTGGTCATACTATGGAACAGGATGTCCCGTCAGATAACCTGATTGAGGACCTATCAAAAACTCTTGCGGAAGTTCTCTATATGAATCCGGATGATGTGAATATCCACGGCAGATTCATTGATATGGGTCTGGATTCGGTTGTTGGATTAGAATGGATGAGAGCGATCAATGCTAAGTATTCGCTATCGCTCCCGGCTACAATTATATATGACTACCCTACAATATACGAATTATCAAAGATAATTCGAACTAATATTGCTGAGAGCGGAATAAATGGAATATCAGTCAACGGTATACCGGAAATTGCAGAAATTGAACACAGCGAAGCAGTAGAAACGAAATCGTATCCGAACACATTTCATGAGATTTCTTCTTTAGAGTTATATGAGGATCTTGCAACAAGCTTATCGAAAGCTCTCTACATGCAACGGAAGGATATAAATATTGATACTAAATTTATTGATATGGGTCTTGATTCCATTGTTGGGCTTGAGTGGATAAGAGCTTTAAACCTAAAGTATTCTTTATCTCTAAACGTGACAATAATTTATGATTACCCGACAATACGCGAGTTATCAGAGTACTTATCAACGGAGATCCTTTTCACTAACCGTTTAGGACAAGTAGATAATATGGCAAATCCGGATGGCTTGACGTCAAATGGTAGGTGTGAACAAAACCAACAGGAAGAAAATACAACAAGTGAAATGCAAGAGCCTGTGGAAGTAAATGAGCCAATAGCTATTATTGGTATGTCGGGTAGATATCCAGACGCAAACGATCTTGAGATGTACTGGAACAATCTTGCTAATGGGAAAAGTTCAATCCGAGAGATACCCCAAGCAAGATGGGATGTTAACGAATATATTGATTCTCCAAAGGGTAACATTTATTGCAAATGGATGGGATATTTGGATGGGGCGGAGTATTTCGATCCTTTATTTTTTAATATCTCGCCATCAGAAGCCGAATTAATGGATCCCCAGCACCGACTTTTCTTACAAGAAAGTTATCGAGCATTTCAAGATGCGGGATATAGTCCTAAAGAACTGAGCGGGAAAAATTGCGGTGTCTATCTTGGAATTATGAGCAGTGAATACGGTACGATGCTATATCAAAACCCAGCTTCAATTAATAATGTTGTTGGAAATAGTTATGCTATCGCGGCGGCTCGTATTTCTTATTTTCTCAATCTAAAAGGACCAGCAATTCCAGTTGACACAGCTTGTTCATCAGCTTTGGTAGCGACTCACTTGGCTTGTCAAGCGTTAGCCAATAAAGAGATCGAGATGGCATTAGTAGGTGGTGTAAGTTTGTATCTTGCACCAGAATCCTATATAAGCATGTGCTCAGCTGGCATGTTATCCGTTGAAGGACAATGCAAAAGCTTTGATAATAACGCTGACGGATTTGTTCCTGGTGAAGGAGTAGGTGCACTGGTCTTAAAAAGATTGAAAGATGCAGAAGCGGATAATGACCATATTTACGGTATTATTCTAGGTTCAGGAATCAATCAAGACGGGAAAACAAATGGAATTATGGCGCCAAGTGCAAACAGCCAAATGAAGTTACTAAGTGAAGTTTATGAAAAATATAACATTGATGTGGAAAGTATCGATTATGTTGAAATGCATGGAACAGGAACGAAATTGGGCGATCCTATCGAATTGGAAGCATTATCCAGCGTTTTTAAGAAAAAAACAAAACGTCATCATTTCTGCGGCATTGGGTCTGTTAAAAGCAATATTGGGCATACATCGGCTGCCGCAGGGGTGGCAAGTATTCAAAAAGTGTTGCTTTGCATGCAGCATGAGAAATTGGTGCCGACATTAAACTTCAAGGAGCCAAACGAACACTTTAATTTTGAGGACTCCCCACTCTATGTTAACACCGAGTTAAAGGCTTGGGGAAACACAGGAGAAAAGAAACGTCGGGCAAGTATTAGTTCATTTGGCTTTAGTGGAACTAACGCGCATCTTGTAATTGAAGCATACACTTCTGTTCCCAAGAATCGTGTTCCAGAAAATACTTATGAAAATAAGCCATCTTTGTTTGTTTTATCTGCAAAGACTCCTGAACAATTGAGATTATACGCAGATAAACTCCTGAGGTATATAGAACACAAGCAAGGTATCGATCTTGATCTTGTGAATATTGCTTATACCTTACAAGTAGGACGAGAAGCCATGGAATTTCGATTAGCATTCGAGGTTGCTTCGGTAACAGAATTGATTAACACCTTGAAGGAGATAGTAGATAATCCTACTCCGCGAGGTGTTTTTTTAAATCAAACAAAAATAAAAAAAACGGAAAACGTAACAGTTGGTTCAGATGGGAACATTGCATATCCGCTTAATGATTGGATAACGAATAGGGAGTTAAGTCGCATTGGCGAAATTTGGGTAAATGGGATTGATGTTGAATGGGAAAAGTTATATCAGATCAATAAACCGATGAAAATCAGTCTGCCAACCTATCCTTTTATTCAAGAACGATATTGGGCGACCTATGAAGATCCTAAAGTCAGGGATGTTTTGTCCTCAGATAGGATAGCCCTTCATCCACTCATACATCAAAATACTTCAAACTTTTATGAACAACGATACAGTTCCACGTTTACTGGAAATGAGAGTTTTCTAAAACAAATTTGTATTTCTGGACAGTACTTGTTTCCAAGTGGAGCTTTCTTAGAGATGGCTAGGGTGGCAACCGAGTATTCAATCGGTGTTTTCAAGGATAATGCACACAACATAAAGTTTAACAATGTTAGTTGGAATCATTCTGCCGTTCCTATAGGAAATGGACCCATTATGCTGCATGTTGGACTTTCTGTACAAAAAAATGATGAGATTTCTTACGAAATATATAGTGACTTGGAATACGAAAATGAAAATATAATTTATAGTTGCGGAAGAATTGAGACGGCCAAGAAAAAAGATACCCAGTATATAGATTTAGAGAGTATTAGGAATCAGCACAAACAGGAAACATTTTCCGGAAGTGAAATATATACGAAATTATTGAATAGCGGTTGGGAATGTGGGGACGAAAACCAAATTGAATCTGCAACTATCGGAGGAAGCCAATTATTAATCAAGCTTTCAAATACGGAAACAAGAAACCCGTATTTATTTGATCTTAACTTAACAGATAGGTTATTGCAGGTATTCTCGTTATTATTTGGTTTAAAAAAATTAAATCCAATGGATACCATAACAATGAAGGAACTAGAAGTTTTTGAAATACCGAATAGAGCAGGCTGGGCAGTCATTAAACCGAGTAGAGCCGCTCATAATAATCAAAAGTCATCAATTGATCTCGATTTTTGTGACGAGAACGGAAAAATATATTGCAGTGTAAAAGGTCTATCAACGTTTAGTCATAACAAAGCAATTGAAGTTCCAACGAATGACAATAAAGTAGTAGCAATTAACAATGATAAAGAGGCTTTAGGGGCCGAGCCATTGTTTTTATTTGAGGAGGTTTGGGAAGAAGAACAAAAGAAACTGTCCGAAATCAATTGTAAGACGATTGTTTGTTTTCTATCAAATAAAGACAATAGAAAGCTGTTTTTGGATAAAATGGGTTCTATTGATGCGAATTTAAAAGTTATTTTTATAGGTCAAGGTACCCAGTACGAGCGAGTATCTGAAACCGAATATGGCATCCTTCGAACGGATCGGAATTCGTTTGTTAAAGCCTTTGAAAACATTCAAGAAGAAATAAATCGTATCGATTATATGCTATATCTATGGCCACTTGAGGATTCTAATTTATCTCAAGACCATTCTTGTATTTTTTATATTTTACAAGCTGCCACTAAGACAAGATTGAAAGCAAAAAAATTTATGGTTGGTGCGGAAATAGAAAATCAGATAGATCGTTGTTATGTGGAATCATGGATCGGGTTCGAACGTTCGTTAAAAAGTATAATACCTGATGTCAAAATGGGAGTAATCCTGTATGACAATTCCGAACACGTCTGCAAATGGACGATGGATGATTGGCTGAACGATCTCCGGGATGAGCTGCATATCGAAATGGTTAAGAATGTGTTATACAAAAATGGAAAAAGATATGTGCAGGCTATCAATCCTCTGATAATAAAGGACAAATTAAAAGAGAATAAATTAAGAAAAAATGGAAATTATCTTATCACAGGTGGGTTAGGCGGGATAGGGATATTATTTGCAAAGCATCTGGCTAAAAACTACGCGGCTAATTTAATTTTAACGGGTAGAAGACCTATCGATGATCGCATACAACGGCAGATTAAGGAAATGGAACAATTAGGAGGACGTGTTTTTTATATAAAATCTGACATATGTGATGAGTTTAAAATGAGAGAGCAACTATCCGAAGTAAAAGAAGTATTGGGAGATATTCATGGACTGATTCATGCTGCAGGTATATTACACACTGACAATTTCAAAGAGAAAGGGTTAGCGGATTTTCAAGAAGTATTGAATCCCAAAATAAATGGGACAATGATTCTGGATGAGATTTTGAAAGAAGAACCTCTGGATTTTATTTGTTATTTTTCATCAACTTCGGCAATCTTGGGTGATTTTGGATTTTGCGATTATGCCATTGGTAACAGGTTCCAAATGGCTTACGCTAATTATAGAAATGAATTGAATTTAACTGGGAAGAAACAAGGGAAAACATTTGTGATTAATTGGCCCTTATGGAAAGACGGCGGTATGGGGTTTGTTGATGAAAAAAATGGCGAATTATATTTAAAAGCAAGTGGACAACGAAGCTTAGAAGCCCAGGAAGGAATAGATGCCTTCGAAATAATTTTGTCTCAACAAAACGTGCAAACTCTAATACTTGCAGGTAATGAAAGCAAGATAAAACGAATGTTAGGTATAAACGAAACAGGGATTCCTGCCCTCACTATGGCGTTGCGGAATACAAATAAGGGGAGCACCGGTAATCGAAGACCAGAAATGAAAGGGTTAAGTTTGGAACAATGCGTGGAATGGGATTTGAAAGAGTTGGCGGGCAAGATTCTGAAGTTATCAAAAGAAAAATTGGATATGGATTCGAATTTATCTGAGTTTGGCTTCGATTCCGTTAACCTGGCGGAGTTCTCCAAACTATTGACGGATTATTATCAAATCGACGTAACCCCTGCGGTATTTTTCGGACACTCCACATTAGAAAAGTTAAGGGAATATTTTATCCTGGAACATCGGGGTGTTATGGAAGCGTTTTACCGGGAGGGTGATAATGCTGTTGAAGAAAAAGAACTGAAAGAGCCCATCGTATTGTTCGAACCGCGAAAAAAGAGAACAATGAACTCCCGATTCATGAAGAACCTCAGCGAAAGCAATATTCCTGAGCCCATTGCAATAATCGGTATGAGCGGACGATTCCCGCAGGCGAGAAATATCGAAGAAATGTGGGCGATTCTGGAAGCCGGGCTGGATGTGGTGAAAGAAATACCGGAGGATCGTTTTAATTGGCGGGAATATTATGGGGATTCGGAGAAGGATGCGGGGAAAACGAACTGTAAATGGATGGGGAGTATTCCGGGAATCAGTGAGTTCGATCCCTTGTTTTTTGAAATTTCTCCAAGAGATGCGGAAACCATGGATCCCCGGCAAAGATTGCTTCTTCAGGAATCCTGGAATGCATTGGAAGATGCCGGCTATGGGAAAAAACAGATTGAAAACAACCGCATCGGGATGTATGTCGGGGTTGAAGAGGGAGACTACCAACTTCTTGTTAATGGTGAAGGAGGGGTTACTTCCAATCATAATGCTATCTTGGCAGCAAGATTATCGTATATCTTGAACCTAAGCGGGCCGAATATGGCGATCAATACCGCGTGTTCCTCCGGATTGGTGGCGGCCCATCAAGCTTGTCAAAGTTTAAGAAACGGCGAATGTGATACCGCTATTGCAGCGGGGGTTAACTTAATCTGTTCTCCTGAATTATTCATAGGTTTAAGTCAGGCAGGGATGCTGTCGAAGGACGGTAAATGCTATACCTTTGATGAGCGTGCGAACGGGATGGTG
>NZ_JAGXJX010000239.1:0-295 GCF_019091125.1 Paenibacillus sp. GbtcB18
CTCTAATGGCTCTAATTGTTTGGCCCATATAATTCATAACTACTGGAGCATTTTCAGTATTTATATGTAATCCGTCATTTGTATAATACTTATTTAAGATTTGCATGCAATCTTCACTGTCAGTATTTAATTGCTCTCTTTCAAAAAAGAAGCGATATAGAGTATTAGTTTGATTATTATCAAACTGAATGATCTGTCCAATGTTCATTTTTTTCCTTGTAACGATGTGATAAGCGTAAAATGTTGCTTCATGCATGGTTATCCTCCTAGTAGTTATATATATCAATGTTAAATT
>NZ_JAGXJX010000240.1:0-295 GCF_019091125.1 Paenibacillus sp. GbtcB18
ATAAAACATCCGTTGTCATCACAACTGGCTTATGCGTGTTTGAATCTGAAGGATGCTTAATACCTAGCTCATCTGCAATGACAATTGTTTCTTCCCACGGCAATAGCGGAAATTGTTCTCGGATATCGGCAGTAATCTCCGAATATTCAGTTAAATAAAAGTAGTTTCGTTCTAAATCCGATAAAAATTCGTGTTGTCGGTTTGTTTTAATCCCTTTCAAGCGAGTAGATCTTCCAAGCGAAGAAACGTCTTGAATATTAAGCCAAGGTTTATAATCTGCTCCGGCTCCTGTTCC
>NZ_JAGXJX010000241.1:0-294 GCF_019091125.1 Paenibacillus sp. GbtcB18
GATTCTTAGCCTATGCCGCTACAGGCTCATACTCACTTGTTTCATCCCGAGTCCCTTCTTTCTGGTTTCCTATATGAAGTGAGTGAAAATGAGACTCTCTTTTTTGCTACTGTGTCTGTACTGAGTCAGTAGACGGAAAACACATCTTTTATGGAAGTGGTTTTTCAGTTATTTTCAGATTGGTTATTTGATTTTATGAGTGGAAAGGGGCCTAGTAAGTTAACCACCCGAGCCTACCCACATCTATGACATGACACCCCTTAACTACCTACTTGACTAGAGCGTAAGCACCAA
>NZ_JAGXJX010000242.1:0-293 GCF_019091125.1 Paenibacillus sp. GbtcB18
GAGTGGATGCGTACGTTAAACACCACGTACAAGACATCCATAGCGGCGGCTAAAGTTTACGAATATCCAACGATTCGCAAGTTTGCTGAGTATTTGGAACAAGAGTTGAATATGGGGGTTGAGGGGGCACCAGAGGAATCGATAAAAGATCCCTGGTTCCTTGTTTCGGAAGAACAAGGGGATTCGGAGCAAGCCCGAGAAGGAATATCGCAGGAAGGAAATAAATGGGCTGCAGAGCAGGAGCCCGCAAAGGAAGCTAATTCAATAAAACCGGTGCAGCGCGAATACAAGTT
>NZ_JAGXJX010000243.1:0-293 GCF_019091125.1 Paenibacillus sp. GbtcB18
TCTTTATTTGGCTTGTTTCTCACTTTCTTCGCAAGCATCACTTTCCAACAACTCCTTAACCATCTTCTTAGCTATATTTGCTCCTTCTCCTTGAAGATGGCAACTAGTTTACTCTGTCCTACCTCTTTTACAAAATCACCAATTATTGAATATAATTTAAGATTTTTCACCCCATGAGGCTACTTTACCCTGACAATGGTTTTTTATCTATAAATATATACTTACCATCCTCCCCTCCTCATAATAAAAGGCGCGAAACTAAAGTTCCACGCCCGTACTTACATTTTCCAAAT
>NZ_JAGXJX010000244.1:0-292 GCF_019091125.1 Paenibacillus sp. GbtcB18
TTCTGTCTCTATTCCTCGCACGCCATGGACAGGCACCACCCCGATTCCCAAGGTAATACATTGGATTACCCAGATAATATTGGCGCCTGGGACTCGCTCGAAAGCTGGACCGGGGATGAAGCGGAGAGCCGCAGGTATGTCCGGTATTTGCGGGAGAAGGCATTTCCCCAAATCCGCGTGCTGCTCACGAATTACGGCCCGGTCGGCAACCTCTGGATCGACTGCGGACACAAGATCACGGTTGAGCAGGGAGGGGTATTCGCCGAGCTGGTCCGTTCGATTCAACCGGGTT
>NZ_JAGXJX010000245.1:0-290 GCF_019091125.1 Paenibacillus sp. GbtcB18
CGAGCCCGTTGTACCGGCTGCTTATCCCGCTTATGTAAAAGAGGCGGAAGCTATTCCGGACTGCGGGGGCTATCCGGAGATCCTTCCGATGATTCTGCCCTGCCCTCCTTATGCGCCTTTCGTGTCTCCATATGGGCATCATCATGAAATGTGGAAAAAAGAACCGTGCGGATGCGACGGAGAACTGCCCGTCCCGTATGGACATCACGGAGCGTACGAAGGCGGCTGGGGACATCCGCAGACGCAGCCGTATCCGAATGTGGAAATTCCCCAAGGCATTCCGTCCGATC
>NZ_JAGXJX010000246.1:0-289 GCF_019091125.1 Paenibacillus sp. GbtcB18
GTATTTCAGCAAGGCTTTTTAATCTATTTAAATAAGTCGTATATATTAAATAATTTAATATTCCAAACGATATTCATTTCGCATATATATTCGCAAGTACATTGTTAAATTTGTTTATCCCTTTATATTCCTCCTATAAAAATGCCCGATAAATAAAAAACCTCAACACGTTATATTTTTAAATTGGAAAAGTACATGAGCAATGTTTTAAAGTGAAATTTTTGTATTTGTTGTGGTTGTTTTGTGGCTGTTTTTCATTTTGCACCCACATGACATTATAACAAAAGCG
>NZ_JAGXJX010000247.1:0-289 GCF_019091125.1 Paenibacillus sp. GbtcB18
ACGGATAAATCAAACTGGGCGAATTGCTGTCCTAGCGGATAAGATTCAAGCTCATGACCGCCCGTTGTGACTTGCACTCCAGGCAAATCAAGGGTCAACGCAGATAATTCTTGTTTATCCTGCACATTGGATTCTTGCATGACAAACATAACTTGAAATAGTGGAGAGCGACTTAAATCCCGTGCCGGTTGGAGCCGCAGAACTAACAAAGGAAACGGATATTCTTGATGATTGAAAGCTCTCAGCGTTACTGCCCGGACGGTCTTTAGTACTTCCCGGAATGTGTCAT
>NZ_JAGXJX010000248.1:0-288 GCF_019091125.1 Paenibacillus sp. GbtcB18
CTGTTTTAATTTCCTCAAGGACTTCATTTTTACACGTATAGATGAGATCGATAGTTTCGGAACGATCTATATCGCGTATTTTAAACGAATCTTCGAGTTTCATCTGAGTGATTGAAACCATACTCTCCCCCCCTAGTGCAGCACTGCATTTTACTCCATAGTAGTGAATAACAGGTCTCTAAGCAACCATGAGCGGTTGGTTCGCTGAAGTATTTTCCTTTTGTCCTCTATTCTTTTCACTAAAAATAGCTTGGGGCTGTCAGATCGCGAATCGCCGGGCAATCGCCA
>NZ_JAGXJX010000025.1:0-5145 GCF_019091125.1 Paenibacillus sp. GbtcB18
AGCGCTGCACTAATTGGCATTCTTAACGCTTACGAGCAACAGGCGTTAGATACGTTGAATCTTGTAAATACAACTATGCTAAATCAGGCACAACAGGTTTATCTAGATGTTTTAAATAAAACAGTAGGTAAACTATTAGGCGGTGTGATGACGCCACAACAGGCGCTAAGACAAACTGTTTCTGAATGGGCACAGCGAGGGATTCCCGCTTTAATTGATAAGGCTGGGAAGCGTTGGAGTACCGAAGCATATGTAAACATGATTACTCGATCTGTTAGTCAGAATGTAGCAAATGAAATGCAGATGGCCCGAATGGATGAGTATGACGTGGATCTAATCGAAACAAGTTCACATCTTGGAGCAAGACCACGCTGCGCGCCATATCAAGGTCGTATTTATTCTAAAAGTGGAAAGAGCAAAAGACACCCTCCGTTCTCCAGTACATCATATGGTGAAGCGGCAGGGTTATTAGGCGTAAATTGCCGGCATCTAGTTTGGCCTTATATATCAGGTAAGTCTACTAAGCGTTATGAACCGTATGACACTGTTGAGAACTCTAGAGTATATAAGGAAAGTCAACAACAAAGAAGCTTAGAACGGCAAATTAGGAAAGCTAAGAAGGAAGTAAAGGTTATGGAAGCGTTAGGAGATGCGGAAGGCGTGAAGGAAGCGAAAAATAGGGTTTCGCAACGCCAAGCTAACATGAAAGAGTTTATTAATCAAACAAAGCGCAAGCGTCAATATAACCGAGAGCAAATTGTATAGGAGGAATTAAGATGCAAAAACCATTTCGTTTACGTTTAAATAACATTCAATTCTTTTCTGATGGTGGAGCAGGTGACCAGGGCGGTACTGATCCATTGGGAGGAGGTGAACCAGGAGCAGGCGGTTCGGGTGACCCAGTAACCTATACACAGGAACAATTAGATGCTGCAAAAAACCAGCAACAAACCGATTTCTTGAAAACGTTAGGATTCGAAAATGCAGATCAATTAAAAGATACGGTGAATAGTTGGAAAGAGCACCAAGATTCACAGAAGACAGAACACGATAAGCTTAATGACAAAGTAACAACCTATGAAACGCAGTTACAAGAAAAAGACTCTACTTTGAGTGATTTACGAATGGAAAACACGGCAATCAAAGCAGGTATTACAGATGAAAAGAACTTAGCTGCTGTAATTACACTAGCAAAAACAAAGCTTAGTGACGATGTAGATATCGCGCAAGCTATTGAGCAGGTCGTAACGGAATTCCCACACTTTAAAACAGTCGTTGAGGAAGAGGGCCCGCCTAAACCGCGATTCGGTAATGGTGGACAGCATAAAAGAGAACCACAATCAGAATTAAATAAATGGCTTGAAGAATTCAAGAAATAAGAGAGGGAGATATACACATGGCTAACAACTTAAATTATGCAGAATTATACCAAGCGGGATTACAAACACGTTATCCTGGTCGTTTATACTTTGAAAAATTATGGAACACACCAAGTAATAGTTTAGTTAAATTCTCTGACGCTAAAACTATTAAATTACCACGTCTTACTGTTACTTCTGGTCGTAAAGATTATGGACGCGATACGGTTACAACTCCAGGACGTAACTTTGAAAACGATTGGGAAACAAAAACACTAACAAATGATCGTTACTGGGATACACTTATTGACCCTATGGATATTGATGAAACGAACATGGTAGCATCCATTGCCAATATCACACGAGTTTATAACGATAATGAAAAAATCCCTGAAAAAGATAAGTACATGATTTCACGTTTATTCAGCGAAAAGAAATCTAAAGATAATGGCGCCGGAAATAAAGAGATTGCTATTACTCCTGAAAATGCTTTAACTGTATTCGATGAAATTATGGAAAATATGGATGAAAAAGAAGTCCCACAAGAAGGGCGTTTATTATACGTACTTCCTACTGTTAAAACTGCGCTGAAGCAGGCTAAAGAAATTGCACGATATATGGGAGTTCAAAATAATAACGGGCAAATCAATCGTGTAGTTAACCGCTTAGATGAGGTCGAAATCATTGGTGTTCCTTCTTCACGTATGAAGACACTATATAACTTCACAAATGGAGCTAAACCTGATCCAACTGCGCAGCAAGTTCAAATGATGTTAATTCATACATCTTGTATGGTTGCACCTGAAAAATATGAATTCGTTTCAGTTGATGCGCCTAGTGCAAAAACTGCAGGAAAATACTTTTACTTTGAGCGCTCATACGATGGCGTATTTATGTTTGATACTAAAACAGACGGTATTGCATTCGTAACAGCGCCAAAAGCATAGGAGGGGAATTATTATGGCCGTAGTCGTAAAAAAAGAGAATCGTGTATTAACAGTTGAAGAACAAAGTTTAGATGCATATCTTGTAGAAGGATATGACCAAGTAGAACTTAATGCGGAAGGAGCTGCTTATGTAGTTGTGACTCGTGCTACAGGTGGCCGTGAAGTAACACTTTCTGAATTAAATACTGTTATTGAAGAAAAAGATGCAATTACAGCAGAACGTAATGACTTATTAGTTGAAAATAAGAAATTAAAGGCTGAAATTGCAAAGTTAAAGAAAGATACTGCAGCTGATAAAACAGAAAAATAGGTGATTTCATGTCATATATAGATGCTGAATACTATACGAACATATACAAGGGAATGCCTGTAGAAGATTCTGATATGTTGAGTCGTATGATTGCAAGAGCTTCAGATGTAGTGGATCAGATTATTAATTATAAATTGAGTGGCGTTGATTTCGATAAATTGGCGCCATTTATTAAAAATCAGGTAATGAAAGCTACTGCTGCTCAAACTGAATATATCGCCTTATATGGCGAAACATCTACAAATACCATGATTGATACGCCGGTTATGCAGGTTGGTAAATTCCGTTATGGTTTATTACGAGGTGGTAAGTCTGAAGGAGCGGGCCATGACGCTCGAATAGCACAAGGGACAATTGCTTTTCTACGTCCAACAGGATTACTTTATGCGGGGGTGGAGGTAAATGATTAATGTTATTCCTATTCCATTACATGTACTCATTCATACAGTTGAGTATCATGAGTACATTGGTGAAGACGAGACATGGGGAGGTTCCGCTTCCTCATTTGCCCCACCAATCACTCTAAAAAGGGTAAGAGTGCAACCGAATGAAAAGTTATATAACACTTCAACAGGTGATAGCGTAACTTTTCAAGCAATACTTTTCCATGATTCAGTCAACTCTTCTCCTGCTAATCATGTATTTAAAGAAAAATCTAAGATCGTGTGGGGTGGAAAAGAAATGTTTATTAAAGAAGTTGAACCACTTTATACAACGAACCCTAACAGGCCGCACCACACTGAAATATATCTACAATGATTAACATTAATATACGAGTAGATACTGCACATATG
The DNA here is from genome assembly GCF_019091125.1 of Paenibacillus sp. GbtcB18. Taxonomy (NCBI): domain Bacteria; kingdom Bacillati; phylum Bacillota; class Bacilli; order Caryophanales; family Paenibacillaceae; genus Paenibacillus; species Paenibacillus sp. GbtcB18. Next base: position 3,410 of record NZ_JAGXJX010000025.1, read on the forward strand.
GCCGCAAAAGCAGAAGAGGCTATTAATAAATCTCAATTTGTATTAGATCAGCAAGTATTGAAGGATAGTAATTTTTACATTCCAAAAGACACCGGTGAGTTAGAACGCTCTTCCATACGCTTTAGTAGACCGGGAGAAGGTCATATTGAATGGAATACTCCATATTCAAGACGTTTGTACTATAATCCACAGTACAACTTCTCAAAAGATGTTAATCCTAATGCTAGGGGGCTTTGGTTTGAAGAGGCTAAAGCACGCCATGTAAGCGATTGGGCTAGAATAGTAGAAAACGAAATAAAACGAAATTTATAGGAGGGTAAATATGAAATGGTTAATTGAATCAGTGAAAAAACATTTAACTACTGTTCTATCTAAAGAAATCATGTTTGCTCCTGTAAAGGTCGATATATTAGATATAGGGTTGAATAATACCCCGCGTAAAAGTATTGCAATTAGGATGATACCATCTGCTCCGGGTGAGCAATATTTTGATGGTGAAATTAAAAAGAAACAGTTTCAAATCCTCTTAAAAAGTGAAAAACAATTGGAAGTTAACACTTCTGCAGAAGTAATCGCAGAAGAATTAAACAACGTGCATAGACGAGAGTTTCATGCAGTGGACAACTCTTACACATTGAGAAGATTAAATATTTACGTAGAGCCTAATTTCGTAGATAAATTAGCATCTAACGAGTATGTATATACCGCTCTCTTTGTAGCGGAATTAGAAATAGGGGGTAATTAATATATGGAACAAGGTTTTTTAATGAACCACGGATATAAATTTGAAATTAATGTATCTACTACAAGCACTCCGAAATATGCGGTAATTGCAGTAGGGATTACTTCAGTTGATCCAGATAACAATGAAGAGAGTGACGAAAACTACTACTATAATGGTGGTGGAGCAGCAGAACGTGATATTACAGGATTTATGATGTCATATGGATTCGAGGGACATCGTTATTATGGTGATGAAGCTCAAGATTATATCTTAAGCAAAATAAACAAAGTAGGGCCAGAACGTAAAACGGATTTCCGTGTGACAGAACCTAACGGGGATAAATGGGAAGGTAGAGCGACTATGAGTGAAATAAAATCACCTGGTGGCGATGCTAACTCTAAAGGGGAAATCGAATTTACAATTAGTTATGATGGGGTTCCAACATTTACAAAAGCACCCAGTACACCCTCAGTCTAACGAAGAACAAAGAGCCGTTAATTCGGCTTTTTTTAATTTAGTTCAAACATTAAACCGAACGATAATGCAGAAACAAGAAGGAGAAGAGGACAAAAATGACACAATTTAAATTCGAGTTTGAAAAAACGTATAAAGAAGTAGATGTAGCAGGTAAGCTTTTCAAAGTAGAATTCAATGATGATGCGTTAAATAAATACCAAAAATCATTAAAACGTTTCGAAAAATCTACAAAAGAACTACAGAAATTTATACCGGATTTCGAAAATGCTACAGATAAAGAAATCGATGCTTTAACAGCTAAGCAAAAAGAAATAACAAAAGAAGTTGTCGATGTTTTCTTAGGTGAAGGTGCTTTCGAAGAGTTATATGACATTGCCGGCCGTTCTGTTGGTAATCTATTAAGTCTTGTTCATTACTTAAATGATTTATACGCAGAGGAAATGATAAAAAAATCAGATGAATCGCAATCTAAATATCTAGCTAATCTTAAAAAGTAAAGTGATCGGTAATGTTCAAACTTACTGATAGAAATAGA
>NZ_JAGXJX010000025.1:5155-8510 GCF_019091125.1 Paenibacillus sp. GbtcB18
TGATAATGTCCTAAAAATCATGGAACTATTCGACGATGAGACAGTTAGCAATAGAGCAAAGCCGAATATTGCTCTATTGATGCTTATCGTTGATCATAGTCTTCTCAATCAGCTTAACTGGCAAGGTAAAGAGAAGTTAATTGTTGATATCTTCAAGGATAAATTGAATATTGATTTAACAGCAGATAAGAAAGCCGGTGAGATGACGGAAACACTAGGTAATCCGTTAAATGAAGAAATACCGGAAATACCTGTTGTTAACTTTACATTGGACGCAGAAATGATATTTGCGACTTTTTTGTATGACTACAATGTCAATTTATTTGAACAACAAGGAATACTGCAATGGGAAGAGTTTTTAGCTTTATTTAATAATCTATCCGAAAAAACGCCGATGCGTACAGCGATACACTATCGAACGTGCGAAATACCTAAGAAAGATAAACATAACGCCGATGAACGAAAACGAATCAAGAAAATGAGAGAGCGGTATGAACTTCCGGAAGCTAAAGTCATTAGAGAAGAAATGGAGTACAAGGCGTACCTAAGAAGATTAGAAGCGCAAAAGAGGCAGGTGACTTCAATTGGCTGACGGACGGGTTGAAATAGATGCAAGGATAAATAACAATAACGTTAGACGAGATGTACAAAATATTAACAGAGAATTAAACCGGATCGGCGGAGGGATGGGCCGTACTGCTCGTGATATGCGTAATAACATGGGTAGAGAAATGCAAGGCATGGTAGGTGACTCAGAGTATTACGCTAGAAAATATCGCAGAGCATACGGTAATGAAATAGGCGGGTTAATGGGTGAAATGGGCGGTTATTATCGCTACATGTCTCAAGAAGCTCAAAATATGATGATGGAAATGAAAGAAGGATTCCACGCTCAAAAAATGGCAATGATTCCATTTATGGAAGACCAGATTAAGGCTACACATGGATACTTTAAAATGGCTCAAGGCTCTAAGGAATTTCAAGGGACAAACAAAGATTTCATAAATCAAGCCAATGAAATAGGAAAAGCAATGAAAGCTTCACAAGATGCACAAATTAATGCTAACAGGCTTGCTATGATGGGAATGCTTCAAACTATTGGCGCTATGAATGCGATGTCTTCTGCTGCGTCTAAAACAACTAAGAATCTAGATCAGATGAAAAATCCTTTATATAACACAGCTCGTCCCGCTCTTGCTTTAGTTGATAGCCTGGATAAAGTAGCTCGTAGCGGTTCAGCTGCTCAGATTGCTCTAGAATTACACGGCCCGCAAGCCAGTATGAAAACTCTATCAGATGAAGCTAGGAGACTTAATTCAGTAATGATGGGAAGGCCTATCCTAGCTATGGGGGGCGGACTGAGAATGCTTTTCTTGTACGGTCCTCGGCATAAAGCTAATATGGAAATGGAACCTAAATATTCTGAAGCATTTACTAATATGATGGAGAAACTTACAAAAGCATTAGAACCTATGAGGCAAGCTTTTACTGCAGTAATGGTACCTATCTATAATTTTGTTGCCAAAATGGCTGAGTTAACAATAGCATTTAACGAGGCACACCCCGTCATGGCTAGATTTATTCAGGGTACTATTATGCTAGTCCCTGCATTGATGGGATTAATGTTACCTTTAGCATTAGGTGTAGGGTATTTTAGAGGTTTAAGGGCAATTCTATTCGCTTTACGACCCTTAATTATGCCTGTTGCAACTGCATTCGCTACATTATCAACACCGGTATGGATCGTAGCGGCTGCGATTACAGGGGCTACAGTAGCTTTTACTCATTTTTACAAAACTAACGAGAAATTTAAGGGATTCGTTGACGGAACTATTAAAGGGATTACGGACTTCAGTAAAGCTTTAGTTAAAAACGGAGCTGAATTACTCCAAAATGCTTACAATTCAGACAAGGTACAGAATAGTATTAAAGCCATGCAGTCAGGATTCGTCATGGCAGGTAATAAAGCGAAAGAGTTTGGTTCTAATGTGGTTAGTATGGGTAAATACCTTTACTATACAGCGTTAGACGGAGATTATTTGAATGACTGGATAACTCATTTACCTGAGGGATTCCAGGGCACAGCACTTAAGATTGGCCAATCAATGAGTAACATGAGAGAAAAAATTATAGGTACATTCCCTGTTATTCAAGAGTTCGGAAAGAACGTAATGAGTATGGGTAAATACTTAATGTATACCGCTATCGATGGTGATTACTTTAATGACTGGGTAACGCATCTTCCTGAGCCATTTCAAGAAACTGCCTTGCAAATTGGAATGAGTGTCGCTAACATTCGGCAATCGGTAATTGACTGGGTATCCAGTACAGTTAACGAGGGTGCGCGAATGGGTGTTACTTTGAAAGATATGGGTATGTATTTCCTAGAAGTAGCGAGAACCGGTGATTTTGCTAATGAATCACTAATGAAACTTCCTATCAATATGATAATGGGTGTTAAACAGATGGGTATCGCCCTTGCTGAGTTTAGAGCGAACTTTATCTCTACCTTTCCAGTGATAGCGGCATTTGGCCAAAATCTGCTGAATTTGGGGCAATACATATTACAGGTAGTGCTTACAGGAAATATTATGAATGGTTGGTTAGCTGGTATGTCAGGAGGATTCCAAAACGTAGCAATTCTAATAGGACAGGCTATAGAGCAAATAAAAGCTAGTATAGGCTTATTTGTAGAGGCTATCCGGCTTGCTATGGGTGGAGACACTTCTCAGCTAGGTCAAATATTCTCCACGATACTTCCTACACTTATTACCATCTTGATCGGCGGGCTTCCTGCGCTGCTTCTTACTGCAATGCGGTTCCTGCCTACAATTGTAGACGGGATCAACACAATGTTTCCTAACTTCCTAGCAACTGCAGGTAGTATCTTGCTGAAATTCGCGGAAACAATAGTTGGAATGCTTCCTACAATACTGCAGATAGGTATTGATATTATTTCTAAGCTAGTAGATGGATTAGTTACGGCACTTCCTGTACTCGTACAAATGGCTATAGATGTTATTGTTAATGCTACAAACGCTCTAATGACTGCCGTTATTGCAATGGCGCCTTCATTAATTAATGCAGGGTTAGACATGATTATGAGTATTTGCAAAGGGGTAGCAGAAAATCTACCTAAAATTTTAGAAATGGCACTAAAAATTATTGGAATGCTTCTTACGGGTATCAATAACATGTTGCCTAAAATAATAGAAGCAGGAATTAAAATTTTAACTGAATTGATTAACGGTATTGTTCAAAGGTTCCCCCAATGGGGGCAAATGGGCTATGATAAGATGAATAAATTTCCCGATTCCATCCTAAAGCACCTACCGCAAATTCTGCAGACCGGTAT
>NZ_JAGXJX010000249.1:0-288 GCF_019091125.1 Paenibacillus sp. GbtcB18
GAGTGCTATACCATACAAGGTTATTCAACATATTCCATTGCTCTAGGCCCATACAAGGTTATTCAACATATTCCATTGCGGGACCCAGCCTAATAGGTACTTCGACTTTATTGCCAGGATAGGATCATCATTAGTATTAGTACCATCCCCACTTGCCTAAACTAAAGCATTTCGAAAGTAAATAAAACGAACAAAGGAACTGGCCTTAAAGCAGAAGCTCTACTTGCGCTTGCCCCTCTTTGCCTACTTGCTTGCCGGATCCTGAGCTAGCTGACTTCCCTTATTCTC
>NZ_JAGXJX010000250.1:0-287 GCF_019091125.1 Paenibacillus sp. GbtcB18
CGTAGTGTTTGGAGCGTTTGCTGATGTCGTTTCACTAAACGATTTGAAGGTAGAAGCATAAGTAGGAATGGGGCTATCTCTATATGAGGGGCCTCTTTATTATTGGGATTTTTAAAGTGAAATTAAGATAGAAATAAAACGTTACATTGATTTATACATTAAATCTTCGTAGTGTCAGATGTTATATTTTATAGTATATGTCTCTTTATCATTCGGTACTCTTTGTATTAAGAAATAAAAAAGATGAGGCGATTCCCGATAAACAATAATTAAATAAGTATGACAAC
>NZ_JAGXJX010000251.1:0-287 GCF_019091125.1 Paenibacillus sp. GbtcB18
GCCGGCAAGGCGGAGTACTGGGCGAGAGACCTGCGCGCCACTTTATACGACCGCTACAAGAAGCTGTCCGAAGAGCTGATCGTGCTCCCGGCGCACTTCGGGCGGTGTGCCGAGCTCGGCGAAGGCGGAAGAGTGTCCGCGAGACTGGGCGACCTGGTCGCGGACAAACCCGGGGTGGATACCGGGGACGAAGCGGAGTTCAGAAAAACCGTGTCGGAGCATCTGCCTCCCCAGCCCAACGCTTATCAGGAAATCCGGCAAACCAATATGGGTAAAATTACGCCGAC
>NZ_JAGXJX010000252.1:0-284 GCF_019091125.1 Paenibacillus sp. GbtcB18
GTTCCTCCGGTTGGACCCGTACTTCCAGTTGCTCCCGTTCCTCCGGTTGGACCCGTACTTCCAGTTGCTCCCGTTCCTCCGGTTGAACCTGTATTTCCAGTCGGGCCTGTATCTCCGGTTGAGCCTGTATTTCCGGTCGGCCCTGTATTTCCGGTTGAGCCTGTATTTCCGGTCGGCCCTGTATTTCCGGTTGCTCCCGTGTCTCCTGTTGGACCTGTACTTCCGATTGATCCCGTATTTCCAGTTGCTCCGGAACCTCCGATGGACCCTGAATTCCCGGTTGC
>NZ_JAGXJX010000253.1:0-284 GCF_019091125.1 Paenibacillus sp. GbtcB18
AAATTGGGGGATATCATGAATAGGGAGAAGGGTGTAATTTGTTGGGGGTCATACTTGTCTATGTAGCATTTACGGTTGTTTCCTCATTTCTGCTCTTAAGAAAAGTCTTGGTAAAAAAACGGCTAACAGCTTTTGATTTTTTTACAGTGGGTGACCTGATGTACTATTTAGTCCCGCTGCCGGTTACATTTTTTCTGAATGACGAAAAATTGGGTTATCGAGCTAGTTATGTGACCCTAGTTGGTACGATGCTAATTGTAATCAGCTCCTACTTAATTGCCTTC
>NZ_JAGXJX010000254.1:0-284 GCF_019091125.1 Paenibacillus sp. GbtcB18
TCCGATTCGACTTCCATACTGAATCATTCTTATCATACGAACGTGTTTTTAAATCGACAAAAGTTTGCCGCTGCACTAATTCACCCCCCCCTCTTAGTGCCGCACCGGTCCTAACACCACAGACATAATGTAATTCATCCATTTCTGAATGACTAGCAGACAGAAATCACCCACATCTGAGAGCTCCAACCACCCATGTCTAGGTAAAGTTAGAGGGGGCTGGTAGTATATCGCAGGCTCTATGTATAACTCGCTTTACCATTTCTAGCAAAGGTTCACATTAT
>NZ_JAGXJX010000255.1:0-284 GCF_019091125.1 Paenibacillus sp. GbtcB18
CTGGATATGATCATTGCAAATATGGGTCACGTCGCATATAGAAGTGGAATTAGTTTTGTGAGAGGATCTCACCAAAATCCTTCCACCTTCATTAAAGGACCCACATTGTATGTTTCACCTCATTTGAAATGTAACTTTTGTTGTAAACATGGACATAGAACTTATCATTGTCCATTCAAGAAAATTAGTCTGACCAAATTGATTTGGATTCCAAAAGGAACTATGATAAATTCTATGCAACATGATAAACAATTTAGATCAGTTTTTAAAGCACCCAAAAGTAA
>NZ_JAGXJX010000256.1:0-283 GCF_019091125.1 Paenibacillus sp. GbtcB18
TAGATTTTCTCTTATTTCATAAAACGTGTTATTTACAAATGAATTCATAAGAATTCCCCCTTCATCTGAATGCCTACATTTACATTCCTATTTTAGATATATTCGCTATAAAAAAATATTTTCCCGTCACTGCTATTCCAATTCTATCTTTTCTTGCATTAGCAGTCCTTCTAATTCATAACAAAAAAAGAGCCCTAGCATGAGGACTCTTTTTAGAATTAAGCTACTTTCCGATATACATGTTGTGTGTCTTTTTTCTTCTCTGCTTTTGGAGGACGAATTA
>NZ_JAGXJX010000257.1:0-283 GCF_019091125.1 Paenibacillus sp. GbtcB18
GCTGCCCGCGGCGGGATGGCCCGAATACGAAATTGCACGCCGAGACGTGCTGCAGGATTCGATGAACTGGGTGAAGCATAACCTGATCGTCAACGTGTTTCCGATGTCCTATAAACTGGACACTTCGCTCGTTGTGGCGGATGCGCGCAAAACGTTCGAGATCGCAAAAGATAAATCGTATGTGACGATCGGCGCCGGCTCTTTTATCGATCTGACCAAGGACGTGTTCATCGATCAGATCATTCCGAGCCATGGGCTCGGAATCAGCGGGAGCGCCGTGTTC
>NZ_JAGXJX010000258.1:0-282 GCF_019091125.1 Paenibacillus sp. GbtcB18
TGCCGTTACTTTCGCAGCTTAAAGTTTCAGTCCCTGAACACGGTAAAAAAATCCAATGCCTTGGCCATTGACCCGAGGGAGCTCCTTCCGCCTTCCGCCAGATAGGAGGAGAACACAGGTGAAAAGTGGGCAACGTGTGCGCCCCGATTAACGTTGAACGGGCACCGAGGGCAGGGGTATGCAACCCCGCTTCCCGTCTGATCGCCGGAGAATTCGGTGGGGGCCTGGTCTGCGCTGAGAGGGTCAGGGAAAAGGCGTTTGTGCACGGCAACTCCCGCACGA
>NZ_JAGXJX010000026.1:0-8237 GCF_019091125.1 Paenibacillus sp. GbtcB18
TAGTAACGCAGGTACAATGCTTAAAGACATCGGTAAATACATTATCCAAGGTCTGATTAACGGTATTTCCGGAATGGTCGGGAAAGCTGTATCTGCTGTTAAAAGTGTAGCAAGTAATATTAAAGATGGAATTGCCGATTTCTTCGACATTCACTCTCCAAGTCGTGTGGCATATGCTTTGGGTGAGTTCGTAACAGAAGGTCTTGCTAACGGTGTTGTAGGCATGACTAAATATGCCGTTAAAAAAGCCCGTACACTTGCGGAGTCTGTAATGGATGGTTTTGCAGCACTAAAAGAAGATATCGTTATGGGTGACTTTCTAGAGGGTAACCTTGTTAGCGATACACTACAAAATCAATTCGCGAATTCTAAGCGGTTTGTTAATGATCTAGTACAGGTTAATCCTACACCTCAACAAACTAGATATAACGCACCGAAACAAGAGCAACAAGTTAAAACAACATATCCAGATGATAATCAAAGTAATCAAGGTAACACATACATCATATTAGATAAAAAAATTGTCGGTGAAGCTCTCACTCCTGAGGTAGAAAAAACGCAAGAAAGACGCAATTCAAGATACGCACAATTTACACCTAAAGTAGCACCTACTTATTAATCCTTCCCTTTTTGGGAGGGATTTTCTTTGATTAGAAATATAAAGGAGTCACATACAATGTCAAAACAAACCGGTAGCTTTACATTTAATGGCGAACGTAAAGATTACATATTTATCCTTATGGGATTTAATCGTCCTGCCTGGGCTCCTATTAAACGTGACTTTCTAGACGTAAACGGGATGCCCGGAGGACACTTATTACAAACAAATACAGGTAAACGTGAAATAAAAGTACCAGTAATACTGAAAGCACTTGACCAGGCTAATATGCAGAAGGTGAAAGAAGATTTAGCAAAGTGGCTTGTCACAGGTGAAGCTAAGGAACTTATATTTGATGATGAGAAAGACAGAACTTACATGGCGGTTGTTGATGGCGAGGCTGAACTTGATGAATTAATTTTCAGAGGTAAAGGGACAATTACTTTTGTTTGCGGTATGCCATATAAGTTAGGGCTACCACAAGAACACGAAATGAGCATTAAAGATTCAAACTTAGGGGCTCGATTCGTTAATAATGGGACTACAACCTCAGAACCGGTTATTGAAATTGATGTTTTGCAAGCAACGCCTTATATCGATGTATGGAATAAAGATCAGTATTTTCGCCTTGGTTATCCAACTGGTATTCAAAACAAAGTAGTAAAGATGGAAGAACGTGTTATCTACGATGAAATGAATTCACTTGAGCCTTGGAAGAAAGAAAGTGGGAAAATTGGCCCTTACTTTGCTACAGGTGAAATGGCAGTAGCTAATAATTCCTATTTCACAACTAAATTATATGGACCAGGTACCGGGTGGCATGGTCCTATTTATACTCGTAATATTCCTGACGGTCCATTAATTGATTTCAAAGCAGACATGAATATAAAACTTTTCTCTTCTCATATGACCCAAGTAGGAAAAGTAGTTTTAATGTTCTTAGCTGATGATAATTCAGTTATTGCAGAAATTAATATGAATGATGATTACGCATCGCATACTATAACAAAAGCAAATGCCGTCATCGGTGGAACTAAGACAATTGTAGATAGTACAGGATATTATACTACTACATTTAATGATTTTAATGGTCATATGGCAGTAGCTCGTAGGGGGAAGAAATGGAGTGTTTACTTTGCTAAAGCAGATGGCCCCAACGGTGTAGATGGAACGTCACTAGTTGAATATTTTGACGATGCTTCTAATAGTAATACCGCTACAGCAAAACCGATTTCTAAGGTTGCTATTGCATTCCTACAATACGGAGCATTATCAACTGTCATGGATTTACTAATAAGTGAATTGAAAGTGTGGAAACTCTACAATGTGGACGTAGATGAAACGCCTTATATTGTTGACGTAGGGGATAAAGTAATTATCGATACCGAAAAATCACTAGCTAGTATAAATGGCAGGAGCGCCCTTCCCTTAAAAGATTTATTCAGTGAATACCCAATAGTGGATGAGGGTGAAAATGAAATTATTGTCCGGCCAGCACAAATAGGAAGGGCGAAATTAAAGTATAGAGAAAGGTACCTATAAGATATGAGAAAAATAAGTGGAGAATTACACATCATCGATTATAAGACTCAACAGGTCATTGCTTCCATGAAGCCTAGCGAATATGTAGCGGATAATCGCCATTGGGAACTTCAAAACAATGTAGATACTTTGGATATTACTATTCTTGAAAACTCAAAATACAAGACTTACTTACAACAACAAAATTTAATAATAAAAGAGACACGCCCAGGAGTTTTAGTACCTTATGTAATTACTGAGATTGAGAAAGATACATCCAATAAGACTATTACTATATTTGCCTCAGGTGAATGGGTTCTTATGGGTTCCGATGACTTTATCAAACCTCAAAAATTTGAATCTATGACTCCTGAGCAATATATTGACTTCGCTACTAAGAAAACAGATTGGGAGCGAGGAATTGTAGAAGTAACCGGAAAACGAACGATGACCGCTAAAGAATTTGTGGCTCCACTTTCTCTTTTATCTCAATTACCTGGTTTATTTGAAAAAAAGGGGGAATTACGTTACAGAGTAGAATTACGTGGCGCCAATACTATTAAACGTAAAATTGACTTTATCGAACGTAGAGGGGCAGATAAAGGAAAAGAAATAACAGTTGGTAAGGATCTAAACAGCGTTAAGCGTACTGAAAACTCTGAAGCTATTATTACAGCACTAATTCCTTATGTAATGGGGCAAGATGCAGACGGAAATGAGCAAATTATTACAATTGAGTCTGTAAATAACGGTCTACCTTATATCGTAGATGAAGACGCTTTTCAAAGATGGAATAGGAATGGGAAACATCGTTTTGGATTCTATACACCCGATACAGATGATAAGAACATGGAACCTTCACGGCTGCTCCAATTAAGTAAAACGGAACTGAAAAAACGCATTGATACAATCGTTAGTTATGAAGTAGATGCATATGACATTTCGCGTATTCCAGGATTTAGTCACGAGGCTGTAAATGAAGGGGATACAGTTCATATTAAAGATATTACCCTAACACCACCGCTTTATTTAGAAGCACGTGTAATCACGGGGGATGAGTCTCACAAGGATAATCGCGCTACTAAATATAGGTTTGGTAACTACAGAGAAATCGTAGACCCAAATGCAGAGCTCAGAAAGCTGTATCAAAGAATTTTATCAAGTTTACATGATAAAGTACCTAAAGATATTTTCGATGAACTAGTGAACCGTGTGGGCGATACAGAGCTAACTTCTGAGGAAGCTAAAAAGTTAGCAGAAAAAGCTGAGAAAGAATCCAAAGTAGCTAAAGATTTAGCGGAAGCGACTGTTGATTACATAGAAAAAAATACAGCGAATGTTATAGAGCAACCAACAGCACCTACTGTGGGACTAAAAGACGGCAAGACTATTTGGGTGGACAATTCAAACCAGAATAATAGAGTTATGAAACTTTGGAAGAATGGGACATGGGTAAGGATTACACCTGACACAAAAGCGCTTGAAGATGCAGTAACGCAGATTAGCGGCGCTGTAGGTGATGTTGCTGGAGCCGTTAACCAAGCTGAACAAGACATTACTAAATTAAAACAGGATGTTGCAGGAATTCCTGATGTTGTATTTAAAGATGGGCGTTTTACAGATATAAAATTAACTGTAGAGCAAACAGAAGAATCTCTAACTAATAAGGCAGAAAAAACAGAAGTGAAGGAGTTAAGTGAAGATTTAACAGGGGTCAAACAAACAGTGAACACTGTAAAACAAACTTCTGATGAAAATTCTAGCAAAATTACTACTCTTGATACTCGCTTTAAAGATATGAAACTTGGACGAACTAACTTAATAGAAAATAGTGGTGACTTTCAAGATGCAAGCTTATGGATTGCTAATAATACTGGAGGGGAGTTAGAAGTAGTTGCGGTTAATGGAGAGAAAATCCTACGAGTTAAAGGGACTACTCGACAGGCTAATAGTTATAAATTAGAGCCAAATACTGAGTATGTATACTCCGCTATGGTCAAGCTTCCAATCGACCACTGGAACGGATTTAATGACCCTCTTCACAGTTGGACTGCACAAGGGACAAATCTTCATACAGCAAAGCGCAAATGGACTATCACTCCCGAGGGAACGATTAAAGCAAATGAGTGGACTTACATTGCTGTAGGTATTCACACAGCGGACGGAGAACCGACAATGTTTACACCGTTCTTTTTCTCGGAAACGCTAGTAAATGCAAACCAGGATTCTTATATCAAGTTTGTGCAGATCACTAAAGGGAATCAGCCCGTAACAGATTGGATTCCTCCGATAAGCGAAGTAGTTTCTAGTAAGGAGTTTACCCAAACTACAAATGAGATCAAACAGACGGCAGAGGAAAATACAGCTACAATTACAAAAATAGAGAGTTCAATCAACAATGAAAATCATCTATATGATTCTTCTGCTAATCGTGTATTACCAAAGTTTATTAATGGTGGAGACCCTTCTCCTTACCATATTTTCAACGCTGAGCATAAATTTGAAGGAGATTATTCTACTTTTAAGTGCCTTGACTGGCACGACGGTTTTTATCAAGTTGGGGACTATCTCGGCAATAATTTGCGTGGCTTTGATGTGGGTCAAGATATTACGCTTTCCCTAGACCTGGCTTCAGAGTCTAACTGGGTTGAAATTATGGTGTTTCAGCGTGTAGATGATCAATGGACAGTTCCTACTAATAAATTTTTCAAATTCGAGAATACAGACTGGAAACGGGTAAGTTATACATTCAAGTTAGATAACAAATGTAAATCCTGGATGTTCCGTATCAGGATGGACGCAAGAGAAGAAAACCAAGGTAAACGTTGGTGGATTCGAAACTTGAAGCTTGAAAAAGGTTCATTTGCTACTCCCTGGCTAGTTTTATCTGCTACCACTCAAGAGTTAAACCGCCAAACAAACGAAATTAAGCAGACTGTAGGCGAAAATTCAGCAAAAATTACCCAGGTGCAAACCAAAGTAAATAATATGAACGATGATGTAACTAACTTGATGATTGATTCTAGCACGTTCCAGGGTGCTGTAAATACCCTTGATGGCGGAGCGGTTAATAGATGGTGGTTACGGGATAGTGGTGGTATTTGGATTCCTAAAGAAACATTTGAAGGTTCAGCAATTGCAGAAACACAGAGAAATTGGAAAGGGATTGCTTACAATTTTGGTGATCTTGTAAAACGTGGAGTTGTGAAGTTAGGCGACGAAATTAATTATAGTATGTATATTCGAGTTAAAAATCTTCCTGATGGTGCTTTATATCGTAATACATTTTACTTTAAAGGTTTCGTAGCAAGTGTGGACATGCCTAGTGCCACTAATCAGTGGAAACGTATTGAAATAAGCTTTATTGTAACTGAGGAAATGATGTCCTCTACTGGTGAATCAACGACTGATTGGATGCGTGTAGAAGGATGGGAGTCACTTCAGGGTGAGCAATTCTATCAGCAGTCTAAACCTCAGATAACTATAGGCAATAAGCTTTATACATGGAGACCAGCTCCCGAGGATACTAACACAATTATCTCAAAAACTAACGAGATTAGACAGACTGTAGACAGTAACACAGCTAAGATTACAGCTACAGAGGGAACTATTAACAATTTTAAGGGCTTAAACAACTTAGCTCCTAACTCTACAATGAATGATGCTACAAACGGAGTCCCTGACTATTGGATTATGCCTTATGACCAGTGGACCGTGCTTCCTCCCTTTGAAGATAAGAGAAGTAGTAATATCCTTAAAATATGGGCTAGTGGACTAACTGAAGCGCTTATTCGTTCAGCACAAACTCACAAGATTCCTGCAAAGGCTAACACAACGTATACATTTTCTGTAGACTTCTATGCAGACAGCAATAATACTGTATGGGATTACCAAGTTCCTTTCATTATTCAGTTTTACGATAAAGACGGAAACCGAGTAGAGTATCAAGATGTAAGTATTGAAAGTTGTGGTGTCCCTATTCCGTTCAAGTACGATAAGTGGCAACGTTTAGTTTTAACTTACAAGCCAACAAATACAGCAATTACTCATATGGATTTCAGACCTGCATTGTTTAAAAACGGTCAGATTCACTTTAGGGAGTTCCAAATTGAAGAAGGTTCTCAGGTTACAGGGTGGGGGCCTTCCCAGGCTGATCTCGTGAAAGCTAAGGTCTTCCATACAAAAACTTCTGAAATAGAGCAAACTGTCAACAGTATCCGTACAGGAGTCGCATCCATTACTGCAACTCAAGGACAACACGGACAACTTATTCAAGAGAATAAATCTTCTATTAATCAGCTTAATAATCAAATTTCGCTTAAAATTGAAGAAAAACAGATGCAGGACTACGTAGGAAAACTAGGAGAGCCTAACTTACTTCTTAACGCTCCTTTCAATTGGACAGAAATGAATGAGTGGGGAAATATTGTTAATGAGCTTCCTTCCTTGGATAAATGGGGAACATGGACGGCTGATACAAATAAAGGAACATTTGAGCCGACCCGTTCAGTACGCTGCGATGGTTACAATTCTACAAAAATATCTTGTTCTAACTATGAGCAAGAGTTCTCTTGGACGGGATTAAACCAGGTAATAGGCAATATTGACCCGCTTAGTGAGTACACGTACAGAGGTAAAATATTTGTAACAAACAAGGAATCAATTGACAACGGATTGTACGCAGAGGTAAAGGCGTGGAACGGTGACCAATTGGTGGGAGCTGTAGGGTCTAACATAAATGAAGTACTAGAAAATGGGATATGGAAAGAATATTCCGTAACAATCCCTCCAATTAAACAGGCTGTAACGCACATGCAAATTACTGTAGGTGTGCGACGTAACGGCACTATTTATGTAAGTAATCTCATGTTTCAAAAGGGCTCAATAAAATCTGTATTTATTCCGAACCCTAAAGACATGGGAGATTACCAAGCGATGGTCAGAGAAATCGGAAAGAAAGTAGCTACTTCAGAGTTTAATCAGAAAATCACTACAATGCAGACGGCTATTGACCAAACTTCCAATGCTATTAATCTTAGAGCTGAGAAAACAGAAGTGTATACACGTAATGAATCTAATGATCGTTACGGAAGTAAGGCAATGGTGGAATCTCACAACAGTTCCATATTACTAATGGCCGATGCGATTAACCAACGAGTTGAAAAAGGTAACATAGCATCTACAATCAACCAAACAGCTCAATCCGTGTTAATTCAAGCGGAAAAAATCTACTTGAATGGATATATTGAAGCTAAGCACTTAAAAGCGCAGACTTTACAAGGGGTAACTATTCAAACCGCACCTCAGGGTTCAGGAGCAGACCAAATCCGATTAAACGCTCAGAACATGACGTTATATGGAAATGGTCAAGCCCGTGGTTACTTTGGATTTATCAATCGCAGCGACAATAACATTACTTCAGCTTTAATTCTAGGTAATGATTATGCTGGATCAGGAAATCTTAACGGTTCGTTAGTAATTGACCAAACGACAATTAACGGCTCCCAATGGACTAATTCAGTTGCTTCTATTGGTATTTCTACGGGCATGAGTGGAAATAACATCTTAAAATCTAGTTATATTAACTTCTATCGTTATGACGGGGGAATGGAACTCAAGTCTCAAGGTGATTTCAAGATTGTAAATGATAATGGAAACATAAGCTTAAGTGCAAACGCTACAGGATCTACTACTGGTTTTATGTACTTACGAGCAAACAAAGATATTAATATTACAGCATTACGGGGTTATATTAATTTTTACACAACTGATAATACCAGTTACCCCACTATACAAATTACAGATACCGCACCTGCATACGGCGGAGATGTAGATTTTACATTTGCTAATCAAATTATGATGCGTATATCTCGTAACTTTATCGATGATGGAATCAAAGTCATGAACGGTTCCGGTAGTTCTTGGGCAAACGTAAAATTAGGTGTGTTAAGAACAATAGGTAACATTGGATGCAATGGCGATGTGTACGGAAAGAATTTCATTAATACATCTACAAGAAAGATTAAAACAAACATTGAATATTTACCTTTCTCAGCGTTAGAAAAGGTTAATAGTGTAAGAATCCAACAATATAATTTAATCTCTGATGTTGAAAAAT
>NZ_JAGXJX010000259.1:0-280 GCF_019091125.1 Paenibacillus sp. GbtcB18
TAAGGCGGCGTAGCTCAGCTGGCTAGAGCGTACGGTTCATACCCGTGAGGTCGGGGGTTCGAGCCCCTCCGCCGCTATAGATACATAAGGCCCGTTGGTCAAGGGGTTAAGACACCTCCCTTTCACGGAGGTAACAGGGGTTCGAATCCCCTACGGGTCATTTGCCTTTCTTAAGGTAAGAAGTAGTAACAGCAAGATCCAATTATGGACGCTTAGCTCAGCTGGGAGAGCATCTGCCTTACAAGCAGAGGGTCGGCGGTTCGATCCCGTCAGCGTCCAC
>NZ_JAGXJX010000260.1:0-279 GCF_019091125.1 Paenibacillus sp. GbtcB18
TTTTGCGTGATAATATTGTTTTTGCCCAGCATAACCTGGTTACGGATCGCACGTTTAACGAGTTCCATGTGATTTTGTGCCGGAACGTATTGTTTTATTTCAATACCCAGCTCCAGAACCAGGTGCATACGCTCATCTACGAAAGCCTGGGACCGTCAGGTTTTCTGATTTTGGGCGATAAAGAAACGATCACTTTCACCAAGCGCGCGACCGCTTACGAAGCCGTCAGTACAGCCGACAAAATTTACCGCAAGGTGCAGTGACGCTGCATTAGATGAG
>NZ_JAGXJX010000261.1:0-279 GCF_019091125.1 Paenibacillus sp. GbtcB18
TCGTCCTCCATGAATGTCTCCGAACGAATCCCCGGCCGCTGTAGCTCTCCTTCGACCAGCCCGACCTCCAGTTCGTGCGCCTGCACGAGCCGCTCAATTTCATCCGTATTGCCGACGGTGACCTGTACCTCTACCCCCGGATACAGCCGCGCATAGCTCGCCAGCAGCTTTGGGTGAAGAAACTCTCCGATCGTGAAGCTTGCCCCGACGCTTAAACTGCCAGAGACAACCTGGTTCAGCCTGTCGATTTCATGCTTCGTCGTCTCGTATTGCAGCAGT
>NZ_JAGXJX010000262.1:0-279 GCF_019091125.1 Paenibacillus sp. GbtcB18
CCATTTAAAGGGATGGAGATGAATGTTGCACAGTCTGTTTGGGAGAGAATGAAGCAAAGTACGTTTGAATCGTTCGAACGTATTGTTGATAAAGCGATTCAAGAGCGCGTTGATTTCGTATTACTAGCCGGGGATTTGTATGATGCGGAGACGAGAAGTTTGAGGGCGCAAGTGTTTGTGCGCGAGCAAATGAAGTGACTTTCGCAGTACGATATCCCTGTTTTTATTATTCACGGCTACCACGATCATTTAGGGGGAAGCTGGGCAGCTATTGAGTTT
>NZ_JAGXJX010000263.1:0-279 GCF_019091125.1 Paenibacillus sp. GbtcB18
GATACTCCGAGGGACTCGACCAAGTATACCATGTTCTTAGGTTACCAGTGACATCTTTATGTCATAGACAAGATCTCAAATCATAATATAGGTAAGTTTCAAGGGACTTGACCAACTCAGCCATATCAAAAAATGATTTTTGCCTATAATGATGGAAGGTCATGTGGGTCAATCTAATAGCCTCACGTTTATCGACTTAATATTATTATTAGAAGGGTTTTTGATTTAATATTGTCACATAGTTAAATATGATGCATCACAAACATATATTTAATATAT
>NZ_JAGXJX010000264.1:0-279 GCF_019091125.1 Paenibacillus sp. GbtcB18
CGTGACAACTTCAATGGTGGATTAGCTGTTTCAATTCTCTTTAGAAAACATGACATGCTTTTTAATTCGGTGATTAGGTAGCAACCAATTTGCCATTCCACCACACATTTAATTTATTCTTAGAAATTTTGAACCTTATATGCCTAAAATTTAAGATTATTAGTGTCGATTTCGATCGAGATTGATCAGGAAATGATTTATCTTGGAGTGAATTAAGATTTAAAATATCGATAAGGAAGCCCGACTAATAATGACATCGACATTTTATTTGATTAAAAT
>NZ_JAGXJX010000265.1:0-279 GCF_019091125.1 Paenibacillus sp. GbtcB18
ATAACTTTTGACTTCTTAGAAGGCGTGAAATGAACATGTAGAGTCTGCCGCAATCCGAACGTGAAAGCAGCAGAGGTTCTAGAATCCCTTGCAACCTCGGATCAAGGAACCCCAGCTGTGGCTTCTCCACAAAAGTAGGCAACAGCTTTTTCGTTTTAGGGAAGATTGGAGTCATTCATGATTTTTGGGGTTCTTTTTCATTTGCTTTTCCAAAGTCATGGAGATTGAAATACCTTTTTTTATTGCTTTAAATCAAGTCAAGTAAATGGGAATCGATCT
>NZ_JAGXJX010000266.1:0-279 GCF_019091125.1 Paenibacillus sp. GbtcB18
TAGCCTAGGGGTTGCCCGACGTAACCCCTCCGATACTTAATTTAATGAATGGGAGAAGACAATAGTGTAAGTTGTATGACTGAGTTAGTGAGTAGAGAACCCCCCTTTTAGCGTGTGCTCGGAGGTAGTTTTTATACCTCTCTGGTGATCTACTATTTGTAGGTTATCAGTATCCGTTGATTTTTCAAGCAAGTGGTTCATTTATTCTAGGGTGACTGTTCTAATTTCGTGTTGTGAGAGGCTATCCCCTTACTTTTGTATGTTGCTTCGTGTGATTTC
>NZ_JAGXJX010000267.1:0-279 GCF_019091125.1 Paenibacillus sp. GbtcB18
GATTGTTGGTTTAGTACTAAACGCGCTTAATGACTCGCTAACAAGCAGGGCTCCAAGTCTCAAGTACTCTTTAGTTAAGGGTGAGGCTGCTTATAGGCTTCATTAATGATTAAAGGAATCCATTCTTGGCGTTTTCTTCAAGTTATTGGAGTCAGCAGAAGCATAAGAAGGATTGGAATACGGATTGATTGGAATAAGGATCTTTATCTGTTGTGCAGTAGAAAAGAAGTGAGCAGTTCGCTTGTCAGCTGCAGACTAGTCCTTTTTATTGGAGTTATG
>NZ_JAGXJX010000268.1:0-279 GCF_019091125.1 Paenibacillus sp. GbtcB18
TGCTTGAACATACGTTAATCCTGAAGATCTTGCAGCCTCAATCTGTCCTTTTTCAATAGATAATAGACCACTTCGTACAATTTCAGATATCATTGCTGCTTCAAATATTGTTAAAGCAACAATTGTAGCTGTTATAATTTCTAATTTCAATCCTGCTTCTGGCAGTGCAAAATATGTGAAAAATAAAATTAAAAGTAGAGGTAAATTTCGAATCATTTCAACGATAAATCCTAAGACTTGTGAGACAACAGGTATTTTCATGTAGCGCAATATCCCTAT
>NZ_JAGXJX010000027.1:0-7855 GCF_019091125.1 Paenibacillus sp. GbtcB18
TAAAATCTTTCCTTAGCGGAATTGATTTAGGTAGTATTGGACGAAATATGATGCAAGGGCTTTTAGGTGGTATAAGCGGAATGGCTGGAGCAATTTGGGGCAAAATTACGGAAATCGGAAATGGAATCAAGGATAAAATCTCAGGACTCTTGTCGATTCACTCCCCAAGTCGTTGGTTTAGGGATTTCATTGGTGTCAATATGATGGAAGGCTGGATCAATGGTATTGAGGGAATGAGAGGTGCTGTACTTCGAACAACTCGTGAGTTAACTGAGTGGATGAAACCTGAACAAATAGAGATTCAGGCAAAAGGTTCTTTACCTGGTATTGGTGGAATGAACAGAATCGCAGATGGATCAACGACAGGAAGTACCCCAGTGCAGAAGGTGTTCCAACCAACTGTGAATGTACAAGTTTCAGAGCAAGCGTCTGCAGCTGAAGTGAGACGAAAACAGAAGCAGACATTACGTCAATTAGGCATGGAAATGGGGTTTTAATATGATGGAACGTCTAGTGTTTACAAATGCATTAGGTGAAAGCGTGGAGCTCGGTAATCGGGCTCCTTTTTCATTAGTAACAGTTTCAGGTTTAGGTGATGTAAAAGCAGCTACGCAAACACAGAAGTCTGCATATAGGCATGGTTCTCGCTATATCGGGACGTTGCTAGAAGAAAGAGAAATAGAGGCTGAAGTCTTGATAGAGGGTGATAATTACGAGCGAGTATCAGAATACAGGTCTATGTTGGCTCGTATTATGAACCCGGCACTAGGTGAAGGCGTATTACGTTATGAAAATGACTACACGAGCGTGCGGATCAAAGCTGTGCTAGAAAACGTGCCCTTATCACCTGATGGTGTAGAAAATCGTGGAGAGAGATTTCAAAAAACGTTTATTCATTTACTTTGTGCGGATCCTTTCTTCTTTAAAGAAAAAAGACAGGACGATATCGCTGTATGGGTACCGGCTTTTGAGATGCCATTTGAAATTCCGATCAGTGGCATGGAGTTCAGCCATCGAACACCGTCTTTAATCACTGAGATTACAAATGAGGGGCATATTGCTACAGGTATAGAGGTGCAGATTAGAGCATTAGGTAAGGCGAAGAACCCTAGAATAATAAACGTAGTTACGCAAGAGTATCTAAAGATAAACAAAACAATGGTTGCTGGAGAAATTATCACCATCGATACAACAAAAGGGAAAAAGAAAGCTGTGAGTAATGTGGATGGTCCAATCATGCGTAAAATCGATTTCGCACCAAGTACCTTTTTACAATTAGAAGTGGGTGCGAATTTATTTCGTTATGATGCAGAAGAAAATACAGAAAGACTTGAGGTGAGTATTTACCATACGCCGAAGTTAGTGGGGGTGTAAGGATGGATCTGTATGTATTTAATACACAATTAGAGTTTATAGGAGTGATAGATACATATCACTCTTTTATTTTTGAACGTTATTTAACTAAACCTGGTTCTTGCACCTTAACTTTGACGTTTGATTCAGATGCTTTTGCGTTACTACAAGATGATCATATTATCGCAAAAGAAAATGATTTGAAAGACGCTTGTTATATTAGTCATCACTCAATTGAGCAAGAAGAAAATGGACACGACAAGTTAATAGTAAAAGGTTTCTCACTTGCTAATTTATTACGAAAAAGAATTGTATGGGGGACACAAAGGTACACGGGTGATATCGATAAGGTTATGAAGGAGTTTGTTGATAAGAACGTGATACATCCTGTTGATTCTAGACGAGTATTACCAGGGTTTTCACTATCTCCTACAAAAACGTTCGGGAACGTAGCGGAAGTATCTAGTTATAAGTACTTACCAGATTGTTTAGAGGACATAGCGGAAAAAAATGATGTTGGTTGGCGCGTATTGTTGGATTTGGAAAAGAAGCAATACGTTTTTGATCCATATAGAGGGAGAAATCTCACAACTGAACAGGACACAATTGATCCTGTAATTTTTTCTACAGAAAATGAAAATGTAATTAATCAACGATATGTGTACGACCAAGGTTCATATGCAAATACGGTTTTAGTTGCTGGATCTGGTGAAGGCACTAATCGAAAAGTAGTGACTATAAATAATGATAAATCTGGTTGGGAACGTATCGAGCTTTTCGTAGATGCTCGTGACCTTTCAGATCAAGGTGAGGATGGTAATCCAATTGACAGTGCTGTATATAATCAGATGCTTATGGAACGTGGACAAAAGAAATTGTTAGAAGCTGTAAAGATTGAATCATTCGAAAGTGAAATAGATGCGAACTCGCAATATGTTTACCGTGAAGATTACGATTTAGGGGATAGGGTTACAGTCATGAATCGTAAATGGGGGATTGTAATGCACCCACGTATTACAGCTGTAACAGAAACGTATCAAAAAGGTACTGTGGATATCAATGTGGAGTTTGGTACAAATATTCCTACTTTAATAGATGTAATTAAGAGAAAGCTGGGGTGAGAAGTAGATGGAAAAATACTCATTTTTTAGTAGCGTAAACGGTGATAGAAGATACAAAGCGGAAGACTGGGCGAACTATTTTAATAAGTTTATAACGAATGGCTATTTTCCGAATGTAGCAAATAATCTCCAAGTTATAGCTGATAGAAATCGGATGCAAATCACTTTAAAACCTGGAGCAGCGTGGATTAATGGTTACATGTATCAAAACACGGACGACCTGGTTTTGAACGTGGATACAGCGGATGGCGTTGTAAAAAGACTAGACCGCGTCGTATTACGATGTGATTTTGTAGAACGGAGAATAAGAGCATATGTAAAAAAGGGAGTGTTTGCAGCAAACCCTGCAGCACCCGCATTACAACGGGATGCTGATGCGCATGAATTAGCTGTCGCAGAAATATTGGTACGTAATGGAGTTGTTGTTATTAATCAAGAGGACGTAACAGATATACGATTAAATACCCAGACGTGTGGCGTTGTCAATTCATTGATTCAAGTAGATACATCGAAGGTTTTTGGTCAATACATGGATTGGTTAACTCGTACGAAGCAAAAGCATGATCAAGATACGCAAAACATTATTAATCAATTCATGGCTTTTACGGAGGCTGAAAAACAAAGATACAAGAACGAGTTCACGACTTGGTTTAATAATTTAAAAGTTGTATTAGATGGGAACGTAGCTGGAAACTTGATGAATGAAATCGCCAAAACGAATGAACGGTGTGACAGTATATCGCAAACGTTAAATGCAGCCCTTGAGACACTCTATGTTAGTGGTTCCGGTAAGGATAATAATGGTGTATTTACAACTGTAGAATGGCGTACAAAAAGCGATGTCCTACGTAGACGTTCCGTATTTTCTGATCCAGATTCAGACATGAATTACCGTACACAAACAGTTACGAAATATGAAAAAGATGGTGTTACCGTAGCTTCTACAGTAATTTACAAGCGTCTATACGACGATGAAGGAGACTTCATGAAAGAGGTGCCACAATAATGCCTTATGCACAAGAACATGGTTTAACAGCAAGTAGAGGACTCGATGTAATACGGAAAGGGTATAACGCACCTATACCTATAGAATTTTCAAGCGAATACACCAAATTCAGCGTAGCAAAAAGTGTTGTTTATACAGGTCCCTATTGCTTTGATATTGCTACAGGTGCAAAAATTGCTGGTAGTTCGCAAGATAATTCTATGCAGCGAATGACAGATCATCGTGATGATTTAATGTATGGTAGGTCGTATGAAAGTGGAAATGGCTATCGTTTTAGGGCATATGACAAGTATTTTCAAAAAGTATGGGAATGTACTGATGCGGACCCTATGTCTTCGGAAGCTATCTTAACAAAAGATTACATTTTTGCAACATATCCAAAAGGCATTGTGAAAATCAGTAGAAAAACAGGAGCTGTTCTTTTGAAAAAGGTGATTGCAGGGTTATCAGATACAACAAGTGGTTACGGTGGGAAAATATCATTCGCAACAAATGAAAATCAAGATAAAGTAGTGTTTATGTTTAATAGTGATGTTTATATCATGGATATCGCTGATTTAAATATTATCAAAAAAATTACAATACCAGATAAGGTAGACAACGGTTGGTATTATATACACGGATGTACGATTCTAAAAGATGTCTTGCATGTTTTTTATTACGCAAGCCCTACAGAACGTAGCATAAGCCACGTTGCTTTTAATTTGAATGGCACAAGTTTTACAGTAAGGAATGATGCCTTATTGAATTACAAAATGAATCAAGGCGGATGGCAATCTCCGCCTAATCAAGCTGTACAGACATTTAAGAAATGCTTTTCCGTCCTTAACTGTCTAATGGATTATAAAGACGGGATGTTAAAAACACTAGCCATAACAGGAAAAGATTTTACTAATGTGTACATGAATCAAAATACGTACGTAGCGAGTTTCGTCCATAGCAAGCTAGTCCAATACGGAAGAATAAAACAATAAGGAGTGATAATATGGCGTTACTATTTTTAGGAGAGCCCAATCAAAGTGGGATCGCATTCGTATCTTCAATCGTGTATCAAACACAATATCTGGATGAGGAAACAATAAAAAAAGGTATCAATGTGGTCGATAAGGATATCCCAGTTTCAAATACTCCAGAGAAAGATATGTTGTTGAAATACGATGTAAACAAAAATGAATTTATAGTGGATTATGTAGAACGTCCAGCCAATACAGAAGAAGCTCAAAAGAAATTGCAAGAAGAAAATAAACAGTTAGGTCAACAGGTAACGGACTTAGAAATTCTAGTGCTTCAGAAAGATCAAGATATTAAACTCATCGCTCAGCAACTTAGTGATTTAGAGATTGAAGTGTTAAAAATGAAACAAGCTGGAGGTACAGTGTAATGACAAACTCTACAGATGTAAGAAGCCCTGCTTTTTCGAAATGGAAAGACCGTTATATTAAAGAATGGTGCACGAAACTAAATCTTTGTCAAGTTGTCGAGTTGTTTCAGATTACAAAAGAAGAATACAAATTAATAACAAATTTAGAGTATCCAAACGTGCAGTAATTTAGGAGGGATGCCTTTCTATGGTAACTTTTAAAATATTCCAAATTAAAGTTGATACGAAGTTAATTACCCCCTCAGAAAAAGTGATTGTATCTCAGAATGACTTAAACTCAGCGAAATTACTTGTAGAGGTTACCCAAGATAATGAACCATTAATCCTTTCAAATGTGAAAGTGATGGCTGCCTTTAAAAAACCAGATAATAAGTTGGTCTTTCAGAATCAGAAAGTTACGGTGGAAGATGAAAAAAAAGGTCTAGTGTCTATTGTTCTTACAACTCAAACTGTCGCGGCGGCCGGTGAAGTTTTAGGTGAAATTCATATAGAAGATAAAGACTCAAATATTGTGACGAGAAAATTTAGGATTTATGTAGAGGAATCGTATATGGCAGTAGGTGCAATTGAATCCGCCAACGAAATGGGTATTATCCAAAAAGCAATTGAAGCCGGGGAAAAACTTAAAGGCGTTGACATTGCGGGGATTTTAGCGGTAAAAGAAATAGCTGAAGTCGCAAAGACAAAGTCGGAAAATAATTCAGAAATTATTGGAATATTAGAGAAAGATGTAGCGAATTTAAAATTAAACGGTGGAGGCGGTGGTTCTGTACCTTCAGATGTTATTTTATTCGAAGAGTGGAAAGGCGGGGAAAGTGTTACGATTGATTTAGGGACTGATCCAATAGACACAACACCACCTAATAATGTTACAAACTTAGCTGCATCTAATATTACAGGTTCTTCAGTCACATTAACATGGACATCAAGTGTGTCGGGGGATGTTGCAGGGTATGAAATTTATAATGGAACTCAATTCTTAGCTAGCGTAACAGGAACAACTTATAATGTGAGCGGATTGACAACATCAACTTCATACATGTTTTGGGTGAAAGCGAAAGATAGAAGTGGAAATATTGCAAGTGGAGCAAGTATTAGTGTGAAGACAACAAATACAATCCCGCCTGATACAACACCGCCTATCCTTACAATCACACCAGGAACAACATTTACAGATAGTATGACAGTTACAATGAGTACAAATGAAACAGCAGATATTTATTATACGACAGACGGAACAACACCGACAACAGGAAGTACAAAGTATACAAGCGTTATTAACATCACGAACACAACGACTATCAAGACATTTGCAAAAGATGCAGCGGGAAACTTTAGCGCTGTACAGACACAAACATATACAAAGCAAGTTGCTGGAGCATGGGTGACAAATGGATTAGTAAATAAATGGGGTAATGTTGTGAACAGAGTAACAGTCACAAATAATGGATCGTATTATCCAGCTAATGACGAATGGACCCTAGCATTCACGTTAAAACCAAAACCATATATGGATATATTCTCGCAGTTTAGCATAGGCGGCACGAATAACGTAATGAGACTTTATGTTTATGATAACGGGAAGAGAATTTATATGAATATGTTTGATTCATTCGGAGTTAATAAAGAAGTAGCATGTCCGGACTTATTCTCTGATGGGACACTGTATTATCACGTTGTAGTAATGAGAGATAACACTTTAGGTACAATTAGAATGCTTGTTAACAATGTGGAAGTTACATCTTTAACGGGAAATTCAACTGTGACGTTGAATTCAAACAACCTAGAAACAATAAAAATAGGGTTAGCAGAAGGTGGAAATGCCATCAAGAATCTACTTTATTACAATAGAAAACTATCAGCAACAGAATTAACCCAAAATTATAATGCATTACAGTAAGCGGAGGGATAAACATGAAAGGTAAATTAAGAAAAATGAAAGACGCATTCGGAAAATATATTTATCCCATTACTCGTGCAGAAGCTGTTTATGTAAGTGATAATAAAACACTTGCCCAAAAACTTACAGAAATAGGAACGGGTGGTGGGTCGCCAACAAACGTTTTAGCTGGTAAGGTTTGGGCAGTTCTTGGTGATAGCGTGACGGAGGGCGGTTACTGGGATAACTCGACAGGTGTTGAAACAGTTGGAACGCCTGTAAAAACGTATCATGAGCAAATAGTAACAAAGACGGGAGTAACCGCTGTTAGTTATGGTGTTGGTGGTACTTGTATAACAGATAAAGGTGATAATACAGGGATGTGTGTTCGCTATTCGAATATGAGAAGTGACGCTGATATCATCACCGTTATGGGTGGAATCAATGATTATGCTTATTCAGGTAATACCCCTATCGGGACATTCGGAAGTACAGATAAATCAACTATCCATGGGGCAATGAAGGTACTGTGTGAAGGTTTGTTGCAAAAGTATCCAAAAAAGCCTATTGGTTTTATTTTGCCGTTTGGCTTTAATGAATACAAAGGAGCTAATACATGGAA
Source organism: Paenibacillus sp. GbtcB18 (assembly GCF_019091125.1). Taxonomy (NCBI): domain Bacteria; kingdom Bacillati; phylum Bacillota; class Bacilli; order Caryophanales; family Paenibacillaceae; genus Paenibacillus; species Paenibacillus sp. GbtcB18. The sequence goes on from NZ_JAGXJX010000027.1 coordinate 7,363, forward strand.
ACCATTTGAGGATGCTCTAATTATGAACTTAGAATACTATGGTATTCCATATCTTAATTTAAGAAAAGAAGCGGCACTGAACGCAAATATTGATTTTATTAATCAAAAATACTTCAAATTTAATTACGGTACAACAGCAGGTGATAAAACACACCCAAACACAAACGGTTTCGAAATTATCGCTAATCCGATTGGTAAATTCTTAGAACGTATAGCCAGGTAATTCGTTATAAAATATGACTTATATAACAAACAGGGAGACAAATAACTGACTCTCTTTTTATTTTTGTCCAAAAAGGGGTGGCGGCGGTGGATCAAAGGGAGTATGAACGTATCGCGAAACTAGAAGTACAGCTGCAGTCAATGAATGCTACAGTCATACGAATCGAAGAAAAGTTAGACTCCAATCAGAAAAATTACATGCAGCGTACCGAAATAGAGGAGATGTTTTAGTTTCGTGATAGTGAAATTCGTGACTTGAAACAAGCGCAAG
>NZ_JAGXJX010000269.1:0-279 GCF_019091125.1 Paenibacillus sp. GbtcB18
GAACAAATTTCTATTCACCATTTGTGTTTTGGTAGCTTTCCGTTAATTGTCTGTTGATCTGTATTCATCTTTTGTCACGTGCCACGTCTACATAGGGTCAGAATCCTAGTGAAGAAAGATTGAATTGCTGTCAAATAATATGGAGTTTATTCTGTTTCTTTGATGGTTTTCTGTCAGAGAAATCTCTTCCTGTGGCTAAGATTATGTTTTACATTGTGAATGTTATGGTATTTTGTTTCCTTTGTTTTTGTTTTTTCTATTACTATATAATTTGAAGTT
>NZ_JAGXJX010000270.1:0-279 GCF_019091125.1 Paenibacillus sp. GbtcB18
TTCATCAAATGAACCATTCTTGTAAATTCAGATGCACCAAGTAGAACATTCGTTTTGTTTTTTCTACAATAACGTAGTGAAAACTATCTTTCTATTCTTTTTTTTCTTCCGCTCCTAATTCTTTCGTATATGCCCCTACTTCTAAATCAATTATTACGATTTAACCGGGCTCAGTCGTTTTTAAGCTAAGCGGATAAGATTCTCTACACATTGCGTTCTTTTGAATAGTATAGCTCACTTCGTACCCTTCGTTCTAGTAAAATGAAAGGTGAACTTTAT
>NZ_JAGXJX010000271.1:0-279 GCF_019091125.1 Paenibacillus sp. GbtcB18
TATTGAAGGCGAGAGCCTAGGAGTCACAAATGAAATACAGATTGGAGTTTTGGATAATAAATAAGAGCGGAGTGAGACAAAAGAAAGGAAGACTCTAAGACAGGAAAGGCGGAGGACTCTATAGCTAAGGAATGTCGGGCTACCTCGAACTAGGTATTGAGGGCATTAGTGGAATACTGAAAGGTGTCGTACAGAAATCCACTAAGCAATTGAAGGACTAGATAAAGTCATGGTTGCTTCAAGGCAAGGATCCTTTCTATTGAAAGAATTCTGTTCGGT
>NZ_JAGXJX010000272.1:0-279 GCF_019091125.1 Paenibacillus sp. GbtcB18
TATATATGCTATTAGTATTATGTAATATGTAGATTATTTGTATGTACTACAGTTTGATAGCTGAGCAAAAAACATAGGTACTGAATTTTCTGTCAATCTAGGTTGCTTATGTCTGATCCCCAATTGGATTAATTTATTCAGATCAAGAGTACTAGACTTCTAAAGTTAAAACCACCCAAATAGCACAAGCTCCTGGCTCAATGTCTCAATATACAACTAGCTTTTCTCTGAGTGCTGCTGCTCCACTTGATCATATTACTTGTAATTATCCAGACATTG
>NZ_JAGXJX010000273.1:0-278 GCF_019091125.1 Paenibacillus sp. GbtcB18
GGAGCCCTATTCTATAAGAGAAATGGAATAGAGTTCTGAGAGAGGGATAAACTGATAGCCTCAAGTGCCATGGCCTCAAATTCTGAGAGAGGGACAAACTGATAGCCTTAACAACCATATCCGATTTGCACTATGACAAAGCAAAAATAATACAGTAATGAAAACTTTTATTACTTGCAACAACAGGACTGAGCTGATTGTTTAAAAGTCCAAATTGATCTAGAAAACACTAGGAATAATTAACATCTGAAAAGAAAATTTGTGCTTTACCAGATCAT
>NZ_JAGXJX010000274.1:0-278 GCF_019091125.1 Paenibacillus sp. GbtcB18
CTATGGTTATAGCTAATACATTCGGAACCTTCGCTTTGCTTATTGTTTTTGTGCTAGGTGGATTTGTCATCTCTAAAGGTTAGCAATCTTCTGACAGATAAATATTTGATGGTCTCCTTGTACCTGTTCTCTTATAAATAAATGTATAGATACATGAGAACCTTTAGTATATTAATTAGTAACTGATGTTTCAATACTCAAGTTGGAATCTGCTGTTTAATTGTTGTTAATATCCTTCTCTAGTCTTTAGTTTCTTGTGGGATCATAACTCAGCTCTG
>NZ_JAGXJX010000275.1:0-278 GCF_019091125.1 Paenibacillus sp. GbtcB18
GGTTAATGTCGACTGTTTACCTGCCCACATAATTGTGCATGTGGAAGGAAGCAAACTTGTGTTCAATTTCTTCTTTTGCCTCAGTGCCAAACTCTCCCCCACCCTCGCCATCCGCATCCACACACCACGCATCACCTCCTCCATTCTCAGGTCATCCTGATGTCACGGCTTAGAACAAGTATGCGTTCGTTGTTTTTGACCGGAGAGAGAGTGGGGTCTTGGGTCTCCACCCCAACTCTCACTGTCACATTCACCGTGCACTCACACCTCTCCTTCCT
>NZ_JAGXJX010000276.1:0-278 GCF_019091125.1 Paenibacillus sp. GbtcB18
TAGGCAAGATACGGCCAATATGAGGAATCAGTAATCATAAATATAATAAGTCAATCCACATCTGTATATATTTTTCTTTTAATGTTCTCATATATAGTAGTTATTTATTTATAACCATAATATTATAATGCATCATGAATAAATCAATTAACTACTATGTTTAAACAAATAATCTTTCTCTTTAGAGAGGAATTGATATTATTTGCAGTCAAAGTCATGTAAACGGCCACGTGTACTAAAACTTATAAAAAAGTTACATGACCAAAAAAATAACCTTC
>NZ_JAGXJX010000277.1:0-278 GCF_019091125.1 Paenibacillus sp. GbtcB18
TGCGCCGGCCCCGCAACAAGCAGGGAGCCAAGTACAGCCGTAGAGAGTAAGGTCGCCCTTGCGCGCTTCCTCGCAGATCCCCCAAAAAGAATGTCACGCTGGCCACGTGATCTTGGTCGAGCTTTACCGTACATGTTCATGCCAGGCGTGTTGAGTTGTTTCGCGTCAATGCTCTGTCTTGAAATCGACTGTTCGGGGGGGGTGAGGTTACCTCGTGCTGTTGAGTCGCTCAGAACGGAAGCTCAGGGCTGGCGGCGCCCCTCTTAATGGTCATGACC
>NZ_JAGXJX010000278.1:0-278 GCF_019091125.1 Paenibacillus sp. GbtcB18
TTTGCGATTCGAGGAGCTGTCTCCTCCTAAGGTAAGTCCACCGATGATGACGTCGATTTATCTCTCCATCGGCCCTTAAGGTCAAGACGAGGGTTCTCGATACCTCTAAACAAACCTTTTGAGGTATCCCTAATGAATGAGTTCCTTGATCAACTCATTCAAATTGCGATAGTCCTTCATCGTTGTGGTCATAATCACGGTGGAAGCGATAGTATTTGGATTTGTTTCTCCTCTCCAATAGTGTCTTCATCGGTTAAGGATCTTTTAAAAGCTCTTTT
>NZ_JAGXJX010000028.1:0-7430 GCF_019091125.1 Paenibacillus sp. GbtcB18
AATGGAAAAGCGCCATGAGTTGTGAAGGCTCATGGCTTTTTGTATAAGGGTATAAAGCCAAGTCAAAGGCTTTATAGGTGAATATTATCATATTTTTATAAATAAAACAATTAAAATGCAGGTAAATGGTAAAAATTCCGAATTTTTCATAAAACGGAAAGGGTGATTGTAATGGCTAACAATCGTAAGAAGCAAAAGATAAAGAAAGCTATTAAACGTCGTGTTAAACAATTTGAGAAACATAGAGTAAATGAAGCGTGGAGAAATATATTTGTAAAACGTGGAATTATTAAATAGAAAAGGAGGAAACAGCATGGGTTACGGAAATAAAGGGATGCCTTTTGAAATGCTAATTAATATCTCAAATCGTATGTATAAGGAAAAAAAGGTAGGCATATTTAACAAACGTCCTACACCGGTAAAGGTGCTGAAAACAGACAAGAAAGGCAACATAACAAAAAGTGCGTGGGAAAGTAAATCAACAGTAGATTATGACGGTGTATATAAGGGGAGAGCGGTATACTTTGAAGCGAAGTCAACGGAGCAAACAACACGTTTTCCGCTAGAAAATATCCATCGGCACCAGATTGACTATTTAGAAGATACACAAACAATGGGGGCTATTTGCTTCTTCTTAATAGAGTTTTGGAAAGATAAAGTGACGTATTTAGTGCCACTATCGTTAGTATCAAAATATGTAATGGAATCATATGAGGGTGGAAGAAAATCTATACCACGAGAAGAATTTGAAAAACATGCTTTTATTGTTGAGCGCACTGATCGTGCTTTAGTAGATTATTTAAGGCATATAGAGAAATTAGAATGGCCTGATGTTTCATGAATAAAGCAGCCGTTCGTTTAAAAATAATTGATTTAATGGATAATAATTGTGCTGGTTGTGAGCATAAAAGGGATAGCAATGCTAGTTATTGTTGGACAAAGTGTGAGATAGGAAAAGAAATAAATGCATTAGGTATATATTTAGGCGGTACATTAATTGAAAAAGAAGTTAAGGTGCGAACACCTAAGGATTGGGACAAACTTTGTATAAAAATTATAAAGTTAAAAAAGAAAGGTATGTTGCTCAAAGACATAGCAAAAAAGCTAGGCATAAAGAATCCATCGTGTATTACATCTCAATTGAAGAAACGGGGATTGAAATAAAAATTTCACATACCATATTAAATATAAAAAATTATAAACACAAATTAATAGTCCACATTTAAGGGCGTTGATTATATATAGGAAGAAACTGTTTCCTATGTATAACCAACGTCCTTTTTTTATTACAAAAGGAGGAACAAGGTATGCAGGAACTAATTGAACAATATAAAGAGAAAGTAAATCAGTTAGAAAACTTAAAAGAAACAGCACCGGATAATGATAAAACAATTATTGGTAGTATGATTACTGATTTACGTTATGCACTGGAATGGATGCGTACAGCAAAGGAACCAGGAACGATAAGAGGCATTGAACGTAGAGCAGCATATCAGCGTAATACTGCAGTAAATCCCTTACTAATGCAAAAGTATTTAAGAAGCGCAGAAACGTTATATGAGTGGGATGATAAGCCGAAAGAGAATGTAATTACAGAATGGGAGCGTATTAAGTAAGAAGATGCATTGCCAACATTAACAGAAAGAGAAAGAGAGATCTATATAATGTTTAAGGGGAATTGTTTATCTATGGATAAAATTTCCAATTTATTAAAAGTAACAAAGGGAACTGTCCAGAAATCAATACAACGATCTGACATTAAAATAGCAAGACAATTAGAAGGGAGTCTATTTTGAATGTTTTAATTTAAAAAGAGGTTATTTTCGCCTTACGAATGCCACCTATATATGAAAGCCGAAACCAGTTACCTATGGTGAATGATTGGGGACACCCGTTGCTTCATACATAGAACTTTTACCTTTATATATTGCACTCCTATAAAGGACTCTTGATTTCATTTTACGTAATAAGAATAACTAGATTGTTTGGTCTGAACGGTCAGTAGGAGAGCTTCTGCTCTTCTTTGAAACAATATAAGCCTACCATGTTGTTTCAAAGAAGGGTCCGGAATTTAGATCCTGATATAAATTAAAAAATGTCCTCCAATTTGTAAAAAGCCCAGTTACTTAATTGTAATAGGGCTTTTTTTCTTTGTTATGTAAAAAGTACACAATAAGCATTATTAGAAACGAGGGATTGTTAATGGGAAGTAAAGTAACAGTAACGCCTGAACAAGTAGAAGATATTATTTCAAATTCTAATATAACTGTAAATACGATTCTAGATAAATGTACTGTAGTAACAGCAGAGTTACCTAATGGCTTTATCATTGTTGAACATTCTGCATGTGTAGATCCTGCTAACTATAATGAGGCAATAGGTAAAGAAATCTGTTTGCAGCGAATTAAAAATAAAATTTGGGAATTAGAAGGATACAAACTACAAAGTAGGGCAGCAGGACTAAGTATAAATGTTTCAGTAACAGATACAGAGTTATTTAAAGATGCACTAGAAGTTTTAGAGGGATTAACAGTTGTTACTTCATATTTAATTTCTACAGCAGATAAACAGGTTGTAGATATTGTTCCTGAATTAGTTCCAAATGAAAAATTAAAGAAAATGTTGCAAGAAATCATTATTAAATTAGATGAGAAGAAGCAGGAAATGTCTTTGGGAGAATTTACAAAACAAACAACTCAAGAGAAAGACGCTGCTCTCTTTGAAAAACATCATATAGGCAAGTTTTTAGAACCGGAAAATACAGAAGTTTAACAAGGTTAAGTTTATGCAATGAATAAGTGTATTTCAGTGTGAAAAACCCCGGAAAATCAACGATGTATAAAACTTGCATATTGATTATTATAGGGATTTTAACAAATGCATTGATATCAACACATTTCCCGACAACCTAGTTTACATAAATAAGATTATAGGCAGTCATTGTGTGTATAATATTCATTTCCCTGTATAAATTAGTTTCTGTTATGGATTTTTTAAAATAAGATTCTATTTAACGGCCAAATGGACGTTTTTTTATTTTATAGATAAGGGGTGAGATTGTGAAAGTTGATAGTGAAGATTTACAGAGAGCTTTTGAGCTATTTAGAGAAGCGTGTGAGGTAATTGTTCAATGGTTTAAGCAAACCTGGGAACAAATTAAAGAGATTGCTCTTAATTACATAAAATATAAATCGGAACGGTCACAACGTCCTGCTTATGGATATGTAAAATATAGAGTCATGAAATCGCAAGTGCTAAATCGCAAACCTAAATGTATAAGAGCGAGATCGTTTTGTTAAAAGGAGTGAAGTGAATGAAGCTCAATAAGCAAGAGCAAACGGTTGTTGTTGGTAATTTGATTAATAATATTATCGGTGTGGAATTAGTAAAACAACATATTGACCCGCAAAAGCTAGAAAAGGCAGTAGCTTTGCACAATGAACTTAATGATGATATGACACCAAAAAACTGTCGTGAGGCACTTATTAGCGTATTAGATAAAGCCATAGATGTTTTCTTGGACAGTAAGTAGTGAGGTGGTGACGAGTGGCGAGAGCAAGAAGCCCGAACAGGGATAAAGCCTTTGAGCTATTCAAAGAACATAACGGCGATATTTCTAATCGTAAAATTGCAGAGCTGCTTCAAGAACCTGAAAAAACAATTTCATCCTGGAAGAGTAGGGACAAATGGGCAGCTAAATTAAATGAATCTGAATGTAGTACTGCAAAAGAAAATGAATGTAGTACTACAAATAAAGAACGTAGTACTGCAAAACGTGGAGCGCCAAAAGGGAACAAAAATGCAGTAGGTAATAAAGGTGGTCCACCTGCTGGAAATAAAAATGCTGTTGGTCATGGTGCACCAGTAGGTAATGATAATGCTGTTACGCATGGCTTATTTAGAAAGTACCTTCCTGCAGAAGTATTTGAACTTAAGACAGAATTGGCCCGAGCTTTTCAGAATGATCCAGTATCCATGATTTGGGAGAGTATTTTACTGCACTATTCCAATATCATTTACTCTCAGAATATCATGTTTGTACAAGACAAGGATGATACTACACGAGAGTTAAGAAAACAAAAAATGAACGAACATGGATTAGATGAAGAGTGGGACATTCAATTTGCTTGGGACAAACAAGCGAACTTATTAAATGCACAGTCACGGGCTTTTGCTGAATTCCGTAACTTAATTAAACAGTTTGATGAATTAGCAAATAAGAACGATAAACGTAGGTTAGAACTCAAGATGATGCAGCTTAATGTACAAAAAGCAGAAGCAGAAGTAAAAGAAGTTACTGACAAAGGGAATAAGAGTACGGGTACTATCATTGTTAACGATAAAGACGAAATGAGAAGGATATTAAATGAGCGAAGTAATAGAAATACTTGATTTAATAAACCCTAATTTCTATGATTTTTGGTTAAATGATGATAGATCAAGAAACCTTTTGTCAGGTGGCCGTTCTTCAATGAAGTCATCTGTTATTTCATTGAGGCTTGTAACTGATTTTATGGAAGACCCAAACGGTAATATAGTTATACTACGTAAAGTAGCAAAGTATCTTTCTACTTCTGTATATGAGCAGATAAAATGGGCGATATATATGCTGAAATTAGAAGATGAGTTCTTTTTCGGTCAATCACCGCTTGTTATACGTCATAAGGATACAGGAACAGCTTTTTATTTCTATGGCTGCGATGACCCTATGAAAGTTAAATCTGCTAAAATCGCTAGAGGTTATGTTATGGCCGTGTGGTTTGAGGAATTGGCAGAGTTTGCAGGTATAGAGGATATTGATATTGTAGAGGATACATTTATTCGTCAGGATTTAGGAGATAAAGAGGTGAAAGTCTATTACTCTTACAATCCACCGCGTAACCCTTATGCTTGGGTAAATGAATTCAAGGATAATAAAGCGAACGATGAAGATTTCTTTATACATCACAGCACGTATTTAGAAGATGAAAAAGGTTTCTTATCTAAGCAGCTTATTCGAAAGATTGAAAAGTACAAGGAAACGGATATTGAGTATTGGCGTTGGATGTACAAAGGTGATGTTATCGGTTTAGGTGACATGGTTTATAACATGAATCATTTTAACTTAATCAGCCAACTACCTGAAGATGACGACTTAATATTAATTGATATTGCCATCGATACAGGGCACCAGGTTTCCGCTACTACTTATTTAGCCTTTGGATTCACGAAGAAGGGAAATGTAATCCTATTAGATACATATTATTACTCACCTGAAAACAAAGTCGTTAAACGGGCACCTAGTGAGTTCTCAGTGGACTTAAATGAATTCGTGACAAATGCTACTGCTATATTTAGAAGATACATTGACCAACAAACTATCGATTCTGCAGAGGGTGGCTTGCGTAACCAGTACTTTAAAGATTATGGTGTTCGACTGCATCCCGTTGCAAAGAAAAAGAAAGTAACGATGATAGAAAACGTCTACGATTTATTATCACAGGGACGTTTTTTTATTTTGGATACAGAAAACAACAAGGTGTTTTATGAGGAACACAAGCGATATCAGTGGGACGCTAAAACCTTGCAGACGCCTAACCCTGAAGTACTTAAAGTAGACGATCATACGTGTGATGCATTTCAATATTATGTTAATGATAACCTGCAGAAATTGAAATTGAAATATTAATAGATTTATAACGTTATTAATTAATTACTGTAATGTTAACGTTAATACTAACATTAATGTAAGGCTGTTGTTTATTATCTGTTGGCTTAACGTTACTGCATTAATACATTTATGTTATGTAATTATTAGCGCGTTGTTAGCGAAGCAATAGGTTGGTATTAGGTTCACATTAATAATATGTAAAGTAGGTGATGTAGTGTTTAAGAAGCTCATCTCCGGCATAAGGCAGGTGTTGTACAAAATGGGCCTGATTAGTGGGATAAAAAAGGTATCCGACCACAAGGATATACAGGTAAATGACGAATCCTATGAATTTATAGACACCTGGAAAGCTTTGTATAGTGGGTATTACAAAGAATGGCATGATGTTCAATACAAAACAGTAGAGGGGCAGAAGCAGCGAAAACGAGCCACTTTAAATATGGCCAAAGTTGTGACGCAAGAAATGGCTACTCTTGTATTTAATGAAAAATGCACAATTAACATATCTGATAAGGATCTATCAAAGAATATCAAAAATGTTCTTGATGAAAATAACTTTATAAAAGAGTTTCAAAGGTACTTAGAGTACAGCTTTGCGCTTGGTGGGATGGTTATTAAGGTCTACTGGGATAATGGCATTAAACTTTCATTTGTTACAGCAGACTGTTTCATACCGATTACCTGGGACAATAAACAGATAACAGAATGTGTATTTATTACTGAAGCGTTTAAAGGCGGCAAAAAGTATACGCTGCTAGAATGGCATTTAGTTGAGAATGGCACATACATCATCAAGAATGAGCTGTATAAAAGCGATAATAAGCATGAATTAGGTGTAAAGGTTCCATTAGCAGAGTTATATCCTAATTTAGAAGAAGCAGTATATATAGAGAACCTATCACGGCCTACTTTTAAATACTTTAAGCCTAATACTGCTAATAACTTAGATATTGGCTCACCTTTGGGAATTTCTATTTATGCCAATGCACTAGATACACTTAAATCGATTGATATTGCATTTGACAGCTTCCAAAGAGAGTTCATTTTAGGTAAAAAACGTATTTTGGTACCGCATAATGCAATTAGAACTGTAATAGATCCAGAAACCGGGGCACAATTACGTTACTTTGATGCAGATGATGAAGTATTCCAGGCATTTAACTTTGATGATGGGATGAAACACATTCAAGATATGTCTGTTGAGTTAAGAGTGGAAGAACATATTTCTGCTATTAATGCATTATTAAACTATTTGTCTTCTCAAATTGGTTTCTCTGCGGGTGCATTCAGCTTTGATGGGCAAGGAGTTAAAACTGCTACTGAGGTTGTCAGTGAGAATTCTAAGACGTTTAGAACGAAGCAGTCCCATGAAACAATTATTGAAGATGGTATACAAGAATTAGTTGATAGCATTATTGATATTGCTGTTCTATATGGTGAATTTAACGGTCCCACAGGAGAATACGAGGTTACAGTTACTTTTGACGATAGTATCGCAGAAGATGCTGCTGCTGAAATAAATAAACAAGTCATATTGATTTCTAACGGATTAAACAGCAAGAAACGCGCAATTATGAAGATTCATGGTGTAACTGCAGAAGAAGCTGAAGCGCTATTGAAGGAGGTACTTGCAGAAAATAAAACCATTACCCCTGAAAATATAGATTTCTTTGGTATGAACAACCCAAAACAGAATAATAACTCAGGAGATGAAGGATAATGGCACTGCCTCCTGAGAAGTTACAGCAACTCTCTATATTTGTAGTAGATATCTACAATG
>NZ_JAGXJX010000279.1:0-278 GCF_019091125.1 Paenibacillus sp. GbtcB18
ATCGTCATCTTAGCACACGGTAAGATTGCTCCTTATTAGGTAGAATCATGAAAATAGCATCATCCTTTCCGGATCATGTATTTAGTAGGAACCTCCTGTATTTGGATTGTTCTTTTCCTTCCTCTTCCTATCTGGAGAACAATTATTCAGCGCTGATCTTAAAAGTTTTAAGAAGTGGAAGCGACGCCACAATATTTGCCTTAATTTGATAGAAAATTTCCAGGTTTTCTCTATCTTTTCTTGATGATACTGTTTAAAAGTCAGTACAACTATTAACT
>NZ_JAGXJX010000280.1:0-278 GCF_019091125.1 Paenibacillus sp. GbtcB18
CATACGTTAATGTGTTCGAAGATTTTGTTTCCGCCTGTCTCTCTGCTTTTCGCGCGCGGAAGGCACCGATCTCGCCGTCTCTTCTGCCCTCATTACCTAAAGCAGCGGAGGTGAGATCCATGGAGATCGCCGTGAAGAAGGGCAGCGGAGCAGGAGGATGAAGAGAAGGCGGAGGCGGTCGATGGTGGATCGGCCGCGATTGACTCTGCTCAAGGTGAGCAAGTCGAGATGTGGGCGGTGATCCGCGCGAGAAAAAAATGGAACGCAGGATGACGGAT
>NZ_JAGXJX010000281.1:0-278 GCF_019091125.1 Paenibacillus sp. GbtcB18
TGGATTTGGTGACAATATTACGCGCGGTCATGTAGCAGTTTTAATACAAAAGTACTTGAAGCTGGAGCGTAATCTAGAACAGAAAGCGAAGTTCACAGATACGAAAGGGAATGCATATGAAGGGGCTATTGAGGCAGTTGCACAAGCTGGAATTATGACTGGATACGATAATGGACAGTTCCGTCCAGATGGAGTATTAACTCGATATGAAATGTCAGTAGTATTACAGAAAGTATTTCAGTTAAATGGAAATGAGAAGAGTGTAGAGAGCTGTATTG
>NZ_JAGXJX010000282.1:0-278 GCF_019091125.1 Paenibacillus sp. GbtcB18
GTTACTGTGCAGATTCCAATGCTAGCATAAATCTGTATCCAACCTTTTAATCCTGTTTGTGTTACTAGGAACTTGATGCACTACACTGTTCCTTCTTTTAATCTTGTAATAGTTGTGATGCTTGAACTCCATGTCTTCTTGTTTGGTTTCAAATCAAACTTTGTTTCCATCATTCCAAATAGTTTACACTAGATATTTTTCACAGAAAGCAGTTTGTCCATTGAAAGAAAGCAATTAGTAGTACAAGTTTTTGCTATGAAGTAGTTTGCTTAATTTCT
>NZ_JAGXJX010000283.1:0-278 GCF_019091125.1 Paenibacillus sp. GbtcB18
GGACTGAACGTGCTTCTCTTGTTGTGAGCTTATGTGCTTCTAGTGGGAGGTTTCTTATTTTCTCAGTGACGGTTGGTCCGGTGCATAAACCCTAAACCACACTGATTCGGTGGGAGGAGACCCTTCTGGCAAACTCGTTGGCGGTCCGAACTGGAAGGGACTGTTTAGCTTGGGTACTTTGGTTTTGTTACATAGGCTATTGCTTTCTAGGTCAAAATAAGCCCATTTTCAGACATTAGTTTATTTGAATTAGTTTTCTTTGTAGTTTTTGTAGACTC
>NZ_JAGXJX010000284.1:0-278 GCF_019091125.1 Paenibacillus sp. GbtcB18
TCTATGAATTCTTATATTCTGCCTTGCATTTTGAAACCTTATTTGTTTGGAAGTTATCCTCTTTTACCATGGATATTTTAGTCACCTGCTGAGCTTTTTATGCTCACCCCATTGTTATATAAATTTTTTAAGATAGCTTGTCGCTTGCTTAAATGTTAAAATTGGGCTGAGGCAGTGGAAAGCTAGAAGACTTTGGGCAGATCTTTATTAGTATATATGTTTTTGTCGTATAAGCATACTCTGCGAATAATGAAATGTTGATGGTGAATCTAAGCTTG
>NZ_JAGXJX010000285.1:0-277 GCF_019091125.1 Paenibacillus sp. GbtcB18
ATGCATTTGCTATCCCTAACGATCCTTATTTCAGCCTCTATCAGTACGGTCCGCAAAAAATTTCTGCCCCCTCGGCATGGGATGTGGCGCAAAGCGCCAGTTCGGTCGTCATCGCCGTCCGCGATACGGGAGTCGAACTGACGCACCCGGATCTGGTCGCGCATCTGGTTCCCGGTTACGATTACGTGGACAATGATCCGAATCCGAGTGACGGCACCGGACACGGCACCCATGTGGCGGGCCTCGCGGCCGCCGTTACGAACAACGGGATCGGAAT
>NZ_JAGXJX010000286.1:0-277 GCF_019091125.1 Paenibacillus sp. GbtcB18
GGCATTCTTGTTCACCATTCTTACCATGGTTTACACTTCCCAAGCTACCGTTCATCATGAAGATCACTAAATGATCGGCTCAGCTGCGATTAGCAGCTCTGCGCGTCTTCCGCAAGGCGTGGGATCCATATACACATTACAGGTACAAAACCTATTTTCTGAGGTGGAAATTTTTCATGGAATTCCTGGCAGCAGCATTAGCAATCGGTTTGGGCGCACTTGGCGCTGGTGTTGGTAACGGTCTGATCGTAAGCAAGACAGTAGAAGGTATCGCTCG
>NZ_JAGXJX010000287.1:0-277 GCF_019091125.1 Paenibacillus sp. GbtcB18
TGAAGTATCCGACATGTCTATAAATATCTGGCAAGAATTGGTGTCCAACATGGACACGGCAAGCATTTTGTAGTGTCTATGCTTCATAGCTTCTGATGGTACTTTATTACTGAATTATATTTGCACTTCTTCAATTGCATCTATTGAATTGCCCCAGATACAATCTGTTGGCCATACTTTATTTACATTCTGGATAATAAGTGATTTAATAGCATGATAAGCTGTTATTTGCAGCACTCATTGCTTTGTTTAGGCTCCAAATGTTGAAATTGTGTCG
>NZ_JAGXJX010000288.1:0-277 GCF_019091125.1 Paenibacillus sp. GbtcB18
GGCTCGTTAAATGTGAAAGCAATGCCTTATCCCGCATTCCTATGTCAGCTACTGTCGAAATTTTAGTGGTCCTTGTGAACTCAGACAGAAATGATCCTGTAAAACGAAATATAGCAAGATATAGTAATCATTGGTTTGTATACTCCATTGTGGGAAGCATATCCCTCCAAGATGCTATAACTATAGGAGAAAAGATGACTTCACGTCCAGCAGAAGACAATAAAGTGGCTGCTGCAAATGAAGGTTTGTGAGCATTAATGGTCTTTCTAATGGAAAT